>CAKPIA010000001.1 GCA_934162205.1 uncultured Clostridia bacterium
AATCTATATCCTGCTATTCCACTGCTTGCACTCGTATTTGTTGCTTCTGCATCTGTTGTATTTGCACTTACTGTTATACTTTTTGTTGTGCTTGTCGCTGTTGGTGTAAAGCCTTTTGGTGCTAATGTATCTATATTTGTTACATTTCCTGTACTGTATCCTCCGGCATTTGTTCCGTCCCATAATCTTGCATATATTTTTCCGTTCTCTGTGAATTCTTGACTTGCTGTATCTTTCCAACTTGACTCTACTGTTGGTGTTTTTGTTGTTTGAATTGTATATCCGCTTACATTTGTACTTGCTGTCATTGTTACTTTTCCATTTGTCCATCCTGTTGGATTTGCTTTAAATGTTGTATTTGCTGTTGTTAGTCCTGCTACTGTTCCTAGTGTTATTTCTAATGATTTATCACTACTATTTGCATTTGTTATATTTCCTGCTACATCATATATTTCTGCATACACATTATATGTTCCACTTGTTAAGTTATCATATGTTTTACTCTTTGTTACTGCAGTTGTTTCTCCTGATTGTATACTGTGCAATTCTTTATAAATTACCTCTTCACTTGTATAACTTGTTGCATCTGATTTTTTATAATACCATACTATTTTTCCTAATCCTGAGTTTTCGTCTTTTACTCCTACATTTACTGTAAATCCTTTTGTTGTTACATTACTTGAATTCATTGCTGTACTTATTTCTGCTTCTTTTTTATCTATATTTATTACATTCCCTGTTGCATAACTTTCACTTACTGATGTTCCTGTTGTTATTCTTGAGTATATTGCTTTATTATTTTCTACTACTATTTTCTCTGTATAATCTTTCCATGTTTTTAGGTCATATGAATATTGTATTTTAAATTCTTTATATTCTTCTTTTGCTATACTTAGGCTTACTTCTACATCACTATTTGTCCAATAATTAGGTTCATATATGTATTTTATATCTCCATTTTTTACATCTATGTCTAATGGTATATCTCCATCTACTTTTCCTAATTCTTTTATTCCATCTACTGTTACTATATATACCCAACCTTCTTTTGTTTTTACTACTAGCCTTGGATTTTCTTTATCTTGGTATTCTTTATTTATTTGTGTTCCTGTTCCTTCTCCAAGTTTTTTATCCTTATTTAGTATCTCTGCTATTCCGTTTAACTTTGTTTCTTTTCCTCTAAGTCTATCTGTTGTTATATTATCTTCTGCTTGTGCCATTTTTATTATTTCTTTATATTCTGCTTTCTCTGTGTTTTCTCTTGCTAGACGTGCTTTTCCAAAAAATCCACTATCTCCCGTTAACATTACTATACTTATACTAGCTAATATTAATAATATTATTATTGTAATTACTAGTGTAATCAATGTTATACCTTTATTCTTTTTCATCTTTCCTCCTTTTTGATAAAAAGCTATACAAAAATAAGTAATAACTTATAATTAAAAGCTATTACTTATTTGTATTTTATTTCCAAAATTATTTTTTCATTTTTATCATTCTCCTCTTTTGTTTATATATTATATATAACATTCTAAATCATTTTTGTCAATACATTTTAATAGTTTTATCCTAATAAAAAAATATATCAAAGTTAAAAAAATTTTATAACTTTGATATATTTTTTTAATATATTTTATAACTATAATTCATATCAACATTTCCTATTATTCCATTTACAGTTCCTGAACTTGTATATTGCCACATATCATATCTTCCAGAATAGTCTGTTTTATCTGTATAATGTGCAAGCCATATACTGTATTTAGATAATTGAGATACATCTAATTTATTTACTAGCCAGTTCTTATTTGCATATATTCCAACTTTACTGTAACCGGATGTTTTTAATTCTTCACAAAATGTTTTTGATATATCTGTTAATGTTTGAACATCTAAGTTTTCTATTTGACTATCTTCCATATCTATAAAAACTGGATATGTTATTTTTTTGTCCTTTAATTGTTCTACTGTCCATTTAGCTGCACTTTTAGTAGCCTCTTCATCTTCACAATAAGAATAAACATAAACTCCTACTGGTATTCCTAATCTTACACAAGATTCATAATTTTCTTTAAAAAATGTATCTAAAGTATGATTTTCTTTATTTCCAATCCATCCTAAACGCAATATAACAAAATCTATTTCTTCTTTTTGAACTTCCGCCCAATTTATTCTACTATTATGTTGAGATACATCTATTCCTTTTGCAATTAATCCTGATATTTTTATTATTTTGTTTGTTTTATTTCCCCATTTATCTTGTAAAACAATATTATATGTACCATTTCTTTTATATTTTATTTCACAAGTTTTCTTGTTATTTGCTAAAGTCCATGTTAAATCTATATTGTATAATTCTTCATTAGAAACAATTGTTACAACTGCTGATCTTTTATCTGAATTATACTTTGTAGAAATAGTAACTTGTGGACCTTTATCATCTATTTGTACAACTTGTATATTGGCTTTTGTTTTATTTCCATATTTATCTTGAAATTCTGTTGTATATTGTTTTTCATTTTTGGCATATATTTTTGTATACACTTTTTTATCTGTACTTAAAGTCCAACTAGGCTTTGTATTTTTTAATTCTTCATTAGCTACTGCAATAACTGTTACTGTATTGTTTATAGAATTATATGAATATTTTATTGTCATTTTAGGACCTGTTTTATCTATACCTGTTACATTTATTTCTTTTTTAGTTTTGTTTCCATATTTATCTTTTAATGTCACATTAAATTTTGTATTTACAGAAAAAACTCTTGTAAAAGTTTTCTTGTTTTTACTTAAAGTCCACTTATTATTAACACTATTTTTTTTCAATACTTTATTAGACTTTATTGTAACTTTTACTTTATTTGTATTTTTATCATATTTGTATCTAACTGTTACTTTAGGTCCCTTTATTTTTTTCACTTTTATTTTTATTGTTTTGCTTTTTCCATTTTGAGCTGTAAATTTAGTTGAATATGTTTCATTTACATAGAATTTTTTTGAATATATTTTTTTATTTTTACTTAATGTCCAGCTTGGTTTAGTTTTTTTCAATTTAATATTTGATTTTACTTTTACAATTACCACATCTTTTTTAGCATCATAACTATAGGTCACTTTTAAATTAGGTTTTGAAGCAGCTTCAACTGTATTGTTTGGTAAAAATTGTATTGTACAAAAACTTATTAGCATTATTAAAATAAATTTAATTATTTTATTAATCTTCATATTATATTTCCCCCTTATTATTTTTTAATAAAGTCTTTTTCTGTTTCCTTTACTATATATATAGGTCTATTTTTAACTTCTAAATATGTTTTTGATAAATATTGTCCAATAATTCCTAAAGAAAATAATTGAATACCACTAACAAAGAAGATTATACATACTAATGATGGCCATCCACTTGTAGGATCTCCGAATGCTAATGTTCTTATAATAATAATTAAAATCATTATAAAAGATATTAAACAAAATAATACTCCTACAATTGATGATATTATAAGTGGTGTTGTTGAGAATGCTGTTATTCCTTCTAATGCATATTTAAATAATTTCCAAAAAGACCATTTTGTTTCTCCTGCAACTCTTTCTACATTTTCATATTCAAGCCATTTAGTTTTAAATCCTACAAAACTCCATAGACCTTTAGAATATCTGTTATATTCTTTTAATGATTTTATAGATTCTATTACTTGTCTTGTCATTAATCTATAATCTCTTGCTCCATCTACCATTTCTATGTCTGACATTTTATTTATTATTTTATAAAACATCCTTGCAAAGAAACTTCTTATTGGTGGCTCACCTTTTCTTGTAACACGTCTTGTACCAACACAATCATATCCTTCATTTTTTATTGTGTCATACATTTCTCTAAGAAGTGCAGGAGGATCTTGTAAATCTGCATCCATTAATGTAACATAATCTCCTGTACTTGCTTCTATACCAGCAAACATAGCTGCTTCTTTTCCAAAATTTCTAGAAAAAGAAATAAATCTTACTTTATCATCTTTACTTTTTAATTCTTTCATTTCTTTTAATGTATTATCTTTTGAGCCATCATCTACAAAAATATACTCGAAATCAATTCCTTCAAAATCTTTTGTTCTTACTTTTTCCATTTCTTCATAAAATAATGGTAATGCTTTTTCTTCATTGTAACAAGATACTATAACTGATATTTTATCCATTTTTGTTTTTCCTTTCTTTTTTACATCTTTTATTTTGTTACTTTATAATTCTTTATTTCATATTGTGCTGTATCATCTCTTAAATTAATATTGTAATATGGATCACCTTTTTCAATAAAATCTTTCCATTTATTTTTAAAGTTGTTACTTTCTCTTTCAAATCTTTCTTTTTTAGCAGGCGAATCTTCATATCCTCTTGTTTTTGATTCATAATGCCAAAATTCAACAAAAGGATTATAAACTATGCGTTTTCCAAGTTGTCCAATTTTTAAGCAGAAATCCACATCATTAAATGCTACTACAAAATTTTCTTCATCCATATATCCAACTTTTTCATATATATCTCTTCTACTAAACAAACATGCACCTGTAACAGCACTCATATCTTGAATCAAACTTTCTTTAGCAAAATATCCATGATTTCCTTTTGGAAGTCCTGTTAACATATTTGCTGCTAACCCACAAATTCCTACAACAATTCCAGCATGTTGAATTGTACCATCTGGATAGTATAATCTTGCACCTACTGCACCAATATCATGTTGTTGAGCAAATCCTAACATTTTTTCTATCCAATTAGGTGTAATTAATTCTGTATCATTGTTTAATTGACATACATATTCTCCATCACAATTTTTAACTCCATAATTAATTATTCCAGAATAATTAAATTGTTTTATTGGATAATATACTACTTTAATTTTACTATTTTTCTTTAATTCTTCATAATATTCAAATGTTTCTTTTTCTGTACTGTTATTTTCTATTACAACTATTTCATAATTACTATATGTTGTATATTTTAATAATGAATTTATACAAGTTTTTAGTGTTTCAACAGCATCTTTATTAGGAATCAATATACAAACTTTTGGATCTCCTATAACATCATATTGTACTTGGTATACTCCTGGTGTTTCTCCAAAGTCAACTGTTCCTTTTAATCCTAGCCTTGTAATATGATCTTCTACTGCTTTTCTTCCCGCTTCATAAGCATATGGTTTTGCATCTGGCATTTCTGCTGTTGAATTTGGATGTATTCTCCAATGATATAATATCTTTGGAATATGAACAATATTTGTTGTAATCTCTGACATTCTAAGAATCAAATCATAATCTTGTGCTCCATCATATTTGCTTCTTTCACCTTCAAGTTTGTCCATTATATCTTTTCTAAAAACACTAAAATGAGTTATATAATTATTTGCTCTTAAAGTATCTGGTGAAAAATCCGGTTTAAAATATGGGTCTACTCTATTTTCTTTTACTCTCATTATTTTATCTTCATCTGTATATATAAATTCAACACCTGGATTTTCGTTTATAGCCTTAACTATTTCATACAAAGAAAATATTGGAAGTAAATCATCATGATCAAGTAATGCTATAAAATCTCCTGTTGCTAATGTTAGACATTCGTTTGTATTTCCAGCAATATTTTTGTTTTCATTTATAAATTTGTATTTTATTCTTGAATCTTTTTCCACTATTTTCATTAATTCTGGATTTTGAGTTTCACTTCCATCTGCTAAGCAAAGTTCCCAATTTGTATATGTTTGATCTATTAATGATTGAACTAGTTCATCAAAAAAGTTTACTGGTGTATTAAATAATGGTACTAATATACTTATTTTTGGATTTTTTTCAAATTTAGTATTTCTTTGTTCCTTCAACTCTTCTTCTGTTGGCTCATTTTCTTCTATCCATTTTTGATAAGTTGTTTTTCTATCTACTTCAATTCTTCCAGATAATATATTTTTTGTATCCTTTAAAGCTTTTCTAAAGCCATTTTGTTTTACTAAGTTAAAAAACTTTTTAATATTTTGAGTATTTAAATTTTTTAATATTTTATTTATTAATCTTAAAAAATTTCTTAATTTGCTTCCTTCTGGAAATAATATATCTCTGATTCTTTTCTTTTCGCCCATAATCTATTTTTCCTCTTTTCTTTTAAAACAAGAAACTATTTTTCTTATTTTTAGTGTTAATTTCCATCCCTTTGAATTTTCAATTTCATTTATAGTATTTTGTTGAACTTCAATTTGATTTTTCATTTGATTAATTTCTTCTTCTGTTATATTGTTTACTCTTTCTAATTTTTGAAGTTCACTACTTAAAAATATATTTTTAGTTTTTAAATCACTATTTTCAACAATAAATCCTCTTACATTTTTCATTGGTCTATGACTTGCAAGACGTATTGAATTATTATATATTCTACTATCTATTTTTTCTTCTAATCTATCAAATAATGCTTTATATTTTTTTAAACCTAATTTTACATATAGTTCGTCTATATTTATAATATTTCTTAATTGTGTAAAAATTTCTATTCCTCTATATATAATAAATTCTAATGGTACTTTATCATCTTCCCATTCTTGATCATATACATATAGTTCATTATCTTTTATAAAACAGTTTTGAAAATTCAAATCCCATAAACCATTTTTTACAAAAGTTAAATCTTTTATTTCTTCTTTTTTATAAAAAATATCATAATTATCAAATACATTATTAACATTATTCGTTATTTCTAATTTATCTAATATTTTTTCTTTAAATTCATTAATTGCTTTAATAATTCCATCTATTCCGTTTTTATTACCTTCTTCTAAAACATATTCATCATATGATTTTGCTTCTGTTATAATAGTACTTATAATTTTTTCTTCATCATATTGATCTAAAACTTTAATGTTTGCTTTATTTAAGACATCTATATTGTTTTTAATTTTTTCAATATGAGATTTTGCAAGCTTGTTTTCTGGATATTTGTAAACTTTATCTTCTTCCATTATAGTTTTTAATTTATATTCAGGTTTTCTGTTATTCCAAAAAGATACATATTTAATATTATTTTCTGTCAAATTTTTACCTACTTCTATAAAATATGAATTTGCAAAAAACTTAAATAAATTTTCATCTTCCTCAAATATTTGTAAATATGCATTATTCTCATGAAAATTCACTATATAACTGTCTTTAAAAAATGTCATATTTCTATGAATATTGTTTTCATTTGGTAAAAATTTATCTGTAAATATTACATTTGTATATTTATAGTCTGGAAGTGGATAATAATATTTTGCTTGTCCTAAATTTACTTTTTGTATTAATTTATCAATTGTCTTTTTAGAAAGATATTGACTTTTTGTGTTATCTATTTTAGAAATTATAGCATCATATTCTAAGTCTCTATCATTTGAATCTATAACAGCCCAATTTCTCATACCAAACTTATTATTTGTTGCAATTAACATCTTTCCATTATCTTTAAGTAGAGTACTTAAAAACTTCAACAAATCTTCATATGGATTTTCTGTTTGATATATAATTGGTACATATTCTAAAATTCCAATTAAAGTTATATAATCAAATTTTTCTTCAAACTTAATATCTTTTAAGTTACCAACTATAACCTCTAAATTCTTTTTATCATTGTGTCTTTTTGCAATTGCTTGTCCTCTTAATTTAGAAAATTCTACAGAAACTACTTTTGATGCATTTTTGCAAAGTTCTCCTGTTATTTGCCCTAAATTTGCACCAATTTCTAATATTGTGCAATCTTTTTCAAATGGATACCAACTGATTATATTTTTTCTCATATCTGATAATGTATATAAACTTTCTATACTATTATCTCTTTCTATAATTTTGCCATATTCATCTTCTTTGTAATTTCCTATATAATTATTTATTAAGAATTCTTCTCTAGATAATTCATTATATTTAATTTCATTTTTATAAAAATCTAAATTTAATTTCATACAAATCAATCCCTATTTTTTATCTTTTTTGATATTTTCCTTAAAACTTCTGTTATTTTCCAACTTTTAGAATTATAAACATTTACTAATTCTTCTCTTAATCTTTTGTTTTCATTTTTTAATTCTTCATTTTGTATTATTGCTTCTTCCATACTAGAATTGTCTTTATATACTAATGGTGATAATCTTTTTGCATTTTCCTTATTAAACTGAACTGATTTATCTATTGGTTTTATTACAATGTATTCATTTTGTATTAACCATTTTTGCAACATTTCTAAATATTGTTGTTCATTTTCTAGATTTTCAAACTCTTTATTCATTTTTGATAATCTATTTTTATAATCTTCTGAAAAACTTGGCTTATGCAATAACGCATGATATAGTAGTGTGTAAAAATAATAGTCATTAGATATTGTATAAAAACCTTTTTCATTATATATTTTTGTTTTTAATAAATCTTCTTCTAATTGTTTAAAATAATAATCATCTCCAATGTATCTTAAATCAAAGTTTGCAAAGCCTTGTCCAACCATTGCTTTATAATGAACTCTATATTCTTCATTAAAAACTTTTTTTGCATTTAATACATATGCTGCATTTTCAAACGAATCACATATTATATCTATATCATTGTGTTCATTTACATATATTTCTTCTGGTAATGTTTCATAATTTCTAAGTAATGCATAATTTATGCAATTGTTTAATGCATAAAACATTTCTTTTGCATCACTCCATCCATTAGCCCCAAATAAATCTTTTTGTAAATTTATTTCATTACCATCCCAAGAATTATTTTCTTTAACAAAATCTTTTATTGATTTACCAAGTAATAATGTTAAATCATGGTTTGTTTCTATTTCTGAATTTGTTGCGTGTACTCTATGTCCTCCACCTGTTAATTCTCTATAATATGTTTTTTTATCAAACATAGATGTATTTACTCTTTGAATTCCTTTTGATGTATCTCTATCTTCATATTTAGGATTATTACATCTAACTACAACAAGCAAAAAAGTTCCATTTCCACAATGTTCTTCTTTTCCGCATCCTTTAGGTAAATTTGTTCCATAAAATCTTGATAAGTTTTCAGAAAATTTTTCTTTACTCCATGTTATATTATACATACCAAGAATATCAAAGCTTTCTTGCATATCTTTTAAAATCTCTTGCTTTTTGTACAATGCATTTTCCCATAATATAAATAAATGAATTTCTTGCATATTTTTTCTCCTAATTTGCTTTTTTAAAATCTATTACTGTATCTATATCAAAACATCCAACTATTGGTGTTGTTGACATTGTTTCAAATATTAAAGCATCATAATTTCTATTTATAACAACTATTTCTCCATTTGCATCATATCTACTACAACTTAGAGAAACTGTATATTTGCCTGGTGCTAATTTGAATTTTTGTTTAAATTCACATATATAAGTTTCATCTTTTTTACAAAGTCCTGTGTATACATTTCTAAAGCTTGTATTTGTTCCACACATTTCTTTTCCATTAAAGTTTTTAATTGTCATTGAAAATGTTGGACATTCTATATCTTTGTAAAATAATGCTTTAACTTTTACAGTTATTTCTTCTTGACTATCTAATAATGTTACAGGTTCCCCTTTTGAATTAAACATACCAAAATCTATTATTTCAGCTTCTTTATTACCATATGTTAACATATCTGGATTTACTGTAAAACATTTTTTCCATTCAGCATTTTCGTCATCAACACTAACTGCCACTTTTTTGCCTTTTAATTCTTCTTTTTCTTTGTTTTTGCTAAATTCATTGTTTTTGTCACTTAACATTCCTGTTATTAATCTCTTATAATTGTCTACTCCTTCTTTTACCCCACCATCAAATATTTTTTTACCAGAGTCTAATATTATTGTTCTGTTACAATTATTTAAGATATCATTAATGCTGTGACTTACAAAAATTATTGTTTTATTTTTTTCTTTAAATTGTTCGAATTTTTTAAAACATTTTAATTGAAAGGCCATATCTCCAACAGATAAAACTTCATCTACAATTAAAATATCTGGTTCAACATTTATAGCACAAGCAAATGCTAAACGCGCAAACATACCAGAAGAATAAGTTTTAACTGGTTGATATAAGTGATCTCCTATGTCTGCAAAATCTATTATATCTTGTTTTTTTTCTTCAATTTGTTCTTTAGTTAATCCCATTACTTGACCATGTTGATATATATTTTGAAGTCCTGTAAGATCTGGATTAAATGCTGCACCTAATTCTAAAAGTGAACTTATTTTTCCATTTACTTCTATATTTCCACTAGTTTGTGTTACAACACCTGTTATTATTTTTAATAAAGTTGATTTACCAGCTCCATTTTTTCCAAGTATTCCTAATACCTCTCCTTTTTTTATTTCTAAAGAAAAGTTATCTAAAGCTTTAAAAACTCCATGTTTTGTATATCCAGGAATTATAGTTTCTAGAAATCTATCTTTTTTTCTGGCAAACATTTTATATTCTTTTGTTAAATTTTCTATTTTTATTACTGTATCATTATCAGTTTTATCCATTATTGCCTCCTAATCTCTTAAATAATATTTTTGTATTTTCGTAGTAAAAATATAAAAATATTATAAAATGTTCATAATTGTTTACAACACATCTGCGAAATCTTTTTTATTTTTCTTAAATATATAATTTCCCCATACAAACATAACAATTGTTATTACCCAAAATACAATTGTATAAAATCCATGTTGTTCTAATACTATATTTCCTTCTATAAATGCATCTCTAAATCCAGTTACTAAATATGTAAATGGCATGCACTTAAATAATGTAAGTAATTTTTGATGTCCATTTAACATACTTAAATTCCATACAATTGGTGTAAACCAAAAACATAACTGCATTATAACACCTAGTAATTGTGAAAAATCAGGTACTAATGTTGAAAGTGCAGATGTAAATCTTGTTATTGATATTATAAATGCATATGCACTAATTAATATATATAATATCATTAAAAAGTTTGGAACATAACGAAATGCACAACATACAACTATAACTATTGCAAATAAAAATAGTGATATAAATGCCGTAGCAACAATTGAAATTACAGGTATAATATCAACTGGAAAAACTACTTTTTTTACTAAGTAACTATAATTTCTTATTGAACTACTTGCACTCATTATAGAATCATTTACACACATCCACATTGCCATACCTGGTAAAAACCAAACTAGATATGGGTCATTACCTGCACTTCCTGTTTTTAAAATATATTGAAATACTATTACATATGTAAACATATATATAAATGGTTGTACATATCCCCATAATGATCCTAAGCTTGTACTAGCAAATCTATTTCTAAAATCATTTTTTCCTAATTGCAATATTAATTTTTTATTTTTGAATACTGATTTAATAAACTCCATTTTTTGTCCTTCCTTTATATCTTTTTAAACATAATACAAGATAATATTGGCAAATGAAATATTGCTATTTCTTTTATCATTTTTTTAAAAAGATTTTTTCCTCCCAAAAATCTAAAATATTTAATTAAGTGAAAATTAATATATTTTGATTTTTTTAAATTTTCATAATATTTTATAATCTTCTCAATAAATTCTTTATCTTTTTCATTTTCACAATAATCCAAACACATTTTGACACCATCTAAATAAGCAGAATCTATAACGTTATTTCTATACTCTAAAAAAGATTCATAACTTTTTCCTTTATTTTCTTTCCATCTATTTAGATTTTGTGATAAGCTTCTTCCTCCAAATACATTATTTGTGTGTAATCTATAATCAAATAAAGAATCGTCTATGTAATCAATACCATTTAATTCACTTGCAACAAACCCTGCAAGCCAATCATGTGCCATAACACTTTTTTTAAATGGTATAATCTTTTCTTTTACTTCTTTAGTAAAAATTTGTGAACATCCAAGTCCTGCATATCTTGAAATTGCCAAATGATTATTTTTTCCTTTTATTAAAGGCATACATTTATATTTAAAATAATCTTTTTTTAACAATTTATCATTTTCATCTATTTGTGTAGAATTAGTATAAACTAAACTAACTCCTTCTTCTCTTAATTTATTTAAAGATCTTTCTACTTTGTCCTTGTGCCATATATCATCATGATCACAAAACATTATATAATCTGCTTTTGATTGTTTTAATAAAAATTCAAAATTTTTATTATAACCTAAATTTTTAGGTTGAGCATAAACTATAACTCTGTTATCTTTTTTTTCGTATTCTTCTAATGTTTTTAATACTCTAGAATTTGTTGATTTATCATCACTAATTATAAGTTTAATATTTTTATGTGTTTGATCTAATATACTATTTAATTGTTTTTTTAAGAATTTTTGATTACTATTATATGTTGTTAAAAGTATATCTACTAATTCTTCTTTTTCTTCCATTTTATATTTATTCCTCCAAGTTATTTTTTTATTTTACAAATAACAGCTCGCAAATTAAATAGTCCTCTTCCAACTATAGGTAAATTTAGCATTAAATATGTTTTTAATCTCATAGAGAAAAATTCCATATTGTATAATTCAAAAAAAGTTCTAGTATTTTTAAAATTAAAATACCTTTTTACTCTTATATCTTCTAAATATTTTATAGCATTTTTTGATAATGTTATAAGTTCTTTATTCTTAAAAAATTGTTCATTTTCCACATATAAATTAAATTGATCAAGTTTTAATTGTATATATTTTTCTCTATATTCATCAAAATCTTGAATATAATTTTTCATACCATATATACCTAATTGATTATTCCCATGTTGTCTGTATTTTATTGTTGGTTCATCTAAAAAAGTAATTTTTCCTATTTGTGAAATTATTAATGCCATCCACCAATCATGTACCATAGGCTCTTTTGTAGGAATTGGTATATATTCATTAATTAATTCTTTTTTAGATAAAATTGTACAACCAGTTACACAATTTCTTAAGAACACAGATTTATAATCTTGATGCTTTTTAATATTTTTGTCCATTTGCATAAATCTAACCATTGACGGAGTAATTGTATTTAATTTTTCATCTACTGGCTCTAGATCTGTAAATACTAAATCTGCATCTTCTTCTAATAATTTATTTAATGATTTTTCTATTTTTTCTTCTTTCCAGAAATCATCTTGGTCTGATAATGCAAAATATTTATTTTCTACTCTTTTTAATAAATCCTCAAAGTTTTTTACATAGCCTAAATTTTTTTCATTATATTTTACTTTTATTCTATCATCTTTTTCTTCATATTCTTTTAAAATAGCTCTAGTATTATCTGTTGAGCAGTCATCATTTATTAGTAAACGTATATTTTTATGTGTCTGATTTAATATACTATCAAGTTGACATTTTAAATATTTTTCGCCATTGTATGTGGCTAATAAAATATCTATTTGTATATTGTCATTCATATATTTCACTCCTATTTTTTCATATAGTAATTGTATATTCAAAACCGCATTTTGTCAATGAATTTTGAGGTAAAAAAGGATTACTTTAAATTAAAAGTAATCCTTTTCTATTTATTTTTTTGATGTATTAGTTTTAGTTGTATTTTTTGTTGTAGTGTTAGTTGTATTTCTTGTTGTATTTGTTGTATTTGAACTATCACTTGTAATATCTATTGATGTTGTTTTGTATCCTGTTTTATTAATTATACTTTGGCTAATTGATTTAACAGTATCACTAGCTGTATAATCTTTTTGTCCAAATAACTCTCTATGTAATTTAACAACATTTGCTTCTAATGTTGTAGGTACACCATACCATCTATCTAAAGTTATACCTTTAACTTCATATGGCCAACCAATACTATCAGAAATATTTATTGATGTTATTGTTGGTATTAATGAAACAACCTCAGATAATCCAATATTTGTTTGAACTTGTGGTAAAATTTTATTTGCTAATTCATTTAATTTTCCTGCATCCATTTTTTTAGCTTTTTTAAATACTTCTGTTAAAACTGTTCTCATTCTTTCTGTTCTTTTATAATCTCCACCAGCTGTTTTTCTTATTCTAGCATATGTTACAGCTTGTATACCATCTAAATGTTGTTTTCCTGCACTTGTAATTTTGTTAGCTTTTCTTCCAACATTTTTTGAAGTATCTTCTATGTATTTATTCATTTGAGAAAGTTCGCTTTTATCAATATCAATATCAATTCCGCCAACTAAATCTACAACATCTGCAACTATTTCAAAATTAACTGTTACAAATTCTGATATATCTAAATCTAAATTTCTATTTAATGTATTTAATGCAAGTTCTGGTCCGCCATAAGCATATGCGTGTGTAACTTTAGTTAATCCATGACCTTGAACATCCACATATGAATCTCTATATACAGATATTAAATTAACATTTTTTGTTTGTTCATTTATACTTACAATTATTATTGCATCACTTCTTGATCCATCTAATGAGTTCATATCTCTTGTATCAACACCAAGTAAAGCAATATTTCTATATCCAGTTTTATTTTCTATTGCTAAATTTTCTTCGTTTATTTTAATAAAATTAACTTTGCTAACTTTATTATAAATAAATCCTGCAATTATTCCTAATATAATAACAATTATAACTACAACTGCTATAACAGCTTTCTTTTTTCCACTTTTTTTAGACTTTTTGTTTGTTTTTGAATCATCAATACTATGTCTACTATTTTGTTTCACTTTTATCCCTACTTTCCTAATTTAGTTCTTTTATTATTTTGTATATTTCGTCTTTTTTCGACTTAAATAGTATACTCTTAAGCGTAACATATGTCAATGTAAAAATTTTCTATTTTCCTTTTTTCAAAATCTTTTCATATTTTTCAATTGCTTCATCTATATCTCCATCAAATTGTTTTTTACCTTTATTCATTACAATTCCTCTTTTACAAAAAGATTTTGCAACAGAAGTTGAGTGTGTAACAAATAATAATGTTACATCTTCTTGATTTACAATTTCGTTTACTTTTTCAACGCATTTATTTCTAAATTCTTCATCTCCAACGCTTAATGCTTCATCAACTATTAATATGTCCGGATCGATATTTACATTTATAGAAAAACCTAATCTTGCTTTCATACCACTAGAATATGTTCTAACTGGTTGATCTATATATTCTTCCAAATCTGCAAAATCAACAATTTGTTTTTCTAATCCTTTAATTTCTTTATTAGTTAATCCTAATATTTGACCTTTTAAATATATATTTTCTCTTCCTGTAAATTCCAAATCGAATCCTGATGTAAGTTCAAGTAAAGCACTAACTCTTCCATTTACTATTATCTTACCACTAGTAGGAAATGCTACCTCTGTAATCATTTTTAATATAGTAGATTTTCCAGCACCATTTTTTCCAAATAATGCAACAGCTTCTCCCTTTTTTATTTTAAATGATACATTGTCTACTGCTTTTTTATCTTTATACTTAACTTTTTTAAAAAATATTCCTAATAATCTTTGTTTATCATTTTTATATAATTTATATTTTTTAGTTACATTTTTAAATTCTATAACTATTTTTCTCATATTTGTTCTCCTAACTATAAAACATCTGGTATTTCTTTTCTTAATTTTCTATAACTCCATAATCCTAATAGTAACATTAGAACAGTTAATATTCCAAAATACATTAATCTCTTAGGTTGATCCCAAAACCATATTTTATTTATAAAGCAATTTCTAACACCTGTTACTAAAAACGTTACTGGATTTAACATTAAAAATCTACGTAGCCATGGAATCGTTACTGCATCTGCATCCCAAAGTATTCCAGATAGCCAAAATACAGCTGTTATAAAAGATTTTACTAAATTAACAAAATCTTTGCTCATTGCTCCAATGAATGAAGCGAACAATGACCATAAAGTAAAGAATATAAATGATAGCAATAAATAAAATGGTAATTGTAATAAATATACATCTGGTGGATACCCAAATATCCAAAAAATTGCTATTACTATAACTATTAATATAAGATTAATCATCATATTAGAAATACTTACAAATGTTGGTATAGTTGAAACTGGGAATTTCATTTTATTTACTAAATAACTATATTTTCTTATACAGCTTGTTCCACCTGTTATCATATCTCCCATATAAAACCAAGGAACTATACCAGAAATAAGCCACAAGAAAAAAGGAAATCCTGATACTGTACTACTTGCTCTTAGTCCAATAGCAAAAGCAAACCAATATACAAAAATTGTAACAGTAGGTTTAATTACTGCCCAAGACCATCCAAGTGCAGACCCTCTATATGTCTTTACTAAATCTGCCTTTGCAAGTTTAATAATTTGTTTTCTATATTCTATATGTTCTTTTATTATTTTTAATAAAGTTCTCACTAGCTCTACTCCTAACATAATCAATTTGTTTTTTATACTAACACTTTTTTTTATTAATTGCAAGTTTTAAAAAATAAAAAAAGAAGAAAAAGCAATGATTTTATTGCTTTTTCTCTAAATATTCTTGTTTTATTAATTTTTTGTAACTGTTATTTATAAATTTTTGTACTATTTTTGATAACTGCAAATATCCTCTCATACTATATGGAATTAGCAAAATAAAATACGAAATTGTATATTGGCATTTTGCCTCCCATAGCATATGAAATAAGAAACCACCTATAAACATAACTGCAAAAATTAATTGTTTTCCATTTATTTTTTTGAAGTTAATTATCATAAAAGATGTTGCTCCAAATAATATAATAGTTTGAATTATGTTTGTATATTCGGATAGTATCTTATTAATCTTTCCATTTCCATTAATTGATTTTGCAATTGTTGATTTTTCTTTTCCAGTTCCTGTTTTCCTTGATCTTCCTATCCAAAAACATTGAAATGTAGAATTGTTCCATTGAGAAACTGTTTTCTTATAGAAAAATTCTATAGTGTATTTAGGATCACTCTTTAATTTATTTATTGATGCTTTTATATCATTTTTTACATTTTTTGATGTCTCTTCAGAGTTATATTTATTCTTTCTAAATACATTTCTATTATACGCATTATACCATCCAGGAGCTCTTGCACCTTCTTGAAGTCCCATTTCTACATATGCAATCATAGGAATTCCTTGTGTTTTTTCTCTTCCAGTTATTACTTGTAATGTTAATGGAATTGCTGTTTTTACAATTATATACATTATTAAAAATACCATTATTACTATTAAATTTTTTGCTTTTTTATTAGAAATCGTGTCTAATAATATAATACATATTATTGCTATTAACATTATAAGATAATTAGATTTAAATGCTACCGCTAAACTCATGCAAATAGCAGATATAAGTAAATCCTTTATTTTATCGTTTTCCAAATATTTTAAAACAAAAAGTGTAGATACCATTGAAAACATTAATCCTATTATATTTCCATATATAAATGTTATATAAAACCACATTGGAATAAATAAAAATAATCCAAATATTGTACTAATTGAAGTCTTTTTATCTTTAAACATTATCCTTGTTATCTTATATATTGAAAAATATGTAACTAATAATGCTACTACATTTATTAATTGCAAACCTAAATAGTTTTTACTTTTAAATATAAATCCTAAAATATATTCATATAGTAATAAACCAGCTTGGTGAGGATTTGAAAATGCATATCCACCAATTTCAAATCCTTTAAATACACCTTCTCTCATTTGAGCAGCAATATTATAAATATATTTTTGATCTGCTCTTGGATATAAATCAGAAATATAAATCCATATTACAGAAATTAAAGTCCAAACACCTATTAATATCCACAGTATTTTTTTGTCTATCTTTATTTTATTATTATTTATACAAGTAAATAATAATATAGTTAAACTTATTGTTGATATATGTATAAAAGGATTATCATACAAATATGTTGTTACTTCATTAGTGCTAATAGAACAAGTTTTAAATATGCTTTCTATTGTAAAAAAACTTAATATTAATATAAATATTACTTCAACTGCATATATAATAAATTTTTCTATTTTTTTATTTGCTTCCAATCTTCTCACCATTTTCATTGTATTTTTTTCTTTCATAAACAATTATAATTATTAACACTGTCAAACCAATTATTGTAAATATTATACCTAAATTTAAATAAGGAGTTTTATATTCTAGTTTAATTTCATGTTTTCCTTTTTCTAATGTAATTCCTATAAACGCTGTATTTACCACTTGTGTTTCTACTTTATTTCCATCTACATATGCTGTCCATCCATTTGTATATGGAATTGATAACTGCAATATTCCTGGCTTACTATTTTCAATACTACCTATTATGCAATCATTTTCATATGACTCTAACTTAAATTCAGTTTGTTTTAATTTTTGAATACTTTCATCATATAAATTCATAGGAACAGCTACAACTTTCATATCTTTATATGAATATTCTTCTTTATTTTCGAACTCGATTTCTATTTTTCCTTTGTGTTTTTCCTTATATCCTAAATTAACAACAATATTATTATTATAAAAATAATATGGATCTTGAATTTTATTTCTAAAAGACTGAGTTCTTTCAATTCCCTTATATTTTATCTTTATAGAATTTTTTTCATTTCCTTTATATTTAAAATCTTTTATTACCAAATACAATTCTGCATCATGTACTTCTTCTATATTTAGTACTATTTTTTCGCTCTTTTTAGTTGTTTTTATTTTTTTATTTTTTAAAATATCATTTTTACTAATTTCATATTTTACATTTTTATATGTATTATTTTTTAAATTATCTATTAATTCTGCATTTTGGTCTATATTATTTACAGGTTCTTTTTCTAAAACTGCTGTATCTAAAAGTGCTTGTTCTTTTTGAATTGCATCTAATTTGTTATAATCATCTTTTAATATATAATTATCATAAAATATACCTAATCCTAAATAATTGTTATTTTCATAAACTTGTGTAGTATTTTTTCCACTGCCTTCTTTTTTAGATAATGTATATCCATATGGTACTGTATTTTTTTGTTTTTTATTTATTACAAAGTATTTATTTCCTAGTAATGTTAAAATTTTTGTCCTATTATCAAATCCTTTTAATGGATTTGTATAAGTATTATATAATCTATTAGATAACTCTTTAGATAATTTTCCAATATATTTATTTCCTACAGATAAATAAGAATCTATTGCTTTATAATTATATATTAATGATAAATTTGGGCAATCTGTTTCATTTGTAGATATTCTATAAAATGTATTATCCTCTTTCTTTATATCTTCTATAACTTTACCAACATTTTTTATTTTACCATTATAGCCATTATATTTGCTAATAACCTTATTATCTTTTATAAACTCTCTAATATAATTTTTTCCTGATTTCAAATATAAATTGTTACCATAAAAAATTATATTTACTATTACTAATGCAAATACAATATATTTAATCACATCAATAATTTTTTCATTTTTTATTTTTTTTCTAAATACATTAATAACAGCAATTATAGCAATCATTAATAATGCTATTAATGTACTTATAAATGAAATTTTAATTTCTACACTACCTTTTACTATATACAATCCAACCCAATATGCCATTAAAATTAATATCATATATGAAATTTCTGTTCTTGTGTATTTTAAATTTTTTCTAAAGTTTAATACTACCATATAAGATAATAAAAATACATATCCAAATGTCCATCTATTTGTGCTAAATGAAAAGCCATTCATTACTGAACCTAAAAATGGAACTAATAATATAATTGTTGTTAAAACTATATTTGTAAATATTGTTCTATTTTCTTTATTTTTCTTTCTATTAAGCCAACTAACTGGCAACATTATTAAAACAAGTGTTGTTGTACATATTCTTGACCAATATAAACTATTATTAGATGTAAAACCTGTAAATAAATTATAATAATATTTCATATTATATATAACTTTTTCATTTGTATCAAATCTATTAGAGTTTATATACCCACTTATTGTTGGCAATAATAGAATTCCACCTATTAATACTCCTATTAAATATCCTAAAAATGCTTTTAGAAATTTACTAAAAAATGCTTTTATTCCTAATTCCTTATATTCGCAAACAAATTTTACAATTGCATAAATAACACTTAAAATTGTAATCATATATAAGAAGTAATAATTTGAAATAGTAGTTATTGCAATCATAATTATAAAAAATGTAATTTTATCTTCTTTTAAAATTTTATCTATTCCAATTAACACTAGTGGTAATAATATTGCTGCATTTAAAAAATATGGATGTCTTACACCTGCATAAATCATAAACCCAGAAAAAACATATATTATAGTTCCTAATAAAGAATTAAAATTATCTTTTTTGTTATATTTACAATATGTCAAAAAAGCTATTCCTACAAAATACATTCTAAGTACAATTAATACATCATAAGCTATTTCTAATTTATCCATTGGGAATAGTAAACTTAAATATGCAAATGGATCACCTAATATGTAATATGAATATTGTGATATTACATCTAGTCCTAATCCTAAATTCCATGAAAACATTTGAATTCCGTTTGTAAATATATTTCTTATTATATAATTAAAATTATATAATATAGCAAAGTGTTGTTTAAAACCGTCATCTTTCCAAACAAAACTTTTTCCTGTTTTTAAAAATATCCAATATATTAATAAAAAAATAACAGCGAACAAACCTGTATATATAAAATAGGCTTTACATTTATTATTTTTTGTTTTCTTTTCCATTTTACATACCTTCTTTTATTAAATTTCTTTTATATAATACTCTATCAAAGGTTTATAGTCAATAAAATGTAATAATATTTTAAAATTATATGTCGAAAAAACTCGATAAATATTTGAATTATTATACATAAAAATATACCCAACGGGAAGACACTCTTTTTAGTGTCTATTCCATTGGGTACATTTTAATTTTACTATTTATTTTTTTAATGTTTTCACTTTTAAAACATTAGAATTTTCTCCAAAATATTGTTTACCTTGAAATGTTTTATATGCTCTCACTTTTATTTTGTAACTTTTATTTTTTGATAATTTTTTAATTGTAATTGATGTACTTTTTGTTTTTCCATAATACTCATATTTCTTTGTTTTAGCATTATATATATAAACTTTATATCCTGTTGCTCCACTTACTTTATTCAAATTTAATTTTACACTATTTTTACTTTTTGATTTAACTTTTATTTTATTTACTTTTTTTGGAGCTGTCACTGTCTTTATAGCATCTGAATATTTTCCATAATATTCTGCTCCAAAGAAATCCCTATATGCTCTTACTCTAACCTTATATTGTGTTGCAGATTTTAGTCCCTTTATATTAAAATTGGTTGATGTTGTTTTTCCATAGTATTTATATTGTTTTTTTGAATAATCATATACATATACTTTATATCCTTTTGCATCTTTTACACTGTTCCAACTTATTTTTAAACTAGTATCCTTTGTAGAACTAATTTTTACCTTTTTTACTTTTCCTGGAACAACTTTATCAGCAAAAACATTTACACTTCTAGTTTTTTGTTCATTATTTGGGATTGATTTTACTTTTTCCAAATTATATATTCCAAATAATTGAACCCAATAATATGTATAACCATACTTAACAGCACCAATTCCTATTGTTGTATAATAATTTCCTAAAATATTTGCTTTATGTCCTGGTGAATTCATCCAAGCTTGCATTACACTATCTGATGAGAAAAATCCATATGCAATATTTTCTCCATATGCCTTTGATGATACAGAAAAACATAATGTATTATCTGGTCTTGTATGATCAAAATTTAATACTAGCTCATCTGCTCTAAGCATTGCAGCTTCCATCAAATCTTTATCCATTTGTAATTCATTTAATCCTGCTGTTTTTCTCTCTTTATTTACTAATTTTAATACTTCATAAGCTTCTTTATAGCAATCAGTTGCTGTAATATTTACTTTTACTGTTTCATTTGTTTTTGCATTAGAAACCATTGGAATTGCTAGTAAGATTGCAATACTTATAATTATTGATAAAAAAATCTTATTTATTTTCATAACACTTCCCCCTTTATATCGATATATTATAATATTATTCATGTAATGTCAATAGAACAAACACCATCATTAGTAACATTACACTAATCTTTTCCATCTTTATTTATATATGAACTTTTCTATAAAAAAATCTCTTACTATAACCTAGTAAGAGATTTTTTACCAATTTTTACTTATTCAATTAATTCTTCTTTTCTAATAATTATTTTCTGCAACTCTTCAAGAAAATACAAACCATTAACTAATCTATTAGTATTGTCAAACTTTTTAACATAATCACTCAGCATTTTAGAAAAAGTTGTAAATGCACTAATTCTTTTATCTTCTGGTATGGAAGAGTTTTTGAAAATATTAAAAAAACTTATATTTTTACATTTTAATGCATTTACTGTAATTTCTAGTATTTCCTTTCTTCGTTCAATAGGAAGTTCATTAATACCTATTAATTCTAAAATATATAATGCTCTTTCATTAATACTTTTATTTCTGTCTACCTTAGAAAGTCTTTCTTCAAATTCTTGTATTCTTGGCATGCATTCCATTATCACCCTATTAGGTGAAGCATTATTAAAATCAAAAGGATAATTCACATATGTTCTGATTATTTTTATGAAATTTAAAGCTGTAATATTATATTGCCCTATTTTCGAGGCAATTTTCCGTCCTAAATCCACCTCTTCCTTTCGTTCAAAATCATAATATGCCTTTCTTAGCTCTTTCCATGTTACTTTCTTAATTTTTGTTGAAGCAATAATTAATCCTTCAAAAAATTCTTGTTTTTTATTCATTTTTAACCATTTTCCAACCAAAGTTATAAATTGATTAAAACTTGGTGATTTTTTTGCAATTTCATCCAATTCTGGAAGTTCTTCAACTGTAGTTTTCCAACTTTCTTCATTATTTTTCTCACTTTTATTGCTAACTAATTTAAAATCCTTTTCTAACTTAGATATATTTATATTTTCGTCAGCTCTTTCAATATACTCTACTTTTTCTTCTTTTTTATCAGTTTTTTTATTATCTTGTTTATTTGGAGAATAATAAAAATCCAGAATTTCACAGTAACTAATTGCTTCAATCATTGTTTTGGGAATTGTTTCCCCAAAAACAATTTCTAACTTCACATTGTCTCCTTGCATAAAAAAACTACTTTCTTTATGAAAATCAATCAAAAATGCCCGAATTAATTCTTGTACATTTGCGTTTTCAACTTTTAATGAAACATAAAATTTATTTTTCATAGTAAAAATCTCCCTTCTGTTTTAAATAAGTAAATTTGGTATTTTTATATTAGCAAAAATATTTTACTAATATACATTAACATTAGAAAATATCCTGTTATAATAATTATTATACTATAAATTTACATAATTTACAATAGACACACTATTACTGTTTTACCCATTTTAAAATTATACATAAAAAGAGATAGCAACTATCTCTTTTTATGTATAACATCTTATTTTATATTATTATTTATTTTTTATTTGGTAACTTTTAAAGCATTTTGTACAACATTACCACCATTATCAGTTATTTTAACAATAATTTTTGTTTCAACTTTTTGTTTTGGAATCTTAATTGAGTATTTTTCTTTTTTAATTTTTGATTTATAAGTTTTACTTCCTAATTTAATAGTTGCATTTAATTCATTTTTTCCGCCAATCCCAGTTACTTTTTTATCCGTTTTTTTAACTTTATTTATTTTTACAGGTTTAATTGAATATACATTTGAACTTGACTGTTTATTAATGTAAATTTCATATTTTGATGTTGGATTTGATAAACTATTTTTCTTTATTTTTTTTGCAGTTGCTTTATATAATCTTATTCCATATTCTCGATTGTTTGTTATTGTATTTTTATTTATTGTAGTTGCAACTGCTTTATTTTTTACATATATACCTGATTGTTTATTTTGTTTAATTGTATTTGAATCTATTTGTACTTTTGTAGATTTATCTGCTACATAAATACCATTTTCTTTGTTTTTGCTTATAGTATTTTTTCCATATATATTAACAACTGATGCACCTTGTACTGCAATTCCGCTTCTACCATTTTTTGTAATATTATTCTTATTTTTTATAATTGCTTTGGATATTGTTGATACCGATACTCCATGTTTTTTACTTCCAGTCAAAATATTTTTTTGTATATTAGCACTAGATCCTCTTAATTTTTTCTTTCCCTTTTTTGCCTCATCTGTATTTCCTTTACTATCAGTAGCTGGCTCATATTCTGACCATTCTGTACCTGCCCCTACAACAATTGCATTTAGTCCATTATTTTTTATACTATTGTTTTTTATGTTGCATTTTGAAGAATCCATTACAGATATTCCATTGACTTTATTATTGTCTATTGTCTTATTATCATGTATATCTCCACTTGATCCAACACTTATAAGTATACCATTATAATCATTATTTTTTATCACATTTGAATATACATTTACATATGCACCTCTTGTAAGCCCTATTGCATGTCTTCCACTTGTTGTTATAGTATTATTATAAATATCAGCTTTTGCTCTGTAAGATACAGAAATTCCACAACCACCATTTTTTTCTATTTTATTGTTATAAATTGTTCCTGTTGATCCCATTGAAATTCCTATACCATGGCCACAATCATCATCACTTTTTATTTTTCTTCCTTTTATTTTTCCTATTCCGTGATTAGAAAAATAACTATTATATATTTTTGCTTGTGACTCTCCACTTACAGAAACACCATTCCATCCATTACTTGTAACATTACTATTAGATAATGTTAAATTTCCTTTATTTGATACACAAATTCCATGTGTTGGTCCAAAATATCCATTATTTAAACCATTATTATTAACATTAACTGAGTCTATTGTTGCAACAGTTCCATTTGTAATATGAATACCATGTTTTATATTTTTAGTTATTTTATTTTTTCCTGACATATTCAAAACTGAATTATCAGCAGATATTCCAAACATTTCATTAGCTGTTACTGTACTATTTTTTATTGTTGCTTTTGATTTATTTGATATATATATACCTCTTTCTATATTATTAAATATATTATTACCGTTTAAATTTGCAACAGAACTTGTAGATATTGCAATTCCATTTTTTGCATTACCACTTATAGTACAATTTTCTATGTTTACATTTTTTGATGTAATTATATTAATACCTTGTTTTCCTGCTTTGTTTTCTGTTAGTGTACTATTTTTAATAGTAATATTTTCGGCATCTTGCATATGTATAATGCTATCTGTTCCACTATTACCATTAAAAACGCCTCCATCAATAGTTACGTTTTTGGCTGGTACAAAAACACCTCTTTGAGAACCACCTAATTGAAAAATCTTATATGAAGACTTTTTAGAACGATTTATTACTGCTCCATCTTCAAATAAAATATATACATTAGAATTTACCAAAATTCTATCATTTATATTGTATACACCTTTAGGAATATATACAATAGCTTGTTTTCCCTCTTTCGTTCCTTGTTCAGAAGCTTCTCTTACAGATTCATTTATAGATATTTCATTTTTTCCACTGACTATGTACTCTTGATTATTATTTGCAAAATTAATATTTTCTTTTACATCCTCTAAACTTGTAGCATTACTCTCTGTTCCAAATAATAAAGTTCCTGTAATAATTGCAAACATTGTTAAAAATAACAATCTAAATTTTTTCATCATTTAAAACTTCCCCCTTATTTTTAATAAATTTACTTTTTATTTTCTCTTCTAATTTATCTTCATATTTAAATATTAAATTTATCAATATCGATATCGGTAAACATAAAACAATTTCCCAACAAACTACTAATATAGGATTTTTAGGTAAAAATCCTATTGGTTGCAACCAATCTCTTGTATAACCTGAAAAGAACAATGCATGTAAAAACCATATATTTAATGAATGCTTTCCTAAAAAAATTAATACTTTAGGTATAATATTAAATCTCAAATTATTTAATATTATCATACATGAATATATAAAAATAGGAACATATAATGTATACATGTTAAATCCCATTACTGTATGCCAATTTAATGATATTCCAAATATTAATATTATAATTACAACTGCCTGCCATATATATTTAGGTTTTAAATACTTATCTAATTTTTCAAATAAATTATATTTTGCAAATAAAAATCCATATATTATACAAGGCATATATAAAAATATATTATTTAAATCAGACTTTATCCATTTAAATTCATTACTAAACTTAGCCATACCTAATAAATTAGCTAAAGTTGCAAAAATTAATGATGGTATTACAAAATCATTAACCCATTTACCATTAAAACATTTTTTTATAAATGGCATTGTAAGCATTGCAAAGACATAAAAGTATACATACCAAGCAAATGGGATCAATCTCTTATTTAAAGCTAGTATATTATATAAAATAATTTTACCAGTTATCACTTTACTACCAATATACAATGATAATGGTAAAAATATAACAAATAAAATAAACCAATATCTTTTTAGGAGTCCCCATATTTTTTTCAATCCATATTTAATAGTCGGTGTTTTTGTAAAAAAATATGCATAACCAGTTATAAATGCAAATATTGCAACACATATTTTAGTAGACCATCTTATCCATTCATTTATTGACATTCCTAAAATTTGACTATTATATTTTATACTTGAAATCCAATCATTTTGGAAACCAAAAGAGTGATGTGCAACCATTAATATTATTGCAATTCCTTTTAACATTGTTGACATTTTTATATCTAATTTTCCAAGTTTTAATTCTTCTTTTTCCATATTTATTCCTACTATTATTTTTATATTTAAATATTGACTATATAATATCTTAATTTAGATTATATAGTCAATATTTATTTTATAATTTTATTATTTAATTCTTATTTTATTATTTGTAATTCTTTTAGTTTTTCATAAATTCTTTCTATATTTTTACCATCTGAAAACTCATTTATAGTTGCATAATTATCTTCAAACTTTTTATTTCTAATTTTAGTCAAATCTATTTTTTTATTTATTATTGTTTCTTTAACAATACCTTCTAGCTGTTCCATATCAAAAGCTCTTTTACCAATATACTCATCATCAGTTGGAACTAATGGTCCATTATATGTTTCATATAATTCTAAATCTGGTTGATAAAAGACTACTCCTCCACCTTGATAAAATGCATTATAGCATACTGAAGAATAATCTGTTATTAACATTTTTGTTTTTTCTAGTATTTCTGAAATTTTTCCCTGCCATACATTATCTTTCATATCTGTACTTGTTAATAAATCAAAAACTTTTGGATGAGGAATAATTACTATTTTTTCTTTATCTATATATTTTGTAAGCATATTATATATTTCTACTGTATTTTTATAATATGTTGATTCTTCAAAACTATATAATTGTTCTTCATATGGTTTCCATGTTAACATTACAGTTACAATATCATCCGAATTTTCATTTATATGTTTAAAATCTATCTTACTGAATATAGGTAATCCTGTATTTAACACTTGTTCTTCTTTTAAACGTAACATATCTACTACTGCATCTTTTTCTTTTTCACTACCAACAATAATATATGAAGCCTCTCCTTCTTTATTTTTTGCAAAAGTCGAACCATCACCTTGACATTTCATATATGTTACACCATGTTGTAAAAATATAAATTTTTTATCACATGTACTTCTTCTTAAAGCGGTATTATTTGATCTTAATATATTTAAATGTATTGGTGCTTCTGTTGAAATAAAGTTTGATGCATTAAATACTAACCAATAATATTTTAATGAATATTTTTTTACAACATTTTTTTGATTTTTAATTTTTTGATAATCTTCTGAATCCTTATCTATTATAAAATAATTTTTAGTTTGTTTACTTGAATCTCGTACTAATAAAAATAAATCATATGCCCCTTCTTCTGCTTTTGAAGAAAATTTTTCATAATATAAATTTATTTTCTTTCTTCTTATTTTTATTAGAATCTTACTCAATGCATATAAAAATCCTGAAACAACTTTACTCTCCATAAATCTAAATTTAAAAGTATTTTCAATTGGTTCTTTTAATCTTTTTACCAATACCAAATTTCCTCTTGTTGTTCTTCTAAAATGAACTGCATAATTCTTTATATATTTAGGTTTCATCGGTGAATAGTAATATCTTGGATTTTTAATTTTTTTATCTTTTATACCAATTCGATAATCAATTGTTTTACCATCAATCTCAATAGACATTCTCATATTGCCATTAATTTCTGAAATATCCTGTAATATATCTTGCATTTTAAAAGAAAATTTATATATAGTTTTCTTATTTAGCATCTCTATTTTTGTCATTTTATGATCTGATTCAATTAATTTACAGTCTTGACCTAAAACTTGATCAATGTATAATTTTTGATTATTTATTTCTAATCCATATTTATTTATTAAATATGCTACTATTTTTAATTTTAATCTTCTCTTATTTAATGATAATCCTAAAACTTTATATTTAAATTTAATAATCTTTTTATATGCAGATTCTTCATCACAATAAGAATACTTTATTTTACCATTATCAGAATACACAATAACAACATCCTCTAAGATTTTATTTTCTTCTGACTCTAGTTCTAAATCTACATCTTCTTGTTCTTCTTCATCAGCTTGTTTTAATTCTCGTTTATCAATTTTTTGAATTAAAAATATTTTATTTAATGTTTCTTCACTTGTTGCTTTTATCTTAGATTTATATACTTTACCATATTCTAATAATTGTAGTGATATTTCTTCTTTGTCATTTGCTGTTTGTCTTGCTCTTATTTTTTGAATTATTATTTTCTCATCTTCAATTTTTGCAACTATATCTCTCATAAATATTGCTCCTTAAATTTTTTATATTATATCATCTATCAAGTTTAGTATCAATTATCCATGTTTTCTAATTCTTTATTTTTATTCCTTAGTTCCTTTACTTTTTTCTGTGCTTCTCTAATTTCTTTCCCATTACATTTTACAATTTGGATTTTATTTTTTTTCTTTTCAATAACAATTCCTTTTCCTGCATACACACATATATCCTCATATTCTATATTTGAGAATTGCTTAATACTTATATTTAATATCTTTTTCTCATTCTTATAATCAATTATAATTTTTAGTTCTATAGGTTCATCTTTTATCGGAATATTAAAATAAACCTCTTTACAATTATTTAAATTTCCAACTATTGATTGTCTATTATTAATTTTTTTAGTTGTTTCTATTTTTTCTTTATTTTTATTGTTGATTTTTATATATATTTCATAATCTTTTTCAGGTACAAAAATATTGATTATTCCCTTTATTTTCAAATTTTTTCCATTGAATTTAATTTTTTCTATTTTAAATAATGATTTACTTTTAATATTAAAAATTTTTATTTTATCAAAACAAACCGTATTATTATCATAATAAAATTCTTTTCTTATATCTTTCTTATATTTTAGACAAAGAGCTAAAACTTTATATTCTTTCCATAAATACTTTTGTTGCATTATAATTTCATCATCTATATAAGATAACAGTCTTACTATTTCTTTTATATATTTTTCTTTTTCCTCTTGGTTTAAATACTTAGAAATATCAACTTTCAATCTCCATTGTAAATCATACATTATTTGATATTGAAAATAATTTATAACTTTTCCATATTTTTCAATTGATTTTGATATTAATAAATCATAACCATATTTTATAGTATCAAAATACCAACTTTTATCTCCTTCTCTTGTTTGTAATGCTGATGTGTTTTTCTTTCTTTTTCTGTAATTATATATTGCATCTGATAAAATTCCATATTTTGATTTTTCCATTATAATTTGTCCAACTAATGTAGCATCTTCTGCATATTTAAGTCTTTCATCATATTTGTATTTTTTTACTATATCTGATTTCAAGAATGCAGAAGATGTGCTTAATTGTATATATTCAAAATCTTCTTGTATATCTATTATTCTGTTACTTTCAAATTTATAATCTAATTGATGATATCCTTCTTTTGCCTCAAAAAGTTTTTGCCTGCATGAAATAACATCTATATCTTTTTCGTGTTCTTCAAAAAATTTATATACTTTTTCAAAAACATCTAAATCCCATATATCATCAGAATCAAGAAAGTTAGCATATTTTCCTTCTATATATTCCATACCTTTATTTCTTGCAGCACTAACTCCCTGATTTTCTTGTTTATCATATATTATATTATCAGGATATAATTTTTTATATTTTTCACATATTTTATAGCTTTTATCTTTGCTACCATCATTAATTAAGATTAATTGAATATTTTCTTTAAAACCTATCGTCTGATTTATAACAGATAATATTGTTTCTTCTAAATACTTTTCAACATTATAAATTGGTATTATAACTGAAAATTTAAATTTATATTCATTCATATGTATTTTCCTTTAATAATTTTTTATAGCTTGATATAATTTTTCTTTTCTATTATCAACTTTAAAAAAGAAGTTTTCCATTCTTTCTTTATACAATTCATCCATTTCAAAATTATTATCTATCAACTTAATAATTTCTTTTAACAATTCATCCCCTGTTAAACATAGTTTTCCAAATGCATCTTCATGTTTTAAATCTAACTCTCTATATGTGTGTAATCCAGCTTTAAATTCATCCATATCTGGTACAAAATATACAATTGGTCTTACTAACTTAACAAAATCAAATTGAAAAGATGAAAAATCTGTTATAAAAGCTTTACACTTTGATAAATTAGTATTTCCAATAGATACAGTTATATTATCACAAATAACATGATCAAAACACTCTTTATATTTTTCAAAAATTGGATGTAATTTATAATCTATAACTATATTTTTTTCTTTTAATACTTTCAATAAATTTTTATTAGTTAAAAATTTTACTGTTTCTATATAATATTTTGAATTAATAAATTTTTCTTTGTTAATTTTTCTTTTTCTATTTATTGCTTTTCCTATTAAATATTCTCTCCAAGATGGTGCAAATATAATTTTATTTTCTGGTTCTACATTTTCATCATTTTTATCATCTAATCTAGGCATTCCACAACATATTAAATCATTTTCATTGTATTCATAATTCTTTATCAAATTTTCTTTTTCAAATTGTGAAGATACAACAAATTTATCAATTGGTGTAAATGTCTTTGAGTACATCTTCAATAATTTTGCATGTAAAATGCCATGTTGTAAATATATCAAATCATACTTTAATATATCTTTATAATATTGATAATTTTTATAAAACGGACAATATTCTTGTAAAGATGAAAATGATGTTAATATTTTATCGCTATTTAGATATAATATTTTATGCTTTAAACTTCCAAATTTAATTACATTATTTAATTCTTTTTTATTAAACTTATCTTTAAAATTTTCTATTTTTCCGTCTAACACATAATATTTTTTTATATCATCTTTGATCTTTATATCATGTTTAAATTGTGAATATGCATTATCAAATACATTTTTTCTATCATAATACAACCATATATTTTCTTTTTTCCTATTTTCTAACTTAGCCAATGTTCTATATATATTAATTTTATAATTAATTTTTGAATACCTTTTTATTGCTCTAACAAAATCTTTTCTTCTTGTTTTTTTATTTGGAGTTCTTACATCAAAACTATTTTTTTTGAATTGTATTCTATATTTTCCAGAATATATTTTATAGCTTTTTACTGAACTATTAAATGAAGACCATGTATTAAAGTAATATCCTACATTAACATCAGTATCGTTAATTTTCACTTTAAATTTAAAATTTTTTATATTTTTTATATCCAATTCATATTCAAATTTATAGAATTTTGCTACTTTTATTTGAGTTTTATGCATATCTGCTACTGTATCAGAAAGTTCTAACTTTTCCTCAATCTCTTTACCTTCATTAGTAATATAGTTAATATACATTTCTGGAGTTATGTATCTTAATAATAAAGATTTTAAAAATCCTAATACTTGAACTTTTCCATTCTTAAACTTAAATCTGTTTAATACTACTGTTACTTTATTTTCTGTTAATAATATGTTATCATTATTGTTTATAGTAAAAAATGATTTAAAATTATTATATATTGTAACTTTTTCATCTTTTAAACTAATTAAATATTCTTTATGATAATTATCCATTTTTCCATAAAGTACTATATTTTCATCATCTATCTGTTTAATTATATTTATTAATCTATGATATGCTATTTTATATTCTTCTCTATTTAAATAATATGGGAATAATTTATCTTTTAAAATCCTATATCTAATAACATTTAAAACTATCCTTTGAACATAAAATGGAATTTTTCCTTCCTCATCTTTGTATTTATTAAATAAATATTCAAATACATACATATATTGTTCAAAGCAATATAATGGATTTTCTTTATAATTAGTTGCACTATTTTCATATATTCTATAATAATACTTTATTTTTTTGATGTATCCTAACTTTAATTTTTTCATTACAATTTCTGTATTATATATTAAATCTTCATGAAAAAATAAATCTTCTTTAAACAATATATTATTATCAAATAAATTTTTAATAACAACGTTCATTGTTGGCTGAATTGCCCAATAATCTTTTTCTAAATCATATACCTGAGTTTTTCCAAAATCCTTATATCTCTCTAAAATTTTCTTTTTCTTAGTATCTACATTGTATTCATATATAGGATATGTTACCAAGTCTATTTCATCATAATGTTCATCAAAAAATTCCACTATTTTTTTTATAGCATTTCTAGATATAAAATCATCCGCATCGATAAACATTATATATTTACCACTTGCAGCTTTTATTCCTTTGTTTCTTGCTGAAGAAACTCCTTCGTTATCTCCAGTTATTATTTCTATATTAAAATCACTTATTCTTTCTTTTAATTGATTACAAATTTCTAAACTATTATCAGTTGAACCATCATCAACTAAAATAACTTGTATTTTATCTAATCTTTCATAATCTTGATCTTCAATTGACTTTATACATTTTTTTATGTATTTTCCACAATTATACACAGGTACTACAACTGATACATCATATTTTTCCATTTCCACATCTCCCAATATTTTGTTTATATATTCCATTTCATTACAGTTTTAAAATAATTATTTAAATCTAAATCAAATGCCTTATATATATCATTAATACTATTAACTTCTACAACATCCATTATTATATTGTCTATATAATCTTGTATTTTTTCTTCTTGCATAATTTCTATTGATTTATAAAAATCTTCATAACTACTTCTACTATTTCCAATTAATGTAAGCCCCTTTTCCAAAACCATTCTTGTTTCTATCGCTATTGGATTTTCAGAAACACCTAATAATGAAATAACACCTTGTGGGTTTATTAAATCAATTATTTGTTGTACTGCATCTTCTGATTTTTTTCCTCCAACACACTCAAAGGCATGATCTATTTTTAGTCCATCTGGAACTTTATTAACTAAAACTATTTCATCAGCAAAAGAAAAATAGTTTAGCTTTTCTTCATTTGTTCCAAATATAATTATTTTTGAATCTGGAAGATATTTCTTTAACAATAATGTTGTTAAATATCCTATTGAGCCACATCCCCAAACTCCTATAGTCTCTCTTTTAATATGAGCTTTTTTCATAAATTCTTCTATTGCATTTACACATATACTTACTGGTTCTAATAACGAAGCAATACTAAAATCTATATTTTTTATATCTATAATTCTATCTCTTCTCATTACCACTACATTTTGTAAAAAACCATCATGACTACTTGCTCTAAATTTAGAACTTCTTAAATAATTCTCTTTTATTATTTCATTTTTTTCAAATGGTAAATTAGGTATTAAAACAACCCTATCGCCCTTCTTAAATTCATTTTTAGGATCATACAAAACTTCTCCTACTGCTTCATGAATTAATGACAATGGTAATTTTTTATCTAAAATTTCTTTGCTTCTACTTCCTGTATAATATCTTTGATCTGCTGCACAAATAGATAAATATCTTGGTCTTACTATTACAGAATCTTCTGTAATTTTCTCATCTTCAAAAAATATTTCCATTCTTCTTGGAGCTACCAATTTTATTCTTTCATTAATCATTTTTAGCCTCATTTCTCCTATCAATTTTTACAATTGCATTGGCTAATTTTAAATCATACTGAGTAGTAATTTTCATGTTAAATGTTTCTCCATTAACTATCTTAACTTTTTTATCTTTTAAAACATAAATTTTAGCAGCATCTGTCAATATATCTTTTTCTGCCTCTGTTAAACTACTATAGATTTTCATCAATTCATCCACCTTAAATGTTTGAGGAGTTTGTCCTAAATACATATAATCTCTTACTGGAATATTAGTAATATTCTCATTACTAGTAGATTCTACAATAGTATCATATGCAGGTATAACTGTATCTACCGCATCAACATCATCACTTTGTATTGATTCTATATTATCATCAATTATTCTTTGAGTTATAAATGGTCTTACAGCATCATGTGTTAATACAATGTTTTCTTTATCTGTTGAATTTTCTTTAATGAATTTACAAATATTCATTATTGTTTCATTTCTTGTACTTCCACCTGTTATTATACTAATTGTGTCACTATTTGGATAATATTTTTTTATAATATCCTCTGTATAAGATTTCCAATTTTCTGGTGTTGCAATTACAATATGATCAACTTTATTCGAAATTACAAATTGATCTAAAGTATGTATCAATATAGGTTTATTTCCTATACTTAAAAATTGTTTTGGAAGTTCTGTTCTTCCCATTCTAGTTCCTTTTCCTCCAGCTAAAATTCCTGCATAAATCATTTTAATTCCTCCTTATCTTTTTATTGTTCTCATCATTCATTTTCTTTATTTTTTCTTTTTCTTTTTTGTATTTCTTTGTTTGCTTATTCCATTCTTTATAATTTTTATCATTTTTATGATTTTTTAGATTATACTCTTCATTTAATATTTTTCCTATGTCATTTGATATTTTTTTAGCACCATATGAATTCAAATGTACTCCTTTATCTGGAGTATCATTATTCCAATCAATTTTTAGTTCTTTAATTTTAGAATCCAAATTATAATCAACAAATTTTATTTTATATTTATTGGCTAATTCTTCAACAGTTCTATTCTTTTCTAAAGACCAATCTGAAGAAGATGGAACTGCTACCCATAACATTTTTATATTTCTATCTTTGCACAAGTTAACAATTCTGTCAATATAATATAAATTTTCCTCAGAAATTTTTTCCTTTTTACCTTTTTCTTTCATATAATTATTGTCTTTATATGGATCTTTATAAAATGATATTACATTTCCTTTAATTGTTCTTTCATAATCTTTATTTTTATTTATATTACAAAAATCATTTTCCTCTAATTCATTCCATCTAGTATGATACCTTAATAAAGGAAACATATATGATAATTTATTTTCACTTAAATTATATATTTTCGAATCAAATAATGCTTTAATCTTTACATCATCTAATTTCATATTATCTAATGTTTTTCTATATGCATTTTCCATATCTTCTACAAACACATCATCAAAATCTAAAACTATAACTTTAGAATCTTGATATTTTAATGCTTCTAATATCATATAGTAAGATAATCCAATCGTTTGATTAGAAGTTCCTAAACTATAACTAGTTATACCATATTTATCCCAAACATCCATAGGTGAATAAGAAGAACGAATTGTACTAGATCCAATAGTTAATACATCAATTTTATTTTTTTCTTCACCATAGAATTTTTTCATAGTTATCCCTTCTAAATTTTTTGGAACAAATATAACTGTTAATAATTGAAATATAATAATACCTATTATAAAAAATATAATACACTTTATAATTTTGCTTACTTTTTTCATTTCTATCCCCTTCTAAAATTGACCATATATAAAGTCACTTGCTGCATAACCTGGTCCATATATTCCAAATATAATAATTGCAAATATTATTGCATAATATAATATCCATCTAAAAGGAAGATTTTGTTTTGAAATCTCTTCCCTCAATTTATGTTCTCTTTCTTGTAATAATCCAACTATGAACATTATTACTGCACCAATTATTACAACAACAAAATCAGCTTGAGACAATCCTATTGCAAATAATTTTCCATTAGATAACATTTCTAAATTTGTTCTTGTAAATATTCCTTTAAACATTTGAACAAATGTATTTAAGTCTGATGATCTAAATAATAACATTCCAATTATTACAAAAACAGTAGTTCTTACCATTTGCATAAATCTATAACTAAATACATCTTTATTAATTCTTAATAATTTTAAAACTTTATTCATTAATGGTTCAAATATCATTCCTAATACCATTATTACATAATAATATAAGCCATAACAAATATATTTCCAACTAGCACCATGCCAAATTCCATTTCCAAACCATACAAAAAATAATGCAAAAATCGCAGGAATTAATTTAGCTATATAACTTGTTTTAAATATTTTCTTTGAAAATGATGTAATATTTTGGGTTATTTTTGAAAATGAAATTGGATAAAATATGTAATCTTTAAACCATGTTCCAAGAGTTATATGCCATCTTCTCCAAAATTCCTGAACTGATTTTGAGAAAAATGGTCGTTTAAAGTTTTCTGCCATATTTATTCCAAGTATTTGTGCTGTTCCCCTAACAATATCTATGCATCCTGAAAACTCTGCATATATTTGAAGTGTATATAAAGCTGCTGCTACAAATATTGGTATACCTAAATAATTAGAATAATTAGCAAATACTTCATTTACAAATAATGCCGCTCTATCTGCTATTACCATTTTCTTAAAATATCCCCATAGCATTAACTGAATTCCAAATTTAGTTCTTTCATAACTAAATTTATGTGGTTCATACAATTGATTTCCCAATTCATCATATCTTCCAATAGGTCCTTCAACCATCTGTGGAAAGAATGATACAAATAATGCCAATTTTCCAAAATGTTTTTCTGGCAAATATTTTCCACGATATACATCTACTATATAACTTATTGATTGTAATGTATAATAAGAGATTCCAAGTGGAAGTATTATTTCTTTAAATGGAATTTCAACTGGTATTCTAATCATACTAAATAAACCATTTATATTACCAGCTAGGAAATTAAAATATTTTAAATAAATTAATAATCCAAAATTAATTATAACAGCTATTGCAACAAACCACTTTTTCTTTGTCTTTGCCTTGTTTTTTATTTCTTTTTTCTTTGACCTATCTTCTTCTTTTTTTACAATTTCTTTTGTCTTAATATCTATATTTCCTATTTTTAAGCCAATTAAATAAATAGATAAAGTTGTTATTAACATATATACAATCATCCAATTGCTACACATATAATAAAATATATAATTTGCTGTAAGTAACACTATCCATTTTGCTTTTTTGGGAAAAATAAAATATAAAATACATACTATTGCTACAAACGCTATAAAATTTAATGAATTTATTGCCATTTTTATCCCCTTTTTTCTAAATAATTTTATTCATCTAATAATTTTTGAATTAAATTCCAAATAGCTTCTACTGAATTGAAATTTTCTGGAATTATATCTGTTACACCTATCTCTACATCAAACTCATCATCTATTGCTGAAACAATTTCAACTATAGATAATGAATCTAAATCTCCATTATCAATTAAATGTTCATTTCCTTCAAATTCCACCTCTGGTACTGTTTCCTTTAATACTTTTAATAATTCTTCCATTTTATTTTCCTCCTATTTATTTATTATCATTTCTTTTAATTTTGTTCTATCAATTTTACTATTAGCATTATATATCATTTTTTCTAATCTATGAATTTCATTTGGCCACATATAATTTACTAAATTTTTCTTTATTTGTTTAATTAAATCTTTTTCCTCAAGACTTTCTTCTGCCTGATAAAATAATACTATTTTTTTATTTTGAGTATCATATATACAAGCACAAGCAATTATTCCTTCTATATTATTAATACCTGTCTCTATTTCCCCAAGTTCTATTCTATACCCCATATGTTTTATTTGAAAATCTTTTCTAGAAATATATTCTATATTTCCATCTTCTCTTTGTTTTACTATATCTCCAGTTTTGTATATAATTTCTGGATATGCTTTATTTAATGGGTTTTGAACAAAAGCAGCATTTGTTTTTTCCGGATTATTATAATATCCTAATGCTAAGAATGATCCTCTTACACATAATTCTCCTTCTTCTCCAATTTTCGCCTTAGTTCCATCTTCTTTTATAATTAACACATCAGTATTATTAAATGCTTTTCCTATTGGTAAACTTTCATTATTTTCAAATCTTTTATCTACAACATAATATGTACATACATCTGTTATTTCTGTAGGTCCATATAAATTAATAAATGTTGCATGAGGTAAATGATCCATCCATATATTTAATTGTTTTACTGGCATTACTTCACCAACAAACATTACTTTTTTCAAGTCTGGTAATTCTATTTCATCTAATGCTTTTAAATTTGCAACTATGCAAAGTGCTGATGGAACCCAATATATGGTATTAATTTTCTTTTCCTTTAAAAATTCTAACAACTTTATTGGAAATGAAAAATACATTTTTGGTATAATAACCATTGTTGCACCACTAAGCATTGTTGTATAAGTATCTAATGTTGATAAAGAAAAATAAAATGGTGCCTCACTACCAAATTTTGTATTTTCATCGAAACCAAATGTTTCTTTTATACTTGTTGCATAAGTTATAACAGATCTATGACAAATAATAATTCCTTTTGGCATTCCTGTAGATCCTGATGTAAATTGTACATACATAGGGTCTGTATCAATTATTTGATTTATTATCTTCTCTAATAATTCAATATTTTTTTCTTCCTGTATTAAGTCCTCATATATAAATATTTTTCCATTAAAATTAAATTCTTTTAATTTTTCTATATTTTTCTTCTCTACTATTATTGAAATATCTGGTAAAGAATTTATTATTTTGTCAATTCTTTCTTTAGGAGATTTTATATCTAATACAGTAAAATAGTTTCCACTATATGTTACTCCCATCATCGTTTCCAAACATGTAACTGATCTATCTATATAAATCGCTATAGGTTTATTTATATTTTGAATTTGTTTTGCTAAAGCTGTACCTATTTTTTTTGATGTTTCTACAAATTCTTTATATGTACTTTCTCTATTAATATCTTCATAAATTACCTTATCTGGAAATTTATCTGCTGTTTTTTCTAATATTTCTAATATTGTTCTGTTCATTTTTTATTCTACCTTCCTTTTTACAATACATGAATAAAATGCAAATAGCTCTAAAATAATTATTGCAAAACTTAATATAATATAAATTCTCTTACTTGTGTATGTTCTTTCTATTTCATTTTGTACTTGAAATACCAAATCAGCATCTGTCGTTTCATTATCAATAATTAAATTTCCACCAATATATGCTTTATATTCTCCCTCGTTAAACACTGCTAATCCTATAGCATCTTTTTCGGTTGCATTATCTGATTTTATTTCTATTATGTATTTTTCACTTTTTTCTGGTTTAATTTTTTTAAAATAAAATGTTTTTAATTGATTATTTTTTATATCTGTGCTTGTAAATATTTGAGTCACAAGAACTTTATTGTTTTCATCTTTTAATATAAAATTATAATTTGTTTTACTACTCACATTTTCTTTTTTAAATTTCACAGAAATGCAATTAAATTCTTTATTAGTTTTAAATGTTTGTTGTATATTTTTACTTGATGTTACTAAAATTTCTTTTCCACTTTCTTTATATTGCATCACTCGTTTGTCCCAATATAAATTTTTTTCTTTAGTATATGGGTAATAATTAAGAATAATTAAGAATATACTACATATAATTATAAAAAAAGGCATTATGTTTTTAACTTTCCTGAAATCATACTGTATATCTTTAATATCCTCTAACTCACACTTAATTATATTAATTTTAACTACATTCTCTATTTGAGTAATTCCTATCGAAAATACTATAAACATCCACGGTAAAAATGGTAAACTATAACTTGTTGCAACTTCCCAAAATAAATAAAACAAAAACGCTCCAAACATTGATATATATATTACACTATATAACTTTTCTTTGTCTTTTTTTATTATTTCCTTTAATACTGCTATCATAAATACAACTAATATAGTTGCTTTAAATATTTGTAAAGAATATATCATAAATACTTTTCTATTTCCTACAATATACTCATATAATTTATTAAAACTTTCTACATTTAAAAATTTAGGTATATAATCATAATCACCATTTGACCAATTAACAGCCATTTTAGTTTTTGAAAGCTCAATCCATCCTTTTAATCCTAATTTTTTTATTCTATTTTTTATTTCATCAACATTACTTTTTACTTTTTTATCATAAGTTTTTTGACTATATGTATAGTTAAAATCTTTCTCATTCCATCTTCCATCATATTCATCATTTAAAGAATACATTATATAATGTGTCACTGGTAATTCTAAATTTTTATTTTTTATAACTCCAAATGGCAATGATATAAGCGTATATATGCATATTCCTATAATAAATCCTAATATTAACAAACATATATCACCAAAGACTTTTTTGTTAAATTTATTATTTAATATAAAACTAATTATAAATGCCAATAATATTATCCCTACAACTACTCTTATTTCAAATCCAATTGCCAATGATATTCCACTACATAAAATTAATATGATATTTGTTTTTTTATTTTCGCTCTTTACTGCAAGAATCATAAAATATATCGCCAATGTCGCAAATGGCATACATAATGTATATGTATAATAATATGATGAATATATATAAAATATTGGATTCATAATAAAAAATAACAATGTTACTAATGCATTTGATGAATCTTTTAATCTTTTCACCGATAAATATGTAAAAAATGCAGTAATAGCTATAAATAAACTATTTATAATAACCCCAAAAAATCTCAAATTATCAAACCTAAGTACTTCTCCTAACCTATATATATAATAAACTAATATCGCTATAGGTACATTATTGGTACATCTTCCAAAATATTCTTCGGTAACAAATTTTCCTCCATTTTTTAGCATTATCATTGCTTCTTTTTGTATATTAGATAAATCATATGTTGGAACTGCTGTCATGATTTTTCCAAATATTACCATCAATATAAAAAATAATATACAAATTACTATTGCAAACAAATTAGAATACTTTTCTTTTATTCTTCCAAAAATTTTCTTAAATTGTATAAATGTTAATATTAATACTATTACCCCAATAATAATTATCAACGAGTTTATTTTTAATTGTGATTTATAAACATTAAATATTGAACAGTATGTCACATATATTGTAAAAATAAACAAAATGATTAATATACTTTTATACATAAAATTTTTAATTTTACTCATTTTTTCTCCTATTAATTACTCAACTTTACTATCAAAGCATTTTTTATTTTTTTATAATATATAGAAACATAATAAATCATAATAGATATTAAAATGGTAATTATAAATACTATAATAGTATCTTTATAGCAAACATCTTCATACCTCAATCCTAATTTAATTTGATATTTTTTTACCATTTCAAATACCATAAGATGATATATGTATATGTATGTATATAATTTTCCACCTATATTATCTAAAATTTTAATATCTATTATATTGGGATTTCTAACACACAAAATAAATAACGATGTTGCTTGGATAATACTTCCTATATATAAATCTGCATTTTTAGTTCCTAATAATTCTATTATAATTAATACAATACTTAAAACATTAACCACAATTAAAGTTTTATTACTAATTTCATTAATTTTCTTAGATTTATCATTTATCAAATATCCTATAAGAAAAAAAGGCAATCCATAAAAAAGGAAATTTCTATAATATATTGTTTCAATGCCATTTAATCCCACTTTACTAGATATCTCCCCAAAAATAATATTCATCATCAACAATATGGGAATATATTTATATAATATACTTACTTTTACATTAATTTTATTTAAAATAAATATTAATATATAACAATAAAGCAATGCACTTAAAAACCATAAATGTCCAGCAAAAGGTGATACATTTAAAAATATATATTTAAAAAAGATTTTTTCATTCCATTTCCACTCAAAATATTGAGAAATAGATTCATATTTATCTAGTATCAATATATCAAATAATAAGTATGTTATTCCAGATATAATAATCAATTTAATTAATTTTATCATTCTACTTTTATACTTTTTCATAATATCGCTATTATTTTTATTATTAAAATAACTATAATATCCTGATATTAAAAAAAATATTGGTACAGAACATCTCATTAAAGAAATTAATATTGTTCCTATCTTTCCTCCGTAATTATGTAATTCACAATGTATGCAAATAACAAAAAAAGCAGAAATACATTTCATTACATTTAATGTTTTATTCAACTATTTTTCACCTACTCATAGTATTTTTATTTTACAACTACTTCAACAACTCTTTTACTTGCTTGTCCGTCATCTAAATAGTTATATTTATTATTAAATTTTTTATATTTATCATCATAAACAAATTCTTTACTAATTCTTTTAATTTCTTCTAATAATTCATCATCTGTTCTTGTTATTTTCCCTGGTAATTCTTCTTCAACATCAAAATAAAAACCATTTGATTCATCTCTATAATGTTCCAAATCATACATATGGAAAATCATAGGTCTTTTTAAATTTGCATAATCAAAAAATACGCTAGAATAATCTGTTATTAATATATCTGAAATTATATATAATTCATTTATATCATCTATATCAGCCACATTATAAACAAATCCTTTATATTTTTCAAAATCAAATACATTTGCTACAAAATAATGTGGTCTAAATAATATTATAAAATCATCTTGCAATTCTTTTTGAAATCTCTCAAAATCCACTTCTTCTTTGTATGTATACCCTACCCCTGCTTCGTGTTGATTACTTCTATATGTTGGTGCATATAAAATAATTTTCTTGTTAGTATTTTCTATTCCTAATTTTGTTTTTATTTTTTGCACATCATTTTCTGTATAATTATATAAAAAATCATTTCTAGGATAGCCTTTTTCTATTATAATATTTTCTTTACCTATTTCTTTTAAATTCCAAGCTGATACAAATTTCTCTGTTGCATATTTAGATGGTGATATAAAATAATTAAATTTTTGAGATTCTATTTTGTATCTTTTTTTCATTTCTTTCATTGTATTTAGTTTATTATCAAAATGAATTAAATCACACCCTAATCTCTTTAAAGGTGTGCCATGCCAACATTGTAGAAATACCTGATTTTTTTTAGGATACAAATACTCTCCTATTTTATAATTAAATATCCAATATTTAGCTTTAGCAAGTCCCCTTGAGTATTCTTTGCTTCCTGTTTTTACTATTTTTGTATTTCTATTTTTTTCTAACTCTTTATATTTTTCTGTATCTCTAAAAGCCCATATAAAATTGTAGTCCTTATATTTTTCTTCTTTTAGCATATATTCATATATTGCTTTAGGACTACAACTATATGACTTACCGTTAAAAGTAGAAAATATAATTGTATTATCTTCTACTTTTAACCCTATTGTTCTTATTTTAAATGTTATATATCTGTATATATATAACATTTTTCTTACTATTTTTCTAAACAGAATATTATTTTTAGATATACTTGTTATAAATTTCTTTAACTGTTGCTTCATTATAATCCCCTTTATTAAACTTTAATTTCTTCTTTGACAGTTTCTATTTCTGTTTTTTCTTCATAATCTTCATTTACTAATTGCATAATAAATTTTGTTAAATCTTTGGTATAATTATTGCTTTCTACTTGTATATATCTTTTTCTAAAATTATTTAAAATTGAAAAATCATATTCTCTTTCTAACATATTAACTATTTTTTTAGGACTATTTGTTGAATATGTTCCTATTTTTTCTTTTTTAAAATCAAAATTTAGTCCTGGATCTTCTTTATATATTTTTACATCATATATATAAAAATATAAAGGTTTTTCTAATAAACTTGCTTCCATTGCTAAAGATGAATAATCTGTTATTACTTTGTCACACATTTTTAATAAATCATATGACTTAAATTTATCATCATATATGACCCCATCTTTTTGTAAATAAACATAATTCTTTTTATCTAATGGATGTAATTTTACTATTAAGTTGTATTTCTTTGTATCTATTCTTTGTATTACATCATTTATTTTTACCTTTTTGTATTTTCTAAATGTTGGTACATACAATATATTTATTTTATTTTTAAGTTCAGGATATGTATTATAAATCTCTTCAGTTTTTTCTTTATCTTCTTGCAATATGTAATCTAACCTAGGTAATCCTAAATATTTTATATTTTCTTCTTTTATATTAAATGCTTCTATAAAATATTTTTTAGTAATTTTACTTGCACATAATACATAATCGTAATTTTTATGCATACACATTGCATCTGCCATAACTTTGTCTGTTCCTGATTTTTTTCCTATTGTTTGATATCCAAACTTTTTTATTGCAGATATTGCATGCCATGTTTGAATTATTTTTGTTTCCTTTTTATGGTTTAAAACACTTATAACAATACAATAACTATCTGTTATAACAATTTTAGCAGTTGCTACATGATACATTTGAACTATCATATGAAAAAAATATCCAATTTTACTTATAATACTTTTTTCCATTCTTTTTGCTAACACAACGTTTTTGACATCAGGATATTCTTCTTCCATACTTTTTACAATCAAATTAAAATCTAAAGTTCCTTTATTAAATTGCCTACTTATATATACAACTTTTCTTTGAACTTTAAGATGTTTTATTGGAAAGTATATAATCTTTAGTATAAGTATAAAAAACTTTATACATAACTTTTTCAACAAAAATCACCCTTTACTTTCTTTCACTTTTTGGAATTGGTATTTGATCCACACTATTTACAGCTCTTTGCAATCCTAATTCTTTTTTTATTTTTGTTGTAGATATTCCTTCTGTTCTTTCTAAATAAACAACATCACAATAATCCCTTAATATTTCAAATTTAGGATCATTCTCCCAGTCACTTCCCATAACAACAGTATCTACATAGTATGTTTTTACATCGTTTATTTTTTGCTCCCAATTATCTTCTGGAATAACTAAATCTACATATCTAATTGCTTCTAACATCTTTTTTCTTGTTTCATAATTATGATATGCTTTTTTATGTTTTATTGCATTAAACTCATCTGTTGATAATGCTACTATTAAATAATCTCCTAATTCTTTTGCTCTTTGTAATAATCTTATATGTCCATAATGTAATAAATCAAATGTTCCATATGTTAAAATTCTTTTCATTTTTTACCTCTTATTTTACATAATTTTAGTTATAATTCACACTTTTCCACTATATATTTTATTATATTTAAAATTTCCCCATATGTCAATTATTTTGGCCAATTTTTTTGTTACAATTTATGGAAAAAAACAAAGACTAAATCATCTGTTATATATAAAATATTTTGACAATTTAATCTTTAAAAATTATTATTATTTATTTAAATATTTTTTCTATGTTTTGTTTTAATTTGTTTATAAATTTTTTTATAATTTCTATTATTAATACCATTAAAAATATTCCTAAACATACGCATCCCATTCCTACAAATATGAATGCAACAGATCCCATTTTTGTAATTAGGTTTGTAATATCAAATATAGATCCAATTATGCCTATTGCAAATATTCCTACTCCTACTAAACTTATAATTAAAAGTATTAATGCTAATATAACAAGAACTGAATATATAAATGTTATTGCAAAACATGATAAAATTAACTTTAATAATATTTTTATGGTTTTTAGTATTCGTTTTGATATTTTCTTTGCAAAATTATTGCGTGAGTCAGATTTTTGTTGTTCTTTTACTATTAAGTGTTTATTTTCATTTTGTTTTTTATTTTCTGAATTGTCTTTTGTTTCTTCGTTTGGATTGATGTTATTTTCTACTGTTTTACTTTTTTCTAGATTTTTTTCTACCTCTTCATTTTCATTTTCTGGAGAAATTTTATTTATATCTTTTCTTATTTCTTCCAAATTTTTATCTATTTCTTTTGAATGTTTTTCTTGTTTTTGCTTGTTATAAGCAATTCTCTTTTTATTCTTTTTTTTACTCATACAGATTTTCCCCTTTTAAATCTATACTATTATTTTATTCATTTTTTTATAAATTATTTCTCTTTTGTTATATTATATATTTTAACACATAATACCATTCTATTCAATACAAATGAAATATAAAATAACAACACATTCTGCTCTCTACCCAATTGTGAATGTGTTGTTATAACTAACTTTAATCTCTCTGTTACTTTGAACAGATACATTTTTGGTACCGATGGTGGGACTCGAACCCACATGGTTTCCCGCACGATTTTGAGTCGTGTGCGTCTACCGATTCCGCCACATCGGCATATATAGTTTATTTTGTTAACGATTTATATATTATCATATTTTTTATATGTTGTCTAGATAATTTTTCTATTTTATACAAATATAAGAAATAAGCAGATTCTTTTTACAGAATCTGCTTATTGTAGACAAGGATATATTCTTATCTACGAGAAAGAATTTTTAATTTTTGTATGCTTCTACAATTTCTTCCAATTGTTCTCCCGTAAGGACCTCTTCTTCCATAAGCCACTCAACAATATTGTCAATAAGTTCCCTATTTTCCAAAATTACTTTTTCTGCTTGCTGATATGCTTCTTCAAGAATTTTTGAAATCTCCTTATTTATTTCTTCTTTATTTTGTTCATTTAGTAAATAATCTTTTACCAAATAACCGTTATATGCAGTAAAATTTCTGTTTTTTGAAGATTCAGATAATCCATATACAGTAAGCATATCCTCTGCTATTGTATTGGCAGCTTCTAAGTCATTAAAAGCACCTGAAGAATATGAGTTAGTAATTAATTTTTCAGAAATTCTTCCAGCTAAATAAACTGATATCGTTTCCATAAAGTATTCTCTTGTATAATTCATGTTTTTTCCAGGTACAATATATGTAACATTTACACCAAGATAATCCATCATTGGTAGTATTGAAACATATGCAATTTTCACATTCTGTATGTGCTTACACATTTTTTGAACAATATAATGTCCTACCTCATGGTAAGCAATTATTTTCTTTTCTTCCTCACTCATACTCTTGTATAATTTAAGATAAGAATCATAACAGGCCAGAATGCATTCTTTATCTACCTTCGTCTTTCCATTTTGTTTGGCTTCTACAAATGTACGATCAAGAACATTTATTGTATTTCCTGGTTCTGCAGAAATCGAATTTGTTAAACTTGCTGTAAATATAGCATATTTAAGCATTTCATTTGATATGCTAATTTGATTCTCTGCTTCAAGTTTTTTCACATGATTTTTTACCATAGGTAAAATCTCTTCAATTTCGGGTTTTTTTACATAAACTCTATTTACATATTTTCCAACCCTAAAATCTTTTTGGAACAACTCTTCGAAGTCCTCTTTAGAACAAGTTGTTATTGTTGGTATCTTGTATTTTATAATGCAATTATTAATGATTGTTGCTAAATAGGGGCTAACTCTCATATATAATGCCTTATCTATATACAAGACTACATTATTAGCATTTTTTGCCAGATATACCAGTATGCTTTTTACAACTTTTTCTAACATCCATTCCTTTTTTATTGTTAAAATCTTTTCCGGTCTTAACAACAACATTCTTTTGGTATAAAATTCTATTGGACATTTTCCTATTTCAATCTGCCGTGCTATTTCATAGCATATAGCTGTTTTTCCAACATCTTTATCCCCTATCAGAAAAACATTGTTTTTGCATTTTTGGGACAAATAAAACCAAACTTTTTTGATTTCATCATCTCTTCCTACAAGAGGACGTTTATTAAAAAAATTGATTTGACTTGTGAAATCTACTAAATATTTTCCTAACTGTATTGGTATACTATTAAGATTTTCACTCTTTTGTATCAACAATCTAAGTTTCCCTACATTAATGTCAAAATCTAGTTTTTGATTTCCATTAATAACCAAGTTCAATCTAGTTTCTTCCTTGCCTTCTTCTTCGGCAATTTCTAAAACATTTTTTAGATATTTGGTATCAACTAGCAATTTTACTACCCGGTTATTAATAACAATCGGAACTATTGTAACATTATTTTTCATAACTATTCCCTCCTTTATTCTATAAAGTACCATATTTATAGTTGATGATTTACTTTGTTGCTATAGTTATATTTTTTCTCCTTTCTCTCGTATTTAATGTTGCATGTATACATAATATCATATTTTTAATTTATTTTCAATAAGTTAAACTTATATCCTTAATCTTTCTCCTGCATAAATTAAATTTGGATTTTTTATATTGTTAAGTTCTACTATATTTTGAATTGTTGTATTATATTTTCTTGCTATTTTGTATAATGTATCTCCTCTTTTTATTGTATAAATTTTATGATTTGTTTCACCTTTTTCTTCATAAACTGTATTTGTAATTATTTTCAAATTTTCTCCAACATAAATCAAGTTAGGATTTTTTATATTATTTATTTTTACAATTTCATTTATTGTCGTATTATATTTTCTTGCTATTTTCCATAAAGAATCCCCTCTTTTTACAGTATATATTACTGTTTTTGTATCATTACTATTTGTTTTTGGGTTTTCTATTTTAGGTAATTTAGTTTTATCATTTAAAAAGATTTCTTTTGTATATTTATCTCTATCTACCAGATCACTAATACCATTTATTCTTCCTCTATCTGAATATTGAACTCCTATATATTTTTTCCAATTTGAATTAACATTATTTAACTCTCTATAATCTCCATAATAAGCAAGCCATAAACTATATTTATTTGCTATTTCATTATTAAACGTTGTTTCAGAGTTTGATAAATCACTATATACTATTACCTCTTTTCCTGTGTATTCTTTTGTTTTTTCTAAAAATCTTTTAGATACTCTATTTATTTCTTCTCGTGAAATTCCACCAAATACTTCAAAATCCATTGCTAATTTACAATCAACTTCTTTTTCTGCAATTGTTGATGCAAAAAATCTTGCTTCTTCCTCTGCTTCTACAGTATTTCTTGCTCTTACAAAATGATAAAATCCTATTTTTAAATTATTTCTTTTTGCATTTTCGTAATTTGTTTCAAAATATGGATCTTTAAAATCCATCCCCTCACTTGATTTTATATATACTACTTCTATTCCCGCTTCTTTTACTTTTTTATAGTCTATGTAGCCTTGCCATTGACTTACGTCAATTCCTTCGTATTCTAATTTTGATTCTTCTGTTAATGCTAATACTTTTGTATTAAACATTATTGATAGCATAATTATTAATGAAAATAAAGATACTATAATTTTTTTCTTCATAAAAAAACCTCCTAACATATTTAATTATATGTTAAAAGGCTTTAATTGGTTATTATTTAATTGTATACTCATATACATTTATGTTTTTTACATCAAATAATGATAATTCATCGTTTTTATCTTCAAAACTAACAATATTAAATGATGTATTTTTTTCTAAGTCTAATTCTATATTTGATAAATCTACTAATATATTAGTACTTAAATTCATTCCTTCTGGCAATGTTCTATTTTTATTATTATAGTAAATTATGTTAGTAAGCATTATTGCATTTATTCCATTTTTTATATTTATTTTATATAAATTAAATTCTTTTTCTTTATTATATAAAATTTTATTTATTTCTTGTTCTGGATTTATATTAAAAATATTATATATATCTTTATTTAGTTCATTTTTTGAAGATATCATGTAAATATACATTTCTTCTTCTATTTTGTTATTTTGCAATATTGTATTTATATTTTGAACTATTTTTTCTAATGACATTTTATAACCTAATTGTTTTGTCATTTTATTTAATTCCAAAATATTAAATTTATCTCTACTAATCTCTCTATGCTTTTGATTTGCTATTGTTTTTTCTTTTCTATTGTCATCTAATATTCCACCAAAAATATCTACATCTTCTTTTGAAGCATCTGCTTTTAGTTCTTCTTTCATTGATTTTAAACTGTTTTCTATTTCTTTTGGTTTTACTTTGTTGCATTTTATATTATTTAAAATATCTATTAAATCTGTTGTTGATATGTAAATGCTGTCTAATTCATCATTTGATAATTCTTTTCTGTATTTTTTATCATATTCTTTTCCTAGCGTTTCTAAATCCTCGTTATAATCAAATACTTTTATAATTTTTCTTTCTACATTTACTTCTTCTTGCTCTCCTTCTGGTAATGTTGCTACTTCGTCTTTGTTACTATATTTCCAGAATTCAAATATACTTTTTTTATGCTTGTCTATCTCTTCAATATACATTGTTGCATTTTCTATTTTTTTAGTTAAATTTTTATTTTTTAATTTTAATGCATTTATATCCATTTTTAAGTTACTAATTTCTATTTCTTTTTGTTCAAATTTTTTATATTCTTCTACCAATTCCTCTATTGTATAAGAATTTTTTAATTTTCCCTTAGAAACTTCTTTTTCATCTTTTAAGTTTTCTTCATTTTTTTTATCTTCTTGTTCTATTTTTTCTAGATTTTTATTTTTTGAACTTTTACTATATTTAAAGAAATATTTTACTTTACCAAAAAATGTTTTTCTACATTCTAAAAATGTTGATATTTGCTTTTCTTTTGATATATATTCTCTTTCTAACTCTTGAGATTTTATTCTTATATCTTCTAATTTTTTTACTAATCTTTCTTTTTCTGAAATTATAGTTTCATTTTTATCTAATAATTCCACATATTGATCTCTAATAAATTTTGCTAATTTTGCATATTCCATTTTTACATTATTATAATAAAATTCTATATTTCCATATTCGTTTATATTTGTTTTAAAATTATAATAATGTGGCAATTCTGTTTGTAATATAAATATAGCCTTTAATAATTTATAAAATTTTTCAGCTTCTTCTTTTGTTGATAATGTTATTTTATATGGTGTTTTTATTTTCCCATAAACTTCTGTTTCTCCAACAATTTGAATACTTAAATTATCATCTTTATCATATACTTCGTATACTAATGGCCAATCTTTTGTAAATAGCCATAAATAATTTTCTATATCTTCAAATTGTGATCTTTTTAAGTATGTACTTGAGTATTCAACATTGCTTATTGGAACAAATATCTTTTGTGATTTTCTTTTTTTAAGTTGTTTTTTTAACAAATAGAAAAATGCTGAACAGTTTGAATCTTCTGTTGGAACTAACATAAAGTATTTATCTTTTACTTGTGAATAATATATTTGCCATAAGTAATTACCTGGGTATTTAACTTTAAATGGAATACCTTTATTTAGTTTTTTCTGTTCTTCTTCTATTTCATCAACATTATCTGTATTTAAGTTTTTTAACATATTTAAAAATGTTGTATGTCTTAATATGTCATCTTCATTTTCTGGTACTAAATATGAATAAATTGGTGCTGATTTAGAATATTTTTCTTTTAAATCATTTAATCTATTTGTTGGTGATAATAATATTTGTATATCTTTTGGTTCAAGATATCTGTATTGTTTAAATTTATTTTCATCATAATTTTCTGTTGCTCTAAAATCTAAAGGTTCAAATTCCTTTAAATTTACTGGTATTTTATCTAAGTCTAATTCTAAATATTCTAATTTTTTTTCTATATCGATTTTTTCTACATTTGTACCGCTTTTCAAAATTTTTCTCTCCTTTGTACAATTATTTTATAATATCATAAAAACTTTTAAACTCATATCCTTTTTCTCTTAACATTGATATTACTGTTGGTAATGCTTCATAAGTTGTTTTTTTATTTCCTGCATCATGCATTAAAATTACTAAGCTGTTCTTTTCCCCCATTGTCTTTTGTAATTCAGAAACCAATTCTTCTACAGAATTTTTTCCTTCTGCATCACCTGTTAATGCATTCCAATCAACATGAGCAATATTATTTTTATCCAATTCTGCTACTGCTTCTTTTTTTAATTGTGCATATCTGCCCCCTGGTACTCCTCCAGGAAATCTAAATAAATGTGAATTATATTCTTTTACTCCTATGGCTTTTCTTACAGCATCATTTGTTTTATTATATTCATCTAAAACAGATTGAACAGAAGAATATATTTGTGAATACATATGAGAATATCCATGATTTGCTATATAATGTCCTTCTTCATATTCTCTTTTTACAATATCAGGATATAATTCTACCCTACTTCCTAATACAAAAAATGTTGCTTTTATTTTTTCTTGTTTTAATAAATCAAGTATTGGGATTGTAACAGTTTTTGATGGTCCATCATCAAATGTTAAAAACACCCTTTTTTTATCTGACTTATATATTTGTGACATATTTTCTTTTCCTTTTTGTGTTAGTACAGGTGTATTTTTGTTGTTTTCTATAATTGCTGTTATTATACCGTTTTGTTTTTTAGTATTATTAGGTGATATTTTGGATATTTGTGCTTCTGTTTGTTTAAAACATGCATTTATACTAGTTGCCTTTTTTATATGATTTACCATCACTATAGCAACTAGTATCATTACTAATATAAATATTATTATCATCGTTATTGCTCTTTTTAAGTACATTCTTTTTATATATATTAGATCCATTTTTTCACCTTATTATTTGTTTTTCATACCATTTTTTATATATTCAATTTCTTCTTCTGCATCTAATCTCATAAATAATGGTTCACCCTTTTCAATTACTTTTATGTCTTTTAGTTGATCATATTTGCTTAGGCTTTCCCATGATTTTAAACTTTCTTCGTTTATTCCTAATTGTTTAAACATTTTTTCTGAAGTTTCTTCCATAAATGGAGTTAATATTATTGCTATTTTTCTTAAATTTTCTATTAAATGATATATTGTTGATTTTAATTTATCTTTATTTTCTTCTTTTGCTTGTGCCCAAGGCATTGTTTCATCTATATATTTGTTTGTTCTTGATATTAATGCCCATATTTCTTGTAATGCTAATCCAATTTCCATATTTTCTATAAGTTCTTCTATTTTCTTTAATTGATTTAAACAATATTCTTCTAATTCTTCATCAACATCATTTAATTTTCCTATATATTCTGGAACTTCTCCATTAAAGTATTTATTTACCATAGATATTGTTCTATTTAATAAATTTCCTAAATCATTACATAAATCAAAATTAAATCTTTCTACAAATTCTTCAGGAGAAAATACTCCATCTGTTGAAGAAGGCACTTCTCTTAATAAGAAATATCTTGTTGCATCTAATCCATATCTATTTATTAATAATTCTGGATATACTACATTTCCTTTTGATTTACTCATTTTTCCATCTTTCATTGTTATCCAATTATGAACAAATATTGTTTTTGGTAATGGTAAATCTAATGCCATTAAGAATATTGGCCAATATATTAAGTGAAATCTTGCTATATCTTTTCCAACTATTTGCAAATCTGCTGGCCAGTATTTTTTAAATAAACTATCATCTTCTGATAAATATCCTAATGCTGATAAATAATTTGTTAAAGCATCTAGCCATACATATACAACATGTTTTGGATCCTTTAATACTTTTATTCCCCAATCAAATGTTGTTCTACTTACACATAAATCTTCTAATCCTGGTTTTATAAAATTATTTATCATTTCTGTTTTTCTATATGCTGGTTTTATAAAATCTGGATGTTCATCATAATATTTTAACAATTTATCAACATATTTACTCATTTTAAAGAAGTATGCTTCTTCTTTCATTGGAACAACTTCTCTTCCACAATCCGGACATTTTCCATCTACTAATTGTGTTTCTGTAAAAAATGTCTCACATGGTACGCAATATAATCCTTTATATTCTCCTTTATAAATGTCTCCTGATTCCATAAATCTATCAAATATTTTTTCTACTACTTTTACATGTTTTTCGTCAGTAGTACGTATAAATTGATCATAATCTATATTCATTGTTTTCCATAAATCTTTGGCCATTTGTGCCATTTCATCAACATATTGTTGTGGTGTTTTTCCAAGCTCTTCTGCTTTATTTTGGATTTTTTGTCCATGCTCATCTGTTCCTGTTAAAAGATATGTGTCATATCCTTTTAGTTTTCTATATTTTTTCATTGTATCAGCTAATACTGTTGTATATGCTGTTCCTATATGAAATTTTCCACTTGGATAGTATATTGGTGTAGTTATATAATATTTTTCGCTCATTTTCCCCTCTCCAATCATATATTATTTTATTTTTTTAGTTTTCTCCAAAAAATTTTTTAAATTCTTCTTCTGTTATTTTTTCTTTTTCTAGTAAAGCTCCTGCTATTTGATGTAATAAATCCATGTGTTCTCTTAAAATTGTTTGTGCATCACTATATGCTGTATCTATTAACTTTTTGACTTCTTGTCCAACACTATCTTCTATGTTTTCTCCAAACATTTGAATAGCATATGGATCATCATTATCATTTTTTAATGATATAGGTCCTATTTTATCACTCATTCCATAAACTGTAACCATATCTTTGGCTACTTTTGTTGCTACTTCTATATCATTACTTGCTCCTGTTGATATATCATCTAAAGCAATTTTTTCTGCTGCTCTACCACCAAGTAATGCAATTAGTTTTTCTTCCATTTCTGTTTTAGAAATATAGTATTTATCTTCATCAGATTTATACATTGTATATCCACCAGCAACTCCTCTTGGTATTATTGATATTTCTTTTACTGCTGTTTGTGTTGGTAAAAATTGACTAACTATTGCATGACCAGCTTCATGATATGCTGTTAATCTTTTATCTTTGTCAGAAATTACTCTACTATGTTTTTCTAATCCTACTGTTACCTTTTTTGTAGCTTCATCTATATCTATATTTTCTATAACTTTATGACCTTTTTTAGTTGCTATTATTGCAGATTCATTTAATATGTTTGCAAGTTCTGCACCTGTAAATCCTGCTGTATCTTCTGCAATATTTTCAAATGATACATCATCTGCAATTTTCATATCTCTTGCATGAATTTTTAATATTTCTTCTCTTCCTTTTAAATCTGGTGATGCTATTGTTATTTGTCTATCAAATCTACCTGGTCTTAAAAGTGCTTTATCTAACATTTCTGGTCTGTTTGTTGCAGCTAAAACTATTATTGTTTCTTCACTTTCAAAACCATCCATTTCGACTAATAATTGATTTAATGTTTGATTGTTTTCTGATTCTGCTCCACTGCTTGATGTTCTTCTTGATCCAATTGCATCAATTTCATCTATAAAAACTATACAAGGTGATAATTTTCTTGCTTTTTCAAATAATTTTCTAACACGTGATGCTCCAAGTCCTGCAAACATTTCTATAAATTCTGATCCACTCATAGAAATAAATGGAACATTTGCTTCTCCTGCTATTGCCTTTGCAATTAATGTTTTACCTGTACCTGGCTTTCCATATAATAAAACACCTTTTGGAATTTTAGCTCCCATTTCTAAGAATTTTTTTGGTTTCTTTAAAAAGTCAACTATTTCTATTAATTCTTGTTTTTCCTCATCTAATCCAGCAACATCTTTAAATGTAACTTTTGTTTTTCTTTCTGTTTCCTCATATACTTTGCCTTTTTCACCTAATCCTTGCATTTTGAATATCATTACAAATAATGCAACCATTATAGCTGTAGGTAAAAGAGATATTATTGCAGATGGTATTTTTGTTATTGCTTTTTGTGGTTTTTGTATTAATTCTATTTCATTTCCTTCTGCTACTTTTTGTTGTATTAGTTCCATAAAAGCTTGTGTATTTGGAACTATTGCTGTTTTTTCCTCATCTTGATTTTTTATTTTAACTTTTAATTTTGTACTTCCTACTGTCATTTCTACCTTTTCAATATTTCCATAAGATATTTCTTTAATTAAATCTGTATAAGGTAATTCTTTATCTTTTTGATCATTAGTATTAAAGTACATAGCTACTGCAATAATTGCAGCTACTGCTATTGCAATTATTATTGTTATAATTGCATATATTTTTTTATCTTGTTTTTTGTTATCCTTTTTTTGTTTTTTAGGATTATTACTCATTTTCTCACACTTCCTTTTATTTTATGCCTCTGATCCTTCTGGTCCATCCGAATTGTCTTCGTTTTTGTTGTTTTCATCATTTTTTTCTTCTTTTTTGTCTTCATCTTTCTTTTGTTCTTCTTTATTTTCTTGATTTTTTAATTCTTCTCTAACCTTTTTTTGCTCTTCTACTATTTTTATTAATTCCATTTGTTTTTTTATAAATTCCGATTTTATAATAAATATTGCTGCTACTAAATATATAAATGCAACTGATGTATACATTACTTGGAAATATTTAATATTAAATGTTGTAAATACATTAACAACTAAATAAATTAAGTTTAGTATTATTGATAGTGTTAAACTATATACTGCCATATTGTATATTGCTAAAAATCTCATTTTTATTTTTGCAAGTATTGCTGTTATATATCCTATTACTGCTAGTATTAATGAATCAACTAATACAGAAATAAAATATATCATAAGAACATATATAAATATTATTGCAAAAAATACTGTATATAATGATATTATTTGATCACCTTTTGCAAAATCTAAAATATCTTGCTTTGTAATCTCTGATCTATCCACTCCAGCAGAAGTTAATATATCTTTATATTTATATTCTGTTAATTGAGATAATGCTGGATTTTTTAATATTAATTTATCTTGTAATATTATAATTCCTGAATCTTTATCATTTATTTCTTGTTGGTATTTATTTATAGTTTCTTCATCTTCTGAATTTGTATCTATTATTACTTCTCCAAAAACTGAATTTTCTTCACTATACTTAATTACATCTGTAGAGTCTACATTAATTTTTCCATCTTTATATGATACATTTGGAAAATCATTTTCAAAATACTTAACTGCATTATTTACAGTAAAATATGTTTTTATTGTTAAACAAAGACATAATATTAATGCAAAAATTGCCATAAGTTTAAATAAATATAAAACACTACTCCTTACTCCTAACGTTGTCATTTCTGGGTATTTCTCTATTTTAGTTATTGAGTACCAAAGCTTTTTAAAAAAACCTAATTTATTATTTTCTTGATATTCTTTTATATCTTCATCTTCTCTTATATTTTCATTATTTTCTTGCATTATATATACTCCCTTCTTATGCTACTATCTATATATATAGGATTAACATTAAATCTAACTTCATCACCTATTTTTATATTTTTTCCTGTTACATCTATTACAACATTATACATTCCAATTCTTCCTAGAATATTAAATTTTTGACCATTAATTTCTACATATAATTGTTGTTTTTTTATACTATCTTTAATATCTCTTACTATATATCTTAATTTATCTATTGGTCTAAACATATCTCTATCAACTTTAACATTAACCCCATCCGCATATCCACAAGGAATAATAGCTACAGTTGTTTCTTTTTTTGTTTTATAAGAATTAGAATATCCTATATTATAATTTTTAGGTAAATCTTTTATTTCTGTAATATTAGATTTTAAATATCCTATTTTTTTCAATCCAATTTTATTTGGAATTGCAAGTCTTCCTAAAAATGCTGATCCTATTCTTACTGCATTTAAGTGCATATTAGGAAATTTTATAAATGCAGATGAATTACATATATGAAGCATTCCTGGTTCTATTTCATTCATTTTTAATACTTCTATGCAATCTATAAATCTTTTAAATTGTTCCTTTGTATATTCGTTTTTATTATAAAATGCTAATGAAAAATGAGAAAATGTTCCTTCAATTTTTATATTTTTCCAAGATTTAATTGCTTCTATCATTTTTTCTCTTTCATTATATACAAATCCATATCTTCCGAATCCTGTATCTATTTTTAAATGTGCTTTTACTTTTTTATTTAGTTTATTAGCTATTTCTTCTACTGCTTGTCCAGCTTCTTTAGATCCAATTGTAATTATAATATTATTTTTTACTAGTATCTCTATTTCTTCTTTTACAGCTGTTGAAGATAACATTAAAATTTTTTCTTTTATTCCACTTTCTCTTAACTTAATTGCTTCTTCTACTGTTGATACTGCTAAAAAATCAATTCCATTATCTATTAAAAAATTAGCATATTCTATTAAATCTAAACCATATCCATTACCTTTTATTACTGCAATTATTTGTACTTTGTTTCCATTGTCATCTGGCTCATTTTGATTTGCAATTTTTTTTATAATCTTAATATTATTTTTTAAGTCATTCTTTTCTATAACAAGAGATTTCAATTTTGCCCCCTATTTTTTCTTAAATTTGGTTTTTAATCCTCTTAAATTTCTAAATGCCTTTTCTGAGAACTTATATAAGCTATATGTTAGTGGTTTAAATGGTATATAAATTTCTCCAATAAATTCTGTAAATTCTGCTCCAAATCCTTTTTTAAATCTATATAATCCATATTGTGGATGATTTTCATCTACAACTCCTGATACACCTCTTAAATCATATATATCACTTTTATTTTTTATTGCAATTTTAATCATTTCCCATTGTAGCAAATAATTTGGCATTAGGTTTCTATGTTGATTACTACTTGCTCCATATAAATACCATGTTTTATTTCCATACATAATAGGTATAACTCCTGAAATTGGTTTATCTTCGTAATATGCCATTAATAATTTCATATGTTTTGGTGCTAATTCATCATACATTTTTTCAAAATATGATAATGGTCTTATTATAAAACCATCTCTTGCTCCTGTTTCTACCATTATTCTATGAAAATCTTTTAAATCTTCTCTTGTTCCTTCTTTTACAACTACACCTTTTTTAGTTGCTAAACGAATATTATATCTTGTTTTTTGATGAAATCCTGCAAATATTTCATCTTCTGTTTTATCTTTTACATCTAATCTAAATACATATCTTGGTTGTATTTCTTCTCTAAAGTTTTTTGCATCATCTTTTATTTTATAACCTATTTTTGTTATTATTTCTCTAAATTCTTTGTCGTCACTTTTTATGTCTGGTTCTATTTTTAAAACAATTGCTTTATATTTTTTTCCAAGTTGTTTTGCTCCTTCTGTTAATTGTTCTAATACTTTTTCATCATGTATATCACATACTGGTCCTCTTGATGAATACATTATATTTCCGAATATTGGTATTTTTCTTATTAATATACTTAATGAGCCAATTATGTTTTTATTTTCGTCTTCTGCAAGAATTATTTCATTTTTCCAGTGATCTTTTACTTTTGCCCATTCTGGTGATTGTTGAAAATTACATCTTTCATGACCCTCTAAAAATTTTTTATATTCTTGTATATCTTCTTCATTTTGTACAAATCTCATATAATTTTTTCCTCCAATATTATTATTAACTTCATTTTCATATTTTACACTAAATATGTTGGAATTACAATATTAAAATAGATTTTTAAGCAAAAAAATGGAAGTAAATTTTTTTAAATCTACTCCCAATTTTTTATTAATTTTTGTTTTTATTTATCATATTTATCTTCAAATTGTTTTGATTTTATTTTTAATCCTGTATATACTGAAAGAACTATTGCTAAAAATATTGCAACATATAAGATTGTGTAATTTCCTGTATGTGGTATTTGTTTTGTTGAAGTTGTTACATCTGTGCTTATTGTGTTTGTTGAAGTATTTGAATTTGTATTATTATTTTCATTGTTTGTACTATTAGTATTTGTGCTTGTATTTGTAACATCATTAATTGTATTTAATGTGTTGTTATCAGTGTTAGTTGTTTCATTACTTATTGTGTTATTTGTCGTGTTATTTGTTATATTATTTGTTGTATTATTTGTTGTGTTACTTGTTGTATTGTTTGTTGTACTATTTGTTATGTTATTTTTATTAGTATTTGAGTTTGTATTGTCATCTTTTTTATTATCTGTAGTTTCATCTGTTTTTGTAACTTTATTTATTGAATATGATTTTTCATCTTTTTTAGTTACAAATTTTCCATCTTCAATTTTAAATGCCATTGTTGTATTTGTTGTATTTATAACTTTAAATTTAATTTTTAAATTATTTGTTCCTGTTTTTGCCATATCAACATATACACCTGCAACTTTTCCATCATTTTCTGATACTGTTAAATTTGTTGTTTCGCTTCCTACTAATTTTAAATTATTATTATCATAATTTACCTTAAAAGTTGCTCCTACTATTTCTTCACTAAAATTTAATGTTACTGTTATTTCATCATTTATTTTAATATTTTCTGATTTACTTAATGTCATATCTACAGAAAATCCTAAACTTGTAGTTGCTATTGCAACAATTGTTAAAATAATTAAACTAATTACACCAATTTTATTTTTCATTATAACTTCCTCCTATATTATCTTTTTAAGGCATCTAATAGCCATTTTCCTTCATCTGATAATTCATCTTTTGTCCAATTTGTTAATTTATTTGTATTTTTTAATAATGATGAGCTTTCATCTTTATTTGATAAATTCCAACACATCCAACTTATGTTATTTTTATTTAAGAAATCTATCCATGTATTTGCTTCTGTTACATCTACTGCACCATTTCCAGATGCATCTGTTATACCAAATTCTGTTACAAATATAGGTAATCCAGATTTTAATGCAACTGTTAGTTTTTGTCTTAAATAATCTTTATGTGTTGCTGCATAAAAATGTAATGCGTACATAATGTTATTATATCCTTTTATTGGATTTTGTGCAACTACGTCAACATCTTGTGACCAAGTAGGTGTTCCTACAACTATAATTGCATCACTATCTATTTTTCTTATTTCTTTAATAACATCTTGTGCATATGGTTTTATATCTCTTTCCCATTGTACATCACCATTAGGTTCGTTACATATTTCATATATTACATTATTATTATCTTTATATTTTTCTGCCATTTCTTTAAAGAATTTTATTGCTGATGATTTATTTGTATTTGGATTTCCATCACTTAATATATGCCAATCTATTATAACATATAATCCTGAGTTTGTAGCATATTTAACTCCATTATCTACAATTTTGTGTAAATCTTGTGTATATCCTACATTGGGATCTGTATACATTGCAAGTCTTATTGCATTTATTCCCCAATTATCTCTCATAAATGTAAATGCTTCTTGATTTACATATTGAGGGAACCATTGTAGTCCATGTGTACTAACACCTTTTAATTGAAATTTGTTTCCATTTTTATCAACTATATCTGTTCCCTTTACACTTAGATTTCCATGCATTGCAACAGGAGTTGTTCCTGTTTCATCTTTTTTATTATCATTATTGGTATTGTCTTTTTTATCTTCATTTGCATTATTTTTATCATCATCAGTTTTAATTATTACATTTCCTGATGGTACTTTAGAAATTATGTCTGTTTTTAATGTTCCTAAATATGTATTTGCCATTTTCATAATATCTTCTATATCTAATGTATTATCATCGTTTTGTAAGTTTCCTGCTAGTTTTTCTATTTGACTTACATTTCTCTTTCCTAAATAATTATTTTCTATTATCATAATATCTTCTATATCACAAATATAACCATCTTTATTTACATCACCATACAAAACAACTTTATAATCAATTTTATTTATTGTAATGTAATCACCTGTTTTAACTACATCTGTTTCTTTTAATTCGTTTCCTTTTGAATCTTTTATTTTCGTTATATTTTTATCAAAATTCATTACTTCTTTTTTTGTTGTTTTTCTTGTTTTAGTATTTTTATTTAATAAGATTGTTGCTATATTCTCATTTTTTATTAAATTATTATAATATTTTACGTCTTTTAAATTATCATTTGCTCCATATACAATATTTGCTGTTAAAGTAATTATTATGCTTAACAATATTGAAACAAGGTATTTCTTCATATTTTCACATCCCCCTTAATACTTTATTATTATACAACATTTTACCATTTTTGGCAATAGTTATGTAAATTAAAATAAAAAGAAAAAACAATGCTTTTTAAAGCATTGTCTCTTCTTTTTATTCGTCCTTTGTTGTATTAATTTTTAATAATTTAAATATTTCTACTATTACAATAGGAGCAAATATTAAACATACTGTTTCTACTATATTTTGTGTTGGTAATAATGGTATACTAAATATATTTCTTAAAGCTGGAACCAATAATATTACAAACATTAATGCAGCAGATGCTATTATTGCTAATACTAATTTTGAATTATTAAATATATTTGTTCTAAATATTGATTTTTTATTATCTCTAATATTAAACACATGCACTAATTCTGATAAAGCTAATACACAAAATGCCATTGTTTGTCCAACTTCTATTTTTGTCTCATCTAAAGTAAGATTTCCAATTGGCTCTGTTGTTGTTCCTAATCCTATCATAAATGCTGATAATGTTAATAATCCAATCATAATACCTTGATATACAATTCTAAATGTCATGCCTTTTGTAAATATTCCTTTACTTGGTTTGACAGGTTTTCTATTCATTATATTGTCATTTGCAGGATCAAATGCTAATGCTAGTGCTGGCAATGAATCTGTTACTAAATTTATCCATAAAATGTGTATTGGCATTAATATTTCTAATTGTGATACATCTGTTATTCCAAACCATTTACTAAATAATGGTGTTAATAATGTTGCTAAAAATAATACTATAATTTCTCCAACATTACTTGAAAGTAAAAATTGTATAACTTTTAAGATATTATCATATATTCTTCTTCCTTCTTCTACTGCAGATACAACTGTTGCAAAATTATCGTCAGTTAATATAACATCTGCTGCTTCTTTTGCAACATCAGTTCCAACAACTCCCATTGCACACCCTATATCAGCAGTTTTTAAGGCTGGACTATCATTTACTCCATCACCAGTCATTGCAACTATTTGATTATTTTTCTGCCATGCTTTTACAATTCTAACTTTATGTTCTGGTGAAACTCTTGCATATACAGAATAATGACTAACATGTTTTTCTAATTCTTCATCTGTCATATTTTCTAAATCAGTACCTGTTATTGCTTCGTCTTCATTTTCTAATATGCCTAATTTTTTTGCAATTGCTGTTGCTGTTATTTTATGGTCACCTGTTATCATTACTGTTTTTATACCTGCAGTTTTACATTTTTCTACAGCTATTTTAGCTTCTTCTCTAGGTGGATCTATCATTCCAACCATTCCAATATAAATCAAGTCATTTTCTATTGTTTTCATTTCTTCTTTATTTGGAATATGATCAATTTCTTTATATGCCATTGCTAAAACTCTTAATGCCTCTTTTGCCATTGTTTCATTATTTTTAGCAATTTCTTTTTTGTAATTTTCTATATCATTTTTTATTTCTCCGTTTATAATATATGAATTACATCTTTTTAATAATTCATCTACTCCACCTTTTGTATAAACAATATATTTTCCATTATTTTCATTTACTGTTGTCATTAATTTTCTATCAGAGTCAAATGGTATTTCGTCTAATCTAGGCATTATGTCATATATACTTGGATCAAAATCTAGAGTAAATGCCATATCTACTAATGCTGTCTCTGTTGGATCTCCTGTTAACTCATTGTCTGATGAAATCTTTGTATCATTACATAACATACTTGATAATACTAATTTTTTTATTTCATCATCTTCTGCTTTTACATCTGATAAATTTTCTAATCTATTATTCCAAAATACTTTTTCTACTGTCATTTTATTTTGTGTTAATGTTCCTGTTTTATCTGAACATATTACAGTTGCACTTCCTAATGTTTCAACAGCTGGTAATCTTTTAACAATTGCATTTCTTTTTACCATTTTTTGAACACCAATTGCTAATACTATTGTAGAAACAGCAGCCAATCCCTCTGGTATGGCTGCAACAGCAAGTGATACTGCTGTCATAAACATTGCTATTGGTTCTTTTCCTTGTAATAAACCTACTACAAATATAAAAGCACATATTGCTAATGCTACAATTCCTAATGTTTTTCCTAAACTATTTAATTTTGTTTGAAGTGGTGTTTCTTGTTTTTCTGTTGAATTTATTATTCCTGCAATTTTACCAACTTCTGTATTCATTCCAGTTTCTACAACTACGCCTTTTCCTCTTCCATATGTAATTAAACTAGAAGAAAATAACATATTTACTCTATCGCCTATTCCTGTTTCTTCTTTTTCTATTACTTCTGCTGTTTTCTCTACTGGAACTGATTCACCTGTTAATGATGACTCTTGTGATTTTAGGTTTGCTTCTTCTATTATTCTTAAATCTGCTGGAATATAGTCCCCTGTGTCTAATACAACTATATCTCCTTGTACTAATTCTCTTGATGGTACTACTGTAATATTTCCATCTCTTATAACTTTTGCAGCATGATCACTTAATTTTTTTAAAGCTTCTAAAGATTTTTCAGCTTTTGCTTCTTGAGCAACACCTATTATTGCATTTACCAAAACTACTATTAAAATTATTATTGTATCTGTAATTCCTTCTCCATTTGCAATTCCTACTGCCCCTGAAACAATTGCTGCTATTATAAGTACTATTATAGAAAAGTCTTTAAATTGTTCTATAAACTTTTGAAATAAATTTTTCTTTTTTCCTTCTTTTAATTCATTAAAACCGTTTTCTTCTTGTCTTCCTTTCACCTCTTCAGTTGTTAGTCCATTTTTTAAGTTTGTTTTTAAATTTTTCTCAACCTCTTCAATTTCTTGATTAAACCACTTTTTTTCCATAATAATCCTCCTTATATTATTATAACCATTTATAATTAATATTATAGTACCCAAGCAAAGATAATAGTATATTTGCATTTATCAAAATTCTAAAATCTGCATCTTTGTTCTTGTTCGAAATTTAGCAAAGCTTATATGTTTTTTCTATATATAAAAAGACTTTTAAAGAAAAATTATAATTTATTTATAATCTTTCTTTAAAAGTCTCGCTTACTTTTTTAAAGCTTACTAACCAGATACTAATTGTATCGCGACTGTTGACTAGTAATTTAAAGCTACTCCCCTTTAAATTTATTTAATTTATATACCAATATTTTTTGTCAATAAAATTGGTGACCCCTACGGGAATCGAACCCATGATTCCACCTTGAGAGGGTGGCGTCTTAACCGCTTGACCAAGGGGCCTTGTAATACTATATATTTATATCATTTTTTTTTTATTTAGTCAACAAATAATATAATTTTATTTTAATTAAATGAATTTAAAATGCCTTAATTTCTATTTTTAATTATATTTTAAAAGATATAAATTTTAATTTTAGACAAAAATGCAGGAAAATCGACTTTTAATTTATCTTTTTCCTACATTTTTATTTTTATACTCTGTTATGTTTTTAGGTTGTCAAAAAACTACGTCCCCATTGACATTTTTTTAAACTATCTTATTTAATATTTCTTTTAATCTTTTATTTTGCTTTGTTAAATATAAATATCCAATCAATGCTTCAAATGCTGTTGCATACATATATTCTTGTACATTAGAATTTTTAGGCACATGATGATTTTCTGCATTTCTTCCTCTTCTTACAATTTCTTTTTCTTCTTCTGTTAAATCTTCATATATATTTTTTAATATATTTGCTTGAGCAGATGCTTTTACATATTTTATTGCTTCTATATGTAATTTATGTGGTTTTAAATTTGTTGTATTTATCAAATAAGTTCTAATAAATAATTCATATACATTATCCCCAATATATGCCCAAGTTAATGGATTCATTAACCTAATATCTGTTATATCTTTTTCTATATTTATAAATTCTTCCAAGTTTTCACCTTCTATTTTTATTATTTTGTATTTGGTTTTTCTAATGTTATTTTTCCAAGCTTTCCGCTTCTAAAATCGTCTAATATTATTCTTGCAGTTTTTTCTTCGTCTATTTTTCCTCCTGACATTATTGCACCTCTTTTTTTACCTATTAATAACATTATTTCATATATATTTGCATTTTCATTTTGAGGCATTTGCATTATTTGTTCTACTTCCTCTTCTGTTATTTTATATCTTTCACATAAATTCAATTTATATTTACTGTTTAATAATGCTTTTATTAAATTAAATGCTATTTCTGTTCTTTCTAAAATGTCATCTTTTATTGTTCCTGTAAATGCTAAATTTAATGCTATTTCTTCATTTTCAAATTTTGGCCATAATACACCTGGAGTATCTAATAACTCTATTTTTTCATTTACTCTTATCCATTGTTTTGATCTAGTTACACCTGGTCTATTGGCTACTTCTAGTGATGTTTTTTTAGCTACACGATTTATAAATGATGATTTTCCTACATTTGGAATTCCAAGAATCATTACTCTTATTTTTTTGCCGACTCTTCCTTTTTCAGATGACTTTGTTAAATCTTCGTTCATTATTTTTTCTATTTCTCTTAAGCAGTTTTGTATACCATTTCCAGAGTTTGAGTCTGTTAGTAATGCGGGAATATTCTGTTTTTTAAAATATTCTACCCATGCTTTGTTTAATCCCTCATCTGATAAGTCACATTTATTTAATAGTACTATTTTCTTTTTACCTTTTGTTATTTTTTCTATTTCTGGATTTCTACTAGACAATGGTATTCTTGCATCTAACAATTCAATTACTACATCTATTAATCTTAAGTCCTCTATTATTTGTCTTCTTGTTTTTGCCATATGACCTGGATACCAATTTATATTATATTTGCTATTTTCTTCTTTATTTTCATTTTTTACTTTTTCTTGTCTCATTTTTCTTTTTTGATACATGTCCATTATTTTTCACTTCCTTTTTCCTTATTTTATAGGTTCTAAATACATTACTTCTTTGCCTAATTTTTTAGCATATTCAATCTCTTTATCTGTTGAGTTTCCAATATATCCATTAACATTAACAACATAAATTGCATCACTAATTTTGATTTTATTGTAATGCAAATCTGATAAGATTTGTTGTTCTTTTTCAGTAAATTTATCATTACTATAAATACATTGAATAACAACATATTTATTTTTTATTTCTAATTCTTTAGATATTTCCATCATCTTGTCTTTAAACCTCATACTACCACAAATAGTAACTATTTTGTTCATATATTTATCTCCTTTAAATCAATTTATAAATTATATTCATATACTTTACAATTTTCACATGCAAACATTTTATCATTAAATCCATTAAAATACCAATCTATAGTTCTTATAACTCCACCATGAGAAACTATTAAAATATTTTTGTCCTTTTCTTTTATTTTTATTTCTTCTAAAAATTTGCTAACTCGCTCATATACACTTTTCATCGATTCTAATTCTGTATATTTCTTTTCTGAATTTATTCCCCAAAACTCTTTCCAATCTAATCTATCAAATGGTGTATTTTCGTATATTCCCATATTTCGTTCTTTTATTCTATCTTCTATAATTACTGGTATATTTTTATCTAAATCACATAATCTTAATGTATCTTGAGCTCTTTGAATTGTAGAACAATATACAATATCAATTTTTTTGTTTTTCAACTTTTCTCCTAATAAAATCGCTTGTTGTATTCCATTTTCATTTAATGGTTCTTCTTCTGTTGCTATTACTTTATTTTTTCCCATATTAGTTTCACCATGTCTTACTACATATATTTTCATAAGTTCACCATCCTATTTTTTGAGCCTAAACATTCCATTGTTTTATTATTTTTGCATTTATAAATAGTACAATTATTGATCCTGCAAACATAACTTTAAATGTTATATTAACATTTATAATACTTATTATTAATAATGCAAATAAAACTATAAATTCAAAGAAACATAAACACATTTCATGTATTATTGATAACAATAATGTATCTTTCTCCTCCATTTCGCACTTACTTTGTGATAATGCTGAATATGATGAATCATACACATCATCAACAAGATTATATATAGATTTATTTAACATTAAAATATATACTTTATGTGCAAATAGAAATACTGATGTAACAATTGCTTTTATAAATGTTATTATATTAAATGTTTTTATCTTATTTTTATCATAATTATTTCCTGCAATAAATAAACTTAATAATTCTACAATTGTAGATATTACATATAAAATTGTAAATGTTTTTAAATCATTTAAAGATATATATATGTATAATGGAACAGCTATTAATCTTTCTATAATTATAAATGATCTTAATCCACTTACTAATTTTAAATTTTCATTTTCTTTTTGGAATAAATATTTATAACTTTCTTTAAAAACTAATTTAATATCATACTTCATTTTTTCTTTATCTAAATTAAGTAATGCAATATATGCTATAAAATAAGAAATAAATACTGAAATAATTAAAATTGTATTATTATTCTTAATTAATAATACTCCTGCAAATATATAACCAATAATACTTGAAAAACATCTTAAAATATATGTAAAAGAATTAAATCTTCCTCTAAATTCTTCACCAACTATTTTTCCTGGTATATAAGTGTTAAGTGGATTATTTGCAGCCCCACTTAGTCCATATATTAATGCTATTGATATATAATGTTTAATATTAGTATCTACTGTTAAAACTAATATTAAGCTTATACATTTTAATAAATAACTTATGCATTTGGTATTTGCAACTCCTATTTTCTTTGATAAAGTTCCAGCTAATGGTGAAAAAGCCCCCATAACCAAAAATTGAATCATATATATAAATATTATCATTGCAACGCTTACTCCTGCTTTATATAAAACAACTGGCGTAAAGGCTGCATATATACTATTTGCAAATGTTTTAAAAAAATTATCAATATATAATAATATATAATCTTTACTATTAAAATAACTTCTATTTATACTGTAATTAGTTTTGTCTTCACTTTCTATATTTTGTTTCATTCTTCTATTTTTTCACCCTTATTTCATTATTTTTCGATTTTATTTTTTTACATTATAACATACCTTTTATTTTTGTAAAATGTTTTAATAAAATAAAAAACTAAAACTTTGATTTTAATATTATTCAAAATTTTAGTTTTTTATCTTTATAAAATTGTGTTTGCTATAAAATCCACAACATCACTTTCGTCTTCATGAATTAATAATTTATCTTTCTCTGTTATATCTGTAAAATATTTATTTAATTTTTTATTTATTGATATTGAATTTAATGGATATCCATCATTTATTTTTGTTGAAGGAATATCAACCAAATAAAAATCATCTTTACTCCAAGTATATGTATATTCCTTTCCGATCTTTTATTATTGCTAATCCATATATCCATCTTGCAGTTATTTTTCCATTTGTTCCATATTGTTTAACCAAATTTGAGTAATGTTCTATCATTTCATTGTCTGATAATCTTTTTCCATTAACTCTTCTAACATACATTCCTGGTTGTTTATTTTCTGGAACATTTTCCAAATATAAATTATCATCCATAGCCATTGTTATCATTTTAGTTTTATTCTGATAAGCTCTTGCTTTTATTAATGCATTTTCTATTGCATCTTTTCCATTCTCTTCTACATCTACTTTAACATTAATATTTTCTAATGTAACTACTTCTATTCCTTTTTTTAGTAATCCTTTAGAAAATCTTTTAGCTTTTGCTTTGTTTCCTGTTGCAAATAATATTTTTTCCATTTTTTTCTCCTATTTTACAATGTTCTATAATTATTTTTATCTGCTCTATCATCTAATTTTCTATCATAATTATCATTTTTATAAAACCAATCTGTTTTTTTATTAACTGGATGTGCTTTTCTATTACTATCTGCCAATAAATCAAATAATACTGCTATTGGTATTATCATTCCTATAAATGATATAAATGTATTTAAATATGTCATTATAGCTAATTCTTGTCCTTGTAGCATTGGCATAATATTATTATATAAATCAACTCCAAAATACATTCCATATCCTAACAAATAAATTAATGCTCCTATTATTTTTCTTTTTATTACTAATACCATACATAATAATGTTAGAAATAATAATATTATTTCTAAATTTGTATTTAATGGTGTTATTCCACCAAAATCTATTCCTAATTCATATGTAACTGCTACAACAATTCTAAATACCCAGAACATAGCCATAAACATTACTAACAACCATGTAGATAAATTTTTCATTTGTTACACCCCTTTTTTCATATTTTTTAAGGCGAGCATAGCCCGCCTTTTATTTATTTTTATTAATCTTCATCAACAAAATTAAATTCATCTTTAAATTTGTCTTTGAATATTTCAAATACTTTATTTAGTATATCTTCATCTTCAACACTTACATATGATTCTTCTTCTGAATCTTCGTCAGTATCTTCTACTTTTAATATTACTACTTCACCTTCATCTTCTTCTCCATCTTCTGTAACTGGTAGTAATACAACATATTCTTCTTCATCTAATTCTACTAAATCTAAGAATTCAAATTTTACTTCTTCTCCATTTTCATCATTTAATATTACTATATTGTCTAATTCTTCATTTTCTCCATTAAAGTTTTCTTCCATAATTTTTCTCCCTTCAAAATATAATTTTAAAATATTAAAATCTGTAATAATAATATACTAATTGTTTTCATTTTGCAATGTATTTTTTAATTTATTTAAATAAGTTTCTAATATATATACTGCTGATATAGTATCTACTATATTTCTTTTTTTATACTTATTTACATCCAAAAAATTCATTGTTTTATGTGCAGCAACTGTAGTAAGTCTCTCATCAATTAGTTCAATTTTAATTTTGTTATATTTGCATTTTAATTTATGTATAAATTTTTCTGTTATTTCTGTTCTTTCTGATTTTGTTCCATTCATGTTATATGGCAATCCAACAACAATTGTATCAACCTCATATTGTTCTAATATTTCATCTAATCTTTTTAAAATCACTTTATCAGATCCATCACAATGTATTGTTTCTAAACCTTGTGCTGTTATATTCAATGGATCAGTTATTGCAACTCCTGTTCTTGCTTGTCCATAATCAATTCCTAAAATTCTCATTTTATTCATTTTCTAATCCTATATAATATTTTACCATTTTTTCTAGTAATTCATCTCTTTCAATTTGTCTTATTTTATTTCTTGCATCATTATGACTTGTTATATATGTTGGATCACCTGATAAAATATATCCAACTATTTGATTTATTGGGTTATATCCTTTTTCTACTAATGCCTCATAAACTTCTTTTAATATTTCTCTAGCTTTTACATTTTTGTCTGTTTCAAATTTAAAATTCATTGTTTTATCAAAGTCCATATTATAACCTCCTTATATATTATTTATTTCACTTTCGTCTTCATTTGCATTGTCTAAATATTGTTCTAATTTTTTAGCAACTTCTTCCAATCCTGTTCCTTTATAATATGACGAAATAACAAAATTTAATTTTGGGTTAACACTCTCTGTATTGTTAGTGTTCTTTCTTTTTTGATTATTTTCATGAATATATTCTTCTTCTACATTACTATCTGGTTTTTGTAAAGATATCTGTAATTTTTCTACGTTTACTTTTAATTCGTTTAAAAACTCTGCAACACTTTCACTTTCTACTCCTGAGAATACAATTACAAATTTAGGTCCCATATATCTTACAAATATATAATTTTCTGATATATTTTCTTTTATATATTCCGCAACAGTAGAAATAACTTTATTTCCTAATTCTCTTGAATATTGTTCGTTTATTGTTGGCAAATTTGTTATTTTAAACATACATATTGTTGATATTGTATATTTATCAATTTTCTTTTTGCCTTCTCCATATAAATATTCTTCTGAATATAATCCTGAGAATGTATCTTTTCTAACTATTGTTTCCAATGTTTTTTGATGTACTACTGTTTTTAATACAGTTACTATATTATCTTTTACTACTTCAAATATAGTAGTATCAACATTATCAAAATCATGTGGCTTTCCACTTTCTAATATCCAATAACCTATATATACATTATCAATATATAGAGGAAAGAAGATTGCTGATTTTGCTCTTCCAAATTCCATTTGTTGATATGGTAATCTTTCGTTTTCATCATTTACAGTTACATATTTAGGGGTTGCAGTTGATATGCTATCTTTAAACATAGCCACTTCATGTAATTTTTTTAATGAGTCCCAATGTTTTTCATCTACATTTGAAGCTTTTACCACATATTCTGCCCCATCGAAAACAACAATAGTAGAGTATTTTATTTCGTATTTTTCTATTAATATTTGATTTATTTTTTCTATTTTTTCTTCAACTGTTGAACATTCTCCTATTGTGTTCATAAAGTCCTGCAATACATTTAAATTAGTTATTCTTTGATTTATATTATTGAATGTTTCTATCTTTTTATGTATTGACATATTGTATAATATTAATACGACTATTACAACAACTAATACCATAACTATTGCTAAAATCAATTTTACCCCTCCTATTTATTAATAATTTTGTTTCATTTGATTTAATGTGTTATTCATACTTGAAGAAAATCCACTATTATATTGAGGTTTATTTGGTTTATACATTCCTTTTCCAGAAACTAATGGGTATATCATATTAGCAAGTTGTTTTAAGCTTTGTATAAAGTTTTTACTATATCCTTTTAATGTAATATCACAATTAATTAAACCTTCTAAGTATCTCATATATGTTTCTTCTTCAAATGGTATAACTGTATATTTTACTAAATTTCTATCAAATAATTCTGTCATAAATGACATTGCTGGATCATTATAAAATGCCATTCCACCAATTATTGTTTTTTCTGTTGCACTTCTTATTTTTGTATATTTATTTATAACAATTTTTAATTTGTTTTCATCTAATATATTTTTTGCTTTTAATCCCCTTAAAAATGCAGTTAATGGTTGAATTGTAAGTACATCCATTGATTGGACTAAATATATCTCTTGAACTTTTGAAAAATATTCATCTGGTGTATTAAAATCACAATCAATTAATACAACTGAATAATTTTTAATTAAAGTTTCTAATATAGGTCCTGAATTTCTTATTGTGTCATTTTCATCTGGTAATGATGTAAATACTGTTAAATTTCTATTAACTTTTATTCCTTCAGGTTTTCCGTTTACTAAATTATTTATACTAGCAAATGCTGTTTTTCTAATATCTTCCTCATTTTTGGTATAAATATAGTAAGAATTTCTATTTTGAGTTGTATCTAATATTGCTGTACTTATTCCCATTGATGATAATAGCTCTGCAACATTATTAATAACAAATGATGTTCCATTTTTTGTTGTTCCAACAAATGAAACTACTTTTTTATCTCCTGTTAATAATGCATCTATATTTACATCTGTCATATAGTTATTATTTGTTCTTTGAATCTCAGTAGAGTTGTTATTAAAACTATTATAATCAACATTACTATTTTCTTTATATTGACTACCATTATTTTGATAATTATTTTCTTGAATATCATTCATATAATTTTGGTTATTATATTCTCTTCCGTTATCATTATAATTACTATTAGAATAATTTGAACTATTATAATTATTATAATTATCATCTGAAAATTCATCTTCTGATAATCCTGGTAAAGTTGTTGCATTTTCATCTAATTCATCATCAAATTCAAATCCTGGTAATATTGTTTCTGTTTGCCCATTATTATCTAAATTATGATTTTCTTCAAAAGAATTATCTAACCCTGGTAAAGAAATGTTATCTTCTTCATCATCAAAAGAATCCTCAAGACCTGGTAGTATTGTATCTTGACTTACTGTATCTTCTTGTACTTTTTTAGGTCTTCCTCTTCCTCGTTTTGGTTTATTTGCATTTTCTTCCTCTATTACAACTGGATTTTTTCTAGGTCTTCCTCTTCTTTTTTTAGGTGCTTCTTCGTTGTTTTCTTCTTGTTGTCTATTTACTGGTGCTTTTGCTATTATATTTTCATCATCTATTTTTATTTCTCTAAAATCATTTTCATTTATTGTATCTTCTATATTATTTGTAGCAACTGATTCCTTTTTTTGGGTTAATCTTGTGACTTTATCTGTGTGCATTGCTGATGGAATTACAACCGGTTTTGACAACTTTGGTTGATTATCAGATTTTAAAAGTTTTTCACTTGTTCCATTAGATTTCAATTCTTTTTTTATGCTTTGACTATTTCTTAAACTATTAGATACTGAACTGTTAAATGACATTACTTTTTGATATTTTGCAGATTTTTCTTCTAGTACAGCTCTAACATTTAATGGCAAAAATTTACTAATTATTCTTAATTGATTATCATTGTATTGAGCAGCTATATTATCAAAACTCTCCACATATTTTTCTTCATCTTTTCCAAGTCTTTTATAATGTGCTAATATATTTTGAATTTCTACTTCACTTACATCATTTTCGTTTTCTGATTGATACCCAACTTCTTCTGAATCTATTTTATAATATACTTTTGCTTCCTTCTTTAAACGTGGTTTTTGAATTAATCTACATACTTCTTCAATACTTCTATCTGTTCCTATCATTGCATTATATATGCCGATTCCAAACAATTTTACTAATATAGAATCTGATTTTCCTCTTCTCTCTGAACAAATTAAGATTATTGGAATATCTTCTCCTTTTAAATTAGTAGCCTCATCACTAATACTGTCTAATCTATCAAATATAAACTTGTCCATTTGTTCATAGCTACTATTAGTAAATTGTTCAAGATCTTCGCTTATAACTATTCTATCATAAGACTTATCTTTTTGTATCTCCTTTAATATTGCATTAAAATAATAAACATTTTTGTATGAAATTATTTCCTTATATTGTTTTTGATATTTTTTTACTATTGCTTCTGAAATACTTTCATTGTTAACTGCAAATAATACTTTCATTTGTTACCTCCTTCCAAATTTTACTATAATTGCAAACGCAAGTGGTAAAACTTGGCAAATCACTAATAATGTTATAAATGTAACCATCATTACTAATCCTTTTTCTTGTGTATCTAGTTTTCTTATACCTATAACATACTGATATATAGCACTAATTGCTATTCCTAAAAAACATAATGGTATACTATATATTCTTATTAAATTTAAAACATATGCTGTAAAACCATAAGCATCAGAACCATATTTGGTTTTATAATCTTCTAATGTTTTTGCAGCATTATCTTTAATTTCAATTAACTTACTTTCTGTATTAGCATCAATTACGGATTCATTTGCTGCATAGACTTTACTATTAATAATAAACATTCCTAATATTATTGTAATAATTACTATAAAAATAGCAGTTTTTTTCATTTATTTTGCTCCTTTCAACGCTTTCACTTTTATACTTATATATCATACAATACTTATAAAAAAATAGCAAGAAAAAAAGGAAGATTTTTAAAAAAACTTCCTTTTTTTCTATTTTATATTAATTATTTTTTTATAATTTATGATATAAATATTTCATATGAGAATACACTCCATTATACCAATTCTTATCTGTAGCATATCTCTTATTTATTGCTGATAATGTATTTCCATTATAATATTTTCCACTTGCAATTTCTCCATTATATATTTTAGTACCAGCCGGATTTAAATAATATTTAACAAATACTCTAGAAATTAAATCTATGCTTTCTGAATAATTAGAAAAACTATAAGCACTATTATAAGGACTTGAATCATAAGCACCATATCCAAATAAATTATTTTTATTACTAGCTATTTTTGAAGTTCCCCAATTACTTTCATGTATTGCAACAGAAGCAACAAATACTCCATTTATATTATATTGTTTTTCTGCATAATAGAAATATTCTGCATTATTAGAAAATATATTATTTTTATCTTTACTATCTGTTAAAATTTTCTTAAATTGTTCTATTGTAAATCCACTAGGAACATTTAAATTCATATTTATATTTAATTTTTTTAACGCCTGTTCTTTTGTTATTCCTCCATAATTTTCTTCTATTTGCTCACTTTTGTAATTAGGATTGATATATGTTAAAGAATCTTTATCAACCCATCCAACAACTCCATTTCCAGATATTTTATAACTATTAGTGTCTATTTCTAGTAATTTAACTTCTGTATTTTTTAAAATTGTACCTACCTTTTCACTTTCAGCTGTATTGTCAAACATTACAGATAATCTATCTGATGTAACATATAAAATATCTCCAATTTTAGCTTTATAATTACTTGAATATCCAGCTGTTCCTATTTCTACAATTTTATTAACAGCTGATTTTGTTATAGTTGATTTAATTTGTTCTTCTTGTATTAATTCATCATTATTATATGTTTTTCTAATATAAACCTTTTGAGTACCATTACGTCCTTCTTGGGTGACTTGTATAGTACCTTTTGGCAATTGATCATTATTTTTATATTTTGTAATATATTCTAGTTCTTCGTCTTCTATAACAACTTCTTCTCTATTTTCACTATAAGTATTGTTAGCATTTGTTTTTAATATATTTTGCACATCTATTTGTGTAGCATTACTTATCTTTACATTATTTGTTTTTTCATTATTTGATGCATACGAAATTATTTTATTAGAATATATGTAATAAACACAAAGAAATATTAATATAATAATTAATATCAGTAAAATAAAGATAGTCTTTGTTTTATTTTTCTTCTCTTTAGTTTTCATTTTCACCACCTAATACAATTTTAATATTACAGTCGTTTTTTGTCAATTTTAAATTTTGGTAATTTATCTTTTTCTATTGATTTAATTAAATTTTTATAATATTATTTATATGTAATTATTAAGGAGGACAATAATGTTTAAAAGGAAATCATTTTTAACTTTATTAATATTACTTTTTTTAATATTTATATTAATTTTTTTAACCAATATTGTTTATGCTTCTTACATTAATAAGACAAGCTTTGAAAATAGTGTTGAAAAAATTTCATTAAATAATGATAAAGAAGTATTTTCAATTAACAAGATTATTTATTTTAGTAGTGCAGGAGCTACAACCAATGTTAATAACGGAAATCTTAATATTAAAAATTTATTTCAATATACAGACATAGCAATCTATATAAACAATAATGCAAATGATAAAAACTATTCATTAGAAAACACTCTTAAATCTGTTTATATTGATAACATTAATTATAGCAAAACACCGGAAATCGGAAATCCAGAATTATATTATAAAAATATAAATAACTTTGCACAAGATATCTTTATTGAAGACAATAAAATTAAAGACCAACTAATGTTTGATGTAACATCTGAAGATACATTAGATTACTCAGAAGCAATATTATACAATAACTGTGCGAACCCAATAACATTAAGTTATTTAAACAATAATATAAAAAGCAATTATTCACTAACCAATTCGCAAACAGCAATAACTTATGATGGTTCTCTTTTAAAGAAAAATAATATATTATTAAATTCTATTGCTTGTTCTTTTAGTTTTAATATAAATATAGTAAATAATTTAGACGAAAAATTTATTTGTCCTGTTTATATTAATATCCCTTTAAGCAATCAAAAAACTTCAATATATTCTGGAAGTTTTACTTTAATTGATAATACTAATTATACATTTTTTAGATATAAATAAAAAAGGAGACTTATAAATGAAAAAAAATATACCTATTTATGAGCAATTAAAAAACAAATACCACAAAACAGACGAAGTAACAAATTTTAAAGAAATGTTATACAGATCTGCTCATTTATATAAATCAAGACCAGCATTTAGATTAAAAGATGAAAATGGTAAAATTTATAATCTTACATATGAAGAATTTAAAAATGATGTAATTTATTTAGGAACAAGTCTATTGTCAAAAGGGTTACAAAATAAACGTATATGTGTTGTTGGAAAAAACAGTTATAAATGGGCTGTATCTTATTTGGCAGCAAGTATTGTAGGAGTTGTTGTTCCTCTTGATAAAGAATTACATTCTAATGATATTGTTAACTTTATGAACATTTCTGAATGTTCAGCAATATTAGGTGATAACAAAATATTAAAAGATTTAGTTGAAAATGATAATTTAAATAATAAAAATATTTTATATATTAATTTTGATAACAAAAAGTCTACTAATACTATGCTATCATATAATTTATTTAAAGATTTTGGAAAAATTTTAATTGAACAAGGAAACACAGAATTTGACGATATAGAAGTTAATCCTGATGAAATGAAAATCTTATTATTTACATCTGGTACTACCGGAAACGCCAAAGGAGTATGTTTATCTCAAAGAAATATATGTTCAAATATCTTATCAATATTTGGAATTGTTTATGTTAGAAAAAGTGAAACAGTGTTGTCAATATTACCTTTACACCATACATATGAATGTACAATAGGATTTTTATTACTAATATATAGTGGTGGTAGTATAGCATTTTGTGATGGTTTAAGATATATTAGCAAAAATATAAACGAATATCACCCTTCTGTAATTCTTTGTGTGCCTCTTCTTCTTGAAAACGTACATAAAAAACTTGTAAAAGCAATAAATAGTTCTTTACCAGAAAAATACCAAAATAAAGAAAAACTACAACTTGATAAATTACCATTTTTTATAAAATATATTGTTAAATCTAAAGTTAAAAATTCTTTAGGCGGAAGATTAAGAATGTTTATAGTTGGTGCAGCTGCTGCAAACCCTATTATAGTAAACGACTTTGACAATTTAGGTTTACGTACACTTCAAGGTTATGGTTTAACAGAATGTTCTCCATTAGTAGCTGGAAATACAGACTTTTTCTCAAAAGATGATGCATGTGGACTTCCAATACCTAATGTTGAATATAAAATAGATAATCCAGATGAAGATGGCGTTGGGGAAATTATTGTAAAAGGCCCTAATGTAATGCTTGGCTATTACAATGATAAAGAAGCTACAGATAAAGTCTTAAAAAACGGATGGTTCTATACAGGCGATTTAGGAAAAATTGATGAAAACGGTTATTTATATATTACTGGAAGATGTAAAAGTGTTATTGTTACTAAAAACGGAAAAAATATTTATCCAGAAGAAATTGAATATTATCTAAATGATAACCCATTAATTTCTGAAGCTTTAGTTTTAGGTATAAAACACGAAAATGATGATGAAACATATATTAATGCGCAAATCTTCCCAAATATAGATGCAATTAAAGAATCTTTAAAAGGATCTATTCCTTCTAAAGAAGAAGTTCAAAAAATAATTTCAGATATTATAAAAAGTGTAAACAGTAATTTACCAAATTATAAACATATTAAAAGTTTTAATATTAGAGAAGAAGAATTTGAAAAAACTACTACTCAAAAAATTAAACGTTTTGGTAATAATATAAAAGTAGATAAAAAGATGTAAACTATTATTTAAAGTTTACATCTTTTTTATTTTTAATTATGGCATTATTTCTAAATTAAAGTCTGTTTTTCCACTAATTTTTCCATTTTGATATTTATATATATTAACACCTACACCTTCATAAACATTTGTATCTACTAGTATTTCCATAACATTATCATTATCTATATCTATATATTCCACATTCTCAAGATCACAATAATAATCATTTGTTATAGTACCTTTTTCTTGTTGAAATTGATCTTTCGTTTTAACTAATGTTGCTACTTTATCAAAATTACTATTTAATAAAATTATTTCTGAAAAGTTTGAATATTTTCCTTTATTTTCTTCACCAGAAAAACTACCATTTCCATATGCTACAATATACTCTTCTTTATTATCTCCATCTAAATCAATAGATTGTACTTCAAATATTTGACAATCAAAAAATTCTTCTAATTGTTTTGGGATTTCAGTACCATCTGTATATGATTTATATTTTCTTGGTAGAGCATTATATTTTTGCGACATTGCTATTTTACTTATATTATCTACAGATCCTACTCCTTCGTATGTTTGTTCTAATTTTCCTTCAGTTTCTCCTTTATATTCTCCATTTTCATAATTATAATATTTTATTTCATATTTTGCTTTATTTTCTTTATTGTATGGTATTGAATACATTAAATCTTCTTTTGATATATCTAATCCTTCGTATAATACAATATTTTCATTGTTATTATCTTTATTAGAATTTGTATTATTCTGAGTAGCATTTTCTTCTGATGTTTTATTTTGTTCTTCATCTACTATATTTGTTTCTGATGATGTATTTGCAACATTATTCTCTTCTATATTGTTTATTGTATTATTTTCCTCATTTTTCGAATTGTTTTTCTTGATATTAAAACTATAGGCAATTCCTACAACTATAGCAATAATAATTATTGCTAATATAACTATGATAGTTATATTTTTTGTTTTTTTACTATTTTTTTCTTCCATTTTTATCCCCCTTATAGATTATATGATTTTTTGTCTTATTCATATATCTTTATTTTATTCATAATATATTTTTCATTTTTCTTTGTCAAGTAGTTATAATAATTTTGATTCCACTCATCTCTACATAAAATAAAAAATAGTACTTTTACAGTACTATCTTTTTTTGGTGGCTTCAAGTGGAATACGTCAAGCCGCGTCGGAAAAATAGTCCACTGGACTATTTTTGCCTTAGTTTTGGTCTAACCCTGTTAGCCCAAAACTTGGCAACCTCCTTTTTGATTCCACTCATCTCTACATAAAATAAAAAATAGTACTTTTACAGTACTATCTTTTTTTGGTGGCTTCAAGTGGAATCGAACCACTGACACGAGGATTTTCAGTCCTCTGCTCTACCAACTGAGCTATGAAGCCATATAAAATTAAATAATCGCCATATTTTATAATAAAAAAATGGCGACCTGGAACGGGCTCGAACCGTCGACCTCTAGCGTGACAGGCTAGCGTTCTAACCAACTGAACTACCAGGCCGTAAAAAATGGTGGTCGCAATAGGGCTCGAACCTATGACCCCCTGCTTGTAAGGCAGATGCTCTCCCAGCTGAGCTATGCGACCATGTTCTTTCGACGTGATTTAGTATACTATTTTTTTTATATATTGTCAATAGATTTTTTATAATTTCCAAAAAAAATTTTAATATTTTTTTATTTTCTTTGATACCAGTGACTTTCAGAACATATATTTTTTTACTTAATAATCAAATAATGATTACATCACATTTTATTTTGTAATGTAATCATTATAACTTACTATTCTTTCTCTTCTTCTTGTTTTTTATCTGCTAATTCTTTTTGAAATTTACACATCATAATAAATATTGTTATAACATATATAATCAAAGCTATTGGTATTGTTAATCTACATATTGGTAATCTTGTTATTGCCAATATACTAAAATATACGCCTTCTGCTACACAAGTATTTAATATTAATTTACAAAGTACTTTTAATACATTTAATTTAAATAATACAATTATTGCATATACTAATATTATTACAAATGATATAGCTGTAGGAAAAGCATATCTTTTGGCAATATCTTTTAAATTTATTGCAGGAACTGTAAGTACATCTGCAGCCACATTTTCTAATGAATATTTTTCTTTTATTTTTTCAATCATAGCATCTTTTTGTTCTTGTGATATTTCCTTTGCTGAAATTGATACCATATCTTTAAATAACTCTACTTTTTTTATACTTACTTGTTGTCCTTCAAAAACTTCATCTGTCATTGATTTTATATCGTTTATATTAAACTCTTTACCTATATATATTTCAATTTTTTGGCTATCACCATATTCTAAACTTTTAATAAATCCCTTAGCGAATATTACAATTAGTCCTATTATTATAATAAGCAAAGCTACACCATATATTATTTTATTTTTATTATTTAATAATTGTTTCATTTTCTCTTCCTCCTATTTGTCTTCCTTAATTTTTAATAATTCGTCAGTTATTATAATATTATAAACTACAATTACTATAACTCCCCAGAATAATGTTGCACCAAATCCACTTAAAGGAACTAACTTCATAAGAGTAAATACGATACTTATTATTGCTATTGGTATTATTTTTATTAACCAATTAATATTTGTGTTATTTATATTTTTTAGAATTTGCTCATTTTTATTATTTTTGATATTTTTTAATAAATCAAATTTATATACATAATCTAATATTAATACTAATAATATTCCAGCCATTGAACAAATTGATATCATTGTATTTGTATATCTTATTACTAATAAATATGTAGCAACAAAACCAATATATGAGATTACAGATAATAATCCTGTTAATCTATATCTAATAACTAAAACTACTAATGCTATTGCCAAAACAATTGAAATTGTAATAATTGATTTTATAATCATATCTTGTGTTATATTTGTTTCTATATATTTATTTTCATTAACTTCATATTCTAAAGGTAATTCTCCAATATCTAATAAATTAGCTATTGTTGTTGCTGATTCTCTTGTTTTATTTAATGTATCTTTATCCGTTGTTGCTGCTCCCATTGATAATTGAAGGGTTCCATTTGATATTTCTTTTTCAAAACTTGTTGTTAGCATTTCTGTTCCATCAATTTGTAATGTTATTTGTTTTTGCTTTGTACTTGTATCTTCTTTTTTTTCTTCTGTACTTTCTTCAGTTGTTGTATTTTCTTCTGTTGTTGTGTTACTTTCAGTTGTAGTTGCATCTTCTTTTTTAATATATGTATTACTAATTTCTTTTAATTTTTCTTTTCCTTCTTTATTAAAATCAATATTTAAATATACTACTGTTCCACTTTCAGTTGTATTATATAATACACTAGCTGATTTTATATGTGAATTATCCATTAAGACTGTCTTATTTGTTGAATCAATTATTTCAAATTTGCTTCTTTCTCCTACGTTGCTTACAATATGATCTGTTTGTGTATCTTCTGGAACTTCTATATATATTGTTCCATTTTCTTCATTTAGTCTTAGATTATAATCTTTTACATCTAATTTTTTTAATCTTTTTTCTATTATTTTTTTAGTTTTTTCATAATTTTCTTTTGTTAAATCCTCTTCTTTATTAACAATTTTTTCTTCTTTTGTATATCCGTTTTTTTCTATTTCTTCATCTGTTGCACTTTCAACTACTTTTCCATCTTTATCTTTTATTACTGTTTCAGTTCCTTGTTTTACTTCTAAAGATATTACTCTTCCGCCTTTTAAATCCATTGCTAATTGATAATCTTTTACTTTATTTTCTATTCTATTTTGTACTTGTACATAAACTCCTACAAAAGAAACTAAAGAAATTATTATAATTGCTAAAATTATTGTTATTATTTTTAATATTTTTTTACTTTTCACCTTTATTACCTCCAAAATTATAATAGTTTTGTATCATTTATTATTAGTTCATACCATATTTTTAAAAATTTTGCTGCATACTTACTCATCATAGTTCTATCCATAAATATCTCGAAGTAATTTAAAACTGGACATATTTTTGTATCTATAGTTAAATCTAATGTAATTTTTCTATTTTCACTATCCATTTCTAATTTTGATTCTGTAACAGCATAATTAACTCTATCATGTATATCAAATGTTGACATATTAACTTTTGAAACTCTATCTCTATGTACATCAGATTTATCTGCAAGTATTAATGCTGCAGAAATATCGCTTATTGCTGTTCCAGTTTTTTCATCATGATTTCCTATTGACATCATTATTTCAGTTCTATCTTCTACTGGCATACCCATATCTTTTAAAATGTTGTATGCAAGTATTGCACCTGTATGGGCATGGTCTACTCTATTAATACAATTTCCTATATCATGTAAATATCCTGCTATTCTTGCCAATTCAACTGTATGTTCATCAAAATTTAACTTTTGTAAAATGTCTCCTGCTCTTTGAGATACAATTCCTATATGTCGAGTTGAATGTTCTGTATATCCGAATTGCTTCAATTTGTTTTTGAGCGCCTTTTACCAAAGCTTGTACTTCTGTATTTTTCTTAACGTCTTCTAAAGTTACCATTATTTCCTCCAAATAAAAAGCATAATTAAAATTATGCTATATAAAAATCTTAATAAATTGTATATTAAAATAAAAAAAATATCAACTATTTTATAAAATAAATAGTCGACATTTTTATATTTATTTTTTATTTACACCAATTATTCCACCTAATATTCCAAATATAATACCAACACTTATAAGTATTATACTCATAAAATTCATACTAAACTGCATATTTATTAAACTTGAAATTAAATATACTATTAAAAAATAAATTCCCCCTATTAGTGCACCATTTAATATTCCGTTTTTATTTATTTTAAAACTTCCTATTGAACTTCCAATTAATATACTAATTGCTGTTATAATAATTACTACAGGTCCCATTGTATTTTCCCCTATTGATGTATATGTTAATATTATTGAGTATATTAATAATAATATTAATGTTGATATTAAAGAAATTAGTACTCCCTTTAATATGTTTTTTAAATTTATACTACTAGAATAATTATCCATATTACCGCTCTCCTCTACTTAATATATTTCTATTCATAATATATATTAAATAGAACTCAACTTTAATATATAACTATTTTTTTAGTTTGCTTCCACCTGTAGCATAATTTATTTCAATTCCTGGTTGTACATTATAAACATATACATTAAACTGTATTTCTTTTCCCTTATCTTCAACAGAACTTGCTTCCATTTGTACTCCACTTGCTACTAAATTATTTTCTTTAAATATTGGTGTAACTCTATATAAAACATGATTATTTTGATTTTTTGCAATATAATCATTAACTAAATTTTCGAATGGCAACATCCCTTCAATATTCATATAACGTGTACCTGTAATTAAATTTAATTTGTTAGCATTTTCACCTGCTAGTTGCCATCCTATTAAATGACAACGATTATATAAATACCCTCCATCTATAATATTTTGATATTTCACATTTTTCCATCCAGATGGTTTAACATCACTTATTGATTCTCTCTTTTCATTCTTTTTAGGCATTATTTCTTTGCAAATATTTGCATATGCAACACCACATCTCCCCAAAGTATCTAACTCTGAATACTTTTCAAAACTTTCTGTTGTATATTCTGCTTCTTTAAAATTTGGAATATTGTTATTTATATATACATATGACTTATCTGTATATTCTGGTATACTGCTTAAATCAAATGAACTTATAGTATTATTATTTTTTTCGTTATTTTCTATTTTAGGACTATAATATGTAATTATTAATCCTAATATTATAATTATTAATCCATACATAAATTTTTGTATTTTCTTTTTTTCTCGTTTGTTCATTTTTATCCCTCGTTCCATATAATTTACAAAAATATATCATATCAATTTAATTTTTACAATATAAAAATCATTTGATATATAATACACTTTAAGGGATTCTCGAGAAGGCGTTAATTTAAATACAACAGAATTATACGAATTAGCACATATAATATGCCCTTTAATAAAACAAGGTCAGTCTATTTACACAATTTTGCAAAATTATAAAGAAATTACACAATGCCTATTTCCATATTTATATTTTAAATTTGCATGTCTATCAAATATCATCAAACTGCTTTTTCCTTTTTAACATCCCATTATACTTGCTACACTATACTTTGGTGGAATACTTACAAGCATATGTCATAAGCCCAAAAGAGCAAAAACTATAATTATAGTTTTTGCTTTTTTGTTATTTTACATATTCATTTAATGGTTTTAGTCTTATTTGTAAATCTCCCATTTTTTCTGTTGTTACATATCCTGGTTCTGCATTTATTACATCTGGAATTCTATTTACAATAGTTGCACAAGTAAGTTCTACTGTTGCAGGTTTTTCTACAGTTATAGTAGTTGTTGGCTCACCTTCAACTGTCCAAACATTTTTATCAAATTCATCTGGTGCATATACTTTTCCTATACATTCAGATTCTATTGTAATTCCTTCTTTAGTTTGAGTTGTTACAACAGCACTCATACCTGTTGCATCTCCTGCTTTTATTGTCATATTTAAAGTTGAAGAATATATATCTTCTTTATAAGTTTGTGGTACACATTTTTGTGTTTGAGAAATTACTGTTAAACCTAATTTTGAACATAACCATCCATTTACATTCCACATATATGATGGTAAATATTCTCCTTTATCAATAACAGCTTTTCTTTCTTCGTCTGTAATTCTATCTACAGATGCAACTTTTTTATCAAATTCATCTAATGTTAGTCCAGCACCATGTGCTTCTGCTAATGCTATACCATAATCTTCTACATTATAGCTTGAACTTCCTTTTATTTTTGTTATTTTTTGTGTTGAACCTGATATTGATGATATAAGTTGTCCCCAATAAATATCTTGATATCCTGTTCCTGTTATTGTACAATTATTCTTTTTTGCCATTTCATCTATTTTTTTAGTTAATTGTGGATTAGAATTTTGTGGATAAAATGCTTCTTCACATGTTGATATAGCATTTATTCCTAATTCAGCACATAACATATATGGTTCTTCTAATTCTGCAATTAAACTTCTTGTTGTTATTACACATATATCTGGTTTTGCATCTTCTAAAACTTTTCTAGCATCTTTTGCATCTGATACTACAATTCCTAATTTTTCTTTTTCTAATATATCTCCAATGTCTTTTCCTATTACTTGTGGATTAACATCAATTGCTCCTACTATTTCTATCCCCTTTTCTAACATATATCTCATTGTATATATGCTCATTTTTCCTACGCCGTATTGAACAGCTTTAATTTTACGTTCCATATTGAAACCTCCTTTGTATTTTTTATTTTATATAATTTTTTTAATTATATACATCGATATATTATAAAATTTTTACTTTAGTTTTTTATATATTTTCCTTCTTGTTTTTTGACAATATCTCCAATTTTAAGTTCTGGATATAATTCTTTATATATAGAAATATTTCCTTCTCCATTTTCATATGTTAAATAAATTTTTTCATCTGTTATTTCTTTTACTATAAAATTTTTATTTTCATCTTCTTTTATAGCTGAATACATTTCATCTAATTTATTAAATGCTTCTTGATCCTTAATATTAAGTTCTCCATTATATATTTCAAATTTATTATTTTTTACTATCAATTTTGATCCTAAATCTATATTGTAAAAATCATTTTTATTCATTTGACATATATTATTAATATCTTTTTCTTCTAATTTTTTTCTATCTTCTTGAGATGTTGTAATATATATATCAAATTCTTTTCCATTTTCTATATTTATTAATGTTAATTTGTTATCTTTCATTCCATATACTACACATATATCATTTTCACTAATCTCTTTACTGTTATTTATTTCTTGTCTATTTTCCTTAACTTGATTTAATTTTTTCTCAAATTCTTCTATGCTATTAGTATTTGATTTTTCTTCATTTTTATTTAAAGCTTTTGTTAATTCTTTTATAAAATCAGATAACAAATTATTCACCTCTTTATTATTTAAAATATTTTTTCCAAGTTCACCTAAATTCATATATACCACTTATTCCTTTCTTCTTGCCCCTAAAACATGTTAAAAAGAATAAATTTTATATTCACATTTTATCATATGCACATTAATTCTTCAACAAATATTTTAAGAATGAATTTAATCACAACAAAAAACATCCCAATTGGGACGCTTTTTGTTTTCTTGCTTTTAATTATAACTTTTTTTAATTAATTCACTAAATTCTTCTATACCTTCATACGCAATTTCTAAACATTTTACATCTTCATCTTTTATCTCTAACATAGATTTATCTAGATGAGAAGGCGATATAAAAATATCATGTAAATAAGATTTTTGTATAAAGATATTTTCTTGGCTTTCAATTTTTTCTTTTGGAATTTCTATAAATGTAGCACAAAATTCCCCATTAGGAAATTGTTCCTTGATTAGATATATAATTCCTTTTTCTTCCTTGCCTATTGCAATACTTTTTGGTGGGGACCATATACTATTAGATGATAAAAATATATAATAATTTTCATCTCTTTTAGTATATTTTATTCCCAAACAAAATTTACCCTTAACAATACTGTTATCACAATTGCAGTATCTTATATTTTCATTTGGAAATATTTTTTTTATATTACTGGTCTCGTCTCTATAAAAACAATCTTTTATTTCATCGCTTCTTAGAGTTTTTTTCCAAGTAATAAAATACCGTTTTTTGCTTTTGAATTCAACAATTTGTTGTTTCGTGAATCTTTTCATTTTTCTTCTCCTTTACAAGTTATTTTAAAAGCATCATTTTTTCTTCCTTTAAATATTAATTTTACATTTTGATTAATAAAAATAGGAATTTTAAAAAAATTTTCACATTATTATATCATATTTTTTATTAAAATAACAATAATTACATCTTAATTTTTATTAACAACTAAAAATATTATACATTTATGATTAAATATGCACTTTCATATTATATTACAAATTAAAATATTTTTGTATCATCTTTATAAGCAAATTAAGTTCTTTAAATTTATTTGAATTTAAATAAATACCAAATTCAACCTTTCCAAGTCCAATTTTATTTTCTACTTTTGCCAAATTAAACTTTTCCCATTCCCAATCATACAAATATTCTTCAGTTACTACACCTATAACCATTCCTTCATTTACCAATCTAACAATCGATCTATAATTACTTAATTTTAAATTTAAATTACTATTTTTATTTAATTCTTGTATTCTTTTAGTTGTTTGCTCATAATTTCTAGGAATATAAATAGCTTTATCTTTTAAATTCTCAAATGTTAAAGTTTTACTTACCAAGTTAGAATTTTTATTCACAATAAACGTTTCATTTAAATATCCTAATTTAATAAATTTAAGTCCATCAGGTACTTTTTCACTATATCTTTTAGCAAATACTATATCAATTTCTTTATTAATTAATTTATTTAATAAATCATCTATATCTTCACATATTAAATTCAAATTAATTTCTGGATATTTTAAAGCAAATTGATTTAACACACTCCCAAAAATTAAACCACTCATATGATTATGAGTACCTATATTAATTTTTTTATTTTCTCCAATTTGCTCATTTATTTTATTAAGCTCCTCTATTGGATTTTTTACTTTTTCAAATAGTTCCTTTCCTTCCTGAGTTAATTCTAATCCCTTACTCTTTCTATTAAATAAAGTCATAGATAATTGACTTTCCAAATTTTTAATTTGTTTTGTAATAGCTGGTTGAGATATATTTAACTTTTCTCCCGTTTTAGTTATATTTCCTTCTTTTGCAACAGCAACAAAAATTCTATATAATTCAAAATCTATCATTTTTTCAATCACTCCTATATATTAGGGTATCATAAAAGCATGAAACATTCAACATATTTCATGCCTTTATATTAGTTAATTCATAAGATTTAATAACTTTCTAATACTTTTTTGAATTTCTAAATCATCACATCCATTTAAGTCAAAATGAATAGAATCATTTTTACATCCAGAAAAACTTAACATTAAATTAGCAGAAAGGAATAAACTAAACACTCCCTCTTGACAATTTGAACAATTAGCACAATTACTAAAACAATATTGTGAATATCTTGCTCCTTTTGTAGAATCTTTAACCTGAATCCAGTTGTCATTACAGAAATATGAATTCATTGGAATTCCTTGCGTTTTTCCTACAAACCCTGTAGTCCAGTTAAAACTTTCCTTGTCCGAAATACTTTCTAAGAATGTTTGAAACTCACTCATAGGAACAAATAATTTTTCCCACATTTTTAATGCTTCTTCTCCATTTATCTCTCCATCATATCCAAGATAATTGCTAAATTTATTTAAATCTAACAATTTAACATTAACATGTAATTCTTTAATAGCTTTTAAAACAAGTAATTCCACTTCAGATTTATTAAATTGAGTTACTACAATGTTATATCTAACATCAATCCCTCTTTCTTTTAGTGCCTTTGTTATAGTTATTACTTTTTCGGATAAATATTTTGGAAAATATATATTACCCAAATGTTTAGAAACACTATCAACACTTATAATAATACCGATTCTTTCTCTATATTTTGATAATACTTCAATATACTTAATAAGTTTAAATCCATTGGTTGTTATTCTTACTTTAGTATTTTCAAATTTCATTATAAATTCCAATAAATCTTCAAAATAACATACTGTTGTTGGTTCTCCTCCTGTAATTCTAAAATTTTTAATTCCTTCCTTAACAGCATTTTTAATTACTTTTTTTAAATCTGAGAATGCTATAGTTTCATTGTTACACGAAATGCTTTCACCACCTTTTTTACAATAGAAACATTCATAGTTACATTTACTAGTAATTGCAAGAGCTAAATATGTTGTTTTCCGTTTTTCCATTTGCATTTTCCTCCTAAAATATATTTTATATTTATATATTAACATAATTTTAGATATTTTAGAAATACATATTATTCATAATGCTATAACTTTTGGGAATATCATATTTATATATTCAATTTTGATTTTACTTCATCTAATAATTGGCTAAGTACCATTTTTCTATTTTCAGATGTATCAATACATTTTATATTATATTTCTTACATTCTCTTATAATTTTCTTTTCTATATTTTTATAAAATTTAAAGTGATTTAACAATTCTTCATCTGACCTTCTAGCAGTCCATTCTTCTTTTGAATCAAATTTTCTACAATTTTCTAAAATTTGTTCTGGAGATAACTTTTCAGTTACAAAATAATAAACTATCATATCATTTAAATTAAAATATTTAAATAAATCTTCTGGTAAAATAGAATCACCATTTATTATAAAACCTAGTTCTTTTCCATTTTTATTAATGTTTTTTTGTATAAGCAAATTCAAAAATTCAGGCAATCTATTTTCCTTTAAATTATCATGAATAAATCCAATTGGAACATTTGGTACAGTTCTTTGTAATGCAGAAATAATTGTGTCAACTTCTATAATTTGATAATTACTAAATTCTTTTTGTATCATTTTGGAAAAAGTTGTCTTTCCAGTTCTACAAATTCCAAGTATTAATATATTTTTCATTATTATTTTCCTCACTCATTTTTACGGCTTGTTTTAATAATTCCTCTAATGAATTTATTGGCTTCTTATTATATTCTAAATTATATAGCCAATCTAAATATTGTGTTCTATAAGCTCCATCAGGTCTACCATATATGCATTTTTTACTTTTTATCCAATAACCAAATTCAACATTTGTAGTTAATCCTAGCATTGATGGAAATTTTCTTGGTACCCAAAATAATATCACATTTGAATTGATATAACAATTTCTTTCCCAAAATAGTTGTTCATCTTTTGTATTAAATACTGGTATTTCATTTTTTAATTCAGGAACATACACTATTCCGTCATACCCGATATTTTTTAATATATCTAAAGCTTCTTTTCTCCAACTAATTACTTTATTATTTCTAGGAGTTGGACCGCATAAAGATATCGCTTTTTTACTTTTTTCTATTACATCTCCATAATATTTTATTTTCATATATACCTCACTTTGTAATTTTTGAAAATAAGTCATTATATATTTTCATTGCTATTAAGTCTTTAAACAAATTTTATTTTGCTTCTTAATTATCTCCCCATTTTCTTATTACATATTTTAAATATTTTTAGCAATTTCATAACTTTTACTAATTGATGTTTTAGTATAATACAATTACTAATCAATTTATTTAATTATATCATATTAAAACATAGTTGTAGTACTTTATTTAAAATTTTCTCCACTCTTACATTGTTTTCAATTATATACTGTATATAAATTTTAGCATATAATGTATATTTCTTAACAAAAAATTTAAAATTTATTATATAAAATATTTGATCAAGCACTTGTAATTAAACGTATACCTAAAACTAACAATTTTCTTTTCCTATTTCAAAATTACGCAATAAATATAGAGTAGAAATTTCTACTCTATATCTAATTTTTAGATAACTTTAAAATACAACTAACATTATTCTATTTCCATTTGCTGTTCTTTTCTTTTTTTAATACCTTGTACAATTTCCTCTGCAATTTCCAAAGGTTGTCTATTATTACCATATACTATCATAGTTGCCAATTCCTTATTACATGGACTTTCAAAAAATTTTTTATTATCTCTCGTATTACCTGTTGCTCTGTTTTTCATTATATCTAAAGATTTTTCCTCATCTTTATCAGGAAGTAATAAAACGATATTTTTAAAAGGTTTTAACATTGATTTAACTCTTTCAAATATTTTTTGATCATCATATACAGAATGTCCTGCACCAAAATCAACAATTCCATATGAACCATCTTTCTTTACTCTTTCTAATGTTTCTGAAATCATATAAGAATTAAATTCATCCGCATTTTTAAAATTTTTCATAAATCCAGTATCTCTTGCTCTATTCGCAATCATGTCTAGACACAATCTTTGCATTTCAGTCTTTTTTCTAAGCTCTTCTGCTACTGTTGATTTTCCTGTTCCTGATGGTCCTATTAGTATAATACTTTCTTCATATAATTTCTTACTATTTTTATTTATATTAGAAAATTCTTGATGTTCCTTTATTGAACTTTTTTCTTTATCTGAAAGTTCCCATGAATTTTTTTTAATTTTCTGTATAGAACTTACTGTTGTAGTTTCTTCGATTTGTTTTGTACCTCTTAAATATGAAAGTAATCTTTTTTTCAAATCAAATGCAAAAGGCTTTCTAGATGGATACATTTTCTCATGATAGTAAATATCTGGTTCAACATCTTCAAATAATTCTGGATTTGCTAAAAATTGTTCGAATAATTCTTCCTATCTTTTTCTGTTAAATTCTCTAATTCTATATGTCCTACTGATGGCTCTACATCTTTTTCTAATTTATTTATTATCCATGATTTAAATCCCATAAAGAAACCTCCTAACTATTTTATTAAGATAATTTTATTTCTAATAATTTGTCATATATTTTTTTTACATTATTTTCTTTTAAAAAATCGTTTTCATAATTTTCATCTTTTCTTCTTAGACAAAAATTTTCAAGTTCTGATATTGCAATATCAACATTCTTTTTATTTACTTTATCTTCACATACTTTTAGAGCAGTATTGATATATCCACATATTGCGCATGCAGTCATAGCTTTAAAATAAGAAATTTCTGGCAATTTTGATTTTTCATACAATTTCATAGCGAAATTATCATTAATTATTTGTGGATTTGTAAGAATAATCTTTTCAGATACATATATACCATTTTCACTTACCGTTTTATAAATTTTAGTATCTTTTGGTATTTTGACTTCACACAATGTATCTCCTCTAATTAGCCATCTAAAAATATATTCATAAGTTGATATGCAAAATCCGCCTATTTCTGATTTCATTGTTGCATTCAAATCAACTTTATTGTCTGATTCGACTAGTTTATCAATGGGAAATCTTCTACCATCATCATATTCTTTAATTGTTTGAATAACTCTATAATACTTTTTATTTCTATCAGCTTCACACTCAAAAAATTTTCCTAACATATATTTTCACCTTAACAATCTATTATTCTTTATATTTTAACACAATAATATCTTTTTTTGAATATTATTAGCTAAACTTGCCGTGAATTTTTTTCAAATTGTTTGACAAATAAAAAAATAATTCTATACTAATAATAGTTTAAGTAGAAAGTCTGACAAAGTAAATAGCACATCCTTTCTGAAAGATATTCTCATTTGGATCAGAATGATAAGTCTATACCAGCAAATATGATTGAAACAAAATTTAATATGTCATTTATATTAAATGACAATAAAAAAGAAACTCCCCCTTTTACAGAGAGAGAAAGAATAGTTTCTTTTTTTATTGTTTACCATGCCTGACTTTTTACTCTTATTACCCTAACACCAAGCTTTTCATTAAACTGAATCCATACCAAAATAGTAAGGTCTCCATACTGAAGAGCAAGGATAGTATAACCACTACCACTGGTATTCTGAACAACAGGCTGCATTCTACAAACTGCTTCCAAACTTACCATATCAGGTGAAGAGAAATGCTCATTAATTGCCTTAAGAACGATTGTTGCGGTCTTGATATCCAACATAATTTTTTCCTCCTTGGGTAATTACCCTCAATAAATAAAATTGTCAATTTAAAATTATTTACCAAATATAAAGATTTCCACATATATTCAAATAGGAAACTTAATTTTATAAATTTACAATCTTATCTATAATTTCTATATCTTCAATATTAACTAGATATGTGTTGTGTTTTTCTAATACTGCACTTAATTCTTATAAATCACGAACTGAACGAGTAACCCAGTCTAACTTATAGTCTACAACATAATTGATTTTGCCTTTCTTAATATCTGCTAACATTTCTTGAAATGCTGGTCTATGTGCCATATCTTTTGCTGATATTCCTACATCTTCATATTTCTGCAACTTTTCTTAATAGCTGAAAAAATATTAGAAGAAATTATAAAACCTAAAGATTATTTAATTAAAGAATTATATAAAAATAATTTATCATTGCATAAAGAATTATCAAAACAATCTAAAGTTGTTGATGAGGCAGAAAAATATCAAAAAGAAAGAGATAAAATACTTGCTGACAATAAAGAATTAAACAATACTGTAAAATATTTAGAGCACGAATATAAAAAGAAAAATAATACACTTGATTTGAAATTTGAAAATAGAAAAAGAGAATTAGAGCAAGAATTTGAAAATAAGGAATTTGATATTGAATACAAATATAAGCGCAAAATTAAAACATTAGAAAAAGAAAATAGTCATTTACACAAAATTATTGATAAATTCTATGAAACTGTGGATAAATTTATAGTTTGGATTTGTAATAAATTTGGCATTGGAGAATCAAAACAATTAATTAAAGATTTTGAAAAACAAACTAATACTTTTATTGATCCTGTAAAGCAACTAGAATGTGAAGAAAGAGAAAAAGAATGGGATTTAGAATTATAATGCCAAAAAAAGGAGGAGAACAAAATTCTCCCCTTAACCTATATTTTTGATAATCTTTCATTTAATTTTTCAAATACTGCTTTTGCTGTTGCTTCTGAAGCTATTTCAACTGGTTTAAATAATATATTTGCTCTTTCTTCATTTGCAACCAAATCTCTTATTTTATTAATTCCATCTATTCCATTTATACCATATTTAGCAATTTCCTTACATCTATTCAATGTTTTAGTTTCTCCATCTGTAAATAATACATAATATAATATTGATTTAAATACTATTTCAGCAGTTTCTTCATAATATGAATCTTCATCATTTTTTTCAATTACAATTGCATTAGTTACAAAATCAATATCTCTTTCATCTTTAATATAATCTAAAATATTAACTCCTTGTTTTATTGTTTCTAATAATTCTGTTTTAGTAGAAATAATTTTTTCATTAACATTCATACTTATATACCTCTTTCCTTTTATATAATTTAAATTTTAATAACTTAATTTAATAAATAAATTTGTCCGAACCTGAATATAATAACTGATCTAATATATCTTCATTCTTTTCTAAACAAATCTTGATTGCTTCTATTGTTTGTTCTTTTGTTCCATTCGGCTCTGCAATATAAGCATTTCTTCCAAATCTTTCTTTAAACAACTTTAGATACTTTTCAAATTCTTTATCCTCTTCAGATAAATTAGTATTTTCAATATTATTCATATAATTAATAATATTTTCATCCATTTTTAACCTCTTTCATTATCATCATTAGATTGTTGATTTTGTTCCATTTTTCTTCTCATTTGTGCCATTCTTTCTGGATCAGACATTCTTTGAATAGGTGGTAAATTTCTATATGCACCAAAATTGGTTAATTCATTTATAAAACTTTCTCTTGTTCTATTTGTTGTAGATGTATTTGTTTTTCTTATTTCTTGTGTAGGTGATGGTAATACATCTAATTGTTTATGAACAAACTTATCAACAAAAGATAAATTCATAAATAGATTATTTTTTTGTAAAAATTGTGCTACTCTTTGTTTTAATGACAGTTTAGTTTCATTTGGCTGTACATCAATACTTTCTTGAACTTGCTCTTGTTTTTCTTCTCTTGCAGGTCTAATTATTTCTCCATATTCATTAATATAATAACCTTCTGGCATTTCAAATTGTGGTGTTTTTGTAGTTTGTTCTCTATTTAGTCTATAATCTTCAAAATTTATAGTATTATTACTACTTCTATTATCTTGTGATAAATCACGTAATTCATGAACTGCTGTTAAGAAATTATCTCGTAAATCTGGAGTAGTTAGAAATTGAGCAACTTCATCATAATTTTGTAAAATATACTCTGTATCATGATTTTCCATATAAGTTGCAACTAATTCTCTTTCAGTTTTATTCATAAGTTCTCTATAGGTGTTTAAATTTCCTTGAAATCTTGTAACTCCATCTTGCATTGTAATATTTAGTGGCGTTTGACCTTGTAGTTGTTCTCCGTATCCATGTATCAATAAATTATCTATAGAATATATTTGCTCTAAATTATTCATTAATTCATCAAACTTGCCTTGATTACCTTCCATACTTTCATATATACCTTTTAATGTTTCTCTACCATCTTTTTTATATGCTAATGCTAAAACTTGTGGTAAAGGCAAATCCATACTCTTTGCTAATAAATCTAAAACATTTCCATTATATTGATATTCACTTAATGGACTATATGGAGTTCTATTACTTGCTCCTCTTACTGTTCTAGGTTGTTGTCTATATTCTAAATTTGTACCATTAGAAATATTATATAACATTTCGGCAGTATATTGTGTTGCTCCTTCTGTAAGAAACATTCCATCATGTCCATTATAAAATCCACATTGTTCTCTGCCATTTTCATGAGAAGTTTGCAAAACATGAGTTAGTTCGTGGAAGAAATATAACTTTTTATCTTCGTAGCTAAGAGATTGTTCCATTTGTATTCTATTGTCATCAGTTCTTCCATAAATCCCACCTAAATTTGTTTCTTGTATGCTTTTTACAAGTTCAGGCATTCTTCGTGCTATCTCTGTTGGATTGATTAACATTTCATCTTTTATTTCATTCATAGAATCTATATAATCAGCCATTAAAACATAGTAATCTTCACTAATATCATTTCTATTAGCAAATAATTCTTTTATCGAATCTACTAATCCACTACTATATAATTCATTATATCTTTGTTCTTTAGTTTTCATGTTTGCCCCTTTTCACGAAATTATTTTATTATAAAAAATAAAATTACACTTATCAATAATTGCACTAATATAATTTTACTTGTTGTTTTATATATTTTTTCGATTTTTGTTCTTCTTTTTTCTGCATCCCAGTATTTACCAAAATGTACTTCTGAATGGTCTACATAGTCATCAACATCATCTGTATAATTTCCTCTGCCAGTAGAATAGTTGTATCCTGCATATTTTGTATCTGGTAATAAAGGTCTATATACTGATAAAATATACCAATATGAAAATACATTTCCTAATAAAATTGCAACAAACCATTGTCCAAATACCAGAATATATTTATTGTTTAAATACTCTGCAAATATAGGAGATATTTTGTCTGCATTGATTTTAAAAACAACATATAAAATGTATGATAAAATAATTCCTACAGATATAGTAAAACATTGTGTTCTTATTTTTCTATGTTTCATTGTTTTGTTATATCTATCTTCATTATCTTCTAATATATTCATTACTTCTGAATATAAATTATGAGCTTCATTTTCTTGATTTGTAGTATCTATATCTATAGTAACATCAAATTCTCTAAAATATAATGAAACATTAATTTTATTATATATGTCATTAATAGTGTTGTTTGGACTTTTGGTATAAAAACTAACATATAATTCTATAGATATACTTTTTATTGTACTTGGTTGATTTAAATTCCCAACAAACCAGTTATAATCACTTTCTGTTATATTTTTTCCATTTTTAAATTCTATTGTATATTTTATAGTTGTATTTCCATTTTCATATTCCCATTGTTTTTCTCCATAAGGAATATTCTTATTTTTATTTTGTTCTAGTTCAAATTTTCTATCATATTTTTCTTTGTAATCTTCTAAATGATTAGCAACCTTTACTATTGTTTCTAATGGTATTTGTTTATTTACTACTTTATTATTCATAAAAAATTCCCCTTTTTCATAAGTTTTTTATTCTATATTTTTATACCATTGCTACTCAAAAATGTCAATGTGTATGCGTTAAATTTCACGCATATTTTATTTTTTTATTTGCTATACTGATTTCATAAATTTTCGTAAGAATAGGAGGGAATATTATGACTTTGTTAGAAGCAACAAGAAAAAGAATAGATGAACTATGTAAAGTAAACAATATGAATATAAATCAACTAGCAATAGCTTCTGGAATTAATCCCTCAACTATAAGAAGTATTTTTAAAGTTATAAAAAAAGCTCCTTCTTCTGATACGATTTACTATATATGTATTGGTTTTGGAATTTCTATAAGAGATTTTTATGATAGTAAATTATTTGATGATTTAGATGATAACGACTAAAAAATAATAAAATTTATGCAAATAGTGAATTTTTAAAAATTATTTGACATATAATAAAATTGATGTTATAATAACATTAGCTAGCAAATCGAATGAACTCACAAAGGTTTGCACGAGATATGTGTCCGCATATCTCTTTTTTTATTGTTCAAAATAAAGAAAAGGCAGGTGTCCGCCTGCCCCAAAGATTAATCTTTGTTTGTGTCTTGGCTTTCATCATCATTATTACTTAAAAGTAACAAAACGATTAATCGCCAGATTAAATCAAATGAACTCACTCTAGTTGCACCTCCTTCCTCAAAGATTTCCTTTGGAAAAGGATGGATTTATTATACTTGAATTTTATTTTAAAAACAATGCTTTTTCTACAATTTCAACAATTATTTTTAATCAACTTTATTTCTATTTCTGCTTTTATATACATTTGCTTGATTTCTACATTGGCTACTATCATATTCAGCTTTAGGGTTTTTAGCATAAAATACTTTACCACAATGTTTACATATTTTTTAAATGTTTTATACAGCTTTTTTGCATATTCAATTATCCTATCTATTTTTTCACAATAAAAACTAGAATAAATTAATTGATTGGTAAGAGATGTACGATTTAGCATTCTTTGTAAATCAGAATTTGTTTCTATAACTGCTTTACCATTTGTTATTGTATAGTTCATTTCATCATTAGTTGCAAATGGAAAGAATAATTCAAAATAATCTTTTGTTTTCATTAAATGTAATTGAAAATAAACTTGCATTAGATACAAAAAAAGAACAAATTACCAAACTCGCTATTTAGGTAATCTGTCTTAAAAAATACATTTCTAACTATTTATAAAAATTCTAATTTTGGAAAAGTGTTAGAACTTTTGTTAGAACTCTGCTTGATTTTATAAATTAGAACCTCAAGTTCATCTTACGAAACACTTGAGGTTCTAATGGTGCAGATGGCCGGAATCGAACCGGCACGGTTTATTCAACCGCAGGATTTTAAGTCCTGTGCGTCTACCAGTTCCGCCACATCTGCATATATTAAAACTGGCTTGCCCTAACGACAATAATTATTATAATATTTAATAAAAATTTTGTCAATAGAAATATAAAATTTTATTAAATTTTTTATTTTTATTATATATACAAATACATTAGAAGTTAAGAACAACTTAACTTCTAATCAATTATATATTTTTATTTTATAAACTATCTGATGTACCTGTATCATCAAATGGTATAAATTTATTTACTACACTGTTTGGTGTAACTTCTTCTGATCTAAATAACATAAATGATGTATTAATTTTATTTTCAACTAATTGTTCTACTTCATCTTGACTTGCATGTTCTGCTAAAACTAATTCACTAACTAAAATTTGTTTAGCATTATTTAACATTTTCTTTTCCCCAGTAGAAAGTCCTTTTTCTTTTTGTTTAAAGCTTAGATTTCTAACCACATCAGCAATCTCATAAATATCTCCGCTTTTCATTTTATCCATATTTTCTCTGTATCTTTTGTTCCAATTCTTTTCCATTTCTGTTTCATCTTGTTCTAAAACAGTAAATACTTTTTCTGCTGCACTTTTATCAATTATACTTCTTACTCCAACTTCTTCTGCCTTTGCTGTTGGAACCATAACCTTAACTTCTCCTGGCATTTTTAATATGTAATAAGATTGTTTTTCTCCTAATATATCTTTTTCTTCTATTGAATCTATTGTACCAGCTCCGTGCATTGGGTATACAATTTTATCTCCTACATTAAACATGTAAGTCACTCCTTTCAAGTATTTCATTTATATTAGTTGGTATAGAAAAATCTAAATCTTTTTATTATAATTAATTTATCACATCAACTTTTAATATTATACTACAAAAATTGGTAAAAGTCAAAACTTTTACCAATCTTTTTGCTCATATATATTTCATGTATTCCTTGAATTTAGTGAGTTTTGTTTATTTTAAAAAAATTTTTTAAAATTATTTATTTGTAGATCCAAATCCGCCTAATCTTTCTCCTTCTGCATTATCATCATCAGTAACTAAATATTTTTGAAATACAGCTTGTCCAATTGCTTCACCTTTTTTTATTGTAATATCTTCTTCCTTTATATTATAAAAAGCAAACATTATATGTCCATCATTATCTGGATTTCCATAGTAATCTTTATCTACTACCCCTACACTATTTGCTAAAATTAAACCTTTTTTCTTTGGATTAGAACTTCTATTATATATCATTAATACTTCATCATTTTGCATATATGCTTTTAACCCTGTTTTTACAAATGTTGGGTTTGTTCCTTTTTTAAAACTAGGTATTACAACATCTTCTGCAGCCTCTATATCATATCCTGCAGAATATTTTGTTTTTCTTACTGGAATATTAATATTTTTATCTTCAAATCCTTTTGCAACTTCAAATCCACGTATTTTTTCCATTTTATTACTTCCTTTCCTTTTTACACTATTTGTATTTTTTCATACAATTTTTTAAAAGTCAAGCTTTTATCACAAATTATAATCGACAAAAATATAATATATTAGACATATTTCATATTGGAGGCTTTTATGAAAAATATAACTTTAGATAATTTACCTTTAAATAAAAAGGGATTAATAAAAGAAATAAACTGTAATGGAAATATAAAAAGAAGATTATTAGATTTGGGATTAATTTCTAATACTCCTATTATTCCAGTTTTTAAAAGTGTATCAGGAGATCCTACTGCTTTTGAAATAAGAAATACTATTATTGCTATTAGAAAAGAAGAAGCAAACTTAATTAATGTACTTTTTTGATTTTTTTATCATTTTATGTTAAAATTATATTAGTAACTATTGTTATTATTTAAAAAAAGGAGAAAAACATTATGAGAGAGACTTTTATTTCACCATTTGGTCAGAAGAACAAAGAAGAAGCAGAAAGAATTTTAAATGAAATTAGAGCAGCTCACCCTGAGTCATCAGGTTGGAAAGAAATTTCCGCTGGTGTTGAGCTTAGAGATGATGGATGGCATGCATATCGAGTGCATCAACACAATTAATTTAAAACCTATCCAAATTACAATTGTAATACGGATAGGTTTTCTCCTTTTTATATTTTTACATTTTTTATTCAACAAAAAATTTTTTTTACATATAATACATTATCTAATTATATAGAGGTGATTATATGGGTCTTTCAAGGACTTCGACTGGTTCTAATTTGTTAGCAGATGAATTTCAAGAATTAAAAAATAAATGTGATTATACAGTTGCTTTGGCAGGAAACCCTAATGTTGGGAAATCTACAATTTTTAATGCTTTAACAGGTATGCATCAACATACTGGAAATTGGCCTGGAAAAACTGTAAGTAATGCTGCTGGTGAATTTTCATATATGAATAATAATTTTCTATTTATCGATATTCCTGGTACATATTCTATAATGTCAAATTCTGAAGAAGAACAAATTGCAAGAGATTATATATGTTTTGGTAATCCAAGTGCAACAGTAATAGTCTTAGATGCAACTTGTTTAGAAAGAAATCTTAATTTAGTTTATCAAATTATGGAAATAACAGATAATATAATAGTTTGTGTTAATCTGCTAGATGAAGCCAAGAAAAAAGGAATTAGCATAGATTTGAATTTATTGTCTAAGGAGCTTGGTGTTCCTGTTGTGGGGACTACTGCAAGAAAAAAGAAAACTTTAAATAAACTTTTAAAAACAATAAATGATGTTTGTACAAAGAAATTAATTCCATCTCCAAAACCAGTTCAATATATAGATATTTTTGAAGAAAATATTACATTAATAAAAAATGAATTACAAAAGGAATTTAATCTTTCTCCTAAAATTTCTAAATGGATTTCTTTAAAATTGTTAGATGGAGATTTAGAAATAATAAAATCTATCGAAATAAATTTAGATATTGATATTACTAATAACTTAAATATCCAAAATAAAGTTTTAGAAGTTCAAAATAAATTAAAAGATTATGGCATAGATAAAAATAATTTTAATGATAACATTATTTCTAGTATTGTTATGAAATGTGAAGATGTTTGTGAAAAAGTAAATAAAATAGAAAATAATAATTATAAAAATTTTGATAGAAAAATAGATAAAATGTTAACTTCTAAAAAATTTGGAATCCCTCTAATGCTCTTATTTTTAGGCATAATTTTTTGGATTACAATTGTTGGTGCAAATTATCCTTCACAATTACTTTCTAACTTTTTTTTATGGATTCAAAATAAATTATTAATTGGTGCGGAACAAATTAATATGCCTACTTGGCTTTCTAATATGCTAATTCTTGGAGTTTATCAAACTCTTACTTGGATTATAGCTGTTATGCTCCCCCCTATGGCTATATTCTTTCCTTTATTTACTATTTTAGAAGATTTAGGGTATTTGCCAAGAATTGCTTTTAATTTAGATGGATTTTTTAAAAAAGCCTGTACTAATGGAAAACAAATGATTACTATGTGCATGGGATTTGGTTGTAATGCTGCTGGAGTCGTTGGATGTAGAATAATTGATTCTCCTAGAGAAAAACTTATTGCAATTCTTACTAATGCTTTTGTTCCTTGTAATGGAAGATTTCCTTTTTTAATAACAATTTCTACAGTATTCATTGCAGGTAGTTTTTCTGGATTTACTAGTTCTATAATATCTACATTTGTAGTTATATGTGTAATTTTGCTTGGAATTCTAATGACTTTATTTATATCAAAATTATTATCTAAAACAATTTTAAAAGGTGTTCCTTCTTCTTTTATTTTGGAACTACCACCTTATAGAAAACCTCAAATAGGAAAGGTTATAATTAGATCTATTGTTGATAGAACCTTGTTTGTTTTAGGTAGAGCTATTTTAGTTGCAACACCTGCAGGTTTGGTTATTTGGTTATTTGCAAATATAGGAATAAATGGTTCATCACTTCTATGTATTATAGCAAATTTCTTTGATCCTTTTGCTAAATTAATGGGACTTGATGGATATATTCTAACAGCCTTTATTTTAGGATTTCCAGCAAATGAAATTGTTTTACCTATAATACTTATGTGTTATCTTGGCGGAACTTCACTTTCAAATATTGAAGATAATTTTAAAATTGGCTCTATTTTATTACAAAATAGTTGGAATATTTTAACTGCTATAAATGTTATGATTTTCACTACTTTACATTTTCCTTGTAGTACTACTATTCTTACAATAAAAAAAGAAACAGGTAGTTGGAAATGGAGTGCATTAGCATTTGCCCTTCCTACAATCTGCGGTATTATTCTTTGCTTATTTACCAATTTAATTTATAATATTATATTTATTTAATATAATTAAAAAACTCTAATTATTAAATTTCTAATAATTAGAGTTTTTTATATTAATTTTTTAATTATTAATGATCTAATTCTTGAGGATTTCTAAATTCTTCATTTGCTTCATCAATTGTTAATTCTACAATTTGTTTGCTATCTAGATTTTGATTTTTTTCTAAAGTTTCTTTATACTTTTCTACTGCAAGTTCTATAGAACCATCTCCTCTGTAACCTAATTGATTTGCATATTCCCCCCAAGTTATATCTGCATTTGGTACATAATCATCAGAACTAATATGTGTATGAGAATCATTATTTAAATCATTATCTACTAATGTAATATCTTGTTGTTCGTCATATTCATCATGAATTTCTGATCTATCTATTGTATCTTGAGCCTTTTGTGTTCCTTCTGATGCATCTCTTAAATATTGTCTAACATCATCATTTACATAAATATCTCTATCTGTTCTTAATTCAGTACTAACATACTTTCCGTCTTCTGAAGAATATTTGGAATATTTTATTTCATGTCCAGAAACTTCATCATTACTTATTTTTAAATATTCATTTCTATTTCCATTAACAATTTTAAAACTAGAAATATTGCTCTCTTCATTAACTCTACCATCACTATTTATTGTTAAATCTGAATTTGTTGGATTTGTTCCGCTTCTTTCATCACTTGTTAAAATATCATTTCCTAAAGGTACTGCTTCTCCATTTTCTCTTATTACTGCAAAACTATATTTTTGATTACTACTATTTTTAGTGTGTTCATTTAAAGAACTTGTACTTATGATTGCTAAATATTTTCCATCTGTTAATTTTGATCCATCTGGCAAAGTAATATTATTAACACCTAATTTATTTCCTAATGTTCTTCCTTCAATATTTTGATTTAAATTAGTTTTTTCTCTAATATTTAATTTACTTGTTTCTTCTTTACTTATAACCTCATTTTCTTCATTCTCTTCTTTTTCATCTATTTCTTGATTTAAATCCAATTTTTTATATTCTTCAATTTCATCTAGGTCAATTCCAAGTTCAATAGCAATATCTTCTAATGATAAATATTCTTGCTCTAATTCTGATAATGATATTCCTTCCATTTTATCTAATTCTTGAATTTTATCTAAGAATTCCATATCTTTTTCTTTTGAATTCTCAGCAAATGCTATTTGTTCTTCTATGCCATCCTCTGCAGCAATTAATTCAAGATTTTCATCATAATATTTATACCACATTTTGCCATCATTTTCTTCTACTATCATATAAATTTCTTTTACTTGTTCAATATCTTTACCATCTAACCCTTGTTCTGTATACTTAATTTGTCCTAAATATTTTATATCATTTATTATTGTTTGCAAAGGTTCGTTATCTTTTAAACTCTCTTTAATTTGTTGTTCTCTTTTAGTTTTTAATTTTATCATAGCTTCAATACATTCATTCTTTTCCATATAAAAATCACCTTTCGTACATTAAATAATTTTTCCTATTAAATCATAATCATTTATGTCTGTAATTTCACACTCTACAAATTTATTCAATAAATCTTTTTTTAGAAGATCTTTATTATTTTTTATATATACTAGTCCATCTTCTTGTGGAATATCATACATAGTTCTTCCAATAAAATATTTATTGTCAAAAGAAACATCTTCTATTAATACTTTATATTTTTTTCCAATTTTACTTTTTAAATTTTCAGTAGCTATTTCTTTTTGTTTCTTCATTATTCTATTATATCTTGCTCTTTTGGTTGAATGATGAATTTGATTTGGAAGTCTTGATGCTGGTGTGTTTTCTTCTTTCGAATACATAAATGTTCCTAATCTATCAAATTTTGTTTTATTAACAAATTCATATAATTCATCAAAATCTTCTTGAGTTTCACCCGGAAAACCAACTATTAAACTTGTTCTTAAAACTACTTCTGGTATTTCTTTTCTTATTTTTGAAATCAAGTTTTCTATATATTCTTTAGATGTTCTTCTATTCATTGTTTTTAATATTTTATTAGAAATATGTTGAATTGGTATATCAAAATATTTACATATTTTATCATTGTTTTTTACAACTTTAATTAACTTATCTGTTATACCTTCTGGATAAGAATATAAAAATCTAATCCATTCTATACCATCTATTTTTACTAATTCTTCTAATAATTCTGCAAGTCTTGGCTCACCATAAATATCTATTCCATATTTTGTTGTATCTTGAGCAATTACTATTAATTCTTTTATACCTTCTTTTGCAAGTATTTTTGCTTCTTCTATTATATCTTCCATTTTTCTACTTACAAAAGGTCCTCTTATATATGGAATTGCACAATATGTACAATTATTACTACAACCTTCACCTATTTTTAAATAAGCATAGTTTTTTCCAGTTGTTACAACTCTTTCAAAGAATTCTTCTCTTGTTGGAAGTGGTAATTTTTTTACTTGTGATATTTTTGTTATTGTTTCTTTTTCTTCTTTATCTAAAATATCTTTTTCTACTAAATTATTAATCTTTTCCCATAGCTTATTATATTCATCTAATTTTATAAATAAATCTACTTCTGGTAATGATTTAAGAAGATCATTATAATATCTTTGAACTAAACATCCCATTGCAATTAAATATTTACATTTTTTATTTTTATATTGAGCCATTTCTAATATTGTATTTATTGCTTCTTCTTTTGCTGAATCAATAAATCCACACGTATTTACAACTATAATATTAGCGTCTTCTGGATTATTTGTAATTACATATCCATTATTCTTAAAATGCCCTATTGCAATTTCAGTATCTATTAAATTTTTACTACATCCTAATGATACAAATCCTACTTTCATTTTTCACTCCTATTATTCATTATGACTACATATATGTTTTCTTGTAAGTTCCATTAAATCTAATTTTGTAAAACCTTCTATTTGTGTTTTTGCTCTATCTTGATTTAAACATTCTTTAAGTAATTGCATTATTTTTTCTTTACTTTCATCTTTCATATCTATGTAATCTATTATTATTATTCCACCAATATCTCTTAGTCTCAATTGTTTAGATATTTCTATTGTTGCTTCTTTATTAACTTTAAATATAGTTTCTTCTAAATCTTTTTTTCCTGTAAATTTTCCTGTATTAACATCAATAGCTGTTAATGCTTCTGTTTTATCAATTGTTATAAATCCTCCACAATTAAGCCAAATTTTTCTATTTGATATTTTCTCTATTTGACTTTTAATATCATACATATCTAATAAATCTTCATTTTTCTTTAATTCAACTGTAATTTCATTGTCACTGTTAATTTCTTTTTGAAAAGCAATAATTTCATCATATTCACTTTTACTATTTGTTATTATCTTTTTTAAATCTTTATCTAATAAATCTATAATCATTTTATGTACTATATTTTCACTTCTATATATTAATTTTTCCTGATTTTGCTTTTTAGATATTTCTAATATTTTTTTCCATTTATTAAATACATAATTTATATCTTTTACTAACTCTTCTTCACTTTTTCCATTCGCCGAAGTTCTTATTACAGCTCCATTTCCTTTTGGTAAATTACTTTTCATTATATCTATTAATCTGTTTCTTTCTGTTTTATCTTCTATTTTTTGTGATACTGTTATTATTTCTGTATTTGGCATTAAAACAATGTATTTACTTGGCAAATTTATATGTGTTGAAACTCTTGCTCCTTTTTTGGCATTGCTATCTTTTTTTACTTGGACTAATATTTTATCATTAATTTTTACAACATCTTTGATATCTTTCTCTTCTTGCTTTTCACCTTTTTTTTCATCTACTTGTGGTAATATATCTTTTAAGTGTATAAAACTATTTTTTTCTGTTCCTATATCGACAAATGCTGATTGCATTCCTGGCAAAATATCCTTTACTGTTCCTATAAATATATTTCCTTCATTTCTATTTGAATTATCCTTTTCTTCATATTGTTCTACTAAATTTCCATTTTCTAATAAAGCAATTGTTTTTATATCTTTTTGTTTATTTACAATTATTTCTAGCATTTATTCTTCCTTTCATGTATTTAATTTATTTTATTCATAGCATTGTCTATGCCATATTTTAATATGTCTATTACTGCATCTTTTGCAATTGTAGTTCCTTTATCTAGTATATTTTTATCTTCTTCTGCAATATGTCCTATAACATAATTAATTAAATCTTGTTTATTTTCTGGTTTTCCAATTCCAACTCTTACTCGTACAAAATCATTTGTTCCTAATCTTTGAGTAACAGATTTCATTCCATTATGAGTTCCTGGTCCACCTTTTTTTCTAACTTTTACAATTCCTTTTTCTAAATCTATATCATCATAAATTACAATTATATTATCAATTGGTATTTTATAAAAATTAACAAATTCTATTATACTATCACCACTTAAATTCATAAATGTTTGTGGTTTTAACAATATTACTTTTTCATTTTCTATTATTCCTGTACCATATAATCCATTAAATTTATTTTTATTTACTTTAATATCACATTGTTCTGATAATTTATTTATTGTATTAAATCCCATATTGTGTCTTGTATTACTGTAATCTTCTTCTGGGTTTCCAAGTCCTACAATTAAGTACATTTTAATTCCTCTTTCTATAAAAATAGTTTCTTATATATTTTACAATATTTTTACAAATTTTTCAATAAAAAAGGATTTTTTATTTTTTTATCAATACACACAAAAAAACACCCTTATGGGTGTTTTTAAATTTATTATTCTGCTGATTCTTCTGATTCTGGAGCTTCATAAGCTTCTAATATAGCTTTTTGAATTTTCTCTCTAGTTTCAGCATTAATTGGATGAGCTATATCCTTGAATTCTCCGTTTGGAGTTTTTCTGCTTGGCATAGCAATAAATAATCCATTTTGACTTTCGATAACTTTGATATCATGAATTACGAATTCATTATCGAATGTTACAGAAGCAACAGCTTTCATTCTGTTCTCTGAATTTACTTTTCTTACACGTACGTCTGTTATTTGCATAGTGTGCACCTCTTTCCAATGTTTTATTTGTACATATTTTTATCTAATCTTATGTACAATTATATTATTCTTCATAAAAAATTTTTTTCCCGCTTTTTTTTACAAATTTTTTACATTTTTTTGAAATTAATAAATCCTATAATTTGGTTATTTAATTATAATCTATAATTTTAATAAAAAAATGTAACATTACCTAATTAACCTTAATATTTTAATATAAGAAATTTAATAAAACATTTTTATCAAATTTGATTAAAAATGATTGAATTTTGTATAATATAAGTATATAATTTTGATGTTAATTTAATTAAGGAGTGTTTTTAATGCCTAATATAGATAATATAAAAAAATATAAAAATATACATATGATTGGAATCGGCGGAGTTAGTATGAGTGGAATTGCAGAAATCTTACTTAATTTTGGCTTTAATGTTACAGGTTCTGATTCTTCTGCTTCAGAAATAACAGAAATTTTAAATAGAAAAGGAATTCCTGTTACAATTGGGCATGATATAGATTCTATTTCTAAATCTGATTTAGTTGTCTACTCTGCAGCAATAAAACAAGATGATCCAGAAATGTTAGAAGCAAAAAGATTGCAAATACCAATAATAGAAAGAGCTGACTTTTTAGGTGAACTTACTAGATGTTATAAAGATACTATTGCAGTTTCTGGTACTCACGGAAAAACAACAACCACTTCTATGATTTCATTATGTTTTTTAGAAGCTCTTAAAGACCCAAGTATTCAAGTTGGAGCAATTTTAAAACAAATCGACGGTAACTATAAGGTTGGAAATAGTGAACATTTCATTATAGAAGCATGTGAATATGTAGAAAGTTTCTTAAAATTTAGTCCAAAAGCTGAAGTAATTTTAAATATAGATAATGATCATTTAGATTATTTTAAAACTTTTGAAAACATCAAAAATGCTTTTATTAAATATGTAAAAATTTTACCTGATGATGGTTTATTAGTTTTAAATGGTGATGATACAAATTGCTTAGATTTGACTCAATATACTAAGGCAAAAACTTTAACATATGGTATAACAAATAAAAATACAGATTTTTTTGCAGTAAATATTGTTTTCGATAATGATGGTTTTCCCGAATTTGATGTTTATAATAGAAATGGATTTTATGATAGAATTAAATTAAATGTTCCAGGAACTCATAATGTATTAAATTGTTTAGCTTGTATAGCTCTTTGTAATGAGTATGGAATAAAAAAAGAAGATATAAAATCTGCTCTTTTAAAATTTACTGGTGCACATAGAAGATTTGAATTTAAAGGGAAAGTAAATGGAGCTAGCATTTATGATGATTATGGTCATCACCCTACTGAAATAGTTGCAACAGCAAAATCTTTAATGAATAAAAAATATAATGAGTCTTGGGTTGTATTTCAACCACACACATATAGCAGAACAAAAAATTTGTTAGATGATTTTGCAAAAGCTTTACTTAATTTTGATAATATAATAATTTTAGATATATATGCAGCAAGAGAAAAAAATACTTATAATATTTCATCAAAAGATTTAGTAGATAAAATTATTTCATTAGGAAAAGATGCAAAATATATTCCAGACTTTTATGAATGTGTTTCTTATATTAAAGAAAATGTAAAAGAAAATGATATTATTATGACTTTAGGGGCAGGAACTGTTACTCAAATAGGTCCAATGTTATTAAATAAATAAAATGAACTATAGAAATTAAAATTAAAAATATATTAATTTTAATTTCTATAGTTTTTTTATTTTATACCATACCTGCACAGCTTAGAAAAAACATAAAAGACCAAACTAAACCAAGTCCTAGTATAATATAAGAACCAATATATGCAACTTTTAATGATACTCCTGTAATATAGCAAAACCATTTTATAATAATCATATGAACTGATTCTAATCCCTTATTAAAACTATTATTTTTTGCAGTAATAAATGTTGTACTAGGTATCATATATAATTCAGATAATTTATAAATCATATCTACATTTGGGTATTCTAATCCAATCTCCCATTTTTTTAGTTGTTTTTCATCTATTATCACACTTTTCTCATTTAGTTTTTCTATTACATCATAATAAGACCAATTATTCTTTTCTCTTAAATATTTTAATAATTCTTCTAATGTTCTAGTTTCTATTTTATTTTCTTCCATAATATCTATTCCCTTTTTAGTTAAAATATTTTCTTGAATTTAATAAAAAAGTGAATAACAATCCACAGCTTTGAAACAAATTGTGGATTGTTTGTTGTTTTTTCTTATTTTAAAGTTATTTAATTTTGTAATTAAATCGGATTTACTTCAAAAGTTATTGTAAAATATTTAAATTCATCTAGCTTATTTTTTTCTAAACATTCTATGTAATCTTCTAATTGTTTTTGAGATTTGACTGCTGCTATAATTGTAGGATTTAAATCTGTTCTAAACATTATATTCATAGCAAATTTTAAAGAATCTATTGGTGATTTCATTTCTTTATTTCTACATAAAGAATATGCTTCTCTAAATCTAGCCAAAACTGGGTGTTTATTATATATAGAAATATCTGCTATAAATTCTTGTTCAATTACATCTCTTGCAGTTTCATATTCATCTGGATAATTATATAGAAAATCCTCAATTTCAGCTTTCGTATAAGGTAAATATACTCTTTTTTGTCTTTCTGATACAATTAATTCTAAATTGTCCTGTACGTTAGTAATATTTTTTGATATTTCCTTTTTTTCTATAATGCTTTTTCCATTTTCTTTTAATCCAGTATCTAATTTATTATCACGAAAAAACTTCTCAATTTTTAATTCATTTTTTTCATTTTCTGCTTCGATTCTTTTTTCTTCTGCTTTATATATGGCTATTTTTTGATTAATTTTTTCTACTCTAGCTAGTAAATTTTCATTTGTATTTGATTCTTTTTTTACAATTAATTCTATTATATTTTTTTCTATTTCATTAAAATAATTTGACAATTCTGTTAGATTAGCTACTATTTTATTTGTTCCCTCAAAAGCATCTTCAGCACTATCAACATATTTTTTTAGTTTATCAGTGTCTACCTTTTCTAATTCATTACCTTCGATATTTATTTTATTTATGCATTCGATTATTTTTTCTCTTTTTAGTCTTACCATTTTAATCTTGAATTCTATTTTTTCTTGCTTATTATTGCTATCTTTTAAAAACTCAAAATCGCTTGGTTCAAATAACCCTTCTAGGATATCTGAATTGTATAAAATGTCTTTTATCATCGATATACCTTCTTTCTCCTTTACTATGAATTCATTATAACACATTTTAACTTATAAGTATATTACGAATACTTATTTTTTATGTTACAAAAAATAATATTTTGTAACATTTTGTAATATTTTTGTAATGAAATTGTATACTATATGTAATTGTATTTTTTTACACCAAAGTTTATAATTAGGTTAGACTATTTTAGGAGGTAAAAAAATGAAAGGTTCACAAAAAAAATCAAACAAAAAATATCTTATTCTTTTGTTAGTTGTTTTTCTTTTAGCACTAGCAATTGGTTATGCTGCATTCTCTGATACTTTAACAATTTCTGGTACAGCAAATGCAAAAGGTACATTTGACCTAGAATTCCAAAATGCTACTGTTGATTCAGCTGTTGGTTGTGACTCAGTTGGAACAAAAGCAACTATTTCAGCAGATAAAGATACTTTAACTGTTGCAGTTAAAGATTTAGCATACCCTGGAGCTGGAGCTCAATTCAGTGTTGATATTGCTAACGTAGGTACAATTCCTGCAAAAGTTTTAAGTGTAACACCTAAAAACATAACAGGATCTACAAATATCAAAATATCAGGATTAGATGCTATAACAACAGCCCACCCAACAATAGATGCTAATGGTGTTTGCAAATTAACATTTACTGTTGAATGGAATAAAGATTCTACTGAAGAATTAACAGAAGAAGAAAAAACAGGTATAGAATTCGAATTACAAGTTGAATATACTCAAGACACAACAGATGTATTAAATGGAACTCCATCACATACAGATGCTTAATTTTAAAAATATAAAGGAGTAACTAACATTACTCCTTTATGTGTTATTATAGTTTTAAGAGGATTAATATGCAAAAATCAAAATTTACGACAATACTAATTATAGGAATTATATTTATTTATGTGTTATTTTCTAAATTATATTTAGTAACTTTAGGAAACACTTACACTTTTATAATTAATCCTATATTTTTTATTAGTATTGCACTATTTTTAAAATTTTCACTTGTACCTCCATATAGTACAAACAAATTTAAAAAAGATATAATTCAATATGTTTTAATTACTGTATTACTATATTCTTTACTTTATTTATTATCTGGGTTACTAGTTAGCTTTGGTAAAAATCCTTATTCAGCAACAATACGTGGAATTGTAATAAATTTATATGCAACTGGATTAATTATATTTTGTAGAGAATATATTAGATACAAGTTAATTACAAATGTTTATAATAATGATAAAAAACTAATATTTATTCTTTTAGTAATAGTTTTTAGTTTACTAGATTTTAATATTTTATCTTTATTTTCTAGTGCTAACTTATATTATGTATTTAAACAAATTTTTTACAGTTTATTACCTAGTGTAATAAAAAATATATTATTTACTTATTTAGCTGTATATACAGACCATATACCAGCAGTAATTTATGAATTAGTTATTTATTTAATACTATGGATATCACCTGTATTACCTAATTCCCCATGGGTTTTAGAATCAATCTTAAATACAGTCTTTCCTTTAGTATTATTGTTATATTGTAGATATACAATTCAAAAAAAGGATAGATTTCATTTAAATACAATATCAAAACCATTAAATCCATCTGGATTAATACCATTTGCAATTGCTTTAGTATTATTAATTTGGTTTGCTTTAGGAATATTTCCTATAAAACCTGTTGGAATTGCAACTGCAAGTATGCATCCACAATTAAGAGTTGGAGATTTAGTAATAATAGAAAAATGTACAGCAAATGATGTAAAAATAAAAGATATTATAGAATATCAAATGGATGGGTATACTGTAATACATAGAATAATTAATATATATCAAGAAAAAGGCGAATTTTTCTTTATTACAAAAGGAGACAATAACGAATCAGAAGATAAATTACCTGTTAGAGAAGATCAATTAATTGGTAAAGCATTATTTAAAATTCCTTATATAGCCTTACCTACAATTTGGCTTCATAATTTTACTACACAAACACAAGTAGATGTAGAAACAGGAAAATAGGAGAAATATACAATGAGTAGAAGGAGTAAAAGAAATAAAAGAAACTTAACTAAATTAAAATTAAGAAACTCTACAAGGGTTTCTTTAGTGATGCTTTCTTTAATTGTTTTTGCTATTTCTTCTGCAAATTTCTTTAAATCATTATCAAAAAAAGATATTACAAATATCGAAGAAAAAGTTTATACTTATAAAAATGAATATAACTTAGATTATACTGTTAATATAAAAAACAACCAATTTATTCCAGATGCAACTCTTCCTTCTGGCCAGACTTATGTATCTGATTTAGTGAATTCTTTAGATATGAAAATGGATTACAAATATACTGCTTCAGAAAAAACAAATATGATATATAATTATAAAATAGATGCTATTCTTGGGGCAAGTTACACAGATAATGGTCAATCATATGTTGTATGGAATAAAACTTATAATTTAAAAACATCTGATGAAATGAAAACAGATGGAGATATTTCAATTAATGAAGATGTAAATGTAGATTATAATAAATATCATCAAGAAGTTAAGAATTTTAAACAATCTATGGGAATGTCTTTAGATTCATATTTATATGTTAAACTAACAGTAAATACTTTAACAACTATAAATCATCAAGAAGTAAAAAATGAATATACGTCTAACTTCTCTGTAACAGTTGGGGATAAAATCGCAATTGTAGATTCAAAAGTTCCTGATACAAAAGTTGGATCATTAAAACAAGAAAATACATTTAAAACAAGCAATATAGATGTTGCTAAATTAATAATTAGTTTAGCTATTATGGCAATTTGTTTATATATAATTTACTATATTAGATTTAAGACAAAGAAATATAACACTATAAGAAATGAATTTAAATTAGAATTAAATAGAATTCTAAAATCTTGCCAAGATAGAATTGTAATTGTTAAAAATAAAGCAGAAACAGATGATGAAACAATTATTGATGTTAATGACTTTGGAGAACTTATAAAATTATCTGAAGAATTATATAAACCAATTTTATGTTGGATTTCTGAAGATTTAAATAATCAACAAGCTTGGTTTAGTGTAATTAGTAATAAAATAAGATATAGATTTATATTAAAAAAATAAAAGGTTACAAAAAATAAGTAACCTTTTAAATTTAGATAGAGGTATTTATGTTTAAAAAGTATAAAATTAAAAAAAGAAAAAAATCAGTAAACCCTTACTATATATTTGTTATATTTGCAATAGCATTATTATTTGTTTCTTATGGCTATTCATATTTATCAGATAATATGACTATAACCGGTAAAGCAAATATTTTAGCCAAAGGCGGTGAAGATGTAGAATATGGAAATAGTACATATAAATGGAAACTTGCATACAATTGGCAAAATGGTGACGGAAGTTATGTTTATTCAATTCAAATAGATATTACAAATTTAGATGAAGATTTTAAAGCAGACAAAGGTATTGTAATTAGTTTTGATTTACCAGATGGTTGTATAATAACTGATTCTACAAATATTAATATTTGGCAAGCTGAATCTTTTTCTTTAGAAGGAAATACTCTTACAGTAAATTTTAAACCAAGCTCATCATGGCTACCTATGGGTGAAACTTTAACATTATATCCCCATTTATATTTTTCAAAAGAAGTAACTCCTACAATTACTAATTTAACATTTGCAGGCAAAAGAGCTACATTAGTTGATGAATAAATTAATAACAGATACTTTTTGTATCTGTTATTTTACTTCTCTCATTTGTTTTACCATTAAATCTCCAAATATTGCATAACCTTCTTGTGGATTATTTAATAATACATGTGTTATAGCACCAATAAATTTTCCATTTTGAATAATTGGGCTTCCACTCATGCCTTGGATAATTCCACCTGTTTTTTCTAACAATTCTTTATCAGTTACTTTTATAAGCATACTTTTATTATCATAATTGTTATTTACAAAAATTTTTTTTATTTCAATTTCATATTCTTTTACATTATTATTATCTAAATTACATAGTATTTTTGCTTTTCCTGTTTTTATTTCTTCTCTATATGCAACTTCCATTTCTCTACTTGTATCAATATTTAAACTTGATATATTATTAACCTTTCCGTATATTCCAAATGCTGTATTTTTATATATTTGTCCAATATTTTGACTATTTTCTATTGTTCCTTGTATTCTTCCGGCTTTTCCCTTTTCTCCTTTTGCAATGTTAACTATTTTTGTTGTTACAAATTCTCCTGATGCAATATCTATTAATTTATCTGTATCAATATCTGTAATTCCATGTCCTAGAGCTCCAAACATTTTTGTGGATGGCTCATAAAAGCTAACAGTTCCAACTCCTGCTGCACTATCTCTTACCCATAACCCTAATTTATATTCATTTTCTGCTGTTTTAGTTGGTGTTATATTGCATTTTTCTGTTTTTCCATCTCTTATATATTCAATATCCAATTCTCCTCCATTTGATTTATTTACTGTATCTATTAAATCTGCTGTACACGTTATTGATTTATTTTCGATTTCTACAATCATATCTCCTTCTTCTATTCCAGAATTTTCGTATGGTTTATATTTATTATTATCTATCCCTTCTATTTCTGACATCCCAACAACTAATACTCCACTAGTATATAATTTAACCCCAGCTATATTTCCTAAAGGGATAACTTTTGTTTTAGGTATAACACTTACATTTACATCTTTTATGAAAAATTTTTCAAATAGATTTACACTTATTTTGGTATTTCCTATTTGATTTATACTCTGATTATTTACACTACTAGATGTTAATACAGTTTGAGAATTATCTTTTGCTTTTAAATTTATGCCCAATATTGTATTTATATTTAAATTTTCGCCTTCAAATACGACTAAATTATCTGGTATATAACTAAGTGTTAATGTATAAATATATATAACAAGAAGAATAATAATTAATAATATTTTTTTTATAGTTTTCATTTATCTTCCACCTTTTTTTATTCTTTTATTATTATTCCATTTATACATATATTTTTATACAAAAAAAGCTGATAAAAATCAGCTTTTTTCTATTATTTAATTTTATTAATTAGCGTTAAAATTTATGTAATTATCATAATTTACTCTATACATACTATATCTTTCTCTTCCAAGTGCTGTATAATATGCTTTTGCTAAATTTTTTTTATCACTTAGATATGTATTTTCATTTTCATAAAATTTTGGTTCTGTTTGTGTTTGAGTTACAATACTATCATATGATCCAACTTGATTATGTGGATATACATATGCTTTTGTATCTCCTACACTATATACTTTTCTTTCAAAATCAACATTAAAAAATCCTTGTAAATTTGATTTTTCATTTAAGTTATTTTCATTAACTCTGTGATAATAACTATCATCACTTAAAATATATATTGATTCTTTTGAAACAAACTCTTGAGTTTTATTATTATTTGCAACAGCATATCCATTATAAATTTTTCCTCCAATTGGTAATCCTTGTAAGAAACTTATACATGATACATTATTTATTAAACTATACCAATCTTCTTCAGATAAATTTGGCATTTGAAATTCGTTTGTGCTACTTGAATATTTATTAAAGTTAGCAATAGCCATAGCTAAATTTTTTTGTATAGAATATCTTATTACTGCCGTTCTATGTTCATTAAAATTAGAATTTGTATCTTCTATACTGATGTTATTATCAGATTCAAATATTTTTGTATTACCTGACAACCCATTAACAGTTCCATCTTTATCTGTAATAGTATTTCCGTTTTCTTCTACCGCATTACCAAATGTAAGATTTTTTAAAATATTATTATTCTTTACCCAATCTGTAAATTCTTTAGCTTTTTTATAATAATTAATTGCACTTTGGTTATTATTTATTTCATTTATATAAGTTCTTGCTGTTGTATCTGTTAAATATATTCTTTTTCCATTTACAATAGAAAAGACCCTGTTATTATTATTTTTATAGTACTTAACTCCATTTTTTTGAATATATTGCAATAATTCCGGAGTTCCACTTTCCTCATTAGCAATATATTCTTGTAAATTTTCACTGCTTGAAATTTCTATATTTCTATATTTAATTGTATTACCATTTATAATAATATTATCCAATAAATATCCTGATTTATTAACACCAACTCCATTTATCGTCCCTTGTATTGTTATATAACTATCTAATGAATATGTAATTACAAAATCACTATTACTACCAACTTTATATCTACATGAATAATACACATATGGTTTTAGTCCTTGTAGTGTTTGCTTATTTTGATAAGAACTATCTTCTTTTACATTAATGTTATTTATGTTATTAGTATAAGGAGAATATATGTAATATCCATCATATAAAGTATATACAATTGCTGGCATATATTCTTTTATTGTATCAGCATTATATTCTGATAATCCAAAATTATTTGCAACAGAACTAAAAAATGAATTTACAGATGCCTCTATATCTCTAATTTTAGAAGAAGCTACATCTGATGATGAATTTGCCAATGTATTAATTTGAAAAGTTTTAATAGCTTCATATGTTGAATCTATTAATCTTGAATCATACTTAGATTGTAAATTTAAAGTAGTCATTTGATTTTGTGTATATACAGATAAAACCAGTGATATTGGTAACATTATTATTACAAATATAACTGCTAATGTTTGTATTTTCATATAAATACCCTTTCCTTTTGTAAAATTATATTCAAATAGCTTGTAATAATAAAATTACAAGCTATTCATTATTTTCTGTTTATTCTTTATTATTTACCATTTACTGTAACTAATCCAGAAGCTTCTGCTGATATTTGGTAAGAATCATTTCCTGTTACTTTATATAAGAAGTTTTTTAATTGTTGTGAAATAGTTGTATTTGTATTTTTTACATTTACAGATATTCTATCTCCTTCTTTTAAAGTTAAAGCTCTAGCATTATTGTTCATTGCATCTAATACTTGTGTTGTATACATTGTATAATATTGATTTTCTCCTATTTTATCCATAGCAACACTTGATGCTTTTTTACCTAAGTTTTCGTCTAAAATTTGAACTTTTAATTCTACATCATAAGTATTTCCTGTAGCAGAAATTTGTTCAACAAATTTTCCATAATTTTCTTCTGTTAATTTACCAGTTTTCTTTACATTATCTACAAATTCTGTTGTTGTAGTTTGTACTGATAATTGTGACACATCATCTGTTCTATCTGATAATGTCATAAGTGGAAAAACAAACATTAATATTGCTGCTAAAAAAATTGCAATTACTGTTATTGTAGTATCTCCCATATTTATTACCTCCTCTTAAGATGTAAAATCAACATCCCTTTTTATATTTTATTGTTGTGTATATGTTATAACTCTTTTTTCTGTTTTGTTAACATCAGCAACCTCTGCTTCTGTAATATCTGGATCTGTAATTTCTGTTCCATTACCAGAATTATTTCTGTTTTCTGTAACAGTATCTTCTATATAATATACACCCAGTTCTTCTTTGAATTTCATCCCTTTTATTGTATCATATAAATTACTATTTGACAAGTTTTTTGAAGTGTTAAAATTAGCTTCTAAGCCACCATATAAAAGCTTGTCTATAAATAATGTTGCTTTTTCTTGGTTTGCAATAGCTTCTTTTTCTAGATTTATTTCATTTGTTTCTGTTAGTTCATTTCTTATCTTTTTTTGATAAACATTTAATGGTTGTCCATTTCTGTCATAAAATCTAACTATAAAGTTTTCTTTGTAAGCTCTATATAGTGTTGGAATTACTGTTTCTATTCCTACTATTCTTGATGTATTTTCCGAATCAAAATCCACATAGGTATAATCAAATTCTCTGTCTGTCATTTCAACTATTGATTGTGTTGTTTGTCTTGCTAATGAAAAAGATGATATACCTAAAGATAATGCTACGACAAATATTAATACGGCAAAAGCCATTAATAATGCTTCACTTGCATTCTCCATAATATATCATCTCCCTTGTGTATATTAATTTTATTGGTTTTCTACTATATTTATTATACTTACTAATCCGCCTTTTGTTTTATTAGCAACTGTTACTGTATATGTTTTTCCTGTTTTAGCTTTTGCACTTGGTACAGCATTTACATCTGCTGATAATGTTATAGCTCCAGTTACTTCTATTCTTTTTGAATCATCATCTGCATATGTTGAATTGTTAGATTGTATTTTATTTAATAATGCATTTACATTAGCTCCTCTAACATTTGAACCAGTATATGATAAAAATGGTTCATTAAATTGTGTTACTTCAACCTCTGACATAGCATTATTATTTATAACTCCTGCTGCTTGTTGGTAAATTATTACCCCTAATGAAATAATTAAAATTGATATTAGTATAGCTCCTGCTATAATTAATGCTTTACTTGCATTCTCCATAAGATTTTCCTCCTTAGTTTTATTTAAAATTTATATAACTTGATAGTTTCCTATCTAAAATTAATAACTTCTTATTCTTCAATTTGTCTAAAATATACTTTTTTTACTCTTTTTGTAATTTCATGATAATCTATCTGTGTACATTTAAATTTTATATTTCCATAATTTTTAACAAATTTGTCTATTCCACCATTGTACAATATTTCCATATTATATGTTTTATTATTATCTGCAATATATATTTCTATGTTAATTGAATTTTCATTATTTTCTATATATTTACCTTTTGAATCTTTGCCAACATTAAATTTAATATTACTATCTACTGCTTTATTTATTAATGTTGCTATATCTGTTCCTGTTATTTCTTTTTGATTATAATATTCAAATTGTAGATTATCTTCTTTAATTTTTTTTAATGTTACCTTGTAGTTTATATATATACTTGTCATTACTATAACTATAATAAAAACAAATATTAAAAAATATATTATCTTTTTCATACTTTCCTTCATTATTTTAACATACACATCTTTGTTTTTCAACAAAAATATTTATTTTATTTAATTTTGTGTAAATACAATTTCATATACTCTTCCAGTTATTTGACTTATTTTTACGCTATCTTTTTTACATTCATAAAGCCTATTTTTCAATTCTGTTTCATTATTTACATCTAATTTATTTATAAAATTTTCTATTTTATCAGTTTGATCTTTTGTATTTAATTCTTCTATATATTTTCCATCTAATTTAACTCCAACATAGAATGTAGATTTGTCACCTCTGTTTCGTAAATCTAAACCATAATATTTATTATTTTCGCTTGCATAATTAGCAACTGTTAAAATATCATAAATTGTCAAATTTTTTCTTCCTTGGTATACTGTAAATTGTGAATTAAATTTATTTAATTCATTAGCCTCATTTTCAGCTTGTATTTGTACCGATGTATTACCAAAACTAGCAAATAAATATACTCCTAATGACAAAACTAATATTCCAATTAGAACTCCAGCAGCCATAATTAAGGCTTTAGATGCATTTTCCATAATGGATATCTCCTTTTATTTTTACTAATTTTTTTCAAAATCAATTTTTATTATTCTTCCTGTAGAATCATATTTTACATCTGTACATTTAAATTTTTTTCCTTTAAATTCAGAAGTAATTTTGTTATTATTATTTTGTTTTTCTGTATTTATCAAATTAAATGCATTACTTGTAATTTTAGTATATCCATCCTCTTGATATTTTGCATTATAATCATTAATTTTATTGCATAATGATACTAATTCTATGCCTAATACATCTTCTCTATTATAAGCCTCAAATTCCATATTAAATTCTGCAATTTGTTCACTTGCTTTAGATTTATTTGATGTTGATTGAAATAACCCAAGACTATTAAACATCATAACTAATGCCGATAATACTAATAATGCAATTAACATTCCAGCACCAATTAATAAAGCTTTAGATACATTTTCCATAACTTTTTCTCCTTTATTTTATTTTGCAGTCAAAGCAGAAAATGTTCCTGACATACTTGTCATTCCAACAAATACTAATGGTATTATTAAATAGCCGACAAATAAGCATACCATTGGTGCAAAACCAATTACTTTTCCTATCATACCTTTTTTCTTAATTAATCTTTCATTTGATTCTTTACGTCTTGCTTGATAATAGTCTCTCTCTGTATCTAATTCGTCAAATGCGTCTTGAATTGGTATTTTTTCTACTGCTGCTTGCAAACTTTCTATTATACGTATAAATGGTTGATATGTTGTATCATTTTTTAATTCTTCTAATGCTTCCCATGCTCCTGCTTCATAGTTATTAACACATTTGCTTATTGGTTCTCTAAATATATTAGAATATCTTTCTAACCATTCTAGTATTATTTCAACATTAACTCTTTCTATTCTCATAAGCATAAGTATAATTGTTTGGAATTGCATTACTTCATCTTCCATTTCTAATTGTCTCATTTTCATTTGGAATTTTAAAAGCCAAATTGGTCCCATATATGCAATTAATGCAAATACAAAAGCTAGTAATAACTCGAACCATTGCATATTTTCACTATTTACTATTTTTAATTTTTTATATACTCTTGCTGATGCAGTTGATAATTCTTTATCATTTGCATCTGCATAATATTTTGAACGTTGCATTGCACGTCTTATATCTTTTTCTGTTGTGTCTAATTTTCCTTTAAACATATCAAGAAAATAATTATCTTGTTTTGTTAATTCATTTGCTTTTTTTAAATCTTTTTCTGATAAAGATCCCATAACATTATAATCTGTTGTAGGTTCTTCGTAAACATAGTTAATTGCTATTTTATGTAATTGAGTAAACAATACAATTGAAACAATACATGTTACTATTGCTAATGTTATTCTATTTACATATAACCATTCCATTTTTAATTTAGATGCTGAATCTTTTAATAACTTTTGTACTTTTCTATAATCTTTTGAACCTTTTTTTGGTATAAACAAATCAACAACTTTTTTTATAATTGTTTTTTTATATAATTTGGCTTGCCATGGGTTCTCAGACCTAGTATCTATAGTTGTAGATCCATTATCTTTTAATTTTCTTGTTAGCATATAAGATACAAATGTTAATATAAGTATTAATATTTGTACTATCATTCCTGATTTTCCATCATAAAAACTTTGAGTAAAACTAAAGTTAGACATTGCCCAATTTTTTAATGGCTCTAGTAAAAGAATTGGTACTATTGAAATTATTGATAAACTTTGAAATACATAATCCAATTTATCTCTTTTTAAAATTTCAAGTTGCATTTCTTGTGTTATATTATTTACGTTTTTCAAGTATAAAGATGCTCCGTCCATTTTTCTGTCACCAAATTCTTTGGTTAAATATGATACACCAGCAAATTCTTTTAAAAAGCTATTTGGTGCAACATCATAGTATTTTTCTAATTCTCCTTCTGGATCATTAGAAATTAATACCTCATATATTTTTTCTCCTTGTCTTGAAACATCCATCTCGTCATCTTGTGATACTTGATATATTGCTTCTTCTACCATGTTAAATTCATGATAAGCATGTCTTATTTCTGAGAAAAAATCTATTTGTTGTTTTAGTAAATTATTATCTTTTTTATCTACTAATCCATCTATATATGTATCTATCATAAATAATTCAAATATTAATAAAATTGTCATTAATAGAATATTGGAATGTGTTATTGCTATTGTTATTATAACTAATGGTACTAATATAGCAAGAGTTTTTGTAAGCATTTTAGCAGCATCTTTTCTTGTTACATATTCATCATCCACATTTATAATTTCTAGTCTTCTTCTAAGTTTTAATATATATCTTTTTAATACAGGTATTTTTGTATATGTCATATATAATTTTTGATATAAGACTTCTGATGAATATTTGCTTGATTTTGTTCCTTGTTGTAGCTCCATTATTTGTTTATATTCTGAGCCTTGCATCTTCTTTCTTAGCATATAATATGCTATAACAATTACTGCAAATAATCCTGCTGACCCTGCCATAATATATACAATTAATTGTGTAGAATCCACTAATAGCACACCTCCTTATTGAAAATATTATACTGTTTTAGGTTTTCTCCCTCTTCTTTTTGTTTCTGTTTCAATCAAATTTTTATTTTCTGATTTTATTTGTTTTCCCCAACATTTTTCTACAAATTTGTCAAACTCTTCTGCATCTGATTCATCCATATTATTTCTCATTTCTATTAAATTTTTATCAGATATTTTATTTGTAATTACATATTCTCCATCTACATATTCTAATATATTTCTATATTCGTATAATTTTTTATCTGTTGTTTTTGAAAAATAACGTGTTGCATTATCAAAAAATTTATCAAATTTTCCTTCTAATGTATTTTCTTTTCTATATTCATATGTATATTCACTTTTATCTTCTATTGGTATACATTCTGTTACTCTTTCTATATATCTTCTTCCTTTAAAGTCTTTTACTAAATGTATATCAAAGTTTAATACTTGAACAACTTGTTCTTCTGCTGTTTTTTCATCTTTAAACACACCAGCTCTTAACATTGAGTTACGTAGTGCAGTAACTAAGTCTGGGAAAGTTTTAGCATGGTGAGTAAATAATGTGAATTTTGATGCAACTTGCGCTGATTGTATCATCCAAGAAGCAACTGGGTCTGTAGCAACCTCACCTATAATATTAACAGAACCATCTGTTTTCTTTTGAACGTCCAAACAATCTTGTCCTGAAACTGTTTCTGTTTCACGCATTGATAAAATATTTCTTGTTGGATATATTTTTCTTAAATGCAACTCAAAAGCAGTTTCTGTAATACGTAAGTTCATTGTTTCATATATATTTTCTATCATCGCCATAAGCATTGTTGTTTTACCACAACCTTGCTCACCTGTAAGTGATATAATTCTTGCTCCTTTTACTAAAAATTTTAGTAAATTAATTGTATCTTCTTTTCCTGGGAATAATACTATTTGTTCTAGTGTAGCACGTTTAACATCGAATTTTCTTACGAAAAACGCCCATGTTTCTGACATACTTGGTCTTACAACAACAACACGAGAACCATCTTTCATTTCATTTATTTTATATCCATTTGTATCTGATAATTGTCCTGGGTTATTATATTTATATATGTTTTGACATACCCTTTTTAATTCTGCTTCTGTTCCAAAAGATAAGAATGCTAAACGTATTGATTTACCTTGGAACATTATCCAAATACTATCACATGCTCTTGGTACTTTATGCTCTGATATTTGTTCTAAATAATCTCCATCATTTGATTGTGCAACTTGACTTAAGAATGATTCTGGTAATCCAGATACACCTCCAGATACACCATCTATATTCATATCTCTTATTTCATCTATACTACTATATCCTTTGTAATGTTGATATATTCTTTGTACTAATATAGCTAATTTATCTTGAAATGCTAAAACAATATTTTCATTTTCATATATTTCATCAATTTCTTCTGATGTTATAACATATGAAGGTTTTGTTTCTCCTTCAACATATTTTAATGCTGCTAAATTATATTTTTTTATCATTTCTGTTAAAGCTTCATAACCAAACTCTTTTTTATACATATGTATTAAAATATCAAATTTGTCTTGTGATGTTAAAAGTGATGGTATATCAAATGGAATTGCTTTTGATATATTAACTTCATCAACACCATATTCATGTTCTAATAAATCTGATATAAGTTCTTTAACATATTTTTTATCATTTACATCACCATATGTACAACCTTTTAATGCTTTTTTTAATTCGTATTTTTTATTTTTTCTTCTTTTTAATTCTTCTTCTGAAAGTCCTATATCATATAAATTAACTTTTGTAATTTCGTCTAATCTCTTTTTAACAAATTGTGTCATCATTTCTAATGTATATGTTTGGTCATCAACTTCAACCATTTCTTCAACTGGTGCATTTTTCTTATTCTTTATATATCTTATTACTACAAATATAGCCAAAACTATAATTATTAACATTAATATAATATTAGTTATTGTCATATTTTAGCCTCCTATCTTCTTTGTTGTAATACTTGTAATCTATATAAAATATTTTCAGATAATCTATTTACTTCACTTATAAAAAATGCATTTCTATCTTCACTATCAATTTTTCTTAGCTTTAAAAACATATCTGGTACTCTAGCCTCTTCGCATGCTTCAAAATATTGAGTATTATATGGAAGTGTTAATACTTGATTTTTTTCTCCTAAATATCTTGATATATTTTTTGAAGTATATTTTGAAAATTTATCATATCTTCCTATTAATAATAGAACTTTCGGATCTTTAAATAATGGATTTCTTTCTTTTATTTGTATAAAATTATTTAATGCTTTTAATCTTTGTGATAAAGTTACTATTAATATATCTGAAATTTTAATTATTTCGTCTTGTATTTCTTTAGATATTGTTGTATCTAAATCTACAAGTACAATATCATAATACTTATCTGCTAATTCTATAACTTTTTGATAATTCTCTGATATTTGTGTATATACTTGCCTATCTTCTCCATTGTATCCTAATAAGACTTCTAATCTATTTTTAAAAACAATTTTTGTATAATCTGTTATTATATCAGGAGTAACTCTATTACTTCTTACTATTCTGTCTAATCCTTCTATTCCGTTTTGTAATGCTATATTGTTACTATTTGCTCCGAATATTCCAAGATTTTTCTTTGTTTTTTTATCATCTTCAAAAAAGCAATTTTTCAATGTATCATCATTAAAACTTGTTGATAGTATTAAAATTTTTTTATTATGTTCTATTGCCATTTGAGTAGCAACTGCTACAACTGACAATGTTTTTCCAACATGTTCTCTATTATTACCCCAAAATGTAATAATTGCCATTTTTTTATGCTCCTTTTTCTATATTTTTAACAATTTTTCTTATGTCTACTGGTTTAAAATCTTGACATATCCCTTCACATATAAACATTAAATTTTCTTTATATGCTGTACTCAATCTTTTAAACTTTATTTTTTCTATTCTTTGATTTTCTGCAATAACGCTTAAATCTTCTATAGTCATTGGGAAATATATTTTAAATTCATCCCATTCAATTTTATAATTTCTTGCTAAAAAATCAAAATACTGTTCTTCTTCTGGTAACATATTTTTTGAGAAAAAGACTTTTGTCATTTTTATTTTTTCTTGTATATAACTTATAACTTCTAATCCTTTTTTTAAATCATATACATCAAATGATGTTACAAAATAATTTTTTTGTGCATGCAGTAAATCAAAATTTTGAAACATTACTGGACTATCTACATCTATAATAACTATATCATATGTTCCTTGTAGAGTATTAACTCCTAAATATTGTTCTATTGTTTTTATTTCTTTAAACCCTATAGCAACATCTATTTTTTCAAATTCTGTAACATAATTTTTAGTTGGATTTATTGCTGGTACTACATATTTAGCTTTTTGTTTATGTGTAGCATCTATTACTAAAACTTTTTTTCCTAATTCTGTTAAAATTTTAGCAACATATAAAATGCAATCTATTTTATCATAAGCTCCTATAAATCCTATCTTTTGCATATTTTTCTTCCTTTCCTTAACAGTAAGGGCATAAATTTATGCCCTTATTTTTAATAAGATGATAGAGAATCTAAATATTCTTTTCTTGATTCTTTTGAATTTGTAATACTTTCTGTCATTCCTTGTTGTGCATTTGTTTGTGCTTGATCTCCAGCATTTGATATTGCACTATTTATGTAATTATTTCTTAAATCTGATAAATTTCCTTGACTATATCTTGAATTTAATGCAACCATTGCTTCTTTTAAAATATTAGAATCACTCTTTAATAATGCAACAACTTCTGCATTTACAGGATAAGTTGGAGTTGCAGCAGTTTGCATACCTGGATCTGTATATTTTACTGCTTCTAATTTTGAGCCATTAATTTTAAATGCATCATATATTGCATTTGACATTGATAATATTTCATCTTCACTTAAATTCAATCTTATTGTATCTGTAGAAAGTGCTCCACCTAAATCTGGTATTTCAACTTTTTTCTTTGATACTACTATATAATTTTGTCCAGATGGTAAAGATAATCTTATATCAACATAATCTCCATCCTCTAAATTTATAGGTAAAACTATTGTATTATATTCTTGTATTCTTGTATCATTATTTATTTTATTATCTGATTCTGTAATTAAATCTGATGTTAATATAGTGTTAGCCTTTAAATCTATCTTTGCTACTACATCCTCGTCGCCAGATAAACTTACAGCATTACTTGGTACAACATCACTTGATACTGTTTTTGATTTTAATAAAGATATATCAACTGTTTCACCTGATTTAACATCTTGACTTAATATATATACTTTTTTACTTGATGCTACTTCTTTTTGTTGTTCTTTCTTTATATTTAATAATTGCATAGCTAAAAATGCTATTATTAATCCTGTTATAACTAATGTTATTAACATTCCTAATAAAAATGAATTTCTTGATTTTCTTTGCATTGGATTTGTTGCCATGACAAATTCCTCCCTTAAAATATATTTTATTTGACTTTTTTACAAAATATTTATCTATTTTATTTTAACTCAAACTATTCTTAAAATCAATAAATATGCTATCTGTAATAAAAAATTAATACCTTTGTAACATTATTGTAATATTGCTTTTTTTGGAAAATTTTTCTAGTTTATTTTTTGTACATTTTGCAAATTATATTATTAGAAAAAGCAATAGTTTTTTCTAGAAAATGTTATATATAGCAGGAGGTGAAAAAACAATGGCAAACACAAGTAACAAAAAATTAGTTCCAGAAGCTATGTCTGCATTAGACAAATTCAAATATGAAGTTGCTTCAGAAGTTGGTGTTAATTTAAAAGACGGATACAATGGTGACATTTCAGCTAAAGATGCTGGTAAAATAGGTGGACAAATGGTTAAAAAGATGATTGAACAAGCTGAAAGAAACATGAAATAGTTTTTACTATTATAGTTTTATAGTTAATTTCTATTTATATTTTATTTAGATTTTAATTATTGGCAGAAAGTTAAATTTTGTTTTTATATATTTTTGTAAATACATAAAGGCAGGATTTGATTTCCTGCCTTTTTATTTTGATAAATTTAGAAGTTATTAATATTATCTTTTATTTTATAAAAAACAACTAATAATACAAAAAGTACGAAAAATTAAATTCTTCGTACTTTTTGTATTTTATGCTTCTGGTTCTACTAAACCGTAATTTTTTCCATCTTTTAATTTATGTATTGCATTAACTTTACCAGTTTCAACATTTATAAATACTAAAAAGTTGTGTGTAGGTTTTTCTTGTAATTTTAATTTAGCATCTTCTGGTAACATTGGTTTTATTTCATAATATGATGTTTTTATAATTTCATTTTCAATTTCTTTATTTTCATCATAAATTGTTTCCATTAATTTTAAAGATGAATCTTTCATCATTTTTTCTTTTATTGTTTTTGTTTTCCTTATTTGTCCCTCAAGTATATCAATATCTTTATCTATAGAAGCATATAAATCTTTATCTTCTGTAACAGCTCTATATCTTTCTCCATTAGCTACAATTGAAATTTCTGCTATTTGTTCTGTTTTTTCTGTTCTTAAAGTTACTTCTGCATCAGCTTTTTCAAAATATTTATCTATTCTGTCTAACTTTTTCTCTACATAATCATTTATTGCTTCTGTTATCTTTAGTTCCTTTCCTGTTATTTTTATTTTCATAAAAATCGCTCCCTTCATCTTTTTTGTTTTTATTTTTATGTTATATCTTTTATTATATATATAATATTTTTAAATTTCAACACTATTTTTGACTTTTTTAAAACAATTCTTCTAATTTATACTCTTTTTCTAGTTTTTCATTAAAATATATTTTTGAAATCAACTCTAATTCTTTTAAACTTTCATCTTTCAAATTAAAAGAATATACTTTTTTAGCAGGAGCTGTTAATATAAATTTAATAGCATTTTCAGTACTTTCATTAATTTCTATTGCACTTTTATCTATTATTCCGCACTCATTACATTTAACTCCGTTATCCTTTATACTAAAATAATGAATATTTTCATTATTACCACAATTAACACATTTATTAATTCTTGGCAAAAATCCTAATATTGAAAGCAACCTTAATTTAAAAATACTTAATACTAAATCTAAATCTTTATCTGTTTCTGAAATAACGTATAAAGTATTTAAAAACAATTGTAAAATTTTATAGCAATTCTGATTTTCTTCTGTTACATCTTTAATTATCTTAGTTATATGCACAGCATATTTAAGTTTGTCCAAATCTGTTCTTATATTATAAAAAACTTCTATTGTTTCACACGAATTTATATTATATGTACTTGTCCCTTTATACATTAAGTATTCTCCAAAACATAAAAATTGTGTGCCAGCTAAAAGAGCACTTTTGGTTCTTCTTGCTCCTTTAGCCACACATGAAATTTTACCGATACCCTGGAGTAAGCATTGTCAGCATTTTATCGGAATCACCAAAATTATTCTCCGATATTATTATTCCATTTGTTTTTATATTTCCCATCTTGTTCCACCTTTTGTATATTTTCTTCTATATCTTTTATTTGCTTAAATTCTAAAAACGCATCTATATCTCCTGTTTTTTTAAAGGTATCCCATGCAATTTTTTTAATCATATTAATCACTCCCTTTAAATTTATCTTTTGTATTTTTTGTTAAAATATACATATTATATTTTAAACTTATTTACTATATTATCATTATCTTGCCAATCTTCTTTTACTTTTACCCAAGTTTTTAAATTTACTTTTTTGCCAAAGTTTTTTTCCATATCTATTCTTGCCATTCTTCCTATTCTTTTTAGCATTTCTCCATTTTTGCCTATAATAATTCCTTTGTGAGAATTTCTTAAACAATATATTGTAGCTTCTATATCATATATTTCTTCACCGTTTTTGTTTTTTCTTAATTTCATTTTTTCTACTTCTATATATATTCCATGTGGTACTTCTTGATCTAATACTTTCAAAGCTTTTTCTCTTATTGTTTCTTCTGCTAATTGCCTTAATGTTTGATCTGTATATTCTTCTATATCATAATATGCAGGACCAACATTTAAGTGTTTTTCTATTTCATCTAAAATTATATTTCTATATTTATTATCTAACGCTGTTATTGGTATAACTGCTTCAAAATCATATTCTTTGCTATATAAATCTATTAGTTTTAATAATTTTTCTCTTTTTACTAAATCTATTTTATTTATTATTAATATTGTTTTTTTATTAGCTTCTTTAATTTTTTCTAATATTCTTCTATCTCCTCTTCCTATTTCTTCACTCGTAGCTTCTATCAAAAACAATATAACATCAGCATCTAACATCATCCCAAAAGAAGTTTCTATCATCGTTTCATTCAATTTTGTTTTTGGTTTATGTATTCCTGGAGTATCTATAAATATAATTTGAGAGTTTTCTCTATTTACAATTCCCCTTATTGCTGTTCTTGTAGTTTGAACTTTATTTGCTATTGCAGCTACTTTTTCTCCTACTAATAAATTTATTAATGTTGACTTTCCAACATTTGTTCTTCCTATTAATGATACAAATCCTGATTTAAATTCTTCCATTTATCTTCTCCATTTTCTTTTTCGTTTTTTATATTATACACTATTTTTTTGCTAAATTTGTAGAATTTAAGAATTTTTTTAAATTTTCTTATTTTTTTATTAATATATTTTTTGTAATATAAAAGAAGCTTCTAAAATTATTTAGAAACTTCAATGGTTTTTAAGGTTTATATGTTATTTTTGCATTTATAACTCCGTTTATTCTACAATACTCTACTTCTAAGCCATTTTCCACCAAAAGTGGTATCATTTTTTCAAATGTTTCTATTCTATACTTTTCACTAAATGTTCTTGTAACATCTTTTTCCTTAATAGAACTTTTTTGATAAAATATATTTTTCGAAATATCAGAAAAAATTTTAATAGCCACTCCTTTAGCCAACTCTTCTGTATCAAATTCTAGAAAAATATCTTCTATTTCCTCATACATTTTTTCTATTTCTACTTTTTTTATTTTGTTGTCTAATTTTTCCCGTAAAGTCATAAACCCACATCCTTTCTTATAAGATATAAAAACCATTTTTACAACATTTTGCAATAGCTTTATTATTTCATATTTTAAACTATAAATCAATAAAAAAAGTAGAAGATAATTAAAAATCATCCTCTACTTTTCTACAATTTATTCAAATGTTACATTTGCATCTTTTGGACATATATTTACCCAAGTATTTCCATCATTAACTTCAAGTTCTTTTCCATTTTCATCTTTATAAACTGTCTTTTTATTTCTATCTGATTTTGTACATGTTATTTTTATTGCTTTTCCATTAGTTATATAATAGCCATTATATGTACCAATATTATTTAATCCTTGTCTTCCTTTTCCAGATCCATCATTTAAATCATAATTTTCTATAAATTCAATTATTATATTTTTTGTTGTTACAGTCTCTCCTGTTTCCCAATCTGTTTGAACTCTATTTCTTGCATATCTTTTATATCTTTGTGTTTGTTCATCATATTTATATTCTACAGTTTGTAAATTAGAATGTGGTATTGTAACAGATTTTGCACTTGTTCCATTTGTTAATTCTACTTCATTTGTTACATATTTTAATACACTTGCAGAATTTGATGTTGTTCTATATCCTTTATTTTCTGCAATTTTATAAATACTATTTATGTCTGTTGCTACATTATGTGGTGCTTTTTTATCAGATACTCTCCTAAATGCACTAGCACTTTCTTGTATTCCATTTATATTATTAACACCTAATTTTGTAATATCTTTCTTTCCTTGTGGGCTCCATCCATAATGTGTATATATTGCATCATTTTCTAAAGCATAATCTAAGAAATAATGTCTACAACTTCTTACTGGACCTATTTTTTGTGCATCTGCACCTTTAAATAGTGCCATTAATCTAGTTTCTCCACCTTCAACAATTATTTCGTATACCATATATGTTTTGTTAAGTCCACCTTGTGGCCATGCTCCACTATGGTTATCTATCATTACAGCAACTGGTCTTTCTGTTCCACTATATATTTTTATTCCTTCATTTCTTTCTTCTTTTTCTTCTTCTACAATTTGTGGTTCTGTGGTATTTTCTGGTTCTTGTCCATTCTTTTTATTGTTTGATATTTTTACTGCTAAAATAATTCCTGCTACCAAAATTATAATTGCTAAAACTGCTATCAAAATTTTTGTTTTATTTTTTACAAAAAACTCCTTATTCATAAATATTACCCCCTTTTAATATTTAGTTTATTTAAAACATTCTCTTCTTTTGGTCTCATTACTTGCTTGTCCTCTTCCTTAATATGATCATATCCCATAAGATGATAGAAACCATGAACTAACATATATGAAAATTCTCTTTCAAAACTATGTCCATATTCTTCCGCTTGTTCTTCAACTCTTTTTATTGAGATAACAATATCTCCCAAAACATCTTCATGTTTAAAATCTTTATTTTTTATCATTTCATCTAATTCTTTTTTTTCAAACATTGGAAAAGAAAGTACGTCTGTTTCTCTATCTATATTTCTAAATTCATTATTTATTTTTCTAATGTTTTCTGGATTTGTTAAAGTTATACTTATATATAATTTAGAGTCAAGTAATCCTTCTTCTTTAAAACATTGTTCTATTACTTTTTTTATTATTTTTTCATACTCTTTATTTTCTTCAATATCTTTATATTCTAATTGGTACATTTTTATTTCCTTACTAATTTTTTATTATTTATATATTTTCCTTCTGATTTAAAACCTTTTAATTCCTTCATTGCTTCATAATCCACTAATTTTCTTTTGTAATATTTTATAATTCTTGTGTAATCTATTTTTTCATCATGTAATTTTTTCATATCATTTTTCATGAATAATATTTCTTTTTGTTTTACATATTCTATAAAATCTTCATCTTTTATTTTTTCATTATCTTTATATTGCTTCCAAAATTTTTTAAACTCTTCTTTTTCCTCTTCTTTTTCCCAATAAACTTTTGTTGATACTAACTTTAAATTATATTCTTCTATTAATTTTATAAGTGTTGCATAAGCCTTTTCTCTTTTAACTGCAATCTTTGTATCTTGCACTAAATTTCTTGCATCTCTAAGTAATTTTAAATAACATTGTTCTGTTACAACTAATGGTAAACTGTGTGTAAATAATTTTCTACTTAATGCTAATAAAATCATGTTTTTTTCTATTGTGTCTTTTGTATCTAGTTTTCCTACTTCATAACTTTCATATTTTTCATATTCATTTAATACATCTTGTGAAAATTCTTGGGTATTTTCTTTTATTTTTAATGATAATATTTTTTCTATGTATTCTTCTAGTGTATAAAAGATTTTAGTATATATCCATTCCTTTGAAGAATCATACACATTAGTTGTATCTGCTAATTTTATTGAATAATTTTTTAATATTCCTTTATATAACATATCCATTTTTGAAACATAAAATTGAATATATTTTTCTACTGCTTTATCTTTATGAGATTCTTTTAATCCTTCAAAATCTAATTCTATTAAATATTTTTGTTTTCTATATTTGTATTCTACATATTCCGGTTCTTTTAATCTTGTTATTTCATAATATTGTGATAATGCTTTTTTTTCAAATTCTGAAGCACTATTATTTTTTACTTTTTTATATATTGAATCTAATACATATTTATCTAATGCTTCTAAATATGCTGTATATGTTTGATCGTATTTTTCTTCTAAGCTTTCTTTTTTGTTATTTTCTAATTCATGATTATTAAAGTTTTCAAATGATTTTAATAACGCATTTCTTTTTACTGTAATTAACATTCCATTTATTCCAATTTTAGTAGGTATCAATATTTTAGTAATTGTATTTGATATCCTATTAAAAAACGTTTTATCTGCTCCAGTAATTTTTAAACTTCTTTCCTCCATAAAATCATCCTCTCAAAATACTATTTTTTCATTAGTCCCTATATTTTCAAGCACTTCGTATGTAACATATACTTCTACATATTCTTCATTTTGATATTTATTTACATTCTTTCCGAAGTATTTTGCTTTTGTCTTCTATTTCTTGTTCAATTTCCTTTTGTAACTCTTCTATCCCTATGTTTGTAGCCTCATCAACATCATATACTATATTAGTCTTTTCTTTTTCTTTATATGTCAATTTTGTTACAGAAATAGGTAAATATAAATTTGAAAATATTTTAAACTTTTTTTCTGCGTTTATTGTATCATAAAATTCAAATTTTGAAACCCTTTTATTAAAATTTATTTCAAAATTATTAATCTTAACTCCATACTTATTCTCTTCATTTCCTGTGTCCGTAAGCTTTTCTTGATTGTAATATATTTTTTCTGATTTTGTATGCCAAACTTTTGCCTCAATGTTTCCAATACTGTGTACATATCTTGTACCCGTGTACTTTCCTTCCATTGTACCAGATATTAATACATCACCTTCTTTTACTGTATCTCCAACATTTACCATAGCTGTTCCTTTTTGTGCATTTATTTTGGTTATAACGCCTGTTTTGTTTGATACAATGTTGCAATATTCATTTGAATCTATTATATCTGGTTTTTCTTCTGTTTTTACAACTTTAACAATTACATTTGTACCTTTTAGTTCTATCCCTATCCATGCAATATCTTGTCTTTTTAGTCTTATATTATTTATTATATCTTTAGAATTTACTTTTGATTTTAATGTTCCTATTTTCAATCCCGCTTCTTGCAAATCCTGTTCTATATTTATAAGTTCTTTACCATCTTCTTCTTTAATTTCAACATTCCATATATAATTAGAACTTAATACTATTAATAATGAAATTATTATTAAAAATAGTCCAAAAATTTTTCTTTTTTTGTATCTATTTAAGACAAATGGCAATCCACTTTTCTTTTTTATTTTTATTTTACATTTTGTTTTTCTTGCCACATCTGATAACTGTTTAAAATCTTTTATTCCTATATTTAAATATAGTTTTACATTTTTATCTCTTTTTAAATTCCATATTAATAGTTTTTTATTTGTACATATATTTATAAATCTTTCTATATAATAACCTTCTACACTAATCCTTAAATATCCAATTATATAACTAAAAATTATCTTTATAAACATTTATTCACCTTTATCCTTCTGTTTTTTCTATTTCCATACTATCTATATCTCCAATAATTTTTATATCATCACCAGTCATTTGTTCTAACTTTAAATTAAATCCATTTATATTAACAATTCCTATATAAGTATTTACTTTTACATAGTATTCTTCATATTCCAAAATTCCTTTATAATTTTCTATTAACATTTCATTAAAACCTACTATTGTTATTTTAGGTTCATTTGTATAGATTTCTTTGGGCATTTCTAAAATACTATCTATTTTTCTAAAATTATTCTTCTTCATTATTCCTCCTATGTTTTACTCAAACTCGTCTAAACTTTTAATTTCATATCCTTTATTTTTTATTTCTTTTATAATACTATCTAATATATTTGTATTCGTTTTTGAATTTCCATGTAATAACATTATCTCGCCATTGTGTAAATTTGATATTACCATCTCTTTTGCTTTTGCTTCATCTGGTTGATTTTTTTCATCCCAATCTTTATATGCAAAACTCCACATTACAGTTTTATATCCTAATGATTTTGTTATATTTAAAGTTCTTTCACTATATTCTCCCATAGGTGGTCTTATATATTTCATTTCATATGCAAATTTTTCATATATTGATTGATGTAATTTCATTACTTCTGTATTAACTTGTTCATCACTTAATGATGGCATACTTTTGTGATTTACTGTATGATTTCCTACTATATGTCCTTCTTCTAACATTTGTTTTACCAATTGTTCTTGTGTGTTTAAATAATGTGCAGTTATAAAAAATGTAGCTTTTACATCATTTTGTTTTAATACTTCTAATATTTTGCTTGTATACCCTGCTTCATATCCTTCATCAAATGTTAAATATATAACTTTTTTCTCTTTATTTCCTAAACATATACCATTATTTTGTTCTAATACACTTTGATTCTTTTTTCCAACATCAGGTTGTTCATTATTATTATTTCTTTTTATTCCCCATCCTATCTTTTGATTACTTAATGCATTTGAATTTGTAACAGCTGTATTTTTTCCTTCTGTATTACTTAAATAAATAGTACAAATAGAAAACATTGCTATTATTAAAATAGAAAATATAACTTTATATAATGAATTTTTTTTATTTTTATACATAACGTTCTCCTTATATCTTTTTTATAAATTTTATGTTTTACTTTTTAGATTATTACTTTACCAAAAAAAATAAAGCCTAAATTTTTTTCTTAGGCTTTATCAAATTATTTTATAGTGTTTTTATATCACTATATACATCTTTATTTATAAACATTTTATATTTTTCTATATTTTTTCTAATATTTGTAGCAGAAATATTATATAATTTTCTCTCTGGATCTACCAATACATTTTCTATTTTAAGATAATCAGCAACACATTTTCCATATGGTTCACTGCTATAAAAATAATTAACATTTTTATCTTTTATTATTTCATATAAATATTCCATTTGAATTTTAACACTTTTTTCATCTAATCCATACTGCTTTGGACTATTATATGCTTCTAATATTTTTATATTAGGAAAATCATTCTTTATCCACTTTATTTTTTTATTTATATCAATATATTCTGGTGTGTCATATACAACCACATAAAAATCGTCCATGTCTTTTAATGCTGTGGCTATTAAATATTTGTGTCCTATATGATATGGTGAAAACTTTCCTATTGTAAATCCAATTTTTTTATTCATATTTTATATTGCTCCATATTTTATTAATAATTTTTCTATTTCGGTACCTTTAATCTTTTTTAGTCCCTCTTTTAGTGCTAATTTTTGTGGCAATGATAAATCCATTTCTGTAATTTTTTTGCCGTCATTTAATTTTACTGTTGCACTTATTAAATCTCTTATATCATATACACTTCCCCATACTTCTGGAACTCCTCTATCTATATTGCATAATGTATATACTGCTTCCATTGCTGTTCTAATTGAATATTCTGTTGTAAATACTGTGTCTCTTGGTGTTTCTGCATATTGTCCTATAAATGCTAAATTTACAGATCCATTTGGTACAACTAATGGTCTATCTCCATATCTTCTTGGTTCAAAAAATGATGTTACATATGGCATCATGCATGGTGTTGTATTACATGCATTTTGTGCTAAATCCATAATTCTATCTTTTGGTATTCCTATATGATATAGCCATTCAGCTGCAAGTTCAATACCAGTACATTGATACATAGGCTTATCTATAAAGTCTCCTTTATCCTCCCAACAATTTAATCCATAAACCCAAATTAAGCAATCATCTTTTGCTTGTTCTCTAAATTGTCCTTGACGATTTATTGTCCAACTTATTAACCAAGATGAATCTTTACATGTTACAATTCCTCCTGTTACAACTTTACCAGAAAGTGGGTTACGATGACATATTTTTTCTATTGCATCTAGAATTTCTTTATTTGATGTTTCAACAGTCCAAGATTCCCAACTTGTTTCTCTTATATCTTTAAAAAACTTATCTGGATTTCCAAATGCTTTATCTTGTTTAGCCATATTTTTCCACAATTCTATTGATGGACCTTCTCCATTTTTTATTTTCAACTCTGGAGCATGTGTTTGGTCTCCATATGCAGAATTATCTCCTTGGCATCCATTTGTTACAAAAACCAAATCATTTTCTGTTAATTCAATTTTTTTGTCTTCATTATTTTGAGTATAATAAATAACTTTAGCAAGTTTCATTTCTTCATTACAAGTACATTCAACATTTTTTACTGTTGTATCATATTCAAATTTTACTCCTCTGTCTTTTAAATATTTAACCATTGGTAAAATCATTGATTCATATTGATTGTATCTTGTAAATCTTAATGCACTTAAGTCTGGTAATCCATCTATATGATGTATATATCTTTGTAAATATAATTTCATTTCCAATGCACTATGCCATTTTTCAAACGCAAACATTGTCTGCCAATAAATCCAGAAATTAGTTTTATAAAACTCTTCATCAAATAAATCATCAATTGTCTTATCTGCTAATTCCTCATCTGTTGCCATAAATAATTTTAATAATTCTTCTGTTGCTTTAGGATTCATTCCATATTTTTTATCTGTATGAGCATCTTGTCCTTGTTTTTCTGTTACACGACATAATGAATAATTTGGATCTTCTTTATTTACTTTGTAATATTCGGAAAATATAGTTTCTCCTGGATTGTCTATTGATGGTATTGAACGAAATAAATCCCACATACATTCAAAGTGATTATCCATTTCACGTCCACCACGCATAATATATCCTTTGTTTTTATCAAATATCCCATCACATGAGCCTCCTGGCAATGGTAAGTGCTCAAATAATGTTATATTTTCTCCTTTCATTTGAGCATCTCTTACTAAAAAACAAGCTACTGATAATCCTCCTAATCCTGTTCCTACTATATAAGCTTTTTTATTTTCTATCCCCTCTGGTTTTTCTGCTTTTGCAAAAGCTTCATAATTTCCATTTGAATAATACATAATAATTACCTCCTATATTTTTTTTCAATATAGTAATAACATTTTGTATTTTTGATTTCAATAAACAAATTTTAATCAATGATAAATTTTTTATCATATATTATAAATTGATGTAAAATTAATTATTATCTTTGTTAAACTGTTCTAATGCTTCAATTATATTTCCATGAACTAATATATTTAATTTATCTATAATTATTTTAGGATCTTCCTTCATATCTTCTTCTATCCAATCTAGCATTATCCCTACAAAAGCATTTTTATAAAAATTTGCAATAAATTTTTTATCTTCTTCTTCTACTTTTATATTTTTAGATTTTTCGTTAATAACATCCATTATTAATTTATATGTTAATTCTTTTACAAATTTTTCTATATGTTCCCTACTAATATTTTTATACACATTCATTATAAATGGCTTATTTCCTAAAACTGCTTCAAATATTTGATAATAGCCTTCTTGCCAAGTGTCATATGTTTTTTTACCTTTTATTGCTTCTTTGGCATCTTCTAAACACACCCATTCTATTAATTCATATATATCGTGGAAGTGATAATAAAATGTCATTCTATTAATTCCACAATCGTTTGTTAAATCTTCTACTGTTATTTTATTTACTTTTTTCTTTAATAGCATCTTTTTTAGAGAATTTTCTAATGCTTTTTTTGTTAAATTTGACAATTCTATCATCTCCAATTTTTATTTAGTATATATTATTTTTTAGTTTTTTTCTAGCCAAAATTTAAAAATTTTATATTGTTTAATTTTAAATTAGAACTACTTTTTTTATCTTTTAATTTTTTTCATATCAATTATTCCTTTTTATAAAAATAATAGTAATTTAGGCATTATATTTTTGTAAAATTATTCCAATTTTCTATTGACAAGTTTAAGATTTTGAATTATATTGTTACTGCTATTGGAAAAATAAGGTAATTTTGGGTTATATGTCGAAAACTATCAATACTTTAAAAAAAGCCCACTACAAGGAGAGAATTTTTAATGATAAATTTTATAATTTGTGATGATAATCAAATAATTCTAGATAAATTAGAAAAAATTTTAAATGATATATTTTCTAGAAATGGATTTGAAGCTCAAGTAGCATTAAAATCTACTAATGTTGACGAAGTTCTTGACTTCGTTACTTTTAACAAAGTGGATGTTTTAATTTTAGATATAAATTTAAAATCTAGACTTACAGGATTAGAACTTGCTCAAAAAGTAAGAGAATTTAATAAAGACTGCTATTTAATATTTACAACAGGTCATCTAGAATATGCAATGCTTGCTTATAAATTCAAAACTTTTGATTATTTAGCAAAACCTATCACATCTGAAAGATTAGAAGATACTATTATAAGATTGTTTGATGATATGTTTGGACAACCTAAAAAATATATGAAAATAGATAATAAAAATACACTTATTAATGAAGCAGATATTCAATATATTAAAAGAGAAGGGATGAGGCTTGTTTACCACACCAGAGATATGGATTATTTTACTTATGGCTCTTTTAATAAAATTCAACCTTCGCTACCAGAAAATTTTATAAGATGTCACAAATCTTATATAGTAAATATAAATAATGTAAAAAATTATGATGCGACCACTAATACTATTAGTTTTGGTAATAGTGTTTCTTGTGCTGTTGGTCCTAAATATAAAAAGATAATTATGGAGGTGTTAAACAATTATGGAAATAAATAATATTTGGAGTGCTCTATCAAGTGAGAATATTGCAATTATAAATCTTATGAAATACATTGGAATGTTTATAGAAAGTTATCTTCTTCTTAAACTTTCTTTATCAGCCTTAAACGTAAATTCTTCTAAGAAACAACGAATATTATATGTTTTACTTTTAGGACTAGAAGGAATTATAAGTTCTTATATAATACCATCACCCTTAAATTTAATTACAAATTATTTTATTAATTTCTTATTAGTTTTATTCATTTTTAAAATAAAACCTTTAAAAGTAATTTTATTTATAATATTACCAATTTGTATTTTTGCTTTGTTGGGAACACTAATAATAAATCCTTATTTAACATTATTAGATATTACATACGAACAAACCGAATCTATTCCAATTTACAGATTAGGTTATTTAGCAATAATGTATACTATTGTTGGTTTAATAATTTGTATCATCAAATGTAAAAATTTTAAAATCGCAGTATTAGAAGAACTTGATAAAAAAACAAAATTAATTATAATAAGTAATTTTATTTTAGGATTAATTGTTTTATGTATTCAATTATTTATTAATTTTTATTATATTAATGAATTTCCTTTAATAATAACTTTTTTAAATTTTATATCTTTATTAGCTTATTTCTTTATAAGTATATATAGTTTAACTAGAGTAACAAAATTATATAAAACTCAAAAACAATTAGAAAATTCAGAAGCTTATAATAAATCTTTATCAATATTACATGATAATATTAGATGTTTTAAACATGATTTTGATAACATTGTTGCAACAATCGGTGGATATGTAAAAACAGATGATATGGAAGGTCTTAAAAAATATTATTATCAATTAGAAGATGATTGTCAAAGAGTTAACAATATTGCAACACTAAGTCCAGAAATAATAAATAATCCAGGTGTATATGCAATACTTAGTTCTAAATATCATAAAGCTGATGAAAAAAATATTAAAATTAATTTAGAATTTTTCTTAGATTTAAACACACTTAATATGAAAATTTATGAATTTACTAGAATCTTTGGTATACTTTTAGATAATGCAATAGAAGCAAGTTCAGAATGTGAAGAAAAACTTATAAATATAAAATTTAGAAATGAAGAAAGCAAACATAGGCAAATTGTTGTTATTGAAAATACATTTAAAGATTCAAAATTAAATATTGATGATATTTTTCAAAAAGGTGTATCTGGAAAAGAAAATCATACTGGACTTGGATTATGGGAAGTAAGACAAATTTTAAAGAAAAATAATAACTTAAATTTACATACACAAAAATCTGAAAATATGTTTATTCAGCAACTTGAAATTTATTATTAATAAATACATAAAAAAATAACAGCCTTTATTGGCTGTTATTTTTTTGTAAAATGGTTTATTTTATAATATTTGCTAAGTTAGCATTATAAAATACTTATTAGTCTTTTTTTATCATAGAAACTGGCATTTTAGGTTGATGTAACAACCAAACTAAGAAACATGCTGTATTTGTTGTCTTTGCATACTTTTCTGCAATTTTTGCTAAAATTTTTAACATAAAAATTCCCCCTTTATTTTTAATTTTTATATAAGAAAAAATTTGTAATGTTTAATCTTAGTATACTTCATAACCATATTTATTATTAGTTAGTCTGTACATTACTTTAGTTATTGATAAGGTCTGAAGTAATGTTCCTATAATTAATATGTTAGATATTACATTATCTCTTATGAAAATTGCAGCTATCAAAGAAATTGTAGCTATAATATAAGAAGCTAATTGTTTCTTTCGTCTTACTTTAGTTTCTAAGATAGGTACTTCTTCTGTGTCAGCCGGTGCATAAAGTTTTATCATTGCCATCGAAAATATCCATATTAATGATATAAGAATATATTTAACAATATCATTTAAAACTATATATTGACTTACAAATGCAGTACCACAATATGTTAATGTTGTTGCTATTATGCAACCAATATGTGTATGTAGGTGAAATCCTCCCGAAACTGATCTGTATGGCATTATTAATATAAAAGTTATTAGTGTTAATTTAAATATACCTAATATCCATGATATTAATAATATTATAAAAATTTTTGGTATCTCACCTATTAAAATTTGTAGGCCATAATTGATGACTTGCGTTCTCTCATCATCAATTTCTGGCATTTTCTTTCGTATTTTGTTGGTTAAAAATAAGCAGATTTTGTCTATCATATTTTTTCACCTCACCTCTATTTGAGTTCAATTAGAGTTTATCATTAATATTCATTTTTGATTTTTTTCTTTTATAAAATGTATAAAATAATTCATAAAACTTTTTTCCATGTATTTTTTGTAAAAAAATCATTTTATAAAAAAAGAGGCTAGAAATTTTTTCTAGTCTCTTAAGAAAATTATTACTTTTATAAAGTTTCTTTATACATATTTGCATACATTTCCAATGCATCATCAAAAGAATCTGCAAGAATAATCTCACCATGTAATTTCATAATACCTTTCTGATATTTATCCATTACAGGTTTAATTTTATAGAGTTCTCCCCATTCTCCATACCGAAGATATTCACTACTATTGTACTTTAAAGTCTTATTACTATAAGTAATATCTTTACAATGACCATGTACAATAATACTCTTCTTTGGAAAAGTTTCAAATAATTCAAGTACCAAAGGTGTCTCAGAAGATGGATTAATTTTTCCAGCCCAAGAAACAATATGATCTTTACTGTCAAGAATAAGTGTAAGATTTTCTCGTTTCAATGCTCCTACAGAGGCTCCAGTAGACGTTATTAAAACTCCCTCTGGTATCTTTCTTGCAATAAAACCAGCCACACCATTAGTATATTGATTCTCTTGCAAAAATTTTCCTACTGTAAAAAATTCTGGAAAATATTTAGTAATAATATCTGTCATGTCATAATCAATCTTCTTGTGTGAATATCTTATCTTTGTATATCTGTGGCATATATTATCTAAAATCTTTTCCCATGGAGCCATTGTAATTCTATCCAAAGTTCCATCTTCATTATAAATGTACTCTGGATATACAATAGAAACATTACCAAAAGCATTAATCTTAGCAAAGTTTTCCTTAGTTATAGGATGATTGAAATATCCCTGGTTCATAGATGGTGCAATTACAATGTACTTACCATATCCAATTGCTGAATGAATAATCGATAATGGATAATTATCAGCAATTCCATTAGCAATTTTTGAAAATGTATTAAAAGTACATGGTGCTACAACAATTAAATCTTCTTCAGGAATTCTTTCATTGATAGAATTTGCTCTATTAAATGTATAGTCTCTCTTAATTTTATACCCTTCAACTGTTCTTAAGTCCATTATTGAACAACTAGCCGCAGTAGGCATTAGGATACATGTTGCTCCTTCTGCTTTAAGGTAATCTAAGAGAATCTTTACATCTTTACTCTTGTTAGCTCCTGTTGTTACAACATAAACCACTTTACCTTTAAGCATATTATTTCCTCCTATTCAAAATTATATTTTCGATATAGTTCATATGCAATCGCCGAAACAGCAACTGGTAATGTAAGAAAATCAACTTTTGATTTATCCATTGGTAGCTTAATTATTTCATCTAACATTTTCTGTTTAGCAATAGTTAAGCCAGATGTTTCTGTTCCAAAAACTACAACAACATCTTTATCTTCAGGTAAATCTAAATCATAAAAAATTTTGTTGGTGTTTCCAGATGTACCAATAAGATATTTTCCCTTTGCTCTTAAGTCCGTAATAGCTTCTTCAAAGGTATTGTAATGAATCTCCTTTACCTCACCTGTAATATTCCATGATTTAACTTTACTTGTAATTTTTGGAATATCAAATGGTATTGAATTTTTTCCAGCCGTATAGATAACGCAATCAATTGCATTTGCAATCTGGATAACATGTGCAATATCATACGGTGACCGAATTGTGTCAAATAACAGTTCTACTTTTTTCATAATGTTTACCTCACCTTTCACTTTTTTTTGCAACCAAAATAAATGGATCTGATGTTATGTTACAATTACCATTTAAGTTTTCTATTATTTTTTCTTCATCTTTTTCAGAATAATTCTCAATAAAAGGAAAACTTTTAGTAATGTTAATAATTTCTTGAACACTTTGATACTTTCTTTGTATCTCATATTGTTCAACACTAATAATATCAAACCCAGATTTCTCAAGTTTAGTAGAATAATATTCAATCTTTCTGCTTCTAATCAGTCTATTTCTAAACAGACTAGCTATTTCTACTAATCCCTTACTTGGTCCATATTCTCTAAAAACAAAATATCCCCCATTTTTAAGTACTCTGTATAATTCATCAGAATCATATATAGTTACATTTTTTGCAGTAATAATATCAAAAGAATTATTTGCAAAAGGAAGATTATTATTGTCTGCTTCAAGAATATTTGCACTTTCTCCCAAATTTTTTCTGGCTACTTTTACCATTTCACTTGAATTATCAACTCCTGTCAATGTGCTTTTGATACTTGAACATTCTTTAATTTGTTTTAATACAAATCCATTTCCTGTTCCAATATCAAGGATTTTAGATCCCTCTTCCATAAAAGAAATAATTTTCCGAACAAACAAACTATTAATATCCTGAGTTTGTTTGACGGGTGCTGCAATACTAGTGCTACGAATATTCACAACTTTTTCATCGTAAAACATCTTTTCACCCTTTCATAAATTATTTTTACTGGATCATTTTATCATTTTATGTATACTTTGTCAATAATTAAGCTTTTAAAATACAAAAAGTACAGCATTAACTGTACTCTTAAAATTTATCTATCTTTTCTTCTTTAAAAAATTTTTCCTTTTTAATTCCTAATTTTAAAACATCTTCTAGTATTTTCTTATCTCCAAACCAATTTATTTGTTCTATAAATTCATCAAACTTGCACCATTTATAATCTATACTTTCTTCATTCAATACGATATTGGTTTTATTTACAAAACTTATATACACATATTCTTTACAATGTACTTTTAATGATTCATATTCTAAAATCCAATTTAAATAAATATTATTATTAGTCAATAGTCCTGTTTCTTCTTTTACTTCTCTTTTAACAGTTTCTTCTCTATCTAAATCCTCTTCTTCACATCCTCCTGTTACTACATACCAAAATGATTTTTTAAATTGTGGATCATCATCACTACCTTTTAATAATAATATTTCGTTATATTCATTTACAATAAATGTTAAAATTTTATTCACTTATATCACCATATATAAGTATATCACTTAACCATATATTTAGCAATAAATTATCAAGTCATTTACTTTTATGTAAATTCATGCTATAATATTGACGTTCTCAATTATATTTAAACACAAACTATGTTTTAGTTTGTAAATCTACAAGGAGGTATTGACATGAGTAATTGGTACGAATCTAGCATCAAGTCATTGGTTGAAGAGTATTTTAAAGAACATGGTTTTCCCGTTGTCTTTGACTCTTCAGAGTTCTGGAATGTGTTTATTGAAAAATATCATAAACAACTTCCCAGCTCTCAAATAGCACATTTTGATAAAATTGCTACAGAAGCACGGTCATATGCATTTAATAAAAAATATGGTACCTATTCATATTTAACAGATTATCGTTCTGTATGTGAAAATTGGAATCATATTATCTTAAATGAAATCCAAAAAATTCTTGGAAAAAATTTGGATTCAAAAAAAGTTCTTGCTTTAGGAGCTAATAACGGCTCTGAACTTGCTATCATCTTTGAGAATTTTTTTAATACAATTGATTTTAATGTTGTAGAAATCTCAGAAACAGCTTGTTCTTCTGGCAAGACACTTTATCCAAATATTAATTTCATATGTGCGTCAATGGATGAAGTACCTCTTTCTGAAAATGAATTTGATATTTTCATCAGTTTACGTGCTGCATACTGTGCGGGTAATAACCTCGACTTTATAGTTAACAAGGCTATCCATTCTGTTAAACCTGGCGGAGTTATCATCTTTTCCATATCAAATGGATACATTGATGTATCTGATGGTAAATATACACCTATTAAAGGAGTATATAACCCGGAAAATAAACATTGTGATGAAACAGAAACTGAAAGAAACATCAATTGGATGAAAAATGCTATGTTGACAAATGGTTGCTCAAAGGTTGATTTAGTTGATGCAGAAAGTGAGATTCTACTTATTTCTAAGCGTTAACTCCAAAAAACATACTAATAGAGTCCTTATGTATAAGGACTCTATTAGTATATCTCAATTTTTACATCTTTTAAAATACACCATGTTCCATTGCTTTCTGGAAAATCTTTAAATACCATTTCTTCTTTTGTTGTAGGATGACTAATTTTTAACTTATATGCCCATAATGCTATTTGTTTTCCTTTACCTCTTGTTCCATATTTTTGATCACCAAATATACTATGTCCAAAATTAGATAATTGAACTCTTATTTGATGGTGTCTTCCTGTATGAAGATTTATTTTTAATAAAGATAAATTTTTTACTTCATTATATGCAAGAACTTCATAATCTAATTTAGCAAATTTACTATTTTTCTTATCTTTATTTACAACTTTGCTTATATTATTTCTTTCATCTTTATATAAATAATCTTCTAATGTTCCGCTTCTTATTTTCTATTTTTCCATCAACAACAGCAAGATACATTTTGCTAAACTCTTTATTTCTTATTTGTTCACTAAGTCTTGATGCAGCTTTAGATGTTTTGGCAAATACCATAACTCCTCCAACTGGTCTATCTAATCTATGAACAAGTCCTAAATAAACATTTCCTGGTTTATTATATTTTTCTTTTATGTATTCTTTTATAATTGTAAGCATATCTATATCTTCTGTTTTATCTGATTGTGATGGTATGTTAGGCTTTTTTTCTACAACTATTATGTGATTATCCTCATAAATAATTTTTAAATCTTGCATTTTTTCTCCTCTTATTTTTCCCATCTTCCATATATACCACATGGCAATATCAATTTTGACTCTTCCATTGGTAATCCAATTTCACCTGATGTTACTTTTCCTTTATATTTTTTTGATACTGTTAATTTTAAAATATCTTGTAACACTACATTTGATATTCCTGTTGTATATGAATTTATTAAGAAAAATAAAGGATCATCTGATAATACTTTTGTACACAAATCTACTAAATCATATATATTATTTTCAAATTGCCATACTTCTCCATTTGTTCCTCTACCATATGATGGTGGATCCATTATTATTGCATCATATTTATTTTCTCTTCTTATTTCTCTATTAACAAATTTTACAACATCATCAACTATATATCTTACTTTTCTATCTTCTAAACCTGATGAAACAACATTTTCTTTTGCCCATGTAACCATTCCTTTTGAACTATCAACATGACAACAAGATGCTCCCGCTGATAAACAGGCAACTGTTGCACCACCAGTATATGCAAATAAATTTAGCACTTTTATTTCTCTTTTTTCTGATTTTATTTTATCTATCATCCAATCCCAATTAACTGCTTGTTCTGGGAATAAACCTGTATGTTTAAATCCCATTGGCTTTATATTAAAAGTTAAATCTTTATATTTTATTTGCCATTGTTTTGGCATTTTTTTATTATATTCCCATGCTCCACCACCAGTTTTACTTCTATGATATGTAGCATTTATTTCATTCCATTTTTTTGGAAAACTTTTATCTTTCCAAATTATTTGTGGATCTGGTCTAGATAAAACAACATTTCCCCATCTTTCTAACTTTTGTCCATCTGCCATATCTAATATTTTATAATCTTTCCAATCATTTGCTATATTCATTTTTATCTCCTAAAAAAATAATACTATTTAATAATAGTATTATTTTAACATATTTTTATTAATTCTCCAATATTGTTCTTTAAATATTTGCCAATTTTTTTCTTATCTCCAAAATTTTTTGTCTATAATATTCAATTTCTTCTTGTTCCTTTTTTATTCTTTCATCATATTTTAAAGAAATCTTTTCTTTTTCTTCATCAGATAATTCATATTCTTTTACAAGACCTTTTCTAAAATTTTGAAACATTATTTCATTTTCATCTAATCTTGCAACATTATTTTTTATACTATTAGTTGTTTTTTTCTCTTCTTTAATAACATTGATATTTTCCGTATTATCTTTATTAAAAATTCTTTTGATAAATCTAATTATTTTATTAAATATATTATCTTCTTTTATAACCATAATACTTTTATCATTTGATTTATTCATCATTTTTTTCTTCTGGATCCTTTCCACTTTTATCTAATTGAGCATATTCTCTATAAAGTTCCTTTGCCTCTGCTTTTTCTTTTTCAAGTTTTCTTAATTTTTTCTCTTTTTCAGTTAATTCTGTATCTTTACCTAACTCATTATATTTTTCTAATACAGATCCAAACTTTGAATATAAATAATCTTTTTCTACTTTTGCAACTTGATATAAATACCAATTTTGCTCTGTTCTTTCTTCATCTTTATAATCTGTATTTTCTAGAAATTCTCTTAATTTAATACCATCATTTTTTCCAAACTGTCTTAAACTAGAAGCTCTACTCTTTAAGAATTCTAATATTTGATTTTTTTCTTCATCCTCTCCATCAAATTGTCTCAAATAACGCATCATTTCAAAATCTATATTTCTACCTTTATTAAAATATTCTTCTCTTTCACCTATTTCTCTTTTTTCTGTTTCATTTATTATTGTTTCTATATCTTTTCCATTTAAATCATCAATTTTTTGTTCCTGTAAAACTTGAAGATATTTTTCAATTCTTCCATCTGGATTTTTTTCTTTAAATTTTAAACCTATTAAATATTGCTGTACTTTACTTATAACTCTTTTTTCTTGAATTCTTAAATATATTGGATATAATTTATTTTCTTTACTCCCAGTTTCATTTTCCATTGCTTTTAAACATTCAAGAATTGTATCTTTATCTAATCTTTGTATATTCTTTATATAATTAGAAAGAATTCTTTCTTTATTTGTAACATCAATTTCTTTATTAGCCATAAAATTAATTAAACTATCTTGATATAATTCGACATCTGTTTCGCTTATTCCATTTAATACTTCTAATCTTTCTGTAACTTCTTGTCCTATTTTCTTTATATCTTCTTCTGGCATACGATTTATATCAACAGTTGCCTGTGGCATTCTTTTTTCTAAATCTTCATAATTTAAAAGTTTTTCAATTTTAACTTTTCTTTCTATTTCTATTCCTTCTACTGGAATATTTCCATCTTTTATTGAGTGAAAAATGCTTTTTCCTTCTTCTGTAAATTGAGTATCACTTATTTCTTTTAACCTTGTAATTAATGTATTTGTAAATCTTTTATCTATTTTATCATCTGAAATAGATACTAAAATTCTTCTACATAATTGTTCAACATTTTTTAAATTACCCTGTTTAAATTCTGCAATTGCAATTCTATTATTGTGACTCTTTTTTCCTTCTTGTGAATCTAAAGAAACTATATAATAAATTTCCCCATTTTCAACCCTTGAAAAAATTTTCACATTAGGATTTTTCAGCATTTCTTTATTTAATTTAACTATATTTTTCTTTTCCATATTCTTCACCAGTTTAATGATATTATTAAGTTTTATTTTTGTCAACAATTAAAATTATATATTTTCTAAAATATTAATAATATTGTATATTAATAAAAAATCAATTATCGAAAAAATAATAAATGACATTATCGTTATAGAAAATATTATATGATTCTTTAAAAATTTATTAAATCTACTGATTAAACTTTTTTGTTTTATCTCCAATCTATTTAGTTTTGTGTTATAAGTTATGTTAAAAATTTCATCTTTTGCAAATTCCATAAAATCTCCCCCTCTATTTTATTTCATAACTAATATATTCCTATTTTTATAAATTAGAACAAAAACTTATAGCAAAAAAGAGTCAACAACTACAATTGTTTGACTCTTTTTGCTAATTTTTCTGTCATTCCTTTGACTTTCAACAAATCTTTTATATCTGCCTTTTTTATATTTTCTATACTTCCAAATTCTTTTAGTAATACTTTCTTTTTTACTTCACCAATTCCATTAATATTATCTAATTCAGATTTTGTAATAGATTTATCTCTTAACTTTCTATGATATGTTATTGCCGTATCGTGTACAGTATCTTGAAATCTAGTTATTAATTTCATTAATTCTTCTGATATTTCAAACTCTTTCCTATTTTTATCTATTAGTGCCCTAGTTTGATGTTTATCATTTTTTACCATACCATATACCGGAATATTTACGTTTTTATATTTAGAAACAGCTCTTTTTACTGCTTTTATTTGTGTTATTCCTCCATCAACTAATATCAAATCTGGCATTTTTCCAAAACCACCATTTTTATTTTCTAAAGAATGTTTTATTCTTCTTGTTACAACTTCTTCCATACACTTTGGATCATCTTGTCCATAAACTGTTTTTATTTTAAATCGTCTAGATAAATTTTTCTTTATTTGTCCATCTTGAATAACACACATAGCAGCCACCGTAAAATCTCCTGATATATTAGAAATATCATATGTTTCTATTTTTCTTGGTAATTTGTCCAAATTTAATACTTCTTTTAATTCAAGTATTACTTCATTGTTATTTTTCTCTTTGTTCTCCAAAGTAACTTTACTATTTAATTCTGCCATTTCAACGAATCTTAATTTTTCGCCTTTTTTAGGGCTTCTTAATTCCACTTTTCTTCCCGCTTCTGTGGATAACCATTGTTCTATTGCATCTTTATCTTCTAATTCATCTCTTAACATTATTTTACTTGGAATATTAGGATTTTCAAAATAATATTGTTTTATAAATCCTGATATTATTTCTTTATCTTCCATTTCTTTTACATCTTTTATAAAATAATGTTCTCTTCCTATCATTTTACTACCACGAACAAAAAATATTTCTATACAAACTTCTATATCTGATTTTGCCATTCCAATAACATCAATATTATTTTCTGAAATATTAGAAACTTTTTGTTTTGCAGAAGCTCTTTCTATTGCTAATTTTCTGTCTCTTATATATGCTGCTTGTTCAAAATCAAGTTTTTCTGATGCTAATTTCATTTTTTCGTCTAACTCTTTTAATATTTTTTCTGTTTTTCCTTCTAATAAATCAATTATTTCATCTATTTGTTTTCTATATTCTTCTTTTGTAACATATCCCATACATGGAGCCATACATCTTTTTATATGATAATTTAGACAAGGTCTGGTTCTCTCTTTAAAATTTCTACATTGACGTATTTTATATTTTTGTTTTATAAAATCTACCATTTCTTTTGCTGCACCTGGATTAGCATATGGTCCAAAATATTTAGAACCATCATTTATAACTCTTCTTGTTATATATACCCCAGGAAAATCTGATTTCACATCTATTTTTATATATGGATATGTTTTATCATCTTTTAGCAAAACATTAAATTTAGGTCTATTCTTTTTTATTAAATTACATTCTAATATTAATGCCTCTGCTTCATTATCTACTACTATATATTCAAAATGGTCTATTAAACTTACCATTTTTTTTATTCTTTCTGTTTTATTAGTTTTTCTAAAATATGATCTAACACGATTTTTTAGTGAGATGGCTTTTCCAACATATATAATTGTATCATTTTTATCTCTCATTATATAAACTCCAGGCTTTCCTGGTAATTTTTTTAGTTCTTCTTCTATATTGAACATTTTTCCTCCATAACTTATAGTAATTATGTATTTCTCTATAATTAATATATAATATTATTTAATAAAAGACAATATTATACTAACACTATTATTAGAAATTTTTAAAAAAACTTGCAACTTTTTTGGTATTATTGTAATATAATAAAGTAAAATTGAAAGGCAAATAATAAAATTTAAAAGAAAGGAGTTTATTTATTACATAGCGCCTGGACAGTTTATACTGTTGACGAGGACTAAAGTTATCGAAAAATTCGGCGGATGCTTTAGTGGCATAGCTACTGTCATAGATATTAATAAAAAACAATAGTGATATTGTAACAGAGTTAATATTAGTAGCTATTATTTGTATGCTTTCAATTCCAATAATATTTTTTAAGGAGGATTCACTATGTGTGGAATTGTAGGTTATATAGGAACAAAAAAAGCCAGTCCTATACTTATTAATGGGCTTTTAAAATTAGAATATAGAGGTTATGATTCAGCAGGAATTTCAACAATTGAAAATGGCTCTATATCAGTTATGAAAGATAAAGGAAGAGTAAAAAATTTATACGATTTAGACGGAATTAATGATTTAGTTGGAACTGTTGGTATTGCTCATACAAGATGGGCAACTCATGGAAAACCATCTAAAGAAAACTCTCATCCTCATTTAGATAATACAAATACTTTTTGTGTTGTACATAATGGAATAATTGAGAATTATAATGAATTGCGTGAATTTTTAAAAGATAATGGATATACTTTCTATTCTGAAACAGATACAGAAGTTATTCCAAATTTAATATCTTATTATTATAAAAAAGGAAATGATTTCTTAAAATCTGTAAATCTTACTTGTAATGATTTAAAAGGAAGTTATGCAATTGAAGTTATTTGTAAAGATTTTCCAGACAATATGATTGTTGCAAGAAAAGATAGTCCTTTAGTAATTGGAAAAGCAGAAAATGAAACATTCATTTCTTCCGATATTCCAGCACTAATATCATTTACAAACACATTCTACTTTTTAAACGATAATGAGATGGCATATATATCTAAAGATGATATTAAATTTTATGATAATACCCTAAACGAATTATCTAAAGAATTAACAACTGTAGAATTATCTGCTGATAGTGCTGATAAAGATGGATTTGAAGATTATATGTTAAAAGAAATTTTTGAACAACCAAAAGCAATAAGAGAAACTATTGGAACATCACTTAATGGTTCAAAAATTCATTTTGAAGGATTAAATTTAGCAAAAGAATATTTATCTACAATAAATAAAATTTATATGATAGCATGTGGTACTGCAATGCATGCAGGACTTGGTGTAAAATCTAATTTTGAAACATTATGCAACATCCCAGTTACAGTTGAAGTTGCTTCAGAATTTAGATATAGAAATCCATTAATTGATGACAAAACTTTATGTATTTATATAAGTCAATCTGGTGAAACAGCAGATACAATTGCAGCTCTTAAACTTGCAAAATCAAAAGGTGCAAAAACAATTGCAGTTACAAATGTTATAGAAAGTTCTATAACTAGAGAAGCAGATTATTTTGTATATACTCATGCTGGTCCAGAAATAGCTGTTGCATCAACAAAAGCTTATACATCACAATTAGTTTTACTTAATATTATGGCTCTTTATTTTGCAGAAACATTAGAAAGTTGTTCTCAAAATAGAATTGATAATATTAAAAAAGAAATTTTAAAACTTTCTGAAAAAGCAGAAGAAATTCTAGAAAATACAGAAAAAATAAAAGAAATTGCTAAAAAGATTTCTTCACAAAAATATATGTTCTATTTAGGTAGAGGTATTGATTATCCAGTAGCCATGGAAGGTGCTTTAAAATTAAAAGAAATTTCTTATATTTTCGCAGAAGCTTATCCTTCTGGAGAATTAAAACATGGACCTATTGCTTTAATAGAAAATGGAGTTTCAGTTATAAATATATTAACAAATTCTACTTTAGTTGAAAAATCTTTAAGTAATGTTCAAGAAGTTGTAACTCGTGGTGCAAATTGTATTATAATTACAAATCAAGACTTTGATACATCTAGTTTTGAAAATGTAATAAAAATACCAGAAATTTCTGCACTTGTATCACCTATTTTATCTGTTATTCCTCTTCAATTACTTGCTTACTATATAACTAAAGAAAAAGGATTAGATGTTGATAAACCTAGAAATTTAGCAAAATCTGTAACTGTTGAATAAATAAATTTAAAACTCTTAGAATTTTATTCTAAGAGTTCTTTTTTATTAAATAAACTATAACTAACTATATATTGTTTTTCTATACCTTGCTGTCGCATCCTTCGGATTCCTTTCTAAGGAAGGATGCTTCATTCGCCCTCCGCTACGCTCCGGTTGCTCGCTGCGCGGTATTTGAAAAACAATATATAGTTAGTCTATTTTTAATTTTTATCCTATAAGTAATTTTATTAATATTAATGCAATTGCTCCTGGTATTCCTAAAATTCCAATAGCTATTGATGTAACTAAATTTAATCCTATATGAAACTCGAAACTACTTCCAATAATATTAATCACATATATTAATCCTCCACCCAATATTGAATTAAAAACTAATTTTAAAACTTTTTTTACAGGTAAAGCAAACACTCTACCTATTAAGAACAAAAAACAAACACAAGCCAAAAAAGTTATTATATTTTGATTCATACTTTCACCTCAAAAGATAGTAATAATTTCTTATTACTATCTTTATGATTTATTATGGACAAATATTACTTATACTGCCTCATTTTCCATCCTTAATTTAAGTTCATTTATTCTATCCAATGCAATTCCTCTACTTTTAGCCATTCTTATTAAATAATCCAGTTTTTCTTGGCTAGCTTTTATCTGATATGTGTAATAATCAATCATATCAAATTCTGCATGCTCAAAATTATTATTTGCATTTTGTAACTCTCTTTTTGCAGTCATTATACTTTTAATTAATTCCATTTTTTGTTCTTCTTCTGTCATTTCTAAAATCTTTTGTTCTCTTAGATATTCATTTTGCATAATTATCTCCTATATATATTTTTTAGTATTATATGCCAACTATATAAATTTATTCAAAATTTTATACTAAACTATATATAACAATACCAATAGATTGAATAACAAAAAGATTTAAAATATTTGATGTTAATAAATTATTTGTAGATTCTACAACTCCTAAAATTGCATCATTATTTTTTTTATGATGTTTTTGAGCTTCAAAAAAAGTAATCAGTTCTGGAATGCTTGTTACAAATCCAAGTAAAATTCCTATAATTTTTTGTGGAATATTAAATATATTACACAAATTTTCTAAAGTATCTCCTAATCTATTTCCTATAAAAAATAGTATAATTCCGGTTACAAATAAATATATTATATATTTAATAACTTTCCCCTTTTCTTTAGAATTTTCTTTAATCTCTTCATCATTTTCTTTTTCATTTAAATAAAATTTATGTGCATTATGATTTAATACTAAAAACAGGCTATATAGTAAAATAAATATTGGAACTAGTTGAATATTAACATTAATTTTAAAAAGCATTATAATTATTGGAATTGCTATTGTTACTGCAACCATTATAATATCTATTTTTAATGCCCTATTTTTTAAAACCTTTTGATTTTTATTTAAAATAATTGCAAATACATATTGTATTAAATTTATAATGTTTGAACTTATTACATTATATATACTTGCACCTATCAATCCATTAAAACTTGATATTCCAATTGTCAACAACTCTGGCATTGATGTTGCATAACCTGCAATATTTCCAACAATTCTTGGCTTTAAATTTAAACTTTCTGCTAATCTTCTTAAAACACTTACTAATATATATTTAGATATTAATACAATTACCCCTAAATATATTATAAATTTTATAATTTCAAAAAATAAGCTCATTATTATTTTTCCTCTTTAAATATTTTCTTTAAACTTTTTGTAATATTATTTCCAATTTATTGCTAATTATTATATTTTATTATATAATATGAACTATTAAAGTAATTTTATAGGGGGTATTAAAATGATTGATATAAAATTCTTAAGAGAAAATCCTGATATTGTTAAAGAAAATATTAAGAAAAAATTTCAAAATCATAAACTTTGTTTAGTAGATGAAGTTATTGATTTTGATAAAAAATATAGAGAAACAAAATTAAATGGTGATAATTTAAGAGCAGAAAGAAAATCATTAAGTTCTCAAATTGGAAATTTAATGAAAGCTGGTCAAAGAGATGAAGCTGAATCTGTAAAAAAACAAGTTGAAGAAATTAATGCAAAACTTTCTGAAAATGAAAAATTAGAGGAAGAATATTTTGAAGAAATAAAATCTAGAATGATGAAAATACCAAATATCATGCATGAATCTGTTCCTATAGGTGAAGATGATAGTAAAAATGTTGAATTACAAAGATATGGTGAACCTGTTGTTCCAGATTATGAAATTCCATATCATGGAGAAATAATGGAAAAACTTTGTGGATTAGATTTAGATAGTGCAAGAAGAGTTGCTGGACAAGGCTTCTATTATTTAATGGGTGATGTTGCTAGACTTCATTCTGCTGTATTAACATATGCTAGAGATTTCATGATTAATAAAGGTTTTACATATTGTATTCCACCATATATGATTCGTAGTGAAGTTGTAACTGGTGTTATGAGTTTTGAAGAAATGGATGCAATGATGTATAAAATTGAAGGCGAAGATTTATACTTAATTGGTACTAGCGAACACTCTATGATTGGAAAATTTAAAGATCAAATTTTAAATAAAGCTGATATGCCTTATACTATGACATCTTATTCACCTTGTTTTAGGAAAGAAAAAGGTTCCCATGGATTAGAAGAACGTGGTGTTTATAGAATACATCAATTTGAAAAACAAGAAATGGTTGTTGTTTGTGAACCAGAAGATTCTTGGGAATGGTACAACAAAATGTGGTCATATACAGTAGAATTTTTTAGAAGTATGAATATTCCTGTTAGAACATTAGAATGTTGCTCTGGAGATTTAGCAGATTTAAAAGCCAAAAGTGTTGATGTTGAGGCTTGGTCTCCTAGACAAAAAAAATATTTTGAAGTTGGAAGTTGTTCAAACTTAACAGATGCTCAAGCAAGAAGATTAGGAATAAGAATAAAAGGAGAAAATGGAAATTACTTTGCTCATACTCTTAATAACACAGTAGTTGCCCCACCTCGTATGTTAATTTCTATAATGGAAAATAATTACCAACCAGATGGAAGTGTTATTATTCCAGAAGTATTAAGACCATATATGGGTGGATTAGAAAAAATATCTCCAAAAGAACAAAAGCGGACATTAATAACTTTTGTTCTTATTAAAACATTTTGAAGTCCGCGTCTTTGTTCGTGCGTGAAATTTACAAAGCAAATTTCTGTGCAATATAATAATAATTTTTATAAAATAGAAAATTACTTAATTTGTAATTTTCTATTTTTGTCTTTATAATAAGCAATAAATTAAGGTTTTTGTTGTATTTTACATAAAAACATGATATAATTTTGCCATAGTAAGTTTTAGTAACCTTTAATATTTAAATTATTATTATTTTTTTAATTAAAAAGGAGGTACACATTATGGGAAAAATTATTCCTTGTGTCACAGAAATCGTTGGAGCATACTGGGGCGACGAAGGTAAAGGCAGAGTTGCTGCTTTTGAAGCCCGGGATGCAAAATTGGTTTTAAGAACCACTGGTGGTAATAATGCTGGTCATACAGTGTATTACAATGGAGAAAAAATTCCACTTCATTTAATACCTGGAGGTATTATTTATGATCAAGCAACGGCAGTTATTTGCCAAGGAGTTGTTGTTGACCCCAAAGTTTTAAAGGACGAGATTGATTTACTTTCTAAGTATATCAATATTACTCCTGATAAACTTATTATTTCAGACTGTGCTCATCTCATTTTACCGCATCATATTGCCCTGGATAAGATTCAGGAAAATTTACGCGGTAATAATAAGATTGGCACTACAAAATCTGGAATCGGTCCATGTTATCATGACATGAGTGACCGGGTAGGCATTAGAATGATGGATTTATTCCGTTCTGAAGAAGGTCTTAAAGAACTTATTAAGACTGTATTACAGTTTAATGCACCGGTTATGCAGTTAGAAGATATTTCGTATTCTGTTGAAGAGTACTATGATTTCTGTATGACTGCAAAGAAAAATATTGGTAAGTTCATAAAAAATGCTGAGCCTACAATTGATTTTGCCTTGAAAAATCATGACAAAATCGTCATTGAAGGTGCACAGGCAGATCATTTGGATATTCTTAACGGAGACTATCCAGATTGTACAAGTTCACAGTGCAATCCATCTGGAACTCTTTCTGGTGCAGGAATTGGTCCTGTGTATGTTGAAAGAGTAATTGCAACTACAAAGGCATATTGTTCACGGGTAGGTAATGGTATTTTTCCTACAGAACTGGATGATGATGAAGGAGACATCATAAGAGAATTTGGCTACGAATATGGCACAACTACAGGTCGCCCACGAAGATGTGGCTGGTTAGACTTAGTTGCTCTAAGAACAGTAACTAGAGGCTATACCGATCTTTGTTTAAACCATTTGGATACAATCGGTTTAATAGGAAATAAACTTGGACATATAAAAATCTGTACAGGTTATACCTACAAAGGAGTTGTAACATACAACTTCCCTACTGACACAAAAATTAGCGGAAAATCGCCAAAACCACACTATAAAACATTTGATGGTGGTTGGGAAATTCCTGATAACTGTAGATCTTTTGATGAACTTCCAGAAAAAGCAAAGGAATTTGTTCTCTTTATTGAAGAATACACTAAGATTCCTGTTAGCTATATTGGCATAGGTCCTAATAACGAAGATACAATCATTCGTTAAAATTATCACCAAAACTTACTAAGCTAAGTCACTCTATATAGAGTGACTTAGTATTTTATATATAAGAATATCTTGTCAAACTATATTTGTTATTATCTTGAAAAAAGCTGTTAAATATGTTATTATAAATATATTAATTTAAAGGAGAAAAAATATGATAGTTCAAAATCCTAAATTTGAAATTTCAGCAGTAAAACCAAGTCAATATCCTACAAATAATTTGCCAGAAATTGTTTTAGTTGGAAAATCTAATGTTGGAAAATCAAGTTTTATAAATACAATGATAAATAGAAAAAAATTAGCTAGAACAAGTAGTGAACCAGGAAAAACAAGACAAATTAATTTTTATAATATTGATGAAACCTTTTATTTTGTTGATTTACCTGGTTATGGCTATAGTAAAATGTCTAAACAAGAACAAGTAAAAGTTGGAAATTTTATTGAAGAATATTTATTTAAAAGACAACAAATTTCTTTAATTATATTTTTAATTGATATAAGGCACTCTCCTACTGCTAATGATAAACTTATGTATAATTATGTTATTAGATCAAAATTACCTTTTATTATACTTGCAAATAAAGCTGATAAAATTGCTATAACAAAAGTTTCTGACCAAGTAAGTAATTTATTAAAAGAAATAAATCCAATTGGTGATGCAACTTGTTTACCATTTTCTTCTGAAAGAAAAATTTATAAAGAAGATGTTTGGAATATTATTGATGAATATATTAAATAAAAGCAAATATATGAACCTAAATTTTTTAAGTTCATATATCTGTTTTTTTATTTATATATTTTTTCTAGCATCTTCTTATTTTACATGCACATAGTTTGTATATTACCAATAAAATAAAGAAAAATCCTAAAATTGATGCAGTTGCAATTAATACTCCTAAATTTCCTGTAAGTGTTGATACATAAACTGTTCCTAATATTAATCCAATAACTCCTAATATAAATGCAAATACTATTCCTATAATGATATTTAAACAACAACATGCCCTTTTATCACATTTGTTATAGTTCTCTGGTTCCATCATATTATCCACCTCCTACCATAGCATTGATTTGCTATAGTATATATTATTCATTTTATTTTTAGTTGTTACACTTTTCGACATTATTTTTAATTTAAGATGATTTATATAATTTTGTGCAATATCATACAAACAATTTATATATATGTTTTGTAATGTCGCATAGCGAGCAACCGGAGCGTAGCGGAGGGAAAATGAAGCATCCTTCCTTAGAAAGGAATCCGAAGGATGCGACAACAAGACATAAAAAACATATATATAAATTGCTGCTTAATAAATATTGGTATAAGATTTATAAATAAATTATAAAATAAAAGTAATTCACATTAGTGAATTACTTTTATTTTATTTATTCTTTGCTCTCTATTTTTTTAGTAATTGCTTTCAATGCTTTTTGTCTTTCTAGAACAACAACATGTCCACAACCTTCGCACTTTAACTTAAAATCAACTCCAACTCTAGTTATTTCCCATAACTTGCTTCCACATGGATGAGGTTTTTTGGTTCTTACAATATCTCCTATATTATATTCCAATACTTTTACCTCCTAAATTATTTTAAATTTTTTATTGCTGTTTCAAATCTTTCTTTTATTCTATTTTTACCCAAAACATTCATAATCTCGTACATATCTGGAGTATTAGTTCTTGCTGTTAATGCAACTCTTAATACTGTACTTACATCTCCAACATGTGCTTTATATTTATCAGGATTTGCTTTAAATTCTTTTACTTCTTTAGCATATCCCATCTCTCCTGCTAATTCTTTAATTTTATCAAACCAAGTTTGTTTATCATCATTTTCATTAAAATATTTTTCTATATACAATTTTAAAATTTGTTCAATACTTTCTTTGTCATTAATTACTTGATATGGATATTCTTTAGTATTTTCATAAAATTTATTATCATACATATATTCAATATTTTCTTTTACTTCTGACCATTTTGCAATATCTTTTCTAGGCTTTTTATTTCCTCTTTCTATTCCAAATACTTTAAGTGCATATTCTTTATCTTCTAGCATTTTTGCTAATTCAGAATCATATTCTTTAGCCCAAATTAATGATTTATTATATACTTCTTCTGCTGTCATTTTTGATATAACTGTTTTTCCTATATCTAGTAATTTTACAATATCTAAAAGAGCTCCACTAACACTCATTTTATTTAATTGAAAATCAAAATCTTCTATTGATTTATCTGGGTTTGCTCTTTTCCAGTTTTCAAAACTTGAATTTGCAATATTTAATAAATATTCTTTAACTGCTTCTGCTGGTATTCCTTCTTCTTTGTAATATGATACTGCTGCTTCTGGGTCTTTTCTTTTACTTATTTTACGTTTATTTCCATTATCGTTTTTTAATATTGTTGGAGTATGTGCATATTTAGGTGCTTTAAATCCCATTTCATAAAATAATTGTAAATGTAATGGAACTGAAGATAACCACTCATCTCCTCTAGTCACGTGTGTTGTATGCATTAAATGATCATCAACAACATGTGCAAAATGATATGTTGGAAGTCCATCGGATTTTATTATTACAACATCTTGATCATTTTCTGGGAAATCAACATTTCCTTTTATTACATCTTTATGTTTAATTTTTTTATCTTCTCTTCCTTGTGATTTAAATCTAATTATATATTCTTCACCATTTTTTATTTTCTCTGCAGCTTCATTAAGTGGTAATGTTCTATATTTTGCCCATATTCCATAATAACCTGTTCTTATTTTAGCAGCTTCCTGTTTTGCTCTTATTTCGTCTAATTCTTCTTTAGTTGCAAAGCATGGATAAGCTTTTCCTTGTTGTAACATGTATTTAGCATAAGATTGATAAATTTCTTTTCTAAATGATTGTCTATATGGTCCATAATTTCCTTTCCATTCTGTTTCTGAAATCATTCCTTCATCTGGTTCTAAATCAAAGTCTCTTAATGCATCTATTATTTGTTTTATTCCATTTTCTATTTCTCTTTTTTGGTCTGTATCTTCTATTCTTAGAAAAAATACTCCACCTGTTTGTTTTGCTAACTTCTTAGCAATTAATGCTTGATATATTGTTCCTATGTGAACATTTCCTGTTGGACTAGGTCCTATTCTTAATACCATTGCACCTTCTGGTAAGTTTCTTTCTGGATATTTTTCTTCATAATATGATATATCTTTCGCATCTGGAAATATTAAATCTGCTAACTCTTTATAATCCATTTTCATCTCTCCTTAAGTTTTAATCTTACTTATTATATCATAATAACTTTATTGTATCAATAAATTATATAATAAAAAGAATAAGTGGGTAACAAATCAAAATACCAAGGTTGCAAAAACCTTGGTATTACTGTATTTAATTATACTTCCATAATAATTGGTATAATCATTGGATTTCTTTTTGTTTTAGCAAAAATATAATCTTTCAAGTTCTCTTTTACAGTTCCTTTTATTGTTGACCAATCAGTTATTCCCTTTTCCTCACATTTTTTTATCTCATGTCTTACAACTGATTTCACATCATCCATTAAATTTTCAGATTCTCTTACATACACAAATCCTCTAGAGATAACATCTGGTCCTGCTACAACCTCTCCTGTTGTAGAATCCATTGTTAAAACTATTATTATTAAGCCATCTTGTGATAAATGTTGTCTATCTCTTAAAACTATATTTCCAACATCTCCAACACCTAATCCATCTACAAGTACTCTTCCATTTGGTACTGAAGTTGTTAATTTTGCTTCATTTTCGTTTATTTCCAATACTCTACCATTTGTCATCATAAATATATGATCTTTATCTATTCCCATTAATTGAGCAGTTTCACTATGTGCTATAAGTTGTCTATATTCACCATGAACAGGTATAAAGAATTTTGGTTTTGTTAATGCCATCATTAATTTTTGTTCCTCTTGACATGCATGCCCTGATACGTGAACATCTTCTAATGCACTATATACAACATCTGCCCCAATTTGCATTAAGTCATCAATTACTTTTGATACATATTTTTCATTTCCTGGTATTGGTGTTGCAGAAATTATTACTAAATCATTTGGAGTTATTTTTACTTTTCTATGTTCTCCTGCTGCCATTCTTGTTAATGCTGACATAGTTTCTCCTTGACTTCCTGTTGTAATTATAACCAATTGTTCATCTGTATAATTTCCTATCATGTCTATATCTATAAATATATCTTTTGGACATGTTATATATCCTAATTCTCTTGCAGTATCTATCATATTTATCATACTTCTTCCACATACTGCAATTTTTCTATTATTTGCAACTGCCGCATTTACTATTTGTTGAACTCTATGAACATTTGATGCAAATGTTGCAACTACTATTCTTTTTGTACAATTTAAAAATAATTTATCAAATACTTCTCCAACTGTTCTTTCAGACATTGTAAATCCTTTTCTTTCGGAATTTGTACTGTCTGACATAAGTGCTAATACTCCCTTTTTTCCAAGTTCTGCAATTCTTCCAAAATCCATTAATTGACCATCTATAGGTGTGTAATCAATTTTAAAATCTCCTGTATGTAGTATAACTCCAACAGGTGTATTTATTGCTAAAGCTACTGAATCTGGAATACTGTGAGAACTTCTTATAAATTCAACTTTAAAGTTTTTTCCTAATTTTATTGTTTCTCCTTGATTAACTACTTTTAATTTAGTTCCTCTTAATAATTTATGTTCTTCTAATTTATTACTTATTAATCCAGCTGTTAATTTAGTTGCATATATTGGTACATTAATTTGTTTTAAAATATATGGTATTGCTCCTATATGATCTTCATGACCATGTGTTATAACTAAGCCTTTAATTTTGTCTTTATTTCTTATTAAATAAGTTATATCTGGTATTACTAAATCAATACCTAACATATCATCTTCTGGAAAAGATAATCCACAATCTACTACTATTATTTCATCTTCATATTCAAATACTGTAATATTTTTTCCAACTTCGTGTAAACCTCCAAGTGGTATTATTTTTAAATTACTTTTTTTAAATATACTATCTCTTTTTGTATTTCTTGTTTCTTTTCTTTTCTCTGTTTTATTTTTTTTATCAACTATTTCTGCATTTTCTGTTTTTTCATTTTTTAAATTTGCATTAGTTTTTGTATTTTTCTTATTAAAATTACTTCTTCTTGTTGTCTTTTTTTCCTTATTTATATTAACCGCTTTTTCTTTTATATTTCTAATCGTACTTGTTTTTTTACTAGTATTTTTCTTTGTATCTTTTATAATCTTAAAATCTTCTTCTGTCATATAATCTCCTTTCTTTTTCTTACATAAAAATTAAAATTAGTTTAATAATAAACTAATCGTCAACATATTTATTTCTTATTAATACATAAATTTACACCCTAAAAAAACGTCTATTTATATAATGCTCTCACATTTATTATATAATAAACTTACATGTATTCAATTTTAATATTTCCCGATCAATTTTATTATTCACTTTTCTCATTATTTAATACATAAAAACAAAATCTCATTTTTGCCATAGGCAACTCACTATTTAATATTCTATCATTAATTTATAAAAAAGTCAAATTGCCCATTTTGACTTTTGCGAAATATAGTTGTATAATTAATTATGTAACCTGTTGTTTTAATCAAAGGAGGTATTATGAAAGAAAAATTCCTTCAAAAAGTTTTCGATTATATTGAAGATATTATTATTCTAGAAATGTTAATACCATCAATATATGGTATTTCCTTAGCTTTGCGGGAACAATCGAAAATAACCATTTTTTTTGTTTACTTCTTTTTAGGTTTTGTACTTGCAGGAGCAACAATGCTCTTGTGTGCATTAATTATTATACACTATGAAAAAAAAGACAAAAAACAAAAAAAATAATCCTTTAAAAGAGTAAGTAAAATTTTACTTACTCTTTTATTGTTGCCCCTATTATTCCAGCATCATTTCCTAATATTGCAATTTTTATATCTATATTTCTTTTTATTTTTTCTTCTAATCTATTTTTTATCTTTTCTAGTAATATATGTATATAATAAATAAATCCCCCACCTATGTCTATTACATTAACATTATATTTGTTTAATATTATTGTTAATCCATCTGTTAAATCTTCTACATATTCATCTATTACTTTTTTTATTATTTCATTATCCGGATTATTATTAATTATTTTTACAATTTCTTTTCCACTAGTTTGTTCATCTAATTGCATTTTTTTTCTTATATTATCTTTAAGAGCTTTCATTCCAGCATATTTTTCAAAACAACCATTTTGACCACAATTACATTTTATTCCATTTTCCTTTAAAATTATATGTCCAAATTCAAATTCTGCTTTATTTTTACTTTTTATTAATTTATCATCAACAAAAACAGCTCCTCCTATTCCTGTTCCAATTGTTAAAAATACTGCATTTTTAACATTTCTTAAACTTCCATATTTTTTTTCTGCAATACCTGCACATTGTGAATCATTTTTTATTAAATATTCTATATCTTTTAAATTAGTTTTATTTTTTAAATGTTCTATTATATTATAATTTCTAAATCCCAAATTTGGTGATTCTTCTATTATATTATTTTCTATTTTCCCTGCTGAAGATACTCCTATTGTTTCTATTTTATATTTTTGATTAAATTCTAATATTTTTCTTACTAAATATTCTTCTATAAATTCTTCTATTTTTTCTTTATCTTCTTTTAATATTCTTATTTCTTCTTGTTCTATAATTTTCCCATTATCAACTATTCCAATTCCTACATGACTTCCACCAATGTCTATTCCAATTTTCATAAATTTCTCCTTTAAACAATTTATAATTTAATTTTGCTATATTTATCTTCTTCAGAAAATTATCATAGTATGATAATTTTCTGAAATACTAAAAACTTCTAATGATAATTCATTAGAAGTTCTATTTTTAAAATCCATATGCTGAAAATAAGAAGTTACCCATATAAACTTGAACACATGGTACTAATACTACTATAACAAAGAATATTAATACAACTCCTACTATTGAATAAACAACCTCCGGTAAAACTTTCATTATTTTTTCTAAAGTATTATCTATATCAATATCCATATATTCTACAAGTTTTTCAACCATTTCTGTTAAATCTGTTTGCATACCAATTTTTAGCATTTCTGTTTCCATTGATGATGATAAATTTGATTTTTCAAAAGGTTCGATCCAAGAATCTCCTACTAATACATTGTTTATTGCTGTTTCTATCATAGATAACATTACATAGTTTTGTACTACGTTTTTACTTACTTCTAATGCATCCTGAACCCTCATTCCATTTTTTAAGTTTAAAAGCATTGCCTTCATAAATCTTGAAAAATCCAATGAATAAATTAGTTTTCCAAAAATCGGCATTGTATATTTAAAATAGTGAAAATTATATTTTCCTTTTGGTGTATTTATATAAAATAATATTGCTACTATAACTCCAGTAATAAGCATAAGAGGAATATACCAAAACTCTATAAGTAAATTTACTACCTTTTGGAACCATAAAGTTATAGCTGGAAGTGTATCTTTTGTACCTAATTCTTCAAAAACATGTTGTATAGCTGGTATTGCAAATAATGTTCCAACAAAAAGCATTATTATTAATAAAACAAATTGTACCAAATTAGGAATTAAAATACCTCTTAATTTTTTTGTTACTCTTTCAGAATCATCTAAATATTTTACAGCTTGTTTTAATGAGTTCTCAAGTGATCCTGATAATTCTCCAACTTTTATCATATTTATATAAATATATGGAAATACATTAGAATAATATTCCATAGTTGTATACATATTTTCTCCTGCTTCAACCCCTGCTAATATATCTTCTAATATTCCCCTTAACGTATAATTTTCTGTACTATTAATTATTGTAGTTAATGCATGTATATTATTAAAGTTAGCTTTTTTCAATAAGTAAAAGTTTTGAGTAAATACAACTAGATCTCTTGATGTTATACGTTCAGATTTTGCTAAATAAAGCATAGCTTTTTCTTTTGTTGACAATGATCTTTGTTTAGTTCTACTTACATTAGTTGTTGTTACATTTTTCATTATTTCTTGAATATCTGTAACATTTCTTTTTTGCTGTCTCTTTTGCTTAGATCTATATGCAACTTGATCAACCGATATTGGAATTATATTATTATTTTTTAATTTTTTAATTAAAATTTGTTTACTTACTTCTTCTACTCTATTCCTTATTATTTGACCACTTTCAGTTACTGCTTTATAAATATATATTGGCACAAATTACACCTCCTTATACTTTTATCCTTTTTTTATCTTTAATTGCATTATTGTTCTATTTAATGTCTCAATATTTTTTTCTTCTATTTGTGACTTAGCTTGTTCTAAAGTTATTTTATCATCAACAAACAATTCTGCAATTGAATTAATTAATCCTATACTTCCTTTATCTAAATTACTTTGTATAGCATCTTCTATTTCTGAAACACTTATTTTTTCTTTTCTAATTATTCCCGCAACAATATTGTCAACAACCATTACTTCAGGAACTAATACTAATTTTCCATCAATTCCTTGTAGTAATCTTTGAGATAATACTAATTTTAGTACTGAAGATAATAAATATTTTATACTTGCTTGATCTCTAACTTCATAGAAATTTATCATTCTATCTATTGTTTCTGCACAAGATTTTGTGTGCAATGTTCCTATTACTAAATGCCCTGACTCTGCCATTTCTATTGCTGCTTCCATAGTTACTTTATCTCTAATCTCTCCTATTACTAAAATATCACAGTCTTCTCTTAAAGAGTTTTTAACACCATCACTAAATGTTAATACATCTTTTCCTTTTCCTACTTCTTTTTGAACTATTAAAGATTTTTTTGAATGATGCTTATATTCTATCGGATTTTCTAGTGTTAGTATTTTTTTGTTTTGGTTTTCATTTATTTCATTTATTAATGCATTTAATGTTGTTGTTTTTCCAGAGTTTGTTTTTCCAGTTACTAATATTAGTCCTTGTGGTTGATATGTCATTCTCCTTATTATATCTGGAACTCCTAATGATTCATATGTTGGCAATTCATTTTTTATTAATCTTAATGTACATATAGTCATATTATCTGCCAATGAAATATTTACTCTTAAACGTATTCCTTTATATTCATAAGATGTGTCAAGTTTTCTAGTAGTTCTATAAACCTCATCAGCGTCAACACTACCCTTTATTAGAAAATCATATATTTCTGTCATATCTTCTTCTGTCAACACATCCATTTCTTCAATTTCTTCTAATCTTCTCATTATTCTAAGTATTGGTTTATTATTACTTACTAAATGCACATCTGAAGCATCTCTTGCAATTGCTTCATCTAATATCTTATTCATGTCAACCATGTTTTTTCCTCCGTTTAATTATATTTTAATATATTAGTAATTTTCTGTTTAACTCTTCCAAGTTAGTTTTTCCCTCAATTACTTTTTCAATACCATCTACTATAAATGGTTTATAATCTTCTTCTAGTGCTTTTCTCATTATTTCTATACTAGATGCACCTTTCATTATTAATTCCTTAATATTATCTGTTATATCTAGTATTTCAAATATTCCCATTCTATCTAAATATCCTGTATTATTACATTCCTTACAACCTACAGCATCATATGTTACCTTATTTTTCAAGTCAAATTCACAATTATATTGTTTTCCTATTTTTTCAATTATATTTATTTCATCATCTGTAAATTTTCTTTCTTTCATACAATGTGGGCATAATTTTCTTACTAATCTTTGAGAAATTGTTGTAGCTAAAGTACTAGCTATATCATAATCAGATAATCCCATTTTTCTTAATCTAGTTATTACTTCTACACTATTTATTGTGTGAATTGTTGATAATACATAGTGTCCAGTTTGTCCAGCTTGTATTGCAATTTCTGCTGTTTCTCTATCTCTTATTTCTCCAACTAAGATTATATCTGGGTCTTGTCTTAATACTGTTCTTAATGATTCAGAAAATGTAATATTTTTGTCAATTTCTATTTGATTTAATCCATCTATTCTTATCTCTACTGGATCTTCTATTGTTGTTATATTTATTTCTGGACTATTTAAATAATCAATTATACTATATAATGTTGTTGTTTTTCCTTCACCTGTAGGTGCAGCCATTATTGTCATACTATTTCTTTTATTTATACTTTTCTTCAATTTATCCTCTTCTGCTGGGAATCCTAATTCTAATATATTTTTAATATCAGAATCTTTTTTTAATAATCTTAAAACAAATTTTTCTCCATAAACATTTTTTTGAGAAGATACACGAATATTATAGTCATCATATAATAATATTCTACCATCTTGTGATTCTTGTTTTTCTTGGTGCATATTTGATATAGCTTTTAATCTTCCAATCATTTGTGTTTGTTTATCTTTAGATATATTAGCAGCAGTATAAAGTTCACCATCAATTCTATATCTTACACGTACAGAATCTTCCATTGGCTCTATATGAATATCACTTGCTCTTTTTTCCATACCAGTTTTTATTATATTATCTATTAATTCTGTAATTGTATTCCCTTGTTCTGTAATATTTAAACTTTCAGATGCACTTCCTTCAGATGCTTTTAAATATTTTAATATATCACTCTCAAATGTTATATAAGAATCCATTATTAGACCTTTATTTAACATTAATAATCTAATTGTTTCTATTGCTTTACTATTTGATGTTTCTGCAAAACACACTTTTATTCTACTATTTTCAATATCAAATGGTATAACTTTGTTTTTCTTTGCAACTTCCATTGAAATATAATCTGTAAGGTTTAATTTTATATCATAAGGTTTTAAAACAATTCCTTTTTCTCCTAATATTTCCCCTATTGCTTTTATTAATATATCAGAATCACATACTTGTAAAGTATATAATATATCACCTAATCTCATATTAGGATGTTTTCTTTGATATTGTAACGCCTCATCTATATTAGCTTCTGTTACAATTCCTCTTTTTACTAATTCTACTCCAATAGGTTGTCTTCTTCTTACTTCCATAATACTTCTTCCTTTCTTAGAATCTCTTACTTCCATTATACTTTATTTGTTTATAAATTTGTTGTTTTTTCGAAAATTACATATATTTACTAGTTTTTACATTATTTTGAAGTTTTTAGTGTATATGTTGTATCTCTGGTATTTCCATTTACTGTTATTGTTACTTTTAATTTGTAATTTTTTTCATCACTAACATCCTCAAATTTACAATTATCGATATTGCTACATATTTTTATTTTATTCAAATATATTGATTGATTTTTAAATGTATATTGTGTATATCCTAAATTTCCAATCTTTTCATCTTTATCATTTGGATTATAAAAAATAATGTAATTATCATTTTTTCCGATATTTTGAGTATTACAATCATAAATAATATTTCCAGATTGATTAACTTCTTCTGTAAGAAATGTATTTAATTTTGTTATTTCTTCCATTGAAGTTGTGTTATTTGATAATTTATTAACATTTCCGTAGTAATATCTTGTTATTACAGCTATTATGCCAACAATAATTATCATTGCTACAATATATATAATTATTGAAGTAATTGTAATTCCCTTTTCAGATTTCATTTTTTCTCCTTTTAATTATTTAATATCCATGTATATATATTTAGGTTTTGTTCATTTTTTCCTACTAAGTATTTAACATTAACTGTAACTTTTTTTGCAACATGAGTACCATCTGTGTTAATTTCATTAAATTGTAATACATCTGTCTCATTTTCACATTTGGTATCTATTGTGTAACCATTTAAACTTGCATATTTTGAATCAATATATGATTTTAAATAATCTTCTGTAAGATTTTCAAAACTTGTTCCTTTAGCATATTCTAGTATATCAATCATTATAGATGTTGCTTTTTCTTTTCTTTCTACTTTCTTTGACTCTATTGCAAAATTATATAAAACTGTTGTTATTATTCCTGCAAATATTATAACAATTATTATTGCAATTGATATATCTATTCCTGTAAATCCATTACTTTTTCTTAAATTCATATATCTTCTCCTTTTAACTTAAGAAACTAAAAATGTAATAATTAAAAATACTATTATATTTGAAATGCTTAAAAAATATCCAATTGGTAATTTATATGTTGCCTTTGTTTTTATTGATTTGTTTTTTATTTTATATATTAATAAATAAATTGCAATTGCAAATAAGGCAATTATTATTGTATTTATTGTTACATATTCAGCAGTAAATATAATCATTATTGTTAATAATGTTAAAATTCCAATTGTATAATTTTCTTTTTTCTTCTTTTTTGTTATTATAAACTGAACTATTGTAAGTAACACATATATTGCCAAATATATAATATATCTATATATACTAACTTTTTCTATTATATATAGATATACTATATATAAAACTGAAATTACTCCACCAAATATTAGTACAGATTTGTCTATTTTTATATTTTCTTTATCTATTCCTGCTATTAAAAATATAAATGTTAAATATAGAATTACAAAAATAAAATAAATATATAAATTTATACTTGTTTGCATATTTATATTTAATGATAAAGCAAATAATAAAAATGTTAATCCAGACATAATTTCAAAAATTATATATCTAGGGCTTATTTTTTTACCACAATGTTTGCATTTTCCTTTTAAAAATATATAACTTAAAACTGGAATCAACTCAAAAAAACCTAATTTTGAATTACAATTAGGGCAATAAGAGTGTGTATGTGTTATATCTTGTTTTATTGGTATTCTATATGTTGCAAGTGTAAAAAAGCTTCCAAATAATGTTCCAATTATAAATATTGTTATATATATTATTGTATTCATTTATTTTCCTACCCTTTATAGAAATTTAGGCATATACATATAATGCATATGCCTTTTATTAAATTTCAATTGATTAATTATTCAGCTGTAGCTGTCCAACCAGCAGCTGTAAATCCACCATCTTTATCAACTGTAGCTTCTTCAGTTTTTCCATCTGAGTTTTTGTTTACTGTTGTTATTTTTCCAGAAGCAAATGAATAATGTTTGTCATTTTTCATATATTTTGTACTGTTAGCAGTTAACCAATCAGAAAATGTATCAGTTGTTGGTGTTGTAGCTACGTATTTAGCTTCCATATATGCTGTATATGCAGCATTTAAATCTAAAGCAGCAGCTTCTTTATCTTCAGCTATTTTGCTTGTATCAACAGCTTTTGTAGCTCTACCTAATAATCCATTATCACCTGTTAACATAGCGATTGATACACCTGCTAATATTAATAATACGATTATTGTGATTACTAAAGCAACTAAAGTAATACCTTTTTGATTTTTCATCATTTGAAATCCTCCTTCTTTATAAAATTTTCTTTTGTATATATTTATTTAAATAAATATAACCTAACTCTAATAAATTTTTACATCCTTTTTGTTTTATTATTTTGTTCCTGTATCTGGAAATAATGTTTTATTTGCTGTTGTATTTGTCTTTGTTGTGTTATTTTCTGTTACACTATTTCCATTTGTATTTGAACTTGTACTTGAATTTGTTGTTGTTTGATTACCAGCTGTTTGATTATTATCTTCTGTTGTATTTACATTTTCTTGTTGATAAGAAGAAAATGGATTTGCTTTTCCTGAATTATAATCTCCTTGTTTCTCATAGTTGTCCAAATCTGTTTCGTCTATTTTATATGTTAATATTACTTGACTATTTTCTGCATCAACTGACTCTTGAATGGCTTTCTTTACTTCTTCGGTTTGTGTATACGAAACTTCTTGAGGTACAATTTTATTTGAAGGAACATAGTTATATAAAACTACACCTAATACCAATATAATTGCCAAACATAATAATAATATAATTATTGTTTCTCTAATAATTGTTTTAGCCATTTTTAATTCCTTTCTTTTATTGATTTGTTGTTCCTGTTGTATTTACTGCTGAACCAGTAGTACTTGCTGGTTGTGTGCTTGTACTATTTTTCATTGTTGTATTACTTCCTGTTGCAGATGCAGAGTTTGTATTTGTATCAGTTGTACTTGGTGTTGATGAATATGTTACATTTGAAGATTCAATGTTTATACTAATATCTTTGCATACGAAACTTCCTGTTAATATATTCGTATCACTACCTGGTTGTAAACTAAACTCTTCTATTTTAAATCCTAATGATGTATCATTTTCTATGTCATATATAAAATCTGCAATTCCTACATATTGTCCATTTACTGTAAATTGTAAGTTATATAATCCTTGAGTTCCTGTTGAGCTATTTTTTAAGTCTATTTTCATTGTTACTCCTTCTTTTTTAGCCCAATTTCCTATTTTAGTCCACAAATATTCTATCTCGTATTTTTCTATTTTGGCTGCACTTTGTACTTGTTCATCTGTACTAATTGTAACCATGTTATCATATTTTTCTTTTTCGCTTTTTAAGTCTTTCATACTTTTAGTTATATTTGATATTTGTGTTGGATAATCAGTGCTAATTAATTTTGAAGCAACTGAAATTTTTTCATCTAAATTTTCATTTAATTCTTTTATTTCTTTTAAACCTGAAATTCTATAATTTATTATTGTTATTCCGTTATAACACATATATCCTGCTACTGCTAATAATATAACAATTAAAACAGATATTAATAATTTTCTCATGGCAAGTCTCCTTCTATTGTAACTTTTACAACATCATTTTCTTTAACACCACTATTTGATATTACATCTGTTAAAACATTTGCAGATTTTATCTTTGCCTTAAAATATCCTATTTGTTCATATTTATCCGCTTGTACTTTTATAACAATATGTTTATTAGTTGTGTTTTCTATAGATGTAATTTGTACATTTTCTGGAATGTCTGTCATAACTTTATATAATAAATTTGGTATAGAATTTCTAGTTTGGTTTATTTCATTTATTCTATCAGATAATTCTTGTAAATTTTGTATTAATTGTGTATATTCATTTTTTCTAGTTTTTATTCTATTTTCATCTTGTCTTGCTAATGATATCTGTGAATTGGTATTATTTATTACTTTTGCTACTTCATCTTGTTTTTTATTAATTTGTTTTGTAAGTAACGCCGAAAATCCACTAAATATTATTATAAATATCAAAATGCCTACTGCTGTTCTTAGCAAATTATATTCTACCCCATCTAGTTTTGCACTAAAATCAAAATTAATGTTTATATTGCTTTTTTTCTTATTTGTAGTATTTTTATTTTTTTCCTTATTCTTTGTTTTATCTAACTCAGGCATTGTTATTGAAAGTTTATCCATTAATGTTGTTTTTTTAAAGTTCATTCCTTCGATGCCTTCATTAAGTCCTTGTAAAGCTAAAGATATTGCTGAATTAACTTCTATATAATCTTTTATATTTGTTTCTTTTATAAGTTTTTTTATAAAATATGGTTTTAATATTTCACATTTAACTCCTGTTAAATACTCTTGAAAATATAAATCAATATTATTTATTGCAGAAGCTGTTCCAGTTATATAAACTACCTCTATTCTATTTAAACTTTCATTTATTATTTTTTGTACTCTTCCTACTATATTAAATAATGTAGGCATAATATCTTCTAAATGTCCTTGTGTATCTTCTCCTAATTCTCTTCCTTCAGCTGTATATATTGTTGTATTTTTACATATTTCGTAAGATTTAGAAAAAGAATTTTCTTTCATGTTTATTTTTTGTAAAATTTCTTCACTGCCTTGATCTAATGTTTCAACATTATAAATTTTTTCATCAATAATTGTTGTTATTCTTGTTTTATTTTCTATATTAACTATAATTGAATTTTGCTTAGGTTGTAAATCTGCAATATTTGGAATAGTCATAGAAATTGGAGATATATTTGTTAATCTATATTTAGTAAAATCTTGTAGTTTTTTATTTATTTCTATCTTATTTGCAGCTACATGTATTACTTTGATTTTTTCTTTGTCTTCGGTATTGTCTACTAAAGCATATCTTTTTTCAAAAACATTTGGATTATACCCTTTATCTGAGCAATATGATTCAAATTCAACTTCTATAGCTTTTTGCAAATCTTTTTTTGATAATAGTGAAAACATATTAAAATAAGTATACATTTCTTCTGATAAATTTACACTTATTGGTGTTTTGTAGCTATAAGTTTCCTCTATTATTTGATTTATAGCATTTGTCAAATTTTCATAGAACTTAATTCCAAACGACTCAATTTTTATATTATCATGGTCTTTGGAAACTTTTGCATATTTAATTATGTTTTCTTCAATATATAAACCTAAACATTGAGCCATTTTATTCTCCTTCTAAATTTACTATTAATATAATTTACAAATTATTGATAAACAATACTTGTATTTAATTTAAAATTTGTATTTTTTTTCATTTATTTGTAATATTTACACAAATTTTGTATGATATTATTTTATATTTTTTAATGTAAAAGTCAATAACTTTAATTAAACTGTAAAGAAAATGTAATAGTTTTGTAATATTTAGTCTTTTTTATATATTTTGCATATAAAAAAGCCATCATTTGTATTATTAGGATATATTTTTATATACTTATTTTCTACTAAATATTTGCTTATTTCTACATTATTTGTAATATTTTCATATCTAGATATTTTATATTCAGGATTTTTATTTAAAAAACTATCTATTATATTTTGGTTTTCTTCTTCAAAAATACTACATGTAGAATATACCAATTCTCCACCTTTTTTTAAATATTTTGAACAAGTTTCTAAAATTTGCATTTGAATTTTTGTTATTTCATTAATATTTTCTTTTTTTCTCTGCCACTTTATATCTGGTTTTCTTCTTATTACTCCAGTTCCTAAGCACAATACATCTAATAAAATTTTATCAAATTTTTCAAAATATTCTTCCTTATATATTGTTGCATCATTTAAATAAGTCTCAATTATATTTATTCCTAACCTTTTATAATTTTGTTTTATTAAATTAAGTCTATGATCATATATATCCCATGCAATAATTTTCCCTTTATTATTCATAATTTCTGCTAAATGAGTTGTTTTTCCTCCTGGTGCACTACAAGCATCTAAAACTATTTCATTTTCTAAAGGATTTAAAACAATAGAAGCCATACCTGCAGATTCATCTTGTACTGTAAAATAGCCCTCTTTAAACAAATCTAAATTTTCTATATCCTTTAGTCCATCTATTGTTATAAAATTACTTAACTTCCCATCTTGACAATTTATATTTCTTTCTTTTAATTTTTCTTTTAATTCATTTTTTGTTATTTTTAATCTGTTTACTCTTATACTTGTTTTTGGCTTTATATTAAAACTTTTGCATATTTTTTCCACTTCTTTTTCATTTTTTTCTTTTAGCAATTCCCCTACAATCCACTCTGGAGTTGATGTGATTTTTGAAATTCTTTCTATGTTATTTTCTATTTTATTAAATTCTTTCATATCTTCTTTACCAACTTTTCTTAGTATTGCATTAACAAAATTACTACTCCCTTTATGTCCATATCTTTTAGCTAAATTAACACTTTCATTTACTGCAGCTGATTTTGGAATTTTATCTAAAAATATTATTTGGTATATTCCCATTCTTAAAATATTTAAAATCCATGGTGATATTTTTTTCATTTTTATACTTGAATATTTCTTTATTATTTCATCAATTGTTAATTTCCAAGAAACAGTTCCATAAACTATTTCCGATATTAAACCTATATCTCTTGAATCTAAATTATTTTTATTTTGTTTTATCATTTCATCTAAAGCTAAATTAGAATATGTTTCTTCTTTATCTATTTTATACAGAGTTTTTAATGCAACTTCTCTTGTTTTATCTATCATTTATTTTCTCCTTTATAATTTTGTCCAATTTTATAATATACAAATTATATTTTGAATAATTATATTATTAAAAGAAAATATTTTCCATATATTTTGTATATTTTTTCAATTTTAGGAAAATATATTTTTAAAAGATTTTAGGAGGTATTTTATGGATATAGAAAAACATTTAATTGTTACAGGTTCTTCAAACGTTTCATGGAAGGATGCTATTGTAAAAACAATACATGAAGCATCAAAAACAATCGATTATATATCATCTGTCAAAATTTTAGAACAAAGAGCAAATATAGATGGTGACAGAATTTCTGAATATTTTGTTGATATAGATTTAGGATTTATTTTAGATTTAAATAGAAAAAATAGTTAGGAGGATTTATGAAACCATTAGATACAAAAAAAGGTTATCAAGAATATGTTGATAAAAAATCGCCTAATTCCCCTATATTAAAAAACTGCTTTAACGCATTCTGGGTTGGTGGTTTAATTTGTTCTATTGGACAAGTTATTTTATCAATTTGTAAGCAAAGAGGTTTAAGTGTTGAAACCTCTGGCACAATTGTTTCTATTATATTAATAGGAATTAGTGCTTTTTTAACAGGATTAAATATATTTAATAAAATAGGAAAATTTGCAGGTGCAGGTTCTTTAGTTCCTATAACTGGATTTGCTAATTCTATTGTAGCACCTGCTATGGAATACAAATCCGAAGGATATATTATGGGAGTTGGTGGAAAAATGTTTACTGTTGCAGGTCCTGTTTTAGTATTCGGGATATCTGCTTCTATAATAGTTGGACTAATCTACTTAATATTTAATACCCAAGCAATAACTTTAGTTTAAGGAGATGGTTTTATGCAAAAAATAGGAAAACAAACAATAAAATTTGATAATCCCCCAACAATAACTCAAACAGCAAGCATTGTTGGTCCAAAAGAAACTGACGGACCTCTTGCAAAATATTTTGATCAATGTTTAGAAGATGAATTTTGGGGTGAAAATAGCTGGGAAAAAGCTGAAAGTAAAATAATTAAAGAAACAGTCAACACATTAATTGCCAAATCTGGTATTCCATCAGAAAAAATAGATTATTGTTTTGCAGGAGATCTATTAAATCAATGTATTTCCTCAAGTTTTGGTTTAAGAGATTTAAATATTCCCTTCTTTGGAATATTTGGTGCATGTTCTACATTTGTAGAAGGTATGAGTTTATCTGCAATTTTTGCAGAAGCAGGTATGGAAAATGTTATGTGTGCAGCATCCAGTCACTTCTGTAGTGCAGAAAAGCAATTTAGATTTCCTCTTGAATTAGGAAATCAGAGAACTCCTACCTCTCAATGGACAGTCACAGGAGCTGGTGCAGCATTAATTTCTAAAAATGGTTCAGGTCCTTATATAACGCATATAACTCCTGGTAAAATAGTCGACATGGGAATTAAAGATGCAAATAATATGGGAGCAGCTATGGCTCCTGCTGCTTGTGATACTTTAATTACTCATTTAAAAGATACAGAAAGAAAACCAAGTTACTATGATGCTATAATAACTGGAGATTTAGGACATGTTGGTAAATCAATTTTAATAGACTTAGCAGAATCAAAAGGTTATAATATAAAATCAAATTATAATGATTGTGGTGTATTGATATTTGACCAACAAAAACAGGATACTCATGCTGGTGGAAGTGGATGTGGATGCTGTGGAAGCGTATTTTCTGGATATTTTTTTAAACAATTACAAGATAAAAAATTAAAAAGAATTTTACTTATTGCAACAGGTGCTTTGACTAATTCTACTAGTAGTCAACAAGGTGAATCAATTCCTGGTATCGCTCATGCAATAAGTATAGAATTATAGTGAGGTGTTATTATGGAATTTTTACAAAGTTTTGATTGGATGCAACTTTTAAGATGTTTTGTAGTTGGTGGTCTAATTTGTGTTATAGGTCAAATTCTTATTGATAAAACAAAACTAACACCTGCAAGAATTTTGGTTTTATTTGTAACTACAGGAACTATTTTAGGTGGATTAGGAATTTATAAATATTTAGTAGATTTCGCTGGTGCTGGCGCTACTGTACCTTTAACAGGATTTGGATATAATTTAGCCAAAGGTGCAATTGAAGGTGTTAAAGAATCAGGAATTGTTGGTGCATTTACAGGTGGAGTTAAAGCTTCTGCTGGTGGAATTGCTGCTGCTGTATTCTTCGGTTACATTGCTTCACTTATCTCAAAACCAAAAATGAAAAAACAATAAATTAAAACTAAATATTTTATTTTTACAAGTTATCAATTATAAAAAAATCTATATACTGTTTTGCAATGCCGCGTAGCGAGCAACCGGAGCGTTAGCGGAGGGCGAATGAAGCATCCTTCCTTAGAAAGGGATCCGAAGGATGCGACAACAAGGCATAAAAAACATTATATAGATTTTATATAAATATTATTAAGACTAACCAAAATATTTAGTTTTAATTTTAAAAAAATAGTATAGCTACAAACTATACTATTTTTTTGTTTTTATTAAATTTCTATGCTTTTTTTGCAATTTCAGCAATTTCTGTGAAAGCTTTTGGATCACTAACTGCTATTTCAGCTAACATTTTTCTATTTATTGTTACATTAGCTTTCTTTAATCCAGCTATTAATTTACTGTATGTTAATCCATTCATTCTTGCAGCAGCATTAATTCTTGTTATCCATAATTTTCTAAAATCACTCTTTTTATCTTTTCTTCCAACATAAGCATATGATAAAGATTTCATAACAGCTTGGTTAGCCATTCTAAATCTATAATGTTTTGCTCCATAATATCCTTTTGCTTGTTTTAAAACTTTTTTATGTCTTGCTCTTGTTGTTCTTGCTGTTTTTACTCTTGCCATTTATTTCACCTTCCTTATTATTTTTAATTAAATTCTAATTTCCATATGGTAATAATTTTTTTATTGTATTTTCGCAGCTCTTATCTGCATATTCAGATGCTCTGCTTGATAATTTTTGTCTTTTTGTTTTATTTGCTAATAAATGTCTTCTATTAGCTGATGTTCTTTTTACTTTTCCTGTTGCTGTTATTGAATATCTTTTTTTAGCAGCTTTGTTTGTTTTTAGTTTTGGCATAAGCCACCGCTCCTTTCATTTTATTGTATATATATTAAGCTTTTTTAGATAGCATAATAAACATATTTCTACCTTCTAATTTTGGTTTTTTCTCAACTACAGATACATCTTCAAGTTCTTGAATAAATTTTTCTAATACATTTTCTCCTAATTTAACATTATTTACTTCTCTACCTTTAAATCTAACTGTAATCTTAACTTTATTTCCATCTTCTAAAAATTTTCTTGCATTTTTAGATTTAAAACCAAAATCGTGTTCTTCTATATTAGGTGTAATTCTTATTTCTTTAATTTCTAAAACTTTTTGTTTTTTCTTAGCTTCTTTTTCTTTCTTTGCTTGCTCAAATTTATATTTTCCATAATTCATTATTTTGCAAACAGGTGGATTAACATTTGGTGCAACTAATACTAAATCTAACTTTTTATCTTCAGCTTTTTCTAAAGCTTCTTGTAAAGAAATAACTCCTAATTTTTCTCCTTCATCACTAATAAGTTGTACTTCTTTAGCTTTAATTTGACCATTAATTGGTAATTCTTGTTTTATATAAAACACCTCCATTAAAATAAAATAAAGATTGATTTTTTTGTTACAAATCAATCTTACCCACTTTATTATAAAACAATATTTTATATTGAATTTAAAATCTAACCTTTTTCCTAATAGATAAGGTGAGAAGTGGATAACTTCTTCTTGCAACATATAAAATTATATATTCATTTTTATATTTTGTCAATACTTTATAATTAATTTTAACAAATTTCAGTAAAATACTTGTTTTTTTACTGTTTTTATAAGATAATATATATGTAATATTTTGTTTTGAAAGGATAATCAAATATGAAATACATAGACAAATTTTTGAAAAAATTAAATACAGATAGAAATACATTTGCAACATTTATTTTAACATTAATTACAGTATATATAGCAATAGATAGAATAGTAGAAATATTATTTATGATATTTACAGGAGTTTCTGTTTCATATTGGGGACCACTTAAATATACTTTAGCATTAGCATGTCCTATTTTTGCATTCTTATTTTCAGGAAGTTCTTCATTTGCAAAAATAAAAAATGTTAAAGTTACATTATTTTATACATTTATAATTGGTTTGTACATAATTGCTCTTTCTATGTTTATACAATGGTTTAATCAAGGTTGTTGGTTATTTTTAATGTCTATACCAAATTATGTTGAAATAGTAACTAATTTTTCTGAATTAATTAGACCTGCATTTACATCACTTGCATTATATTTACCATTAGTTACATTTTTCCCATTAATAAAATGGATTGTATTTGGCGTAAATGATAGTAAAGATATGATTCGTTCAGTTTGGGATTATGCAGGTATAAGTTTGGCAGATAAAAAACAAGGTCATGGTCCATATACTTGTGAAGTATTTCTATTTAAAGATAAAGAAAGAAATATAAATGTTAAAATATCAGAAAATAACAGATTTTTATCATTATTAGTTTGTGGTGGATCCGGATCTGGAAAAACAGCTTTAATTGTTGAACCTATGATTGCAAGAGATATTGAAAGAAAACAATTTTTTAAAAATGTTTCTAAAGAATTAGGTTTTACAGCATTAAAAACAAATATTGCAACATTAGATTGTCCTTATTCTAACGAATATATAAATGAAAACTTTAATTTAAATATGTTAAAACCTGCTTTTGGAAAAGAAACTGTATATAAAGCTTTTATGAAAAAAATGATTTTAACAGATTCTTCTGAAATAGTATATAGAAATTTAGGTTTTACATATTTTACTCCTGATATTGAAACAATATCACATATGACTGAAATTTGTGATAATTATCATATAAAATATAATATAATAGATCCTTCAAGTACATCATCAATTGGTTTAAATCCATTTGTTTATGATGATCCATCAAAAATTGCTGTAACTATATCTTCTGTAATAAAAGGAATGTATAACGATGCACACGAAGAATTAGAAGAAGCTTATAGAGAAGATATTACAATTCAAGCAATTGAAAATATATCCATTTTATTAAAAGAAATGTATCCTAGATTAAATGATGGCGCACTACCAAATTTAGAAGATTTATTAAAAATGCTTACAAATTTTGATTTAGTAGAAAAAATGTGTGAAATATTAAAAACAGATGAAGAATTAGCAGAAAAATATAGTATTCAATTATCTTATTTTAAAAATAATTTTTATAAAAATGGTAAAGGTAGGGATGAAACACAAAATTTTGTTTATTCAGCAATTACACAACTTGATACCTTATTAAGAATACCAGGGATTAAAAGTATATTATGTAACAGACATAATAACTTAAATTTTGATGAAGCTTTGAAAAATGGTGAAATAACCTTTGTATGTACAAGAAGAGGAGATTTAGGAAATACTGGTCATAAAGCATTTGGATTATTCTTCCTTTTAACTATGCAAAACGCTGTATTAAGAAGACCTGGAAATGAAAAATCAAGAATACCTCATTTTCTTTATATAGATGAATTTTCTGATTTCATATCAAGATCAACAGAACCAATATTTACAATGTATCGTAAATATCGTGTGGGTACTGTTATAACAATACAAAGTTTAACTCAATTAGAAAGTGCAACCTCAAAATATAATTATAAATCAACAATTCTTTCTAACTGTGCAAATAAAATTTTAACAGGGGGATCTACTCCAGAAGAATTAGATTGGTGGTCTACAGAACTTGGAGATAAAAGAGAGTGGACTTATAAAAATAATATAGATGTTTCTAAACTAGAATATGATTCTAAATATTCAGATATAAAATGGGCTTGGGTTAAAAATTTCGCACCTGCAAAATTAGCAAATATTAGATTTAAAATGTGCGTTTATAAAGTTAAAGATGATTCTGGAAAGAATATCGTTGGTGAAGGAATATTAAATTATTTAGACTCAAAATATAAAGAAGAACAAAAAGATAAATTTTATGATTTTTCTAAATTTAACAGTAATATTATAGATGATTCAAATGATGATAAAAAAAATAAATTTGATCCAAAACATATTAACTTTAAAGATGAAAGAGATGAAATAAATCCAGTTCAAACTGATGACACTGATGCAAGTTTCATATTTGATAATGAAGATGCAATATCAATTAATTTAAAGAAAAAGAAATAAAATAATTTCATAAAAAAAATCGATACTTTGGTATCGATTTTTTATATTTTAAATCCTATTAATTGCAATATTATTCCTGCCATTACACCTACACAATATAATAATATAACGATTTTTATATTTTCTTTAATATTCTTATTAGTTTTAAATAATACAGCAAGTCCAACTCCTGCTCCAACAAATAATCCAGAAAGCATTGCAGAAACAGAAATAACATTTTGTAAATATAATTGTGTTAATATTACAGATGATGCACAGTTTGGAATTAATCCAATTATACCTGCAAGAATTGGTGCTATAATTGGATTATTAGATACAAATAATGCTAAATTATCTTCACCTATAAAGAATATAACTGTATTTATTATAAATGTTATTATAATTATAAATGCAAAAATACTTAATGTATGTTTTAATGATGATCTTAGAATTCCTTCTTCACAATGGCAATGTTCATGTTTGCATATATCTTCTATTTTATCTTCTTCATTTTCTTCTTTTTTATTACTTATTAATCTTATTACTAAGTCAATTATAAATCCTGCAATTATTCCTACAACTAATTTTATTCCTAATATTTTAAATATAACATCAACCGAAACTGCTTCGGATAACAATATTGGTATCATTTCGTCAGAAGTTGTTAAATATATTGATATTAAAGTTCCTAATGTAATAACTCTTGCTGAATAAAAATTTGTTGCCGCAACAGAAAATCCACATTGTGGTAGTATTCCTAATAAACTTCCTATTAATGGCCCAAATTTACCAGATTTCTCTATTGTTTCTTTTGTTTTGTGACTTATTTTATGTTCTATATATTCCATTATTAAATATGTAATAAATAAAAATGGCAATAGTTTTATTGAATCTATTAATGTTTCTTTTATAACCTCTAACATTCTTTTCTCCTATTTTTAATTTTTGTACAAATATTATATTAACATATTTTTTTTTACTTTTCAAGTTAATGTTTAGTAAATGTATAATTCTCAAAATTTTTCTATAATATAATAAAGCAGAAAATTTCAATAATTTTCTGCTTTATTATATTATTATTTTATTTAAAATCTTCTTCTGTAACATCCTCTAAAACTACCTGTTCTTCCACTATTTGAAGTATTTGGAGTTACACTAGCATTTAATACTACATTTTCTGTATTTGAAGAATTACAATAGCATTCATCATCTGTATCTTCATCTGCTTCATTAGCATTTTTTGAACAATTACTACTAATTGTCAATAAATCATTTGTATTACTATTTCCATAGTTACTACTTATAGTTAATAAATTTGTTCCATTATCATTATTATCTTGATTATTGTATCTACATTTACAGCAATCTCTGTCTTCAAATAAATTTCTCAATCTACAAGACAATTTAACTAATAATGCTGTTATATATGCAATTATTGAATACACAATAGTTGCTATAATTGCATATACTAACTGTGCTGTTGTTGCAACTGCAAATGAAACAATTAAGTATATTGCGAAAAATGTAACAGCTACTAATAATGGATTTTTTAAGATTTTCTGTAATACTATAGCTAATATTATTGTAGCTAATGGTAAAGCAAAAAATATAAGTAAATTAATATTCATACTCTTTTTCTCCTTTTTAGTTTAATTTACTATATTTTATGCTTTTTACATTTTTATGTTACTATATGTTATTCATACTCTACATTTACTAAAAAAAGACCTTGTGGAGGAAGTGTTTTCCCAGCATTTTCTCTTTTCTGTTCTTTTATTATATTTAAAATTTCTTCTGGTTGTATTTTTCCTATTCCAACATCAACTAATGTTCCAGCAATAATTCGTACCATGTTATATAAAAAACCATTACCTGTAAGTTCTATATAAATTCTTTCGTTTTCATCATATACTTTTGCTTTGTATATTGTTCTAACACTACTTTTACTACTTGTCCCACTTGCTTTAAATGCTTTAAAATCATGTTCTCCTTCAAAATATTTTACCGCTTCTTTCATTTTATCAACATTTAATTTTTGATTTATATGACATTCTAAATTTCTATATATTGCTGATGGAAACTTAGAATTATTAATTACATATCTATATGTTTTCTTTTTACAAGTTAATCTACTGTGAAATCTTTCATCTACTTCTTCTGCCTCTTTTATAACAATAGACTTTTTTAATCTTGAATTTATTGCAATTGCCATTTTTTCTATTGGGATATTTGAATTTGTTTTAAAATTTGCTACTTGTCCCAATGCATGAACTCCTGCATCAGTTCTTCCAGAAGCATTTAATTCAATATTCTCCTCCCCTGTTATTTCACTTATTGCTCTTTCTATTGTTCCCTGAATATTTAATTTATTAGGTTGTTTTTGCCATCCATTAAAATCTTTCCCATCATATTCTATTGTTAATTTTATATTTCTCATTTTTTCTCCTTGTAAAAATATAACTGTACTAAATTAAATTACTTTAATCTAGAACAGTTGATATTTTTATTATTTATTTTCATCTTTTTTATCTTCTTCAGTAGCTTCATTATTACTATTTTTGTTTTTAAATTTATCTTTTATTCTTTTTAATCTTTCTTTGCTTTTACTTTTATCTTGTACTAATCTTTTTGTTACAATATTATTAATTAATATTTTCTTTAATGCATCCTCTCTAACATCTGCAATTAATGTTCCATCTTTTGCAACAGAAATTTTTCCTGTTTCTTCTGATACAACAACTGCAATACTATCAGATTCTTTAGATATTCCTATTGCTGCTCTATGTCTTGTACCTAATTCTTTTGCAATGTCTTTATCCCCTGCAAGTGGAAGCATACATGCAGCTGCTGCAATTTTATTTTTACTTATTATAACTGCTCCATCGTGTAATGGTGTTTTAGGCACAAATATATTTACTAATAATTGAGGAGATATTTGTGAATCCATTATAACTCCTGTTGAAATAATATCTTTTATTTCTATATCTCTTTCTATAACAATTAAAGCACCTGTTTTCTCTTTAGCAAGTTCTGTAACAGCAATTACTATTTTATATATATCTTCTTTTGTCTTTGTTGCAATATCTTTATCAAATCCAAAAAATTTGGTAAATTTATTTGTTCCTAATTGTTCTAATGCTCTTCTTAACTCTGGTTGGAAAATTATAAATATAAGTATTATTCCCCAATTCATTACAGTTGATAATATGTAATTTAATATATGTAAATTTAAAAGAGCACTTAATGCTGTTGCAATTATTAAAAGTGCAATACCCTTAACTAATTGCCACGCTCTTGAATCTTTGACAATTTTTAATAAGTGATATCCTAAAAATATAACAATTGATATATCTAATATTAATGTAACTAATTTTATTGGATATTCTTGTAATGTTTGAATATATGTTAGTACTCTTTGTTCATAAAAAGTAGAAATTATATCATTTATATCTATCATATTTTTTACCTCTTTTTTCTTATGTTTATCCAAATATAATTGCAAATATTAATGTTGAGCATGTTGCAACTAACATTAATATAGCTAAAAATAACGCCATTCCTTTAACAAAAATTTGTCCTTTATCTACATGTTTATTTGTTTTTACTTTTTCTTGTTTTTCTTTATCTTTTTTCATTAATTTACCTCCTAAATGTTTTACCTTTTATATTATATCATACTAATATTTCTTTTCAATAATTTTTGTAAATTATTATTTTGTAAATTTATCCATTTATTTTATTATATCTATTATAGTCTTTGGCTTTTCTTGTTCTTGATTTGATATTTTAAATATATTTAATATTTCATTATATTTATTTGTTTTTTCGATTTTCTTATTTGAATATACTGTTGCTAATATATCCCCCACTTTTACTTTGCTAGCTATTTTTTTATTTAATATAATTCCTACAGTATTATCAATATTATCTTCTTTTCTTATTCTTCCAGCACCTAAACTACACGCAAATTTTCCAATTTGTTCTGCATTTATTTCTTTAATATATCCATTTTCTTTAGCTATTATTGGAGTTATATATTTAGCTTTTTCAAATTTTTCAGTATTTTCTACATAAGATATATCTCCATTTTGATTTTTTACCAATTCTAAAAATTTATTATATGCTTTTCCATTTTTTATATTTTCTAGCATTTTTTCTTTATTTTGCCTAATATCTTCACCTTTTCCAGCTAGTTTAATCATATAACTTCCTAGTTCTAAGACAACTTGTTTTAAATCTTCTGGCATATTTCCTTTTAAGAAATTTATTGCTTCTATAACTTCCAAAGAATTTCCAACTGCATGTCCAATAGGTTCATCCATATTTGTAAGTACACAAATTGTTTCTCTATTTGTTAATTCTCCTATTTTTATCATTTCTTTCGATAATGCAATTGCATCTTCTTTTGTCTTCATAAATGCACCTTTTCCAACTGTTACATCTAAAGCAATTTTATTTGCACCTGCTGCTATTTTTTTGCTCATTATACTTGAAGCTATAAGTGGCATACTTTCTACACAAGATATTGTATCACGAAGTGCATATATTTTTTTATCTGCTGGTGCTAAATTAGCAGTCTGTCCAATCATACTTATTCCTATGTTTTCCACATTTTGTATAAAATTGTGTATATCTATATTGGTTTTATATCCTGGTATGGATTCTAATTTATCTACTGTTCCTCCTGTAAATCCTAATCCTCTTCCTGACATTTTTGCAACAGGTATTCCTAGCGAAGCTATTATTGGCAATAGTATTATTGATACTTTATCACCAACTCCACCTGTACTATGTTTATCTACTACATTTTCTCCAAATTTTGATAAATCTAAAACATCTCCCGAATTCGCCATTGCAAATGTTAAATTTACAATTTCCTCATCAGTCATTCCATTTATATATATAGCCATTACTAATGCAGCTGCTTGATAATCTGTTATTTCATTATTTGTATATGCATTTACAAAATAATCTATTTCTTCTTTGCTCAATATTTTCTTATCTCTTTTTTTAGCTATTATTTCTAATATATTCATTTTTTCTCCTTCTATTGATTTTTAAGCTAATCTATGATATAATTTTTTCATTAAATCCTAAAGGAGGAATTATGTATGAAAAAATTGTTAGTAGCAATTGCTGTAGCAATCACAAGTATCATCGGAGCTTTTATTGGTCTTTCAATACTTAGCTACCTTATGATACCACCAGAGGATGACTATTTTTTATAATCCTCTCAAGCACTGGTCTAACCAGTGCTTGTTTATATAAAATGTGTTGTAAAACTTTTTCTATGTAATGGACATAAACCATATTCTTTTATTGCAGAAATATGTGCTGATGTTCCATATCCTTTATGTTTTCCAAATCCATATTGCGGATATATTTTATCCCATTCTCTCATAATCCTATCCCTTGTAACTTTTGCAATTATAGATGCAGCTGCTATACTATATGACTTTGCATCTCCTTTTATAATTGATTCATAAGGAATTCCATTTGTATCAATATGTGTTAATGCATCAACTAATATCAAATCTGGTTTTACTTTTAATTCCTTAATTGATTTGGTTAATCCTTTTTTAGTTGCATTTAATATATTTATTTCATCTATTTCATTTTGATCTATAATTCCAATTCCATAACTAATTGCTTCATCTAAAATTAAATCATATAATTTTTCTCTCTTCTTTTCTGAAACTTTTTTTGAGTCATTTACTCCTTCTATCATAGAATCTCTTGGCATTATAACACTTGCTACAACCACCGGTCCAGCCAACGGACCTCTTCCAGCTTCATCAATTCCACATATATATTTAAAATTTTCACTTTTATTATATATATCTTCTTCTATTTTTTTTAAGTTAGTTAGTCTTTCAATTTCTTTTTCTTTCATTTTTTACTCCATATTTTGTAATTGTGTTAATGTATATTTAATTTTATTATTTTCTTCAAAACCTTTTGTATATAAGATTTCTACTGTTAAATTTTCTTTATTATATTTAACAAAATAATACTCGTTTTCTGGCAATTTTATATCTGATAAATTCATATTATTTAATTTTTCTTGGTTTAAATAATACCAGTCACTTGAATAATTTTCTCCAGCCTTTTTCAATTTTGAAACTTTTTCTGTATCTGTTTCTTGTATTTGAACTCCTATTAATTTTGATTCATCTTTACTGAAATTATATTCTTCTAGTGCTGTCTTTGTTTTAGCTTCTACTAATAACATATTTGTTTTTAAACTTTCTAATTGTGCTTTTTTTATTAAAGAATATCCTCCTGTAATTGTAACACCAGCTAATATTAGCATTATAACTATTGTTATTACAAGTGTTACCATAGTTATACCTTTATTATTCATTTTATTTCCACCCTTTATATTTTTTCTATATTATATATTTATAATTATTAGTTTTCAACAAATTTTTACAATTTTATAATTAATTTAATAAGCATTGTTAATTTGTATTCTTATAAAATAATTTATTATTTTTGTGTTCCATTAAAATTTATATTTTTTTCACAAAAAATTCACAAATGTATTGTATCATAATAATAATTTAGGTTATTATATAAAAAATAACTAATTAGGAGGTTATATTATGAGTGAAAATGAAAACAAAAATAATGCATTTCAAAGCATAAAAGATTCTAGTAAATATAATGATTTTTATTCAAAAGATGAAAAATCTCACTCTAGTTTCGGTAAAACTGTTGTAATTCCATTTTTTAGTGGAATTGTTGGTTGTAGTTTAGTTATAGGTACTTGTTTTGGAGTTCCTAGCATAAAAGAAAAAATTGTAGGTGTTTCAAATTCATCTGTTCAAACATCTAGTTCTTCTACTTCTTCTAATTCGTCAACATCAACACTTACAAACGTATCTTTATCAAATTATTCAGATACTTCTATATATGCAGCAAACAAGATTTTACCATCAATTGTAGGTATTACAATTGAATATAATGTAAGTAGTTCCTTAGGTTCTTTCTTTGGAAACAAACAACAGACTTCTACTGCTACAGCAAGTGGTTCTGGAATTATTATAAAATCTGATGGATATATTTTAACGAATAACCACGTTGTTTCTACATCATCATCTAGCAATTCTTTTTATGATATATCTGAAGCAACAAAAATAACAGTCAAATTATATAATGATGATACAGAATATGAAGCAAAAATAATTGGTCAAGATGAACAAACAGATTTAGCTATAATAAAAATTGATAAATCAGACTTAACAGCTGCAGAACTTGCAGATTCTAGCAAAGTAAAAGTTGGAGAATTTGCTATGGCAGTTGGAAGTCCTTTAGGTATGGAAAGTTCTATAACTTGTGGTGTAGTTAGTGCAACTAATAGACAAGTAACAGATTCTGACGGAAAAACATTTACACTTATTCAAACAGATGCTGCAATAAATTCTGGGAACAGTGGTGGTGCTCTTGTTAATAGTGAAGGAAAAGTAATTGGTGTAAATACAATGAAAGTTTCTTCTACAGGTGTTGAAGGTATGGGATTTGCAATTCCTATAAATTCTACTTTAGATGTTACTAATCAATTAATTCAATATAATAAAGTAAAAAGACCATATATTGGAATTGGTGGTTTAGATTTAGATGAAAAAACTGCTAAAGCTAATAATTTAGTAAAAGGTGTATATGTAAAAACAATAGAAAACTTTTCTGCTGCTGAAAAAGCTGGTATAAAAGTTGGTGACGTAATAATTCAAGCAGATGGAAAATCTGTATCTACAATGGATGAATTAAACGAAATTAAAAATACTCATAAAATTGGTGATGAAATGGCTCTTAAAGTCAACAGAGAAGGAAAAGAAATAGATATTAAAGTTACTTTAGCTGAGCAACCTTAACAAATTCAAATTATTATTTTCTGTTTTTTCACTTTAAGTTCACACAATGGACAAAAAACAATAGTAATATATAAACATAATCAGAAATGATTAGAATTTAAAAACATCCCCTTTTATTTTCAAAAAGTCATATTAGTTTTTCTAATATGACTTTTTATTTTTTATAATATTTTTTTATTTTTAAAATAAGACTATATCCATCTCACTAGTCATGCTACTATTTCCATAAGCATATATAAGATACAAATTATCATCTCCATCTATATAAAACTCTGTAGTATTGCTAATTTTATATATATCTGACTCTGGATCTCTTTTAAAAATTTTATATCCTAACTTCTCTAATTCTGTAACTTGATTTTGTGATTTTTCAATTTCTTCTTTAATTTTACTTTCTGCAGTAGCTTCTTTTATTCCTTTTGAATTTAATATATCTTCTAATGTTACTTTTTTCTGTTCTACAATATCATAATTATATGTTTGAATTATTACTCTTTGTGCATTGTTACCTTCTTTTAGATTGGATTTTATTATTAATGACAATATATTATCTTTAATTGTTGCAACATATTGAACAGTATATATAACATTATTACTCTCTGCATTTTGCATTACACTTTTGGCTTTTTCATAAAATATATCTGATATTTTATTATTATATTCATCAGCAATATCCTGTTTAATATTAATATATGGAATATTTAAACTTATATTATATTTTCCATCTTCAATTTTTTCACCTTTTATTCTAGTAAAAACCAAATCATATTGCTCATATGTTTTTGCAAAGTCATATTGAATATCAGTTTTTAATTCATTTGTAAAGATATTATTAAATTCATCTTTGGTTATTTGCTCTTTGTCTATTATTTCTTGTTTTGTTTCATTATTAGACTTTATTGTATTTTTATTTTTATAATATTGAAAATATACAGCTAATGGTATTGATATAACACAAACAGCTATTGCTATTATATAAATCAATTTTCTATATAAATTCATTTTATTTTCTACTGGTAAAATTACATTCATTGTTTTCTCCTTATTTCTTAACATTAATAATACAATTCAACATTATCCTCTAATTCATTTGTGTAATATGTTGCATTATCAAAAGTTATACCTAAAACATAATATACATGATGACTTTGTTCATTTATTATATAAATATCTTCTTTTTGATTTGCATTTTCTTTTGTTATATTTTTGTATTCTAATCCATATGTTAAAGTAAGATTTCCAATTGCAGATAAATCTATTACATAATACACATCATTATCATTTGGACTTAATTGTCCACTATCTTTAATTTGCTGTATTGTGTTTGTATTTGTATATTCTATATTTGCAGGTATAGCTCCATAGTTTGAATAATATACATTTATTTTATCTGTAAGTATAGCAATATCATTATACATTTCATTTAAACCTTTTAGTTTTGTACCTGTTTGAGCATTATATATTAACATACTTGTTATTATAATTAACAAAATAATCGCTACAGTTAAGGTAATAAGAGAAATTCCACTTTCTTTATTTTTATACATATTTTTCCTCCCAATTTTTCTAATGTTATTTTAACTTATTTAATTTATTTTTGCAACTATTTTTAATCTTTGGTACAGATATTTTAACCTTATATTATTGACTATCTCGTGTTTTTAGAGTATTATAGTATAGATAATTTTATAGAAATGAGGATGAAAAATGAAGTTATGTTCAGAATGTCATAAAAATGCAGCTGTAGTCTTTTTTGATAAAGTTGTTGATGGCAAAAAAACTTTAGAAGGATTATGTTATGATTGTGCAAAAAAACAAGGCATAAATCCTTTTGAATGGTTAGCTAGACAAAATAATTCATTAGACAAAAATGATGCAAATATTGAAAATGTTTCAAAACAACTTGAAAGTATTTTTAAAGATTTATCAGAAAATTTAAATATAGAAAATATAGAAGATATAGAAAATCTTGATGAACTTACAACTGAAAATGAAAATGGAGAAATTACAGGAGCAGCAATTCCTATTGGCTCTCTTTTTGCTAATATGTTTGGAGGAAATAATCAAGATGCCACACAAAGTAATTCTTCTAGTAATAAAAAAATAAAAGTAGAAAAAACAAAACAAAATAAAAACAAAAAGAAAAAATTTCTGGATACTTTTGGAACAAATTTAACAGATAAAGCAAAAAATAATCAGTTAGATATGGTTATTGGCAGAAATAAAGAAATACAAAGAATTATTCAAATACTAAATAGACGTTCAAAAAATAATCCATGTTTAATTGGTGAACCTGGCGTTGGAAAAACAGCTATAGCACAAGGATTAGCTATTAGAATAGCAAATAACAATGTACCAGCAAAACTTTTAAACAAAGAAGTTTACTTACTAGATATGACAGCAGTACTTGCTGGAACTCAATTTAGAGGTCAATTTGAATCTAGAATGAAAGGTATAATAGATGAATGTAAAAATTATGGAAATATTATTTTAGTAATTGATGAAATTCATAATATTATTGGTGCCGGAGATGGTGAACATTCTATGAATGCTGCCAATATTTTAAAACCTGCCCTTTCTAATGGTGAAATTCAATTAATTGGAACTACTACTTTAAAAGAATATAGAAAATATATAGAAAAAGATACAGCTTTAGAAAGAAGATTTCAACAAGTTTTAGTTGAAGAACCTTCTATTGATGATTCAATAGGTATATTAGAAGGAATTAAAAAATATTATGAAGATTATCATAAAGTTAAAATTTCTAATGATGTAATTAAACAAACCGTAATTATGTCTGAAAAATATATTCATGATAGATTTTTACCAGATAAAGCTATTGATATATTAGATGAAGCTTGTTCTAGAATCAATTTAGAAAATAAGGAACTATTTAAACTTGAAATGTTAAAACAAGAATTGAAAACTGTTCAAGCAGAAAAAGAAGAAGCTGCAAATGCTGATTCTCCAGAAAATTATGAAAAAGCTGCTGATTTAAAAACGCGTGAATGTCAATTAATTGAACAAATTGATGATATTAATAGCAAATTAAAACTTAAAAATTTAACAGTTCAAGATATTGCTCAAGTAATTGAAAATTGGACTAAAATTCCTGTTAAAAAAATTACCCAAGCAGAAAAAGATAAATTATTAAATCTAGAAACAAATCTTCATAAAAGAATTATAGGTCAAGATGAAGCTGTAAATAGTGTTTCACGTGCTATTAGAAGAAATCGTGCAGGATTACAAAATGAAAAAAGACCACCTTCATTTATATTTGTTGGTCCTACTGGTGTTGGAAAAACAGAGTTAGCAAAAAGCTTAGCTTACGAAATGTTCGGTTCTGAAGACTCTATAATAAGAGTAGATATGTCTGAATATATGGAAAGCCACTCTACATCAAAATTGATTGGTGCGCCTCCAGGATATGTTGGATATGATGATGCTGGTCAATTAACTGAAAAGGTAAAAAGAAAACCTTATTCAATTATTTTATTAGATGAAATTGAAAAAGCTCATCCAGATGTATTTAATATATTACTACAAGTATTAGATGATGGAAAACTTACAGATAGTCAAGGAAATACTGTTAGCTTCCAAAATACAATAATCATTATGACATCTAATGCTGGTTCTAACTTAAATAACAATTCAATTGGTTTTGGAAAACAAACTGTTGATAAAAGCAAAATTGAAGATAGTTTAAAAAATGTATTTAGACCTGAATTTTTAAATAGAATTGATGAAATAATTGTATTTGATTCTTTAACAACAGAACAATTGTTAGAAATAGTTGATTTAATGTTAAAAGATACTTTTAAAGCATTAAAAGATAAAAATATTTCTATGGAAATTTCTAAAGAAGCAAAAAATTATATCCTTGAAAAAGGTACTAATATAAAATTTGGTGCTAGACCTTTAAGAAGATCTATTCAAAGATATATAGAAGATGAAATCGCAGAAATGATATTAAAAGGTGACTTAGGTCCAGGAAATAGAATTTCTATTTCACTAGATAAACTTTCTAATAAGCTATCTTTTGAAGTTAATAAGGATTAATATATGGAGGATTTTATATGTTAAAATATGTACCAAATATTCTTACAATTATTAGATTTTTACTAATACCTATAATATTATTATTTTTATTTTCTGGAAATTACTTACTTGCATTCATATTTTTTACAATTTCAGGAATAACAGATATATTAGATGGTTATATTGCAAGAAAATTTAATTTAGTTTCAAACTTTGGAAAATTAATGGACCCACTAGCAGATAAATTAACTCAAATATCAATGCTAGCAGCACTATTTTTTCTAAATATAGTACCTGTATGGATTTTAATAATTGTTTTATTAAAAGAAGTTATTATGGTCGCAGGAGCATCTTTCCTTTATGGAAAAAGTGTTGTTGTTTATAGTAGATGGTATGGAAAACTTGCAACAGTATTATTCTACATTGCAATTGTTACATCTTTATTAATTAAAGAAACTAGTAAATTTACAACATTAAACAATTATCTTGCTAATATTGATAAACCTATATATTGTCTAGCTTTAGTTGCAACTATATTTTCTCTTATAATGTATTGTAAATCTTTATATTCAAAAGGATTTATTAATAAAGATGATCTAAAAAAAGATGTAACTATTGATAAAAAAGAAAAGAAAAATTAATAAGTAAAAAAGGTACACATATATTATGTACCTTTTTTTGATAAGTCTAATATTATTAATATCCTATTTTATTATTCATAATCTTCTAATAATTTATTTAACTCTTTTAATCCAACTACTTTTATTCCCTTTTTTATTTCTATTAAGTCTGTATCTGTTAAATAATCTGTAGAGATTTCTGTTTCATCTACCAGTTCTTCTTTTCCATCTTCATTTATTTTATATATTGCAATAATTCCATCATTATCTCTTAAAACATAATGTTCTCCACATTGCCCATCAACTTTTTTTGATAAAACAATTTCGTTTTCAGAAAATCCATCGATATTCCAATCTTGATATTCTTCAGCAAGTTGCTCTTTTGTCATATTTACTAATTCTTGAGGTAATTCAACTTCTTCACTTTTGGTATGTCCACATGAAGAATATACTTTATTTAAAATCATTTTTGTGTTAGGAGATATTTTTTCTTCTGTGGAATTTGCTTGCTCTAAATCTTCTTTTTTCATATATTCGTATTCGTCTGTACATTCATCTAATATTTCTTCTGTTGCCAATTTTTGAGTTTCATAACTTGTATTATTTTTTGAACTTGAATATATATATACTCCTGCTATTATAGATAATACAAATATAATACTTATTATTGCATAAATTAACTTCTTATTCATTTTTTCCTCCCGCTTCTGTTTTTTATAGTATTTACTTACTTTGTTAAATTTATACAATAATTAATTTTTAATTTTATCCCATTTGTTTTAATACTAATTTCCCCCATCTTATCTGTTCTGTATATTTTAATATTTTTCTCTTGTAAATTCTTAATTGTACTATCTGCCGGATGACCAAATTTGTTATTTTCTCCCACTCCAATTAATGCATATTTAGAATTTACTGCATTTAAAAAATCTATTGTAGAAGATGTTTTTGATCCATGATGTGCAACTTTTAAAACTGTTGAATTAAGACAATTTTTATTTGACATATATTTTGAAACAATCTTATCTTCTGCCACTTTTTCAATATCTCCAGTAAATAGTATTGAAAATTTTTTATAATTCAATTTACATACCAAAGAATTATTATTTATAGCGTTTTCTGAAATCATACTATTAGAACTAGGCCACAAAATATCAAGAACTATATTTTTTTCTATCTTAATTTTGTCTCCAGTCTCAACAACTTGAACTTTTATATTCTTTTCTTTAACAATTTCTTTAAATTTGTTATAATTCTCACTTATTTCATATTGTCTTCCTATAATTACTTTTTCTACTTTCAGTTCTTGAATTATATATAACAATGCACCACAATGATCTTGATCAAAATGACTTATTATAACATAATCTAATTTTTTTACTTTTCTAGCTAATAAATATGGTAATAATGTACTTTTTCCAACATCAAATTCTGAACTCTCACTTCCTCCTCCATCTATTAAAATTTTTTTATTGTTTGGAGTAATAATTAAAGTTCCATCTCCTTGTCCTATATCTATAAAATAAATTTTTAAATTTTTTGGAATTACATTTAATATAAATAACAAAACAATAAATAAAATTAATATCTTTTTTAACATTCTCTTGTTCTGTCTAATTTTATATTTAAAAACTTGAATTAAATTTTTTATTCTTTTTTGAAAAGCATTTAAATTTGTTAAATTATAAATTTTAAAAAGATAATTTAATATAAAGATTAAAAAATAATATACAACTAAAATATATATTTGAGGTGTTGAAATGTATATTCTATTTAATGGCAATTTACTACCTAGTTTTGAAATTAACAAAAGTATATTTATTAGTGGATTTAAAAAATATGAAATAAATTTTCCTAGATTTAAAAATAAAAATGATGTAATAATTTGAATAAATCCTAATATCACAACAGGACCTATTATAAATGTAATTAAAAGATTTATAAAAATAAATGAAAAGCCTATTTTGTTAAATAGTATCATTATTATTGGCATTAATACTATTTGAGCAGATATTGTAACAGAAATCATTTCTAATATTTTATCTTTAATATTAATAATAATTTTTGACTTTTTACTATTAGTTTTTAAAATTTCAATACGACTTTTTAATTTTTTCTTTATTTTTATTTGTTGTAATAATTTTAGTACATTTTTTTGAAATACAATTATTCCAATAGTTCCACCATAAGACAATATTAGCCCTGTATTTAAAATTAAAAATGGGTTTGTTATTAAGATACATAATAATGACAATGAAATATTAGTCCAAATATCACTTTTTCTATATATAAAAAATGACAAAAGCAACATTATCCCCATTATTTCCGCTCTTATTATAGAGGGAAAAAATCCTGTTACTAAAACATATATTATTAATAAAAAAATAGTTAATATTCTAGTTTTTCTTTTTCCTAGAAATTTATTAAACAATGTCGATATTCCAATAATTATATATGATATATGCATTCCAGATATTGCTAATATATGTGATATATTATTACTACTAAATTCTTCTTTTATCTCATTTTCTATATTGTCTGTATAACCTAACATTATTCCAAGTATTAATGAACTTTCTTTATTTTTATATATGCTTTCTATATTTTGTTTAATTTTTAGAAAAATTTGATTTGAAACATTTCTAACAACATTTAAGTTATTCTTTTTTAACACTTTAATTTCTTTAGCTTTTACTGTACCTGTTACATTTAATGTTTTTAAATATTTTTTATAGTCAAATCCTCTATAATTTCTTTGGCCTGATGGCTTTATATATTCTCCCTCAAATTGAATTTTATCTCCAAATTCTAAATTTATATTTTTAGGAGTATTAAGAAATAAATATATATTTTTGTATTTAATGTTATTATTTATTTTTTCTATTTTTATTTTGTATATGTTTTTATATTGTTTTTCTTTTTTGTTACTACATATTGTAGCAATTATTTTTATTTCATTATTTAGTTCGTTATAAATAGTATCATATTTCTTGTTTAATTGAATTGTAATCAAATTTGATACTACAGATATTATTATTATAGTTAAAATAACTTTTTTAGTTAGAATTAATTTTAGATATCTTAAATATCTTTTAATTGATAAAAAATTAAATTTGTTTTTCTTACTTTTTCTTCGAATAAACTTGTGTATTAAATATATAATAAAAAATATTAAATAAAATAAGACTATACTTTTATTAAAGTATAGCCCCATTAATATTCCTATTATATATCCAATAGATATTGTAACTATTGGTCTTTTCAATATTTTCTCCTTTTATAAAACTCTTCTTGCTGTTATATAATTTTTCACATAATAACTATCTGACATAGATGTTATTATTACACCTTTTTTAGGATTTGCAGCATGTATAAATTGATTTCCCCCAATATATATTCCTACATGTCCTGTAAAACATACTATATCTCCTGGTTGTAAGTTTGATTTTTCAACACTTCTACCATTACTTCTTTGTCCAGATGATGTTCTACTTAATGATATACCAAAATGTTTATAAACATAACTTGTAAATCCTGAACAATCAAATGAAGTTGGTCCATTTCCTCCACTTACATATTTACATCCTAAATAATTTTTAGCATATGCTACAACTTCACTTCCTTTACTACTTGAACTTGATGAAGTTGATGTATTATTAGATGTTGTTGATGAACTACTATTTGTTGGTACCACAGATGTGCTACTATTATTTTCAGTATCTGAAGTAGTTACACTATTTTCTGTGTTTGGTGTTCTTGGTTCATCTACACCTCTTGATGTTACCTCTGCAACTTTAGTATCTGATAAATATTTAGATGCAATATAACCTTTTTTACCATTTACACTAACATTACTCCAATTATCTTTTTCACTTAAGATTTCTACTTCTGTATTTTTCTTTAAGTTTGCAACTATATTTGAAGATGTACTCATTTCTGCTCTTAAATTAACTGTGTCTACATTTACATATGCAGTTTTTGTTGTTTCTTCTGTTGTCTCATTTTTTGTTGTATCTTCATCTACTTTGTTTTGTTCATTATTCTCATCTTTGCTTTCTTCAGAATTTTCTTCTTTACTTACTTCTGTTTTTGTTGTTTCTTCTACATCTTTTTTTAGTACACTATTTCTTATCCATCCCAAACTTGATTCACTTTCAACATATGACCAATCATTTATAATTTCTTTAATTGTTACTTTTGAATCAGATTTTAAAGATGTTAAATCACTTGCATTTATTAATGGAATAATTTTTAATTTTACATCTGATTTTAATTTTATCTCTTGATTTACTTCTAATTCTTTTTTTGCAGTTTCTTCTTTATTTTCTGTAGTTGTTGAATTATCAGTTGTGTTTTCTTGAGAATTATCTTGTTGTTCTTTAGCTGTATTTTCTTTTGCTTTATTCTCTTCAGTTGTTGTATCTTCTTTAGTATCAGTTTTATTTTCTACTACTTCTACTAAATCTGATTTTATATATCCTGTTATTTTGTTATATTTAACTTTATACCAATCACCATCTTGTTCTAATATCTCTAATTCTTCATTTAAAGATACTAATTCTACTACTGGTGATGTAGTTGAAGCTTCTTTTCTTATTCTTACTGTTTCTGATGTAACTTTTGCTTTATCTGTTGCATATACAGTGCTTGAATATATTAAACTTAATAAAAGCACTATAGAAAGTATTGTTAATCTTTTAAAATTTTTCATTTTAATTCTCCTATTTTACATCCTTAATTTACCACTAGAGTATATACTTAAATTACAAAAAAGTCAAGATTTAAAAATAGAAAAAGTAATGCTAAACACATTACTTTTTCATACTTATATGTTTTTTTCTATTAATGGAAGTAATTGTTTCTTTCTTGAAACAACTCCTTCTAAAAATGCTCTATTATTTTCTAAAGTTTTTCCAAATGCTTTTTCAGCAACATCTGCTTTATTACCTAAACTTATAATTTCTGAATTACTATTTAATATATCTGTAATTGCTAAAACAAATAAATCTAATCCTTTTTTGTTTATTTCATTATTTATAGCTTCTTCTAATTCATTTTGTCTTTTTAATACATCAGGAATGCTTACTGTGTTTACTTGTGCAATTACAAATTTGCTTCCATTGCTTTCTAGATTTTTAGCATCTAAATTAACTAATTCTTCTGCTGAAAAATCATCTAAATTAGTACCAGCTTTTAACATTTCTAAACCATATTCTTCAACATTTACATTTGCAATTTTAGCTAATTCTTTTCCTATTTTTACATCTTCATCTGTACATGTTGGTGATTTAAATAATAATGTATCTGATACTATTGCACTTAACATTAATCCTGCCATTTTTGATGTAATTTCTACTTTATTCATCATACAAATTTTATATAATATTGTTGCAGTACATCCAACTGGTTCTGCTAAATAATATAATGGTTCTGAAGTTTTTAATTCTATTCTATGATGATCTACTACTTTCTCTATTTTTGCTTTTTCTATTCCGTCAGCACTTTGAGCAGCTTCATTATGATCTACTAATATAACTCTTTGTCCTTCTTCTACGCTTTCTATTATTTTTGGCTCTTTTACATTAAAATAGTTTAATGCATATTCTGTTTCTTTGTTTATCTTTCCTAATTTTACAGCTTCTGCATTTCCATTCATTTTATTTTCTATTTCTGCCATAACAATACTAGAACATATTGTGTCTGTATCTGGATTTTTATGTCCGAAAACTAATACTTTTTCCATATTCATTTCTCCTTTTTTGCTTTAATAAAACTAGAAATTTTCATTTCTAGTTTTTATTTTTTTCATATTATATTAAATTTAGACATTATTGTCAATATTTTGAGTTTTTATCCCTTCTAATATATTGCTTAACTCGTTTTCTGAAAACTCATATTTTTTATTACAAAAATGACAAACTAATTCTGCTTTTTTGTCTTCTTGTATTATTTTTTCTAATTCCTCTTTTCCTATTGTTTTTAATGCATCTGCCATATGTTCTTTGTTACAATCACATTCATATTCAGGAACTATGTTTTCTTCTATTACTTTAACATTATTATCACCAGTTATTTTTTTTACAATTTCTTCTAATGTTAGTTTTTCATCCAACATTCTAGATATTGCTCCTGCTTTAAATATTGACTGTTCCAGTTTATATATATCATCTTCTGTTGCATCCGGCATTGCATTTATAATATATCCTCCGCTTGCTTGTACTCCATCTTTATTTACCAATACGCCTAAGGCAACAGCTGACTGTCTTTGTTCAGATTTAACAAAATAATTTGCAAAATCTTCAGCTATTTCACCAGAAACTAATGGACTTATAGCCACATATGGTTCTTTTAATCCTAAATCTTTAATTACATTAATATATCCACTATGTCCAACAGCTCCACCAACATCTAATTTTCCATCTTCATTTAATGGTATATCAACAACTGGATTTGCCACATAACCCTTTACTTTAGAAAATTTATTTGTAACTGTAAGCATTGTTCCTAATGGTCCATCACCTTTTAATTGTATTGTTAATTTATCTTTATCTGATTTCATTTCTGTTCCCATTATGCAAGACATTGTTAATAATCTTCCAAATGCTGCTGTTGCAACAGGACTTAAATCATGTATTTTTCTTGCTTTTTCAACTAACTCTGTAGTTGATGCACATATTACTGATATTCTTTCATCATATGCTAAAAATTTTAATATTTTATCTGACATTACATCTCCTCCTTTTGACCTAAATATTATATCATTATATATGCTTTTATTCAACAATTACTTTCAAGTTATAAAATAATATGATATAATTTTAAAGTATAGGAGAATTTTTATGAATATTATTTTAGTAAGACATGGCCAAACAGATTGGAATTTAAAAAATAAATTGCAGGGTTCTACAAATATAGATTTAAATGAGACTGGTGTATTACAAGCAAAACAAACTGCTAAAAATTTAGCTAATAAAAATATAGATGTAATTTACTCTTCACCACTTAATAGAACCTTAGCAACTACAAATGAAATAAATAAAAATAGAAACATAAAAGTAATTAAAGATGATAGATTAATAGAAAGAGGTTTCGGTAATCTCGAAGGACTTGAAGGAAAAAATGTAAATTTCAAAAAATATTGGGATTTTTCATTAAATGCTTGTGATGAAAATATAGAATCTATATCTACATTTTTTTATAGAATTTACAATTTTTTAAATGATATTTTTATAAAATATAAAGATACACCAAAAACAATTTTACTAGTAACACATAATGGTGTTAATCTAGCAATATCTTCAATTTTAGAAGGAACTAAAGAAAACATATTCGAATATAATTTAAAAACTTGTGATTATAAATTATTTGAAAATCTAACTATATTACCAAAATTGGAGGATATATGGAAAATATAAAATTTAGTATAATAATTCCTGCATATAATTGTGAAAATTATATCTCAAAATGTTTAGAAAGTATATTTAATCAATCATATAAAAATTTTGAAATAATTGTTGTTGATGATTGTTCAACTGATAACACTCTTGAAATTTTAAAAAAATATGAAAATATAAAATTATTATCAACTCCTGTTAATTCACGCCAGGGAACCGCAAGAAATATAGGATTAGATGTTTGTACAGGAGATTATATTTTATTTGTTGATTCTGACGATTCTTTATATGATAATACTGTTTTAGACAAAATAGCTAATTTAATAAATACACAAAATATGCCTGACATAGTTTATTTAGGAATTAAAATGTATGGAAAAAGAGATTTATTACTTATTCCAGATGAAAAAAATTGTACAAAAGAATATAGGCTTTCAGAAAATCCTTTTATTAATGTTATATCTATTGCATGGAAAAATACATTAATTCAAGAAAATCACATTAGATTTCCTGAAAAAATAAAATATGAAGATGTTTATTTTGCTTTTTTAGGAATTGAAAAAGCAAAAACATATGCATATGGAGATTTTATATATTACAAGTATAATAATAGAGAATCTTCAACAACTACTGCATATTCTATAAGCCAAGCAGAAGATACAATCAAATTAATTTCAAAATTATTTGAATTATACCAAATTATAGACAAAGAAAATATACCTTATCTATCAAAAAGAATACAACAACAAACTGATAGAGCTCATATAAGATTAAATAGAGCTATAGAACAAGAGTTGAAAAAATATAATTAAAAATTTAACCTTTTAAACTTTTTTCTACTCTTATATTTAAGATTCCAAAAAAAGATTTTAAGCATATAAAAAATATATGCCTAAAATCTTTTTAATAATTTGCTCTTTTTAGTATTGCAATCATTACTTCTTTTGCCATTTTATTTAATGCTTGTAATTGTTGTGATACATTTTTTACTTTTCCAATATGTACCTCTTGAACTTTTGCTCCCAAATTTATTACATCAAGCAAAATTCCAATATCAACTCCATAGTCTTTTTCGAACTCAATTTGTAAAAATAATTCTTTTCTTCCTGCAATCATTCCACTTAATGGTTGTGAAAATTTATACATATCTGGAAATAATATATCCATCATTGGCTTAGCAACAAGTTCTGTTACTCTTCCACCTTTTCTATCAAACATAGATTTAACAAACTCTGCATTTTTAGTCATTATTGGTGTTACTAATTTTGTAACTAAATCTTTTGAATAATTACTTATATCTGCATCTAAATATACTATAATGTCATTTTCAGCATACTTTAAGCCTTCTTCCATTGCATAACCTTTTCCTTGTTCTTTACAAAATACAACTTCTGCTCCTGCATTTTTTGCATATTTAGCAGTATAGTCTGTTGAATTATTATCTACTACTATTATTTGATTAACAAATAAATTCTTTTGTACTAATCTTATAACTTTTTGAACTGTTTTTTCTTCGTTTCTTGCTGGAATTATTACTGTTACTTTTTCTTCTGGATCAGCATCATTTATTAATATTTCATCTAATTTTTTAAATTGGTTATTAGACTCTTTTATAATATTTTCATTTATTGTTACTTTCTCAAAATCTTCTAATTTAATAAAATCAATATCTTCAATTTTATCAATCTCAAAAAATTTATTAACTAAACTTAAATCATTTATAACATTAGTTGTCTTTGAACTATATGATAATACGCACATTTTTTGTTCAAAAATATAAGATAGTACCATTGAATGAAATCTAGAACAAATCATATATTCTACTTGACTATATTTTCTTAAAAATCCTTTTAAATCTCCATTATATACTATTGATTCTACTTGTTCTTTATTTTTTACATTTCTTAATATAGTAGCATTTGTTTCGCTATCTCCTTCATATTCACAAAACGAAAATAATTTAACTTTATAATTCATTTCTGTAAAATAATCAATAGTCTTTGTTAAAACTTCATTATATTTTTCTTTATATTTTTCTAAATCTTTCCTAAATTTAAAATTAATTGTTGATATTCCTATTGTATTTTTTTTCTTTTCTGATTTCTCTAATTTCGCAGAAAATACAGCATCTGGTGCATATCTAACATTTTCACATTCTTTAAATAATTCATAAGATTTTTTATCTCTTAAGCATACATCTGTTACTTCATAAAATATATTTTTTACTGTGTTTTTATAACTTTCTGTCTCATATGGTCCAAAATTTGAACTAATATAATAAAATGGAATACATAGTTCTCTACATTTAACAGCTAATTTATCTAATTTTTCAACTCTTTCAATCCCACCAGCATGTTCCATAAAGATTGAACCACCAATATAAACAAAAGCATCAAATTCAGTTATATCAAGTTTTAATAATTCATCCAAATTATAATCTAAAAAATGTAAGTTTTCATTATCTTGATATATTGTAGATTCTGTTTTTACTGCTCGTGAATAAAATTGCACCTTGGGATATCTTTTCAATACTGTATCTATAAATAAATCATCACCTAAATTCATTTTTGAATATGCTAATATATATACTTTTTTCATTTTTTACCTCTTATATTTTTATTTTAAATATCTTTATAATTATATCATATATATAATTCATTGTATACGGCTATAATAACTATATTTTGAGTTTTATAACACATATATACAAATAGAGAGAACACTTCAAGTCCTCTCTATTTATGTATTTCAAACATTTCTTTTCCTTCTCCGCAAACTGGGCATACCCAATCATTTGGTAAATTTGAAAATTCAGTACCTGGTTTTATCCCAGCTTTTTCATTACCAAATTTAGGATTATAAATATATTTACATGATATACATTCCATCATAATTCCTTTTTGTGCAATCTCCTTTTTAAATAAACTCTTATATCCTAACGCAACAGCTGCTATTATCATTAACAAAAAAGATAATGCCTTCCAAATACCACTATCCAGTAATATCACAGCAAACATACCAAATGCAGCACTTATTCCATACAAGATTAACACTGCTTGTTTCGGAGAAAAACCTTTTTCTACTAATCTATGATGTAAATGTCCTCTATCTGCTTGAAATACTGCTTTAATTGATTTTCCTTTTATTATTCTTCTAACTATAGCAAATAATGTATCGAAAATAGGTAATCCTAATGCAATAACTGGTAAAACAATAACTGCTATTGTATAAGTTTTTGCAACCCCTAATATTGAAACAACAGCCAATATAAATCCTAAAAAATTTGATCCAGTATCACCTATAAATGTTTTTGCTGGTGCAAAATTATATGGTAAAAATCCAACTAATGCTCCAACCAATGCTGTTGTTAATATCACTGCTATCATTGGTGATTCATTTAATGCAAATATAATTAATAAAGATAAACATGAAATAATTGATATTCCTGATGATAATCCATCTAGTCCATCTATTAAATTAATTGCATTTGTAACGCCAACAATCCATCCTACAGTTAATATTACAGAAAAAGCATCACTTAAACCTATTTTATATAAAAATGGTATATTTAAATGTTCTATTTTTATTCCAAAAGCAACTATAATACAAGCTGCTATTATTTGTCCTATTAATTTTTGAACTGGCTTTAATGTTTTAGTGTCATCAATAACACCAACTATCGTTATTACTACTATTCCCAAAAACAATCCTAATAATTTATGTCCATATTGTTCACTTGAAAACAATTGGAAAGATCCTTCGATTGTCATTACTATTATTAAATATGCAACAGATACTAAAAATCCTAAAATTACAGCAGGTCCACCAAATCTAGGCATAGTCTTAGCATGTACTCTTCTTTCCTCTTTTTCTTCACTTACAGCCCCTATTTTTTTTGCTATCTTTATAGTATATGGTGTAGTCACAAAAGATACAATATATGCTAACAAAAATGCTATTGCAATATTCCCCCACATAGCTTGTCCTCCACTATTTCATATTTTCTTTTTCTATATTTTCTATCATTTGTATTCTTTCACTATGCCTTCCACCCTCAAATTCGGTTGCAATCCACATTCTAACTATGCATATTGCTTCACTTGTTGAAACATAATCTGCTCCTAATGCCAAAACATTGCTATCATTATGCATTCTTGCAAATTTTGCAGTTGTTTCTTCATAACAAGGTGTACATCTTATTCCTTTAAATTTATTTGCAACTATACTCATTCCTAATCCAGATCTACATATTAATATTCCTTTTTCTGCTTGTTTTTTTTGTATTGAAACAGCAACTTTTTGAGCTATCTCTGGATAATCAACACTTTCTTCAGAATAAGTTCCTATATCATTATATTTTATACCTTTTTCATCAAAATATTTTTTTATTTCTTCTTTTAATTTATAACCACCATGGTCACTACCAATTACTATCATATGTAACCTCCTAATTTTTCTTTTACAATATATCACATTTATATATATATTACAACTATTATATTGACTTTTTTTACATAATATTTTATTATACAATTATACAATTCATATAGTATTGGAGGATTTAATATGTTTAAAGAATTTAAGGATTTTACAAATAAAATTAATATTATGAATTTGGCAGTTGGTGTAATTATTGGCGGAGCATTTCAAAAAATAATAAATTCTTTGGTTTCTGATATTGTAATGCCTTTAATATCTACAGTTATTGGCAAAGTTGACTTTTCAGATTTGGTTTTACATATTGGTAATGCTTCTATTAAATATGGCAATTTTCTAACAGAAGTCATTAATTTCTTAATTATAGCTTTTTCTGTTTTTCTATTTATTAAATATCTTAATAATTTAGATAAGCAATTAGATAAAGTAAAATTTGGAGAATTAGAAAAATTTGCTAAAAAACTAGACAAAAAAGGGAAATTCAGAAATAAAAAGGCAAAAAAAGCTACAGAACCAACTAGCAAAATATGTCCATTTTGTTATAGTGAAATAAATATAAAAGCAACAAGATGTCCTAATTGCACATCAATATTAGAAGAAGATAAAAAAGAAGAAAACATTGAAGGTGAACAATTAAAAATAGAAGAATAACATTATAATTGGGAATATAGAGATATTTTTTCAATTTACCACTTGCCAAACTACTTATTATATGTTATAATGTTATGCGTTATAGTTTACTAAAAGGAGGTGCATTAAGATATGCCAAACATTAAATCAGCTAAAAAAAGAGTTAAAATTATTGAAAAGAAAACATTAAGAAATAATATGATAAAATCTGGTTACAAATCAGCTGTTAAAAAATTTGAACAAGCTATAGAAGCTGGAAATGTAGAAGAAGCTAAAGTTTTATTCACTGAAGCTACAAAAAAAATCGATCAAGCTTGTACAAAAGGTATTCTTGTTAAAAATACAGCATCAAGAAAAAAATCAAATTTATCAAAAAAATTAAATGCAGCTATTGCTTAAGCTAAATATAAGTAAAAAATTATGCATAGTTTTTTATTAAATCTCACATACGTGAGATTTTTTTATATTATAAGATATTTTTCGTATTTCTTAATTACACACTCAAGAATTTAGATAAGCATAACTCAAAAAGATTTACTGGATACTATTTCCATTGAAATTTATTATATAAAAATGTTACTATTATTATAGTATATTAATATTTAGAGGTGTACTATGATAAAAAGTATAATAAAAATATTTAAGAATTTAGATAAATTAACAAATAAGATTATGAATTATGGATTACATATTTGTACTGGAATTTGTATTTTTGCAGTTGCTATTTTATTTACATATGAAACAATTTTTTCTTCTCCAGATTTATTTTATATAGGCTTAACATTATTTAAATTAGGAACAATTTTTGGAATAGAATTTATTGTTTGCGGAATCGTTGTTGATTCTATAAAAAAACAAATAATATAATTAAAGCCAAACTTAAATTATATTGAGTTTGGCTTTAAATTTCGGTTTATTATATTTTTAAGTTGTCAAAAATCTACGTCCCCATTGACAACTTTTTTATTATTTTCTACTGTTATTATATAATTCATCTGGACAAATGTCAGCTCCATTTTCCCATTCAATTGATAAACCAGCAATTTTTACAGTATTAAATAAATTAATGTCTTTTAATTGCTTAAATCGTTCAAATTTAAAATATGGCTTTACATCAAATCTTTTTATTTCATTATTATCAAATGTTATTTCTAATTCATAATTATTTAAAACTTTTACATCTACAGCTTTTGGATTCATAAAATCACTCCAATCCTTTGATTTTTATTAATTCTCCATCTTCATTATAAGCATACTATGCTGCTCTAATTTCATCTTCATGTAGTGCAACCCACGCATCTACTAGTTTTTTTTGTTTTTTAGGTAATTTACCACTTAAAATTTTACCTTTAAATGTCATTGACATACTATATTCATTATATTTTATATGTATATGTGGTTCGTTATGATGTCCTCCTAATTCTTGATACATATATATTAAAATACCGTAAAATTGTGAAATAACAGGCAATATATCACCTCCATTATAACATCATTTTTTATCTTTTTCAATTTTATTTGGATTAATTTAGAATAAACATTTATAGAAATAAATTATATGAAATAAAGCCATAGATGTTTTGCTATTTTATAATACTTTATATTATTTGTCAATAAAAAAGACATTCACTAAAGTGAATGTCTTTTTGGTTAAATTTACTATTTTTTTAGTTCTTCTATAAACATTTTGTTAAGCATTTGTGGATTAGCTTTTCCTTTTGTTTCTTTCATTGCTTGTCCAACTAAGAAGCCTAATGCTCTGTCTTTTCCACCTTTATAATCTTCAACTGATTGAGGATTTGCCTCTAATACTTTTAATACAACTTCTTTTATTGCACCTTCATCTGATATTTGAATCCATCCTTTTTCTTTAATTATTTCTTCTGGATCTTTTGGATTTTCAAATAATTCAACTAAAACTTTCTTTCCTATACTTGAACTTATTGTTCCATTATCTATAAGAATTACAAGTTTTGCTAATTGATTGCAATCAAAAGGTATTTCTATTGGTTCCATTTCTGTTTCATTTAATATTCTTGAAATATCAGAAATAATCCAGTTATTAACTGCTTTTGCATTACCACAAATTTTTGTTGCTCCTTCAAATAAATCTGATAGATATTTAGAAGCTGTTATTAATTTGGCATCTTTTTCTGATAATCCAAATTCAGTTAAATATCTTTCTTTTCTACTTTCTGGTAATTCTGGTAATGAATTTTTAATATTTTCTATATATTCTTCTGATAATTTTATTGCAACTAAATCTGGGTCTGGGAAATATCTATAATCTTGTGCATCTTCTTTATCTCTCATTGGGAATGTTTTTCCAGAAACATCATCCCATCTTAATGTTTCTTGTTCTATTTTTCCACCATCTTCAATTACATCTATTTGTCTTTCTACTTCATATTCAATTGCTCTTGTTATACTTCTAAAAGAGTTCATATTTTTCATTTCTGTACGTGTTCCTAATTTTTCGTCACCCTTTTTTCTTACAGAAACGTTTACATCAGCTCTTAAAGATCCTTCTTGCATTTTACAATCAGATACTTCTATATATTCTAGTATTGATTTTAATTTTCTTAAATAATGTTCTACTTCTTCTGCACTTCTTAAATCTGGTTTTGATACTATTTCTATTAATGGAACTCCTGCTCTGTTTAAATCAACTAAGCTTCCTCCACCAAATTCATCATGATTTAATTTTCCTGCATCTTCTTCTATATGAATTCTTTCTAGTCTAATTTTCTTTTTACCTTGTTCTGTTTCTATTTCTATATATCCTTCTAAGCATAATGGTTTATCATATTGTGATATTTGATATGCTTTTGGTAAATCTGGGTAAAAATAATTTTTTCTATCATTTTTACTATCTCTTGAAATTTCACAGTTTGTTGCAAGACCTGCTTTTACTGCATATTCTACAACTTTTTCATTTAATACAGGAAGTGTTCCTGGCATTGCCATACATATTGGACATGTATGTGTATTAGGTGCAGCACCAAATTCTGTAGGACAAGAACAGAATATTTTTGTTTTTGTTGAAAGTTCAGCATGTACTTCTAGTCCTATTATAACTTCATAATCTTCTCTTGACATTATCTTGCACCTCCCTTGTATTCTGGTTTGTAATTTTCTCTAAATTTAATTTCTTTTTCAAATGTATATGCAGTATTTAATATTGTTTCTTCACAGAATTTATTTCCTATTAACTGCATTCCTATTGGCATTCCTTGACTATCTACTCCACATGGAATTGATATTCCTGGAAGACCTGCAATATTAACAGAAACTGTACAAATATCTGCTAAATACATTTCTAATGGATTTCCTGACTTTTCTCCTATTCCAAATGCAACTGTTGGTGATGTTGGAGTAAGTATTACATCATAATTTTCAAATACTTCGTTAAATTTATTTGTTACTAATGTACGTACTTGTTGTGCTTTTTTGTAATATGCATCATAATATCCAGAAGACAATACATATGTTCCAAGAATAATTCTTCTTTTTACTTCGTCTCCAAATCCTTCACTTCTTGATTTTTTGTATATATCTTTTAAACTTTTAAATTCTGGTGTTCTGTATGTATATCTAATTCCATCAAATCTACCTAAGTTTGAACTTGCTTCTGCACATGCAATTATATAATATGTTGCTAATGCATATTCAGCAATATCTAATGATACTTCTTCTACTTCGGCTCCTAATTTTTTATATGTTTCTACTGCTTTCATCAAAGAATCTTTTACTTCTTGGTTTATTCCTTCTCCAAAGAATTCTTTTGGTATAGCTATTTTCAATCCTTTAACATTTCCTGTAAGAGCTTTTACATAGTCTTTTTTAGGCATATTAACAGATGTTGTATCTCTTTCATCATGTCCTGCTATTAAATTTAAAAGTATTGCACTATCTGTAACATCTTTTGTTATAGGTCCTATTTGATCAAGTGATGATGCAAATGCAACTAGTCCATATCTTGAAACTAATCCATATGTTGGTTTTAATCCAACTACACCACAAAAACTTGATGGTTGTCTTATTGATCCACCTGTATCACTTCCTAATGCCCATGGTACCATATTTGATGCTACTGCTGCAGCACTACCTCCTGATGAACCTCCTGGTACTTTATCTAAATTCCAAGGGTTTCTTGTTTTTTTGAAATATGATGTTTCTGTTGATCCTCCCATTGCGAATTCATCCATATTTAGTTTTCCTAAATCTATCATATTTTCGTTATTTAATTTTTCTATTACTGTTGCATCATATGGTGATACAAAATTTTCTAACATTCTTGAAGAACATGTTGTTTTTATTCCTTTTGTGCATAAATTATCTTTTATTCCTATTGGAATTCCAGCTAATTCTCCTGTTATTTCTCCTTTTTCTATTTTTTCTTGTATTTCTTTTGATTTTTTTATTGCTTCATCTGTTAATGTTGTTACAAATGCTTGTACATCTTTTTCTTTTTCATTTATTCTGTCTGTATATGCTTTTGTTATTTCTGTTACTGTTATTTCGTTATTTTTTAATTTTTCTTGTAATTCGTGTACTGTTAATTCTGTAATATCCATTATTTTACCTCCTTGTTTTTTATGACTCGCTCAATTGCATCTTTAATCCGTATTTCTCAAAATCACCTATTTATCATTTTTTTTTAATGATTACAATTTCGCTTCGCTCAATTGCATCTTTAATCCGTAAACCTCAAAATCACCTATTTATCATTTTTTTTAATGATTACAATTTCGCTTCGCTCAATTGCATCTTTAATCCGTATTTCTCAAAATCGCCTATTTATCATTTTCTTTTAATGATTACAATTTCGCTTCGCTCAATTGCATCTTTAATCCGTAAACCTCAAATGTCTACTAGACATTTTCGGTAACGGCTTAAAGAACTTTAGGGATTTTGAACATATTTTGTTCTGGGTTTATTGCGTTTTTTAGTAATGCTTCGTTGTCTTTAAATATTTTTATTTCGTCTTTTCTAAATACGTTTTTTGCTTCGTTTGCTCCTACTGTTATGTCTAATCCTTCTACTGGAGCATTGTTTACTATGTTTGCAAAGTTTAATATATCTTGTAAATTTGTCTGATATTTTTCAATCTCATTTTCTTCTAAATTTAGATGTGCTAAATTTGCTATGTGTAAAATTTCTTCTTTACTTACTTGCATGTAATCATCTCCTTATTCAATTTGCGTCTTATTATATACTTTTTTTAGTAAAAAAACAAGTAATATATATTAATTATTCACAAAAATACCATGATTTATATAATCATGGTATTTTTCTATTCTCTTTCTATATCATCTTTTTTTTTATAATTTTGATGCAATTGTTCTATTTTTTCTAATATTATTCTTTCCTCATCTGTTATTTTTTTACTTTGCATAAGTTTTAACAATTTATCATAATATTCTTCAAAATGCTCATTTGCATGTTTTTCATCTTCTACTCTTCCGCCAAATACTGCATATTTTGCATTTGGAAATCTTCCCATCTGAATTTCTTTGCTGTCATATATTTTTATTGGTTCACTTGGCTTTAAGCCTCTTTTAAATATTTCTACTCCTGAAATAATATCCGATTTTTCTATTAAATCTATTGTTTCTGGCATATTGTTATATGTTTCATAAAAATGGTTTGGTGTAACTAATCTTCCCCATCCTATTGATGTAACTTCTGCTTCGTATCTTTCTAAAATTGACATTAAACAATTTAATTCATTTACAGCCATTCCTCTAACAACAACTTCATAATTAGGCATTTTTTCTTTTATTGTATCTAATATTTTTGCATTTCTTCCTGTTCCTTCAAAAATAACATTATATCCTTCACTCAATGCATAATTAAATAGATCACTTGTCCATGTATTACTTTCTTGATCTGTTACTTTTGTATAATATTGTGGATACAATCTAGCAATTTCATCTATTTGTGGATGAAATGGTTTTAATTCATCACTATTTATTATAACAACATTATTATCTAAAAATTGTTCGTATCCATAACTATTTAATCCTGTTTTTCCTGATGCTGGAGGTGCAATATCAATAATGGCCTTTGGTTTTTCTACTGGAAATTTTCCATATAACATTATCTTTCTTATTTCTTTTGCTATTTCATTATGTTTTTCTTCAGTTAACTTATATTTTTCTTTAATTTTTTCTAAACTTTCCATTATTTTATTTCCCCTCTATATTTTTTCTAACTTCTGGTCCATATACATTTATTATTTTATCTAATATTTGTTCATTACCAGAATACATTAAACTTCTTGCATTTAACAATTCTTGCATTTCTTTATCTTCTGTTGTTAATCCTTTTTTTGATGCATCTGCTATTTTTGATGATAGTATTTCTAATGCAACTTCTAATTTTGAATTTAAACTCATTTCTTCCATTTTTTAAATCCTTTCTCATTTTTCTTAGCTATTATACCATTTATTAATACTTTTGTAAATTATATTACTTTATTTTTGATACTTTTTCTTTTACCATTCCACTTTTATAGGCTTCTAGTAATTTTTCTAAATCTTCAATTTGTTCTCTTAATTCTCTTCCTATATCAGTATCATTTATTCTTTTTCTTTCTACTTTTTCTACAATTCTTGTAAATGAATGTAAATCTGTTTCTTTAATTATTGCATCTTCTGTTGAAGTAAATGGTTCATGTTCTGCTAATGTTAATCCATAAGAACTATATATTAAAGTATATCCTGCTATTCCAGTTACTTTTTGATAAGATTTTGATAATCCCCCATCTATTATTAATAATTTTCCATTTGCTTTTATTGGGCTTTCACCTTTTCCTAATTTAACTGGTACATGGCCAGATATTATATGTCCATTTTCTTTGTTAATTCCAAACTCTTCTAATATTTTTATACATTGATCTTCATTTTCTGAAAGTGTATAAAATGCATTTTTTACTTCTTCTCTTAAAGTTTTATCATCTAAAAAGTATCTTTCAAATGTCTTCATTGCATTTTTACAAAAGATTGGTGAATTTGCGCCACACCATAAATACCATAAATAATCTTCACCATATTTTCTGTCCTCTGAATCTTTATCTGCAAAATAACCTTGTCTTGCAATTCTTTCTATATAATCTAAATATTTTTTTCCTTTAAGGTGTTCACCTTTTATTGTTCCAGATATAAAATTCCCTTCTGAATCCATTGGTATGCAACCATGTATTAACAAATTATCATTGTACACTTTATAGATATTACCTTTTGCATATAAAAATTTTATATGTTCTTGTAATTTTTCACTATTTTCAAATCCTTTTACTAATTTATTTACAACATTTAATTCTTTTTCTGTTAATTTATATGGATCTTTAGGATCTATTGTTGGAAAATATTTATCTTTTAGCTTATATTTTTTACCACATAATTCTATTTCATATGTTTCATAATTTATTTTATCTAACAATAGCCTATCTTCCATATTAAATTCTAGATTTCTTTTTATTACTTCTGCCTCTAACTTAAATTGAATTATAGCAACTGCTTTTTGTATTTTTGTTAATAAATCAATATCTGCTTTATTTTCAATTTTTTCTGAATTCTGTGGCTTAAATATATCTCCATTTTCTTTTGAATATTCCTCCATTGCAAATTCTGTTAATGGTCTTATATTAATTCCATATCCGTCTTCTAATATATCTAAATTATTATATCTAGCACAAATTCTTAAAACATTAAATACACATGCAGGACTACCACTTGCAGCTCCCATCCATATAATATCATGATTTCCCCATTGTATATCTATTGAATGATACTTCATTAATTCATCTATTATAATATGTGGACCAGGTCCTCTATCATATATATCTCCTATTATATGTAAATGGTCAACAGCTAATCTTTGAATTAATTTTGAGATTGCAATTATAAATGCATCTGCTCTATCTAAATCTATTATTGTATTTATTATTTGATTATAATAATATTCTTTGTTATATGAATTATCATTTGCATGTAATAATTCATCTATAATATATTCATAATCTTTTGGCATAGCTTTCCTTACTTTAGATCTACTATATTTAGAAGCAACTACTTTACATATTTCTATTAGTCTATATAAAGTTATTTTATAATATTCATTTAAATCTGTTGTTTCTTTTTTTATTAATGCTAATTTTTCCTCTGGATAATATATTAATGTTGCTAACTTTCTTTTTTCTTCACTTGTCATGCAGGTATCAAATGTTTCATCAATTTTAGTTTTAATAACTCCTGATGCATTTTTTAATATATGTAAAAATGACTCATATTCACCATGTAAATCACTCAAAAAATGTTCTGTACCTTTGGGTAAGTTTAATATTGCCTTTAAATTTATTATTTCTGTACACACATGCTGTATTGTAGGAAATTTTTCTGATAATAAGTTTAAATATTTTAATTCTTCTTCATTATAATTTATCATTTTATTCCTCCTAATAATTAATTATTTTTGTATTATATATTATTATATTTATTTTTGCAATAATTATTAATTTACTAATAAATTTTTTACAATTGACCAAACGGTTTGAATTCAAGTTTTTCTTGACATTCAATCCTAATAGGAATATACTTTTAAATATATAAAAAAAGGAGGCTAAACACATGAATAACTTAATTGAAATTAGATGGCATGGTAGAGGCGGTCAAGGTGCAAAAACAGCTTCACTACTACTTGCTGACGCAGCTTTTAATACTGGTAAATATATTCAAGGATTTCCTGAATATGGGCCAGAAAGAATGGGAGCACCAATTACTGCTTATAACCGTATTAGTAATACACCTATAACAATTCATAGTAATATATATGAACCAGATTATGTTGTAGTTGTTGATGATACTTTATTAGAATCTGTTGATGTAACATCTGGTTTAAAAGAAGATGGTGCAATTGTTATTAATACAACTAAATCAGCAGAATATCTAAAAAAAGCTTTAAAAGGATATAAAGGTAATATATATACAATTGATGCAAGAAAAGTATCTATGGAAACATTAGGAAAATATTTTCCAAATACTCCTATGCTTGCTGCAATAGTTAAAGTAAGCAAAGTCATGACAGATGAAGAACTTTTAGCAGATATGCAAAGTTCATTTAAACACAAATTTGCTAAAAAACCAGAAGTAATAGAAGGAAATATGAAAGCTTTAGAACTTGCATTAAAAGAAGTTAAGAAGATATAGAAAGGATGATAAATATGACTGAAATTAATAAAAACACACCAATTGATAAATTAACCATAGCTGGAAATATTTATGAATCTGGAAATGCAAGAGAATTTAAAACTGGTGATTGGAGAAGTTTACGTCCAATTTTTCACGAAGAAAAATGTAAACAATGTGGACTTTGTTTTCCTGTTTGTCCAGAAAATTCTATTCCTGTTTGTAAAGAAACTTTAAAAAGAACAGATTTTGATTTAGACTTTTGCAAAGGATGTGGAGTTTGTGCTAAAGTTTGTCCTTTTAACGCAATAGAAATGGTTGACGAAGGTGAAGAATAATTAATATAGAAAGGTTTTGATAAAATGAGTATAAGAGAACGTTTAAGTGGTAACGAAGCTGCTGCTATAGCAATGAAGCAAATAAACCCAGACGTTGTTGCTGCATTTCCTATAACACCATCTACAGAAATACCACAATATTTTTCTACATTTGTTGCAAATGGTACAGTAGATACAGAATTTGTTGCGGTAGAAAGTGAACACAGTGCAATGAGTGCATGTATTGGTGCAGAAGCTGCTGGTTCTAGAGCAATGACAGCAACATCTGCTAATGGTTTGTCTTTAATGTGGGAAATGATTTATATAGCATCTAGTTTAAGATTACCTATTGTAATGTCATTAGTTAATAGAGCTGTATCTGGACCTCTTAACATACATAATGATCATTCAGATGCAATGGGAGTTAGAGATGCAGGATGGATAATGCTATTTTCTGAAAATAATCAAGAAGCTTATGACAATTTAGTTATGGCTCATAGAATTGCAGAAAATAAAGATGTTTTATTACCTTTAATGGTTTGTCAAGATGGTTTTATAACATCACATTCAATAGAAAACATTGAATTAATAGAAGATGAAAAAGTAAAAGAATTTGTTGGTTCATATAAACCAGAACATTATTTATTAAATAAAAAAGAACCAATGGCAATTGGTCCATTAGATTTACAAGCTTATTTATTTGAGCATAAAGTTCAACAAGCAGAAGCTATGAAAAATGCAAAAAAAGTTATTGAAGAAGTAGCAAAAGACTTTGAAAAAATGACTGGTAGAAAATATTCTTTCTTTGAAGAATATAAATTAGATGATGCAGAAATAGCAATTGTTTGTATGAACTCAACAGCAGGAACTACAAAATTTGTAGTAGATAATTTAAGAAAACAAGGTATTAAAGCTGGGCTTTTAAAAATACGTGTTTTCAGACCATTCCCTGCTGAAGAAGTTGCTAATGCTTTATCACATTTAAAAGCTGTTGCTGTTTTAGATAAAGCAGATTCTTTAAATGCAGCTGGTGGAGCATTATTTGAAGATGTAGTATCTGGTATGTATGTAAATAAATCTCAAGTACCAGTAGTAAATTACATTTATGGTATTGGTGGACGTGATACAACAGCTGACCAATTAGAATCTGTATTTAATGATTTAACAGAAATCGCAAAAACTGGAAGTATAAATAATCCTTATAGATATTTAGGGTTAAAAAGATAATAAGAAAGGAATTGATATAAATGGCATACAATTTAAAAGAAATTATAGCTAATAAACCTTCAAGATTTACAGAAGGACATAGAATGTGTGCTGGTTGTGGTGCCCCTCCTATTGCTAGAATGGTTTTAAGAGCTTTAAAAGAAGAAGATCATGCAGTAATTTGCGGTGCAACAGGTTGTATGGAAGTTTCTACTTTTATATATCCTTATACTGCTTGGACTGATTCATTTATACATACAGCATTTGAATGTGCTGCTGCAACAGAATCAGGAGTTGAAGCTGCTTACAAATCTTTAAAAAGACAAGGGAAGTTACCTGAAAATGAAAATACAAAATTCATTGCATTTGGTGGAGATGGTGGAACTTATGATATAGGTCTTCAAAGTCTTTCTGGTGCAATGGAAAGAGGACATGACATTACTTATGTTTGTTATGATAATGGTGCATATATGAATACTGGTATTCAACGTTCATCTGCAACACCAAAATTTGCAGATACAACTACATCACCAGTAGGAAAAGTTTTAACAGGAAAAATGCAATCAAGAAAAGATTTAGCACAAATTATGGTTGCACATCATTTACCATATGTAGCTCAAACAATAGGAATAAATAATTTTAAAGATTTATATGAAAAATCTGAAAAAGCAATTTATACAGAAGGTCCAACATTTTTAAATGTTTTATCTCCTTGTCCTAGAGGTTGGGGATATCCTACTGACGAATTAATGACAATAAATAAACTTGCAGTAGAAACTTGTTATTGGCCTTTATATGAAGTCGTTAATGGAAAATATAAGATAACATATAAACCTGCAAAAAAACTTCCAATTGAAGAATTCTTAAAACCTCAAAAAAGATTTAAACATATGTTTAAACCCGGAAATGAATGGATGATAGAAGAATTCCAAAAAGAAGTTGATGCTAGATGGCAAGAATTATTGGATTTAGAAGAAATGACTAATAAATAAATTTTAGAGGGGAGCACTTTATACATGCTTCCCTCTTTTTTAGAAAAACTTTTCTATAATAGAACAAAAGCGGACATTAATAATTTTTGTACTTATTAAAACATTTTGAAGTCCGCGTCTTTGTTCGTGCGTAAAATTTGCAAAGCAAATTTCTGTGCAATATATTTATATTATAGGAAGTTCGGAAAACTTTCCTATAATATATAAAAAGAGAAGATTTCTCTTCTCCAAATTTACTAATCCTCACTTACTGGTGCTCCAACTGGACAAACACCTTCACAAGTTCCACAGCTTATACATGCAGCACTATCTATTACGAATTTATCATCACCTTGTGATATACATCCAACTGGACAGTTTGCAGCACAAGCTCCACAACATATACATTTATCTGTTATTTTATATGCCATTATATTCACCTCCTAATATGTTAAACATTTTTCTTATCTTCTTTTTCTAATTCTTCTAATTCTTCAAGTTCTTTTTTATGTTCAATTTCTTCCTTATCTATATTTTCTCTAGCTACATCTTTTATTATTTTTATATCTTTATTGTCATATTTTTTATAAAAGAATCCTTCTCCATCTTTAAATTTTACTTTTACTCTTTCTTTTAATGTTTCAACTCCATCTACTTCTCCAGTTCCATCTGCTGTTTTTACTATTGCCCCAATATTAGGTAATCTTTTTAGTTTATCTTCATAAACTTCTTGTTCATATTTCAAGCAACACATTAACCTTCCACAATTTCCTGATATTTTTGATGGATTTAATGATATATTTTGTTCTTTTGCCATTTTTATCGAAACAGTTTCAAAATCTCTTAAAAATGAACAACAACAAAGTTCTCTTCCACAAACTCCATTACCACCAATTCTTTTAACTTCATCTCTTACCCCTATTTGTCTTAATTCAATTCTTGTTTTATAAATTGCTGCTAAATCTTTTACTAATTCTCTAAAATCAATTCTTCCATCTGCTGTAAAATAAAATAATATTTTGCTATTATCAAATTTATATTCAACTTCTGTTAATGCCATATCTAGTTTATGTTCTTTAATTTTCTTTTGACAAACCTCAAAAGCCTCTTGTTCCTTTTTCTTACATTCTTCATAATGTTTTTTATCTTTATCTGTTGCTTTTCTTATTACCTTTTTTAAAGGTTCTACTATTTTATCATTTTCTATACATCTATTAGCAATTAAAACTTCTCCAAATTCATCTCCTTGGGCAGTTTCAACTATTACTTGATCCCTTTTTTCTAATTTAATATCTTGTGGATCAAAAAAATATATTTTTCCTAGCTTTTTAAACCTAACTCCTACAATATTTTTCATTTATTTCCTCCCATATGTTAAATAACATATTATCAATACACATATCATAATTACTATTTGATTTTAATCTTTTTTTGGTATCTTCTACTATATCTATGCATTTAACATATTTTATATTTTGTTTACTTTGATTAAGTAGTATTACATTTATATATTCTAGAATTTCTTCTATTTCATCTTTAGATTTATACAAAATTTCTGAACAATTAAGTATATCTACTATATCTTTATTATTCATATTACTTATAATATTTTCAATGTTTTCGTATATATCTAATTTATCTTTTAATCTTATTGCCTTTCCTATACTTCCTTGAAAAATATTAATTATATTTTCATTTACATTGCTTATTCCTATTACATTTGTAGCATATTCTTTTAATTCCTTATTTTCAATTTTATCAAAATGAATTATTGTACATCTTGATTTTATAGTACTTAAAAGGTTGTTTTCATTACTTGCAATTAAAATTATTGTAATATATTCTGGTGGTTCTTCTAAGGTTTTTAATAAACAATTTTGTGCTTCTACTGTCATATTCTGTGCATCATTTATAATATATACCTTTTTGTTTGATATTATAGGTTTTTCTATCACTTTTGATTGCATTTGTCTTATTTGCTCTATTTTAATATTATTTCCATCCGGTTCTATATAAATAAAATCTGGATTATTATTAGAATCAAATTCAATACATGATTTACATTTATTGCAATATTTATTTTCTTCTAAGCACATTATCATTTTAGCAAATTCTTTGGCTATTAATTTTTTTCCTATCCCATCTATTCCAATAAAAAGATAACTATGTGATACATTTTGTAACTCAACTGTCTTTTGTAACATTTGCTTTATATTATTATTTCCAACAATATTTTCAAACATTTATATCTCCTATTGCTTTAATTTACTTTTCCAAATAAGTTTAGTGGCCAAAATCTTATAAAGACTTTACTTTCTATTTTTTCTAGTGGAATACATCCAAATGCTCTACAATCTGTACTTTGAGATCTATTATCTCCCATTGCAAATACACAATTCTCTGGTACTACAAAATCTGAAAGTTCTCCTTTACTTAAGTCTGTAACTACTCCTGGTTGTAAATAATCTTCTTTAAATTCTTCTCCATTTATATATACTTTTCCATCTTTAATTTCTACATGCTCACCTGGAAGTGCTATTACTCTTTTTATATAACTTGTTTTACTTATTTCTAAAACATAATAAACAAATTTTCCTACAACACTTTTTGGTTCATATTCATATTTTGCAATTACATCATTAGCTTCTATTTGACTCTCTGTTAAATACATTTCGCTTGGTGCTTCAAATGTTATTATATCTCCTCTTTGTGGCATTTTTTTCCATGTTCTATCCCATCTATTTAACCACAATCTTTGATTTTCTTTTAATGTTGGATACATTGAAGGTTGTTTTACTATTGTAGGTGTTCCTACGAAGTATCTTACTAATAATGCTAATACCACTGCTATTATTATGCAATATACCCATTCTAATATTTCTTTTGCTTTAGGATCTATTTTCAATTTTATTCCTCCTTAGTTTTTTTCACTGTTACATTATATATCAAAAGCACTGTTTTATCAATATAAAAATAAGAATTTCTTAGTGATTTTCACTTAGAAATTCTTACTCTTTTATTTATAATAATCATCTAATATAGCTTTTGCTGCTTGTTCCATACTTGTATATCTTGTTGATATTACATATGATACTATATAAAATATTTGTCAATATTTTTTATTTTTCAATATTTAGGTAAAATTTTATTTATATATTTAATGCTTTCCAAAATTAAATGCCTAAATTCGCAATTACTTTTAAATCACAAATCCAGACATTTAATTTTTCTATTCTTATTTTTGATAATCATTTTGTTTTTTCTATTTATATTAGCAAATACAAAGTTGTCAAAAAACTATATCCCAATTGACAATCTTTTGCCATTTAAACAATCACACATTAATAAAGTGATACACGTAGTCCAATACTATTTCCTCTATTAGTTATAGGGCTGTCATAGCGATGAGAAACTGGATAGTCAAAGCCAGTGCTATAGTGACTGCCTCCCCTACTGCCACAAGAATTGTCGGTATTGGAGTTTTTCTCTAATGTCCATTCATATTCGTTTCCTGCTAAATCATATATATTCATTTTATTTGTATTTTCACTAGCTCCTGTTGTTAATAACATACTTTTATTAGTTGCTGTTATAAAATTTGTCACATAATTTTCTGTATTCTTATTAAATGATACCCAAGTGCTTGATGACAAATTTGGTGATATATTATATTTTCCTCTTACTAAGGTTATACTACTATTACTATAATTCCCCCAGCTTGTACTATTTTCTTTTATATAATATTGTGCAGTGTTTGTAGTTGTATCCCAGTTACCTTTTACTTCTAAAAATTTACATACTAAATCCCATTGTATTCCAAATAATAAACTACTTGTTTTATTTCCTGTACTCATTCCAGTTGCTAATTGTTGTGCATCACTACAAGTCACAAAATTATATGGTATCATATCTTTCCTAATTACTGCTTTTGGTGAACTATTCGTTATTTCTGTTCTTTCATATCTTGCTAAACTTGTATTTATATCACTACCTTCTATTCCTGCTTCATATCTTCCCACATAAAATCCCTTATTTGTATATATACTACTTAACATTGTTTGATATTTTGTTGTATATTCTTCTTGTGTTAATCCGCATCCGGAATACCATTTATCTGTAAAATCATCACTTCTATAATCTTTGGCATATGCTATTAAATCTGCTTTTATATTATCATAATCTGTACTATTTTTTGCAGTTGTAAATACTGTTGGTGGTACTTCTATCCATACCCATTCATTTTGATTACTATCTATCATTACTATTCCTGTGTTTTCATTTGTAGTTGGATCTATTGATGCACCCTCCGGCATTGCTGTTGTTGCTCTTTTTATTACCGTATTTTCTAAATATTCATTTTTTATATCGTCATCAGTATAGCTATTTTCATAATTTGATTTTATTTTTGAATATTGTTTTTCTTGTGCTTGTAATTTATTTGTTGAAGCAACATATGCTGAAAAAGCTAAAATTAAAAAGAATAATAATGCTATCAATACAAATAATGTTATTGAACCGTTTTGCTTTTTTAATTTTTTTATTATATTTTCTTTTTTACATTTTTCTTGTTTTAGCATATTACACCTCTTTATATTAATTAATTTTCTTTTCTTTAGTTGGAACTTTTATAACAACTTCTGTTCCTTGTCCTACAACACTTTTTATATCTATACTTCCACCGTTTTTATCAAGTATTTCTTTTGCAATAGATAATCCTAATCCTGTGCCACCCATTTCTCTGGTACGAGCCTTATCTACTCTATAAAATCTCTCAAAAATTCTATTTAAGTCTTCTTCTGGTATTCCTATACCATTGTCAAATATTTTTATATATGCATCATTATATACAAATCCTACATAAATTTTTATTTCTCCATTATCTTTTGTATATTTAATGCTGTTTGTTAGTATATTTAATACAACTCTTTCTATATCTGATTTATCTGCATATACTGGTGGTACGTCTGCAGTAACAAAACAATTTACTGTATGATTCTTTTTTTGTATTTCTATTCCTAATTTTTCTTGGCAACTCTTTACTAATTCACCTAAATCAAATGATTCTTTTTGTATTCTTTTTTGATTATTATCATATCTAGATAATGTAAGTAAATCTGTTACTAATTTTGCCATTCTTCTAGCTTCTGTTGCAATTACATCTAAGAATTTATCTTGCGTTTCTTTATCATATTCTCCCTCTAATAAAGTATCTGCATATCCCATGATTGATGTTATTGGAGTTTTTAATTCATGTGATACATCTGCAACAAATTCTTTTCTCATATTATCTAATTTAACATGTTCTGTTATATCTTGTATAACTGCAATTACACCAGCTGGTCTATCATTTTCATTTTTAAATGGTGCAAAAAACACGTTAACAAATCGTTCATTTACTTCTATTCTTTGTTCTGTAGATGTCCAATTTTCAAGATATATAATTTTTTCCATATTTATATCCAACTTGAATTTTTTAAATATATCTTCAAAATTATTATCTTCTGGTGAAATACTTAATAATTTTTTTGCAGCTGGGTTAATTAATATTATATTTCCATCCATATCAAATGCAATAAGTCCATCTGTCATATGAAGAAGTATTGTTTCTATTTGGTTTTTTTGTTTGGAAACTTCACTTAATTTATCTTTTAGTTCAGATGTCATCATATCAAATGCATTTACTAATCCATTTACTTCGTTTCCATCTTTATTTTCTGTTCCTGCTATAGAAACTTCTTCTCCAGAAGCAATTTTTTCTGCACTTTTAATTAATCTATTTATAGGATAAATTACAACTTTTGATAAGAAAATTCCTAATAATACAGAAATTAATACATATACTCCAACACAAATTCCAAAAACTATTTTCGTTTGATTTGATATATTATTAATATCACTAGCAACTTGTTCTAATGTAATCCCTTCTGAAGAAATTGCAGTATTAACTGAATTTAATTCAGTTATAAAGAATAGCCCTAATCCTGAAATTATGGCTATTCCTATAATTGTAAATATTACTACTATCTTTATTTGTATGTTTTTAAACATTTTTATCTCCTTTATTCAAAACTTCTTTTATCTCTTTGTAAATTTTATCTTCAACATTATCTACTGCAACCGTTAATGCTTTTTTCCCCATCTGTTCAAGTTTTGATTTGTTTAAAATAATATCTTCTATTGTATTATTTAAATTATTTTCATCTAAATCTTCATTTAAAATAATCTTGGCAGCGCCTATATTTTCTAATACTTTCGCATTATATAATTGATGATTTTCACTTACATTTGGCAATGGTATTAAAATTGAAGGTTTACCTAAATTAGAAATTTCTGTTATAGTCATTGCTCCACTTCTTGCAACAATAACATCAGATACATTCATTATTTCTTCCATATTATAAATATATGGAACAATTCTTGTATTTTCTATATTATTAATATTTATATTTTTATCTTCTAGTTCTTGTTTTATAATATCATATTGCTTTGGACCTGTTGCCCAAATAATTTGATATTTTTTATTTAATTTTTCTAAAATAATTCCTGTTATTGCCTCATTTATCTTTTGAGCACCTTGGCTTCCTCCAAATATTAAAATAATTGGCTTTGTTTCATTTAATCCAATACTGCTTATTATTTTATTTTTTTCATTTATATTATATTCTTTTTTTCTTATTTTTATTGGTGTTCCTGTATAAACTATTTTCTTTGCATTTTTTATTCTTGATCTAGCATTTTCAAATGAAATTAACACTGTGTTTGCTCTTTTTGCAAGCATTTTAACAGCTTTACCTGGAAAAGCATTGCTTTCATGTAATACAACTGGTATTTTATTTTTACTTGCAGCCATTACAACAGGTCCACAAATATATCCTCCTGTTCCTATTACAATGTCTGGTTTAAATTCTTTTATTATTTTATTTGCTTCACCAATTCCTTTATATGTTTTATATAATTTTTGAAAATTTTGAATTGAAATTTCTTTACTTAATCCATATGCATCAATTGTTTTTAATTTATATCCTGCTCTTTGTACTAAATCATTTTCTAATCCTCTTGTTGTTCCAATAAATATAATCTCTGAATCTTTTTCTTCTTGTTTTATTTTATTTGCAATTGCAATTCCCGGATTTATATGTCCTGCAGTTCCTGCTGCTGCAATTATTACTTTCATTAGTAGCCTCCTATTTTTAATTTATTATGATTTTACACTAGCTCTTGATATATTAAGCAGTACTCCCATCTCACAGAGTAATATAAATAACGCCGTTCCTCCATAGCTAAAGAATGGTAATGGCATACCTGTTGCTGGAACTGAAGATGTAACAACCGCAATATTTAATATTACTTGAATAGCAACCATTGTTGTTATTCCAATTGCTATTAAACTTCCAAACATGTCTGGAGATTTCATTGCAATTAATACACCTCTCCAAATAAATATTGCAAATAGTAATATAACTAATACACAACCAACAAACCCTAGTTCCTCTGCTAGTACAGAAAAAATAAAGTCATTGTGTGGTTCTGGAATATATAAATATTTTTGCTTACTTTCTCCTAATCCTGCTCCAAAAAGTCCACCTGATCCTATTGCATATAAACTTTGGATTACCTGCCATCCTGCTCCAGTTGCATCTTTCCAAGGATCTAAAAATGTTGTTACTCTTGCTAATCTGTATGGTTCTAATATTATTAATCCAATCATTCCCGGTATTCCTACTGCTCCACCAGTTGCTAAGAAATGCCAAAATTTACAACCTGCTAATATCATCATTACTGCAACTATTGTGATTATTACCATTGAAGCACTAAAGTGAGGTTGAAGCATTAGTAATGCAATAATAGGTACAACCAATAGAATGTGTTTTAAAAATCCTTCTTTAAATTTTCCTAATTGGTCTCTATTTTTTGTAAGTATTCCCGCATAAAAAATTATCATTAAAAATTTTACTATTTCTGATGGTTGAAATGATAATGTATCTGTAATATAAATCCATCTTTTTGCTTCGTTTACAGTTTTTCCTACTAACATTACTAAAATTAATAATATTAGTGAAATCCACCAAGCTTGTTTATAAAATTTTCTATAAAATCTATAATCAATTTTTGAAATTACATACATTGCTATAAGTCCTAAAACAGCAAATAATAATTGTTTATTAAAATATTTATAGCTATCTCCACTTTCTGAAAGAGCTGATGGAGAACTTGCAGAAAGAACCATTATTAATCCTATTGATAGTAATAACAATATAGTTATTACTAAAGTATAATCTATTGGATTATTTAAAAAGCTTGAAAATTTTTTAACTTTTTTAGCCATTTTTCTTCCTTTCCAATTAAATTGCTTTTAAGCCTACAATACATAAAACTAATGTTATTAAGCTAAATACAATTACAATTTTGCTTTCTTTCCATCCTGATAATTCAAAATGATGATGTAAAGGTGCCATTTTAAATATTCTATTTCCTGTTTTCTTAAAATATGCAACTTGTATTATTACAGATAATGTTTCTAAAACAGGTATTAATGCTATAACTAATAATAATAGTGGAACTTTTAAATATAAAGCTAAAACAGATATTACCCCACCTAAAAATAGTGATCCTGTATCCCCCATAAAAACTTTTGCTGGATGTAAATTAAATATTAAAAATCCTAATATTGTTCCTATTACTATACTTCCAAATGTAACAACTTCTTGAACTTTAAAAATCATTCCAATAACAGTCAAACATGTTACTATTATTGCACATACGCTTGATGCAAGCCCATCTATTCCATCTGTTAGGTTTACTGCATTTGTAGTTCCTAATATAACTAAAACTGCAAATGGTATATATAAATATATTGGAATATCTATATATATCTTAAAAAATGGTATGTATGTTTGGGTTCCTATATTTGCTCCTTTTACTATTAGTAAAACATAAATAACTGATATAGCTAATAATCCAAGCATTTTATATTTTGGTTTTAATCCTTCTGTATTTTTTTTGTTTAATTTTTTAAAGTCATCTATAAAACCAACCATTCCAAAACCTATACTTAAAATTAACATTGGAATTATATTATTTGCTATATTAATTTGGTTATTTTTTAAATAATATAAATATACACCAATAACACAAATTAAAAGTGATATTATCATCATAACTCCACCCATTGTAGGTGTTCCTTGTTTTTTTAAATGTGATTGTGGTCCATCATCTCTTTCCATTTGACCTATCTTTAATTTTTTTAATAATGGTATAATTAATATTGATAATACTATTGTTACGCAAAATGATATTAGTAACATTTTTATCTCAAAATTCAACTGTATCAACCTTTCTATTTTTTACTTTTGTTATTTTCTTTATCTAATTTTTCTATTATATCTTTTACAATAATTCTTTCATCAAATGGAAACTTTTTGCCATTTATCTCTTGATATGGTTCATGACCTTTACCAGCTAATACAATAATGTCTTTTTTATTTGCCATTTTTATTGCCTTTTCTATTGCTTGAATTCTATCTACTATAACTTCATAATTTCCTTTTGTCTTTTTTATTCCCTTTTCGATTTCTTTTACTATTTCTTCTGGTTCTTCTGTTCTAGGGTTATCAGAAGTTATTATTGTATAATCTGCTATTCTTCCTGAAATTTCTCCCATTATTGGCCTTTTTCCTTTATCTCTATCTCCACCACATCCAAATACAGATATTACTCTTCCTCTTGTATAACTTTTTACTGCTTGTAATATGTTTTCTAAACTTTCTGGAGAATGTGCATAATCAATCATTATTGGAATTTCTCTTTTGTTATTTACAAGTTCTGATCTTCCTGGTACTCTTACTTCTAATAAAGCTTCTTTTATTGTTTCTTCTGGTATTCCTAATTTTTGTGCTACGCAAATCGCAGCTAGTGAATTATAGACACTAAATCTACCTGGAATTCCAGTTTTTACTCTTTCATTTCTATCTGTTATTTTTACTCTAAAATCAACATATGAATTTGTTATTGTTATATCTTTAGCCAAAACATTACATGGATTATCTATACCATATGTTGTAATATTACTATCTGGAAATAATTTTGGAATTTTAGCAGTATGTAAATCATCTGCATTTACTATACCTATTTTACACATATTAAACAATTTTAATTTTGATTCAAAATAGTCTTTCATATCTGTATGTTCTTTTTCACTAATATGGTCCTCTGAAAAGTTAGTAAATATAGCAATATCAAAATCACACCCATCAACTCTATGTAATTTTAAACTTTGTGATGATACTTCCATAACAACATATTCTACCTTTTCTTTTGCCATTTGAGAAAATGTTTTTTGCAACTCTAAGCTTTCTGGAGTTGTTCTATCACTTTCTTTTATTTTTTTACCATTTATATATGTGGCAATTGTTCCTATTAATCCAACTTTCTTTCCTGCTTTTTCTAATATTTCTTTTATCATAAAAGTTGTTGTTGTTTTTCCTTTTGTACCTGTTACTCCTATTAATTTAAAATTTCTTGATGGATTATTGTAAAAGTTAGATGAGCATATTGCTAATGCTTCTCTTGTATCTTTAGCCATTATTATTGTTATATCATCTTTTACATTTATTTTGCTTAAATCACAGCCTTCTTCTATCATCACAGCTGTACAACCAGCATTTATTGCGTCATTTATGTAATTGTGTCCATCATTTTCAAAACCTTTTATTGCAATAAACATATATCCAGGTTTTATTTCTTTAGAATTATTTTCAATTCCCTTTATATCAATATCTAAATTACCTTTAACCTTTAGATTTTCTAAGCCTAATAAAATTTTCTTTAAATCCATATTTATCTCCTTTATTTTTGTTATATTATATAACTAAAATATTATTTTGTATAGAGTTTTTGTCATTTTTTTAGTATTCTAAATACACACAACTTTTATTATATACAGTTAATCCTGACCTTGGTATTTGATTTGTAATTATAGTATTTTCTTTATCTAAATTTTCTGTTTCATTATTTATCTTTACTTCTAATTCTTTTTCTTTTAATATTTTTTCTGCCTCTTTTATACTCATTCCTACAATTTCAGGAACTTCTACTTCTACTTTCTGTTCTATTTCTTCAGTATTTCCCTGATTAACTTCTAAATATGGTAATATTTCGCTAAATATCTGTCCTCCAACTGGTGCTGCAACACCTCCTCCTTGGTGTATTTTTACACCACAAATAGTTTGAATTTACTTACGCAAATTTTTGAGTTTTATTTTCACTAACTATAGTTTTATTTGATTCATTCATAAATTTAAAATGTATAGTTATTTTTTTGTTTTCATGCACTTCTATATAATCTATTAATTCTGTTATAATACTTCTATCCAATTCTGTTATATTTTTATGTATTTTAAAATCTTCTATCCATTTACTATTTTCACTTACAATTTTTATTTTATTATTTTTTTGACTTTGTAAATTTATTATGATTTTTTTTATCTTTTCTATATCATATTCATACTTTTGCTTATAATCAAAATATTCTTCTCTTGTTATATAATCATTTTTCCAATCTTCGTACAATCCTCTTTTTAAGTCAGTTAATTTTTGTATTTCTTTCTCTTTTTCTTGTTTTACATTTTCAATATTATCATTTGTTATTCTTTTGGTATTGGATTTATTTACTTCATTTAACACTTTTTCAGTATCAACAAATAATTCTATGTGTAACTTAATAGTTTCTAATACAGCATTTTCTAGTTTTTCCACTTTTATAGTATGCTTTGTGCATAATTTATTTGACTTTTTTCTATATGTCCCACATATGTAATATTCATAAATAGTACCACTTTTATTTTTACAATACTTTTTATGCATTGCTCTATCACAATCTGCACATTTTAGTATTCCTGCCCACATACTTAGGTTTCCACTATTTTGTACTCTAGTATCAACTTTTCTCATCCCCTGTGCTTTTTCAAATAATTCTTTATCTATAATTGCCTTATGCATATTTTCTACTGTAATCCATTCATTTTCCGGTACTCGTTCTACTTTATGTACTTTATAACTTTTAACTCTCCTTTTACCTTGTGTAATATTCCCTATATAAATATCATTTTTTAATATATTTCTAACAGTTGATGGACACCACGAATAATCTTCTTGAAGTATTTTGGAATTATTAAATTTCTGATTTAATTTTTTCTTTTTATACCCTGTTGGATTTAAAACTCCCATATCGTTTAATCTATGGCAAATAGTTAAATTTCCTAATCCTTCATTTACTTTCCACTCAAAGATTTTTCTTACAATTTTAGCAGGTTCTTCATCTATAATTAACTTATGATTATCATCCGGATTTTTTATATAACCATATGATGGAAATGCACCTACAAATTCTCCGCTTCTTCTTTCTTCCATTTAATGCTGATCTAATTTTTATTGATGTATCTCTACAGTATTCATCATTTATTAAATTTTTAAATGGTACCAATATTGTATTTGTACTTGTAGGATTCTTAAAACTATCTACACTATCATTGATAGCAATAAACCTAATATTAAATAGTGGGAATATTTGCTCTATGTAATTACCAACTTCTATGTAGTTTCTTCCAAGTCTTGATAAGTCTTTTACAAGAACACAGTTGATGTTTCCTTTTCTCATATCTTCTAATAACCTTTGAAATCCAGGTCTATTAAAATCTGTTCCTGTATAACCATCATCTACATAAGTATCATAAACAATCAAATCATCATTTTCTTCAATATATTCATTTAATAATGCCTTTTGACTTGTTATACTATTACTTTCTTGCTTTTCTTCTCCATTGTTGCTATCTTCTTGTGAAAGCCTTATATATACTGCTACTGTCCATATTTTTTTTCCTTTTTTATTTGAATTTTCTGAAGAATATTTTGATTTTCTTCCGGTCATACTTTCTAGCTCCCTTCTTTTATAGCTATAGCGTTATTTATAAAATAGCAAAAACTAGTTCATTATATTTTTTGTTTCAAAATATTTATCATATAATCTTCGATTTTTTTTTTATTAGAAGAATATTTTATTTCTACTATCATATCCTCAATTTTAATTTGACATATATTATCTTTGTTTTCTAAGCATTTAGTTTTAAATTTCATATATAATTACCTCTTTTAACTTTTATTACTTAAGTTTATTAATAAAAAAATTTTTTATTACTTTATTCAACCGTATTTTTTCATTTGAATAACTATTATATGAAATTAAAAAAATAACTAGCTAATTAGTTTTCTACTAATTTCTAGTTATTCAAATTTTCATTTTATTCTCTTTAACTTACAAATAAATTATATTAATTAAATTTCTCTTTCTCTTTGTTCTTCACCTGGCCATACATCAGCTAAAGTTATATTTTTTGATCCATCTTGACTTTTTCCTAAAGATACCGTTCCCAACTTTACATTTCCAATTTTTAATCCTTTTTCAATCAATTCGAAATATGCTCTTTCTTCTTCATATGTTCCATTCATATTTATTCCTTTTAAGACCATATCACCAATTTCATCATTTCTTATTTCTTTTTTTAATGTTATTATATATTTTTGAAATTGTTTTTCATTATCTTCACTAGAAAATTTATCGCAAACCTCTTTTGCTTTCTTAAATTTTTTTGCACTTGTCAAATTTTTTACTACTGTTCTTATTGCTTGATCTAAGCCGCCATTACATAGCTCTTTTATCTGCATTATTGTTGTTTCTGGATTTTCTATATTATATTGTTCTGGTTTTTCCATTAAAATGGTCTTTATTTGAATTAAACTTTGTCTTTTTTCTTGTTCTTCCGTTAATGAAAATCTATTTTTGGGTTTGCTTTCTACTTTTTTTCTTGCTTCTTCATCAAGAATTCTATTTGCTTCTTGAATATCTAATGTACCATTTGCAAGTTCATCTATTATTGATTTTATATCTTCAGATACATCATTTCTAATTTTATCACTTACTTTTTGTTGATTAATTTTTAATATTTTATTTCTTATTTTAGTCCTTATTGTGCCTACTATCATTGAATTATTCTGTTGCATTTCAATTGTTATTTTCTTCTCTATTTTTTTTAATTCTTCTATATCTTGAGTTTCAGCTTGAGCAATATCAATGGCTTCTATCAATTTTCTAGTTACTGTCTTTTTATTTTTATTTAAATAATCATCAATTTTATCTGTCGAATTTAAATTTAATTTTTCTAATACTTCTGATTGCATCAAAAAATTTAATCTTTCTGCTTGATCAATAGTTAATTGATATCCTTCTATTTTTTTTAATTTTGTTAATATTACAACAGCTTTTTTTCTTCTATCTATTGGCGAAAGTTGTTTCATTTCTGCTTCTATTTTTTCAATTTGGCACATAATTAAGTTTATTAATTTTTCTTCCTGCTCTGTTTGGTCTTGTGTTTTTTTACTCTCAATTTCATTATCTTTAAAAAATAATTTTTTATATTTTTCTCTCATTTGTTCAAATTTCAAATGAGCTTGTTTATTTTTGCTTTCAATTATTTCTCTCGCACTATGTCTTTTTACTGAATCATCTTTTTTTATTGATTCTAATTCTGATTTATATTGTCTAACTTTTTCTATTGGAATGTCTAACTCAAAAGATATTAATTCTAAATCAAAACCTTTTTTTATTAAATTCTTAATTTCTTTTACTTCGTTGTATTCTAACATATTACCACATTTCCTTATTTTTTAATTCTTACTATATTTTTATCTATATGTTTTTAGAATATATCTCTTGTAAATATTATAGATTATAGCACATATATGTTGACTTTTCAACACGTTTATTAAAATTATAAAATAATTGTATTCTATTTGTATTCGTTAAAAGGGAGAGCATTTTTACTGCTCTCCCTTTGTTTCTTAGATAATTTCTTCTACTGTCAGATTAGCCCTCTAATTTTAAGTCTCCTACTCTCTGTATTCGCATTACAGAAATTTCATAAGCAGATTTAAATTCTCCTGCCTCCGAATCCTTTGAATATCTTTTAAAATACTCTCTACTTTGGATTTTACCATAAAGTTGTACTCGATTTCCTACTTCACATTCGCTTACCCATTGTGCAACTCTTCCCCATGCAATACACGGAATATAATCCGACTTTCCATAGGCTCTGTTTACTGCAATAAATAAATCAGTTATCTGTCTTCCTAAAGGTGTTTCTCTTAAGACTGGCGGTTTGCAAAGATACCCATCAAGAAAAATTAAGTTTGAATTTGTAACTTCTTCAAGTTCATCTTCATTTTCATAGATATTAATAGCCGTTACAAACAAGAATAACTCCAAATGTTTGCGACCATCTTTTCCTTCTTTATTATGTGATCTGAACTGTCCTGCTACTTCTACCTATTTTCCTTCAAGTGATTTCTTCATCATTTCTTGTTCTATCAAAAAATCAGAAACCATTATTGGAACTAAATCTTCTGTTCCACTTAATCTTTTAACTCTGACTCTTGTCCGATAAAACTTTTCCCACATTACTTCATGGCTGTACTCAAATTCAGCCTCAATTCTGCCACTGACAAATGCTTTGTTGAACTCACTAAAAATTTTTTCATTATTTTGTTTTTCCTCCTGTCTTGTTATTACATTGTCTTCCCATTTTACTGCTCCTTTTTCATCTGACATAGTACTTTCCTCCTGTTTTATTGTTTTGCTTATAGTACATTTAGTAGAAGATTTATTCTAAATTGTTTACATACAAAAATTATTCGTATGTATTTAAATTAAGAAATAATTTCTTCCTTTCTATATATAAACAATGCATTTATTATATCACTATTTTGCATTTTTGTAAAGTTATGTAAAATGATAAAACTTCACCAGATACATCCAGTGAAGTTTTACCTCAATACCAAAGTCACTATTAGATTAATCAGTGAAATTCGAGAAATTTTCAATTTCGCCCTCAAGCATAATAATCTTCTGTAATTCTGAAAGGAAAGTTAAAAGTTTTACCTTTTTACCACTTTCATACTTCTGCACAAAATCATTAACAAATTTAGAAAATTTCATACGAACTTCCATCGTCTGTTCAACAGGAAGATTCGCTTCGACAAAAATAATGTCAAAAGTTATTTTTTCCTTTTTTACAGCCGTACTTGCGATTTCAACAATCTGATTTTGCTCTTTTTCATTGAGGTTATCTAACCCCATTGCTCTTAAAACATAACGAACTCTTTCCTCAACAGGCTGAGTTTTATCAACGCTTGCCAGCGTTTCCTCAAAGTCTTTGATTTCCGGCATACATTCCATCAGTTTAGAAACATCACTGGAAATAGGTTCCTCTGACTTTTCTTCAACATTCGGCACTTTCTTTTTTACTTCTTGTACATTAGAGTTTTCTCTTATAAAATGTTCATCTGCTTTTTTAAAAGAATACTCTTTATACAGTCTAGTTGCTTTCAAAAATGCCAATAATGTTGCCGGATATTTTTTCAATTTTTCGGAAACTTGCTGACCAAAACAAACTTTGTCCCATTGTGTATAGAAGACATTCTTGCATTTTAAAGCTTTATCTAATTCTTTCCATGTAATCTTATCAACTTCAGCTGACACAATTACTAAATTTGTAAACAGTTTCTTTCTTTTGTCCATTTCTAACCATTCTGCTACTAATTCTGCAAAATGTTCGAAAGATGTTGCTTTCTTTGCAATTTCTTCCAACTCTGGAATATTTATAACTGTTTGCTCAGTCTTTACTTCTTTCGTGGTTTCTACCTTTTTAGTAGATGGTCTGCCCCGCTTCTTTTTTGGCTGCTCAGCCAACTTGAAGTTTTCATTCTTTGCCACTTTCTGCTCAGCCAGCTCAGAGTTTTCACTCTTTGTTACTTCATGTTCAGTCTGTTCGGAGTTTTCCTCTTTACCATTTGCATTTTCATCTTCAGCATACTCTTTCAAGTTTTTACCGTAATTTAATTCAATTACTTCACAATGCTTTATTGCCTCGATGATTGCAATAGGAGGTTCCCGGAAAACAATTTCCAATTTTGCCTCTCTGCCTCTCACTACAATGCTACTTTCAGGATTAAATTCCTGAAAAAAAGCTCTAATTAAGTGTTCAGCATTTTTTTCCTGTTTAAATTTTACTTTTGCCCATAACTTACTCATTGTGTTCTCCTTTCATTGTTAAAAGTTTAATGGTTACAAGTGTCTTTGGGTATTTTATATATTTAGCAATTAAAAATTGCTAAAATAATTACATTGGAAATATCCAATCTAAATAGCATTATACTATAAATTTACATAATTTGCAACAAAAAAAAGATAACTATATTTCTATAGCTATCTTTCTTCTTCATTCATAATTGTTTTTAATCTCTTTTTATTTCTTTTATTTAATATATTAATAATATCATAAATAATTAGTAATAAAATTTATCCAACACTTTTTAAATAAATCACTTTTATAAAGCAACTGTATTCATCTTTTTCAAAGTGTAGTGTAAAAACACTCCATTCACCTCCTTGGTGTCCCCCCTCTCCTGTTGGATTATATAAAGTAACTAACAAAACAACCTCTGGGTCATCAATTGGTGCAACACCTAAAAAAGATGTGACATATTTATTAGTATTTACTCCATCTTCTGATGTTCCTGTTTTACCTCCGATTCTATATCCTGCAACTCTTGCATTTTTTCCAGTTCCTTCTGCCACAACAGATTCCATCATACTCAATACTTTTTCCGAAGTTTCCTTTGATATTACTCTCCCCTTTTTTTCTACTGGTATTTCTTTTACTTCCCCGGTTTGACTATCTATAGTTGCTTTTGCTATTCTTGGAGTAACCAATTCTCCTCCATTGGCAATCGCTGATACTGCTGTTGCAAGTTGAATAGGTGTTATTTCAAATCTTTGCCCAAAACTAACAGTTGCAAGTTCTACTGGTCCCATTTTTTCTTCTTTTAAGAAAATACTATTTGCTTCTCCAGGAAGATTTACACCTGTTTTTTCTAAAAGTCCAAACTTTCTTAAATAGCTATAATAAGTGTGTACTCCTAATTTTTGTCCTAAGCCTATAAATACTGGGTTACACGAATTCATTAACGCTTGCCTTAAACTTTCTGATCCATGTGGCCTGTAATATCTCCAACATTTAATTCTTGTTCCAGCAACCTCTATTCCACCAGTACAGCAAAATTCTCCTGCCCTATCTGTATCTGTTATTCCTTCTTCTAGTGAAGCTGATGCTGTTATTGTTTTAAATGTTGATCCTGGTTCATATGTATCTGCTATTGCTTTATTTCTCCATACAGCTTGTAAATTTTTCGTTTTATCTTTTTGTTCTAAACTATCCCATGTATTTTTTAATTCTTCTGTGTAAGGTTCATATGGTTCATTTAAGTTATAATCCGGATATGTTGCCATAGCTAAAATATCCCCAGTTTTAGGATTTATTGCAATTACATTTCCACCATCTGTACACTTGTTGTCAATACATGCTTCCTCTAAATATTTTTCTACAATTGATTGTACAGTCATATCTATAGATAATATCAAGCCATTTCCATCAACTGCTGATTTATAATTTTCTCCTTCTGTACCTATTTCTCCACCTTTAGCATCTGTTAATCTTTCAATATATCCAGATTTTCCTTTTAACACTTCATCATATTTGGCTTCAACACCATCTAATCCTTGATTATCACTTCCACAAAAGCCTATAACTTGTGCTGCTAAATTAGAATATGGATAATACCTTTTTGTATCTTCATCTATATTTATTCCTGATTCTATATTATTGTCTTTAATCCATTTTCTTAATTCATCTGATTTACTTTTATCAACTTTTTTTGCAATTGTTTCAATAGAACTTCTTTTTTTTATCTTTTTTAATGTTTTTTCATAATCAACATTAAATATCTCACTTAATGCTTTTGCAACTTTTTCTTTATTCTCATTTGATATATTTGTTGGATTAACTGTTATCGTTTCAACTGTACTACTAGTAGCTAATATGTATTTTCCTGTACTATCATATATTGTTCCTCTTTTAGGATTAATTTTTCTATCTAATGATTGTTGTTGATATGCTAAAGATTCTAATTCTCCACCCTGTATAAATTGTATATATAAAATTCTTGCAATTAATGCAAGCATAATAAAAAGTACTATAAATAGTGTATTTCTTATTTTCTTTTTATTTGAAATACTTAATTGTACCATCTTTTCTCTCCTTTATTAATATAATTCTTATTATTAAAAATATTAATAAACAAAAGATTTTATTACCCAATCTTTAAAAATATAAAAAGAATTAAAATTCAATTAAATAAATTTTAATTCTTTTTACTTTTTAAATATACTTAAGATTTTTTCAAACCAATTTCTATTTTCCTCTATTCTAACTTCTTCTGTAGATGTTTCTATATAATCTTTTTTTGGCAAACTTACATACACAGATTGTTTATTAGTTAATTTTTGCATTCCCAATTTTTCTTTTGCAGCTTGCTCTATATTATTTAAATTTACACTATTGTCTATATTTACTTTTAATTGTTCATTTTCTTTTTCAAGAGATGACAACTCTTTTTTTAACTTTTGAACTTGGCTAAAGTTCTCATTAATTTGAGAATTTCTATAACTTATGGTAAGTAAAACTATAAATATTGCAACAACTAAACCTATTCTTTTAATTGTTTTTATCTTATCTTTTCTTGATATTTTTATTTCTGCTTTTGGTTTTGTTTTTAATACTTCTGGTTTTCTATTCTTATTCGAAGATCTTTGTTTATACGGACTATATTCTGGTTCTAATTTTCTTGGATTTGTTCCATATTGATATCTATCTCTTGCCATAAGTTATTCACCTCCTCTTACGTTTACTATTTTTTTTCAAATATCCTTAGTTTAGCACTTTTTGATCTTGAGTTTCTATCTTCTTCCTCTTTTGTTGCTATTATTGGTTTTTTATTTACTATTTTTCCTTCTGATTTACATCCACATACACAATAAGGTAAGTCCTTTGGACAAGTACATTTTCCTTCTGCATCTACATACGCTCTTTTTACTGCTCTATCTTCTAACGAATGAAATGTTATTACACAAAGTCTTCCTCTGCTTTTTAACATTCTTATACATGTCCTTATTGTATTATATAATGGTTTAATTTCATTGTTTACTTCTATTCTTATTGCTTGAAATGTTCTTTTTGCAGGATGTCCATCTTTTTTTGAATATCCTGGTATTGACTTATCAATAATTTCTACTAATTCCTTAGTTGTAGAAATTTCTTTATTTTTTCTATATTCACAAATATTTTTAGCTATTTGTCTTGAAAACCTTTCTTCTCCATATTCATATATAATATTTGCTAAATCCTCTTCTTTATATGTATTAACCACAATTTTTGCAGTTAAATACTGTGTTTTATCCATCCTCATGTCCAATTCATTTTCACCTAAATAACTAAATCCTCTATTTCTTTCATCAAGTTGATATGACGAAACACCTAAATCTAGCAATATTCCATCAACTTCATCTATTTCTAAATCGTCTAATATGTTTTCTATGTCATCATGATTTCCATGAATAAATTTTACATTATTATATTTTTCTAATCTTTTTTCTGCTGCCTCTAATGCTTGTTCATCTCTGTCTATTCCTATTAACATGCCATTAGATGATAAATTTTCTAATATTTTTTGACTATGTCCTGCTCCCCCTAATGTACCATCTACATATATCCCGTTTTCTTTTATATTAAGTCCTTTTATACATTCTTGTAATAAGACAGGTTCATGTTTGAATTCCACTTTTTCACCTCAGTATTTTACAAATATACAATTACAGCTGGTATATATTTGTAATACCAGCTGTTTATCTTATAAGTGTTTTCATATTCTTTTGTATTTACAAACTTTAACTCTTTTGTAATACATCTTTTGTTTAATTATCTTTGGCACTTTTTTCTTTTGTAAATATCATTTGTATTTTTATCTTTAGTAATTTACATCTTTTGTACTTTTATCTTTTGTATTTTTTGATTTTCTTAAGTATATTTTTCATTTGTACATTATTCTTTTGTGTTTCTATATAAACTTTTGCAAGTTATATACCAAGCATTGTCATATTTTCTGCAATTTCATCTGCTGATATATTATCATCACAATTTTGCCATGTTTCTTTATTCCAAATTTCAAGTCTTGTTCCAACTCCTATTATAACTGCTTCTTTTTCTAATGAAGCTGCCATTCTTAAATTATTAGGAATCAAAAATCTCCCTTGTTTATCTAATTCACATTCTGTTGCACCTGACAAGAAAAATCTTACAAAGTTTCTTGCGTTTTTATCTGAAAGTGGTAATGATTTTAATTTGGTTTCAAAGTTTAACCATTCATTTTGAGAAAAAGCAAATAAACATCCATCTAATCCTTTTGTAACGATGAATTTTTCACCCATATCAATTCTTAACTTTGCAGGCATTATTAACCTACCTTTAACGTCTAAAGTGTGTTCATATTCACCGATTAGCATTAGATTCACCTCTTTTCTTTTCTCACCACTTTGTACCACTTTTCTCCACTTCAATTAAATTTTAATACACTTTATATGTTTTTGCAAGTATTTTTTTAATTTTTTTATAAATTTTTGTTTTAACAATTTTATACAATAAACATTTATAATAGAAATAGAATGTTTTGTTTGTCTTTTTACTTTAATTAACACTATAAGTTCATTTTGTTTTTTGCCTTTGACTGTTATACTTTTTTTAGTAGGAGGTATATTTATGAATCAAGAAACTGTTTTAAGAAAGAATATTGGCAAAAAAATAAAACTGGCAAGAGCAAAATCTAATTATACTCAAGAAGCATTAGCAGAAAAAACTTCTTTATCTTCTAGATACATTAGCCAATTAGAAAGAGGTTTAGCATTTGGAAGTGCAACTACAATTACAAATATTTGTAAAGCATTAAATATTAATTCTGATTTTTTATTTAGTGATTTAATTTCACCATCTTCTACATCTATCGAGTCATTAGTAGATAATGATTTTTTGGAAACATATATTAAATTAGATGATAAAAATAAAAAAATTATATATTTATTAGCAACTCAACTTGAAAAACTTCAAGAAGAAGAAAAAAATATTAAAAAAGAAAAAAAACAAAAATAAGATTTGAATAATATTTCAAATCTTATTTTTGTTTTATAAAGAATTTCTCTAAATTTTATTAAACTTTATATAATATAAATAATTTTCTATCTTTTTATTAAAGCATCTTAATTAATTGTAGTACTTGTTTTTCCTTTTCCTACAACTCTCTCTTGTAATGCTCTCCATGTATTGCACCCTACAATCCCATCAACACTAAGACCTACTTTTGATTGAAAATTTCTAACTGCAGTATATGTTCTTGTTCCAAACACGCCATCTAATCCTCCTGTATTATATCCCAATGTATTTAAACCATCTTGTGCAATAAGAACATAAACTCCTTTACTTCTTTGTCTAACTAATGGATATCCCCCTGTACTACACGCAGGAGTTCCTGTTCTATCATCAAAATGCACCCATGATGGGGTTAAAGAAATTGGTTCTACATAACTCCATATTTTAGAATTATTTGCACTATTCCATAAAACTGTTCTTTGTGTTTCATTTAAATTTTGTCCTACATCAAATGCGACTCCTGCATAATGTTGACTTTGATTTCCATGACCACCGTTCATATGGTCTTTTAAAAGCAAATCCCACATATATAGGTCTTCCATATATGTATCTTTGACTATTCCAACTTTGCATAGTTCTTTTTGTTGTCCATAAAATATTACTTTTGCTTGAGCCTCTAAATTCTCTCACTCTTAAAGTTCCATTGGTATTATATGGCATAGATTGATCTTCTCCTCTATAATATGTTTCCATTCTGTTTGTATCTTGGTTATAAACTAATATTTTTGCCACAAAAAAACTCCTTTCATTTTTTATATATATTATGAACGGAGTTTTAAAATTGTTATTTTTATTTTTATATATCTTCAGTAGCTCTTACTACTACTCTTTCTTTGCTATCATCTGTACATGTAATTAAGGTAACTTCTCTTTTTCCATCAGTTTTTTGGGTTGTATCTCTAACATCTGTTGGATCTACATTATGCATATTATAAATTTTATATGTTACAGTTGTTCCTGTTAAATCCATAATTTCTATTTTATCTCCAATATCTAATTTAGGAACTTTACTAAAGAATCTAGTATTTCTATAATTATGACCTACTATACAGAAATTTCCAACTTCATTTGGGTTTGGTCCCCAGAATTTACATGGAGCTATTTTTAATAATGCATCTGATGTTTCAGAAAGTATTGGATAATTAACATTTATTTTAGGAATTGTAATAACCCCAACTGTTGCATATGTATTTCCATTACTGTCTTTATATGTATTTGGTATTACTTGTTCTTTTACATTTGTATTAACCTTATTAACTGATGCATTATTTACAACTGGTTCTATTTCTTTTAATTCTTGCTCTGTTGTATCATCTAATGCTACTACTAAAACATTTCCTACTGATTTAGCAGTTGTATCATCTTCTATTTGGTCTATATTCATAGAAGATAAAATCTCCTTTGATACTGATTCATTTTTATTTCTATCATACTCTGCATATATACACACAGAACACAATACAATCACTAAAAAAAGAGATAATATAAAATCAAATTTATACATCTTTTTCTTTCTTTTAAGTTCTGGTGTTATATATAATTTTTGTGTTATAAGAATTTGATTCATTTTTATCTCCTTTCTCTAAATCTTCTATAAAAATTATAACATTTATACAAAAAAAAATAAAGTACTTTTTTCATTTATTCTTAATAATTTGTTATAATTTTTTGTACTTTATTATATATGTTTTATGCTAGTTTATTGGCTATTTTAGCAAAGTCACTTAGTGTAAGTTTTTCAGGTCTTATATTTATATCAATATTTAATTCATTTAAAACTTTAATACCATCTTCCTTGTTTAAAAATACTTTTGAATTTACAAGTGAATTCAATAATGTTTTTCTTCTTTGCATAAAAGCTTTTTTTATAATATCAAATAATAATTCTTTATTTGAAACATCAATTGGCGGATTTTTTCTTATATTTAATTTTATTACTTCTGATGTTACTTCTGGTTCAGGAATAAATGAGTTGTTTTCAACTTCTAATATTTTTTCAGATGTACAATAATAATATATTGCATATGTTATTGCACCTGTATTTTTTCCTCCTGGTATTTCTATAAGTCTATCTGCTACTTCTTTTTGTATCATAACAGTTATACTATTTATATCTAAATTACTTTCTAATAATTTCATTATTATTGGTGTAGTTATATAGTAAGGTAAATTTGCTACTATTTTTACATTTTTTATTTCATTATTTTGTTTTTGTTCTTTAATTATTTTATTCAAATCTGTTTTTAAAATATCATTATTTAAGATTTCAATATTATCATATAATTTAAATCTATCATTTAAAATTTTAATCATATTTTTATCTAATTCAACACAAATTACTTTATTAGCTTTTTCTAACAAAAATCTTGTTAGTGTTCCAAGCCCTGGTCCTATTTCTATAACTAAATCTTCTTTTGTAATATTAGAACTATCTATAATTGAATTTACAACATCTTGATTTATTAAAAAATTTTGTCCTAAACTTTTATTTGCTCTAATATTATATTTGTTCATTATAAATCTTGTTTCTTCTAAAATATCACTCATATCTAACCTCACTTATTTTATTTTACTATGAATTTATAATTTATACAATATTTAGTATTGATTTATATATTTTTTTACTATAAAATGTATATAATTTAATTTTAAAAAATGGTGATATTATGGAAAAAAATAATAAAAATAAAAATTCCAAAAAAACAAATAATAAAAAAGTAGTAAAATTAAAAAATGACTTTAATGCTAATAATATGATATCAAATAAAAAACTAAAAACAATTACTATTGTAGTATTAATTTTATTGCTTGCTTTAATTATTAGAATTGCCTGGATTCAATTTATACAAGGATCCTCTTTAAAAGAAATGAGTTATTCTCAACAAAATATAAACCAAATAATAAGTCCAAAAAGAGGTAATATATATGATTCAACAGGTCAACCTTTGGCAAGTAGTACACAAGTAGATACAATTACAATTAATCCCAAAAAAATAAAAGCAAAAGATAAAACAGAAGAATCAACAAAGGCTTTACAAGAAAAAGTAGCAAAAGGTCTTTCAGAAATATTTGAACTTGACTACAATGAAACTCTTGAAAAAGTGCAAAGTACTTCTGCTGTTGAAACAATTGCAAGAAAAGTAGAACAAGATAAAGTGGATGAACTAAAAACATGGATGAAAACTAATAAAATTTCAGTTGGAATAAATATAGATGAAGATACAAAAAGATATTATCCATATTCTACTTTAGCTTCTGCCGTACTAGGATTTTGTGGAACAGATAATGATGGTAGATATGGAATAGAAAATAAATGGAATTCTGTATTATCAGGCACGGCAGGAAAAATTGTAAGTTCCAAAGATGGTAGTCAATCAGAAATTCCTAATAGCGAACAAACTTACATTGCCGCACAAAATGGTAGTGATTTAACACTTACAATAGATATAAATATTCAAACAACAATAGAAAAATATTTAAAACAAGCTGTGGAAGATAACTCTTGTGAAAGAGGCGGAAATGTAATTGTTATGAATCCAAAAACTGGTGATATATTAGGAATGGCTTCATACCCTAATTATGATTTAAATAACCCAAACACTCCAAATTCAACATTATCAACAAATTGGGATTCATTATCATCTGAAGAAAAGTCTAGCTCTTTATATAAAATGTGGTCAAATAAATCAATACACGAAACATATGAACCTGGTTCTACTTTTAAAACAATAACAGCCTCAGTTGCTTTAGAAGAAAATATTACGGGAACAGATGTAACAAACGATTTTATATGTAATGGTTCAGAAAATGTTAATGGAACAGTAATTAAATGCTGGAGATCTACTCCTCATGGTTATTTAACATTAAGAGGGGCTTTAGAAAATTCTTGTAACCCTGCTCTTATGCAATTAGGAAAAAGAATTGGTGCATCTACTTTATATAAATACTATAAAGCATTTGGTTTATTCGATAAAACAGGAGTTGCTTTACCTGGAGAAGCTAATAGTATCTTTCATGATTTAAGTGACGTTGGTCCTGTTGAACTTGCTACAATGTCATTTGGTCAAAGATTTAATGTAACACCTTTACAAATGATAACAGCAATATCTGCAATAGCAAATGATGGAGTTCTAATGCAACCTAGAATAGTTAAAGAAATAACAAATTCAGAAACTGGAGCTAAAACTACTGTTGAACCAGTTACAGTAAGACAAGTATTATCAAAACAAACTTCAGACAAAGTAAAATCTATGCTGGAATCTGTTGTATTACATGGAACTGGTGGAAATGCTAAAGTTAACGGATATTCAATTGGTGGTAAAACAGGTACATCAGAACCACCTTCTAATAATAAAGATGCAGGCTATGTTGCATCATATGTTGCAATATCTCCAATTGAAAATACAGAAGTTGTATTATTATTAACACTATATAAACCTCAAGGAAAAAGCCACCAAGGTGGAACTATAGCTGGGCCAGTTGTTGGGCAAATGCTTTCAGAAATATTACCTTACTTAGAAGTATCATCTGAAGAAACTACAACATCAGATACAACTTCAGGTTCAAATTCTACTAAAACTTTACCTAATGTTACTAGCAAAACTGTAACAGAAGCAAAAAAAATATTAGAAGAATATGGTTTAACTGCAAGTTATTCTGTTTCTGGAAATGCTAATAGTTTATTAGTTACAGACCAAGTTCCAAAACCTGGAACACAATTATTATCTGGTTCAATTGTAAAATTATATTCAGAAGAAAATAATGTACGTACTTCTGTAACAGTACCAGATTTAAAAGGAATGTCAGCTGCTCAAGCCACAAATTCTTTAAAATCTAAAAATTTAAATATAAGTATTGAAGGAACAGGTGTTGTAATATCTCAAGATTATGCAAAAGATTCTACAGTTGAAGAAGGAACTGTTATAAAAGTAACACTAAAACAAAATAAAGGTGAAGCTCATTAACTTCACTCACAGAATAAAAACAAAAAGCACATAAAGTTAATTTTTAACATTATGTGCTTTTATTTTTTATTTTTGACTTGCTTTATAAGCTTCCAAAGCTTTAGCAACTTGATCAGGACATGATGTACCTCTCATACCACATGGGATACCTTTTAGCATTTCTATAACTTCATCAACAGTTCTACCTACTACTAATTTAGAGACACCAACTGTATTTCCTGGACATCCTCCTATAATTTGTAATTTTTTTATAACATTTCCTTCTATTTCAAAAATCATTGCTCCTGAACAAACACCTTCAGGTATATATTTAAATTGCATAATTATCATCTCCTTTATAATATTATTATAATAAAGTAAGTTATAAAAATCAATAGCATTTTTTTACAGCTTTTTACTTATTATTTATTTATACCTAACATTAGCGTTTGTTTGTTATTTATATTTTTAAATATATAACTATTACATTTAGTTTTTTTCAAACACTCATTAAAGTTAATAAAATGTATTATTGCTTTTTGTTTTACTTCTTGTTTATTTTCTTCTTGAAGCAATACACTTTTCTTATTTTCATCAATATCTAGTGGAGTTATTATTACTCTATTAAGTAATTTATTCTGTTCATATAATAAGGACCAATAACAAAATATTGACTCTTTAATTTTGTCATTTTCAATAAACTTTAGATATATATTTCTAACTTTATTATTAATAAATTTAATTTTTAATTCTAAAACATAAAATTCATATGCGGAAATATTATCAAATTTCTTTATATTTTTTGATATAATATATTTAATTTTTAATTCCAATATATTTTCTATTAATTCAAATATTGTTTCTTTAAATATTTTGTTCTCAAAAATGTAGTCTTCTGGAATTGAAAACTTATTTTGTTTATTAATAATTTTCTTCCTTTCTGTATTTTTATTCCATTTTCTCATCTTTCCAGTATCTATCTGCTAAATCATCTAATGCTTTTATAGATTTATAATTATTTATAGCATACTGTTTTAACTCATTATCACTTCCTTCTAAATATGCAATCCATGCATCTTCTTTATTTTCTATAGATTTCTTTCTCTTTATAAATTTTTTTAATTCTATTGTATGTAATTCTAACTCCTTTGCACTTTCACCTAATGATGTATTTTCTCTAACCTTTATAACTTTATGATATTCTTTAGAGCTAAAATAATTAAAATCTAAAATATTTATAGTAATTGTTTCTACTTCTTTATCTTGATTTTCATATTCTAATTGATTTCCATGTATTTGTGCATAATACAATAATAATTTATTTTGAATATAATATCCATCAATAATTTGAATTCCTACATTTAATTCTCTGTTATCTTTTGTAATTATTCTAACATCCGCAATTCCAAAATTATCTTCTTGAGGTAAAAATTTAGATATCTTATCCAAATATGGATGCAATTCTATTTGTCTTATTTCTAATTTTAAAACTGCTTCTATAAAATCTTTTATTATTTCTAAACTTGTTCGTTTATTTAATATTTTTCTTAAAACATAATTACTTTTAGACACAAAAAGTCTATTCATCTAACGCCTTCTTTCTAAATAATTTTTTATAATCCTCCTTTTACTTAATAATTTTAAAATAATTGATTTCTTATAAGATAAAACTTTAATGAGCTATAACTCTATTTGAAAAAATGTAACTTTGATAAAATAATTTTGAATAAATATTTTTTGTTACGTAAATTATATAATTTATATTTCGAGTATAATATTTTTTTACATATATTGTCAACATTTTCGACAAAAATTTATTTCTTTTTCATCGCAAAATTCGACATTTGTGTAATTATTTTTAAAATTACTATTGTATTAAAAGTCTAAAATTCTTATTTTAATATAAAGCAAAGTATTTATATTATAAGAATTTCAACAATTTTCCTATAGCATAATAAAATACCTAAATATGTAATTATTTATTTTCCAAATTTAGGCATTTTATCATTTTTAATTATATCTTTTAGCTCTAATTCATTTGAACTTTTCCTACAATATCATTTATATCATCTATATTGTGCATTTTCATGTAGTCTTCTATTCCTTTTACTGTATTAACACTAGTATAAGGATCAATAAAATTACCTGCACCTATAGAAATTGCTTGAGCTCCTGCAAGCATAAATTCTATTGCATCATCTCCGTTTACAATTCCTCCCATTCCAAGAACTGGAATATTAACAGCTTGTGCAACTTGATATACCATTCTAACTGCAACTGGTTTTATAGCTGGGCCAGAAAGTCCTCCAGTATTATTAGCTAAAACTGGTTTTCTTTGATTTATATCAATTTTCATTCCTAATAATGTATTTATTAAAGAAACTCCATCTGCTCCTGCATCTTCAACAGCTTTTGCTATACTTGCTATATCTGTAACATTTGGTGTTAATTTTACAATTAAAGGTTTATCTAAAACTTTTCTAACTTCACTTGTAACTTGTTTAACACCTTCATATGTATTGCCAAACGCCATACATCCAGCTTTTACATTTGGGCAAGATAAATTCAACTCAACTCCGTCTATATCAAGAATATTTAATATTTTGCAAAGTTCAACATATTCATCAATTGAGCTTCCACAAGCATTTACAATTATAGCTGTATCAAATTTTCTAAGCCATGGTAAATCATTTTCTGCAAAATATTCAACTCCTGGATTTTGAAGTCCAATACTATTTAACATTCCACTTGCTGTTTCACATACTCTTGAAGGTTTATTTCCACTTCTTGGCTTTAATGATGTTCCTTTTGTTATAATTCCTCCTAATTTACTTAAATCAAAAAACTCACTATATTCTCTTCCATATCCAAAAGTTCCTGAAGCAACTGTTACTGGATTTTTCATTTTTATTCCGGCTAAATTAACTTCTGTTTTCATATTATTAATCTCCTTTTTAGTTTATATTAATTGGTAGAACTATATTTCTACATCTTTTGCCTCAAATACTGGTCCTGCTTTACATACATGCACATATTCTGGTTTTTCGCTAGAACTTTCTGCTGTCTTAACAGCACAACCTAAGCATACTCCTAATCCACATCCCATTTTCTCTTCTAAAGAGATTTGGCAAGGAATATTTTTTTCTATAGCATAATTTCTAACAGCTTTAAGCATTGGTAAAGGTCCACATGCAAAAATACAATCTATTTTTCCATCTTCAACATCTTTTTTCAAAAAGTCTATTGCAAAACCTTTTTCAGAATATGATCCGTCATCTGTTGTAAGAATTAATTCATTTGCTAATTCTTTAAATTCATCTTCTAGAACAACAAAATCTTTATTTCTAAATCCTAAATAGATATTTACATTTTTTCCATCATTTTTTGCATTTTTAGCTAATTCATATAATGGAAATACACCAATTCCTCCACCAATAATTGCAATATTTTGAAAATCATTATATTCAAATGTTCCATGTCCTAAAGGTCCTATTATATCAATAAGATCTCCTTCTACCTTTTCTGATAATATTTTTGTTCCTTTTCCTTTAACTTGGAATATAAACTCTAAAATTCCATTTTCTTTATCCATATTGTGTATACTTATTGGTCTTCTTAAAAATGGTTCAACATTATCTGATACTCTAATTTCTATAAATTGACCTTGTTTAGCGTCTTTTACTATATCAGGTGCTTCAACACTATATTTAACTATGTCTGATTTTAATTGTTCTTTTTTTATTAGTTTAGCAAAACTTTTTACTGGCATTTTATTTCCTCCCTATTTTATACTACTATTTAATTCATCTCTCATACGAATTGCCTCTGCTCTAGTTGCTTTTGCATAATCTTTTTCTTCAAACTTATCTTTCCATCTGTCTGACTTATATGCACACATTAAACTTCTTGACGCATTTACAATTCCACCTAATCCATTTTTATCAAATCCTAAAGCAATATCATCTGCTTTTCCTCCTTGTGCACCATAACCAGGAATTAGGAAAAATGTATGTGGAGCAGTTTCTCTTATTTGACTTAATTGTTCTGGATATGTTGCTCCTACAACAGCAGCAATACTACTATAACCATATTCTCCAATTAAATCTTCACCCCAAGTTTCCACAAGTTTTGCAACTTTTGTGTATACTTCTTCTCCTGTTTCTAATTTTAAATCTTGTAAATCACCAGATGAAGGATTTGAAGTTTTTACAAGGATAAATATACCTTTATCATATTTTTTACAATCTTCTATAAAAGGTTTTACACAATCTGTTCCCATATATGCATTTATAGTAACAAAATCAACATCATATATAGATTCTTCTTTTTCTCCTATTGGAGTTTTTCCTAAAAATGCATTAGAATATCCTGCAGCAGTTGAACCTATATCTCCTCTTTTTATATCTGCAATTACTACCATTCCTTTTTCTCTAGCATAATCACATGTTTCTTTAAATGCTTGCATTCCTGAAATTCCAAACATTTCATAAAATGCTATTTGTGGTTTTATTGCAGGAATTATATCATATGTGTTATCAATTAATTCTTTATTATATTCTACAATTGCTTTACATACTTCTTCTAGACTTGTTCCATATTTTTCTTTTACACAATTTGGTAACATATCATATCTTGGATCTAATCCCATTACTGTAGGATTGTTTGTTTCTTTTATTTTGTTTATTAATTTATCAATCGCCTTCATTAATTTCCTCCACCTTATTTATCTTCATATACAATATTTCCACTTACAATTGTATATTTATTTCTTCCTTTTAAATTTTTATCTATAAATGGACTATTTTTTGATTTTGAAACAACCATTTCTTTTGTATAAACATATTCTTTATTTGGATCTATTATTGTTATATCTGCTGTTTTTCCTTCTTCTATAGTTCCTTTATCATCTAATCCTAATAATACAGATGGATTATATGATGTTAATCTAGCAACATCTAAATATGTTAAATGACCTGGTTCAACCAAATTCATTATTATTGCTGGCACAACAGTCTCAAATCCTATTATTCCATTTGGCGCTTGAGCTAGTCCTTTTGCTTTTTCTTCTTCAGCATGTGGAGCATGATCTGTTATTATACTATCTATTGTTCCATCTTTTAATCCTTCAATAATAGCTTGTCTATCTTTTTCTTCTCTTAATGGAGGATTCATTTTTGCATTTACTCCTGATTTTAGTACTTCTTCTACTGTAAATGTAAAATAATGTGGACATGTTTCACAAGTTACTTTTACTCCTCTTTCTTTTGCATCTCTTATCATATTAACACTTGTTTTTGTACTTATATGACAGATATGTGCTCTTACATTATTTGTTTCTGATATTACTATTTCTCTTGCTGCCATTATTTCTTCTGCTTCTGGTAATACACCTTCAACTCCTAATTTTTCTGCAACTTTACCCGCATTAATTGCACCACTTGAAACTGATTTTTCTTCACAGTGCGATGATACAAATGTACCTAATTTATCTGCTTCTATTATTGCTTGTCTCATAAATCTTGCATTAACAACCGGCATACCATCATCTGAAAATGCAATTGCTCCTGCTTTTTTTAATTCTTCAAAATTTACTAATTCTTCACCTTTTTCTCCTTTAGTTACAGGTGCATAAGGAAGAACATTGCATAAGTTTGTTTTTTTACCTTTTTCTATTATTTCTTTTAAGACTTCTACTGTATCTGGTGATGGTTTAGTATTTGGCATTGGACATATAGTTGTATAACCTCCACAAACTGCACTTTTTGATCCTGTTTCTATTGTTTCTTTATGTTCAAAACCTGGTTCTCTTAAATGACAATGCATGTCTATCATACCTGGTAAAATAACTAAATCTGTACAATCAATTATTTTGTCTGCATATTCATTTATATCTTTTGCAACTTTTTTTATTTTTTCTCCCTCTATCAATACATCTAGATTTTCTTGCACATTATTTTTATAATCTGCAACTAGTCCATTTTTCAATAAAGTTTTCATATAATTCCTCCTTAATTTTTTTATATATTATCATTTTTCTTGGTTATATTCAATAGTTTTAACTTATATAAATATCTATTTTCATATAATATAAAAAATAAAGCAGAAAAATTTTCAAAATTTTCTGCTCTATTTTTTATTCTTATCAGTTAAAACGTATGTGATGTTGCAAATAGTATTTTTAAATTTCCACTATTATCCCACCAATAAACATGTGTTAAATATTCGCCTAATTGTTGACCATGATCTTCTCTTCTTACAAGATATTCCCAACAAGTACTATAATTTTGAGTTGTTTTAGTTCCTTCTCCCCAAATTATATCATCTTGTCCATTAGCAGTTGTCCAGGTTGGAAATTGAGTTCTTGTTGCAGAAGAATCTACTCCCCATACTTCTACTGAATATGCAGCACTACCACTAATAATTCTATAAGCTTTTCCTGCAATCACTCCATTTGGATATACATTTTCTAATTTACAATTAACAAAATCTAATTCATTTATTATTACATATCCTGTACCATTTTGAGTAAATGAACCTCCTAGAAGCATTAAAGCTCCTTTATTTCTAACTAAAACTGCTGTGCGTTCAGAATTTGCGACAATATTTCCTCCTGTTACCATACCATTTCCCTCATCTATTACTAATCCAAATTCAGTTGAATCAATTTTTCCTCCTGACATATAAACATTGCCAATAGAATATAAAGCTGTTCCATTCAAGTTACCATTTTTTATTATTGTTCCCCCATTCATATAGAATGTGTTTTTATTCCATACAGTCCATTTATCAGAAGAAATATCTTGAATTGTGCCTGATTCCAATGTTGCTGTTCCGTTATTTATAAAAGTATATGTAGAACTTGAAATAATTGTTCCTCCTCCATTTATTGTTAATGTTCCATTATTTGTAAGCGTTCCTGTTATTGTTTTATTATTTGTATTTAAAGTAATATTTTTTCCAGCTGGTATTGTTGGATTTTCTGTTGTATTTGTGCACATAATAACTGTCCCAGTACTTGATATTGCATTTATTGCATTTGTAATACTTGAATAATATGTATTTCCTACTTTTGCTACCGCTGTTGCAACTGATACTGTACAACTCTTTGCATCTGATACATTTCCAGCATTATCTTTTACCCATATGTAATACGTTCCTGCTGTTGTTACTGATTTTGAATAACTTGATGATGTATTTGATGTCCATGTTACACTTGTTGCTGTTGGCTTAGTACTGCTTGTACTTACATATACTCCTGATAATCCACTTCCTCCAGTATCTGCTATTGAACTTATCGTTATTATTCCTGAGTTTCCTGATACTATCGTAAATCCTCCTGATATTGCTCCTATAGTTGGTTTATTTTTGTCTATATTTGTTACATTTAAAGTTCCTGCTCCTCCAATATTTGTTCCATCTGTATAAATATATGTTATTGTACAATTACTACTTACTGTAAAACTACTACTATATGCAGTACTACTTGTTGAAGGCTTTGTTCCATTTGTTGTATACCTTGTTGTAAATCCTGATTTTGTTGGTAATGTTACTGTTACATTTCCATTTGTCCATCCTGTTGGGGTATAACTTCCTCCACTTGCTGTTTCTATTGTTCCTGTTCCTTTTGTTGCTGTTCCTTGTTTCGTATTTCCAGCATTATCTTTTGCCTCTACTGTTATTGTATGGTTTGTTGTTTGTGTTAAGTTACTCCATTTATATGTTCCACTTGTTTGATATGCACTCCAACTTCCACTATCTAACTTAAATCTATATCCTGCTATTCCACTGCTTGCATAATCATCTGTTGCTGTTGCATCTGTTGTACTTGCTGTTACTGTTATGCTATTTGTTGTACTTGTTGCTGTTGGGGTAAAGCTATTTGGTGCTAACTTATCTATATTTGTTACATTTCCTGTTGCATATACTGTTGCTGATTGTCCTGTTGTATCTATTACTCTTGCA
>CAKPIA010000002.1 GCA_934162205.1 uncultured Clostridia bacterium
AATAATTATTAAAAAACAAAAAAATTATATAAAATGAAAAATTATTTTAGATAAATAAAAATAAATTAAATTTTTTTTATTTCAAAATATAAAAGTGTTATCTAAAATTTACTATAAAAGTTGTAATAACTTTGTAATTTTTAGAATGTGCACTTGAAAAAAATGTAAAAACTCCATTGCAGATGCACGATGATGAAAATTGTCACCTAGTAAACATAAAACAAAAATAGGGACTAAAAATAAATATAAATCTCCAAATTATATAGTAGTAAAGTGCAACGGATTACTGGATTTTAAAAAATGAGACTTTTAAAGTAAAAATATTGTTGGAAGGCAAATATTTATATATATGAGTAAACATAAAACACTAAAACATAAAGAGATGGATAATGAAAACATTCAAAGAAGTAAACAATAGGATAATAAAAAATAAATGGCTTAGAATTTATTTTAAGACTTAAAAAATTTTTATTTTTTAAAAAATAATTAAAAATCGTAGAATTTAAAAAATTAAAATTTAAATAAATCATTTTTTATGAATATATTATATTAAAATTAGTATTAAGTGAAATAATTAAAAAGTATTAATAAAATATTTATAGAATTAAAAGTTAATATATAAAAAATAAATTATAAAAAATTGAATTAATTGAAATAAAATTTTTTTATTAATTGAGATAAAAAATTTTTAATAGATTTTAATTAAAATAATTATTTTATTAAAAATTAAATAAAGAAAATTAAAAAATAATTATAGATAAAAATAGAGAAATTAAATTTTGATTTTATAAAAAATAATTATTAAAAAACAAAAAAATTATATAAAATGAAAAATTATTTTAGATAAATAAAAATAAATTAAATTTTTTTGTATTTCAAAATATAAAAATTTTATCTAAAATTTACTATAAAAGTTGTAATAACCTTGTAATTTTTAGAATGTGTACTTGAAAAAAATGTAAAAACTTCATTGCAGATGCATGATGATGAAAATTGTCACCTAGTAAACATAAAACGAAAACAGAGACTAAAAATAAATATAAATTTCCCAATTATATAGTAGTAAAGTGCAACGGATTACTGCACTTTAGAAAAATAGATTTTTAAAGTGAAAATAAAAGTATAAAATCAACATTTATACGCATAAGTAAACATAAAACAAAAATCGAAAAAAGAATCATAAAAGTATAAAGTAATAAAATAAAAAGAAGTAAATAAAATAAATTTTTTTCAACATGATAAAATTTTATTTTAAAAAATTATTTATAAGATTATAGTGAATAATAAACTAAATTTAAATAAAAAAATTTCAATTAAATTATAAGATATATAATAAAATTAATAATTAAAAATATTTTTAAAAAATTATAAAATAGAAAAATTAATTAAATTAAAATAAAAGCTTAAATAATTATTTATATATTATTATATTGACATTATAATTTATTCTTAATAAAATAAATTATATAATTAGAAAGGAGATAATAATTATATAATTTAGTTATGAATATAAAAATAGATGAAAATGAAAGAATAGATGATTTAGAATACAAGGGATTAAAAATAGTTCAAAATACTACTGGTTTTTGCTTTGGAATTGATAGTGTATTAATTTCTGATTTTGCTAAAAATATAAAAAAAGGAGCAAATGTCATTGACCTTGGAACTGGTACGGGAATAATTTCGGTTTTATTATGTGCAAAAACAGAATTAAATAAAATAATAGGAGTAGAAGTACAAGAAGAAGTTTATAATTTGGCACAAAAGAATATAAGTATAAATAACTTACAGAACAGATTTGAAGTTATAAATGAGAATATAATTAATTTAAAAAAGATTTATAATCCATGTACTTTTGATGCTATTGTTACTAATCCTCCATATAAAAAGGATAATACAGGAATTAAAAATATAGATAATAAAAAATTAATTTCTAGACATGAAATTACTGCTAAATTAGAGGATTTTATAGAAATTTCAAAGTATTTATTAAAGGATAAGGGCAGTATTTATATGGTACATAGACCAGAGAGATTAGTTGATATTCTATTTTTAATGAGAAAAAACAATTTAGAACCTAAAAAATTAAGATTTGTGTGTTCAAATGTAAATAAAGAACCTAAATTAGTTCTTATAGAAGCTGTAAAAAATGCAAAACCATTTTTAAGAATAGAAAAAAATTTGTATGTTTATAATGAAGATGGCAAATATACAGATGAAATATTAGAAATATATAATAAAAAGTAAAGGAGAAGTTATGAACGGAAAATTATATTTAGTTGCAACGCCAATTGGAAATTTAGATGATATAACTTTAAGGGCGTTAAAAGTATTAAAAGATGTAGATATAATTGCAGCAGAGGATACAAGACATACATTAAAATTATTAAATCATTTTGAAATTTCAAAACCATTAATTAGTTATCATAGACATAACGAAGATGATAAATCAGATGTTTTAATAAAAAAATTATTAGATGGAGAAAATATTGCTTTGGTTTCTGATGCTGGGACACCAGGAATTTCTGATCCGGGGGAAGAAGTTGTAAAAAGAGCTATAGAAAATAATATTAATATTATACCAATACCAGGTGCATGTGCAATGATAAACGCTTTAATATGTTCTGGTATAAGCACCAAGGAGTTTACTTTTATTGGTTTTTTACCACTAAATAAAAAGTTAAGACAAGAACAATTGAACAAAATAAAAAATGCTGAAGATACTATAATAATTTATGAGGCACCTCATAAATTAGGTAAAACATTATCTGATTTAAAAGAAATTTTAGGGAATAGACAAGTTGTTTTAGCACGAGAATTAACTAAAATTCATGAAGAATATATAAGAGGAACAATACAAGATATTATAGACAGATCTGAAAACTTAAAAGGTGAAATTGTTATTGTTATAGAAAAAAGCAATCACAAACAGGATATTATAAATGAAATAGCTACTTTGGATATTGAAGAACAATATGAATATTATAAAAATTTAGGATTTAATAAAAAAGATATAATTAAAAAAATTGCAAAATTAAGAAATGTTGATAAAAATGAAATATATATGAAGTTTATACAAAAATAAAAATCTCTTATGAGATTTTTATTTTTGTAACTCTGATATTTTATTAGAACATTTGTCACAAATTAATTTGCCTTTATATTCTACTAAGTTTTTGGTATTACCACAGAATATACAATTTGGTTCGTATTTTTTTAGAACGATAGAAGAACCATCTACGTAAATTTCAATTGGGTCTTTTTCTGCTATATTAAACTTATTTCTTATTTCTATAGGTATAACTACTCTTCCAAGTTCATCTACTTTTCTAACTATTCCTGTTGATTTCATAGCCTCAACCTCCTCAAATACTACAAAATTCGACAACCATTTTACAAATATAATATATCATATGAAAGTGCCTAGGTCAATAAGTTTGAGTAAATTAATTTTAACAATATATGGAAAAAACAGTACTATATTTGTTATAAGTTTAATAAAATAAAAACAGGGGAGTAAATGTGTTAAATATATTATGGCCAATATTTATAATTATATCATTTATTTATGCTTTTTTTTCGGGAAATATAGATAATGTAAACAATTCTATTTTTGAGTCAACTGAAGGAGCTGTTACATTATGTTTAACATTACTAGGAACAATGTGTTTGTGGAATGGAATAATGGAAGTAGCATCAAAAACTACTGTTATAGATAAACTTACTAATTTACTAAGACCACTAATAAAGTTTTTATTTCCGGATTTAAAAAAAGACAGTGTTATTCAAAAACAAATTTCTATGAATATGATTGCAAATATATTGGGATTAGGAAATGCATCTACTCCATTAGGAATAAAAGCAATGCAGTCTATGCAAAAAAATAATAAACAAAAAGATAAATTGACAAATTCAATGGTAATGTTTATCGTAATAAATACAGCATCTTTGCAAATTATTCCCACTACAGTTATAGCAATAAGAAATTCATTAGGTTCAAATAATCCAACAAAAATTATTTTTCCTGTTTGGATAGCAACAATAGTTGCTGCGGTAATCGGAATTTTCGTTACAAAATTATTTATAAAATTAGATAAAAGGGGATAAAATGAAAATTATAGATTATTTATCAAGTGCTGCTATGCCAATAGTTATTTTAATAATTTTATTGTTTGGATTAATAGAAAAAAACAAAGTTTTTGATACATTTTTAGATGGGGCAAAAGAGGGATTAGAAATTGTTTTAAAAATTTTTCCTACATTAATAGGATTATTTGTTGCGATAGGTGCACTAAGAAGTTCGGGAATATTAGATTTCTTAATAAATTTATTAAAACCAGGTTTAGTTTTGCTAAAAATTCCGAGTGAAATTATGCCACTTGCAATGTTGAGACCTATTTCTGGTAGTGCTTCTATTGCTGTTGCAACAGATATAATGAAAACTTTTGGAGTTGATAGTAATATTGGTTTAATTACTTCTACAATTATGGGATCAACAGAAACAACACTTTATACCATTGCAATATATACAAGTGCAGTAAGAATAAAGAAAACAAGGTTTGTTTTAACAGCTGCTTTAGCTGCTGATATTGCCGGGATGATAACATCAGTTGTTATTTGGCGAATTTTGTCGTAAAGTTTTTGTTGACAGAATAAATATATTGTTGTATTATTATGGCAGTTTATTTCAAAGGAAGTTAAATGTTAATTAAGATTTTTATTTTTATTTCAATTTTTATTATAACAAAAAATGTTGTAATGAAATTTATATCTAAAAAAATTTCAAAAAAATTAAATAGTAATTAAGCTTGTAGAGAAAATAATATCCCCCAATAAAAGATTTTAAATTTAATAAAAATATATTATGCCCCTAAAACATGATTAATTTATTTCACTATATTATTTTCTCTACAGATAAATATTTATTTATGATATGTTTCATTATTTATGATTTTAAATCCTCTATAAATTTGTTCAAGTAAAAATACTCTAATTAATTGATGAGGAAAAGTCATTTTTGAAAAACATATTTTATAATCACAAATTGATAATAATTTGTTAGATAATCCTAAAGATCCACCTATTATAAATGTAATATGACTATTAGTTAAAGAAATATTATTAATATATGAAGAAAAATCCTCTGATGAAAGTTCTTTACCTTTTAGGTCTAAACATATAATATATGAATCTTTTTTTATATGATTAATAATGTTATTAGATTCTTTTTCTTTTATTGTATTTGAAATTTTTTCATTTATTTTGTCTGGAATTTTTTCATCTGATAATTCTGTAATTTCAAGTTTACAATATTTAGAAAGTCTTTTTGAATATTCTGCTAGTGCATCTTTTAGATAATTTTCTTTTATTTTACCAACGCAAATAATATTAATATTTAGCATATGTATAAACTCCTTTTAAAATTCCAATAATTTACCAGGACTATTTCTATTTGCTACACTTAAAGATATAGAATTATTGAAATTATTTTGTTCCATTAGCTGATCTGCAACTGTTTTATAAGCTAACTCTGGAAAATTATTTTCTTTACTTAAGTGACCTAACATTGCACTTTTTAAACCGGATTTTAGTAAATATGATATTGTTTTTCCTGCAGAATCATTTGATAAATGTCCTAAAGAACCGGTAATTCTACTTTTTAAGCTATATGGATATCTAGAATATTTTATTATTTCTGAGTCATAATTTGACTCTAATAAAATAAATAAACTATCTTCTAAATTTTTAATTAATTTGTTATCCATATGACCAATATCTGTTGCTATACTTAATTTTTTATTTTCTTTAAATATATTAAAACCGCAAGGATTGGCAGCATCATGTGGAATAGAAAATGATTTAATATCTATATCTCCAATAGAAAATTTATCAGAAACTTTAAATTTTTTAATATTTTTTTCTGATATTTTTAATATTTGATTTTGCATATTATCAATAGTTTCCTGATTTGCATAAATTGGAGTATCAAATTTTTTGGAAAATGTTCCAAGTCCTTGAATATGATCAGAATGTTCATGTGTTACTAATATAGCATCAATAGAAGAAGGTTCAACATCTATAGATTTTAAACCTTCTTCTATTTTTTTACTACTAACACCTGCATCTATTAATATTCTGGTGTTTTCTGTTTGCACAAATAAACTATTACCACTACTACCACTATATAAACTACAAAAATTTAGCATATTTATTTCTTCTTTCTATTTTTACTCTGTTACTCTTTTTATATTAGCACCTAAATTTCTAAATTTCTCTTCAATATTTTCATAACCTCTATCAATATGTTCAAGATTATATATTTCTGTTTCTCCTTCTGCTATTATACCAGCAATTATTAATGCTGCTCCAGCTCTTAAATCAGTAGAATATACTGGAGCTGAATATAATTTGTCTACACCTTCAAAAAATGCTGTTTTTCCTTGAGCAGTAATTTTTGCTCCCATTTTATTTAATTCTTCAGTATATTGAAATCTTGATTCCCATATACTTTCATTAATAACACTAGTACCATTTGCTATTGATAAAACAACTCCCATTTGAGGTTGTAAGTCTGTTGGAAAACCTGGATAAGGAAGAGTTTTTATATTGGCTTTTCCTGGTCTTTTATCACACCAAACTCTTATACTGTCTCCATAGTCTTCTACTTGACCACCAACTTCTATTATTTTTGCTGTTATTGATTCTAAATGTTTTGTAATGCAGTTTTTTAATAAAATATTTCCTTTTGAAGCAACTGCTGCTAACATAAATGTTCCTGCTTCTATTTGATCCGGAACTACAGAGTAAGATGCATTACCAGATAATTTTTTTACACCGTTAATTTTTATTACATCTGTTCCAGCACCTCTAATATCAGCTCCCATTGTATTTAAAAAGTTAGCAACGTCAACAATATGTGGTTCTTTTGCTGCATTATCTATAATTGTAGTTCCTTCTGCTAATACAGCAGATAGCATAACATTTATTGTTGCACCAACTGATACGACATCCATATATACAGAATTTCCTATTAATTTGTCTGCTTTTGCTGTTATGTTTCCTTTTTCTACTTCTACTGAGGCTCCAAGTGCTTCAAAACCTTTTATATGTTGATCGATTGGTCTTGCACCTAATTTACAACCTCCAGGCATGCCAACTTGTATTTCTCCTTTTCTTCCAAGCATTGCTCCAATTATATAGTAAGATGCTCTGAACTTTCTAGTTAAGTCTAGAGGAGCTACTGTTGTTGTTATATTTCTTGTATCTATAGTTATTTCATTAGGAGTATTCCATGTTATTTTTGCTCCTAATTTTTCTAATATTTCGCAGGAAATTTTTACATCACTTATATTAGGTATATTATCAATTGTGCAAATTCCATCTATTAAAAGCGTAGCTGGTAATATTGCTACTGCAGCATTCTTTGCACCGCTAATTGTTACTTCGCCATTTAATTGTGTTTGTCCTGTTATTACTAGTTTTTCCAAATATATTACCCCCAAAAAATAATCTTTTTTAAAGTAAAAGAGTGTTATTAACACTCTAATTTATATTGAAATATACCATAAATAAATATATTTTACAACTATTTTTAATTATTTTTTGCAGTTAAGAGATTATTATTTGAAAAGATTTCAAATAATTTAAATTTAAAATTAATTTCAGAATTAGAATTATCAGATATTAAAGTGAATTCTTCATCTGATAGATTTTCTTTTAATAAATTTTTAGAGTCTTCTGGAACGACTCCAGAAGTTACATCAACAAAGCATAATGGGGGGAACATTACGCACCACCAGTTTTGTCCCTTTGCTTCTCCAATTTTAACTCTTAAAGCATCATAATAACCTGCTGGAAGTGAAATATCTCCATAAGTTTTTGTAGGAAATTCAAAATTACCTATTTCTACTGTTACATTGTATGAGTATCCTTCTTTTTTTATTGTTTCAGTAGCTATATTTTTAAATTCATTTATATGTTCTTGTGCTAAAGTAATGGAGTCTTCTTTACTAGAACAATTGCTACATAATGAATTCATATATTCTAATAAATTATCTCTTACAATATATTTTAAATTTTGATCTTCTTTGCTATCACTATTTGCAATTACATGTAATCTAAAAATATTTTCATTTAAATCTTTATTTGCAGCTTTTACATATGATGAAGCAGAAATGTAAATATATAAAGATAATAAAAAAGATAATATTATTATGAATTTGAATTTAGAGTTTTTAATTAAATTTTGAAAAATTTTCATAAATTTCCTCCTATATAATTTCCTATTTATAAAAAATAAAACTTTTATGTAAAAAATTTCTTTAATTAAATTATTAACAAAATTGAATATATTATACATTGTCGAAAAAAAACGATGAATTTATTTGAAATATAATTGACATATTTGAAATAAAATGGTAAAATTTACCAGTAGTTAACAAAAGAATATTACGGATATCAAAGGCGTCCGTAATTCGAAAGGAATTGATGTTATATGATTACTAAAGAAAATGAAGAAAAATTGTGTAGTTTTTATGCAAGCGATTTTCATTTGGAAATGATAATATTACCATACATAAATAAGAAACTAGAAAACGATGAAGATGTAGTAATAATAACAGAAGAAAATTTAAAAGAGAGTGTAAATGTATTAATTTCTAAAATAAATTTAGAAGAAAAAAGAAAAACAAAATTGTTAAATTTGAATTGGGAAAATAATTATGAGGAAAAGATAGAACAACTATATAATTGTAGTTCAAGAAAAGTGTGTGTAATAGTAAATGGAGCAGAAAGATTTATAAATAAAATAGATAAAATGTTAAATAAAATTAGTGACAAAAATGATATTAATATAGTAAATTGTTTTAAAATAGAAGATATACAAAATCATATGCAAGATATAGTATTAAAACATACGGGAATACTAAATACATCAGGATTGCAAAAAATTTAAAAAAACTATTGAAAAACTTAATTAAATAGTATATAAATATAGAACAGGAATCATTTTCTGTTCTATATTATTTTAAATTTTTTATAGAAAGGAATATAAATATGGAGGAAAGATTAGAAGAAATAAAACAAACTTTAAAAAAGTATGGCCAAGAACATTTATTAAATCATTATGAAGATTTAGATGATAATAAGAGGGAAGAGTTATTAAAAGAAATAGAAAATATTGATTTTGAACTTATAAAATCATTATATGAAAATACAAAAAAAGAATTAAAAACATCAGATGCTAAAATTGAACCAATAGAATATTTAGATAAATATAAATTAAATGATAAGTATAAATATTATGAAGAAATTGGTAAAAAAGCAATAAAAGAAGGAAAACTTGCTGCAGTAACAATGGCTGGAGGACAAGGAACGAGATTAGGACATAAGGGACCAAAAGGAACATATGACATTGGATTAGATTCTCATAAATCATTATTTGAATTACTTTGTGATGGATTAAAAGAAGAAGGAAAAAAATATGGAGTTGTAATTCCATGGTTTATAATGACAAGTAAAGAGAATAATGCTGCAACAGTAGAATTCTTTAAAAAGAATAAATATTTTGGATATGAAAAAGACAAAAACTTATTTTTCTTTATACAAGGTCAACTACCAATGGTAGATATGGAAGGAAAAATATTAATTGGTGAAGATGGATTAATAAAATTAGCCGCAGACGGACATGGTGGAATTTACGAATCATTAGTAAAAAATAAAATGACTGATAAAATGAGAGAATTAGGAATTGAATGGGTATTTATAGGTGGTGTAGATAACTGTTTAGTAAAAATGGTAGATCCTGTATTAATGGGAATTGCAATTGACAAAAATGTTACAGCAGCAGGAAAATCAGTAGTAAAAGCTAACCCAAAAGAGAAAGTTGGAGTATTTTGTAAAAGAAATGGTAAACCTAATGTTGTAGAATATACAGAAATATCAGAAGAAATGGCTGAACAAACAGATGAAAATGGCGAACTATTATATGGGGAATCACATATTTTATGTAATTTATTTAATATTTCAGCAATTGAAAGAATGGGAAAAGAACCTTTACCATATCATAGTGCATTTAAAAAGGCTACATATATAGACAAAGATGGTAACAAAGTAGTACCAGATGGACCTAATGCATATAAATTTGAAGCATTCTTATTTGATGCCTTTGGAGAATTAGATGATATGGCAATATTGAGAGTAAAAAGAGAAGAAGAATTTGCTCCTGTAAAAAATGCAGATTCAGCAGGGGTTGACTGTCCTAGTACAGCAAGAGAGTTATATACAAAATTTTATAATTTATAATACATGTAAAAAGGAGGGAAGAATTATAATATAGTAATTATTAATTCTGCCCTTTTTATATAAATATATTTATTAATTTAAGGAGGATATCATGGGATATTTAGAAGAATATAAAAAATGGTGCACAAGTGATGCATTTGATGAAGAAACCAAAAAAGAGTTAGAAGCAATAAAAGATAATGACAAAGAGATAGAAGATAGATTCTATAAAGAATTAGAATTTGGAACAGCAGGATTAAGAGGGGTTATAGGTGCTGGTACAAATAGAATGAATAAATATACTGTAGGAAAAGCAACTCAAGGATTAGCAAATTATATTATTAAACAAGGTACACAAGACAAGGGTGTAGCAATAAGTTATGATTCTAGAAAAATGTCAGATGAATTTAGTAAATTAACAGCATTAATTTTAAATGCAAACGGAATAAAAACATACATTTTTGAAAACTTAAGACCTGTACCAGAATTATCTTTCGCAGTAAGAGAATTAAAATGTACAGCAGGAGTTATGATAACAGCAAGTCACAATCCACCAAAATATAATGGATATAAAGTGTATTGGGATGACGGTGCACAAATTGTTTCACCAGTAGATAAAGATATAATAACAGAAGTAAGAAATATTTCTGATTATAGTACAATAAAAATAATATCAGAAGAAGAAGCTAAATCTAAAGGATTATATAATGTTATAGGTAAAGAAATAGATGAAAAATATTTAAGTATACTAAAAAATTCTGTTTTAAACCCAGATGCTATAAAAGAAGTTGGAAAAGATATAAAAATTGTTTATACACCTTTACATGGAACAGGAAATACTCTTGTTGAAGGATTATTAAAAGATTTAGGTTTTGAAAATGTTTATGTTGTACCAGAACAAGCAAAACCAGATGGAAATTTTCCAACAGTAGATTACCCAAATCCAGAAGATCCAAGAGCATTCAAATTAGCTTTGGATTTAGCTAAGGAAAAAGATGCTGATGTTGTATTAGCAACAGATCCAGATGCTGATAGATTAGGAATTTTTGCAAAAGATACTGCAACAGGCGAATACAAAACTTATACAGGTAATATGTCAGCATTATTAATTGCAGAGTACAGAATATCTCAAATGAAAGAAAAAGGAATATTACCAAGTGATGGAATGTTTTTAACAACAGTTGTTTCTTCAAACTTAGCTTACGATATAGCTAAATATTATAATTTACAAATTAGAGAAGTTTTGACAGGATTTAAAAATATAGGTAGACAAATGAAATTGGCAGAAATAAATAAAGATGCAACATATGTATTTGGTTTTGAGGAAAGTTATGGTTGCTTGATTGGTGATTATGCTAGAGATAAAGATGGTATTGCAGCTGTAATGGCTTTGGCAGAAGCGGCAGCATATTACAAAACAAAAGGATTAACTTTATGGGATCAAATGATAAATATTTATAAAAAATATGGATATTATAAAGAAGGTCAAGTATCTATAGTACTAGAAGGTAGTGAAGGTGCTAAAATGATACAAGATATGATGACAAAAACTAGAAATACAGATATAGAAAAAATTGGAGATTACGATGTTTTGAATTTTAGAGATTATGATTTTGATACAGTAAAAAATATGAAAACTAAAGAAATTTCTCATCCTGGTCTTCCAAAATCAAATGTTTTATATTATGAATTAGAAGATAATAACTGGTGTTGTGTACGTCCATCAGGAACAGAACCTAAAATTAAATTGTATTGCGGAGTAAAAGGAACAAGTATGGATGATGCAGAAGAAAAGTTAAATAAATTAAAGGTAGAAATGGAAAAAATAGTAAGAGGTTAAGCATTTGCTTAACTTCTTACTATTTTTTTTGTAATGAGAAAAATTTAGTAAGACAAATTGATATTGCAAATAAAAATATAGACATATTTCTATAAGTGAAAAATAAATGCTTTGTTGTATGACTTGAAAGTAAAATATACCAAAGTAATGGAAGCACTGAAATTATTATTAAAGGGAAGTATTGTTGTACCCACACATTAAATTTTAATACAGTTAATTTTATGTGAAATTTTTTTATATAAATAGCTAAAGGAATAGATATTACAACAAATACAATTGAAGCATAAATTAATCCTTTTGATGATAGTTCAGCTAAAATTAATAGTAATTCAATAATTATTTTATTTTCAGTTGATTTTGATAAATTACTTATACCAAAGTCTAGATTACCAGTTGATCTATATATAATTTGATTTAGTGCTAATTCTAATAAGTTATTATTATATATAAAATCAAATAATATCCATTTAGAAATCCATGTTAATCCAAATCCAACAAACCAAGTTAATGTTGATTTAAAAATAATTTTAATGGATTCTCTATTTTTTAAATTATTTTGTTGTTTGTAACAAATATATAATAATAGAGGAAATCCTAAGGTTATAATAGGAACTGTTAAAAAATCTACGAAATTTGCTATACAACCAATAATAAATGTAAAAAGGCTAAAATCTTTTATTCTATCTAAATTTTTTAGTAATATTATGCATGAAATTAACATTACTAAAAATATAGGGGCATTTTGTAGTGAATATGGCACTAGAAAATAATCATATACAATTAGGCTAAATCCAAATAAAAAAGCAATTATAGTTCCTAATTTTTTATTTATTAAATATACTAAGTAAAATAAAATTATAGTGAATAATATTAATAAAAATATTCTTATTTGAGATATATTAAATATTAGTAAAAGTATTCTTAAAAAAGGTAAGTATCCATGCCAATATCTTGCATAATTAATTGAAGTATGAATTTTTCCATTAATAAATTCATTTAGTTCTATAACTGGTTCGTATTTTTCTGATACTATTATTGAATTATTTTTTATAGATTCCTCATTAGATGGATTTATTGATATAAGTTCGCCAGAAGTATCTTCTAGTGAATTTCTAGTAATTTGATTATTGAAGTTTTTTCTTCCAGACATATATGAATAAATTGGATTAGTATTATCTATTGAATATGCTGTGTTTATCATTATAGAATCAGTATAGTTATCATTATAAACATCTAAAGTTTTGATTATTTGGTACTTATTCCCTTCTATTAAAAGCGTTTCGGCAGATTCTTTTACATTTTTTTCAAGTAAATTAGAAGAAAATAAAGAACTTAAAAATAATAATAAATTAAATGTAAGAATTAGACCAATAAATGCAATTATATATTTAAATAATTTTATAATTTTAAATTCTTTCATTTTTTTTCCATCCTTCAATATTTCTTTGAATTGCACCAAATAGGTTAGCTCTAATCATTGGAATGTCTTTTTGCCATTTGAAAATTTGAGTTTTCATATCTTCTCTTTTAGAATAGCCATCCATAGGACATGCTTTTGGCATTATTTTTATATTATTTTTTTTAACAAATCTTTTTGTTTCTTTTTCTGGAAGATATACTAAAGGACGTATTAGTGTTATTTTTGTTCTGTCCATATAACTTACAGGGGCAAATGTATTAATACCTCCAGTATATAATAAATTTAATAGGAAAGTTTCTAGAACATCATCTTGATTATGTCCTAAAGCAATCTTATTGCAATTTTCTCTTATTGCTACAGAATTAATTATACCTCTTCTTAAATTAGCACATAATGAACATGGATTTTTTTCTTTTCTTAAATCAAAAACAACCTCTTTTATATGTGTGTTTTCTATAACAAGAGGTACATCTATATCGTCACAGATTTTTTGTAGTATAGATGTATCAAAAAATTCAAAACCAGGATTTATACTTAATGCTATTATTTCAAATTTTTTAGGATAAAATCTTTGAAGAGCCTTTAGGGCATGCAACAATGTTACAGAATCTTTTCCACCAGATAGACATACTGCAATTTTATCTCCTTCTTCTATCATATTATATTCTTCTATTGCTTTTCTCATTTTACTTAATATTTTTTGCATTTTAATCACCGAAAATATTATAACAGAAAATATAATAAAAACAAATAACATAAATAAAATAAATTTTAATATTATATTAAGGTTGATTATTATTAATAAAAGTATTAAAATATAATAAGTTATCAAACATTATGTGCTCATAGCTCAGTAGGATAGAGCAATCGCCTCCTAAGCGATAGACAGGGGTTCGAATCCCTTTGGGCACACCATACTACTAAACAAGGAGATAGCATGGAAGAAAAATATATGAAAGAAGCCTTAAAAGAGGCAAAAAAAGCTTATGAAAAGTTAGAAGTTCCCGTAGGGGTAGTTATTGTTAAAGATAATAAAATAATTGCTAGAGCTCACAACCTAAAAGAAACAAAAAAAGATACAACAAATCATGCGGAAATTTTGGCTATACAAAAAGCTAGTAAAAAGCTGGGGGCATGGCGACTTAATGATTGTGAAATGTATGTTACATTAGAACCATGCAGTATGTGTGCTGGTGCAATAATTAATTCTAGAATAAAAAAAATATACATTGGAGCATTAGACGAAAAAACAGGTGCTGCCGGATCTGTATTAAATTTATTTGAAGATTATAAATTTAATCATAAGGTTGAAGTTGAAAAGGGTATATTAAAAGAAGAGTGTGAAAATATTTTAAAAAGTTTCTTTAAAGAATTAAGAAAAATAAAAAAAGATAAATAATATATGGAGGAATTATGAATATAAGAACAAATAGAAAAATATTTCATATTTGCTTACTTATAGTAGTTATTACAGCATTATTTTTTGTAACGGGTGTTGTTATTTTAAGATATCATGTTGAAGGAGAAAAAGATTTACCATTTAAAATTTCTAGCATAAAAATAATTAGTTCTGTAGAAGGAATTGATCAAAAAGATGGACAAAATAAATGGAACATGAGTATTAATCAAAATAATGATATATATTTATATATTGAAAAAGGAAATGACTTTGGAAAAGTTGAGGCAATAGAAAATGTTGTATTAGATAATTTTAATGTTAAAAGGGAAAATGAAATAGGAACAAATAATATATATATGCCAAGTAGTAAAGCTACATATATTTTTGAAAATAAAGAAAGCTTTAAAACACAATCAATTAAGTTTGAAGGAGCTTTAGAACAAGACATAAAAAATTTAAAAATATCTAATCAAGGTGGATTAATAGCATTTAGATGTGCAAATGATGTTATAGGCAATTATGTATCTAATGAAGATGAAGAAATAAATCATAATAAACTATTAGAAAAAATAAATAAAAAACCAGAGGATTTTAATAGTGAAATTTCATTTGATATAACAATTAATTTAACTTCTAAAAAAGTATATAAATCAAGTATTAATTTAAAAATATTACCTACAGATTTTTCAAAAACTGGATCTTCATCACAAGAAATAAATGAAACAAGTGATATTATTTTTAAGAGAGTAGAAAATTAGTCAAATATACTTGATAAATTTATAATAAAATTATATAATACAAATGGTATGAAGATTGATCTTTGTATGGAGGGCAAGCCAATGAGTCCCTGTGAATCTTGTCAGGTCCGGAAGGAAGCAGCAATAAGCAGTAAGATTTGTGTGGTAGTTGTCTTCCATACAGAGATTGATACTCACACCATTTTTTCTATGTAAATAGATAATATAAAGGATGTGAAAAATATGGGGTACACAGCTCTTTATAGAAAGTTTAGACCATTAACTTTTAGTGAAATGGTTGGTCAAGAACATATAACAAAAACTTTAAAAAATCAAATAATGTCAGGAAGAATAGGACATGCATATTTATTTAATGGTGGTAGAGGAACAGGAAAAACATCTTCTGCAAAAATTTTGGCAAGAGCTATAAATTGTTTAAATCCACATGATGGGGAACCATGTAATGAATGTGAAATATGTAAAGAAGCTTTATCAGGAGCTCTTACAGATATTGTTGAAATGGATGCTGCTTCAAATAATAGTGTAGAAGATATTAGAAGTATTAGAGAAGAAGTTAATTTTTTACCAACAAAAGCAAAATATAGAGTGTATATAATAGATGAGGTCCATATGTTATCTACAGGTGCTTTTAATGCATTATTAAAAACATTAGAAGAACCACCTGAGCATGTTAAATTTATTTTAGCTACAACAGAGCCTCAAAAGTTACCTGCAACTATTTTATCAAGATGTCAAAGATTTGATTTTAAAAGAATATCAAATGAAGATATAATAAAGAGATTAGAAATTGTTTGTAATGAAAGTGAAATTCAAATAACAAGAGAAGCATTAAATGTTATTGCTGTATTGTCAGAAGGTGCAATGAGAGATGCTTTGTCTATTTTAGAAAGATGTGTGCAAGATGGAGAAAATAACATTGATGAAAATAAAATAAAAGATTTAGTTGGAATTCCAAAATTAACATATGTTTATAATATAACAAAAGCAATTATAGAACATGATATAGATACTGCATTAACTAATATGCAACAAGTATTAGACGAAGGAAAAGATATAAATAATTTTTTGTGGGAAATAATAAAATATATTAAAGATATTCTATTATTTAAAACAAATTGTAAATTAGATTTATATAGTCAAAATGAAATTGAAGATATAAAATCAATTTCTAATGAACTAACAAAAGAAAGAGCAATAAATTTAATATATGAACTTTCAAAACTTGATGAAAATATGAAATGGTCTAATCAAAAAACTATAATTTTTGAAGCGGGAATTATTAAATTATGTAGTAACGAAACAATATCTAATAATAATGTTGATAGTTCATTATTAAATAGAATAGAAAAAATAGAAAATTATTTAAGAAATAATAGTTTAAATAAATCATTTGTAGGAACAAGTAATAGAAGTTCTGGAACAGTAAATAATAGCGCAAAATCTAATAATTTAAAAACAGAAGACAAAAAGATTGTTATTAATGGAAAAGTTCAAGATTATTGGCCAAAGCTTGTAGCAGAACTAAAAAATAAAGGAAAAATTGTATTATATACTAATTTAATAAATACTATTGCAAAAGAAATAAATGATATGACTATAGGAATTGAATTTCCGCAAGGATTAACACCATTTGGAAAAGCGGTACTAGAAAAACCAGAAAACATAAAAGAATTAACAGATTTAGTATCTATTGCATGCGGAAAACAAATGAATATAAAAATTATAGACAATAAGGCACAAAATGTGGATAATAATTCTTCAGAATCAAATATTGAGGAATTTGCAAATGGGTTAGATATACCATTTAATATAATAGATTAAAAAGGAGGAAATTAATATGTCAAGAAGAGGAGGATTCCCAGGAGGAATGGGAGGATTTGGCGGAATGAATATAAATAATTTAATGAAAGAAGCCAAAAAAATGCAAGCAGATTTAGAAAAATCACAAGCAGAATTAGCAGAAAAAGAATTTGATGCAACTGCTGGTGGAGGAGCAATTACAGTAAAAGTTTCTGGCCAAAAAGTTTTAAAAGAAATTAGTATAAAAAAAGATGTTGTAGATCCAGATGATGTAGAAATGCTTCAAGATTTAATATTAACATGTGTAAATGAAGCTTTAAGAAAAGTAGATAGTGCTCAAGCATCAGAAATGGGAAAATATAATATTCCAGGATTAATGTAATAGAAAAGGATGTATATAAATGTCAAGTTATTCACCATCAATAGAAAAATTAATAGAGAGTTTTGAAAGATTACCAAGTATAGGTCACAAGACGGCAATAAGATTAGCTTTTTATATCTTAAATAGTACTCAAGAGGAAACAAATGAATTTGTGTCTTCAATATTAGAAGCAAAGAAGAATTTAAAATATTGTAGTATTTGTTATAATATTTCTGATACAGATCCATGTCAAATTTGTGCTAATGCAAAAAGAGACAAATCTTCTATTTGTGTTGTTGAAGATGTAAAGGATATTATTGCTATGGAAAGAACACATGAATTTAAAGGTGTATATCATGTTTTACATGGTTCAATTTCGCCAATGAATGGTATAGGACCAGATGATATAAAAATTAAGGAGCTTCTTGCAAGATTAATGGACGGAACAGTAAAGGAAGTAATATTAGCAACAAATCCAAGGGTAGAAGGAGAAGCAACTGCAATATATTTATCAAAACTTATTAAACCATTAGGAATAAAAGTTACAAGAATTGCACATGGTATACCTGTTGGTGGAGACTTAGAATATACAGATGAAATAACTCTAACAAAAGCATTAGAAGGAAGAAGAGAAATATAGTTATTTATTTGAATTATTTTCACAATTGTTAAATGGAACAGTTGCTATTATTGCTAAATTATCTCCCAAAGCTGTAAAAAATGCAGCTAAAATTGCAACTTCATCAGTAGAAAAGTTTTGCCCTAAAAAAATAGCTAAACTACTTGCAAGTGAAATTAATTCACAACTAGAAAAATCACTAATACACATAAAAGACACCTCATACATATAGTATGTAGGTGTCTTTTTAAGTGTTAAAAATTAATTAGTTATTTCGTTTTTTAATATAATATTGCAGATATTTTCTGTTGAGTATTTTTTTGATAATAATTTTGTGTTTTCTCTCATTTGTTCTATTTTTTCTGGATTTAATAGTAAAGATTTTAGAGCTTCTTCAATATTATCATCTTTTTTTATCCATATAGCAATTTGTTTTTCAACTAAAAATTCTGCATTTTCTTCTTCTTGGCCAGGAATAGGGTTTATAACAATAATCGGCAAATTAGAAGCAAGACTTTCAGATGTTGTTAATCCTCCAGGTTTAGTAATAACTAAAGTTGATATACTCATAAATTCTGGTACTTTATTAGTAAATCCTAAGACTTTAACAGAGGATTTTTTATTATATTTATTAACTATTTCTTCAAAAGAATTTTTAATTTTTTCATTTTTTCCTGCAATAGCTATAATTTGATAATTGTCAAAATTTTTAACAAGACATTCAAAAACATCTAATGTATGACTATTACCTAGGCCATATTCTCCACCGCCGAAAAATAGGATAATAGGTTTGGAGTTTGAAAATCCTAAATCATTAATTGTTTGTTCATCATTATGTGCTTGTAAAAATCTATTTGAAATTGGTATTCCAGTTACAAATACTTTTGTTTCTTCAATATTTTTAGAAACTAAATATTTTTTCATTTTTTCATTTGAAACAAAATAATAATCTGTATAATCACTTCCAACTAACCATTGATCATGAGGTGAAAAGTCTGTCATTATAGTTGCAATTAATGCGTGAATTTTTCCTTTTCTTTTTAAGTAACTACACATTTGACTTCCAAATGGATGTGTAGAGATAATAATGTCTGGATTTTTTTCTCTTAATAATTTTAAAAGTTTTATTGCCATTACTTTATTTGCTCTTGTAGAAATATGAGCAAGAGGTCCTTTTTGAGAATCAGAATAAATTTTTCCCCACGCCCAAGGAGCTCTTTTAGACATTTCTCTATATGCTGCTGTTGTAACTTTTTCTATTGTTTTATTAACATATTTCATACAATCTATTAGTTCTATTTGTGCATCTTTGTAATTTTTTTGCAAATATTCATTTATTGAATTTGCCGTTGAAAGATGTCCTCCCCCATAAGATGCATAAAAAATTAAAATTTTTTTCATAATATTTCCTTTCAATAATTTTTTTTAATTTTATCATAATTATTACATATATAGTATATTTTTTGAAAAAAAATACAAAATAAAAATAAAAGATTTGTAAAAATGATTAAAAATTATTGAAAGATTATATATTGTTTTTTCCGCCTTGTTGTCGCATCCTTCGGATTCCTTTCTAAGGAAGGATGCTTCATTCGCCCTCCGCTACGCTCCGGTTGCTCGCTACGCGGCGTTACAAAAACAATATATAATCTTTGATAAATATTTATAAAATAGAAAGTAGGAAATTTATGAAAAAATTCTTAAATAAAAATAAAATAATAAAAATCATAGCCACACTTTTATTAATAGCCACAATTGTTTTGGCAACTATGTTATATCAAAAAAATAAAGAATATGAAATTGCTAGTGTAAATGAATATAGTATGTCATTTTATGAATTAGTAGACTATGTTGATAATGTAAAAACATATTTGGCAAAATCTTTAATATCTACTACTCCAGAACATGGGGCAGATACCTTAACACATATATGGAGAGAAGCTAATTTAGCCCAAAGTTATTTATCTAGATTGCCATTAGAAAGTCAAGAGTTAGAAAATACTGAAAAATTTTTAAATCAAGTAAGTGACTATAGTTATACTTTATCTAGAAAAAATATAAATAATCAAAGTTTAACAGATGATGATTTAAAAAACTTAAAACAATTATATGATTATAGTGTGGAATTACAAAATACATTAAGTCAATTATCAGAAGATTTAAATAGTGGAAGAATTAGTTGGGGAGATTTAACAACAAATGGAAATGTTGCATTTGCTCAACAAGTAAGCAATATTTCTAAAGATAGCTTTAGTAATTTAGAAGAAAATTTTCATGAATATTCTGGTTTAATATATGATGGAGCATTTTCTGAACATATGACAAGTGGAAATAAAAAAGGATTAACAGGAGATGAAATTGACGAAGATTCTGCTAAAAAAATTGTAGAAGGTTTTATAGGAAAAGACAAAATAAAACAACTATCAAATTTAGGGCTATCTGAAAATACGGATATTAGTGCATATGATTTTTCTATAAAAACAAACGAAGATAATAATATAAATATTTCGGTTTCTAAAAAAGGCGGACATGTTATTTCTATGAACTATAATAGAGAGGTTGTTACAGAAGTAATTTCTCAAGAAGATGCAAATGAAATTGGAAAGAAATTTTTAAGTGAAAAAGGATTTCCTAATATGAAAGAAACTTATTATTTAAAACAATCAGGAATAGTAACTATAAATTATGCATATGAACAAGATGGAGTTGTAATGTATCCTGATTTAATAAAAGTGAAAATAGCATTAGATAATGGAGAAATATTAGGTGTAGAAACAACAGGATATCTAAATTGTCATGAACAAAGAGATATATCTAAAGTGAAAATTACAAAAGATGATGCAAAAAAAGTATTAAATAAAAATTTACAAATAATGTCTGAAGGTTTAGCAGTAATACCAACTCAATGGAAAACTGAAGTATTGTGTTATGAGTTTAAAGGTAAAGTGGATGAGACAGAATTTTTAGTATATATAAATGCTGAGACAGGAAAAGAAGAAGATATTTTAATAATTGTAAATACTCCAAATGGAACATTAACTATGTAGTTTAATTCATAAAAATGGTTGTCTAGTAAAAAATTATTAATATAAAAGACATAAAAAATGTTTATACTATAATTAGTAAAGAAAAACTCTTTACTAGAAATAGGAGGATGTTATGTCTAGAAATAATAAATTAATATCTCAAGCACTTAGAGAAGAAATTGCTAAAGAATTAGGAGTATATGATCAAGTAAAAAATGATGGCGGAAGTTGGGGAAATGTATCTTCCAAGACTTGCGGAAACATTGTTTCTAAAGCCATAGAAATTGCTAATAGATCAATAGAAAAATAGCAATATAGAAAAGGTAGTAAATAAAAAAAGAAAATCAATTAATTTTGATTTTCTTTTTTATATTATAGGAAAGTTCTCCGAACTTCCTATAATATAAATATATTGCACAAAAATTTGCTTTGCAAATTTCAAGCACGAACAAAGACGTGGACTTCAAAATGTTTTAATAAGTACAAAAGTTATTAATGTCTGTTTTTGTTCTTTATATAATTGAAATTAATTATTTTAATAATTTGTCAATTAAACTAGATACACTTGGTAATACCTCAATACTAATTTCTTTTATTTCTGGTTTAGCATTTTCCATTGCATATCCATTAAAACTTTTAATCATATCATAATCGTTGTAACTGTCACCAATTGCATAAATATTATTTTTGTTAATTTTATTTGATTTTGCAAGTTTTTGAACAGATTTTGCTTTGTTACATTTTGATGATATTATTTCAACAGATTTTGTTGTAGGTATTACATAGCTTTTTAATGTAAATTTATATTTTTTATTTATAAAATCTTTTACTGATTTTGCTTGTTCTAGTGTTTGGTATTCTATATGAATTTTTGTTAATCTTTTATTTTTTACATCAATTTTACTTTTTAAAATATTGCAACCGTAAATATTTGTTATTATAGAAAAATCTAAATCCTTAAATAATCTATTTTTGGCCCAGTTTTTTATAATGCAATTATTTATAAATTCGTGTTTTTCGTTTAAAATTGTAGCACCATTATTAATTATTAAATAATCATATGAAAGTGGATGAACTTCTAATGCGTCTTTAAATTCGTCATATGATCTACCGGTAGCAATTATAAATAGATTTCCATTTGATCTGAATTTTTCTACATTTTTAATATTATCATTTATATCTACATTTTTTAAATAAAAAGTTCCATCAAAATCGCTAACAAGTATTTTTTTCATAAGATCCCCTTTTCTTTAGTTAAGTATATAAATTATAATACCATAAAATTTAAGAATTATAAATATATTATTAAAAATTATTTAATATTCTTTTAAACATAGTTGCACTTAATGATGTTTTGGCATATAATTCATAAAAAAACAAAATAGAGGTAGTTAGTATGAGTAAAGATATTTTAATAAAAGATATTTTAAAACAAACAAATGGCAAATTAGTAACAGGAAATGAAAACGACATATGTGAAAATTTTTCAAAAGATACAAGAGAAATACAAAGTGGTGATACATATATAGGAATAAAAGGAGCAAGTTTTAATGGGAATATGTTTTGGCAAGAAGCGTTAGATAAAGGGGCTAAAACTGTTATTGTAGAAGGAATTGAATTTCCTGATAAAGATATAGAAAATAATAAAAATAAAAACATTATATTAGTTTCAGATACATTAAATGCTTTATATGAAATTGCTAGATATAAGAGAAGTTTATATAATATTCCTGTTGTAGCAATTACTGGAAGTGTTGGAAAAACAAGTACAAAAGATATAATTGCAAATGTAGTAAGCCAAAAGTATAAAACATTAAAAACAGAAGGAAATAATAATAACAATATAGGATTGCCATTTACGATTTTAAAATTAAGAGACCACGAAGCACTTGTTATAGAAATGGGAATGAATCATTTTAAAGAAATTAGTTTACTTACAAGTATTGCTAAACCAACTATATCTGTAATAACTAATATAGGAACATCACATATAGGAAATTTAGGATCTAGAGAAAACATATTAAAAGCAAAATTAGAAATTTTGGAAGGAATGAAAGAACCTAAGATTGTTGTAAATAATGATAATGATTTGCTAAATAATTGGTATAAAAACAACAAAAATAAAATAGAGATTCATACATTTGGAATTGAAAATAAAAGTGATATTATAGCTAAAAATGTTGATATAGAGGAAAATAGCAGTTCTTTTACTTGCTTATTTAATAATGATGAATTTGAAATAAATGTTCCTGTAAGTGGAAAACATTTTATATATAATGCTTTATGTGCCGCAATGATTGGTGAATTATTAAATATAGATAAAGAAGATATAAAAAATGGAATAAAAAGTTTTGAATTAACAAAGAAAAGAATGGATTTATTAAAAGTAAATGATATTACAATAATAAATGATTCGTATAATGCAAGTTATGAGTCAATGAAAGCATCATTAGAATATTTGTCAAATATAAATGCTAATAGAAAGATTGCAGTTTTAGGAGATATGTTTGAATTAGGAGATTATTCAGAAGAATTACATAGAAAAGTAGGAGAAGAAATTGTAAAAAATAATATAGATATTTTAATAAGTTGTGGAGAAAATGCTAAGTATATTGTTCAACAAGCAGAAAAAGTTGGAATGAAAAAAGAGAATATATATTATGTAAAAGATATTCAAGAAGTGGAAGAGAAAATACTAAAACTTGTTAAACCTAAAGATGTTTTGCTTATAAAAGCTTCAAATGGAATGAAATTTTTTAATATTGTAGAATATATAAAAGATAGTTTTAATATAAAATAAAAGGGTGATATATATGAATAAAATTAAGTTAGGCGTAATTTTTGGTGGTATGTCAACAGAAAATGAAGTTTCTTTTGTTTCTGGAATGTATGTATTAAAAAATCTAGATAGAGAGAAGTATGATGTTTATCCTATTTATATAGACAAAGCAGGCAATTGGTATGAATATAATGGTGAAATTGACCCTGAAATAAAATTTGATGAAATAAAAAAGATTGATTTAATATCAAATTTATTTGAATATTTAAAAAAATTAGATAAAATTTTTCCTGTATTACATGGATTATATGGAGAGGATGGTACAATACAAGGGCTTTTTGAAATGTTAAAAATACCATATGTTGGGTGCGGAGTTTTAGCATCAAGTGTTGGAATGGATAAGGTATATAGTAAAATTATTTTTAAAAATGCAGGATTTAAACAAGCAAAATATTGTTATATAAGAAAAGTAAATAATAAATATACATATATAGATGAGAATTTTAATGAAGAATCTTATAATATAAATACAATTATAGACAAAATTGAAACTAAAATAAAATATCCAATGTTTGTAAAGCCATCAAATTCAGGATCATCAGTTGGTGTTAATAAAGCAAATAACAATATAGAATTAATTAATTGTATAAATGAGGCTGGAAAATATGATACGAAAGTATTAGTAGAAGAAGGTATTAATGCTAAGGAAGTAGAATGTGCCGTTATAGGAAACAAAGATAATGTAATTGCTTCTTGCACAGGAGAAATTTTGCCTGCAGAAGAATTTTATAGTTTTGATGCAAAGTATAAAATTCAAGAATCAAAAACTATTATACCAGCAAATATATCGGCTGAAGAAAGTGAAAAAATAAGAAATTTAGCAATAAAAGCATTTAAATGCATTGATGGTAAAGGATTATCAAGAGTAGATTTTTTTATTGATAAAGATACTAGAGAAATTTATATAAATGAAATAAATACAATGCCAGGATTTACTCAAATAAGTATGTTCCCTAAACTTTTTGAACAAGTTGGAGTAAAATATAATGAACTATTAGATAGATTAATTGAAATGACTTAAAATAAATATAATTTTAGTTGTAATTTATATAATTAAAAATTATAAATGAAATTTAATAAAATCCATAAAAACTATGGATTTTTTATTATTTTTTTGATACAATGTAGCTACCAAAATTTTTGGGAGGATGTCAAATGATTTTTAAAAATTATTACAAAATATTAGAGCTAGAAACAAGTAAAGTATCAGAAGATGAAATAAAAAATGCATATAGAAAAGCAGTAAAGAAACATCATCCAGATACAAATTTAGGAGATAATTTAGCAGAAGAAAGAATAAAAGATATAAATGAAGCATATAAAGTATTGTCAAATCCGTCATCAAAAAGAAAATATGATAGGATGTGGAATGCTAATGTAGGTAGAAAGAAAGCGGAAGAGAATAAAATAGATTCAAATTCTATATTTAGTGAATTTTTTAATATGTTTTTTGGTAACGTTGAAACAGAAGATGATATTAAAAAGATTAAAAAGGCTAAAGTAGCAGTAAAAGGTGAAAATGTAGAAACAGAAATAAAGGTAAAAATAGAAGATGCCTTTTATGGTTTAACAAAAAAAATATCATTAAGAACTGTTGAAGGAAAGATGAAAACATTTACAGTTTCTATTCCAGCAGGAATACGAGATGGAGAAAAGATAAGATTAATAGGACAGGGAAAAACAGGAATAAATGGAGGAAAGAACGGAGATTTATTTATAAAAATAAATATAGAAAATGATAGTAAATTTAAATTAAAAGGTTATGATTTGTATACAGATTTATGTTTAACACCATGGGAAGCAGCATTAGGAACGAGAGTAAAGATAGATTCGATAGATGATGAAACTCAAGTGTATATACCTCAAGGAATTCAAAGTGGAGAAATAGTAAAAATTCAATCAAAAGGATATAAAAATGGTCAAGGTGGAAGAGGAGATTTAATTGTAGAAGTAAAAATAATGGTACCAAAGCAATTAACTAATGAAGAGAAAAAATTATTTGAGAAATTAGATGAAATATCTAAATTTAATCCAAGGTTAAATTAACATAAATGACGTAAATGGTTGACAATTATAGTTATTTAATGTATAATAAAAGATGTGATTAACTTAAGACAAACCATGGGTTAAAAGGAAGAGGTGTAAAATTTTATGGAATCATGGCAAGGAAAACATTTTAGTATAACAGACCCCAAAGATGTAAATACTGTTATTTACAAAGTGAATAAGACAGAAAAGGAATTTTTAAAAGATTCACCTAAGTATACTGTTGAAAGATTAGATTATACAGAGGAACTTAGAGGAGAATTAAAAAAGAAAACTTTTTTTGTTTATGATCCTTCAGAGGATAATGATGATAAATTATTAATTTTATCTTTCGGGAAAGAAAGAGTCGTAATAAATATGGCTTTATTAGGTGAGAATAAAATTCAAATTAGTAAAAAACCTATGCCATTTAAATTTAATAATTTATATTCAGAAGATGGTATGGAATATAGAGATGTTAAGTATACACCGAACTTAAAAAGACCAATATGTATAATAGATCCAGAAACTACAGAAGAGGTAAAGCCAATACTTTATTTTGATGAGAGTACAAATGAAATAAAAGGAAAATGCAAATTAAAACCAAATAAATCATATTTTGCATTTGAGATTAGAGATAAAGACTAAGAAAGGGAAATAGAATATATGAATACTGAACAAAATAATTTTAGTTTAAGTTGTAACTCAATAGCTATAAGTTATTGTAAAGAAAAAGGAGAAAAAGTAAAAGTAAATAATTATACTGCTTCAGAATATACTAATGAAAGTTTTTTAGATAGTATAGAAGCAAATGTGGGAAATGTAGAAATAAATCCAGAAAAAGGTACAATAACATATATTTCAAATGGTGAAAAAGTAACTATTAGCCCAAATAGTGAAGCATTTAGAAATGCTGTTAAAGCAAGAGCAAAAATAGAAGATAGATATAGTGGAAGATAATATTATAATACCAAAGAGAAGGTGAAGTTTATGAATTACAAAATTGAAGGAGCTATAAGAAGAAATAGAAAAAATTTTATAATATACATAATTTTTTGGATAATGATAGTTGTATTTTTGATACCGCCTTTTGTATATAGCAGTTATATTGCTAAAACTCAAGGCTCTTTTGATTTAAGCTCTTTTTTAGAAGTATTTCCAAAAACAATGTCAACACCATTTTCAACTTTGGGGAATATGATTTCTGTAGGAGCTATGGGAAATTACTTTAATTCTTTAGTTTGGTTTACTATAATTTATACTATATTTTTTATAGTTGGATTTGTAAAATCAGCACCAAAAAATGAATATACAGATATTGAACATGGTTCAAGTGATTGGAGCCAAAGAGGAGAACAATATAGAATCTTAAGTAATAAAAAAGGAATTATATTAGCAGAGAATAATTATTTACCAGTTGACAAAAGAGGAAATGTAAATGTTTTAGTTGTTGGACGGATCAGGTTCTGGTAAATCAGCATCATATTCAATTCCAAATGCTTATCAAATGCTAGGATCATATGTATTTACAGATCCAAAAGGTGAGTTATATGATAGAACAGCAGGATTTTTAAAACAAAATGGATATGAAATAAAAGTTTTAAATCTTGTAAAACCACAAAATAGTGATGGATATAACCCATTGATGCATATATCATCTGAAATTGATGTAGATGTTATTGCAAATACAATTATAAAAGGACAAAAAGTTGAGGGTGGAAAATCAGATCCATATTGGGATGATATGGCTGAAATGTTATTAAAATCCTTGATATATTATTTAATAGCTACAAGACCAGAAGAAGAACAAAACTTAGCAAGTTGTGCTGAATTAGTTAGAGCAGCAAATAAAAACGGAGGAAGCAATTTACTTACAGATATGATTAGTCAGCTTCCATATGATCATCCTGCTAGAATGTATTATAAATCTATAGAAATTGCACCAGAGAAAACATATAGTTCTATATTGAGTACTTTGCAATCAAGATTAGGAAAATTTGATTCAAAGGAAATAGCAGAACTTACATCAACAGATACAATTAAATTTGAAGATATTGGTAATAAAAAAACGGCGGTGTATGTTATATCATCTGATACACATGCTGCATACGATTTTTTACTTACGATTTTCTTCTCACAAATGATACAACAATTATACAATTATGCGGATGATAATGGCGGAGCATTAAAGATGCCTACATATTTTATATTAGATGAGTTTGCAAATATAGGTCAAATACCAGATTTTGATAAAAAAATATCAACATCAAGAAGTAGAAAAATATCTTTTAGTGTTATATTACAAAATTTGGACCAATTAGAGGCTGTTTATGAAAAATCATATGAAACAATAATTGGTAACTGTGATACACATGTATTTTTAGGAAGTAACTCATATAAAACAGTTGAATACTTTTCTAAGGCGTTAGGTGAAAAAACTATTGAAAGAGATAGTGTATCTATAAATAGAGATAGACAGAATTGGAGAACAGGAAAAAGTGTATCTGATCAAGTTATGGCAAGGGCACTAATGACACCAGATGAATTAAGAAGAATGGACAATGATGAGTGTATTATATTTGAAAAAGGTTTAAAACCAATTAAAGCTAATAAATTTTATTATTTTAAACATCCTATGGCAAAGAAATTGGCAATGTTTGAAATTAATCATAATGATATCGAAGAAATGGAAAGAGGAGTATGGAGAAAATTTAATCCGTATAATCCATATGTTGAAGATAAATCAAATGAAAAAGTAGAAAACCTTAAAGTAGAATCATTAGATGATTTGTTTGATGACGAAATTGATAATACTTCTACTAAAAATAAAATAGATACAGTAAATCCAGTGGAAGAAAATAAAAAACCAGTTAAACCATTAAATTTAAAGGAATTTGATAATTCTCCTATATTACCGCAATCAAATGAAAAAGATGATGATGAGTATGATTTGCAAAAAGAATTAGAAGCAAAATTTGATGAATTATTTGGACCTTTAGATGATAATAATGAATAGATAAAAAGACTTAAATTATTAATTTAATAATTTAAGTCTTTTATTTTAGAAAAATATTTATAAAAAATAAATATTAGTAAAAAAATAAGCAAAAATATTTTCGCCAATTGACTTGAAAAAAAAAGTATTGTAGTATAAAATGTTTTAGAATAAATTAAATTATTTATAAGGAGAAAATATGAAATTTGTACATATAGCAGATATGCATTTTGATTGTCCATTTTCAACATTGTTTGACAAAGGAAATTATGGAGAAATAAGAAGAATAGAGCAAAGAAATGCATTTAAAAAAATGATAGATTATATAAAAGAAAATAATATACCTTTTTTATTTATATCAGGTGATTTATATGAAAATGAGTATGTTAAAGAAACAACAATAGAATATATAAATGAATGTTTTAAGGAAATTCCAAATACAAAAATATTTATAGCACCAGGAAATCATGATCCAATAATAAAAAATTCATATTACAAAAAATTTAAATGGAATAAAAATGTAAAAATATTTGATTCTAAAATAGAAAAAGTTGAATTAGATAATGTAAATATATATGGTTTTGGATTTAATGACTTTTATTGCAGTGATTGTGGATTAAAAGAAGTAGTAATAGAAGAAAAAGAAAAGCTAAATATATTAGTAATACATGGTACATTAAATGGAGCGTCAACAGAAGAAAAGGAATATAATTCAATATCAGAAAAGGAATTAATAGAAAAAGGTTTTGATTATGTAGCATTGGGACATATTCATAAAAGTAACTTTATTGATGGAAAAAATAATAAAATTATATATCCTGGAGCAACTATCTCACATGGTTTTGATGAATTAGGAAAACATGGAATGATTGTAGGAGATATTAATAAAGATAAATTAAATTTAGAATTTATACCTTTAGATAATAGAGAATTTAAAGAAATAGAATTAGATTGTACAGAAATAAATGCAATAGAAGAATTAATAGAAAAAATTAATTTATTAGAATTAGAGGATAATTGTTTATACAAATTAATATTAATTGGAAATAGAAATTTTGAGATTAATATATACGATATATATAAATATGAAATAAATAAAAAAATAATTAAAATTAAAGATAATACAAAAATAAAAATTGATATAGAAGAATTATCTAATGAAAATACATTAATTGGACTATTTGCAAGACAATTAAATGAAAAAATAAGACAAACTAATGATATTGAAGAAGTTAAAATATTAGAAAAAGCAATAGAAATAGGAATAGAAGCCTTAAAAGATTAGGAGTGATTTATTTGATAATAAATAAATTAAAAATTAATGAATACGGGAAATTGCATAATAAAGAAATAGAATTAAGTAATAATATAAATATTATATATGGAAATAATGAAAGTGGAAAATCTACTTTATTTAATTTTATTATTAATTCTTTATATGGAATTTCTAAAAATAAAAAAGGTAGGGATATATCTGATTTTGATAAATATTTTCCATGGGGTAAAGAGAAATTTTCAGGTAAAATAGAATATGAATTAGACAATAAAGAAAAATATGAAATTTATAGAGATTTTAAAAAGAAAAACCCAATTATATATAATAAAAATCATGAAGATATTTCAAAAGAATTTAATATAGATAAAAATAAAGGAAATCAATTTTTTGAAGAACAGACAAAAATAAATGAAAATATTTTTTTATCTACATTTGCTATAATGCAAAAAGAAGTTAAAATAGAAAAAGATGTTCAAAATTTATTAATTCAAAAAATTTCTAATATAATAAGTACAGGTAAACATAATACATCATATAAGAAGGCAATTGAAAGAATAAATAAAAGACAAACAGATGAAATAGGGACGTCAAGAACTAGGGGAAAGCCAATTAATGTAATTGATGAAAAATTAAATAAGATTGAGCAAGAAAAAAGTGAATTAGAAAAACAAGTATACATAAAACAAGAAAAAGAAGAAAATAAAAAAATGTTAGAAAAAGAAAGTATACATAAAACAATAAAAAGAAATATTTTAAAAGATATTATAAATATAAAAAATAATCAAAAAATAGAACAAGAAAAAATAAAAATTAAAAATAATATAATAAATGATAACGAAAATAAAATAAATTATTTAGAAGAAGAAAAAAATGAATTGGAAAAAGAAAAAAATAATTTATTAAATTCAAAAATAAAAAATAAAAATAAATTGTTAAATAAAAAAATATTAATTTATTTAATTTTATTTATTTTAATAAATATATTACAATTTATTTTTGTAAAAAATAAATTAATTAATTATATTTTTTCTCTTACAACTGCAATGGTTTTTATTTTTTATTTATTATTTAATAGAATAAAAAATAAAAATAATAAAAAAATAATTTTAAATAAAAAACAGGATATAGAAAATAAAATAAATAATTTAGAAAATGAAATTAAGGTTTTAAAAAATAATAAAGATAATATAGAAAAAGAAATAGAAAAAAATAAATTAGAAAATAATTTAAAAAATAAGTTAGAAATAGAAAAAATAAAAAATAAATATAAAAATATTTTTAGTGAAAAAGAAATTATAGAAATTATAAATTATGAAAATCCAGAAAATGAAATAGATGAAATTGAAAAAAATATAAATAATGATCAAATTAAAATTGAAACAATAAATATTGAATTAAAAAATATAGAAGATAAATTTGAGAGATATTCAGCAATAGAAGAAGAAAAAGAAAATCTTTTAGAAGAAAAAGAAAATATAGAAGCTTTAGAAAGAGGTATGCAAATAGCAAAAGATATTTTAACAAGTGCATATGAAGAAATGAAAAATAACATTAATCCACAATTTGTTAAACAATTGTCTATAAATATTTCCAAAATAACAAATGACAAATATAAAAATATTATATTTAATGATAAAGATGGATTAATAATTGAATTAGAAAATGGGCAATATATATCTGCTGACAGATTAAGCATTGGTACAATAGAACAAATATATTTAGCATTAAGATTTGCTATATTAATGGAAATAACAGATGAAAAAATTCCTGTATTTTTAGATGAGGCATTTGCTTTTTATGATACAGATAGATTAAAGGATACTTTAAAATATTTTAATAGTGAATTTAAAGACAGACAAATAATTATATTTACTTGTACTAGAAGAGAAAAAGAAATATTAGAAAACTTAGGAATTGATTATAATTATGTAGAGTTATAAAGTTACATAAAACGGTTTTGAAGTTTAAGATTTAATAATATTATTATTCGATTGTTATTATTACTTGTAAAATTGATAAATATATTATATAATAATAAAAGCTTATAAAAAAGGAGAATATATATGTTTGATAAATTAGAGACTGTAGAGAAAAGATATGAAGAATTAACAAAATTAATTAGTGACCCAGAAATGATTGCTAATCAATCAGAATGGCAAAAACTAATGAAAGAACATGCTAGTATAGAAGATATAGTATTAAAATTTAGAGAATATAAAAATGTTAAAAAATCAATGGAAGATGCAGAAGAATTAATGCAAGATCCAGAAATGAAAGAGCTTGCAGAAGCAGAATATTATGAATCAAAAGAAAAATTACCAAAAATAGAAGAAGAATTAAAATTTTTATTAATACCAAAAGATCCAGATGATGATAAAAATATAATATGTGAAATACGTGCAGGTGCTGGAGGAGAAGAAGCAGCATTATTTGCTGGAACATTATTTAGAATGTATACAATGTATGCTGAAAAGAAACATTGGAAATTAGAAGTATTAAATGAAAATGAAACAGGATTAGGTGGATATAAAGAAATATCATTTATGATAACTGGAAAAGGTGTATATAGTAGATTGAAATTCGAAAGTGGTGTACACAGAGTTCAAAGGGTTCCAGATACAGAAAGTAGTGGAAGAATTCATACTTCAACAGCAACAGTTGCTGTTTTACCTGTTGTAGAAGATGTAGAAATAGAAATAAATCCAGCTGATATAAAAATGGAAGTATTTAGATCATCAGGTGCTGGAGGACAACATATAAACAAAACATCATCAGCCGTAAGATTAATACATGAACCAACAGGAATTGTAGTTGAATGTCAAACAGAAAGATCTCAATTCCAAAATAGAGATAATGCTATGAAAATGCTTAGAACAAAATTATATGAAATAGAAAAGCAAAAACAAGATAGTGAAGTTGCAAATGCAAGAAAAAGCCAAGTAGGATCTGGAGATAGAAGTGAAAAAATACGTACTTACAACTATCCTCAGGGAAGAATTACAGATCATAGAATAGGTATGAGTATATTCCAAATGGAGAACTTTTTAAATGGTGACATTGATGAAATGATTGATAATTTAATTGCAGCAGATAGAGCAGAAAAATTAAAAGGTGACGAGGAATAAAATAAGAATAAAAATAATACTCTTTAAATAAGATTGTATAAATATTATTTAAAGGGTGTTTTTTTATGAATGAAATATTAAAAACTACATTAATAGGTTTATTTTTTGGTACATTTGGTACAACAATTGGAGGAATATTAGGTGTAGTAATAAAGAAAAATTCAAATAAATTTTTAAGTTTTATTTTATCATTTGCATCAGGATTAATGATGGCAATAATATGTTTTGATTTAATACCAGAAGCTCTAGGAATTAGTAATATAATAAACATTGTTATTGGCATAATTGTAGGTATAGTAATGATGATATTTTGCGATATTATTGTTGATAAAAAATTTAATACTTCGAAAAGATTTAAAGGTGAGAGTAATAATTTATTAAAAACTGGTATCGTTGTTAGTTTAGGCCTTGCAATACATAATTTTCCTGAAGGCTTAGCAATTGGTTCAGGATTAGAGGCATCTATAAAACTAGGAATAAGTTTAGCAATTGCAATATGTTTACATGATATACCAGAAGGTATATCTATGGCAATTCCTATGAAAAATGGCGGAATGAAAGCAAGCAAAGTTATTTTTTATGTAATATTATCTGGAATAACAACAGGAATAGGAGCATTTTTTGGAGCAATAATTGGGCAAATTTCAGAAGAAGTTATATCAATATGCTTAAGTTTTGCAGCAGGTGCAATGCTTTATATAGTATCTGGAGAACTAATTCCAGAATCAAATAAATTATACAGCGGAAAGACTACGGCAATAGGGAATATGCTAGGTTTTATAATAGGAATCTTTGCAACACAAATTTAGTGAAAATTTTGAAATAAAAAATATATATTAATATATAAAATTAAAAAATTATGATATAATATCTCCGTGAGGGGATTTTATATGAAAATAATGTTTATATGTACAGGAAATACCTGTAGAAGTGCAATGGCAGAAGCTATTTTGAAAGATAAAATAACTAAAAATAATTATAATAATATTGAGGTATATTCATGTGGAATATATGCACAAGATGGAGAAATGGCATCTTTTAATGCAATAGAAGCCCTTAAAGAAATTGATATTGATTTGACAAAACATAAGGCAACAAATATATTAAATTCTAATATTAAAGAAATGGATTTAATATTATGTGCAACTAATTCTCATAAAATAGGCGTTTTAGATATTTATCCAGAATTAAAAGACAAAGTTTATACTTTAAAAGAATACGTTAAATATAATGTTAGTGGACATGATAAAATAGACATAAAGGATCCGTGGGGATTTGATATAGAATCATATAGATATTGTGTTTCTGAAATTGAGGATTGCTTAAATTTATTGATAGATAAAATAAAGGGTGATAGTAATGAGAATAGTAAATAGAACTAAGTTTTTTAGATCAGTTACGGTGCTAGTAATTATAATTTTAATATTATTTTCCATATTAATTTTTAAGATTTTAAATAGTAAAAAAATTAAAAGTGCCAATGCAGAAAATATTAAAAACAATTTAAACTATACAAAAGTTGAAGAGAATGAAAAAGATACAGAAAGTGAAGAAAATAAAATTGATGAAAAAATTGATTTGAATAATTTATCTGATGATCAAGCATCATTTGGAAAAATTCATGTTCCAACATATAAAATAAAAGAAAAAGAATTAAAAATTCCAATATTAATTTACCATGCTTTCCAAACTCCTGTACCAGATAATGATGTATATAAATTGTTTAGTACAGAAGCAAGGTTTGAAAATAATGTAAAAACATTATTAGAAGATGGTTATACATTTATAACATTGGAAGATTTATATAAATATAAAAATGGAAGTATAGGATTGCCAGAAAAAAATATAGCAATAACAATGGATGATGGTTGGTTGGGTTGCTATACAGAAGCTTTTAATGTCTTAAAAAAATATAATGTACCAGCTACTATATTTATTGTAGAAGATTTAGTAGGAACTGACAATTATTTTTCTTGGGAACAAGCAAAAGAGATGTATGATACAGGCTTAGTAAAAATCCATATTCATGGAAGAAAGCATATTGATTATTCAAAAGTAAAAAGAGAAACCTTAGTATCAGATTATAATCATACTCAAAAAAAGATAGAGGAAGTATTAGGGAATAAAGTTCAAAAAATAATGGCATATCCGGCCGGGTCAAGTTCTACTAATTCTATTAAATGGTTAAAAGAAGCTGGATTTGAGATACAAGTACAAACTAAATATGGAACTATAAATAAAAGTTCAACTTTAGATTTAACAAATTTGGGACGAATTAGAGCAGAACAGGCTAGTGGAAATAAGATATTAAATACAATAAAAAATCATAAATAATTTTACAAAAAAATGTTTGCAAAATTATTGACAAAAAGAGAGAAAAAAATTATTATAATTAAAAACTAAAAAATAAGGGTGGAAAACAAATGCAAAAAGTATTAGAAAATTTAAATGATAAACAATATGAAGCAGTAATAAATACAGAAGGACCATGTTTGGTAATTGCTGGTGCTGGTAGTGGAAAAACAAAAGTATTAACACATAAAATAGCATATTTGATAGAAGAAAAAGGAATAAAACCTTGGAATGTTTTAGCAATAACATTTACAAATAAAGCTGCAAATGAAATGAAAGAAAGAATTGAACAATTAGTTGGAGATGCTACTGCAGATATGTGGGTAGGTACGTTTCACTCAATTTGCGTAAGAATTCTAAGAAAATTTATAGATAGAATAGGTTTTGAAAAATCTTTTATAATATTTGATTCTTCTGATCAAAAAACATTAGTAAAACAATGCTTAAGAGAATTAGAAATAGATGATAAGTTATTTAATGATAGAGCTGTTGCCTCAGAAATTAGTAATGCAAAAAATGAAATGCTAGAACCTGACCAATATGCTGCAAAAGTTAAAGGAGATTTTAGAAAAGAAAAAATTGCAACGATATATGAATTATATCAAAAAAGATTACAAGAAAATAATGCTATAGATTTTGATGATATTATAAATTATGCAATTAAAATATTAATGGAAAACCCTGATATATTAGAATATTATTCTAATAAATTTCAATATATATTAGTAGATGAATATCAAGATACAAATAAATCACAATTTACATTGATAACAATGCTTGCTTCAAGACATGGAAATATAACAGTTGTTGGTGACAATGACCAAGGTATTTACTCATTTAGAGGTGCGGACATTTCTAATATATTAAATTTTGAAAGAGATTTCCCTGGCACAAAAATAATTAAATTAGAGCAAAATTATAGATGTACAGGAAATATATTAAAAGTAGCAAATTCTGTTATAAAACACAATGAAGTTAAATATGATAAAAAATTATGGACAGAAAATGAAACTGGAAATATGCCGAAAGTATATGTTGCTGATAATGAATACGATGAAGCTACATATATTGTTGAACAAATTGAACATTTAAAAAGAGAAGAATATTATAAATACTCAGATTTTGCGGTTCTATATAGAATGAATACACAATCAAGAGCAATAGAAGATATTTTAAGAAGAGAAAATATACCATATAAAATTGTTGGCGGTTTGAAATTCTATGAAAGAAAAGAAATTAAAGATATTATTGCATATTTAAGATTAGTTCAAAATACTTCTGATAATTTAAGTTTAATGAGAATTATTAATGAGCCTAAAAGAGGAATAGGAAAAACTAGTTTAGATAAAATACAAAAATTATCTGAAGAAAACGGTATATCTATGTATAATATAATAAAAAATGCAGAGCAATATGGATTAAACAGAGTTTATTTAAATTCTAGGGAATTCATAAATACAATAGAAGAAATAATTGCTCAAAAAGATGATTTATCAATTTCTGAGTTAATTAAAACTATTTTGAAGAAAACAGGATATTCTCAGGCATTAGAAAATGAAAATACAGTAGAAGCTGAAAATAGAATAGAAAACTTAGAAGAATTTTTAACTGTTGCAATTGAGTTTGAAGAAGAATTTGCAGAAAACAGTTTAAGCGATTTTTTAGAAAGTATAACTTTATCAAGTGATATAGACAATCTAGAAGAAAATGATGATTCTGTAACTCTTATGACTTTACACAGTGCAAAGGGATTAGAGTTCCCAGTAGTATTTTTGGTTGGATTAGAAGAAGGAATATTTCCAGGATATAAATCAATATCGGAACAAAAAGAATTAGAAGAAGAGAGAAGATTGTGTTATGTTGGAATAACAAGAGCTAAAGAAAATTTATTCTTAACATGCGCAAAACAAAGAACAATTTTTGGTTCTACTAGTTGTAATATGATGTCAAGATTTCTAAAAGAAATGCCAGAAGAGTTATTAAAAGGTATAGAACAAAATGATAATAAGAATACATTTAAAGATACAAAATCTGATTGGACTTACGGCAATAGTAAAGTAAAAACTTATAAAGAAGATACATCTATATTAAAAACTAATAACAATTTTGTATTTAGAACAGCAGAGAATTTCTTAAATTCTATTAATAAACGTCCAGAAAAAAATGTGGATTTAAGTGCATACAAAGCAGGAATAAGGGTGTATCATAAGAAATTTGGAGAAGGAACAATATCAGCAGTAGAAACAGAAGGAGACGATTTAAAAGTTGATATAGACTTTGATAAAGTTGGACATAAAAGATTAATGGCAAAATATGCAAATTTAGAAATAATATAATAATGAATTAAAAATAAAATGCAAAAAAGATTTCTATAATAGAAATCTTTTTTTGTGTCTTTATCTTTCATAATCTGAAGATGAATCCTGATATTTATTAGAACTGGATCTATACATTTCTTGATATTTTGCTTGTGTTAAAACTTCTGCATGACTATCTTTTACATGAACAGGCTTAACTGTTGTTCTTCTTAAGAAATCTTGTCTTTTTTTCTCAAAAGATGATAATCTTTGCTGATTCTTCATATTTTGTTTATATTCTAAAGAATCCAAAATTTCTTGTTCAATGTATTTTTCATATTGTTGAGTGTTTCTATCAAAGTAAAGTCCGCCAGCATATTTATTATACTTATCGCAAATTTTATCAATACGATTAAATGATAAAAGTTTTGCATATATAGCATTTCTATAGTTAACATCAGTATTATATAAATTTATATCTAAATCTACAAGAATATTAAATTGTTTAAATTCTTGTGTATTATTATCAATTTCAACATATCTAAAATTTGATAAATATTTTAAAAAATTACCAGATTTATCATATATAGGTTCTTGAGATATAACATTATTATCATCCACTAAAGGAAATATTGATAATTGTTTATTATTTCTATTTGTGGTAAAAATTTGGTTAGATGAATAATTTGACATAATAATCACCTCTATTAATTATAGCAAAATTTAGTTAAAAAGTCAAAAAATGAATAATTAAGAAAAAATAGATAATAATATTTATAATAAATTTGGAGGGAATGATAAATATGTCAAACTTAAATCAAACTGAATTACAAGATTTAAAAAAATTAATAAAAATTCAAGATAGTTCATATAAAAAATTTAGCAATTATTCATCTCAATGTGAAGATCAACAATTAAAGCAACTTTTTACAAAAGCAACACAAGATAGTTTAAATATAAAACAAAAATTAATATCATTTTTAAATGATTAAGGAGGGAATATGGAAGAAAAAGTAATGGTTAAAGAAACTTTTGAAGAAACAAAAAATGATTTACTTACTTTTCAAAGGGTTATAATAGAAACTAAAAATATGGAACTTAGACAAACAATACAACAAATTAGAAATAATTGTGAAAGTTTTCAATATGAGTTGCTTAAAGTAGCAGAAATAAAGGGCTATTGTAAAGAAACACCAAAAGCAACAGCAGTAGAAATTGGTTCTGTTAAAGCAGAAATACAAACTTTTACCAATAATTAGATTTCTATAAGGAAATAAAATATTTTAATAGATATAAGAAATATAAATAATATTCTTCTTTTTGATTAAATATAAATTTGTAAAACGAAGAAAATGAGAGATAAAATGAAAAAATGTAAAAAAACTTACGGAAATTAATAGTCAATCAATATTGCAAAATTAAAAAACTTCATATAAAATAAGACCATAAAATTTCAAAGGAGAATATAAATTATGAAAAAGATGTTAACACATTTAAGAACATCTATAAAATTCATAGTACTTATATCTATTGGAGCATTTTTAATAATAGGAGCAATAGCGTTTTTATATAAACCTATTTATAGTGTAACTATAGACGGTCAAGAAGTTGGATATAGTGCAAATAAAAGTAAATTACAGAAAAAAATAAATAATTATATAGAAAATGGAGAAGGCGATAATGTTGCTTTTGTCCAAATTGAAAATATGCCACAATATAGACTTTGTTTATTAAAGAAAAATATTGTAACAAATGATGATGAAATATTTGATATGGTAAAAAATCAAGGAGTAACATATTACAATTATTATGCTATTTTAGATGGACAAGAAGAACAAGCTTATGTTTCTACATTTAAAGAAGCAGAAGATATAGTAAACGACTTAAAAGAAAAGGACAGTTATAATGTAGAAAGTTTATCAATAGTAGAAAAGTTTGAAACAGAATTAAAAGATTTTATTACTAGAGAAGAAGCTGTTTCAAAATTATATAAAGAACCTATAAAAACAATAACAGTTGCTAAATCAACAACTACAAATACATATTCATCAACAGGGGGAAAGGTAAGTACTTCTAGAAACTTATCAAGCAAAAAAATAGATTTGGGAATATCTTTATCTAGACCAATTTCTGGTACAATTTCATCAAGATTTGGATCTAACAGTAGGGTAAGGTCAGGAACACATACTGGATTAGATATTGCTGCACCAACAGGAACTCCAATAGGAGCTGCTGCTTCTGGAACAGTTACATTTGCAGGTAGAAAGGGTTCATACGGAAATATGATTGTTATAACACATGATAATGGAGTTCAAACATATTATGGACATTGCAGTAAATTATATGCTAAAGCTGGTCAAAAGGTAAAACAAGGAGAAAAAATTGCAGCAGTAGGATCTACAGGAAATTCAACTGGACCGCATCTTCATTTAGAAGTAAGAGTTAATGGAGTAGCATATAATCCTCAAAATTATGTATATTAAATATAAAATGAAAAAGCAATTTAGAACTTTTATTCTAAATTGCTTTTTTGATATTTTTAGGTATATTAATTAATATCTTTATTCTTAAAAAATGAATTAATACATTTTTTTATAGCATTATTTTTACTAATTAGTTTTCCGTGTTCCATAAGTTTAGCTTCAAAATTATTTGAGTTATTTATTGATTTTCCAAATTCAGATATTGAAGCATAAAAGCCTTTTAGATTTGGAAAAGCTAGATTAATATTTTTTAGTACTAAATAATATTTGTTATTATACACATAAAGAGAAATATTTGTGGATAATTTAGTGAAATTTTTGTTTTTTATGTAAGAACAATAATTTAAAAATTCTTCAAATGTATCAAAACAATAAATTGCATTTTCAGAGTTTAAATTATCAGTTTTTTTCTTTATTGTTAACTTCTTTTTTTTAGGTTTTAATGCATCTTGATCAGTTTTATATTTTGTAATTGTAAAAACAAAATGCCCATCAGATGATGCTATTGCTTCAATTAATATTTTACAATCTTTTGTAGAAAATCCTACTTCATGTTCAGCTTTATCTAAAATATCAATAAATAAATTTTGTGAATCTACAGGGTTAGACATGAAAGAATGTAAATCTATGTTGTTTTCTTCTAAATCATCCATATTTAAGATGATTCTTATTTTATTTTCTGTTATTTTTTCTATCTTCATAAATAATAATTCCTCCTAATTGTACTAATTTAATTATACTACTATTATTATTATATTTAAAGAAACAAATTTTGGTAATAAGAATATAGCATAAAAGATAAAAAAAAGAAAGCATAATTATAAAAAAATTATTTATACACTTGAAAAATAACTCTATTGCATATATAATATCAATGTGAAAAAAACTAAATTTCCGTAAGAAAAAATAGTAATTGGAGGAAAATATGAGTACAAGAGAAAAAAATGTATGGATTTTATTGATATTTATTTTATCAGGGTTAGTAATTGGGGGATTACTTGGTGACTTAGCTTCAAAAGTTGATTGGCTATGGTGGCTTGGATTTGGAGAAGAATTCGGATTACAAAATCCTATAGTATTAGACTTAAGTATATTAAAAATTACTTTTGCATTAATGTTTAAAATAAATATTGCAAGTATAATAGGAATAGGACTAGCTATATTCATATATAGAAAAGTTTAGTTTTTATGTTTTAGGGGCAAAATGTATAAAAGAAAGGAATGATATTTTGTCTTTAAAAATAAAAGAATTACCAATTGCAGAAAGACCTTATGAAAAGTTAGAATTGTATGGAGAAAAAAGTTTATCAAATGCGGAGTTATTAGCTATAATTATAAAGACTGGGACAAAACAAGAAACATCAGTACAATTAGCTCAAAAAATATTAAGATTAAATAATAGTAAAAATATTGATGAACTTAATTTTTTAAGAGAATTATCTTTAGAAGAATTAATAACTATAAATGGAATTGGAAGAGTTAAAGCGATACAAATAAAAGCTGTATGTGAATTATCAATAAGAATGAATAAACCAATAGATTATAAGAAAGTAGTAATTAAAGAACCAAATGATGTTGCTAAATTATTAATGCATGATTTAAGATTTTTAAAAAGAGAAATAATTAAAGTAATAATATTAAACAATAAAAATGTTATTTTAAAAATTTTAGATATTGCTTTAGGGGCTACAAATTCTGCGAAAGTTGATATTAAAGATATTTTATCAGAAGCAGTAAAAATGCAAGCACCTAAAATAATTTTGGTACATAATCATCCAAGTGGAGATTCAACTCCAAGTAAAAGTGATATACAGATTACAGATAGAGTATATGAAGCAGCAAATATTTTAGGAATAGAGTTGTTAGATCATATAGTTATAGGTAATATGGAATATACAAGTATATTTACACAGAGGTTAAAGGAACAAAAGCTAAATAATTAAATACTATATTTGAAAGGAAGAAAAAATATGAAACTTTTTACATTAGGATCAAAAGATATAGGTATAGACCTAGGAACTGCCAATATATTGGTTACAGTTAAAGGAAAGGGGATTGTTCTAAAAGAACCATCTGTTGTTGCAATAGATATAAAATCAGGAAATATTTTAGCAACAGGTCATGAAGCAAAAGAAATGCTTGGTAGAACACCAGAACAAATAAAAGCAGTAAGACCTTTGAAAGATGGAGTAATAGCAGATTTTACTGCAACACAATTAATGTTAAAAAATATAATAAGAAAAGTTGGACAAAGATATAATATAGGTAGACCAAGAGTTGTAGTAGGAGTTCCGTCTGGAATAACTGAAGTTGAGGAAAGAGCAGTAGAAGAATCTGTAATACAAGCTGGAGCTAAAGAAGTTTATTTAATAGAAGAACCAATGGCAGCAGCCATAGGAGCATCTCTAAATGTAGCAGAGCCAACAGGAAATATAATTGTTGATATTGGTGGTGGAACAACAGAAGTTGCAGTAATATCTTTAGGAGGAATTGTAACTAGTAATTCCTTAAGAGTTGCTGGAGATGAATTAGATGAAGATATTGTTAATTATATTAAAAGAGAAATGAATTTAGCTGTAGGCGAAACAACAGCAGAACAAATAAAAATACAAATAGGATGTGCAATGCCATTAATGACTGAAATGTCTATGGAAGTTAGAGGAAGAGATTTAACAGATGGATTACCTAGAAATGTAACAATAACATCTTCACAAGTAGAAGAAGCAATGAAAGAATCAATATCTAAAATTGTGGATATAGTAAAGGCAACACTAGAAAAAACACCACCAGAGCTTGCTTCTGATATAATAGAAAGAGGTATTGTTTTAGCAGGTGGAGGAGCATTGATACAAAATTTAGATAAATTATTAAGTAATGAAACTGGAATGCCAGTATATGTTGCAGAAGAACCCCTTGACTGTGTTGTAAGAGGAACTGGAAAAACTTTAGAAGATTTAGAGAGATTAAAAACAGTTTTAATAAACTCTAGAAAAAGAAGATAATTATAGGAGAGAAAATGTATAAAAATAAGAAAAGCGGAATTTTGGGAATAGTTATAACAATAATTGTTTTAATAATGTTAGTTATATTAACAAATATAGATAATAGTAACTTGTCATACATTGAAAATGTAGCAAGTAAATTAGTTATGCCTGTTCAAAATGGCTTAACTTATTTAAAAAATAAAATAAATGGTAATAATGCGTTTTTTACAGATATAAATAATTTAAAAAATGAAAATGAAGAGTTAAAAAAACAAAATAGTGAATTAGAACAAAACCTAAGGGAATTAGAAAACATTAAAACAGAAAATGAAACTTTAAAAGAATACATGAAATTAACAGAAAAATTTAGTCAATATAAAACAATACCAGGGTATGTTACAAATAGAGATATAAGTAATTATTCTAGAACTATTGTTATAAGTATTGGAAAAAAAGATGGCGTAAAAGAAAATATGACAGTTATATCTGATAAAGGATTAGTAGGACATATAATTTCAGTAGATGATAATACATCAAAAGTACAAACTATAGTTGATAGTGGAAGTTCCGTAAGTTGTTTAATGAGTACAACAAGAGATAGTATTGTATGTAAAGGTACATTAGAAAGTAATTCAACATTAAAAGCAATGTATATACCATTAGAAACTACAATTATACAAGGCGATAGTATAGAAACATCAGGTATTGGTGGAATTTATCCTAAAGGAATACACATAGGTACAGTAGAAAAAGTAATAAATACAAACAATAATATTGATAGATATGCTGTTATAAAAACTGCTGTTGATTTTGATAAATTAGAAACGGTGTTAGTAGTAACAAACTAAAATATCAATTTAGTAATAAATATGAATTTGGAGTGAGAGAGTTGAAGAAAGCAATAATTAATATTGGATTAATATTAACATTTTTTATAATTTATTTTCTACAATTAAATTTCTTCTCTTGGTTTAGAATTGCTGGAATAATGCCAAACTTATTTGTTATTTTAGTTTTGTATATTGGATTGTTTACGAATAGAACATTAGGTTTAACTTATGGAGTAGTATTAGGAATACTATTAGATTTATTTATAGGGAAAAAAATAGGTATAACAGCAATAATGCTTGGAGCGGTTGGAGTAATGGCAGCATTATTTGATAAAAACTTTTCAAAAGATAGTAGAATGACAATGATGATAATGGTAGCTGTGTCTACAATTATATATGAAATAGGTATGTATATATTAAATTATATATTTTTTACAATAAACATAGAAATAGGTAATTTTGCAGAAATACTAATAGTAGAAGTAATATATAACATTATAATAACAATTATAATTTATCCTTTAATACAAAAAACAGGATATTATATTGAAAATAAATATAAAGATAATAAAATTTTAACAAGATATTTTTAAATAAAAGAAGGTGAAAAATTGGGTAAAAGAATCTCTAAAGAAAACATAAATTTAAGATTTAATATATTATCTCTTTTAATTTATATTATTGGCATAATACTAATTATCCAATTATTCAACTTACAAATTATAAAAGGAGAAGATTATAGAAATCAGTCTAACACAAGACTTTCAAGAGAAAGTAAATTAGAAGCTTCAAGAGGAAAAATTTTAGATAAAGCCGGAAATATATTAGCAAGTACTAAAATGGGATTTAGTATAGAATTATATAAAACAAAAATAGATACGCAAACATTAAATAATACAATTTTGGAATTAGTAAAGGTTTTAGAGAAAAATAATCAAAAATATGTTGATTCATTTCCAATAACAATAAATCCATTTCAATTTACAATAGATGGAGATACACTTGCAAAATGGAAACAAAAAAATAAAATGAAAGATGATGCAACAGCGGAGGATTGTTTTTACAAATTTAAAATAAAGTATAAAATTCAAAATGAAGATATATCAGAAGTTAGAAAGATAATTGCTATAAGGTATGAAATTGCAGAAAAAGGTTATAGTAGTACAAAATCGCTAAATATTTCAACAGATATTAATAGACAAACGGTTGCAGAATTAAGTGAAAGATCTGATGATTTTCCAGGTATAAATATTGTTACAGAACCAATAAGAACATATACATCTGGAAATTTAGCATCACATATATTGGGATATGTAGGAAAAATAAGTTCAGATGAGTATAATGCAAATAAAGATAAATATGAAAATGATGATACAATAGGAAAAGCTGGGATAGAATCTGTATTTGAAGATTATTTAAGAGGAGAAGATGGTGTAAAACAAATAGATATGGCTGTTGATGGTACAGTTACATCTGAATACATTGCTGAAGAAGCAAAAGCTGGGTCAGATGTTGTATTAACAATAGATGCAAATTTACAAAAAGTAACTGAGCAAGCATTAGCTAATAATATCCAAAAGATTGCTAGTGGAGGATTTTCACAAGTATATGATGCTAAAGCAGGTAGTGCGGTTGTAATGAATGTTAAAACAGGCGAAATCCTTGCAATGGCAAGTTACCCAGATTACACACCAGAGTTATTTGTTGGTGGAATAAGCGCAGAAAATTGGAATTCTTATATATCAAATTCTGCTAAACCACTTAGAAATAAAGCTATACAAGATTCATATTCTCCAGGTTCTATATTTAAAATGGTTTCTGCTATTGCTGGATTAGAATCAGGAGCAATATCAACAAGTGAAAGAATAAATGATACAGGTGTATATTCATATGGTAACAATGTTTGGAAATGTTGGTATTATACAGATTATCATAGAGGCCATGGATATCTTAATGTATCAGATGCAATTAAACATTCATGTAATTTCTTTTTCTATGAAACTGGTAGAAGAATGGGAATAGATAATTTAGTAAAATATGCAAAATATTTTGGATTAGGAAATAAAACAGGAGTAGAATTACCAAGTGAAACAGCTGGGCTTTTAGCTAGCAAAGAAACATCTGAATTATTAAATAAAGTTTGGAATGGTGGAGATGTTCTAAATGCTGTAATAGGACAAGGAGATAATAGTTTTTCACCATTACAAATGGTTAAATATATAAGTATGTTAGCAAATGGTGGAAAAAATGTAGATACAACAATAATTAAAACTATTCAAAATTCAGATGGAACAGAAGTGTCAAGAGATGAAATTAATAAATATGTTAATAATAAATTAGGCTTATCTGATGATAAAACAGAAAATTTAAATATAAGTCAAGAAAATTTAAATGCAATATTAGAAGGTATGAAATCTGTTACAAGTGAAACAGGAGGAACGGCATATAATATATTTAAAAACTTCAATATAGAAGTTGGAGGAAAAACAGGTTCTGCTGAGGCAGGAAAAAATGTTAATGCATGGTTTGCAGGATTTGCACCATTTGATGACCCAGAAATTGCAATTGTTGTAATGGTAGAAAACGGTGGGCATGGTAATTATACTGCAGAAGCGGTAAGAGATATAATGGCAGAATATTTTGGAATGAACTCAGAAAATGTGCAAGAAGATATGACAGTATTACCAGATACTCAAATTTTAAATTAGTATTTGAATTAGAAAGGATGTAAAAATGAGAAGTTGTATAACAATAAACCTAAAAAAAGATTATATAGTAATCAAAATAAATGAGGATGCAGATTTTAGTAATATAGTATGGAGTTTTAATAAAAAATTACCAGATCTAAAGAAATTATATAAAAACGAAAAAACACCAATTAAAGTAACGGGAAAAGTTTTAAAAAACAAGGAAATAGATGAATTACAAGAAATTATTAAACAAAAAATAGATGTAGATGTAGAATTTGACATGCCTAAAGGGTTTGGTCTATCTAGTATAAAAAAGACTTTTGAACAGGAGATAGCTATTTCAGAGACTAAGTTTCATAGAGGATCATTAAGATCTGGACAAAAGATGGAAGTAGAAGGTAGTATAGTAATTTTAGGTGATGTTAATTCTGGCGCAGAGATAATGGCAACTGACAATATTGTTGTTTTGGGAACTCTTAGAGGACTTGCACATGCAGGAGCTAAGGGAAATAAGCAGGCTATAATATCTGCAGGTGTATTAGATGCAGTACAGCTTAGAATTTCTAATATAGTTAAAGAAATTGATAGAGAAGAAGAACCACTTCATAAACAAGCATATATATATGTAAGTGATGATCAAATTGTTATTGAATAAAAGTAAAAAATAATGAAAAAATAATTAAACTTTCAAGAAAAGAATATTTTATTTTTTCATTATTTTTTTATCTAATTGAAATAATTTAACTTAAAAGTAATAATATAAGAGCAAAAAATAATCCTTCATCTTTAACACCTTCATTATATAAGAAAAAAATTAAGCATATCAACAATATATCATCAAAATATAGCTTTATACCAAACAAATCAAAAAGATAAGGCTCTTCATTTTGGCTAGAACGATTTTCTTCCTTTGAATCCGAAGAGGTTTGTTTTATAACAGATTGACTAATATTTGTATTAGAATTATCAGCAGATGAATTTACAATTCCATGATTATTTGTTGTATTATTATTTGTAATTCTAGATTGGTCTATTTTTTGATTTTGACTAATTGGTGGAGCAATATTAGGATTAAAGTTGGGATTTGGATAGGGTATGTAATTTCTGTAAGGAGAAAAAGGAAAGTTTGGAAAATTAGGCATTTTTGTTATTCTCCTTTTTTTCGGCTTTCATTATATCTGCAATTTTGGTCATTTTAAGTAGATTAACATATTGATCTAGTTTGCTTTTTTTATTTTCCCTTAAATAGGGTTTTAATGAATATAATAAATTTGCTCTTGGATCATTTTTTTGATTCATAGAATCAATTATTGTTTTCATTTTTAAAATTGTATTTATATCTATAGATGGTTCAGAATTACTATTTGAATTTGTATTATTATCATTGGAGTTAGAACTAAACAAATTAGATAAATTTTGTATCATTTCTGGAGAAATTGTATTTGTGTCAAAGTTTGTTGTATTAGTAGAACTTGAATTTTGTTGATTGGTATTTTGGTCTTGGACATTGTTAATGTTTTCAGTATTTTTAAAATTGTTAACGATTTCTTGAAGATTATCTGGCAAATTTCCATTATCCATCATATTTTTTATATTGTTTATAATATTAGACATATCATCAGACATCAAATATCACTTCTCCTTTCCATTAATTCATATTTTTCTTAAGTTCATTAATAATTTTATCTTTATCCGGAGAATTCATAATTTCATTTGCTTTGGCAATAGTATTTTGTAAGTCTTTTTTATCCATTTTACTTATCATATTCATAAGTTTTGCCATATCAAGATTGTTCAAATTAATCACCCCTTTATAATAATATATGTGTTAAATTTATATTATAGTATGAAATTAATATAAAGAATGTTAAATATATTAAAAAATAAAAAAACAAAGTTACATAAAAAGTTGAAAAAAATCCATATAAACATTGAAAAAACTAAAAAAAGGTTGTATAATATAAGTTAGAGTCGATAATTATGTTTATTGGTATAAGTTTTAAAAGATAGTGTGTAATTAAAATGTAATAAAAATGTAAAAAATAGCATAGTAAACAATAAGAAAAGACCTTCCGTAGGTGAATATATAAACTATTTTTGTAAAATAAAATTATGCAATAATCTGTTATATTGACTTATATTTTGTAAAAATATATTATAAAGTAAGGGAAAAACTTTACTTAACTAAAATACAGACCAAAATTTAAGGAGGAAAATCAATATGGAAAAAAGATTTTTAAAAGCAATTGTATCAATGGTATTAGTACTAACTTTAACAATGTCAAATTTTGTATTTGTAGGAGCTAGCTTTGTTAGTTATGCACTAGATTCTTTAAATCAAAATAGTGAAACAAATAATAAAAATGTTAAGTTTAATGCTTATTTTAAAACTGATAGTGGAGAAAAGGTTGATATTAAAGAAGAAAAAATTGCTGAACAAAATATGAAATTATATTTAGCTGTATCGGTTCAAAATGAAGGATATTTTAATGGTAAAGTAGAAATTTTAGATAGCAATTTTAAACTTAAATCTCAAGAGTTAAGTGAAGGAATTAATAGAATAGAAGATAATAAGATAAGCTTAAATCAATTACGTGCAGGAGAGACAGCAGAATTAGAATTAGGAGTAGAAGCAAAAGAAGGAGAAGTAATAGATGCAAGCTTATTAAACATGGAAAGTAAAATAAAATTAACAGGAACATATACAAACAGTAATGCAAAGAAGATAGAAATAGATGCAACGAAAACAGTACAATTAATTTTAGAAGATCCATATGAAAAAAATGAAGGAGCAGAAATAAAAGCAGAATTAATAACAAATAAAATTTATAACATAGACGGAACAAATAAAAGAATAATTCAAGTAAAAGTAAAAAGTAAATTAGAAGGAAATAAATACCCAGTAAAAGAAACAAAAGTAGAAATGGGAGTGCCAGAAGGAACAGAAGAAGTAAAAGTAATAACAATAGGAACAAAAGCAACAAATGGAAAAGGAGCAGAAGAATTTACAGAAGATAATTGGGAATATGTAAAAGAAGAGAAGAAAGTAAGAGTAAAAATAGAAAACAAAGAAGAAGAGGGAAAAATAAGCTGGAATAAAGAGGCAGAAGATGTAATAGTAGTAACATACATATTACCAGAAAAAGCAGAAGTAACAAATAAAGAAATAAAAGTAGAAGAAGGAATAAAATTATATAACAGAGGAGAGACAGAGAAGAAAGCAGAAGGACAAGTAAAAATAGAAGAAGATAAAGATGGAACAATAGAAGTAGAGACAAGGAATGAAGAAAAGAAAATATACAAAGGAAAAATATATTCAAAAGAAGAAAGAGAAATAAAAACAAAAGAAGAAATAAATGTAAATTATGCAGAATTAGTAGAAGGAATAGAAGTAGTAGAAAAACAAGCAACATATGAAAACGGAAAAACAGAATTAACAGCAAATGTAGAATATAAAACAACAAAAATAGATAAAGAAAAAATGGAAGAAATATTAGGACAAGAAGGAATAATAGAAATAGAAGATCAAAATGGAAGGAATATAGGAAAAATAACAACAGGGACAGAAGAAAATGCAGAAGGAAAGATAGAGATAAAATATGAAACAGGAGTAAAAGGAATAAAAATAAAGACAAGCAAACCAGAGAAGACAGGGACAATAGAAATAGAACATACAAAAGCAATAAAAGGAGAGGAATATACAAAAGAAGAAATACAAGGATTAAATAAAATAAAAGAAGAAGTAGTATTAGTAAATAATAAAGCAACATATAAAAATGAAATAGAATTAAAAGAGACAACAACAAAAGCAAAAATGGAAATAAACAAAAAAAGTATAACAACAGTAACAGAGAATAAAGGAATAGAAATAAAAGCAACATTAGAAACAAATAAAGAAAAATATGACTTATATAAAAATCCAACAATAAAGATAGAATTACCAAAAGAAGTAGAAAGTGTAAAAGTAAATTCAATAAATTTATTGTATGAAGAAGAATTAAAAATAAAAAATGCGCAATTAACAGAAAATGAAGGAAGAAAAGTAATAGAAGTAACATTAGAAGGAGAGCAAACAGGATACATAGAAAGTGAAGTATCAGAAGGAGCAACAGTAATAATAAATGCAAATGTTACATTAAATAAAAAAATAGCAAGTAGTACAGAAAAAGTAAGAATGACAATAAGTAATGAAAATGCGACAACATATGAAAATAATCCAATTGAAAAAGACATAGAAATAATAGCACCAACAGGAATGGTTGTTGCAAATACTATGGAAAATTCTGATTTAACAGCTATTGGTGAAGAAGATACAAAGACTAAAATAATTGAAGTTGGAAAAGAAGCAAAGCAAGAAGAAGTTAAAATAGATGTAATAAATAATAATGAAGCAAAAGTAACAAATGTAAAAGTATTAGGAAAATTCCCAACAAAAAATAATGAAAACACAATAGATACACAAATAACAAAAGAAATAAAAACACAAGGAATAGATACAAATAAAGTAAAAATTTATTATAGTGAAAATGAAAATGCAACAAGTGAATTAACATCTGCAAATGGATGGAAAGAAACAATAGAAGATAGTAGAAATGTAAAAAGTTATTTAATTGCTATAAAAAATATGGAGCAAGGGGAAGGATTATCTGCATCATATGGAGTTCAAATACCAGAAGGATTACAATATAATGAAAAAGCTTATCAAACATATCAAGTAAATTATGATGATACATTAACAGGAAAATCTGAAGAAGTAAAATCAGCAACATTAGGATTAGAAACAGGAGAAGGACCAGAATTAAAAGCAACTTTAACAGCAACAGTTGGTGGAGAAGAAGTTAAAAATGGAGATAAAGTTGCAAGTGGAGAAGTAATTAAATATAAAGTTAAAATTGAAAATATAGGATCAGAAAACGTAAAAAATGCAATTTTACATTTAGATATACCAAATGGAACAGAATATAAAGTATATAAAATAGATGATAGTGAAGGAGTAAATATAAAATCAGAAACATTAGAATCTATTGAAGATCAAACTATTGATTTAGCTATTGGAAAAAATATAGAAAAAGAATATGAAGTAGAAGTAAAAACACAAGAAGAAAAATATGATTCAACAGGAAAAGCAAGTGTTGAATATCCTGTAATAAGTAATAAGGCAATTCTTAAATATAGTAATGCAACAACTGAAACAAATAAAATAGATTTAAATTATTATTCAGATAATATATCAATAAAGTCAATGTTAACAAATACAGATATTACTGCGGGACAAGGAAATAAAGTTACATATAAAATTGATAATAATCTTAATAAAGAATTAACAAATGTAATATTTGAAGTAAAAAATGACGATTATTTAAAAGTATCAGATATAATTGCTAGTATGAACAGCAAAGATACTAATTCTAATAATGAAGAAAATATAAAAATAGATTTAAAAAATAAAACTGTTACAATATTAAAATTGCCTGAGTTATCAACAGTATATATAGATGTTACAGTTATGACAAATACTGAAAAAAATCTTAATAATGTAACAAGTAAATTAAATGCAAAAATTACAGTTGATGATAATTCTTATAGAGCCAGAGAAATTGTATATCAAATAAATAAAGTTGATTTATCAATAAATCAATCATCAGAAACAAAGGACAAATATGTAAAAGATGGTGATAAAATTTCTTATACAATTAAAATTAAAAATAGTAGTAATAGAGATGTTTCTAATATAACATTTGTAGATAAAATACCAAATGTATTAACAGTAAGTTCTATTGTAAAAAATGGAACAAAAATTGAGGAAACAACAGAAGAGAGTAAAATTAATAATTATGTTGTTGAATCTGACATTGAATTAGAAGCAGGAGAAGAAATTGAATATAAAATTAATACTGTTGTAAATAAAGAGACACAAGAATCTGGAGTAAAAAAGATTACAAATAAAGCACAAGTTTCTTATTATGATCAAGTATATACAGCAGATGATATAGTAAATTATTTAGAAGCTGCATCAAATAATAATGGTAATAATGATAACAACAACAATAATAATAACAATAACAATAACAACAATAATGACAATAACAACAATAATGACAATAACAACAATAATAATAACAGTAACAGTAATAATAACAATTCAAAAAATGTATATGCAATTTCAGGAATAGCTTGGTATGACAAAAATGAAGACGGTATAAAAGATAATGATGAAGAATTGCTAAAAAATATAACAGCAAGTTTAATGGATATGGATGGAAATATAGTAAAAAATTCAAATGAAGAAGAAATAAAAACAACAACAGATGAAGAGGGATTTTATTCATTAAATAATGTTGCATCAGGAAAATATATAGTAGTATTTAATTATGATTCAACAAAATATATGCCAACTTTATATAAAGTAGATGGTGTAGAAGATAGTAGAAATTCTAAAGTTGTATTGAATACTTTAAAAATAGATGGAAAAGAAGAAACAGTTGCTAATACAGATACAGTAGTAATAAAAAATAATAGTATATCAAATATAAATATAGGATTAAAAGATATAAAAACATTTGAATTAAAATTAGATAAAACAATAAGTAAAGTAATAATACAAAATAGTAAAGAGACAAAAACATATGATTATAGTAACACAACAACAACTAAAATAGAATTACCATCAAAATATATGAAAAACACAAATATGATAATAGAATATGAAATAAAGGTAACAAACATAGGTGATGCAGAAGGATATGCAAAGAGTATAGTAGATTATATACCATCAGGATTAAAATTCAGTTCAGAATTGAACAAAGATTGGTATTTAGTAGATTCAAATGCATATAATACAAGTTTAGCAAATGAAAAGATATTGCCAGGAGAATCAAAAACAGTAAAAATAGTATTAACAAAAGCAGTAACAAGCGAAAATTCAGAGATAGTAAACAATGTTGCAGAAATAGCAGAGAGTTATAGTCCTTCTGGAATAGAAAGTAAAACTTCAACTGCGAACAATAAAGTACAAGGCGAAAGTGATATGAATAGTGCAGACTTAATTATAGGTATAGCAACTGGTGAAATAGTAGTGAATGTAGCATTAATTACAGTGTTATCATTAATTGTAATTGCATCAGGAGTATATTTGATAAATAGAAAATTTATAAAGTTTAAAATATAGTAAGAAAGGAGGAAGATAAAATGAGTAAAATAAAAAGATTATTAATACTAATGATAATGATTATAGGAATTTGTTTAGTTCCTCAAAATGTAAATGCTATACATCAGTTAAATGATACTTATACATTAAATTATGGAACATTAGTAAGATCTAACACATTGTACTGTATAGATCATGGTTCACCATTAAATGCATGGCAAGATGAATATATTGTTGAAAGAAGATTATTATATTGTAACGGATTACATAAGTCAACTCCATACTTAGATGAAAATGGAAATAAAAAAACATATTATTGTCATGATGGTTATACTCATGATTATTCTGGTAGAGTAAATGGTGGAAAACATTTAATAAGGGGAATAAATCAATATGTAAAAACATCTATTCCTGTTCAATATAATTATAAAGTAATTGATTATATAAAAATTAATGAAGCAGGAACTATAGCAGATGGAAATTTTGCAAAATCATTGAGATCAAATATAGAAACAAGAAATCCTATAAATGCAAAACTTGCATATATATTAGCACATGGAAATGGATATAGTGGCGGATATTATAATGGATATTCAGAATCACAAATAGGAGTATACTATTATTTTGATGAATTTATTCATCCATTTTTAGGAACTTTGTCAAGTGCTAATAATCATGGATTTGCTAATAGCCATAAAGGTCAATTAATTGCAGATGCAGAAACTTATGCTGCAAATTTATCTCAATGGCAACAATCAGGAGGAGTATTTTCTGATACTACAGATGCTAGCATAAAAGATAATAGTGGAAATGTAAAGACAACTTTAGAGACTTTCAATGATCCAAAAGACGGAAATAAAGTTAAAAATTATTTAAAAGTTGGACCAATAACTTGGAAATTCCCTGGAGATGGAATAGGTACTATTAGTATAAATGAAAATTCTTATCCAGGATGTAGAGCTTTAAGATATGATGGACAAACAGCAGTTATAGGTTATTGCAATGAAATAATAAAATCTAATACACCATTTTATTTCTTAATTCCAGCAGATAGTGGGTATAATACCATAAACATTAAAGCAACTATTAAAGATAATATAAAAGTTTATGGTGCAGATATTGCAGTATTAAGATATGGTGGAAAACAATACTTAATAGAAGGTGAAGGAAGAACAATTCCAGTTGATGGAAATATTTCTGTAAGTTATAAAATGGCTTCTGGAACAATAGAAATACAGAAAAAAGATGTTTATGAGAAAGAAAATCCAATAGAAGGAGTAACAGTTAAACTAAAACATAAATCTACAGGATTATATGTTGCTAGATATGATAATACTCCAAATTCTAATTATAGAAATGGAAATGTTTACTATACAAGTGATGCATCAAAAGCTGCAACATTTACAACAAATCGTGAAGGAAAGGTAAATGTTACAAATATAGTAGAAGGAACTTATGTAATAGAGGAAGTTGGATTTAATTCAAATACTGTAGCAAAAAATTATACTATGAATACAGGAAGAAAAACAACAATATCATTAAGCAGAACAGAAATTACAAATGGTAGAATAGTAGGCAAAGCAGTATATAATAGAAAAAATCCTGTAAAAATAACAATAAAGGGTAAAGTGTGGACACCTACAAAAACAGGAAAAGATGAGACTGCTGTTGATGACACAACTGCAAATGAATATAAAAATAATTACCTTTTAGTAGAAGGTATAAAAGCTACATTATACAGAAATGGAGAATTAGAAGAGACATTTGATACTAATGGTAACTTGTCTTCTGTTAGAATAAAATCAATAAATAGTGAACAACAAGTTCCAACAGTATATGTATTAAAAGATTGTAATGGAAAAACTATACAAACATATAATTTAACAACATCAACTTACACAGATAAAAATGGAGAATATTCTTTAGATACAATGGTAAGTTATCCAGAATTAGAATTAAATACTTATAATGTTAAATTTAATTATGATGGAATTGATTTTAAGGGAAGTAACAATCCAAATTATAATAATATAATGAATGGGTCAAAAGCCTTAGAAAATACAACTCAAAGAACAAATTTAGATAATAAATATGCTACAATTTCTGGAAGAGGAGATAATAATACAACAAATGGTATAGCAACAAGTACTAATGGAAATAAAACAGAATTAACATATACTGTTTCAAATGGAAGTAATGAAGGAGAACATGCTCAAAGTAGAGTTAATAACTTATCATTAGGGTATAGTATAAATACTCAAGATAAAAGAGTAAAGGCAAATAAGGGATATGTTAATACAATAACAGCATCATATTACTTTAAGAAAGGTAGCCAAAGTGGTAATAATCCAGGAGCATTTGAAAAATATTATAATAAAACAACTAATGTTGTTAATGGAATAAACTTAATGCTAACAACAAGAGAAAGCCCAGATTTAGCAGTAACAAACCAAATAGAAAGTGTTGTAACTACAATAAACGGATATAATAACTTGTATAAAACAACTTTAACTAGAAATAACTTAGACCCTAATAATTCAGATATGAAAGTTGGAGTTACATATGTTACAAGTGAAGAAAAATTATCAAAATTCACTGTATATCCATCAGATGTTAAAACATGGGCTGATGATAGTGGAATATCTGATAAATTACAAGTATATATTACTTATAAAGTAAGTATAACAAATCAATCTACAACTTTATATAATAAAGTTAAAGAATTGGCTATATATTATGATAGTAATTATGAATTACAATATATTGGTGACAGCTTAGACGGAAATAAAAATAATTATGCAGCTGCAAAGAATTATACAGAATATAGTGATAGCCAATATGGAATAACAAGAGCTTCAAATTATTCATCTGAATATAAGAGAGTTTATATTCCAGTAAATGGAGTTATAAGCAAAGACAATGCAAAAAATATATACATGACATTTAAAGTTGGCGACGAAGAAATGAGAAAAATGTTAGCTGATAGTAATTATGTTCCAACAATGAAGAATGTAATAGAAATAAGTGCATATTCAACATATTATGATAAAGATGCAACAAAATATTATGCAGGAGTAGATAAAGATTCTGCACCAGGAAATGTAAATATGAATACTACATTAAAAACAAATACTGTAGATGATGATACAGGAATTGCTAGAGAGTTTACTATATCTCAAAATGGTGTAAGAACATTAACAGGTGCCGTATTCTTAGATAATACAGAAGGTTCATTACAAACAGGAAAAGAAAGAAAAGGAAATAGTATTTTTGACCAAGGAGAAAAGGTATTTAATAATTTAGATATTAAACTAGTAGGAGCTTCAAATAGTCAATCAACAAATAAAGTTACAGGAAAAGCAACAACAACAGTAAATAATACTAATAAGGTTGTTTACGAAATTGACAATGGAGAACATATTACAGATGGAAATACATATTTTATATCTGGATTTATACCTGGAGAATACAAAATTACTTATACTTACAATAATAAAACTTATTACTTAGATGGACAAAACAAAGTATATATTAATCCAGTAGATTATAAATCAGCAATTGTTTATGATGTAGATGGAAAAACAAAAGTAAAATCAGCATTAGAAGGTAAAAATACTGATTGGTACAAATTAGACAATCCAAGAAAAGACGGAGATGGACCATTTACAAGATATAATGAGGCAGTTGATGATTATAATACAAGACAAACTATAGATAATAGATATAAAACTGTAGATATAAATAATAGTGGTAATAATACACAAAATGATACAAGCTTAATGACTGCATCAACACCATTAATGCAAATTTCTGTAGAGTTAAATACAACATCAAATGGAAATACATATACTCCTCAAGATTATCATATGATAAATATGGATTTTGGTATAACAGAAAGACCAAGACAAGAAATGAAAATAGAAAAAGAAGTTTCTAGTATAAAACTTACATTGGCAAATGGTCAAGTATTGATGGATGCTGTAATAAAAGATGGAAAAGTTCAAGATAAAGTATCAGGAATGAAAGTTTTACCAAGAGCAACAGGTAATAAAGGTAAAGTAAGTTTAGAATTAGATAGCGAATTAATACATGGAGCAACATTAGAAATTGGTTACACAATGAAAACAACAAATATTAGTGAACTAGATTATACAGACGAGAATTACTATAAATATGGAATTATTGATGCAAGTAAAATAGTAAGAATAACTCCAGCAAAAGTATTAGATTATACAGATAATAGTTTAACATTTGTAAAAGAACAAAATAATGATGACAGATGGAATATAGTAAATGCTACAAAAGTAGAAGGAAATGATGAAAGATTAAATGTTTCTGGAACACAAATTGTAGACAACAAATTATATGAAGATGTTAAAACAAATCAAATTAAAAAATCTAATATAAATGTAATTGTAGAATCTGATTACTGGGCAAATGAAAATACATCATTAGCACCAAATGAAACTAATAGTGAATTAAACTTAAAATTAACAAAATTACTTTCAAATACAGACGAAGAAATGACATACAATAATGATATAGAAATAATTCAAGTAACAAAAACAGGAGGAAGATCAATACAAACACAAATTGGTAAATATTCATTTGGCGGAGAAGGTATAGGTGGATCTTCAGAAGAAGTAACAATTACACCACCAACTGGAGAAGACCAAGATAATACAATTTATTATACAGCTGGAATTGCCTTAGCAATATTCTTAGTAGTAAGTGCAGGAGTTGTTACATTTATAGTAAGACGTAAAAATAAATAATATAAATAAAATAAAGATTTGAGAAAATTCTCAAATCTTTATTTTTATGTAATAGAAAAGTTTTAATAATTTTCTATTATATGAAAATTATTACACATAAATTTATGTCTTGTAAATGTAATTTTTTTATTTTTTAATAAATTTGCAAACAATAACACTCATATCATCTTTTGCTAATCCAAAATTATTGTCAATAGCTTCATTTAATATTAAATCTGCAATTTTTTGAGTATTATCTGTTTCTATGTCTTCTAAGATATATTTAACCCAAAGTTCTTTATTTTTATATTCAACATTAGAATCCAAAATACCATCACTACACATAAGAAGAATATCATTATTATCAATATCTCTGTCGTAAACAGTAGAGTCTATTTGTTTTAAAATACCAGCAGGTAAATCTAATGATTTTATTATTTGAACTTTTTTCTTATTTTTAATATAAGAAGGACATGCTCCTGTTTTTATGAATTCTATATTTCCAGCATATAAGTCAACTATAGCAATATCTAATGTAGCAAATATATCTTCGTTTGTATTTAATATTGTTGTATTTATTAAATCAATAGAAGTATCTCTGTTGAATCCAGAGGAAAGTAATCTTTCCAACATCTTTGTTGCGATTTGACTACTTTTTCTTGCTTCTGGTCCAGACCCCATTCCATCACTTATTAATAATAAATATTTTCCATCATTAAGTCTTAAATGTAATATACTGTCACCTGATACAGAGGATTTATCTTTAGTGGTTTTGGCTATTCCTAATCCTAATGCAAATTTATCTTCTGACATAAATGTTAATATGTCTGTATTTTGTTTATTTTCGTTTAGAATAATATTTTCTTTTAATATTGTAGAAAGTATATGTTCAATCTTTTTAATGTCTTGTTCTTCAATTTCATTTGTTTTAAAATACATGTCAATTACATATCTTTTATTTTTTTGTTGTTTTATTGAGAGGTTATCAATAGCAATATTTTTTTGTTCTAATAATTCTAAAATCTGTTCTTTTTCTTTTTGAAATTTATTATTTTCATTAATATCTTTTTGAATATCTGTAACAATGTTATTTATTGCTTTTGATACACCATCTAGTTGTGCTTGTATATTTTTATTTTTTTCTTCTAATTTTTTTGTCCATACAAAGTTGACTTTACTAATTCTGTAAGAATAGTTAAAAGCTTTAACAACTTGTTCAATATTTTCTTCTAAATATTTACTTATTTGTTCATCATCAAAACCAATTATATAGCTATTATTTTCCGCAAATACTTTTAATAAATCTTTTCTAGTTACTTCTTGATTTTTAACTAATATATTAAATAATTCATTTACAATTTTTCCATCAACTTTGGAAATATCATCATATAACATATTATCTTGTAAATTATCAAGACTATTTAATAATTCACTAATAAATATTTGTTTATTTTTTTCTAATGTATCTTGTTCATCAATAGTAGTTACAGCAACTTCGTTGTAAGTTTGTGCCATATCTTGTATTGCTTCTGATACTGTATTTAATTTTTGGGCTACATCACTACTTTGATTTAAAGCATTTCCAGGGAAAGAAGGTAAAAATTTTCCTACACCAACGAATTCTTCTATATCTATTTTTATAGATTTAGGAATTGCAAGTAATCCAAGAGATGCTATTAATATTTCTTTTAATAATATTAATTCTGTAGTTCCACCATTTGAAATATACATTAAAATTCCATTACCTATAATAAATCCTAAAATTACACCAATTTTACCAAATTTGTTTAATATTCCTGCAATCATTCCAGAAATTGCAAAAGCTGCAACTAAAACAGGTTCTGCTTCTGCAATTATTCCCAAAGTAACACCAATTGTAACACCAGAAGTTGTACCTATTAATATACCATTTTTCCATCCTAATACTAATACAATAAAAATACATAAAATATTTCTTATTGAAAATCCTAATATTTGAAAATTACCTAATGCTGAAAATGCAATTGCAAGTAATAAACTTGCACCAATAACCTCTTCAATTGAAAATGCACGTTTTTCTCTAAAATCAATTAATGTAACAATTGAATTTACAAATATCTTATAGAAAACAAATGCCATAATTGCTAAAGTTATAGTTACTAATAAATCATATATTGTGAAACCAGAAATTAAAAGTCTTATAAGTCCAACTGCTAAAGTTCCTATAAATAAGTTTTTTCCAAGTTTTAATTTTTCGTTTCTATCTTGTTCATTATATTTTGGCTTAAATATAAAAAAGCTAAACATAAATACTAATAATGTTAAGATATAGTTTAAAGCTCCATTCACACCAAAACCTAAAATGCTACCTATTAAAGATAATATAATAATAAGTAATGCTGGAATTCCATAAGAAAAGCTTGCAGCTGTTATACTTAAAGCAAATGGAGAGACACCTTGTCCAACTCCTATACTAGAAACCATAAATGTAACAATATATAATAATATGTTTTGCTTTGAAAATACATTAGAAAATATATTTATTTTTTTATTAACATCCTTTTTTTGTTCTGCTTGTCCATCATTTTGTAAATTTTGAAACATCCTTACCACCTCTTAACTTTTTATAGCTAACATTTTAATATTTATCTTTTGATTATTTTGTCTTTTTTGGTATGTTAACTCAAAAAAGTTTTCTCCATAATGTGATATATTTATATTTATTTTTTTCTTAAGTAGTAAATTATGTCTTTTATTTTATTACACAATAGCAAAAAAAACAATATTTTGTAGAAAAATATAGTTAAAAATTTATAGTAAAGTTTGTTAAAATAAATGTATTGTAAAATAATTTTGTGGGGCTTGTAATTTTGTATCATTTTATGATATATTATATGTATTAAATTTATGGAGGAAAATTATGAGTAGAGGAAGAAGATATGATAAAGAGCCAAAACTAAATTATAAAAAAGTATTTGCTGTAATAATAGCAATAGTAGTATTTATAATGTTTATTCTTATGATGAAAAGCTTCTTAACTAAAGATAAAGAAACAGGAAAAATAAGTAGTACGACATATTTTGCAATATATAAAGATAACAAATGGGGAGTAATTGATAATCTTGGAAAAGAAGTTATTAGTCCCTCATATAAAGAAATGATAGTAATACCAAATAATAAAAAGGATGTATTTTTATGTACATATGATATAAATGATGAGACAGGTGAATATAAAACAAAAGCATTAAATAGTAAAAATGAAGAGATATTTACTCAATATTCACAAATAGAAGTTTTAGATAATTATGATGAAAGCAATAATATTTGGTATGAAAAAAATGTACTAAAAGTGCAAAAAGATGGAAAATATGGATTAATTGATTTTAATGGAAAAGAAATATTAAATACGGAATATGATAATATATCAACTTTAAAAGGGGTAGAAAACAGTATATTAATAGAAAAAGATAATAAAGTTGGATTAATTAATTCAGATGGAAAAAATATTATAGATGCAAATTATAAAAAAATAAAAAATATAGATAAAGATTATAAAAAAGGATACATAGTAATTGATGAAAACAATAAATATGGAGTTATAGATTATAATCAAAAACAAGTTTTAGAAAATAAATATGATGGAATAGAAGCTATATATGGTGAAAAATTATTTGTTATAAAAGAAGGCAAAAATGAAAAATTAATAAATGACGAAGGTAATGTCGTTTTAGAAGATGGATTTGATAAAATAGAACAAATATTACAATATTCTTATAAAAAAGGAGTAATATTTGTTAAAGATAGCAAATATGGTGTAATGAATGTTGATGCAGAAGTTATAGTACCTGCAGAATATGAAAATATAAAAGAAGCAAAAGACAACATATTTATAGCTAAAAAAGATGGAAAATATGGAATAGTAGACACAGATAAAAACGAAAAAGTTGAATTTAAATATACAAATATAACATATAATAATGTTGCAGATATTTATTTAGCAGAAGATGAAAATTATAATACAAACATATTAGATAATCAATTTAATACTAAATTAACAGGAATTTTATCAGAAATAGACACAGATAAAGGATATATGAAATTAAAAATTGGTGATGAATATAAATATTATAATTTCAAATTTGAAGAAAAAACAAATAAAGATGTTTTATCAAATACATTATTTTTAAGTAAAAAAGATGGAAAATATGGATTTGTTAATTCAAAAAATGAAGTTATAGTTGATTATATTTATGATGATGCAACAGAACAAAACGAATATGGATATGCAGCAGTTAAGAAAGATGGAAAATGGGGAAGCATAGATATAAATGGTAAAGTTGTTATAGAACCAACTTATAATTTGGATAATAATATAATTATAAACTTTATTGGTAAATGGCATTTAGGCCAAGATGCTAATATGAATTATTATTGTGAAATTTAATTAATAGCCAGAGTAAATCTGGCTATTATTGTAGGAGAAAAAATATGAAAATAAAAACAGGTGTAGATATAATAGAAATATATAGAATTAAAGAAAGTATAGAAAATTTAAAAGATAAATTTATAAATAGAATATTTACACAAGAAGAAATAGAATATTGTGAAAGTAAAGGAAAACAAAAATATCAACATTATGCTGCAAGATTTTCTGCAAAAGAAGCGGTATTTAAGGCAATATCTGAGTTCGTTGATAACAAATATAGTGTAGATTGGAAAGATATAGAAATAATAGATGACGAAAATGGTAGGCCTAAAATTAATTTGATAAATAGTGAAAATTATAATATAGAAAGTATAGATATAAGCATTTCACATTGCAAAGAATATGCAGTAGCAAGTGTTGTATTGATTTATAATAATTAGGTGATGTTATATGGAAATTTTTGATTCACATTCACATTATGATGATGAAAAATTTAATGAAGATAGAGAAGAAGTAATAAAGTCAATATATGAAGAAGGTATTACTAAATGTATAAATATAGGTTGTGATATAAAAACATCAGAGAATTCAATTAAGTTATCTGAAAAATATGATTTTATATATGCAACATGCAGTATACATCCTAGTGAAATTCCACAAACAGAGCAAGAATTGTGGAAACAATTAGTCAAAATTAAAGAAATGGCTAAAATAAATAAAAAAGTTGTAGGAATTGGAGAGATAGGATTAGATTATCATTGGAATAAAGATAATATTGAATTACAGAAAAAAGCATTTATAGAACAAATAAATATTGCAAATGAATTAAATTTACCTATATCAATACATACAAGAGATGCAATAGATGATACTATAGAAATAATAAGAAATTATAAAGTAAATAAAAATGGTGTATTACATTGTTGTCCTTTTAATAGGGAACTTGTAAAACAAGGTTTGCAAGCAGGATATTATATTGCCTTTGGCGGAACTTCAACTTTTAAAAATTCTAAAAATGCAAATGAGATAATAGAAATGGTCCCAATTGACAAAATTTTAGTTGAAACAGATTCTCCATATCTTGCTCCAGAACCATTAAGAGGAACTCGCAATGATTCTAGAAATTTAAAATATGTAATTGCAAAACTTGCAAATGTTAAAGGAATAAGCGAAGAAGAGATGGCTAAAGCTACTTATATAAATGCATGTAAATTATTTAATATATAATTAAAAAATAAATAAAAAATTTTTTTAGTTATTAGTAATTTTTTTGTACAAGCTGAATATAATATAGTATTGGCAAGAGTTACCAAACAAGTATCCATAAAGTGCCAAATTTGACAAAAATAGCAAATTAATGTATAATTAACTTGTTGTTTAAAGGAGGATTTTTATGAAAAGAGAAGAAAAAGCTTCTAACTCAATAGTGAAAATCATTTGTGTAAGTTTAATACTTATATTTTTATCAGGTATAGGTGTTATGGCTGTTACAACACAAATAGACAATGTAACAATAACTTTAGCTGATGGATACGAAATGACAGTATTAACATCAAAAACTAAAGTTTCTGAAATTTTAAGAGACAATAATATTATATTGTCAGAAGATGAAAAAGTAACACCAGGGTTAAATTCAGAAATAACAGAAAGTAAAAGAATAAAAATATCAAATAAATCAGAAAAAGAAATTCAAATAGCGAAAGTTACAGAAGGTGGTATACAAACATCATTAGACGAAATACTTAAAAATTATGCACCAATAACAGAAAAAATAGTAACTGAAGAAGTTGCAATTCCATTTGAAACAATAACAAAAGATGTATCTGAGGGATCAGAAGATACATCAAATAGAGTTTTAAGAGAAGGGCAAGATGGAATTAAATTAGTAACATATAAAATTAAATATCAAAATAATATAGAAATAGAAAAAACAGTATTATCAGAAGAAATAACAAAAGAACCTATTGATAAAATAGTTCAAGTTAAGAAAAATGTAACATCAAGATCTTTATCAGTGGATAGAACATCAAGTTCTGGTACAAAATATTTTAAAGTAACAGCATATTGTTCTTGTTCAAAATGTTGTGGTAAAAGAACAGGACGTACAGCATCAGGAACAAAAGCAACAGCTGGTCGTACAGTTGCAGCATCTTCACAATTTAAGTTTGGAACAAAATTAAATATTAATGGAAAAACTTATGTAGTAGAAGACAGAGGAGGAGCTGTAAAAGGTAATAAAATAGATGTATATATGAATTCACATGCTGCAGCCTTAGCATGGGGAGTAAAATATTTACCTGTAGAAGTAGTCGATTAATTAAAATGCCAATAAGAATAAACTCTTATTGGCATTTTTGTGTTTATGTGTTATAATGCTCTATGTAAAATTAAATAAAAGAGAGGACAAGTTATGAAATTAATTTCATGGAATGTTAATGGAATAAGAGCATGTATTAACAAAGGATTTAAAGAATTTTTTAAAGAAATAGATGCTGATATGTTTTGTATCCAAGAAACAAAATGTCAAAAAGAGCAAATTGAATTAGAATTTGATGGATATAAAAGCTATTGGAATAGTGCAGAAAAAAAAGGTTATTCTGGAACAGCTATTTTTACGAAAATTGAACCTATTAATGTATCATATGGAATTGGAATAGAGGAACATGACAAAGAAGGGCGTGTTATAACACTAGAATTTGACAAATTTTATCTAGTAAATATATATACTCCAAATTCAAAAAGAGAATTAGAGAGATTAGAATATAGAATGATATGGGAAGATGAAATAAAACAATATTTATTAAAGTTAAATACTAAAAAACCTGTAATAATGTGTGGAGACCTAAATGTAGCACATGAAGAAATAGATTTAAAAAATCCAAAAGCAAACAGAAGAAATGCAGGTTTTACAGATGAAGAAAGAAATAAAATGACAGTTCTTTTAAATTCTGGATTTACAGATACATTTAGATTTTTGTACCCAGACAAAGAAAATGCTTATAGTTGGTGGTCATATATGGGAAGAGCAAGAGAAAAAAATGTAGGGTGGAGAATTGATTATTTTATAGTATCTAAAAGTATTGAAAACAAAATAAAAGAGGCAAATATTTTTCCAGATGTATTTGGAAGTGATCATTGCCCAGTAGAATTAGAAATAGAAGTATAGGAGGATAATATGAACGAAGTAAAAAAACATTGGACTAAATGGATATTTTGGTTTTTATTTGCAGTTGCAGTAATTAGTGTATACAAAACACTAGATAATTTTAATGATATAACATTATGGTTTGAAAATTTATTTAATGTATTAGCTCCATTTTTAGCTGGTATATTAATTGCATATTTATTATATTTGCCAACTAAAAAGATGGAAAAATTTTATGAAAAATCTAGATTTAAAGTAATGTCAAAACATTATAGAAAATTAAGTGTATTTACAGTATATTTAATAACAATTTTATTATTAATTATATTAATAAGAGTTATTTTACCAGTAGTATTTGATAGTATAGTTGAATTATCAAATAATTTTCAGGGATATGTAAAAATAGCAATAGAAAGATATCAAAATATGTCAGAAGATTCTATATTAAAAAGTGACGTTATAAAAGATTTAATATCAAATGCACAAGGAATAGATATAAAACAATATATAAATATAACAAAAATAACAGAATATGCAAAAGGAGCTATAAATTTTGCATCTATAATATTTGATGTGTTTGTGGCATTTATAGTATCAGTATATATTTTGTTAGAAAGAAAAGAAATATTATCTTTTCTAAAAAAACTTGCAGGAGTCATGTTTGAAAAGAAAACATATGATAATTTAGGGAGATATTTTGAACAAACAAATTCTATATTTTTTAAATTTTTAGCAAGTCAATTTTTAGATGCAATTGTTGTGGGAATATTAACAAGTGTTGCAATGTGGATTATGGGAATAAAATATGCCCCATTACTTGGATTTATGATAGGATTATTTAATATGATTCCATATTTTGGAGCGATAATTGCAGTAATTATTGCAACATTAATTACATTAATAACAGGGGGATTATCACAAGCAATTTGGATGGTGATTGTTGTAACAATATTACAACAAATTGATGCTAATATTATTAATCCAAAAATTGTAGGAGATTCATTAAAAATAAGTCCATTACTTGTTATATTTGCAGTAACATTGGGTGGAGCTTACTTTGGAGTGTTAGGAATGTTTTTAGGAGTACCTATAATTGCTGTAATAAAAATACTTTTAAATGATTATATAGAATATAAGAATAGAGTAAAACAAAGTGAAAACATAGAAGAAAAAGAAGAAGGTTTTTAAATAAAACCTTCTTCTTTTAAATATTAACCTCTTTGTAATAAATATTGAATTCCACCATTAGCAATAGCGGTTAAAGTAAGTACGATAATTCCAGCTGTAAGAACTCCTAATATAATAGGAGGAATTGCTTTTTTTGGTGGTACGTTTAAAAAGTTTGCAATTAAAGAACCTACCCATGCACCTGTTCCTGGAAGTGGGATAGCAACAAATAAAAATAATCCCAAAGCTGCATAATTTTGTAATCTTTCATCTTGTTCAATATGTTTTGTTGCTTTTTCTGACGCCCAATCAATTATTATTTTAAATGGTTTCCATTTTCCAAAAAAGTCGAATAAAGGTCTTATAAATTTTACTATAAAATATACAGGAATGATATTTCCAATAAAACTGCACAAAAATGATTCGATATAATTTAAATGAAATGTAAATACTCCAATAGGAATAGCTCCTCTTAATTCAATAATTGGTACCATACCAATTATTCCTGTAATAATATATTTTACAAATAGTGGTAAATTAGCTATCATCTTTTATTCTCCTTAAATAATATTTTTAAAACAACAATATATTAGCATAAGAAAATTACTTTGTAAAGTTATAAATTTTTAATGTTACAAAAATGTTATAAAAATGTAAAAAAACGGCTTAAAATCTTATAAAATGACCTTCCGTAAAGCTTTTTAGAGTGTCAATTGTAATAAAAGCTTTTCTAACTTTTGAGTAGGTTGAAACTCCCTATATATATAATATAAAATATAATTATATATGTATAAATGGGGGAATTAGCTATGTTAAAAAAATTTTTAGAGAAAGTTATAGCAATAATATTAATAATGGTTTTAATATCACTAAATTTTATTTATCTTGGATCAACAGTAGTAAGTTATGCTATAGGAGTAATAGATGATACAACAAATAGTGAAAATGTAAAATTTATGGCATATTTCAAAACTACTGATAATCAGAATGTGAATGTCAAAGAAGAAAAGATAAATGAAGAAAATATAAAACTATATTTGTCAGTTGCAGTAGAAAACAATGGATATTTTAATGGTAATATAGAATTTTTAGATAACAATTTCTCATTGAAAAATATAAAGAAGAACGAAAAAATAAATAAAATAGATGGAAATAAGATAGTACTAAATCAAATTATAGCAGGAGAGACAGCAGAATTAGAATTAGGAATAGAAGCAAAAAAAGGAGAAGTAATAGATGCAAGCTTATTAAACAAGGAAAGTAAAATAAAATTAACAGGAACATATACAAACAGTAATGCAAAGAAGATAGAAATAGATGCAACGAAAACAGTACAATTAATTTTAGAAGATCCATATGAAAAAAATGAAGGAGCAGAAATAAAAGCAGAATTAATAACAAATAAAATTTATAACATAGACGGAACAAATAAAAGAATAATTCAAGTAAAAGTAAAAAGTAAATTAGAAGGAAATAAATACCCAGTAAAAGAAACAAAAGTAGAAATGGGAGTGCCAGAAGGAACAGAAGAAGTAAAAGTAATAACAATAGGAACAAAAGCAACAAATGGAAAAGGAGCAGAAGAATTTACAGAAGATAATTGGGAATATGTAAAAGAAGAGAAGAAAGTAAGAGTAAAAATAGAAAACAAAGAAGAAGAGGGAAAAATAAGCTGGAATAAAGAGGCAGAAGATGTAATAGTAGTAACATACATATTACCAGAAAAAGCAGAAGTAACAAATAAAGAAATAAAAGTAGAAGAAGGAATAAAATTATATAACAGAGGAGAGACAGAGAAGAAAGCAGAAGGACAAGTAAAAATAGAAGAAGATAAAGATGGAACAATAGAAGTAGAGACAAGGAATGAAGAAAAGAAAATATACAAAGGAAAAATATATTCAAAAGAAGAAAGAGAAATAAAAACAAAAGAAGAAATAAATGTAAATTATGCAGAATTAGTAGAAGGAATAGAAGTAGTAGAAAAACAAGCAACATATGAAAACGGAAAAACAGAATTAACAGCAAATGTAGAATATAAAACAACAAAAATAGATAAAGAAAAAATGGAAGAAATATTAGGACAAGAAGGAATAATAGAAATAGAAGATCAAAATGGAAGGAATATAGGAAAAATAACAACAGGGACAGAAGAAAATGCAGAAGGAAAGATAGAGATAAAATATGAAACAGGAGTAAAAGGAATAAAAATAAAGACAAGCAAACCAGAGAAGACAGGGACAATAGAAATAGAACATACAAAAGCAATAAAAGGAGAGGAATATACAAAAGAAGAAATACAAGGATTAAATAAAATAAAAGAAGAAGTAGTATTAGTAAATAATAAAGCAACATATAAAAATGAAATAGAATTAAAAGAGACAACAACAAAAGCAAAAATGGAAATAAACAAAAAAAGTATAACAACAGTAACAGAGAATAAAGGAATAGAAATAAAAGCAACATTAGAAACAAATAAAGAAAAATATGACTTATATAAAAATCCAACAATAAAGATAGAATTACCAAAAGAAGTAGAAAGTGTAAAAGTAAATTCAATAAATTTATTGTATGAAGAAGAATTAAAAATAAAAAATGCGCAATTAACAGAAAATGAAGGAAGAAAAGTAATAGAAGTAACATTAGAAGGAGAGCAAACAGGATACATAGAAAGTGAAGTATCAGAAGGAGCAACAGTAATAATAAATGCAAATGTTACATTAAATAAAAAAATAGCAAGTAGTACAGAAAAAGTAAGAATGACAATAAGTAATGAAAATGCAATAACGTATGAAAATAATCCAATTGAAAAAGACATAGAAATAATAGCACCAACAGGAATGATAGTTTCTAACACTATGGAAGGACAAACATCAATAGGAAAAGAAAAAACAAAAACAGAATTAATAGGAGTGTCTGAAACAGAGAAAGAAAAAAATGTTGATATAGAAATAATAAATAATAATGGAGGAAAAACAAAAGATATAAAAATAGTAGGAAGTTTTCCAACAGCAGGAAAAGAAAATACAATAAATGCACAAGTAACAAAAGAAATTAATATAAAGGGAGTAAATGCGAAAGTATATTATAGTACAGTAGAAAATGCAACAGAAGAAAAAACAGAAGCAAATGGCTGGAAAGAAACAATAGAAGATAGTAAAAGTGTAAAGAGTTATTTAATAGAAATACCAGAAATGGAACAAGGGGTAAAGGCAATTGCATCATATGGTATAGAAATACCAGCAAATTTAGGATATAACCAAAAAGCATATGAAGGATATAGTGTAACATATACAAATGATTTAACAAAACAAACAAATGAAGTAGAAGCAACAACATTAGGAGTAACAACAGGTAATGGACCAGAATTAAAAGCAACTTTAACAGCTTTTGTAGGAGGAGAAGAACTTAAAGATGGTGATACTGTTATGGCAGGAGAAACAATTACTTATAAAGTTAAAGTTGAAAATACAGGAACAGAAGATGCTAAAAATGTAAAAATTAAGAATCAAATAATATATCCTTATGGAAGCATTCCTATAGAAGGCAGTTATGAAGGAACAGATATTATTACAGATGGAGAAGATATTATAATTGATAAAGTAGATGTTAATAGTAGTAATGAAATCGAGGAAAATATTCAAGTATCTCAAGAAGTAAAAATTAATACTAACATAGAACTTTTGTCTAATATTATGTATAATGAAAATATAGTAAATTGTAATAAAGTCTTTTTAAAAACAGGAGAAGCAGGTTTGATTTTAGATTTATCTCAAAATGGGGAAATAGATGCAGACGGTAATGATACAGGCGAGAAAAAAGAAAATTTATCCTTGACGTTAAATTCTTCTGTTAATTTAACTTTGTATATAGCTAATATAACAGAAGAAACGAAAGAAAATATTGAGATAAATATAATAAATGATAAAGGGCTAGAAATACAAATATGTAACCCTAAAATAGTGGATGAAAATGGAAATGAAGTGGATAGCAATGATTTAAGTATAAATGGTAATAAAATTATTGTGAATAAAATTGAAAAACTACAGGTGTATAGTATTCAAATGCAAATTATTGCTACAAAAGAAAATAATGAATATTTAAGAATATCTGCTAAAGCTGTTTCAAATTCTAATACTTATAGATCAAATCAGTTAAAGTATAAAATTTTAAAAGAGAAAGTAACTATATCAATGAGCTCAGAAAATGCTAATAAATACGTAAAAGATAATGATAACATTTCTTATAAAATAAAATTAGAAAATAATGGCTCTTCTGATATGGAAGGAATTCAATTATATCAAAAATTATCTCCATTTTTAGAAATAAATTCAATAAAAGAAAATGGTAATGTTATTGAAAAAGGAGAAAATGGTAATTTTACAAAATATAATATATCATTAAAAAGTGGTGAGACAAAAGAATATATAATAAATGCAGTTGTACAAAATGGTACGCAGAAGGATGAAACATTTAAAATTAGTAGTATAGCAACTGTATTATATGGAGTTGGATATACAGAAGAGACAGAGGAAGTAATTCATTATGTAGAGGCATTATCAAAAAAAGATGAGGATAATAATCAAGATAATAAAGATAATAATGACGAAAAGAAAGATGATAATAATAACGGTAACAATGACAACAATAATGATAATAATAAAGACAATAATCAAAATAATAATGAAAAACGAACATATTCAATTGTAGGAAATGTATGGATTGATAAAAATGCAGATGGTGAGAGACAAACTAATGAAGAAAACTTAAGTGGAGTAAAAGTATATTTAATAAATTCACAAAATAATGAATTAATAAAAAATTCTGATGGCGAAAATATCGAAGATACCACAGATGAACAAGGATTTTATAAATTAGAAAAAATAAATAAAGGAAAATATTTAGTAATATTCGAATTTGATAATCAAAAATACATAGTAACAAAATATCAAGCAGAAGGAGTTAGTGAAATTAAAAATTCTGATGCAGTTCTAAATAAATTGAATATTAATGGAGAAGAAAAGGAATTAGCAAATACAAATATTATTTCTATAAATGCTGAAAGTATTGCTAATATCGATTTAGGATTAGTGGAAAAGAAGGATTTTAACTTTTCTTTGGAAAAAACAATAAGTAAAGTTATGGTTAAAAATGCTGGTGGAACAAAGACATATAATATTAATAATAAAATAACAGCAAAAGTTGAATTAAGAGCTAAATATATGAAAAATACAAATATGGTAGTTGAATATCAAATTAAAGTTACAAATAATGGTGAAGTAGATGGTTATGTAAAAAATATAGTTGATTATTTACCAAATGGAATGAAATTTAGTTCAGAGTTAAATACAGATTGGTATTTAAAAGATAATAATTTGTATAATGTAAGTTTGGCAAATGAGAAAATTAAACCTGGTGAAAGTAAAATTATTACTTTAATTTTAACGAAAGTTGTAAATTCAGAAAATGCAGAAATTATAAATAATAAGGCAGAGATATATGATATATATAATGAGTTTGGATTTGAAGATTCAAATTCTACACCAGGAAATAAATTAAATGATGAAGATGATATGGGTAGTGCTGATTTAATAATAACTGTAGCTACAGGTAAGATAATATTTAATATTAGTTTAATAATTATTTTTATTAATTTAATAATATTAATTATATTATTAAAAAACAAGAAGGTTATAAAGAAGGGAGAAAATGATGAATAAATTTATAAATAAAAAAATGTTTATATTGATTTTTATGTTTATTTTATTATTGATTCCTACTTTATCAAAAGCAGTGTTATTTAATTATAGTGACCTTAAAAATAGTTCAAATAGATTATTTTGCGTTCAATATGGTGGATACTTAGATAATAGCTATTCATTTACAATTGGAAAGAGATTGTCTCCTAAATTTGAGACAGAATGGGTAAGGTCAAGAACATCAACATCATGTAATGGTAAAAAGTCAAGATACCAGTATACTGGTGAGGGGAATACAACTTATATAAGTGACACAAAAAGATATGTAGGCTATGGACCTAAATGTGATAGTTACAGTAAACATGTATCATTAGATAAGGCTGGAAAGAATCATGGATATTATACAGAAAATTTATCTACCCATCAAAGTGGATATGAAGAAATAGATATAACATCATCAATAGATACTAAATTTAATTATTATGTACAGGCAACATTGAATATTGGTTCAAACTTGCGTAGAAATGATTTGTCTATTGCTCAAAAATTAAACGATGCTAATACAGTGAATGGAATAAATGGTGGAAATAATAGTAGTATAGCCCAAATGGCTTATATAATTGCTAATAGTTATATTAATAGAACTTATTATTATGGGAATTTTTATGGTCATTATAGTAAATATCAAATGGCTGTGTACAGAAAATTTACGCCTTTTATAAGCTTAACTCCATATGCTAGAGGTTGGGCACATTCTACAAGTCAAAGTTTTGGTACTGATAGCGATTGGGCAAATGATGTTATAGCAGGTGCACAAAATTATGCTGCAAATTTAGCTAAATGGAAACAATTAGGTGGAGTTTTTTCAAGTACATCACCAACTACAAATGGAACAGTAGTTACAAAATTAAAAAATATAAATGGAACATCTTATTTGGTTGCAGGACCGTTTAATTGGAATTTTACAGGAACAATTGGGAGCTTAAATGTAAAAAATGTAAATGGTGTAACTATAAACAATGTTAGGTATGCTAATAGTAATTTAAATATAATAAATTCAATTCCATCAAATAGTAACTTTTATCTTTTGTTGCCAGTAAATTCTGGGGCAAAGGAAATTGTTATAAGTGGTACAATTATTAATAATATGAGATTATATTATGGTACAATAGAATTATTACAATCTAGTCCACAAAGTAGCACGGTAAAAGACCGGAGATACAACATATAATTATAATCCTCCATATACTCAAAGACTTATTAGAACAAGTGGTGGAAGTGTGGATATACCTGGAAATTTTAGTGTTAGGTATAACCTTGACAGAGGTAGTTTAAATGTAATTAAAGTAGATAATAAAACAGGACAAAAATTAACTGGAGCGACTGTTAAATTTAAACTTAGAGAAAAAGAAACTAAATTATGGGTTACTAATCAATCAATGGTATATGATAGAAATAATGCAGGAGTATTTACAACAGTAAACGGAAGTTGTATGATTAATGATTTAGTTAAAGGAAATTATGAAATATATGAAATAAGTATAAATGATCAAGACTTTAAGACTCCAAATGCAAATGTGGCAGCAAATTTAAGAACAGGTGCATCATCAGGAACAACTATAAATTTTGCAAATGTAAATGGAAATAATACTACATATTTGATAAACAATAAAAAAGTAGGTAATTTGTGGATATTAAAAGTTGATAAAAATAATACTGCTAAAGGATTAAATGGAATAAGCTTTAAATTAGTTTATAAATATTATGGAGTGGAATATCTTGTTAAACAGGAATCAAATGGAACAATTTCATATCAAAGAAGAGATACAGCAAAATCTATAAAAGATGATGGAGGAACAATATTTAAGACAGGAAATTATGGAAATCCTCCTGATGTTAAGAATTATGCCATTAAAGATGGATGGTTAATAGGAGCAAATGGTAAACCATATATAGAAGGTTTGGACATAGGAACTTATTATGCATATGAAATATCAAAAGGAAATAATTCAGAATATCAAGACCCGGATCCAAATTCGCCTGTAAAAATAGAATCTAGTAATAATATTGAATTAAAAGTTATTTCTGATAATACTAATAAATATAGAGTATATAATAAAAAATATACTGGAAGATTAAAGGTGTATAAAAAAGATGTACATAAAAATATACCAATTTCTAATATGAAATTTAAATTACACTATATGACAGAAAGTAAAGTATTAAATATTTTTGATGAAAATGCAAATAAATATGTACCTAAAGAATTTCAAAAATGGGTAAAACAAGATGGTAATGGAAATATATCATATGTAAATAGTGAAAATGCAGCTACAGTATTTACAACTGATTCTAATGGAATATTGAGAGGAATAAATAAGGCTGATACTATAGGAGATTTAGATATTGGAGAGTATCAAGCAGTTGAATTAGAAGGTCAAACATTAAATTATAAGATAACATCTAAAATGACAATAAAAAAGGCAGATAAAGATAAGAATGGTAATGAAAATAGTAGAACTGTAAACAATTTTGCGGATATTATAATAACAAGAGATACTACAAAAGAATTTAATGTGTATAATATAAATAATCCATCAGTAATTCCTGTAAGTGGAAAAGTTTGGACACCATCAAAAACAGGTAAAGATGAAAAGCCAATAAGTTCAGATGATAAAGAACAAACAAGATATAATGAAAGTTCTATATTATTAAAAAATGTAAAGGTAGATATATATGCTGTTGGAAAGTTACAAGTAATAACAACAACTGCTACATATGAGGTAGATCCTATTACTGGAACAATTTATAAATTAGTTAATGGTAATAGAAGTACAACAATTTCAGATTTTTCTCATATAGAAGGAGATTTAGTAAAAACACAAATGGTTGCTTGTAATGAAATAAAATTAAATCAATCTGAAATAAGAACAGATGATAATGGAAAATATAAATTTAATTTAGTAGGTATATATTATAAAGATGAGCAATTACCATACTATAGAGTTAGATTTACATATGATGGAATGGATTTCCAAGGATGTGTACCAAACATAGAAAAAAGAGATGAAAATACATCAAAAGCAACAGAAGATGCACAAAAGAGAAGACAATTAAATTTAAAATATCAAACAGTAACAGGAAATAGAGATAGAAATAAAACAAAGGGTGATGTGTATAATAGTCAAGAAGTAAAAGCAGAAAGAAGCAAACAACTAAACTATGAAATTAAAGAAGGAACAGCAACAGCAACAAACAAATCAGCAGGATATAGTGCTGAACAAAATAAAGTAATAACAGTAAATGAATTACTTCCTGGAAATGAAAACTGGAAAAATGGAGAAAATGGAATAACAGCGACATTTAATTTTAATTCTATCACATCAGCTTCAGGTAGTTATGGATATCTAAATGATAGTCAAACAGAAGTAATAGGAATAAATATGGCTTTACTAAGAAGAGAAGATCCAGATTTATCAGTAACAAATAAAATTCAAAATGTAGTAACAACAGTTAATGGATATAACAATTTATATACAACTGTTTTAACTGGAAAGAATACTAATAAAGATGTAAATATAGGAGTTACTTATGTAAAAAATGATGGAGAATTATCTAAATTTACAGTTTATCCATCAGATGTTCAAACATGGAATGAAAACAACAAGAATATAGATAGTAAAAATAAATTAAGAGTATATATTACATATAAAATAACAGTAACAAACCAATCAACAACAGTATATAGTAGAGCAAGAGAATTAGGTGTATACTATGATAATAATTATGAATTAAAATATGTAGGAGAATCTTTAGAAGAAGCATATGGGGGATATTATGCTATAGATAATGCAAATATAAGATCTAATGCGACAAAATATAATAGTACAACAAGTAATGGATTATATACAAATACATATATTGAATTAAGTAATGTTTTAGCACCAGGAGAGAGTAAAGATATATATATGACATATAAAGTAAAAGATAGTGAAGTAGCTAAAATGGCAGATACAAATACAAAATATGTACCAACATTACAAAATGTAGTAGAAATAACAGCATATTCATCATATTATGATAAAGAAGGAAAAAATCCATATGCAGGCATAGATAAAGATTCAGCACCAGATGATGTAGATTTAACAGTAAGAACAAAGGCAGAAGCAAAAGATGAAGATGATACAGGAAGAGCAAATGAATTTACAATAAGTCAAAAAGATGATAAAGAAAGAAAATTAACAGGAACAGTATTCTTTGATTCAACAAGTGGAGAATTAAAAACAGGAGAAGAAAGATTAGGAGATAGCATATATAGTAATAATGAAAAAGCAATAAGTAATGTAACAGTAAAATTAGAATATGCAGAATCAAATATTGGAAAAAATATTGTTGAAAATCCAAACGAAAAATATGAGACTGTAAATTTTGATAATATAGGAATAAAAGAAACAGTTAGTAATGAACAAGGAGAATACACTATATCTGGATTTGTACCAGGAAATTATAAGATAAAATATACATATAATAATGAATCTTATTATAAAGATGGAGGAAAGAAAATAAATATAAATGCTGTTGATTATAAATCAACAATAGTTAAAGATGAAGCTAATAAAACGAAAATGAAGACAGCATTTAAGTCAGAAGAAGAAAATAAAGATTGGTATAAATTAGATAATCCTCAAAAAGCAGAAGAAATAAATAAAGTATTTACTAGATATAATGAAGCTGTAGATGATTGGCAAACAAGACAAAATATAGATAGTAATTACAAAAATATGTCAATGAATAATACTGGAACAGAAAATAGTACATTAAATAAAGAAAACAAAAATAAAGAAGCCGAAAATCCTAGTATGACTGCAAGCACACCAGCTTTGGGAATATCTGTTGAACTTAATGTTTTAACAAATGATGATAAATATGAACCAATAAATTATCAATTAAATAATATGGATTTTGGTATAGTGGAAAGAGCGAGACAATCATTAAAATTTGAGAAAAAAATAAAATCAGCTAAAGTAAAATTATCAACAGGACAAGTTATAGCAGATGTTCAATTAGGGGAAGATGGAAAGTATAAAGTTCAGGGTGCTAAATATTTAATGCCAAATGGAAATTCTAATGGAAAAGTAAGCATAGAATTAGATGGTGAGTTAATACATGGTTCAACATTAGAAGCAATTTATACAATGACTATAACAAGTATAAGTGAAGTTGATTATTATACACAAAACTATTATGCATATGGTGATGAAGGAAAAGATAATGTGGTAAAATTAACACCTAAGGAGATAATAGATTATGTAGACAATGGATTGATATATGTAAATAGTAATGATAATAATTGGAAATTATTAAATGGAAATTCAATAAAAAATAATTATACAGAAAAAATAGAAGATGACTATATATATGCTGATATTAAGAAAACACAAATAAATACAGTATTAAAATATATTTTGAATAATGTATTGGAGCCAGGAGAAACATGTGAAATACCAGAATTAAAACTAGAGAAATTATTATCAAATACAGAAGATGAAGATATGCTATTTGGAAATAAAGTAGAATTAATAACAGCAGAAAAAACAGGAGGAAGAAGAATCATAGAACAATTAGGAACTTACTCAATTAAAGGAGGTAGCGGAATAGGAACATTATCACAAGATGTAGTAATAACACCTCCAACAGGAATGACAGAAAATATTAATAAAATAGTTTGTGTATGTATATCTTTAGGAATACTAGTAATAATTGCAGGAGGAATAATTTTAATAAAACATAAGGAAAAGAAAAATAAATAAAATTTAAATTAAGAACTTTAATAGTGTAAACTATAAAGTTCTTAATTTTTGTTTTTAAAAACGTTGACAAGCCTAGGGAAGGCGTGATATAATTTTATAGTAATTTATGTGAATTAAAACTTAGTCATATTTTTAAACAAGGGTGATTAAGATAAAAAAGATAAAATTTTCAAAAAAAATTTAATAAGCATTAGAAGGCAAGTTGGTAACATAGGTGCCAGCAAGTCTTTTTATTGCCTTTTTCTATTTTGTTAATTCTTTAAAAAAAGAGGAATTAGATGCAAACTTGAAATTTGAATATTAAACTTGAAAGAGCAGGCTAGTTTAATGTCTTACGGATGGTTGCATTCTGAGAAGGACTTTTTTTAAATATTATAAATTATCTGCTTAATATTTTTTATGAGGTGATTTATTTTGATCAAAGAGATTAAGTACGAGAAAGCTTCTCGTAAAGATTTCGCAAAAGTTGGCGATTATATTGAAATGCCAAATCTTATCAAAGTTCAAAGAGATTCATACAATTGGTTTATTGAAGAAGGGTTAGGAGAAGTATTAAAAGATATTTCGCCTATAATTGACTATTCTGGAAACTTAGTTCTTGAATTTTTTGACTATTACATGGAAGAAAAAACAAAATATTCATTAGAAGAAGCTAAAGAAAGAGATGCAACATACTCAACAAGATTACATGTAAAAGTTAGACTTATAAACCGTGAAACAGGTGAAATAAAAGAACAAGAAATTTATTTAGGTGATTTCCCACTTATGACAGACAGTGGAACATTTATAATAAATGGTGCAGAAAGAGTTGTTGTAAGCCAATTAGTTCGTTCTCCAGGATGTTATTATGACATTCAATTTGATAACAAAACAGGAAAAAGTATTTATACATCAACAGTTATGCCTTTAAGAGGTGCATGGATAGAATACGAAACAGATGGAAACGATATATTCTATGTACGTGTTGATAGAACAAGAAAATTACCAGTTACATCATTATTAAGAGCAATTGGACTTACTTCAGATGATCAAATAAGAGAATTATTTGGCGATGAAGAAATGATAGAAGCAACAATTCAAAAAGATCCAATTAAAACTGGTGAAGATGCATTAGTTGAAATATACAAAAAATTAAGACCAGGAGAACTTCCAACAGTAGAAGCAGCAAGAAACTTATTTAATGGATTATTTTTTGATAATAGAAGATACGATTTAGCAAAAGTTGGTAGATACAAATTTAATCAAAAATTAAGTTTATCTGCTAGAATTAAAGGACAAATAGCATTTAATGATATTTTAGATAAAGAAACTGGAGAAGTACTTGCACAAGCTGGTGAAACAATAACAGAGGAAATGGCTGAAAAAATTCAAGATGCAGGAATAAATGTTGTTGATATTAAACATCATGAACATGATGGTAAAAAAATAAGAATAATTGGTAATGGTACAGTAAACATTCATAATGTTTTACCAACAGTTGACTTATCAAAATTACATTTTAAAGAATTAGTAAATTATGAAATTTTAAAAAGTATAATAGACACTACTGACGAAAAAGATTTAGTAAAAGTTATAGAAGAAAGATATGATGAATTAGTTCCAAAACATATTACAACAGAAGATATAATTGCTTCTATTAACTATTTATTAAACTTATCACATGGTTTAGGTGGAGCAGATGATATAGACCATTTAGCAAACCGTAGAATAAGATGTGTTGGAGAATTATTACAAAATCAATTTAGAATTGGTTTAACAAGACTTGAAAGAGTTGTTCGTGAAAGAATGACAATACAAGATTTAGATGTAATAACACCACAAACATTAATTAATACAAAACCTATAACTTCTTCAATAAGAGAATTCTTTGGAAGTTCACAATTATCACAATTTATGGATCAAACTAACCCACTTTCAGAATTAACTCATAAAAGAAGAATTTCAGCATTAGGACCTGGAGGATTATCAAGAGAAAGAGCTGGATTCGAGGTTCGTGATGTTCACTATACTCATTATGGTAGATTGTGTCCAATAGAATCTCCAGAAGGACCAAACATAGGATTAATATCAGCATTATCTTCATTTGCTAATATTAATGAATATGGATTTATAGAAACACCATATAGAAAAGTTGATCCAGAAACACATAGAGTAACAGATATAGTAGAATATATGAGTGCAGATGTAGAAGATAATTACATTATTGCTCAAGCATCTGAACCTATGAATGATAAAGGCGAATTTATACATGACAGAATAAGAGTTAGACATCAAAATGAAATTATAGAAGTTGATAAAGATATGGTTCAATACATAGATGTATCTCCAAAACAATTAGTTTCTGTAGCTGCAGCTATGATACCATTCTTAGAGCATGATGATGCAAAAAGAGCACTTATGGGTGCTAACATGCAACGTCAAGCAGTTCCACTTATGATTACAGAATCTCCTATAGTTGGAACAGGTATAGAATACAGAACAGCTAAAGATTCAGGAATATTAGTATTAGCAGAAGATGATGGTGTGATTGAAAAAGTTACAGGAGATAGCATAACTGTTAAATACAAAAATGGATCAACAGTAGTTCACAAACTTCGTAAATTTAAGAGAACAAATGGTGGTACATGTATTAACCAAAAACCAATTGTTGTAAAAGGTGAAAAAGTTAAAAAAGGTGATGCAATTGCTGATGGACCTGCTACACAAAATGGAGAAATGGCTCTTGGTAAAAACGTATTAATAGCTTTCACAACTTGGGAAGGTTATAACTACGAAGATGCTATATTAATTAGCGAAAGATTAGTAAAAGAAGATGTATTTACATCTATACATATAGAAGAATATGATTGCGAATGCCGTGATACTAAATTAGGTGCAGAAGAAATTACACGTGATATCCCAAATGTTGGTGATGATTCATTAAAAGACTTAGATGAAAACGGAATTATTAGAATTGGTGCAGAAGTAAGACCAGGAGATATATTGGTTGGTAAAGTTACTCCAAAAGGAGAGACAGAATTAACAGCAGAAGAAAGATTACTTCGTGCTATATTTGGAGAAAAAGCTAGAGAAGTAAGAGATACATCATTAAGAGTACCACATGGAGAAGCTGGAACAATTGTTGATGTTAAAATCTTTACTAGAGAAAATTCTGAAGAATTAGGACCTGGAGTAAATCAAGTTATAAGATGTTATATAGCAACAAAAAGAAAAATATCTGTTGGAGATAAAATGGCTGGACGTCATGGAAATAAAGGTGTTATTTCAAGAATATTACCAGTTGAAGATATGCCATTTATGCCAGATGGTACACCAGTAGATATCTTACTTAACCCACTTGGTGTTCCTTCTCGTATGAACTTAGGTCAAGTTTTGGAAGTTCATTTAGGAGCTGCTGCAAGAGAATTAGGATGGAAAGTATCTACACCAGTATTTGATGGTGCAACAGAAGAAGACATAGAAGAATTACTTAAACAATCTGGATTATCAGAAGATGGTAAAACTACTCTTTATGATGGTAGAACAGGTGAACCTTTTGATAAGCCAATTACAGTTGGAGTTATGTATATGCTTAAACTTCACCACTTAGTTGATGATAAAATACATGCTCGTTCAACTGGACCATACTCTTTAGTTACACAACAACCACTTGGAGGTAAAGCTCAATTTGGTGGACAACGTTTTGGAGAGATGGAAGTTTGGGCATTGGAGGCATATGGAGCAGCTTATACATTACAAGAAATATTAACGGTTAAATCAGATGACGTTGTAGGACGTGTTAAAACATATGAAGCAATTGTTAAAGGTGAAAATGTTCCAGAACCAGGAGTTCCAGAAAGCTTTAAAGTTTTAGTAAAAGAACTTCAATCTTTGGGATTAGATATAAAATTATATTCACATGATAATAGAGAATTAGAACTTAAAGAAGATATTGATGAAGGAATTGATTTTAACTTAGAAAGAGATAAAGAATTACTAGAACAAGAAAATGTTATAGTAGATGACGAAATTGATAATAATTACATTGAAGAATCATCAGATGAAGATCTAATGGAAGATGACGAAGAGTTATTCGGAGATTTAGATGACGACGAAGATGAAGAAATTTTTAATAATGACTTGGCTATAGATAATTTAGATAATGACCAAGATGATATTGAAGAATAATAATTAAATAAATCTTAGAAAATCTTAAAACTACAGGAGGGAATTGTTCGAGCGGTGTTAAGTTTTAAGATTGTTCTAAGATTACCCGAATTTAAAATATGGAAAGGGGCAAAATTCGTGGATGAATCAGAAATATTTGATAAAATAAAAATTGGAATTGCGTCAGATGAACAAATAAGAGAATGGTCAAAAGGAGAAGTAAAAAAACCAGAGACTATAAATTATAGAACTTTAAAACCAGAAAAAGATGGACTTTTCTGCGAAAGAATATTTGGACCAACAAAAGACTGGGAATGTCATTGTGGTAAATATAAAAGAGTTAGATATAAAGGTATAGTTTGTGATAGATGTGGTGTTGAAGTTACAAAATCAAAAGTAAGAAGAGAAAGAATGGGACATATAGAACTTGCTGCACCAGTTGCTCACATTTGGTATTTTAAAGGAATACCAAGTAGAATTGCTTTAATGTTAGATATTTCACCAAGAAACCTAGAAAAAGTAGTATATTTTGCATCATATATAGTTACAGACAAAGGAACATCTGGACTTGAAAAATGCCAAATATTAAACGAAAAAGAATATCATGAAGCAGAAGAAAAATATGGTAAAAAATCTTTTAAAGCAGAAATGGGAGCAGAAGCTTTAAGAAAATTATTAGCAGAAATAGATCTTGATAAATTATCAGAAAAAATAAAAAAAGAAATAGCTGGAGCTAGTGAACAAAAAAGAGTTAAATTAGTTAAAAGATTAGATACAGTAGAATCATTTAGATTATCTGGAAATAGACCAGAAAATATGATAATGAATGTTGTACCTGTTATTCCACCAGACTTAAGACCTATGGTTCAATTAGATGGTGGTAGATTTGCAACATCAGATTTAAATGATTTATATAGAAGAGTAATAAACAGAAATAACAGATTAAAAAGATTACTTGAACTTGGAGCACCTGAAATCATTGTGAGAAATGAAAAGAGAATGTTACAAGAATCAGTAGATGCATTAATTGATAATGGTAGACGTGGAAGACCTGTTACAGGTGCTGGAAATAGACCATTAAAATCATTATCAGATATGCTTAAAGGAAAACAAGGTAGATTCCGTCAAAACTTATTAGGAAAAAGGGTTGACTATTCAGGACGTTCTGTTATAGTTGTTGGACCAGAACTTAAAATATATCAATGTGGTCTTCCAAAAGAAATGGCTGTTGAATTATTTAAACCATTTGTAATGAGAGAATTAGTTGGAAGACATATAGCACACAATATTAAAAATGCTAAAAGAATGGTAGAAAGATTAAGACCAGAAGTATGGGAAATATTAGAGGAAGTTATAAAAGATCATCCTGTATTATTAAACCGTGCTCCTACACTACATAGATTAGGTATTCAAGCTTTTGAACCAGTTTTAGTAGAGGGTAGAGCTATAAAACTTCACCCATTAGTTTGTACAGCATTCAATGCTGACTTCGATGGTGACCAAATGGCAGTGCATCTTCCATTATCACCAGAGGCTCAAGCAGAATCAAGATATTTAATGCTTTCAACAAACAACTTATTAAAACCTCAAGATGGTAAACCAGTTACAATTCCATCACAAGATATGTTACTTGGATGTTACTACATAACAATGGAAGTTCCAGGAGAATTAGGTGAAGGAAAATACTTTAAAGATAAAGATGAAGCTGTTATGGCTTATGAAAATGGTGTTGTTGGTTTACATGCTAAAGTTAAAATAAGAATGAGTAAACAAGTTGGAGATAAAGTAAAAACTCAAACAATAGAAACAACAGTAGGAAGACTTATATTTAATGAACAAATTCCACAAGATTTAGGATTTGTAGATAGAACAAAACCAGAAAATGAATTTAAATTAGAAATTGATTTTACAGTTGATAAAAAAGCTTTAGGACCAATAATTGCAAAATCAATAAATACACATGGATTATCTGATACTGCAGAATTACTAGATTATATAAAATCTACTGGTTACAAATATTCAACAAAAGGAGCTATTACAGTTTCTGTTGCTGACGTTAAAGTACCAGAAGCTAAAAAAGATATATTAGCAGAAACAGATAAGAAAATAGATGTTGTTAGAAAACAATATAGAAGAGGTTTAATTACAGATAAAGAAAGATATGAATCTGTAATTAAGATATGGGAAAAAGCTACAGATGAAGTTGGAGACGAAATGAAGAAAAACTTTGATGACTTAAACCCAATTTATATGATGGCTAAATCTGGAGCCCGTGGTAATATAAGCCAATTAAGACAAATTGCTGGTATGAGAGGACTTATGGCTGGAACTACAGGTAAAGCAATAGAAATTCCAATTAAATCATCATTCCTAGAAGGATTAGATGCTTTGGAATACTTTATATCTTCTCACCAAGCTAGAAAAGGTCTTGCAGATACAGCTTTAAGAACAGCTGACTCTGGATATTTAACAAGAAGACTTGTTGATGTTTCTCAAGATATAATAGTAAGAGAAGCAGATTGTGGAACACATGATGGTATAGAAGTATTTGATATTAAAGATGGAAATCAAATTATTGAAGGAATGCAAGAAAGATTATTAGGAAGATATCCATTAGAAGATATCATTGATCCTAATACTAAAGAAGTTATTGCAGATACAGAAACTTTAATAACAGATGATATTGCAGAAAGAATAGTAAAAGCAGGAATTGAAAGAGTTAAAGTTCGTTCAGTTCTTGGATGTAGATCAAAACATGGTGTATGTCAAAAATGTTATGGTATGAGTTTGGCAAGAAGAGATAAAGTTTCAATTGGTGAAGCAATAGGTATTGTTGCTGCTCAATCAATTGGTGAGCCTGGTACACAGCTTACAATGAACACAAAACACGCTGGTGGTGCTGGTGCTGCCGATATTACACAAGGTCTTCCAAGGGTTGAAGAGTTATTTGAAGCTAGAAAACCAAAGGGACTTGCAATTATAACAGAAATAGATGGTAAAGTATCAATAAAAGAAACTAAAAACAAAAAAGAAATTGTTGTTAAATCTAAAGATGATGCTAAAACATATACAATACCATTTGGAGCTAAAATTAAGGTTAAAGATGGAGATATGGTTGAAGCTGGAGATGCATTAATCGAAGGTTCTATAAATCCGGGTGAAATCTTAGCAATAAAAGGTCCAGAAGGAGTATATAATTACTTAATTGCTGAGGTTCAAAAAGTTTATAGAAACCAAGGTGTTGATATAAATGATAAACATATTGAAGTTATTGGTAGACAAATGCTTAAGAAAGTAAGAGTTGACGATAATGGAGATACAGATATGTTCCCTGGATCACTTGTTGATATGTATGAATTTGAAGATAAAAACAAAGAAGCAGAAGCAGAAGGTAAAAAACCAGCAACAGGCAAGAGAGTACTACTTGGTATAACAAAAGCATCTCTTGCAACAGACAGTTTCTTATCAGCTGCATCATTCCAAGAAACAACAAGAGTATTAACAGAAGCTGCTGTTAAAGGTAAAGAAGATAATTTACTTGGATTAAAAGAAAATGTTATTATCGGTAAATTAATACCAGCAGGAACAGGAATGCAAAGATATCAAAATACACATATTAGTACAGAAGAAGAACTTGACAAAGTTGCAGATGTAGATTCTACAGCAACTAGTACAGTTTCTGAATAATATGAATATATAAAAATACTGAGAAATTTTTCTCAGTATTTTTTATATTATAGGAAAATTTGCCTAATTTACTGTTATATTTATATATATAAGAATACTATCTATACTTCGTTTTCCTTGACAAATGCAGTATTTAGAAGTAAAATATAATAGATAAAATGTAAGGAGAAATTTATGGCAAATAAAAATATAAAGATACTAGATAGTCTTGTATCTAGAACTAAAATATATCTAATAATAATATTGGTTTTATTAGTAATGATATGTACTATAAAACCTGTATTTATAGTGCCTTCAATAATAATATATACATTAATTATTGGATATACATATTTTGCAAATAATAAAAGAAAAAGTGAAATATCAGAACAATTGCAAGATTTAACATTAACAGTAGACTCTGCTGCTAAAAGTAGTTTAATAAATTCACCTTTTCCACTTATTATTGTAGAAACAGATGGAAATGTTGTATGGAGAAGTAGTAAGTTTATATCTGAATTTGCAAATGTAGATATTAATAATTATATAAATGATTTAATATTAGATGTAAAAGAAGAAATAAAAAAAGAAAATAAAGACAAATCAATATTAGTACAAGTAAAAATAGGAAAAAAAGATTACAAAATTATAGGTCAATTTACAAAATCAAAAAGAAAAATAAAAGAACATATGATGGTATTTTATTTTATTGATGAGACTAAATATGTAAAATTACAAGAAGATTTTAGAGATTCTAAAACTTGTGTAGGTATAATAAGAGTAGATAATTATGAAGAAATTATGCAAATGATTGATAGTGATGATAAAACTCAAATTATGGCCGAAATAGAAAAAAATATATATGAATGGGTAAATGAAACAAATGGAATTGTTGTAAAATCAGATAGAGATACATTTGTATATATATTTGAACAAAAATATCTAGGGCAAATACAAGAAAACAAATTTAGTATTTTAGACACAGTAAAAGAATTAACAATAAAAGAAAAAGTTCAATTAACATTAAGTATGGCTATTTCTAACGAAGGAGAAACAGAAAAAGAAATATATAAATCTGCATTAGCTACTATGGATATAGTATTAGGTAGAGGTGGAGATCAAGCAGCAATAAGAGAAAATGGAAAATATCACTTCTTTGGAGGAAGAGTAGAAGAAGTTGAAAAAAGAACTAAAGTAAAAGCAAGAACTGTTGCTCATGCATTAGAGGAATTAATAACAGAATCTAGTCAAGTTATGATAATGGGACATACAAACCCAGATATAGATTGTTTAGGGTCAAGTTTAGGTCTATATAGGTTAGTAAAAAGCTTAAACAAGGAAGCTTTAATAGTTACAGATACACAAGGAGCTACATTAAAGAATTTTATTGAAAGCTTAGATAAAGAGGAAGAATATAAGAAAATATTAATAGATAGTTCAACAGCATTAAATAAAATAACACCAGATACATTACTTTTAGTTGTAGATACACACAAAATTAATTATGTTGAAGAGCCAGAATTATTAAATAAGACAAACAAAATTGTAATAATAGATCATCATAGAAGAAGTGCAGATTATATAGAGCAAAGTATTTTAACATTCCAAGAAGTATATGCATCTTCTGCAGCAGAACTTGTAACTGAATTATTACAATACACAGAAACAAAGATAGAATTAAAAACTTTAGAAGCCGAAGGTTTATATGCAGGTATAATGATGGATACTAAAAACTTTACTTTTAAAACAGGTGTTAGAACATTTGAAGCAGCAGCATATTTGCGTAAATGTGGTGTTGATATAATAAGAGTAAAAAAATGGTTCCAAAGCGGATTAGAAGATTATAATAAAATATCAGAAATTGTTAAAAATGCAGAAATAACAAATGACACAATAGCAATATCAGTTTATAACACACAAGATAAAGATACAAGTTTAATTTGTGCAAAAGCTGCAGATGAACTATTAACAATTAGTGATATAACAGCATCATTTGTTATAGGAAATCTTGGAGAAAAAGTATGTATTAGTGGACGTTCAATAGGTGATATAAATGTTCAAGTTATACTAGAAAAATTGGGTGGAGGCGGACATATAACCGTTGCTGGTGCTCAAGTTGAAAATATGACAATTGAAGAAGTTAAACAAGAACTTATTATACGTATAAATGAATATTTTGAAGAATTATCAAATTAATAAAATTTAGGAGGTAAATATGAAGGTAATCTTAAAGGCAGATATTAAAGGAGTAGGAAAAAAAGATCAAGTAATAAATGCATCTGATGGATATGCAAGAAACTTCTTATTTCCTAAAAATTTAGCAGTAGAAGCAAATGCAGAAAATATGTCAAAATTAAAATCAAAGAAAGAAGCTACACAGTTTAAAAAAGATGTGCAAAAAGAAGAAGCAGAAAAAATAGCAGATAAATTATCTAAAATAACTTTAAGAATAAATGTTAAAGTAGGAGAAAATGGAAAAGTTTTTGGTGGTGTGTCTGCTAAGGAAATAGCTGAAAATTTAGCTGAAAAATATAAAATAAAAATTGATAAGAAAAAAATTGAATTAAAAGAAACAATTAAAACATTAGGAACAAAAGATGTAAATATTAAATTGTATGAAGGAGTAGTTGGAACTCTAAAAGTAGAAACTATAGGAGGATAAAATGGATTTAGGAAAAATACCACCACATGATCTAGAAGCAGAACAAGCAGTTTTAGGAAGTATGCTTACAGATAAAGATGCTGTTATTTCTGCTATTGAAAAATTAAAAGTTGATAGTTTTTATAGAGATGATAATAAAATTATATATGAGTCGATTCTAAATTTGTATAATAGAGCAGAACCAATTGATATAATTACAGTAAAAGATGAATTATCTTCACTTGGTAAATTTGAACAAGTTGGTGGATTAGAGTACATAGCAAGTCTTCCAGATAAAGTGCCAACTACAGCAAACGTAGAAAAATATATAAAGATTGTAGAAGAAAAGGCAGTTTTAAGAAATTTAATAAAAACAGCTAATGAAATTATAGAATTAGGATATGATCCTACAGAAGAAGTAGATCATATTATGGATAGTGCAGAAAAGAAAATTTTTGATATAATGCAAGATAAAAGTCAAAAAGGATATACTGCAATAAAAGATGTTTTAGTAGATAGTTTTACTCAACTAGAAGAGTTATATAACAGAAAACAACATATTACAGGTGTTCCAACAGGCTTTACAGAACTTGATTACAAGACTGCTGGGTTACATCCATCAGACTTAGTTTTAATTGCTGCAAGACCTGCAATGGGAAAATCAGCATTTGCATTAAATATAGCTGCTAATGCAGCATTGAAAGCCGATGTACCAGTTGTAGTGTTTAGCTTGGAAATGTCAAAAGAACAAATGGTAAACAGAATTCTTTGTAGTGAAGCAATGGTAGATAGTAATAAAGTAAGAACTGGTAAATTAGATGAAGAAGACTGGGAAAAACTTGCTGGTAGTATAGGACCACTTTCAGAAGCGGAAATTTATATTGATGATACTCCGGGAATATCAGTAATGGAAATTAGAGCAAAATGTAGAAAACTAAAATTAGAGAAAAATATTGGATTAGTTGTAATAGATTATTTGCAATTAGTTCAAGGAACAAATAAAAGAGGTGGAAGTCGTGAACAGGAAATTTCTGAAATAAGTAGATCATTAAAAATGTTAGCCAAAGAAATTGGAGTTCCAGTAATTGCACTTTCACAATTATCAAGAGCTGTAGAACAAAGACCAGATCATAGACCAATGCTTTCTGATCTTCGTGAGTCTGGAGCTATAGAGCAAGATGCTGATATAGTAATGTTTTTATATAGAGATGATTATTATAATCAAGAAAGCGAAAAAAAGGATATTGCAGAAGTTATTATTGCTAAACACAGGGGAGGCTCAACAGGAACTGTTGAATTACTATGGCTTGGAAATTATACTAAATTTGTTAATCTAGAAAAAAGATTTGATGATTAAAATAAAAAAAATTAATATACAATTTTGAATTTCGACAAATTGTGTATATATAAAGTGTTATAATAAGGCATCATAATTAATTGATGCCTTATAGATTTAAGGAGAAGTTCATGAAAAGTAGAAAAGATTTTGAAATAAATAATATAATATTAGAACGAATTTTAAAATTTATAAATGAATATCAATTAATTAAATCAGGAGAAAAAGTTGTTCTTGGAGTTTCAGGAGGACCTGATTCTATTTTTATGCTTGATACATTAAGAAAACTTAAAGAAAATAAGAAATTAGATTGTGAGTTAGTTGTGGCTCATGTTAATCATATGATTAGAGAAGAAGCAATTGATGATGAACAATATGTTTTAGATTATTGCAAAAAAAATAATATAGAATGTTACGCAAAAAGAATAGATGTACAAAAATATGCTAATAATAATAAAGTGGGAACAGAAGAAGCTGGAAGAATATTAAGATATGAGTTTTTTGATGAAATATTAGAACATACAAATTCTCAAAAAATTGCAATTGCACATAATAAAAATGATAAAACAGAAACAATAATAATGAATTTATTACGTGGTGCTGGTCTAACAGGTTTAAAAGGAATCGAACCAATAAGAAATAATAAATATATAAGGCCTATTCTTGAAATGGAAAGGAATGAAATTGAAGAATATTGTGAATATAATTCTTTAAATCCCAGAATAGATAAAACAAACTTTGAAAATACATATACAAGAAATAAAATAAGAAATATAATTATTCCATATATAAAAGATGAATTTAATCCAAATATAATTGATGCTATAGATAGATTATCACAAGTTGTTACAGAAGATGAAGCTTTTTTGGATGAAATAACCAGGGAAGAATTAAATAAAATTATTATTAATAAAAATAGTAATGAGATAGTTTTAGATTTAAAAGAATTTAATACCTTAAATAAAGTTATACAAAAAAGAATAGTTTTTTTTGCAATGTCCCAAATCTTAGGGAATAGCACAGGAATTGAAAAAATACATGTAGATGATATTATAAAATTATGTAATAGCAACATAGGAAATAAATTTCTAATGCCAAATAAAAATATAAAAATTTTAATTAAAGATAAAAAGATTTTTTTTACATTAATTAATGAAAAAGTATAAATTTTTAAAATTTTAAATTTTTTCAAAGTCCGTAAAACTGCCTTCCGTAGTAGGAAAAAATGTGATTGAAATTGTAACAAAAAAGACATAAAAAAACTATTGTAAATAAAATTTTTATATGTTATATTTCTGGTAAATCTTAAGCAGGTATGGTGAATGTGACAAACTTTGACCATATAAAAATAATCAGATGATTAACTGAAACATTAAAGGAGGAAATGATTTTGAAAAAAGGAATAAAAACATTAGCAATGTGGTTAATAATAGGAGTTATATTTGTAGTGCTATTATCTTCAATATTAGAAAATAGTAGTTCTAAAATGATATATTCTGAATTAATTACAAATATTGAAACAGGAAATGTAGAAAAAATTGAGATTGAGGCTGATGGTAAAACAGCAAATGTACAATTAAAGTCTGAGAAGATAAAAAAAGAGGTTAATATACCTGATGTAGAAAGTTTTATGACATATTCACAAGAATACTTGAAAAATGGAAGTTTTTCATTAAGTGAAAAATCAGAATCAATATTTATTACAATATTAAGTTTACTTACACCATTCGGACTATTAATAATATTCTTTATATTCTGGTTCTTTATGATGAGTGGAAACAATCAAGGTGGAAACAAAACTATATCTTTTGGAAAAAGTAAAGCAAGAATGATGACATCAGCAGATAAAAATAAAATTACTTTTGAAGATGTAGCAGGTGTAGATGAAGAAAAAGAAGAATTACAAGAAATTGTAGAATTTTTGAAAAATCCAAAGAAATTTACAGATATGGGAGCAAGAATTCCAAAAGGAGTTTTACTTGTTGGTCAACCAGGTACTGGTAAAACATTATTAGCAAAAGCTGTTGCTGGAGAAGCAGGAGTGCCATTCTTTATTATAAGTGGTTCTGATTTTGTTGAAATGTTTGTTGGTGTTGGTGCATCAAGAGTTAGAGATTTATTTGAACAAGCTAAAAAGAATGCTCCATGTATTATATTTATAGATGAAATTGATGCTGTTGGTCGTCAAAGAGGTGCTGGACTTGGAGGAGGACATGATGAAAGAGAACAAACATTAAATCAATTATTAGTTGAGATGGATGGATTCTCTGAAAATGAAGGTGTTATAGTATTAGCAGCTACAAATAGACCAGATGTATTAGATAAAGCTTTATTAAGACCAGGTAGATTTGATAGACAAATAGTAGTAGGAGCACCAGATGTAAAAGCAAGAGAACAAATACTAGAAGTACACAGTAGAAAGAAAAGATTAGCTGATGACGTTGACTTGAAAATAATTGCTAAAAATACATCAGGATTTTCTGGAGCTGATTTAGAGAATGTATTAAATGAAGCAGCATTACTTGCAGCAAGAAGAAACTTAAATGAAATAGGTATGAAAGAAATTGAAGATGCTATGGTTAAAGTAACTATGGGACCTGAAAAGAAAACAAGAGTAAGAAGTGAAAAAGAAAATAAATTAGTTGCATATCATGAAGCAGGTCATGCAGTTGTAAGTAAATTTTTAGCAACACAAGATGCTGTTCATGAAATATCAATAGTTCCAAGAGGTATGGCTGGTGGATACACAATGTATAAACCAACAGAAGATAAATCATTTATGTCAAAAACAGAAATGGAAGAAACAATTGTATCTTTACTTGGAGGAAGAGTTGCAGAAGCACTTATTTTAAATGATATTTCAACAGGTGCAAGCAATGATATTGAAAGAGCATCAAAAATTGCGAGAGATATGGTTACAAAATATGGTATGAGTGAGAGAATAGGATCTATTATGTTTGGATCTGGTCAAGAAGAAGTATTTTTAGGAAGAGATTTTGCTCAATCTAAAAATTATTCTGAAGAAACTGCTGGAATTATAGATGAAGAAATAAAATCTATAATAGATAAAGCATATGATAGAGCCAAAACAATATTAACTGAAAATATAGATAAACTTCATAGTGTTGCAGGAGTATTATTAGAAAAAGAAAAAATAACTGGAGAAGAATTTGCAAAAATTTTTGAAGGATAAATAATGTAAAATACAGGAGTAAATATGAAAAATTATTATGATATACTAGAAGTAAGTCCAAAAGCGTCTAAAGAGGTAATTGAAAAGGCATACAAAGTATTGGCTAAAAAATATCATCCTGATCGTTATAATGGAGAAAAAAAAGAAATTGCAGAAGAGAAATTAAAAGAAATTAATATTGCATATAAAATATTATCAGATGATCTTTTAAGAGACCAATATGATAGTCAAATAACTAATTCAGTAGACTATATTATCAAAACAAAAGTTAAAACAAATACACCACCAATAGAAGAGGATAAAAACAAAGAAGAAACTAAAAATACAAAGTATAGAGGTGTTTTTGAATTATTACCAGGAGTAATTAAGGTTATAATTAATGCTGTAAAAAGTATAAAAAACATAAAAAAAAGCGACTGGATTGCTTTAGGATTAACGGTTCTTATAATGATAGGATTAGGATTGTTATTATGGTTCTTACCATTTACACATAATTGGATGTATAATAATTTTATAAGAGTATTTCAGATGTAAAATAAAATTTAACCAACAAATATTAAAAGTATTTATATTTGTTGGTTTTTTCTATTGAAAAATAAATTTAGAAAATATATAATACAACTAACAAAATAGAAATAAGAAAGAGTGTTATATATATGAATTATGCGGATATAAAAGTAGCGGATGTAGCAAATGGGTTAGGAGTAAGAGTATCATTATTTGTTAGTGGATGCAATCATCATTGTAAAGGATGTTTTAATGAAGATGCATGGAATTTTAACTATGGTAAAGAATTTACAGAAGAAACAATAGAAGAAATAATAAAAGATTTAGACAATCCATATATATCAGGTCTTTCGCTTTTAGGCGGAGAACCATTAGAATATGAAAACCAAAAAGGAATATTACCATTAGTAAAAAGGGTAAAAGAAGTATACCCTGATAAAAATATATGGTGTTATACAGGATTTACATTTGATAGAGATGTTATTAATGGAATGTGTAATAAATGGGATGAAACAAAAGAATTAGTATCTTATATTGATGTTATTGTAGATGGAAAATTTGAAGAAGATAAAAAAAGTTTATCACTAAAGTTTAGAGGATCAAAAAATCAAAGAATTATAGATGTAAAAAAATCATTAAAAGACAATAAAGTTGTAGAATATGAGGTTTAATTTTATATATCTATTGACAAAACAATAAAATTTAATGTATAATGTTATTCGTAAAATATAAAAGGTTAGTAGAAACCTTAAATAAAATTCCACATACAGTGCTTTAAACGCCGGAAGGAGGGGAATATTAATGTCAGAGATAAAAGTTAATAATGGAAATATAGAAGATGCTTTAAAAAGATTTAAAAGACAATGTGCTCGTAACGGAGTTATACAAGAAGTTCGTAAAAGAGAACATTATGAAAAACCTAGTGTAAAGAGAAAGAAAAAATCAGAGGCTGCAAGAAAAAGAAAATTTTAGTATATTAAAGTTGATGTTAAATAAAATTTAATGTCAACTTTTTTGATTTCTTAAAAAAATAGAGTATAATATAAAATGAAAATTAAATAATATAAATATATAAAATTAGGAGGGAAAATATGAGTTATATTACAAAAAATATTAAAGATGGTGTAAAGCTTCATATAATTAATAATAATAAATTTAAGACTAATTTATTAGCAATATTTTTAACAACACCAATAACAAGAGAATATGTAACATATGATGCAGTTTTATCTTCTGTGTTAAGAAGAGGAAGTAAAAATATGCCAACACAAGAAGAAATAAGCAAAGAATTAGAAAATATGTATGGTGCTGGATTTGATTGTGGTTTGGATAAAACAGGAGATAATCATATACTTAAATTTTATTTAGAAACAATAAATGACTCTTTTATTCCACAAAAAGATGAAAATATGTTGAAAAAGGGTGCTGAAAAATTATTAGAAATAGTATTTAATCCTTTAGTTGAAAATGGTAAGTTTAAAGAAGAATATGTTAATCAAGAAAAAGAGACTATAAAACAATTAATAGAAGGAAAAGTAGATAACAAAGCTAGATATGCTTTAGATAGATGCATAGAAGAGATGTACAAAAATGAGCCATATGGTTTATATAAATTTGGTTATGTCGAAGATTTAAATAATATAAATGCAAGTAATTTATATGAGTATTATAATAAATTAAAATCAGAGTGTAAAATTGATATTTTTGTATCTGGAGAATGTTCTGAAGATATAGAAAATATTATTAATCAAAATGAAAATATAAAAAAATTAGAACCAAGAGAAGCTAAATTTATTAATAATGAATTGAAAAAGAAAGAAATAAAAGATGAAAATGTAATTACAGAATCATTAGAAGTAACACAAGGAAAGTTAATATTAGGTTTAGATGTTGATATAAATGATAATGAACTTAAGTATGATACATTAGTGTATAATGCAATATTAGGTGGAACAGCAAGTTCTAAATTGTTTCAAAATGTTAGAGAAAAAGCAAGTTTAGCTTATACGGCAAGTTCAAGTTATTTAAGACATAAAAATAATATATTTATAAATTGTGGTATAGAAATAAAAAATTATGAAAAGGCATTAGAAATAATAAGAGAACAACTACAAGATATGAAAGATGGAAAATTCACAGATGAAGACATAGAAAATGCTAAGAAAAATATAGTTTCAACAATAAAAAATATAAAAGATGAACAAGACACAGAAATAGTATATTTCTTTGGTCAAGAATTAACAGATAAAAAGATTTCATTAGATGAATATATGGAAAAAATTGAAAAAGTTTCTAAAGATGATATAGTTAAAATTGCAAATAGTGTTTATATAAATACTATTTATTTCTTAAAGGATTAGAAAGGAGTTAAAATGCAAGTAATTGAAAATTTAAAAATTAAAGAAAAGTTATATATAGAAAAATTACAAAATGGACTAACAGTTATGATAATACCTAAAAAAGATGTTAGAAAAAAATATGTAATTTGGGGTACAAATTATGGATCTAATGATTATAAATTTATTGTGCCAGGAGAGAATAATGTAACAGAAGTTCCAAAAGGTGTGGCACATTTCTTAGAACATAAATTGTTCGAACAAGAAAATGGTGTAAATAGCCTAGATGCTTTAACAGCATTAGGAGTTAATGCGAATGCGTACACTACAAATGACCATACAGCTTATTTATTTGAATGTACAGACAATTTTTATGAAGCATTAGATGAATTAATGGATTATGTTCAACATCCTTATTTTACAGATGAAAATGTAGAAAAAGAAAAAGGAATAATTGGACAAGAAATAATGATGTATGATGATTATCCAGAATGGAAAGTATATTTAAATACATTAGAAGCAATGTATCATAATCATCCTGTTAAATTAGATATAACAGGAACAATAGAAACAATAAGTCATATAGATAAAGAAATATTATATAAATGTTATAATACATTTTATAATCCTTCAAATATGGCATTAGTAGTTTGTGGGGATTTTAATCCTGAGGAACTTTTAGAAGAAATTAAAAAAAGATTAATAGATAATAAAGCAAATGGAGAGATTAAAAGAATATATCCAGAAGAGCCAGAAAGTATTGTAAAAGAAAAAATTGAACAAAATATGGAAGTTAGTATACCATTATTTACAATAGGAATAAAAGATACAAGTAAAGAGGATAATGGAAAAGTAAAAAAACATATAGCAATGGAAATTTTGTTAAATATGATTATAGGAAAAAGTTCAAATTTATATAAAGAATTATATGATAATGGAAATATATATAGTGTTCCATCATTAGATTATGAATTTTCAAAAGGATATGCACATATAGTTATTTCTGGACAATCTAAAAATCCTGAATTGGTATATGAAAAGATTAAACAAGAAATTAATAACATTAAAGAAAATGGAATTAACAAAGAGGATTTTGATAGAATTAAAAAAATGATATATGGCGATTATGTAAAAGAATACAATGAAGTCGCAGATATTGCTAGAATGTTTTTAGCTGATTATTTTAAAGGAATTAATAGTTTTGACTATTTAGAAGAAATTGAGACAATAAATGAGCAATATACAGAAAGTATTTTAAAAAATTTATTTAATGAAGAAAAAATGGTTATTTCTGTCGTAAGAACATAAGAAAAAATAGGTATTTTTTATCATAGTTTTTATATAGGTGTCGAACCTTGTAGAAAAATAAAATAATAACAAGAATAATGTCTTACAAAAGTTGAAAAATAAGGCAAAATGAATTGACTTAATTGTAAAAATATGTTAATTTATAAATATACTTAAGACAAAAGATAATAAAAAAGGAGAGATGCCTTATGCTAAATGAAGAAATTTGTAAATTAAGAGAAAAATTAAACGAAAGCATTGCTTTAGGCAATGATTATGAAATAACTTATAAGTTAAGTGTTGAATTAGATGAATTAATTGCTAAATATTATAGAAACTTACTCAAGGAGTCTAATTTAGTGACTAAATGAAAATTAAATCTATATGATATATAAATTCAGTATAAATCTCTAAAATATGTTAAAAATAATAATAAACATATTTTGGAGGTTTTTTATTATGAAATTTTTAAATAAAAAAGTTTTACTAATAATTATAAGTTGTGTCATAGCTTTTTTAGCTATCTTTATAAATGTTTCTCAAGGTATGCAACATTATCAAACAGTTGGTACTACAACAGGTGTTGTAACAGCAAGTAAATTAAATATAAGAAGCGGTCCATCTACTTCTTATGGAATAGTTACACAAATTTCTAAAAATGAATATGTAAGAGTTTTTGCTCAAATAGGAAGTTGGTATGTTATTCAAACAGATAAAGATTATATTGGAATGGCAAGTAAAAAATATATTAAATTAATATATTCACAAAGTTCTAATAATAATGGTAGTTCATCTAATAGTTCGTCAAATAACAGCCAAACAACATCATCTTTGACAAGTGATGAACTAGAAGTGTTTAATCTGATAAATCAAAAAAGAACATCTGCAGGTCTTTCTAAACTAAAGATAGATGATGAGGTTCAAAATGTTGCAAGAATTAAGGCAAGAGATATGGTAGATAATAATTATTTTTCTCATACTTCACCAACATATGGTTCACCTTTTAATATGTTAAAAAGTTTTAAAGTTTCATATAGAACAGCAGGAGAAAATATAGCGGGTAACTCTAGTAATAGCAAAGCAGTAGAAGCTTGGATGAATTCAGAGGGGCATAAGGCTAATATTTTGAATTCAAGTTTTAATTATACAGGTGTTGGAGTGATAAGTGGAAGCAAATATGGTAAAATTTATGTTCAAATGTTTATAGGAAAATAGTTTAATAATTTTATAAAATTATTAAAAAATACTATTAATATGCATTTCTTATGTTATATATATGTAATCAAAAAGACATATAAAAGAAATAGACAAATTTATATTGTTGCATTATAATATAATTGTAAAATATTATATGTAAGAGGTATATTAAAGTGTTAGAAAAAACTAATGACAATAGAACTCTTCCAGAAGTATTTAAAGAATTACAAGATATTAGAAATGCTCAAGAGAAGAGGTATATTGAAAATAAAAATAGCAAAAATGTTATAAAAGGCACAATTAATAAATTAGCTACAAAAACAACTGGTGTAGCTTGTATTATTGTGCTTGTTTTTTCTATTATGACAGCTTTTACAGGATATATTTTTGCAACTAATATAGAACAAGAGCAAACAGAAGTAGTTGGAGAGTATGAAGAAAATAGTAATGCTATAAATGTTGAAAAAGTTATTTCAAATAATATAAGTGTTTTAACATCTAAAGAGTTAATTACAGAAAATAGAGAAATTAAATATAAAATAATTTATGAAAAAAATGATAAATTACCAAAAGATGAACAAGTTATTACTCAAGCAGGGATAAATGGAAAAGAAACAGTTACAGCAGTTAAAAGATATGAAAATAACAATTTTAAAGATGAAGAAATTTTAAGTAGAACTGTTTTGCAAGAACCAACAAAACAAATAGTTCAGGTTGGAACATCTGAATTTTTAAAAAAATATAATGTACATATTGGTGATAAGATGTATGTATTGTCACCAGCTAAGTTGAAAAAAGAAACAAAGGAAAATTCAGAAGATGTATGTGAAGTTCCACAAAATTTAGATGTTAAATTGTTAGATATAGGAAAGAATTGGGCAAAAGTTTCATATAACGAATATGAAGGTTTTATAAAAAATGACATTCTCACATCAGCTACTGTAAATCCAGAGATAGCAGAAACTTGCAGAATTTTTAGGATTAAGGAAAAACTTGATATAAATATGGAATTAAACAAACCAAGTGGTTTAACTTTGGAAGATTATAAAAAGGTTTTATCAAATAATTCAAGTGATAAAAATAAAATTTTTGAAGAAAATGCAGAAGTTTTTTACAATATAGAAAATAAATATAATATAAATGGAGTTTTTCTTGCTGCAATGGGAATACATGAAAGCGGATGGGGAAATTCTGTAATTGCACAGACTAAAAAGAATTTATTTGGTTATGGTGCATATGATAGAGACCCATATGGATATTCTTATGGATTTGATACATATGAAGACTGTATAGAAACAGTTGCAAAAGCATTAGTTAAATTTTATATTAATGAATCTGGTACAGAAATTTATGATGGAGAAACAGCTAAAGGATCATATTATAATGGACCAACATTATCAGGAATAAATACAAGATATGCAAGTGATAAAGAATGGTATAATAAAGTTTTTTCAAAAATGGAAGATTTATATAATAAATTATAATGGGAGATAAAATGTTTAATAAGTTGTTAAAAAATAAATATTTTCCTAAAGTTTTAGTTTTAATATTTATTATCTTGGTTATAGTTATAATTAGTATTATATACAAAAATTGTTTAAGAAGTAGTTTTGCAAAAAAGGTGTCTAAAATTGCAGAGGAAAACGAAAATTCAATTTTTACTATAGAAAAGGTATTGATGTATAGTAGTGCAGGAATAAATAATAATGAAAATAAAAATTTAGAGGATTTAGAAATTTGTCAATATACTGATTTAGCAATATATATAAATAACAAAAATTATATAAAAGAGATTAATGAAAAAAATACAGTAAGTAAATTATATATAGATAATATTAAAATTGAGAGTGACTCTAACAAAGGAGAAAAAAATATAAATTATAAAAATATTTTAGACTTTGGGAAATTTAAAATGTTAGATAATGCTGAGAGAATTGATTTTAATATTATAAGGACGAATGAAGAAAATGTAGAAAATAATTATTCAAATCCAAGTTTTTATACAGATTGTAGTAACCCATTATCTTTAGGCTATGTTAATAAAAATCTAGCTAAATATAGTGCTACTCAAAATGATAATGTTGTTTATTATGATGGGAAGGTTTTAAAAAATGCAAAGATTAATTTGAATGACATAAATTATAATATTAGTTTTAAAATTCATATAATAAATAATATTAACGAAGAGTTTGTATATGATGCAAAAATAAATGATGTGTTAAGTGAAAATGATAAAGCTATATATAATGGTTTTGTTGCTAAAATGAAAGTTAAGTTTGATGGGGGAAATTCTTTCTTTAAATTAGTTAAATAAAATTAAATTAATTTAAAATATTTTATATATAAAATATTTTAAAAATTTGTGAAGATTAAAAGTATAAAAAAGAGAAAATATTGATATTTCAATATTTTCTCTTTTTTATGGAGGCGACACCCGGATTCGAACCGGGGATCAGAGTTTTGCAGACTCGTGCCTTAGCCACTTGGCTATGTCGCCGTATAAAATTACTACAATGTTATCGTATACTGACGCTGTAATTCGCTTCGCTCAAACAGCCTCAACAACTTGGCTATGTCGCCGTATAAAATTACTACAATGTTATCATATACTGATGCTTTGGAGCGGGAAACGGGGCTCAAACCCGCGACCTCTGCCTTGGCAAGGCAGCGCTCTATCAACTGAGCTATTCCCGCAATTGTTATTATTTAGCTTTATTATAATAACAAAATTCTTAATTAATGTCAAGTGTTTATAAACTGTTTTTGAAATATATTTTCTAAATAGGCTATATAATTGAATGATATATATTTAAAATAGTTTAACGGATTTTTTTTCTTTATATTAATTGTATTCATTATATCTAAATTTATTACTTTTTTATTATTAATATTAACTGTTAATTCACCAATTTTTTTATTTTCTTTTATTGGTGCTTCTAGTTCTTTATTACAGTTAATTTCTATATTTATTGCATTAACTTCATTATTTCTAATTGGAATTATTTCATTTTCAATATTGGAAAGAGATAATTCTATTTTGTTAGGTATTCCTTTTTTTATAGTGAATTTTGATAAGTTTTTTAACTTCCAGTTTTCAAATTTTGAATCAATAATTTTTTTTATGTTTATATGTTGATAATTATTAAATGTATATTCTATTAATTTTATACTATCTTGTGTTCTGAATTTTTTTGTATCTGCACCTAAAACTATGCATATAATGTCTAAGTCATTTCTTTTGCAAGCAGTAACTAAACATCTATTGGCACCATTTGTAAATCCTGTTTTTACACCATATACACCATTTAAAGTTCCTAATAGTTCATTTGTATTTGATAAATTTTTAGAATTTCCGTTTATAGTTACAGTATAATTTTTTGTATTAACAATTTGGGCAAATACTTTATTTTTTAAAGCATAATCAGTAAGAATAGCAAGTTCATAAGCTGTGGTATAATGATCATCATTATCTAAACCATGAGGAGTTACGAAATGTGTGTTTATTAAATTTAGTTCTTGGGCTTTTTTATTCATTAAATCAGCAAAACCTTCTATACTACCACCTACATGTTCTGCTAATGCAACAGCAGCATCATTTCCTGAACATAACATTAGTCCATATAGAAGATCATGAACACTAATTTTATCTCCTGTTTTTAATCCAAGTCTTGATCCTCCTGTTCCTGCTGATTTTTTAGAAACTTCTACTATGTCATTTATATTAGAATTTTCTAGTACAATAGTTGCTGTCATAATTTTTGTTGTAGATGCCATTTTTCTTTTTTCCTTTTCGTTTTTTCCATATAAAATAATCTTTGATTTTCTGTCTATAATAATTGCTGCTCTAGAATTTATTGTTGGTAGTTTAGATATATCAGAAGAAGTTTCTACTAATTCTTTTTGTATATTATCGATATTTACTTCTTCTGTATTTTCGTTATTTGCAAAAACGGTATGGGATAGAAGGAATAGAGCGATTATACAGAAAAATAAAATATATCTTTTTTTTGATTTCATATTATATTCACCAATATATATATATGCTAATAAATTAAAAATATGATTTGAATTTGGTGTTGATATATGTAAGTTTATAATATATTTAATGATTTACACATATAATAAAAAATTAGTATATAGAAAGTTTTATAAATAAAAAAATAGACGTATTGAAAATTAGTAGATTTTAGTCACATAATTTTACGTAAACCCTTGATTTTGTAACGAAAATGTAATATAATTGTAATGTAGGACAGTAATTTTGGTGAAATCTATTTCCGTAAAGGATTTAGAAGCAAAATATTACAAAGCCAGAATACTAGCAAATTATGGTATTGACTTATTTTTTTTAAGACTATACAATTATTATAGACATAGTATAAATATAAAAAAAGGAAGGTTTAGATATGAAACTAAAAAAGATGTTTTTAATTTTAATAGGTGTTGTCATTATTAGTACACTTTTTACAAACGTAAATGTTGCTAATGCTGCAAATGATACATTGCATGTAGGGTTGTCAAAAGTAATACCAGAAACAAGCAATGGATATGCAATATTAGATCCAACAGTTTCTAGTGGAAACGGAAAGACTATTTGGAACTTAATTTCATATAAATCTGCTACAGGAACAGATTATTATGATTTTGCTACAACAAATATGTATTGTTTAAAAGCTGGTGCTGGTTTTTATAATGCTGGTGGACAATCAGATCAAGCTGTAAGAAAAGATTATACTTCATTATGTGATTTGAGAGAAAAAGATAAAATGATTAATAGTACTCATACATATGTAAAAGAACTAGCAAATAGTGATAATTATTATAAAGTATTATATTTAGTTGATAATTTATATATAAAAGGAAAATCTACAAGTAAAGATATAGAAGCATTACTTCGTAAATCAGGAATATATAGTTCAGAATACATAAATGAAAATAAAGATGTTTTCCATGTTAATAGTGACCTTGATGAAGGTAAATATTATTACATATCTGATGGAGAATATGATTATTCTAGTTATGTTTATTATGGTTCATTAACAGAGGATGGATATTCACATATATTAACAGAAGAAGATATTGTAGCTGTACAACAATTAGCATTATGGCATTTTACAAATAATGGTACAGATTATGATAAATATTCTCAAAATAATATAGATTGGTTAGAATATACAAAGGATAATGCAAACACATATAAAGCAATGGGTAGAGGAAGTTATGGATCAGCAGAAAATGATAGAGCTGAGCAAGCTGTAATATTGTATCACTACTTAATTGATTCAGCAGAGAAAAATGCAGCTAATTATAAAAATGATACAAATACAATAGGAAAACCAATCAGTACAAAATCTGCTAGTACATTAAAAGCACAATTAATAGGTGATAGATATGTTGCAGGACCAATTAAATTAGATAAAGATAATGATTTAGTAAATGAGATAAAATTAGATATAACAGATAATAATGGAAATGATGTTACTGATTATAGTTTTGTAGACAGCACAGGAAAGACATTAAATGAACAAACAATTTCTGAATTAATAGGAAAAGAGTTTTATATATCTTTACCAAAGACATTAATAAATAAAATAAATATTAAATTTAATGTAAAATATGAAACAAAAAAAGCAACAATATATGTAGATAATACAACAAATATAGATCAACCAATAGTTGTACCTGAAATTGAAAATCAAGAATATGATATGCCATTTGTAGTGATTATAGAAGGAAAATTTGATTTAGCGTTAAGAAAATATATAACAAAAGTAGATGGAATAGAATTAAAGAGTACAAGTACAAGAATACCTAATATAGATACAGAAAATACATTAGATAAAGGTAAAGAAACAGCAGATTATAAACATAAAAAAGATCCAGTTCAAATTAAAACTGGAAGTATAGTTACATATAATATTAGTGTATATAATGAAGGTGATAAAGATGGTTATGCAACAGAAGTAACAGATCAATTACCAACAGGATTAAAAAGTAATTTAAAAACAGGAGATGTAGTTACATCAACAAAAGGTAATACATATGTAGTAACATATGATGAAAAAACAAATAAAGTTATATTTAAATTAGACAAAACAAAAACAGTAAAAGGATTAAGTTCATATGTAACAGGAAAATTAGATAAAGATACAATAGAAATTGAATGTACTGTTAGTTTACAGGCAACTTCAAAACAACAAATATTAACAAATGTTGCTTGGATAAGTGAAGAATATAATAAAATTGATGATTTAATAATAACAAACCAAACTAAAGCGGATAGAGATTCAGAACCAGCAACTGTACCAAATGTAACTGCAGATAGTTTATTAACAGAAGAACAAGGATACAAAGGAAATGACGCAAATAAAGATGATTTAACAGATTCAGAGTATTTTTATAAAGGAAAACAAGATGATGATGACTTTGAAAAATTAATATTATTACCAAAAACTTTTGATTTAAAATTGGTTAAATATATAACAGCAATTAATGGAGATAAATCTAAAGGAAGAACAATTACAAGTGTAGATTCTAGTAAATTAAAATCAGGAGAAGAAACAACAGCTGAATATACAGTAAGTAAAGATCCATTATTAGTAAGACATGGAAACTATGTAACATATACATTTAGAATATATAATGAAGGTGATTTAGATGGATATGCTTCTGAAATAACAGAGGATATTCCATATGGATTACAATTTGTATGGTCAAATGATATAGTAACAAATGCTGATGGAAAATTAAATTTTGATAAAGCTAAAGATTTATCAGAAGAAGATAAAAAGGCAATAGAATTTAACTCAAATTATTATTGGACTTTTAAAGATAGTGATATAAATAAAGATGGAAAAATAGAATTTGTTGAAAGTACTTATTTATCAAAAGAAACAGAAACAACTGAAAATGGAAACTTATTAAAAGCATTTGACAGCGCAAATGATGATGGAAAAGGATCTGGATTATCATATAAAGAAATATCTATTATGTTAAAGGTTACTGCTCCAGATACTTATGATAAAATTATAAGAAATGAAGCTGAAATATCTAAATCAACATATAGTGATGGAAAAGAAGAAGCTAAAGATAGAGATTCAGATACTAAAAAATGGGTAAAATATGAAGATGATGAAGATTATGATAATATAAAATTACAATATTTTGATTTAGCATTAAGAAAATTCATTACAGATATAAGTGGAAAAGCTGTTACATCAAGAATACCACAAGTAGAATATAAAGATGGAAAAATAACATATAAACATCCAAAAACTCCATTAGAAGTAGTTGTAGGTGATACAGTTACATATACAATTAGAGTATATAATGAAGGAAAATTAGATGGATATGCTTCTAAAGTAACAGATGATATACCAGAATATTTAGAGTATTTACCAGATGATAAAACAAACAAAGAATATAGATGGGTAATGATAGACAAAGATGGAAAAGAAACAACAGATGTTTCTAAAGCAGTAAAAGTAACAACAGATTATTTATCAAAAGAACAAGAAGAAACAACAGGAAGAAAGAACTTATTAAAAGCATTTGATAGTAATGCAAAAATAAGTGAAACAAATCCTGATTATAAGAACTTAAAAATAGCATTTAAAGTAAAAGATCCAAAATCTTCAGATTATATAATTACAAACCATGCACAAATTTCAGATGATACTGATGAAGATGGAAATCCAATTGATGATATTGATTCAATACCAGATGAATGGAATGATGGTGAAGATGATCAAGATGTAGAACATGTTAAAGTTCAATACTTTGACTTAGCTTTAAGAAAATGGGTAACACAAGCAATTGTTATAGAGAATGGAAAAGAAACTGTTACAAATACAGGACATAAAGCAGAAGATGACCCAGAAGAAATAGTAAAAGTAGATTTAGACAGAAAAAAATTATCTAATGTTGTAGTAAAATTTGTTTATAAAATAAGAGTAACAAATGAAGGGGATATAGCTGGATATGCAAAAGAAATAACAGATTATGTTCCAAGTGGATTAAAATTTGTAGCAGAAGATAATAAAGGATGGACAGATGAAGGAAATAATGTAATATCTACAAGATTATTAGAAAATACATTATTACAACCAGGTGAAAGCGCAACAGTTGAAGTTACATTAACATGGATTAATGGTAAAGACAACATGGGAGTAAAAGTAAATACAGCAGAAATATCAGAAGATTATAATGATAAGGGTGTTCCAGATAGAGATTCAACACCAGATAATAAAAAACCAGGAGAAGACGATATAGATGATGCACCTGTTATGATATCAATTAAATTAGGTGAATATACAATAGATACAATATACTTTGTATTAGGTGGAGCAGTACTTATCACATTAGCAGGAGGAATAGTTCTAATTAAAAAATTTGTATTATAAAATATAAATTTTAAAGAAGGAAGATTTTAAAATCTTCCTTCTTTTTCTTTACATTAAAAAAACCTTATGATATAATTTTCCGTAGTAAAACAAAAGAGGTGGGTATATGAATCAAATATTATATACAGAAAATAAAAAAGGAAATAAACGGATCTGTTGATATAAAAAAAATATTAAGAGTTTTTGCTATTTGTATGCTTGTTTTTGGAATAGTTTTAACTGGGACAGGTCTATATGCTTTAGTTAAAAAGAATAAAGAAACAGATAAAATTGAAATTCAAAAACCTGTAATAACAGTCGATAATAATGGTGATGATACAATATCAATTAATGTTAAACATAAAAAACAAATTAGTAAAGTAACTTATTCTTGGAATGGACAAAGTGAAGAGAGTATAGAAGGAGAAGGAAGGGCTTATATACAAAAAGTAATTGATATTCCAATAGGAACTAATAATTTAAAAGTTACAGCAACAGATGTTGAAGGAACAGTTGCTGAATATGAAGGAAAATATGTTGCTGAAGAGGATCCTAAAATAACTATTGATTCTGAAGGAACAAATATTAAGGCTAAAATTGAAGGAACAAATAAAATTTCATATATAACATATAGATGGGATGAAGAAGAGGAAAAAAGGGTAGAAGTTGGAGATACAACATATGAGCAAACTATTGAAATTCCTCAAGGGTTACATACATTAACAATGGTTGCAGTAGACATTAATAATAAAACTACAACAAAACAACAAAGTGTAAAAGGTGTTACAAAACCAAAACTTACTGTTACAACAGATGGTAAAAATTTTATTATAAATGCAAGTGATAAAGAAAAATTAGAAAAAATAGAATTTATACTTAATGGACAAACATATAGAATTAATTTAGATCAAAAGAAATTTGAATATAAATATCCACTATCAGATGGAGAAAATCTAATAGAGGTTACAGTATATAATACTGATGGATTAACAGCCGTATTTAAGGCCAAATGTACAAAACAGTAATATTTTAAATAAAGGTTGAAAGTTTTATTTGCTTTCAACCTTTAAGTTGTAAATAGAGGGAGATAAATGGAAATAAATTTTTTAAATTTAGTAGCTTGTTTTATTATATATTCTTTTGCTGGATGGTTATTAGAATCAGTGTATAAAACAATTCTGCAAAGAAAATTAGTAAATAGTGGATTTTTAAATGGACCATTTTGCCCAATATATGGAATTGGTGCACTTATAATGATATTAGTATTAGGAGAATTTAAAAATAATATAATATTATTATTTGTTATGGCTTTTATTATTTTATCAATATGGGAATATATTGTTGGATTTTTATTAGAAAAGATATTTAAAACCAAGTATTGGGATTACTCAAAATTGAAATTTAATATTAATGGAAGAGTATGTTTAAAAAATTCTATCTATTGGGGAATGCTAGGAGTAATATTTATAGATTTAATAAATCCATTTATAAACAAAGAATTAGCATTAATTGATAATAAGATAATATTTTATACTTGTTTAATAATAGGGATATGTATGATTATAGATTGTATAATTAGTATAATAAGTATTGTACAAATTGATAATGCATTAAAATATATAGAAGAATTAAATGAGCAAATAAGAGATAAAATTGAAGAAGTAAAAATTATTACTAAAACAATAGATAAATCAAAAGGAAGTATTCAATCTATTATAAATGAATTAAATAAAAAAAGAGAGAAATTTATTAAAAAATTATATAAAAGAATATACAGATTAAAAAGAGCTTTCCCAACAATGGAATCTGAAAAAATTACAGAGCTTTTAAATAATAAATTAGAATTGAAAAATAGATTTAAGAAAAATAAAAAAATTGTAAAAAATAGTAAAAAGGACTTGAAATAATTTATATTATATATATAATTAAGAAAAAAAGTGGAGGTAAAAATGGTACAAGAAATATATATTATTGATGATGATGATTCTTCTGTAGTTGTATTTAGAGAACTGTTTAAAAATGATAAAGAATATAAATTTATAAGTGTTAAATCTGAGCAAATAGATGTGGCTTTAAAAAATATACCTTCATTAATTATAATTAATGAAGATGCTATAGATAGAGATGTTGTAGAATTGTGTAAACAAATTAGAAAAGATGAGGATAATACTATAACACCTGTAATTGTTGTTTCATCAAATACAGATAAAAATCATAGAATAAATATTTTAAAAGAATCAATAGAATATTATATAAAGAAACCAGTTGATGAAGAATATTTATATTTTACAGTAAAAAACATAAACAGATTGCTTTCACTAAACAGAAGAATAAGTCCTCTTACAGGATTACCAGGAAATGTACAAATACATGCGGAATTAAAAAAGAGATTGTTAAATAAAGAAAAATTTGATGTATTGTATATAGATTTAGATAATTTTAAAGCATATAATGATGTATATGGATTCTTAAAAGGTGATGAAATAATTAAATTTACAGCAAGAACAATATTGGAATGTGTTCATAAAGATATAACTGAAAATTGTTTTGTTGGTCATATTGGTGGAGACGATTTTGTTGCTATAATTCCAAATATTGACTGCGAAAAAATATGCCAAGATATAATAGTAAATTTTGATAATAATGTTAAAAACTTTTTTACAGAAGAAGATGCAAAAAAAGGTTATATAGAAGTTGAAAATAGAAAAGGTATAATGGAAGAATTTCCATTAACCTCTGTATCTATAGGTGTTGTTATAGCTGATGAAAATAGATTTAAAAATATATTAGAAATTGGGGAGGTTGGAGCTCAAGTTAAACATGTTGCAAAATCTGTTGTTGGAAGTAGTTATGCTATTGACAGAAGAAAACAAAGTAGAAATTAATAATAAATAAAAGTAAGAGAGTTATCACTCTTACTTTTATTTTGTTTGAAGTTTTTCTTTTATATATTTACCAGTTTCTGATAAATAATTATTTATATTATTTTCAGTGCTATTTGTCGGAAAATTTGGCAATAATATTGAAGAAGATTCGTCTTTGTTTGCAAAAGACCAAAAAATCCAACTTATATTTTTACTATTTAAATAATTAATCCAGGAATCAAACTCATCAAAGTATCTTTTTCCATTTCCACTTGCATCAGTTAAACCACATTCTGATACGAAAATGCATATATTTTTATTTAATGCATAATCAATGTTATCTTGAAGCTCTTTACCATGAGTTCCTGAGTAAAAATGGCAAGAATAAGCGATATTTTTAAATTCTAAAGGATTATCTGCAACAGGCTTTAATTGTTTACACCAATCTGGTGTTCCTACTATTATTAAAGATTTTGGACTGTTTTTTCTTATTGTTGGAATAATTTTTTCGGCATATGGTTTAACCTCATTATTCCAAGTAATATTGTTTCCATTTGGCTCATTACATATTTCGTAAATTACATTAGGGTTATTTGAATACATTGAAGATATTTCCTCAAAAAATGTATTAGCTTGTTCATAATATGTATTTGGATTGTTGTCTGCCAAGATATGCCAATCTATAATAACATACATATCTAAATTAATACAATCATTAACAGTATTTATAAGTTTTTGTTTTATTGAATTTGGATTTGCAACATATGCATCAGAATACATTGCAATTCTAAATACATTTATTTTCCAATCTTCTTTTAATTGTTTTAAGTTATTATATGTGAGTACTTCTGGAAACCATTGTATTCCATGACTACTTAATCCTTTTAACTGAATATTTTGTCCTTTTTCATTTTGAATTTCTGTAGAATTTACACATAACCATCCATTTTTTGAAACAGAGTAGTCAGTAGTTTTTTCACTATTTTTATTAGAATTTTCTGTTATATTTTCATCTTTTGTATTATTATTTATCTCTTCCTTGGTTTCTATATTATTTTCAGTACTTAAAGTAGTATTATTGTTATTTTTTTGTGAGTTGTATACTAAAAAAATTGTAAAGATTAATGCAATTACTAGTAAAGCTATTGATAGATATTTAATAAATTTCATATACATATTTCCTTTCACATATTAAATTTATAATTTATAGATATTTTATAATATTAATATTGATTGAGTCAATAAATATATAATATAAAGGGAATAAAATTTTATTAGAATAAAATAAAAAATTTTTCATATAGATATAAAGAAAAAATATTTATATAGGAGTTTTTTATGGTTGTTTTAAATAAGAAAAGATTAATATTAGTAACAAGTTGTGTTTTAGTTTCTATATTTGCATTTATGTTATCAAATTCAAAAAATAGTGATGTGATGGAAACAGTTAGTTTGCCTGTATCTGGTAAAACTATTGTTTTAGATGCACGGACATGGAATACCAGATGAAGGTGCACAAAGTAGTAATGGAACTACCGAAGCCAAAACTAATTTAAAAATTGCTCTTAAATTACAAAATCTACTAGAACAAAGTGGATGTAAAGTAATATTAACTCGTTCAGATGATAATGCAATTTATGATGTAGATAGCAAAACATTAAAACAGAAGAAAATATCAGATATTCATAACAGAGTAAAAATAGGTAATGAAAGCAGTGCAGATATATTTGTTTCCATTCATTTAAACAAGATTCCACAACAGCAATATAGTGGATGGCAAACTTTCTATAAAGATGGTAATAGTGACGGACAAAAGTTAGCAGTTTCTATACAAAAAAATCTGAATGATTCCATACAAAAAGAAAATAATAGGGTTGCAAAAACAATAGATAATATTTATATAATAAAATATGTAGAAATTCCTACAACAATAGTAGAATGTGGATTTTTATCTAATCCAGAAGAAGAAAAATTATTATTAGAAGATGATTATCAAAATAGACTTGCATGGGGAATTTATAATGGAATAATAGATTATTTTTATGAATAAATGATATAAAAAATATAGTAAATAAATTTTTTATATATAAATATAAAAGTAATACAACATAAGATATTAAAGAAAAAATTTTTTGAAAATGGAAATTATTTTCCATTTTTTATTTTGCTTTTTACTCTATTTGCATTGACTTTTTGGCATTTTCATTATATTATATTAGTGTTAAAAATAAGTGTTTTTAAAATCCTAAGGAGGAAAGATATGGGAGAAGTTATAGTTATAACATCAGGAAAAGGTGGAGTTGGAAAAACTACAACAACAGCAAATTTAGGTTCAAGTTTAGCACTAGAAGGTAAAAAGGTAGTATTAATAGATACTGATATTGGTCTTCGTAATTTAGATGTTGTTATGGGACTTGAAAATAGAATTGTATATGATATTGTAGATGTTGTTGAAGAAAAATGTAAGTTAAGACAAGCTTTAATAAAAGATAAAAGATTTAAAGAATTATACTTATTACCAGCTGCACAAACAAGAGATAAAAGCGCGGTAAATGAAGAACAAATGAAAAATTTAACAAGTAAACTAAAGGAAGAATTTGACTATATACTTATAGATTGTCCAGCAGGAATAGAACAAGGATTTAAAAATGCTATTGCAGGAGCTGATAGAGCAATAGTTGTAACAACAGCTGAAATATCTGCAATAAGAGATGCTGATAGAATAATTGGATTATTAGAATCCTCAGAAATAAAAAATCCGGAATTAGTTGTAAATAGAATAAGACCTAATATGGTAAAAAAAGGCGAGATGATGGATGTTGATGATATAGTAGATTTATTATCAATAGATCTTATAGGTGTTGTGCCTGATGATGAATATATTATTACTCAAACAAATAAAGGAGAACCTGTTATTCAAAATAAAAGAGCACCTTCTGGAAAAGCTTATTTAGAAATAGCCAAAAGAGTTTTAGGCGAAGATATTGAAGTTACAATTCCAGGTAGAGAAAAGGGATTTTTTGCAATGTTAAAAAGACTATTCAAAAAATAAACAATTAGAGGAGTAAGAGTTAATGTTTGATAATATATTAAAATTTTTGAAAAAAATGATAAAAAAAGAAGAAAAAAGTTCTACTTCTAAAGATACTGCTAAAGAAAGATTACATTTAGTTTTATTGCAAGATAGAGCAAATGTATCAGCAGATTTCTTGGATATGATGAAACAAGAAATTATTGAAGTTATAAAAAAATACATAGAAATAGACGAAAGTGCTATTGATGTAAGACTAACAAATAAAGAAAATTCAGATGGTACTAATGGAGCACCAGCATTATATGCTAATATTCCTATAGTAAATATAAAAGATGAAACAAGAAAAATGGCAAACAAAGATGAAAAGACAGAAGATAAAGAAGAAAATAAAGAAATAGTTACTGAAAAAATAGAAAAAAAGAAAGAGAATGAGTTAGAAGAAAAGATAGAAGATAATATAAAAGAAAATGTTGATGTAGATAATAAAGAGGCCCCAAATAAAAAAGGACAAGCTGATAAAGAAGAATCACAAGAAAAGGCTGAAGAAAACAAAGAAGAAAATGTAAACGAATAGAAAAAGAGTGATTTGATGAGAAAAAAAATGTTAAAAAATGTTGAGTGGTGGATTTTAATATGTGCAATAATATTATCAATTATAGGGTGTGTTGCATTATTTTCTGCAACTCAAGAAACAAATTATAGCGAATTTAAAAAGCAAATAATATGGCTAATTGCAAGTATTATTATTATGTTTATAGTAATGTTTATAAATTATGAAATATTGGTGAAAATATCACCAATATTTTATGGTATATCTATTATATTATTAATAGTAGTTTTATTTACAGAGCCAATAAATGGTGCAAGAAGCTGGCTTGGATTTGATAATTTTTCTTTTCAACCAGGAGAAATTTCAAAGGTATTTGTAGTTATGTGTTTGGCATATATAATTTCTAAATTCCAAGAACGAGGAACAAATGAAATAAATAAGCCATTAAAATTATTAGCAAGCATAGCAATAGTAGCAATACCAGTACTTTTAATAATATTAGAACCAGACTATGGAACAGCAATGGCGTTTATTTTTGCATTAATATGTGTATTGTTTGTTGCCGGTTTAGATAAGAAATATATAATAGCAACAGTTTTGATAGTTGCCATAAGTTTACCACTATTATATTTATTTGTTCTTCCAGATCATGCTAAAACAAGAATAGATGTATTTTTACATCCAGAATCAGATGCTAGAGGTGCAGGATATAATATAATTCAATCAAAATTGGCAATAGGAGCTGGACAGCTTACAGGTATGGGATTATTAAAAGGAAATCAAACTCAACTAGGCTTTTTATATCCTAAAACTACAGATTTTATATATGCAGTTATAGGTGAGGAAATGGGATTTATAGTTGCGGGAAGTGTAATTATATTGTATGTTGTTTTGATAACAAAGGCTATTTTTGTAGCTAAAACAGCAAAAGACAATTTAGGATCATATATAGCAACAGGAATTGCTGGAATATTTATATTTCATATGTTAGAAAATATAGGAATGACAATGGGCTTGCTACCAATAACAGGAGTACCATTATTATTTATAAGTTATGGTGGAAGTTCGTTAATAACAAGTTTTATTTGTATAGGATTATTGTTAAATATAAGTGGACAAAGACAAAAAACAATTTTTGTAAAATAATATAATTTGAGTAGGTAAATATGTATTTAAAAAAATTAAAAATAGGAAATGTAGAATTAGAAAATAATATTATTTTAGCTCCAATGGCAGGTATAACAGACCTGCCTTTTAGAGTTATATGCAAAAAATTTGGTCCTGCTTTGGTATGTACAGAAATGGTAAGTAGTAAAGCAATATTTTATAATGATAGTAATACTAAAAGACTTATGAAAATAGAAAAAAAAGAAAGACCTGTTTCTGTACAAATTTTTGGTAGTGATGAAGAATCTATGGAAGTAGCAACAAAGTATGTTAATGAAATAGCAGATATTATTGATATTAATATGGGGTGCCCTGCTCCTAAAGTTGTAAAAAATGGAGATGGAAGTAAATTATTATTAGATTTAGAAAAAGCAGAAAAAATAATACAAACAGTTGTAAAAAATGCAAAGGTTCCAGTTACTTTAAAATTTAGAAAAGGATGGGACAATGAACATATAGTTGCTTGTGAACTAGCTAAAATAGCAGAAAAAAATGGTATTTCGGCAATAACAATTCATGGTAGGACAAGGAGTGAATTTTATTCAAGAAAAGCAGATTGGGAAATAATTAAAAAAGTCAAAAAATCTGTAAATATACCAGTAATAGCAAATGGGGATATAGTTGATGAGGAATCAGCTTTAAATGCTTTTAAAGAGACAAATGCAGATGGAATTATGATAGGAAGAGCAGCTGTTGGAAACCCATGGATATTTAGAAATATAATTTATTTTTTACAAACAGGAGAAAAACTTAATGCTGTAAATGCAAAAGAAAAATTAGATATTATAAAAGAACATTTAAATCTAGAAATAGAAGAAAAAGGTGAATTAGTTGCTATAAGAGAAATGAGAAAACATATTTCTGCATATACAAAAAATTTAAAAGATTCTAGTAAATTTAGAGTAGAAATGAATAAAATTGAAGATAAACAAAAACTAATTAATTTATTAGAAGATTATTTTATGAATATTTAAATAATTACTGAATAAAAATGTTTAAAGGAGTATACCTTTAAACATTTTTTTATAGGGGGAATTATTTTGAATAAGAAAAAACTATTTTTATTTATTTTTATAATTATTCTAATAATTTTAGGAATATTTATATTTTTTAATAAAAAAACGGCTAAAGTTTTTAAAATTGGAAATAATATGAGTAGTCAAGAAATTGCAGAGTACATTTTAAATATTAGTTCATATGAAGCAACTATATCAGTAGAAGTTACAAGTAATAAAAATTCAAATAAATATGTTATAAATCAAAAATTTGCTAGTAAAGATTCTAATTGTCAAGAAGTTTTAGAGCCGAGTAATATAAAAGGTGTTAAAATTATACGTGATGGTGAAAATTTAAAATTAGAAAATAGTCAACTTGATTTATCAACATTATTTGAAAATTATAATTATATATCTAATAATTGTTTGGATTTAAATTCTTTTATTGAGGATTATAAAAATTGTAACACTTCAGAATTTTTAGAAGAAGAAAATCAAATAGTAATGAGAACACAAAATTCTGAAAAAATGTATAAAATATTATATATAGATAAAAAAACACATAATCCTACAAAATTAGAAATAAAAGACAATAACCAAAAATCTGTTATTTACATATTATATAATGAGGTAAAGATAAATAGTACAAAAAAGGAAGATATATTGGCTTTTAAATTATATGATTTTGTAAGTAGTATATAATAAAACTATTTTCTTTACTTTAAACTAGTATTTAAAATTTACAAATATATAGACTTATAAAAATACTAATATTAGGAGTGAAGAAAATGATGATTAAAAGAGGCGATATGTTTTATGCAGATTTAAGCCCAGTTGTCGGATCAGAACAAGGTGGTATAAGGCCTGTTTTAATAATACAAAATGATTTAGGTAATAAATATAGTCCTACTGTAATAGCAGCTGCTATTACATCACAAACAAATAAAACAAAATTGCCAACACACATAGAATTAGGTGAAAACACAAGTGGATTGAAGAGTAATTCTGTTGTTTTAACAGAACAAATAAGAACAATAGATAAAACTAGATTAAAAGAAAAAATAGGCCATATTGATGATGTTAATATTATAAATAAAGTTAATAATGCATTAGGTGTAAGTTTTGGATTAGGCGAATAATAAAAAACTTAAAGTTTAATTATTAAACTTTAAGTTTTTTTATTATTTTAATTTCTTTATATAAATTATCAATTCCTTCTTTTCTTTTTTTGTAAGCTTGTTTATATTCTTCATATATTTCTGGATAATTTTCTAAAGTTTCGCTTTTTTGTAATAATAATTTAATACCTTCTAAATAATAATTTTTCTTTTTATCAGTTTTTGAATTTTCCATTTTTTCTTTGTAAATTTCTATTTGTTCAAATCTAGATAATTCATTTTTTAAAGAATTAACATATTCTTGTGTACAATTTATTTCATAAACAATATCATCTAAAATAACTTTTATTAAAGCTTTAACTATTTTTGGATCAATTTTTCCATATTTAGAATTTTGACTTGGAATAGTTTGACCAATTATTATTTTTAATGTATCAGATATTCCTATATGTGATTTATATTGTCTTTTACTAACAATTGCATCATACTCATCAGCAACTTTAACTATTTGAATTTCATAAGGTATATCTTTTTTTGTTAATCCTTGAGGATAACCAGAGCCATCTAAAGCTTCATGATGATATAAAGGACCTGGTGCATATGGTCTTAATTTTAAATCTTTCATACACATTTCGTATCCGATTGTTGTATGAGTTTTCATTACTTCAAATTCTTCATCTGTTAAAGGACCAGTTTTTTGTAATATTTTTGGTGGTATAAATTGTTTACCTATGTCATGTAAATAAGCACATATGGTGCAATACTCTATTGTTTTTTGGTTACAGTGAAGATATTCACAAAGTCTACAAGTAATACTTGCAACATTTTCGCTATGTTTTCTAGTAAAAACATCTAATTGATCTAACATATTTAATTGATAACGCATGGATTCATTTAAATTATAAGATTTTAAATTTGTCCTATTATAAAAATCTAGGGTTTGTTCGTTCATAAATATCACCTACTATAAAATATATCATTAATAAATAAAAAGTGCAATATATTATAATTCGATTGATTATATATATTGTTTTTTAAATGCCGCGTAGCGAACAACCGGAGCGGAGCGTAGGACGAATAGAGCAGCCTTCCCAAAGGATTCCGAGGGCTGCGACAACAAGGCATAAAAAAACAACTATATAGATTTTTTGTATTATTGGAATTTTTTAGTAGTTTTTAATGTAAATGTTTTTGTAGAGCTTTGCATAACTTATAGTTCCTATTGACTTTAAGCAAAAATGTGAGTATAATTTTATAATAGCAAATATAGTAAGAGAGAGGGAAAAGTAAATGTATAGAACACACAATTTAGGAGAGTTAAATATAACAAATGTTGGTGAAAAAGTTGAACTTTCAGGATGGGTTCAAAAAATAAGAAATTTAGGTGGAATGGTTTTTATAGATTTAAGAGATGAATTTGGAATTACACAAATAGTTATTAATGATGAAAAATTACAAGAAGAAGTAAAATCTATATATACAGAAAGTTGTATCCACATAGTTGGAAAAGTTGTGGAAAGAGCAAGCAAAAATTCTAAAATTAATACAGGAGAAATAGAAGTTGTTGCAGATAGTATAGAAGTTTTAGGAAAATGTAAAAATGTATTACCATTTGAAATTAATACTGATCAAGAAGTTAGGGAAGATTTAAGATTAGAATATAGATTTTTAGACTTAAGAAATCAAAAATTACACAATAATATTTTATTGCGTTCAAAAATTCTAAAAACATTAAGAGATAAAATGGATGAATTAGATTTTACAGAAATTCAAACACCTATATTAGCTAATTCTTCTCCAGAGGGAGCACGTGACTTTTTAGTGCCAAGTAGATTACATCCAGGTGAATTTTATGCATTACCTCAAGCACCTCAACAATTTAAACAGTTATTGATGGTATCAGGATTTAATAAATATTATCAAATAGCACCATGTTTTAGAGATGAAGATCCAAGAGCAGATAGAGCACCAGGAGAATTTTATCAATTAGATTTTGAAATGTCTTTTGCTACACAAGAAGATGTATTTAAAGTTATTGAAGAAGTTGTTCCATATACATTTAAAAAATTTACAAATTGGAAAGTTGATGAAGGACCATTTATAAGAATTCCTTATAAAGAATCTATGGAAAAATACGGAACAGATAAACCAGATTTAAGAAACCCATTAATAATTCAAGATGTAACAGAAGTATTTAAAAATTCCGACTTTAAAGCTTTTGAAAATAAAACAATAAAAGCTATTGTTGTTTCAAATGGAGCAGAACAAGGAAGAAAATTCTTTGATAAAATGACTGATTTTGCTGTTAATGAACTTGGGGCAAAAGGACTTGCTTGGACAAAATTTGAACAAGATGGAAGTGTTGCAGGTGGTATTGCTAAATTTATTACAGATGATATAAAAGAAAGCTTGATAAGTAATTATAATGTTAAATTAGGTGATAGCATTTTCTTTATTGCAGATGAATTTAGTACTGCTCAAAAAATTGCAGGAGATGTAAGAATAGAACTAGGTAATAGATTAGATTTATTAGAAAAAGATGTATATAGATTTTGCTTTATTGTTGATTTCCCAATGTATGAATTATCTGATGAAGGAACAATAGATTTTAGTCATAATCCATTTTCTATGCCTCAAGGAGGTTTAGAAGTATTAGAAAATAAAGATCCATTAGATATATTAGCGTATCAATATGATTTAGTTTGTAATGGATATGAAATGGCATCAGGAGCTGTAAGAAACCATAATCCAGAAATAATGGTAAAAGCTTTTGAAATAGCAGGATATAGTGAAGAAGATGTAAAAAATAGATTTGGAGCTTTATATAATGCATTCCAATATGGTACTCCTCCACATGCTGGAGCTGCACCTGGAGTTGATAGAATGGTAATGCTTATTGCTAACTCACAAAATATAAGAGAAATAATAGCTTTTCCAAAAAACAAAAAAGCAAGAGACTTACTTATGAGAGCACCTTCTGTTGTATCAGATCAACAATTAAAAGATGTTCATATAAAAGTAGAGGAATAATAATATATAATAAAAATGTTGATACTAGTTATTAAATAGTAAAAAGTATAAATAAAAAGAATTTAAAAATAAAAAATTGAACAAAATATATAAAGAGAAAAACAAAGAAAAATACAAAGGAGGAAAAATTATGAAAATAAAGCAAACTAAAGGTATTACACTAATAGCATTAATAATAACAATAATAGTATTGTTAATACTTGCAGGAGTAACAATAACAATGTTAACAGGAGATAATGGAATATTAAAACAAGCAACAAATGCAAGAGAAACAAATAGTAAAGCAGAATTCGAGGAACAAGTAAAGTTAGCAGTAATAGCATCAAGAGTAAATGATACAGCAAGTATAGATTTAAAAACATTAGATGAAGAAATAAATAAAATAAGTGGAACAACAATAACTAAATCAACAGATGATAACTTACCATGGACAGTAAAAAAAGAAAGTTATGAAGTAACAATAACAGCAGATGGAATAATAACATCAAACACAACAGGAAAAGATGATGAAACAAAAATAGATTATGGAACAAAAACACCAGCAGAAGATACAAGAACAGTAATAGAACAAGCAACAGCAGCAAAACCAACAGGTTCAACAATAAATCCAAATACAAATGAAACAACAGGAATAGTAATGATAGATAGTAACCAAAACGAATGGGTATGGATAGAAGTACCAAGTACAGTATTTACAAGTGCAACAAGTAGTACAGATTATAATAATATAAAAGCAGATTTAATAGAATATGCAAAAGATTATAGAGAAGGGAAAAAAGGACAAGGATGTAATTGGACAGATGAGTGGTATGCAAAGGATGGTAGCACATTAGTAACAGCAAGTACAGAAGGATTAACAGATGCACAAAAAGCTTTAAATAATGGATGTGGTTTAACATATAATGAGTACAATACAAATTATAATAAAATGTTAAGTAGTATATATACTAATAAAGGATTTTATATAGGAAGATATGAAACAGGAATAGCAGGCAGTGATACAAATACAAGTCTAGCGAGATATAGTAGAACAGAAATAACAAGTAGTTCACCAAAAGCAGTAAGCAAAAAAGATATGGTACCATATAATAATTTATATTGTAGTGAAGCACAACAATTAGCAAATGGAATGAGTACAGGAAATAAAACAAGTAGTTTAATGTTTGGAATACAATGGGATTTAGTATGTAAGTTTTTAGAAGTAAAAGGTAATTGGGATACAACTACAAATACAGCACAATATTATATAAAAGAAAATAGTACAAGTTGGGGAAATTATGGTAATAGTACATTTACAATAAATAGTACAAAAGCAAAAAAATATAATAGTAGTAATAAATCATGTGATGATATAACAGGAGAAAAAACAAGCTCTATGTTATTAACAACAGGAGCTAGTGAGTATACAAATAAAATGAATATATATGATTTTGCAGGAAATGAATATGAATGGACCTTAGAAAAAACGACTAACACTTTCTTTCCTTGTAGCACTAGGGGAGGCTCTTACTACGACGATGGCTCTAGCTATCCAGCTTCTCTCCGCGGTAGCAGCATTACGGCTGACAGCAACAACGACCTTGGTTTGCGTCCCTCACTTTATTAATGTAGGACTGTACTCTAAAGCCGTGATTAGAGTATAGAAAAAAAGTAGTTTTAAATAGAGTAATTTGAATAAAAGTTACTAACGGATTTATGTTTTAGTAGAAAAAAGAGATTGTATTTTATAGTGTATACATTTGAAAAATATGTATGCACTATTTTTATATCAATGTTGTCAATGGGGACGTAGTTTTCGACAACTCGAAAATATAACAGAGAATATAAGGATTTACAAATTATTAAAATAGAAAGAAAAAGGAATAGAAATAGGAAATTACATATCACAGATGTTTGCAAATATATATTTGAATGAAGTTGATCAATATATAAAGCATAAATTATTTTTATAGGGTGATCATATCATAAGTTATTCATAAGATTACATAAAATATTGTTGCTATAATTACTAAAATGTTGTATAATAATATTATGGTCAAAAATGGAAAGGGGGATATATATGATAAAAATATATGATACAGATGTAGAAACAAATAAAACTATAGAAATAGACGAAATAAAAAAGGGTTGCTGGATTAATCTGGTTAGTCCTACAGATGCAGAAATAAAAAAAGTATGCAAAAGTGTAAAAATAGAAGAAGACTTCATTAGATATTCGCTAGACTATGAAGAAAAAGCCAGAATTGATATAGAAGATGAAGATAACACAATATTATTTATCATAGATGTTCCTATTTTAGATAAAGAAAATAATGAAACAATACACACAACACTTCCACTTGGAATAATTGTTGTAAGAGATGATTATTTTATAACAGTTTCATTAAAACAAACAAGAGTCATTTCAGATTTAAAACAAGATAGTATTGTTACATATAAGAAAAGTAGAAGTATATTACAAATATTTTATAAGAATTCTGAATTATTTTTAAGAGAATTAAAAAAGATAAATAAAGAAAAAGAAGTAGCAGAAAAAGAATTAAACACATCAATGAGAAATAAAGAATTATTAAAAATGCTAAATATTGAAAAGAGTTTGGTTTATTTTACAACTTCATTAAAATCTAATGAGCTAGTAATGGAGAAAACTATGAAAGGAAGAATAATCAAACTTTATGAAGAAGATGAAGATATACTAGAGGATGCTATTATTGAAAATAAACAAGCTATAGAGATGGCTAAAACATATAGTGACATATTAAGTGGAACAATGGATACATATGCATCTATTATTTCTAATAACTTAAATATTGTTATGAAATTTTTAACATTAGTAACAATTGTTTTAGCAATACCTACTTTGTTATTTAGTATGTGGGGAATGAATGTTGAGTTACCATTTCAACATAATCCATATGGATTCTTATGGATTTTAGGAATAACAATAGTTATAACACTAATTGTTATTTGGTGGTTTAAAAAGAAAGATATGTTAGATTAAAAAGATAACCAAGAGTATATGAAAGCTCTTGGTTATTTACAAATATATTGAATGAGTATATAATAAATTAGAATGTAAATAATTAATAAAAAGAAAGAAGGAAAAAATATGAAAGAAATTATAATAAATGTTGAAGGTATGGTTTGTGGAGGATGTGAAAATAGAGTAATAAATGCTTTGAAATCTGTAGGTGGAGTTAGTCAAGTTATAGCAGATTACAAAACAGGAATAGTAAAAGTAAGTGCAAAAGATGATATAGAAGAAAATATATTAAAAGATAAAATTGAAGATATTGGTTTTAATGTAAAATAAGATTTAATTTATTATTAGGAGAATAATTATAATATGAAAAAAATTATATTGGCAATAGATGGCATGACTTGTAGTGCTTGTTCTAATGGACTTGAGAAATATTTAAATAAGCAAAATGGAATTATAGAAGCTCAAGTTAATTTAGTAATGGCAAATGCAACTGTAAATTATGATGAAAACATATTAGACATAAATAAAATAGAAAAATTTGTTAAAGAAGCGGGATTTAAAAGTTTAGGAGAATTTAAACAAATAAAAATAGAAACAAAAAATAAAAAGGAAAAAATTAAATTTATAGTATTTTCTTTTTTAGCAATTGTATTAATGTATATATCAATGGGGCATATGATAAATTTACCAATAATAGATATATTAAATCCACATTTTAATCCGATTGCCTATACAGTTGTTTTATTATGCTTAACAATAGCATTTTTAATATATGGATTTGATATTATAAAAAATGGGTATAAGAATTTAATTCATAAAACACCTAATATGGATACATTAGTTTCATTAGGAGTGTTATGTAGTTTTGTATATAGTTTATATGCAACATATATGATATTTAATGGAAAACATGAATATATCATGAATTTATACTTTGAATCAACAGCAATAATAATTTACTTTATAAAGTTGGGACGTTATATAGATGGAATTAGCAAAGATAAAACAAAAGAAGCAATTAAAAAATTAGTAGAGATAACACCTAATAAGGCTGTAATAAAGGTAGATGGACAAGAAAAGGTAGTTACGTTAGATGAAATAAAAAAAGGTATGATAGTAATAGCAAAGCCGGGAGAAAAAATAGCAGTTGATGGTGAGATTATAAATGGAAAATCACATTTAGATGAATCATTTATAACAGGTGAAAGTAAGCCAGTAAAGAAACAAGAGGGAGAAAAAGTTATTGCAGGAAGCTTAAATTATGATGGATATTTAGAATATAAAGCAGAAAAAATAGGAAAAGAATCTACAATATCAGAAATAGTTAGATTAGTAATAGAAGCAAGTAATACTAAAGCTCCAATTGCAAAAATAGCAGATAAAGTTTCAGGATATTTTGTGCCTTTTGTTATAGCAATTGCAATAATTACTTTTTTTGTTTATTTATTTTTAGGATATGATTTTTCTGTAGCTTTAGGTACATTTATTACAGTGTTAGTTGTTGCATGTCCATGTAGTTTAGGTTTAGCTACACCACTTGCTATTGTAGTAAGTGAAGGAATATGTGCAAATAACGGAATATTAGTTAAGAAGAGTGAAATATTAGAAAATGCTCAAAAAGTAAATACAATTGTTTTGGATAAAACAGGAACATTAACATATGGTAAACTTAAAGTATCAAAAATTATTAACTTAAGTGGAATAGAAGAAAAAGAATTAATGCAATTAGTATGCAGTTTGGAAAGTAAATCAACACATCCAATAAGTAAAGCATTTTTGTCTTATATGAAGGATAATAAAATTGAAAAAGTAGATGTTGATGAATTCAATGAAATTACAGGATATGGTATAATTGGCAAAATAGATAATAAAAAAATAATATTAGGCAATAAAAAAATATTAGATAAATATAATATTGAAAATAAATTTTTAAAAGAAGAAAATGAATTAGCAGAAGAAGGAAATAGTATAATATATGTTGTAATTGATAATGAAATAAAGTCAATAATTGGTACAAATGATATTGTAAGAGAAGGAATAGAACAATCTATAAAAAGTTTAAATAGATATGGAATAGAAACAATAATGCTTACAGGGGATAATCAAATTACAGCACAGAAAATAGCAGAAAAAGTTGGAATTACAAAAGTAATATCAAATGTATTGCCAGCTGAAAAAGTAAATGTTATAAAGAACTTAAAAAAAGAAAATAAATATGTTATGATGTGCGGAGATGGAATTAATGATAGTCCTGCCTTAGCTGTTGCAGATATTGGTGTAAGTGTAAAAAGTGGCACAGATATAGCAATGGACTCATCTGATGTAATACTAACTCAAAATGATATTAGTTCTATTATAAAATTAATAAAAATAAGCAAAAAAACAATAAGAAATATTAAACAAAATTTGTTTTGGGCGTTTTTTTACAACTTATTAATGATTCCTATTGCTATGGGAATATTTAGATTTATTGGTATTACAATTAATCCAATGATTGCAAGTGTAGCTATGGTACTTAGCAGTATTACTGTTATTTTAAATGCATTAAGATTAAAAAGAATAAAATTAAATAAAAACTCTATGTAATTAAAACATAGAGTTTTTATTGTAAGTGTAAATGTTATTTAATGGGTTCTCCCATAGTATTTTTTATTTTTGTTAATTCTGTTTGTAAAGTGTTATATGTTTTTTGTCCAATTGAAGTATCTTTTTCTGTATCATATTTAGAAATAGAGCTTTCTATATCCAAAATTTTATATGCTTTTGTTTTGGCTGTAGATTTATACATATATATAGGTGTATAGTTAACACTATCTATTGAAATTTTTCCATCTTGTGCTTTTTTAGTTATTTTTAAATCAAGGATTATAGAATTCTTAGTATTTTCTTTAACTTGTCCTGACATAAAATTTCCTAAAGAATATATAACAAATCCATCTTTTGTTGATCCATCTTCTAATGTAACTGTTCTTTTTTCCATTGGCTGTAGTACATGTGGATGACTTCCAAGAATTATATCAACACCATTTTCAAAAAGAAAATCTGCTAAAGCTTCTTGTTCTTTATTTTGTTTTGTTTGATATTCAATTCCCCAATGCATGCTTACACATATAATATCAGGATTTTCAGCTTTTGCTAATTCTAATTGTTTTTTAATTAATTCTTTGTCTATCAAATTAATACAATAATCTTTTCCAGTAGGAACTTTAATTCCATTTGTTCCATATGTATAACTTAAAAATGCAATTTTTACATCTTTCACATTTTTTATTAATATTTTATTTTGGTCCTCTTCAGATTTAAAAGTACCTGTATGAGAAATATCTGCTTTATCTAAATAGTCAATTGTACTTTCTATTCCTTTATAACCTTTATCTAAACTGTGATTATTTGCTGTTGTTAAAACATCTAATCCTAAATCTTTTAAATTATCTGCTAAAGATTCAGGAGTGTTAAATGTAGGATAACTACTATATCCAACTGATTTACCAGCAAAAGTTGTCTCCAAATTTCCTATAGCAATATCAGCAGTTTTAATTTTTGTTTTAATATCTTTAAAAACATATGAAAAATCATAAGTACCTGTATTAGAATTATATGCATCTGTATATTGTGTATTATGACACATAATATCACCAATTACACTCATATTAAAAGTAATATCGCTTTGCTCTTTTTTATTATTAATATTTTGGTTATCTAAAACTGTAGTACCTTCTTCGGAAACAGGAATACTTACATTATTAGAATTGTTTTTTATTAAATTTATAATTGTTTTCGAATTATAAATTAAAATACATAAAATTATAATTAAAAGTAATATAAATACTGATTTTTTAAATTTTTCTGAATCTTTTATAACTATTCTCTTTTTACGAGTATTTCTTGCCAATAAAAACATCTCCTTTTACTTTATAAATTAAAATTATCATAAAAATAACTTTTTTTCAATATAATGTATAAATTTATTATAAAAAGAAAAAATAATAAATATAAATAAGTTTTTAAAATTAAATATAAATATAGAACTTAGTAATATGGAGGTGAATATGATGAAAGTTATTGATAAAATAGCATTAGTTTTAATCATAATAGGTGCAATAAACTGGGGACTTATAGGATTTTTTCAATTCAATCTAGTTGATACTATTTTTGGACAAATGAGTGTATTATCAAGAATTATATATGCTTTAGTAGGTATATCTGGATTATGGGGAATAAAATTACTTTTTGATGATTAATTGAAATATTTTATATAATATAAAAAAACGGGAATTATTCCCGTTTTTTCGTTGTAGCTTCACTATTTGGAAGAACTCTTCAATTGGAGTTTTTTTCAATTGATTTAGAAGTTTTTTAGTATTTAATGATTTTCATCTTCCATGATGCTTTTTTTTATAATTTTTTCTAGGCATAGCTACTCCTTTCTGTAATGAACAATAAAGTTATAAATATTATATCAAAATTATATAAATAAGGCAAACCACTTGAAAATAAAGCCAATATAATGTATAATTTACAAATGTAGTAAGGAGGAGAGAAATATGTTATCTGCAAATGGAGTAACAATTAGATTTGGAAAAAGAGTTTTATTTGAAGATGTAAATATAAAGTTTGGAAAAGGAAATTGTTATGGTATTATTGGAGCAAATGGTGCTGGAAAAACAACTTTTTTAAAAGTTTTATCAGGAGAGATAGAACCAAACAAAGGTGATGTAACATTAGATAAAGGTGAGAGAATATCAGTCTTAAAACAAGACCACTTTGCATATGAGGATTATAGTGTTTTAGATACTGTAATGATGGGAAATAAAGAATTATATGACATTATGAAACAAAAAGATGCCATATATGCAAAACCAGATTTTTCAGAAGAAGATGGAATGATTGCAGCTAAATTAGAAGAAAGATTTGCAGAATTAGATGGTTGGAATGCAGAATCGGATGCAGCAATGCTTTTAAATGATTTAGGAATATCTCCAGAAAATCACTACAAAATGATGAAGGAAATAGAAGCTAGAGAAAAAGTTAAGGTTTTATTAGCACAAAGTTTATTTGGAAATCCAGATGTATTATTATTAGATGAACCTACAAATGACTTGGACTTAAAGAGTATAAACTGGCTTCAAGAATTTTTAATTAATTTTGAAAATACAGTAATTGTAATATCACATGATAGATATTTTTTAAATAAAGTTTGTACACATATTGCTGATGTTGATTTTGGGAAAATTAAAGTATATCCAGGAAATTATGATTTCTGGTATGAATCAAGTCAATTAGCTTTAAAACAAATGAAAGAACAAAATAAGAAAAAAGAAGAAAAAATAAAGGAATTACAAGACTTTATTGCAAGATTTAGTGCAAATGCATCAAAGTCAAAACAAGCAACGTCAAGAAAGAAAACGTTAGAAAAAATTGAATTAGATGAGATTAAACCATCAAACAGAAAATATCCATATGTAGATTTCAAACCAGATAGAGAGCCTGGAAAGGAAATCTTACAAGTTAAAAATATTTCAAAAACAATTGATGGAGAAAAGATTTTAGATAATATTAGTTTTACAGTTAAACAAGATGATAAAATAGCGTTTTTAGCAGATAATGAAAATGCTAAAACAATATTATTCCAAATTATTGCTGGTGAATTAGAGCCTGATGAGGGAGAATTAGTTTGGGGAACAACAATAACAAGTAGTTATTTCCCAAAGGATAATAATTATTTATTTAATACAGATGAAAATTTAACAGATTGGCTAAGAAAATATTCAAAAGATCCAGATGAAACTTATGTAAGAGGATTTTTGGGAAGAATGCTATTTTCTGGTGATGAAGCATTAAAAAAAGTTAATGTTTTATCAGGAGGAGAAAAAGTAAGATGTGTTCTTTCTAAGATGATGTTATCTGGTGCGAATTTTTTAATTTTTGATGAACCTACAAACCATTTGGATATGGAAAGTATAACATCTGTTAATGATGGTATGGCTAAATTTAAGGGAAATATTTTATTTACTTCACATGATCACCAATTAACACAAACTGTAGCAAATAGAATAATTGATATAAAAGAAGATGGTAAAGTAATTGATAGAGAAATTAGTTATAATGAATATTTAGGAATTGAATAAAAAAGTATTGAAATATATAGAACGGTATGTTATTATATTAACACTATTTGTTCTATATATTTTTTTTAATGGAACAAATTAAATTATTTATTTCCTTTTTTTGATTCAATTTATTTTTTTCTTGATTTGATTCAAAATTTTATCAAAGTATTTTTTAAAAAAGGAGGTGGTATGGATGGAAGAAAAAATTCTTACTATATTATTAGATATACAAAAAGATGTTAAAGAACTAAAAGAAAGAGTAACTAGCTTAGAAGAAAAGGTCGATAGACTAGAAAAGAGAATTGATAGCCTAGAAAAGAGAATGGATAGACTAGAAAAGAGAATGGATAGCCTAGAAAAGAGAATGGATAGACTAGAAAAGAGAATGGATAGGCTAGAGGGAAGAGTAGAATGTCTAGAAGGACAAAGACATATTGATAGTATTAATATTGCAAAAATATTAGAATATCAAATACAAATGGTTAAACATTATTAATTCACATTATGTTTACAAAAATGTAAAAATATGGTATAATATAATTGTTAAGAAAGATTCTAATACTAAAAAAAGATGAAAAAAGCAGGAGGAAACAATATGATAATAACAATTGAAAACAAAATTTATCAATACGAAATTATTAAAAACGAATCTTGTAAAACATTTATTTATTATCTTATGCAAGAAATTGTTGAGATGATAAATAAATTAAGGAGCAGACAATTGTTTTATTGTCTGACACCACATGAAAGAAATGTGGCAGAGGAAATAGAAGAAAAATATAGAAAAGAAAATAAAATTTTTTAGTATTAGAAGTATATTAAAGGGAGTTACAAATGTAGCTCCTTATTTTTTAAGATTTAGGAAATTGTTATAATATTATAACTTTTTGTTATATAAATAATTTTGTTAAGTGCTATTCATGTCCAAAATTCATTAAATATTTCTTGACTTTAAAGTTTTTTTGATATAATAATAAAATATACTAAAATAAAGAAAGGAAAAAACATGGAAAAAATAATAAAAACAATATCAGAAGAATTAGGAGTTAAATATTATCAAGTAGAAAATACAATTAAATTAATAGACGAAGGAAATACAATACCATTTATTGCACGTTATAGAAAAGAAGCAACAGGGGGATTAAGTGACGAAATTTTAAGAGATTTAAATGAAAGATTGACTTATTTAAGAAACTTAGAAAAGAGAAAAGAAGAAGTTATAAATTCAATTGATGAGCAAGGAAAGCTTACAGATGAAATTCTTAAATCTGTTGCTATTGCAAAAACATTAGCAGAGGTCGAAGATATATATAGACCATATAAACAAAAGAAAAAGACAAGAGCTACAGTTGCTAAAGCAAAGGGATTAGACCCTTTAGCTGAAATTATTATTGCACAAGAAGAAAAAGAAGAAATAAAAGAAATTGCTAAAAATTATATAAATGTAGATAATTTATCTGATGAAGATAAAAAGAATAAAGATAAAATTGTTGCAACAGCAGAAGATGCTATTCAGGGTGCATTAGATATTATTGCAGAAGCTATCTCTGATAATGCAGATTACAGAAAACAAATAAAGAAAATTTGTTATAGAGAAGGATTAGTTCTTACAAAAGCTGCTAAAGAAGACGAAAAATCAAATTATGAAATGTATTATGATTATAGTGAATCAATAAATAGGATTCCTAGTCATAGAATTTTAGCAATTAATAGAGGAGAAAAAGAAGAATTCTTAAAAGTAAAATTAGAAAAACCAGAAGATAAAATTTTAAAAATAATCGAAAGGGATTTAATAAAAGGTGAAACTCAATTTACAGAAATGCTAAAAGTAACAATAGAAGATGCATTTAAAAGATTAATTGAACCATCGATAGACAGAGAAATACGTGCAGATTTAACAGAAAAAGCAGAAGAAAAAGCAATAAAAGTTTTTGGACAAAATTCTAAACAATTATTATTAGGAGCACCAATAAAAAATAAAACAGTTATGGGATTTGATCCAGCATATAGAACTGGTTGTAAAATAGCTGTAATAGATGAAACTGGAAAAGTTTTAGATTATACAACAGTATATCCAACAGAACCTCAAAATGATGTTGAAGGGGCCAAAAAAGAATTACTAAAGTTAATAGATAAAGATAAAATTGATATGATAGCAATTGGAAATGGTACAGCTTCAAGAGAATCAGAAATGTTTGTATCAGATATGATAAAAGAAGCATCAAGACCTGTTCATTATGTTATAGTTAGTGAAGCGGGAGCATCTGTATATTCTGCATCAAAACTTGCAACAGAAGAATATCCAGACATAAATGTTTCAATAAGAGGAGCAATATCTATAGCAAGACGTTTACAAGATCCTCTTGCAGAACTTGTAAAAATTGACCCAAAAGCAATTGGAGTTGGACAATATCAACATGATGTTAATCAAAAAAGATTAGCTGAAAGTTTGACAGGGGTAGTAGAAGATAGTGTTAATAAAGTTGGGGTAGATGTTAATACTGCAACACCATCATTACTTTCATATGTTTCTGGAATTAATTCTACAATAGCAAAAAATATAGTTAAATATAGAGACGAAAATGGTAAATTAAAAAATAGAAAAGAATTATTAAAGGTTCCTAAACTTGGTAAGGCTGCATTTGAACAATGTGCTGGATTTTTAAGAATAATTGATGGAGATAATCCATTAGAAATAACTGCTGTTCACCCAGAAAGTTATGAAGCAACAGAAAAGTTATTAAGTAGTATAGGATTTGATAAAAATGATTTGAAAAATAAAGAAAGATTAGAAGAATTAAGAAATAAACTAAAATTGCTTGATATTGCTAAGGTTGCAAAAGAAATTGAAATAGGTGAAATGACATTAAAAGATATAATAGATGAACTTATAAAACCAGGAAGAGATCCACGTGAAGATATGCCAAAACCTATTTTAAGATCAGATGTTTTAAAATTGGATGATTTAAAAGAGGGAATGATACTTACTGGAACAGTAAGAAATGTTATTGATTTTGGAGCATTTGTAGATATTGGAGTAAAACATGATGGATTAGTTCATATTTCTGAAATGAGTGATAAATATATAAAAAATCCATCAGACATTGTATCTGTTGGAGATATTGTAAAAGTAAAAGTTATAAAAATAGATAAAGAAAGACAAAAAGTTGGATTAAGTATGAAAATATAAAAAATAAAAAAATAAAAGTTTGATGACAAACTTTTATTTTTTTTGTTTACATTTTATAAAATTTATTCAGATATAGGACCATTATCTTCTGGTTGTACTTCTGTAGTTTTAGTACTTATAGTATTTCCAGCTAAGTCTTCATAGAAGATAACTAAAGCAACTTGTAAATAAGGTGCTATCCATAACATACCAATACCTAATGTAAATACTGATAAAATAAACCATCCTATAAATGTAATTGGTAACCAAAACCAAGCCCATTTATGACCTTGCATTAATTCTTCACTTTTTTCAACTATAGATTTTGAATCCATATCTGGGTTATCATATAAAATGTATTGAGCTAAAACATATGAGAATCCTTTAACAATTGCCCATATTAAAGAAACAATATAAAGAATAACTCCTAATATAGCTAAAAATCCCATGCTTTCTCCAGATACAATAGTTCCGGCTCCACCAACAGCAATTAGTACTATAGAAATAATTATTGCAATCATAGGAAGAAGCATTTTTAATATTGTTTGCCCAATTACTCCCCAAACTTTTCCGAATTGATTAAATCCATTTTTAAAGAAGTCAATATATCCAACTTCTTCATTTCTTTTTAGTTTTATAATTGAAACTAAAAATCCAAAAGTAAGTACTGGAGTAATTACTAAATTTATAAGTCCTCCAATCATAGGGATTAAGTTAAGTAAAAATGAAATTAAATATTCAATAACTCCAAATACTAATGTTAATAATGCTGCTTTTCCCCATTTACCTGTTAAATTGTTACGAGCTTCTGCTCTAATTTGTGATGATACCATCATAAAACCCCCTTAAATAATATATATTAATAAATTATTAATATTTTTCTTGAATTTCCTTTATTTTGTCATAATCATTATTTAAAATATCTAAGAATACATCTGTTAATTCTGGATCAAATTGTGTTCCTCTATTTTTTGCAAATTCTTCTTTAACTACTTCAATTGGCAAAGAATCTCTATAAGTTCTTTTAGAAGTCATAGCATCAAAACTATCTGCAATAGTAGCTATTCTTGCAAGATATGGAATATCTTCACCTTTTAACTGACTTGGATAACCATGACCATCATATCTTTCATGATGATGTTTAACAATTGGTATAATATCTTTAAAAATTGTTGCATTTGATAAGATATGAGCACCAATTGATGGATGATTTTTAATTTGAGAATATTCATCATCAGTTAATCTTTCTGTTTTTTGAATTATGCTATCTGGTACACCAATTTTTCCTATATCATGGAAAAGACCACCTATTTCAAGTGTTTTTAAATCAGTATCTGATAATCCAAGTTTCTTACCTATTAATATAGAATATTCAGAAACTCTATCAGAATGACCTCTTGTATATGTATCTTTAGCTTCAACAGTATATCTTAATGTTTGAATACTTTCTAAGTAAGCTTTTTCTAGTTTGTCATATGTGTCAGAAAGTTCAACATTTATTCTTTTTATTTCATTCATTTGTGCAATTGATTTTAAACCTGATTCTATTAATAAAAGTAATTGATCAAATTTATCTCCTTTTTCACAATAACCTTGAATATCTAATCTTCTTATAGTTTCAAGTGGAGGAGCTAAATCTTTGTGCCCTGTTAATAATAATATATATAAATCTTTATCAAATTTTCTTATTTCTTCTACAACTTGGTCACCATGCAAAGGTGTCATGATAAAGTCTAATATTAATAAATCATAATGTTCTTTTTTTAATAACTCTATTGCTTCCATTGGATCTGTTAAACCAGTTAAAGTATAACCAGATCTTCTTAAAAAGACAGAAAGAGAATCAATTATTCCTGCTTCATCATCTACAGCAATTATTTTATACTTAGAATTAGGATTATTTTCTTGTTGTTGAGCAATTCCTTTTCTCATATAATTACCTCCTTCTACAATTACTGACATTATATTAATAAATCATTAAAAAATCAATCATTTTATAAAAAAATTGCAAAAATCATTAAAAAAATTTATATTTTGTAAAATAAATTGCTTTTTTTTTACAATAGGGTTATAATTTAAGCGATTATTAAAATTAAATTGTCAAAAGGTGATTAGATGGAAAAAAAGGATGTTTATGAATTAACAAATCCACAAAAATCTATATGGAATACAGAATTGTTTTTCAGTAATACAACTGTAAATAATATATGCGTTTCAGGGATTATTAATGAAGAGGTTAATATAGAAATTTTGAAAAAAGCTATTAACTTGTTGGTTAAAGAAAATGATAGTTTTAGAACAAAATTAATAGTTAATGATAGTATACCAGTTCAATTTTTTAGTGAGTATATACCATTTGATATTGATGTTACTAAAGTTGAAAATAAAAAAGAATTTAAGAAAATTGAACAACAAATGGTAGAAGAAAAATTTAATTTGATAAATTCTGAATTATATAAATTTAAAATAGTAAAATTTCCTGATAATACTGCGGGAATTATTTTGAATGTTCATCATATGATTGCAGATTCTTGGTCATTGGGAATTACAATACAGGAAATTGTAAAAATATATAAAACACTATTAGAAAATAAAGAATATATTTCAGATACTTTTTCTTATAAAAATTATATTGAGTCAGAAAGGGAATATAAAAATAGTAAGCGATTTGACAAAGATAAAGAATTCTGGAATGAGTATTTATCAGAAAATGTTGAACCTGTTTCAATTCCTTCTATAAATAGAAATATAGAAGTGAAATCTTCTAATGGAAAAAGAACTTCATATGTATTAAAAAAAGATGTAATGAACAAAATTACAGAATTTTGCGAAAAAAATAAAATTTCAAATTATGTATTTTTTATGTCTGTTTTTTCAATATATATAGGAAATATGGCAAACACAGATAAATTCCTTTTAGGTACACCTATTTTAAATAGATTAAATTTCAAAGATAAAAAAACAGAGGGTATGTTTGTTACAACAGTACCTTTTAAAGTTGATATAGAAAATAATACATTTACAGAATTTGCTATAGATAACAATATTAATTTAATGTCTGTTTTAAGACATCAAAAATATTCATATACAGATATTATAGAAGATGTAAGAACAAAAAATCCTGACATTCCAAATCTTTATGATATTGCTATATCATATCAAATAACAAAAGCAACTGCAGACGATATAGGAAATTATACAACAAATTGGACATTTAATAATAACTGTTTAAATGATATGAATATACATTTATATGATATTAATGATACTGGAGAACTTAAAGTAGATTATGATTTCTTAACAGATAAATATTCAGAAAAAGAGATAGAAAATGGGCACAATAGAATTATACATATAATAGAGCAAATTATAGAAAATCCTGATATAAATGTTCAAGATATAGAAATTGTAACAAATGATGAAAAGGAACAAATTGTTAATAAATTTAATAATAGAAAACTAAAATGTCCTTTTGATAAAAATATTATAGAAATCTTTGAAGAACAAGTGGTAAAAAATGAAGATGAGATAGCACTTGTTTATAAAGAAAATCAATTTACTTATAAAGAATTAAATAAAATTGTTAATAAATTTGCTAGATTCTTAAAGGAACAAGGAATAAATAAAAATGATATTGTAGGAGTTTATATGAACAAAAATTATTGGTTTATTATATCAATTCTTGCAATTCAAAAATTAGGTGCAGCATATACACCAATGCACCCAGAATATCCAGAAGAAAGAGTAAATTATATATTAAATGATTGTAATTCAAAAGTATTAATAACAGATCAAGAAATATCTAATAAAGAATATAAAATAATAAATCCAAATCAAATATCTTTGGATTCTTTTGAAGATACGAATTTAAATGAAGAATTTGATAGTAATACTTTGTGTTACGTTATATATACATCAGGTTCTACAGGAAAACCAAAAGGTGTTATGCTTACACATAGAAACTTGATTAATTTTGTATATAACTTTAATGAAGGCTTCAATACAAAATTTTCAAGAAATGATAATTGTTTATCACTTACAAATATTTCATTTGATGTTAGTGTATGCGAAATCTTTACACCATTAACACTAGGGGCTACATTAGTTATTTATCCAGAAAATACCTTAACAGATATTCATATGTTATGTGATCTTATAGAAAAAGAAAAAATAACATTTTTATATCTTCCACCAAGTGTTTTAAAAGATGTATATGAATTTATAAAAACAAATAATTATAAGTTTTATGTAGAAAAAATGCTTGTTGGAGTTGAAGCAATTAAGAACTTAGATCTTAATAATTTGCTTTCATTGAATAAAAATCTTGAAATAGTTAATGGGTATGGACCAACAGAAACAACAATATGTTCTACATTTTATAAATATGAGTTTAATAAAAAGAATGATGAAATTGTACCTATTGGATATCCATTAAGAAATAACGACATATATATTGTAAATAAATTTAATAATTTACAACCAGTAGGAATACCAGGAGAATTAATAATATCAGGAGATAGCGTTTCTTTAGGATATTTAAATAATCTTGAAAAGACAGAAGAGTCATTTAAAAAGATTTCTAAACTAAAAAATGATATTTTCTATAAAACTGGTGATATTTCATATTGGAATGAAAATGGTTTCTTAAATTTCATAGGCAGACAAGATTCTCAAATAAAGTTTAGAGGACATAGAATTGAATTAAATGAAATAAATAATAATATAAAAATGATAAAAGGAGTTACAAATAGTATTACAATATTAAAAAATATTAATGAAATACCATGTATTTGTAGTTATTTATCAAATGATGACAATATTATAACAGAGGATTATGTTAAAATTAAATTAAATGAAATTTTACCATATTATATGATTCCAACACATGTAGTTTGTATGGAACAATTACCAATTAATAAAAGCGGAAAAGTAGATAAAAATTTATTGCCGGAAGTTTCTATAACATCATTAAAATTTGTTGAAGCTTCTACATTAACGGAAATCAAAGTACATCAAATTTTATGCAAATTATTAAATTTGAATAAGATTTCTGTAATTGATAACTTGTTTGAGTTGGGCATGGATTCTTTAATTTGTATAAGATTTTCTTTAGAAATTTATAATAATTTTAATATAAATATTTCTATAAAAGATTTATTTAAATATAATACAATTCAAGAAATATCAAAATATATAGATGAGGCAGATACAGCTTATAAGAACGAAGATGTACATATATATCCAAAAGAATTTAGTTATCCATTATCATCTGCACAAAAAAGAATATATTATGCAACAAAATCAGCGGGAGAAAATTCACTTTTATATAATGTAAGCGGTGGTCTTTTCATTAAAGAGTTTTTAGATGCTGAAAAAGTAAATAAAATTTTTAATATATTAGTAGAGAAAAATAGCTCTTTGCGTACTTATTTTAAAATTGACAATGGAGAGCCAAGACAATTTGTAATGGATTCAATATCTGTAAAAATTAATACATATAAGAATAAAGATATAATTAGAAATAATATATCTACATTAATTAATGCTTTTCCTAAGTCTTTTGATTTAGAATTTGCACCATTATTAAGAGTGGAATTACATTATATAAAAGATGGAACTTTAATATTAGTTGATTCACATCATATTATATTGGATGGAACTTCTTTAAATATATTATTAAAAGATTTTTGTTATCTATATAATAATGAAGAATATGCTTATAACAAAGAAATAGAATATAAAGATTATTCTATTTGGGAAGATAATCTAATTAATACTTCTAGTTTTGAAATTATTAGAAATTATTGGAAGGAACGTTTCGAAAATTTTGAAATACCAGTAATTAATTTACCGTATGATTATGCAGTTGGAGAAAAGAGAACATTTAATGGAAATAAATTATATTTTAAAATAGATAAAAAATTGTTTGAAAAAACAGAAAGAATTTCTAAAAAATATAATGTGTCTTTATATATGATGTTTTTAACAAACTTATACTTAATGCTTTATAAATATACAGGACAAAATAATATAATAATAGGATCACCAATAGAGGCAAGGAACTCTATAAAATTAAATGATATAATAGGAATGTTTGTTAATAATATTGCTTTAAACTTAAATATTTTAGATGATTACACTTTAGAAAATTTAATTAAAAAAGTAAAAAGTTTGGTTTTAGGTTCTTTAACCAACCAACCTTATCCTTATGAGATGTTATTGAAAGATTTAAATATTCCTTCAACAACTTCATTATTTGATGTTGTATTTACATTTCAAAATAATACAAATATAAATAATAGAATAAATAATAAAGTGTTAGAACTAATACCATCAAATACTCATACATCTAAATTTAATTTGACTTTTGAAATAGATCCATCAACATATAATTTAAATATTGAGTATAATACAGATTTGTTTAAAAAAGAAACTATATGTAGCTTTTATAATCATTATATATATTTATTAGAGAATTTTGTTAGAAATCTTAATACAAAAGTTTCGGAAATAGATATTATTACTAAAAAAGAAGACGAATTACTAGCAATATTTAATAAAACAGATGGAAAAATTAACAATGATACAGTTGTATCTATAATAGAAGAACAAGTAAAAAAACATCCTAATAATATAGCAGTAATTTGTGACGATAAAACGCTAACTTACAGAGAGTTAAATGATAAAGCTAATAGTTTAGCTCATGTGTTAATAGAAAAGGGAATTCAACCTAATGATATTGTTTGTATTATGACAAACCGTTCATTAGAGACGATTGTGTGTATGTTAGGAATATTAAAAGCAGGAGCAGCATTTTTAAATGTTGATCCTACATATCCAATAGATAGAACTAAATATTATTTAGAAAATTCAAAGACACAATATGTATTAACACAAGCTTGTTTGAAAGAAAAAGTTAAAGAAATAGAAAATTGTATAGAAATTGACTTGGAAAATGATTTGTATAATAAAAAATGTAAAAACCCAAATGTAAAAGTTCAACCAAATGATTTATCATATATTATATATACATCTGGTTCAACAGGAACACCAAAAGGTGTAATGCTTAATCAAGTTGGTTTCGCCAATATGGCAAAAGCTATGACTAAGGTTCTAGATTATTTAAAAGAGGGAAATAAGCATTGTTTAATATCAGTAACATCAACTCCATTTGATATATTTGTATATGAAATAATTGTTTCATTAACTCATGGATTAAAAATATTAATGGCAAATAATGCTGAACATAGAAATCCAGTATTATTAGATGCATTAATAAAAAAATATAATGGTGATGTTATGACTGTTACTCCAAGTCTTATGAAAATAAATTATGATAATAGGCTTCAACCATCTGCACTTTCTAATGTAAAACATATGGTATTTGGAGGAGAACCTCTTCCAGAAAAATTTGTTAGTGATTTAAGAGAGCTTTCAGAAGGAGTTACAATATATAATATTTATGGCCCAAGTGAAATTACCATTTTATCAAATGTTCAGAAACTTGAAAAAAATGACAAAATAACAGTAGGACCACCTATTATGAATACACAAATACATATATTAGATAAATTTGGAAAAAGAGTTCCAATAGGTGTTGTTGGAGAAATATACATATCTGGTATTCAAGTAGGACGAGGTTATTTAGGAAAACCAGAAATGACTAAAGAAAGATTTTTAGATAACCCATTTGGTGAAGGAAAAATGTATAAATCAGGAGATATTGGAAGATGGACCTTTGATGGTAAAGTTCAATGTTTAGGTAGAGTTGATCATCAAATAAAACTACGTGGACTAAGAATAGAATTAGGCGAAATTGAAAACAAAATGGAATCTATAAAAGGTGTAATTGCTAGTGTTGTCAACAAAGTAGAATATAATGGAAAAGAAGTGCTTTGTGGATATTATGTTTGTAACAAAGAAGAAGTAACAGAACAGATTGTAAAAGAATATCTAAGAAAAGAATTGCCATATTATATGGTTCCAACATATATAATGAAATTAAAGGAAATGCCATATACAATAAATAGAAAAATAGATAGAAAAGCATTACCATTACCACATTTTACAAATAATAAAAATAAAGATATTATTAGTGATAAAAAATTATCTGTAAGTGAAAAAAAATTACTAGATATATGGAAAAATGTTTTAAATAGTGATAACATATCAATTGACGATAATTTCTTTGATATAGGAGGAGACTCTATTTCTGCTATAACAATGCAGTTAGAAGCTATGAAATGTGGATTTGAATTTGAATATTCTGACATATTTAATTATCCAACTATAAAGATGCTTTCTAGTAAAGTATATATTAACTCAGAACAATATGAAGAATTAAAAGATTATGATTATTCTAAAATAAATGATATTTTAAAGAGAAATGAAGTAGATTGTCTAAAGGATATACATAAATTTAATGTAAAAAATATATTATTAATAGGTGGAACTGGATATCTAGGAGCACACTTAATTAATGCTTTCTTAAATAATGAGAAAGGAAAAATTTATTGTTTGGTTCGTCCAAAAAACAATGTTATAGCATCTGAACGTTTAAAAAATACATTAAATTTCTATTTTGGGGATAATTATTATGAAAATAATATAAAAAGAATACACATTCTTGAAGGTGATATTGCTAAAAAGAATATGGGATTATCTAAAGATAATATAGAATTATTGAAAAAAGAAATATCTACTATTATAAATTCAGGAGCAATAGTTAAACATTTTGGACAAAGAGCATTATTTGAAAAAATAAATGTTGAAGGTACAAAAAATATAGTAGAGATGTGTAAAAAATTAGAAAAAAGGTTAATTCATATATCTACTATTAGTATTTCTGGTAATGGAGAAAAAGAAAATTCCATAGATGAAAAAGAAAAGAATTCTTCAACAGAAAAAGTATTTACAGAAAGAGATATTTATGTTGGACAAAATCTAAATGGTGTATACACAATTACAAAATTTGAAGCAGAAAGAATAATATTAGAAGAAATAGCAAATGGTTTAGATGCACAAATATTAAGAATAGGAAATATTGTTAATAGATATTCTGATGGTAAATTCCAAATAAATACATCAGAAAATGCTTTTGCTTCAAGAATAAAATCATTTATAAATATAGGTGCATTTCCAGAATATGCATTAAAACATGCAATAGAATTAACACCAGTTGATTTATGTGCAAATGCAATAATAAAAATATTACAAAATAATAGCAAGGCAAATGTTTTTCATATATATAATACTAAATTAATGTCAATAAAATCTTTTTATGAGGTATTAAGTGAAATGGGAATAAACATATTACCTGTTTCCGAAGAAAAGATGACTGATATAATAGAAAAACTATTAAATGATCCATTGAAGAAAAATATATTATCAGGAGTAATACCAGATATAGATGCTAATAAGCATTTAGTTTATACATCTAATATCACACTAGAATCTAGTTTTACGGAAGAATATTTGAAACAAATAGGCTTTTCGTGGGATGAGATTGATCAAAATTATATTACTAAATATATAGAATACTTTAGAAAAATAAAATTTATAGAATAGAGGAATTTTTATGGAATTAATGACTTTTCCCTTTATATTGTTAATAATATCTACAATTACAATAACAGTTTTGGCTTTTTATATTTCAAATAAAAAGCCTCTAATGCAATTACAAAAATCATTTTTTGGAATATTAATATGTGTATTAGTTATATGTTATGGTGTACTTTTTCAGAGTATTTTTAACAAGATATTTAATATAGATCCTATTTATTTTGAATATATAATATATATTGGGACTTGTTTTTTACCAGTTACAATATTCTTAATGGCTACTATATTAAGAGATACAAAAATAAAATTAAGAAGATGGCACTTATTATTATTTATTGTTCCAATAATATCATTGTTTGTATTATGGACTAATTCTTTTCACCATTTATTTTATATAGAATATTCTGGTGATATGTCAAAGGTTGTATATGGTGCGTATTTTTATATTCATACAGCATATACATATATATTGTTGTTTATAAGTATGTATATTTTGCTTAAAAATTCATTCAAGACCTCTGGAATATTTTCTAAGCAATCAATATTATTTATTATAGGAACAAGTATACCAATATTAATAAATATACTAGGGACATTAAAAGTAATAAACATGAATGTATATATGACACCTATATCTTTTTCAATAACAGTAATATTTTATGCACTTGCAATTTTTAAATTTAACTTTTTAGGTGTTGCACCAATTGCTGTTCAAAAAATAGTAGATAAAATCTCAGACAGTTATCTTGTATTAAGTGAGGATGGAGCGATTACAGATTATAATAAAACATTTTTAACAACATTTAAAATAAAAAGTGATAATTTAAGAGGAAAAGATTTTGTAGGATTCTTAAAAGAAAAGAAATTTTCAATTAATGAAAAAAGATTAAGACATTCAATTGCAAAAGCGAAAGAAACAGAAAAAATAATATCTTATGAATCAGAAATAAAGAAAATTAATAAAATATTTATGGTAGAAATAAGTTCTATATCATCAAAAGGAACATTTTTAGGAATAGTAATTTTATTAAAAGATATAACACAACATAAGCACGATATACAAACAATAAGAGATAACCAGGAAACACTTATGGAAAAAGAAAGACTTGCTTCTCTTGGTCAATTAATTGGTGGTATAGCACATAACTTAAAAACACCTATAATGTCTATATCAGGAGCAGCAGAAGGATTACTAGACTTAATTCAAGAATATGATAATTCTATAGAAGATCCTGAAGTTACACCACAAGATCATCATGAAATTGCATCAGATATGAGAGAATGGATTTCGAAAATAAAAGTTCATACAGCATATATGTCAGATGTAATTACAGCGGTTAAAGGACAAGCTGTTGCATTATCAGAAGATGAAATTGTAACATTTGATGTAGATGAATTAGTAAAACGTGTTAATATCTTAATGAAACATGAATTAAAAAATGCTATTATATATTTAAATGTAGATATGCAGGTAGACAGTAGTTTGACTATGAAGGGTGATGTTAATAATTTAGTTCAAGTTATTAATAATATGATATCAAACTCAATTCAAGCATATAATGGAAAACCAGAACAAAATATTGATATGATTTTAACTAAAAAAAATAATAATTTAGTTATTTCAATAAGAGATTATGCTGGAGGATTACCAGAAGTAGTTAAGAAAAAATTATTTAAAGAAATGATAACAACAAAAGGTAAAAATGGTACTGGACTTGGATTGTATATGTCTTATTCAAATATAAGAGCACATTTTAATGGAGATATTACAGTTGAAACTGAAGATGGTAAAGGTACAACGTTTAATATAATTTTACCAATAGATAATTAAATAAAAGATGTTTGACAATAAGGTATTTATGTATTAAAATATAACAAACATCAAAGAAAAGCTATGTATATGTTTACATAGCTTTAAACATATAAAACAAGGAGAAAAATATGAATAAAACAAATCCAAGAACATTACCAGGTTTTATGGAATTATTACCTGAAGAACAAATATTATTTAATCAAATACAAGATAAAATAAGAAAAACATATGAGAAATTTGGTTTTTTACCATTAGATACACCTATTATAGAATCTTCAGAAGTTTTGCTTGCAAAAGCTGGTGGGGAAACAGAAAAACAAATATATAGATTTTTAAAGGGTGACACAGATTTATCTTTAAGATTTGATCTAACAGTACCTTTAGCAAAATATGTAGCACAGAATTATAGTAATTTAAGTTTTCCATTTAGAAGATATCAAATAGGGAAAGTTTATAGAGGTGAAAGACAACAAAAAGGAAGATTTCGTGAGTTTTATCAATGTGATATAGATATAATTGGTGATGAAAAATTAAGTATAATAAATGATGCAGAACTTCCTAGTGTAATATACTCAATATTTAATGATTTAGGATTTGGGGATTTTACAATATGTATAAATAACAGAAAAATATTAAATGGCTTATTTTCTAGTTTAAAATTAGAAGAAAAATCTGCTGATATTCTAAGAATAATAGATAAAATAGAAAAAATCGGAAAAGAAGAAGTAAAAAATGAACTTGTAAAATTAAATGTAGAAGCAGAAAAAATAGATAGCATATTAGATTTTATAACAATGGATGGAAATACAGATGATAAGCTAGAAAAACTAAAAAAATTAAATATAGAAGATCAATCATTTAATGAGGGATTAGAGGAATTATTAGAAGTTGTAAAATATATGAGGGCATTTGGTATACCAGACAAAAACTTTAAAATAGATTTAACAATTGCTCGTGGATTAGATTATTATACAGGAACAGTATATGAAACATTTTTAAATGATTACAAATCATTAGGAAGTGTTTGTTCAGGTGGTAGATATGAAAATTTAGCTGAATATTATACAGATAAAAAATTACCAGGAGTAGGTATATCAATAGGATTAACAAGATTATTTTATCAATTAAACGAAAGAAAGTTAATAAATGCAGAGAAAAAATCAATATCTGATGTAATAATTATTAATATGACAGATGATTTTGAATATTCAGCAGATGTAGCAACAAAACTTCGTATGGAAAATATAAATACACAAATTTATATGGAAGATAAAAAAATAAAAGCTAAATTTAAATATGTAGATAAATTACAAATTCCATATGCAATTGTAATTGGCGAAGATGAAATAAAAGAAAACAAATTAACATTAAAAGACATGAGAATTGGTGAACAAAAACAACTTGAATTAAAAGAAATAATAGATATAATAAAAGCATAAGATAAAGGAGAACAAACACAAATGAGTATAGTTAAATTCTTTCCAGAAGGATGGGATTATAAAACATGTGAAATAACAAAAGAAAATATAAATAATGTAATAGATGATAATAAGGTGTTTCAAGGAATTGTAGATAGTTGTGATGAAAGTTATAATCTACATATTCCACTTGAAAATGGATTAAATGGTATTATTCCAAGAGAAGAAATAGAAGGAATAAATATAAATGAAAATGGTATTCCTAAAGAGGAATTATGTACAGGAAAAGTACATAAATATGTGCAATTCAAGGTTAAATCTATTGAGGATAATAATTTGATTCTTTCAAGAAAAGATGTACAAGCAGATGCCATAAATTGGATAAAAAATGATATGCAAGAAGGTCAACAAGTATGTGGGATAGTAAAAAATATAAAACCTTATGGAGTATTTGTAGAAATTGGTGGAGGAGTAGTTGGATTAGCTCATATAGAAGATTTGTCAGTAGCTAGAATAAAATCTCCATATGAAAGAGTAAAAATTGGACAAAAGCTAAATATTATGGTAAAATCTATAGATAGAGAAACTGGAAGAGTAATTCTTTCTTATAAAGAAGAATTTGGAACTTGGGAAGAAAATGTGAAAAATTTTCAAGAAGGGACAAAAGTAAAAGGAATAGTCAGAGAAACTGAGAAAAATAAAAATGGTATTTTTATTGAACTTACACCCAACCTAGTGGGTATGGCCGAATATAAGGAGAATTTACAATATGGACAAACTGTAAATGTTTATATAAAAAGAATAATACCAGAAAAGAAAAAAGTTAAGTTAGTTATAATTTAAATAAATTATATAAATAGGAGGAGTTATTTATGGTTGAAGATAACGAAATAAAAGCGCAAATATCACCATTTGCAATAAGAGAAGGAGAAATAAAAACATTTGATGGTAAAGATGGATATGTTTCTATGAATCAGATAGTTCATAAAATTAATATAGGACATATTACAGATATTCATTTTGCTATATTAGAATTAGTAAATGAATTTGAATTTATAACATCAAGACAATTATATCAAATGTTAGAAATAAAAGGGATTGATCCAAAATCTCAAGATAAATTAAATAATAAATTAGAACAATTGGTAAAATCTAAAATTTTAACAAGATATTATTTTACTTCTGAAGAAGGAAAAGGAATTTATAGAATTTACTGTTTAGAGAAAATGGGAAAATATTTATTAAATTCTAAAGAAATAGATTGTAAATGGCAACCATCAGATAATACTAAGCCAGTTGCAATGATTAAAAAAAGATTAGCTGGAAATCAAACTATTATAGCATATTTAAGAAAAGTAAAAGCATTTGATAGTTATATAGTAAAACCAGCAATTACTGCAAAAGTAACAGGAAAAACATTTAAAGCATCAGGTGGATGTGTTAAACTAACAAAGAATGGTAAATCAATACAATTCTTGTTTGAAGCTGTTAGAAGAGAAGAAGACTGGCAAAAAAAATTAGTAGATAAAATGAGATTATATAAAGATTTTTACGAAAATTTTGTTCCAATGGATTCAGGATTTCAAACAATGCCACAATTAATATTTATTTGTGAAGATGAAAAACACGCTGTTGAAACATTTAAGGAAATTGTAAAAAATAATTTAGAAATAGAACAAATAAAATTATATTTTACTACTGATTTAAAACAAAATAGTAATACATTGGAAAATACTTTAATAGAATTTAAACTAGACCCAAATACTAATAAATATAAAGTTGAAAATGTAGAATTGAAATTATTAGGAATGTAATTTATTAAGAAGGCTTTAAATAGGCCTTCTTATTGTTAGGAGAATATTATGAAATTAGTAATTCAAAGAGTAAAAAAAGCAAGTGTTACAGTAGATGAAAAGATTGTAGGAAAAATAGATAAAGGATTATTAGTGTTCCTTGGTGTAACACATGATGATAATGAAGAAAAAGTAGATTATCTTGTAAAAAAAATATGTAATTTAAGAATATTTGAAGATGAAAATGAGAAAATGAATTTATCTGTAAAAGATGTAAATGGAAGCTTATTAATAGTTTCTCAATTTACTTTATATGCAGATACTAGTAGTGGTAATAGGCCAAGTTTTACAAACGCTGCAAAACCTGAATTTGCAGATAAATTATATGAAAGTTTTAAACAAAAGTGCAAAAACTGTGGATTAGAAGTTCAATCTGGAATATTTGGTGCAAATATGCAAGTAGAATTGATTAATGATGGACCAGTAACAATTGTAATGGAACATTAAATTAATAAAAATTGAAATTGTGCAATATTTTAAAATTTAAAATATATAATATAATTTGGAGAGAGATATGGAACAAACAAAAAGGTATAATCACTTAAATGAATATTTAAAAAACAAATTTGGTGAAAGAACTTTGAAAATTTGTGTTGATGGAGGATTTACATGTCCTAATCGAGATGGAAAAATAGGAACAGGTGGATGCATATTTTGTAGTGAAAGAGGCTCAGGAGATCATATTGATTCAACATTAAGTATAAAAAAGCAAGTTGAAGAATATTTTAAAAGTTATAGAGCAAAAAGAGCAAATAAATTTATAGTATATTTTCAAAACTATACAAACACATATGATTCAATTGAAAATTTAAAGAAAAAATATGATGCAGCTTTAATAGATGATAGGATTGTTGGAATTGCTATTGCAACAAGACCAGATTGTATTAATGAAGAAATAGCCCAATTAATAAAAAGTTATTCAAATAAATATTATGTATGGGTTGAACTTGGATTACAGACATCAAATGATAATATTGGAAAAATTATAAATAGAGGATATAATACAAGACAATTTTCCAGAGCAGTAGATATTTTAAATAAATATAATATAGATGTGGTGGCACATATTATGGTAGGGTTGCCAAATGAAACAAAAAATGATATAAAAAATACAGTAAAATTTATAAATAACAGCAAAATTGCAGGAATAAAAATTCACTCAACATATATTGTTAAAAATACTATTTTAGAAAATATGTATTTAAATGGTGAATATACTCCAATAACATTAGAATATTACTTAGATTGCTTAACATATATAATAACACATATTAATTCTAATATAGTAATACATAGAATTTCTGGGGATGCACCTAAGAACTTACTTATTGCACCAGAGTGGAATCTTCATAAGAAATGGATATTAAATGGTTTTGAGAAAATTTTAAAGAATGAAAATTTATTTCAAGGAAAATATTATTCTAATTAGGTATAAAATTTTTTTATGAAATAATTAATTAAAAAATGCATATATTGTTCTTGGGAAGATTAAAGGAGGAGACATGATGAATGAATTTAAAGAAAGTTTAAAACATAATAACACAAAAGATTTTACTGAGTTTGACGCAAAGATAACACATGCGGTTATAGAGGCTATTAATAGTGTTTCTGCAAATGATAAAGATGAACAAGTTAGAAAATTAGAAATGATTTTGAATATGAATAGATTTATATCTAATTATGATAGTTCTTTGGAAATTTTAAAAGAAGCTGAGAAAAAGGAAAAAAGAAAAGAAAAAAAAGGTATGAATAAATATAGATAATAAAATAGTATTGTGTTTTATGGGAGGACAAATGAATATAGGAATAGATATAGATAATGTTATTTCAAATTTTAATGAGGAATTATTAAAAGAATATATAGAGCATGATAAGAAAGTAAGAAATACAGGTATCATTAATAAAAATGCTAAGTATATTAGAAATGGTATGTTTAACTGGTCAGAAACAGAAGAAAAAACATTTTATAAAAATAATATAGAAAGAATTGCCAAAAAATTAAAAGTTATTAAAGGAGCAAAAGAATATATAGATAAGTTGCATGAAGATGGTCATTTAATTTATATAATTACAGGAAGAGATAATGGAGATTATACAAATCCTGAAAAAATGACAAAAGAGTGGCTTAAAGATAATGATATTTATTGTGATAATTTAATATTAACAGATGCATCTGATAAACATGCTAAAACTGAAAAATGTATAGAACATCATATTGATATTATGATCGAGGATTCAGTTCGTATATGTAGCGATTGCATTAAAAGTGGAATAAATACGCTTTTAATGGATACACCATATAATAAATATGAAAAAAATATGACTAGAGTCAATAATTGGGAAGAAATATATAAGTATATTTCAAATTATAAAATAAATGTAATATTAGATACAGACACATATAATGAATGTGATGACCAATTTGCATTGGCATATATGTTAAAAAATCAGAATTTATTTAATATAGAAGCCATTACAGTTGCACCATATTCTCATAAAACAAGAAATGTATCAGTAAAAGATGGGCAAGAATTAAGTTATAATGAAATATTAAAAATATGTAATTGGTTAGATTTCAATACAGATAATAAAGTTTTTAGAGGTTCAATGGACTATATTCAAAATGGTTATAATGATGATAATGAAGCTGTTAATAAAATTATTGAAGTAGCACAAAAAAATGATAAAACTTACATTATTGCAATTGGAGCAATTACTAATGTTGCACTTGCTATAAAAAAACAACCTAAAATAATTGATAAAATAGAAATTGTATGGTTAGGGGGAAATGATCTGAATTATAAAGACAACTTGGAATATAATTTTAGACAAGATATTGAGGCTGTTAAAATAGTATTGAATTCAAAAGCTAAACTTACTATATTACCTTGTAAAAATGTAGTCTCTGAATTAAGAATAGATATAAATACACTAAAAGAAAATATAGGTAACAAGTCAGAACTTTGTAATTACTTAATTGATAGATTTTATATTGATGGATATCATGGAATACAAGAAGAAAGAGTAATATGGGATATATCTTGTATCGCTTATATAATAAATAAGGATTGGTTTGAATTTAAGCAAATAAGTTGTCCTAATATTAGAGAAGATACTTCTTATGAACTTACTGAAAATAAACATAATATAACTTTTGTTACAAAAGTAGATAAAGACAAAATATATAAAGATTTATTCAGAAAGTTGGGGTAATATATGGAATTATATGTAGTTAGATATGGGGAAATAAATGGAAAAAAATAATAGAAAATATATAGCGATAATTGAATTTTTAAGAAAATTTATGAGTGTATTCTTTTCTTTGTTTTTCAATATATATATATTAAAAATTGTAAACAATGATATGAATTTTATTCTAAAGTATACTGTATACTCAGTAATTCTAGGATTTGTATTAGAATATGTGTTATTAAAAATAATAAATTCAAAAAATGCTAGTTTTATTTATAGAATGAGTTTTATATTAAGTGTATTAAGTATAATAATTTTGATTATATTTAAAGAAAATATTGTAAATTATATATTATTATTTAAAACTTTAGATACAATGAGGTTACTATTTTATTCAGTACCATATGAACTTATTATAATAGGATCAAATAGCAATAAATCAATGAGTAGTTACTTGGCGAATTTAAACATATTAGGGAATATTACAGCTATATTAACACCTATATTTTCTGGATTTGTAATAGAAAAATTTTCATATAATATTTTATTTATTATATTGGCAATAGAAACAATATTAATAATATTAGTATCTTTAAAAATTAAGGATTTTACAGTACAAGATAATAAAATGGATTTAAAAGAATACTGGAAAATCGCAAAAGATAAGCAACATATAAAAGATATATATAATTGTATGTTTTTTAGAAGAATATCAGCACAAGGTGCAATGACAGAATTATTACCAATTGTTTTATTTTTGAGACTTGGTACAGAATTTAGTTTTGGAAGTTATAATACAGTATTTGCATTAATTTCAATCATTTCATTGCAAATACTAAAAATAATAAATAGTAAAAATATAAACAAAAGATTTTATCCATATATGGCAATAGCAATTTTTATATCATCTTTATTTGTTGTATTTAATACAAGTTTTATAGCATTGTTAATTTATTATATATTAATGAACTCATTTGGAACAATAATTGAATCTGAGTCATGTAGCTTGGTATATTCAGCAATTAAAGTAGATAATTTAGAAAAATACAGAAAAGAGCATATAATGATGTTTAATATTTATATGTTTTTAGGACAACTAATAAGTTATAGTTTGGTATTTATTTTGTATAATTATTTCTACAATGTAAATATATTATCAATAACAATTGCTATTTTAATGTTTTTCTTAATAATAGCTACAATTTATTTAAGAAAAACAGAAGATTATATGTATAAATGTATGAAAAGATAGAATTTGATATAATAAAAATATAGGGAGAAAAATATGAAGTTAACAAGTGAAGAAGCAAAAAAATTATTAGAAATTGAAAGAAAAAGAGCAAAAGATAATAGATGGATTGATCACTGCTTAGCTGTTGGAAATAATGCTGGAAGACTTGCAAAGGCATTAAAAGAAAAAGGTATGGACATTGATGTAGATAAAACAATAACTCTTGGTTATTTACATGATATTGGTAAATATAATGGAGAATCACATGGTCATGTTATGAGAGGGTATGAATATTTAAAAGAAAAGGGATATGATGATGAGTTCTGTAATATATGTCTAACACATTCATACTTAAATAATGATATTGTATGTACTGCTGGAGGAGTGCCAAATCCAGAAGATAATCCATTTTTAACTAATTTTATAAAAACGCATGAATATACAATAGAAGAAAAATTAATTAATTTGTTTGATTTAATGTGTCCACAAAGTAGTAAGGTATTTACTGTAGATAAAAGATTAATTGATATAATGATTAGAAGAGGAGCTTATTCTAATACACAATATCATGTAAAAGAAACATATAAATTAAAAGAATATTTTGATAATCTACTAGGATTTGATTTATATGATTTATTTCCAGAAATAAAGGAAAATTTATAATTATTGTAAATTTAATTTTATAATGTTTTAAATATATAACAAAAGAGACTGAAAATAAACAGTCTCTTTTGCCGTTAATGAATTACTTCATATTTCCGGTGGCTATAGCAAGTCTTCTTTTTGCTATTTCTTTTTCTTTTTCATTTAGTTCTCGACCAAGTTTTGGACAGTATAAAGGTTTTTCCATATTTGTCCATTCGCTAGGTCTTTCAAGAGAACCAGCTATTACTCCGTTAATTTCAAGGCATATTGCCTTCATGTCCCCATCTCTGAAATCATCAAATGGATCTGGATCTGGAAGTAATCTAAATGAATTACATTGATCACAATACTCACAGTTACCATTGTTGCTTTGAGTGGAATAATCAATTTCTCCATTATTTCCAATTACAACAACATCAAGACCTGCATTTTCAAATTCCCGAATTTCTTGAAGTTTTTTTTCATCTAACATAATAGCCCTCCTTAAAATAAATATTTTACTAAGTTGTTTAAAAATTAAAGAAAAAAGGATTTAAAGCAACTAGAATAATATTATTATATCATAATTACATAATATTCTCAATGAAAATTTAATCTGAATATTTATACATAAAAAGAGGTAATAGATTTTAGTAACTATTACCTCTTTTTATGTATAAATTGCCGAGAACTTTTTTAGAATGTAGTTACTTGAAAGCCTTCCATTTTCAAGTAGCTAAGAAAAGTATCTATGTTATTGGGATTTCCAATTAACTTTAGTTTATAATAGTCCTTAAAACAGCCAATTTTCTGATTAAGAATATTACATTTAATTTTACATTCATCAGATTTATGAATGTAAGTAAATGATGGCCATGTCAGTTTGGACCGATTTACGGCAACTTCTACAAATTTTTCCATAATAAATAATCCTCCTATTTTAACAATATTTATCGAGGACTATTAGTGCCCTCGAAATTGTTCGAGAGCAAAAAACTCTTAATGATAATGAGTGTAACATAAAATTCGTTTTTTGTCAATCTGCATCGTAACAGATTATGTTGAATTTAATGATAAGATACTTAAAATATCATATTTTAAATAAACATATTTCTAAACAAAAAAATAACTGAAACACAATTGCATAAACGATGAACATTAAATTTATCTATATTTTTTCAAGAGGAGTATGGAAAAGACTTGTAATATAATGTATAATAAAATAGAATTTTAGCCGAAAGGAAAATTAAAATGAAAACTAAATTAGACAGAAGTGCAAAATCGTTAATGGCATGTGATCTAACTAATGATATTATAAACTTATTTGGTGAAACTTTTTTAATAGCATATTTTTTACAAATTTCTAATGAAAATATAATACAAGTTTCAACATTTTATATAATTTTATATCTACTATTAGGTGTTGGAAGTATTTTATTAGGTAATATAATTAAGAGCAAACCTAAAAAAAGAGTTTCAGTTTATCGATTTGGTATTATAATCAAATCGATTTATATATTATTAATAGTATTACTTAAAGACAAAATAAGTAAATATTTTATAATTTTTGCAATCTTTTATGGTATTGCCGAAGCTTTATACTGGTCAACACATGATGTAATGAATACACAAATAGTTGATAATGAAAATAGAAAAAAATATATGACAACAAAAAGAATTTTAAGTAAGTTTATAAATATATTAGTTCCTATAATATTAGGAACATCTATAGAATTAACATCTTTTGGGAATATAGCAATATATATATTTGTATTAACTTTATTCCAAATAATGATGTCATTACAAATAGATACTAATAAATTTGTTATTGAGGATAAAATTGAAAAGTATAATTTAAAGAATTATATAACAGATTTATCTATCAAACAAAAAGAAAATATAAACAAAATTTATAAATTAGCTTTTTTATATGGAATTATGATGGATACAATACGAGTATTAGTAGTTGTTATAACAATTATGACTTTTAAAACTTCTTTTAATTTAGGAATGTTAACAACTATATTCTCTATTTTTTCTATGATATCACTATATTTATTTAATAAATTGTATCAAAAGAAACATGCAAAAAAATTATTGAGTTTTTGTGCTACATTATCGGTATTAGGAGTATTAGGTTTAATATTAAATATAAATCAAACAACATTAATAATTTATAATTTTACATATAGCATAACTGTATATGTTTTAGAAGTCATGTTTAAAATTAAAGCAGATGATGCAGTTAAAGAAAATAATATAGAAAAATGGTTAGTGGAATATCATACTTTTATAGGAGGATTTATGGAAATAGGAAGAATAACAGGATTTATACTAATGCTATTGGTAGGTATGTTAAATAATGTTATATACTTTAAGTTATTATTATTGATAGTTACTATTTCTATACCTGTATATGCTAGAATAATGTACAAACTGGAAAAATCATTAGTAAAAGACAATGCTTAGTATGCATTGTCTTTATTATTTAAAGCAGTATCATTTCTTGGTTACTAAAATATTCAATAAGTTGATTTTATAGGGAGAGGTTAAAAGATAGCTTACTAAGTACAAGGTTCTTTTTTTATAAACCTTGTATAAATTTTCAAGGAAGTATGGGAATTTTTTAGATATTATTGTATAATGATGTAAGTTATTACTTGTATATAACATGAGGTGATAGTAATATGAATTTAAATAGAAAACCAATTATTGGTATAGTTTCAAAACATTTATTAAAAAAATGAAACAAAGATTTAATAAAAATATTTTTAACAATTTGATTAATATACAAGATGTAACAAACAATGTAAGCATGTTGTCAAAAACTTTACCAAGTCTAAATATTGATAGTATATTCATTGAACAAGATGGAAAAACTACAAAGAAGAACAATTGCATGAATTAAGAAGTTGTGCTAAAATATTAGTTGCTATGGCCATTGGAATAGCAATTGATAAAAAATTATCAATATCAAGTGAAACATTAACTTTAAATACTAAAATTTTTCCAGTAATTAAAGATGTAACAAATATAACAAATAAAAATAATATTAAGAAGATTAAAGAATGGACAATAAAGGATTTACTCACGCATACTACTGGTTATGAAGCACGAATGATGTCAGAAAGATTTATACAAGATATTGACGATAACAAATTAGTAGATTATGCTTTAAATTATGATATTCCATATGAAGTAGGAGTTAGATTTGCTTATAACAATGTAGAACCATTTATATTATCTGTTTTTTTCAAGAAGCGTTTAATCAAAATTTGGCAGATTTCATTGATGAAAATATATTTAAAAAAGTTAACATTTTAGATTATAAATGGGAAAAATATGGTAAATATTGTCCAGGAGCTACTGGATTATATCTTAAACATTCTGATTTTCATAAGATAGGTCAATTATTACTAAATGAAGGAAAATATAACAACAATCAAATTGTTTCAAGTAGCTGGATAAAAGAAATGTGTTCTATAAAATTAAAAACAATACGTTTCACAAGATATGTTAGCAGATTTTAAAGCAGAATTTGGATTAACAGAATTTAAGGTTTGTGAATTAGGTGGTAATTTAGTTTTACCAGAGTATAGAGGAAATGGAATTACTACTAAATTACAAACTATGGAATTACAATTAGCAAAAAATTTAGGATTTGATTATATAATTTCTATGGCTCATCCAGATAATATTGGTAGTTGTAAAACTCTTGAAAGAGTTGGATTAAAATTTGTAAAAGAAACAACTTTATCAAATGGATTTTTAAGAAAATTATATATGTTAAAATTGAAATAGTTATATAACAATAGGACAATGTTAGTTGCATTGTCCTATTGTTATATAAAATAAAAACTTACGAACTTTTCAGTTCGTAAGTTTATTTTAATTGGAGCGGTTAAGCAACATCTTACGAACCATAACACTCTCTTTCTAAAAATATTATATACGAATTACAATTAAATTTCAATGGGAGTATGGAGAATTTTGTTATTTTATAGTATAATATTCATAATTAAAATTCTTGGAGGTACTATATGAGCAAATTTAAAACAATGGTTAGAAAAGATATTGAACTTTGTGATGAATATATTGCTAAGAATATGGCTACTCATTCAGAAGTTAATGCTTTATTAGGAAAATATGTAATGGATTATCCTGATTTTAATAAAAATATTATTGCATATGCTAGTGTTCCAGGGCATGAAACTAATGAAATAGAAAATATTAAAATAATAAAATCGAAGTTAGAATATTTGTTAAATCGAAGTGATAATCCTGATTTATATAATAAGCAGAATAATTCTGGTATCACCATATCTAATGTAAATAATAACAATAATACAAATAATGTTAATCTTAATATAAGTATTGAAGATATAAAATCAAATATTGATGAAAATACATATCTAAGTGATTTGGATAAAAAGGAATTATTAGGCAAATTAGATGAAATAATAGAATTACAAAAAAGCAAAGAAAGTAAGACTAAAAAATGGGATAAAGCAAAAAAAATTTTAGCATTTTTACTTGATAAGGGTGCAGATATTGCAATTATGTATATTCCACAAATATTAAAAGCTTTAGGCAATTAATTTAAAGGAGGAAATTATGGATAAAATTATAATGTTAGGTACAGGTAATGGTGGAACAATTGATTTATACAATACCTGTTTTGTAATTAAAAATGAAAATGGCAATTTCTTAATTGATACAGGTGGAAGTATTGAAATCATAAAAAGACTAAATCAAGTAGATATAGATTATAAATCAATACGTCATATTTTTATATCTCATAGTCATACTGACCACATATTAGGTATATTCTGGCTATTTAAAAGAATAAGTAGAAATGTTATGCACGGTGATATAAAAGAAAAAATAAATTTGTATTGTAATGATACAGTATATGAATCTATTAAAGAAGTAGCAAAGTATATACTTCCGGAAAAACTTATGAATGCCATATATAGTATTGTAGATTTTAAGGTGTTAAATGATGGAGATAAATATAATATTAACGGAATAGATTATACTTTCTTTGATATTCAAGCAAAAGGAACAAAACAATTTGGATTTGAATGTAGTTTAAATGATAAAAGATTAGCATTTCTTGGAGATGAAACTTTAAATCCAAATCTTTATGATAGAATTAAAGGTTTTGATTATGTTATGCACGAGGCTTTTTGTTTAGATTCAGAAGAAAATATATTCCATGCCTATGAAAAAAATCATTCAACAACAAAAAGTGTTAGTGAAGTAATGAATACATTAGAGGTTAAAAATTTAATTTTATATCATACCGAAGAATCTCATAAAGAAAAAAGAAAAGAATTATACACAAAAGAAGCACAAGAATTTTTTAATGGTAATGTAATAGTACCAAATGATTTAGAAATTATAGAAATAAATTAGAAAGAGAGTGAATTATATATGGGAATAGTAATTGTTGGTGGAGTAATTGAAAAAGATGGTAAATTTCTTTTAGTTCAAGAGGCACAAGAAAAATGCAGAGGTAAATGGAATATACCGGCAGGGCATTTAGATCCAAATGAAACAATTTTTGATGGAGCTAAAAGAGAAATTAAAGAAGAAACAGGATGCAATGTTGAATTAACAGGTGTCCTACAAATAGGTAATCGAGTGTTAGAAGATGATGTATTTGTAAGTGTGATATTTTCAACTAAATTATTAGACGAAAATATTACATACAACCCTAATGAAATACTAGATGTTAAATGGTTCACTTATGAAGAATTGCTTAATATGAAGGATGAATTAAGGTCATATAATTGGATTATTAACAGCATAACTGCTTTGATTGAAAACAAAGTCGCAGATATTGATTTGGTAAAAATGATGTAATCAATGGAGTATATAATAAATGAATAATAATTATAATCTATTAAGAAGCAAAGATATAATTGCAATATTAGATGGAGATTTTCAAATAGAAGAAGTTGATGGTATAAGAATTGCTATGCCATATTTAAGCGGACCAATGCTTTGTGAACTTTCCCAAAAATTTGGATACTATCAGGAATATTACTGGGGAAATAGTTCTAAACCAAATTTGAGTAGATGGCAGTATATGGATAATATTTTGGAATATGTTATTAAAGAAAATAAGACAAGCCAACTTTTGTCATATATGATGGAGAAAGAAAGATTTTCGGATAGTTTGAGAAACCTAAATAATGTAAATGATATAGAAAAAATGTATAAATATATTATAAAAAAAGTTATAGATCAAATTAATTCTATATTGTATTTTGGTGGGCACGAATTAGTTATAATTAATAATCAATATATCATCAAGAATATCGATGAGAAAATTAATATCGATGTTCCGAATATAAATATTGTTGATAGAGATTATATTAAAGATTTATCTGAACGTGCAATGAAAGATATAGATGAAGGAAATTTAGATAGTGCCATTACAAAATCAAGAACCATTTTAGAAGAAACTTTTTGTTACGCTATTGAAATTAAAGGAGAAGAACCTTCTGATAGTGGTGATATTGGGAAGTTATATAAACAAGTAAAAGACTTGTATAATATGCATGCAAATAAAGATATGGATAAAAGAGTTAATAAGTTATTATCTGGGCTTGAAAATATTGTTCAGTCAATTGCTGAAATGAGAAACAATGGAAGTGATTCGCATGGTCTTGGAAATAAGCGAGTAAATATTTCAGACTACCATGCTAGATTAGCTGTAAATTCTTCTACCACTATGGCTGAATTTATTCTCTCTGTATCTCAGAATTCAAAATAATAATTTGAAGTTAAGGGTATGGGAATTCCCATAATAGAATTTATGCGGGAGTATAAATTCAGTGCTGGCTAGACACTACTTTTACTCCCACATTGGAAAACATAGAAAAAGAGGATTAAATTATTTTGATAATTTTTTCCTCTTTTTTTGAGATTATTTATACAAAAACATATTCATTTAAGACAATTTCCTCAGCCATATTTTTGTAATTATTCATTAACTTTGTCCACTCAATTGGATTTAATTCTTTACTTTTTTCAGGCAGTCTTTCATCGCTTTTGATATAATCATCCATTAGTATTTTGTATAAACTTTCACAAGAATCACTGACTAAAAGAAGATGATGAGTAAGTTTATTTGTTATCAATAGTGTTTCATAAAGTGCTTGTTTGTTTTGTGCAATAAAGTGTAATCTTAGTATTCCGTATTTGCCAATTCTTCCACATTCTTCCTCTTTTTCTAAATATAAATTTGGTATTAAATAATCTTCTTGTCTTGTATATTTTATTTCCATAGTTTTATCAATCCTTTCTTAATTTTAAACATTTATTAGTTCTGTTTTTGGTATAAGAATTAAAGTATCAACTATATTGTTGCCTTCAATATAAGGACAATTTATTATTCCATCTACATAGAAATGTTCTTTCATTAAATTAATATAGTTGTTTAATTCTTCTTCAGAATATAGATTATTTTCTATTTTTTCTAATGACATAATGGTATAATCTTTTTGTAATTCTAATAATTTTTCTTTATTAATTTGTTCTTTATAAGTTATACCAATATTATTATTAGTTAGTAGTTCATTTAAATAATCAATATAATCTTGTGTACTTTTTGAGATAAATTCTTCAGTAAATTTGATATTTTTAATCTCAATATTGTAGTTATCATCTCTAATTATTTCAATAGAAGATATTAATCTATTAATTAATTCTTTTTGTGCTTTTCTATTTAAACTATCAAATAAATAAGCAAAACTTAAATTATTTTTAAATATAAAATCTCCATTATCTTCTTCATAATCTAATTTTTTTAGAAGTTCTACTGTGTATTCTTTAAAGTCATTATCTGGATCAAGAGTAGTTTTCTTTTTAGTTAGTTTATCAATCTCTTTTTTAATAACATCATTTTTATGATTAATAGTTTCTACATCAAGAGTAGAACTTAAATATAAGTCAACTAATCTTTTTTCTTGAACTTTTAATTTTTCAATGGCTTTGTCTATTTCCTTTACTTCTTTACTTTTGGTAGAACTACAAGTAATTATTTCGTTAGAATTATCATACATAAATCTAGTTAATTCATTTAAAATTCTTTTTAATTTATCTTCAATTTTATCTGAATTATAATGATAACCATAACCTTTGCAATTAGAGTTTTTACATCTTAAATGATAATAAATTTTAGTTTCATTCTTATACTTTTTAAATGATTCACTAGCAGCAAGTATTTCATTACATATTGGACATTTTACTAATCCTGCAAATAAATGAATATGCTCTCCATAGTTTGGATGTTTATTTTTTTCTAAATTTGCTCTTGTCGTGTTCCAAGTAGTTATATCAATAATTGGCTCACAATAGTCTTCAACTCTTAAAACATCCTGTGGTTTTCTTTTATACTTTCCATACTCAAATACACCAATATAAATAGAATTAGTAAGTATCTTATAAACTCTATCTGCTTTCCATTTGCCTAGTTTTAAATAAGCGTTATTATCTTTCATAATAGTTGCAATATTTCTAGTAGAATGTCCTATTTTACATAGTTCAAATATCTCTTTAACAACTTGTGATTCAATAGGTTCTACTTCTAAATGACCAGTTTCTTTGTTTCTAATATAGCCATAAGGTGCTTTACTTGGGTGTATTTTTTCAAGTGCCATTTCTTCCATTGCTCGTTTAGTTCTTGCCCCAATTTCTTTCCTTTCACGTTGACCGAATACTAAATTCATACCAAATATCATTTCACCATTAGCAGTAGATACATCATAAGGTTCAAGTATTAATTCAATCTTAACATCGTGTTCTTCACAGTAATTAAGTAGCCAGAATCCATCATAATTATTTCTAGTTAATCTATCTACTTTAATAGCAATCAACTTATCAATTTTCTTTGATTTGATATCTTTTAATAATCTTTGCATTTCAGGTCTCATTAAATCTTTACCAGAATGTCCTGCATCATTATAGACATCCACAATATCATAATTATTCTTTTCACAATATTCTTTTATCATTCGAAGTTGTGAATCAATAGAATAGCCATTATCTCTTTGGTCATCAGTAGATACTCTTACATAAACTCCACATCTCATAATTTTCCTCCTTTCCTCAAATTTTGAGAAATATTAAATACCTCTCATATGTTTCCTCACTTAAATGCAAAAAGTGTACCCTAAATTTAAAAATTTCTTAAAAAAGTTTCAATTTCTTTCAAATTATACTTTTCTTTACGCTCTTTAATGTAGAATGGTTTATTACTAATTTCATTTACTTTATATTCAAATATAGTAATAGTAATGGGATATATAATTAGATACTCGGTTGGTTCAATAAACTGCAAATTAGTATTTAGAAGAACTTTAACTTTTCCTTTTTTAGTTTTATAAGTAAATTCTTTAATAAGTTCTAGTAGTTTAGGATTAGGTTTGAGTTCTTGGGTAATTTTAAATTCAAGCATAAAAAATGTCCTCCTTCCTAGAAAGAGAACATTATCTTTATATTTGGTAGAACAAGCCTTCAAGCCTGACTACGGACAAAATAAAAACTTACGAACTTTAATTAGTCCGTAAGTTGTCTTCAAATGGAGCGGGTAGTGGGAATCGAACCCACGCTATCAGGTCGGAAGCATGACATTCTACCACTAAATTATACCCGCATCTAAAACCATTATAAAATATAAAGACATTTTTTTCAAGTATTTTTATATTTTGATTGATAATAAAAAATAGATATGTTATTATAATTTCGAAAAAAATAGCAAATAATAAATGTAGTTATTTTAAGGAGGAAAAAACGGATGAAATTTGAAGAATGGAAAGATTTTAATAAAGGTGAATGGCAAGATGAAATAAATGTAAGAGATTTTATTCAAAGAAACTATACACCATATGAAGGAGATGAAAGTTTTTTAGTTGGAACAACAGAAAAAACAAACAAATTATGGAATGAAGTTTTAGAATTATATAAAAAGGAAAAAGATTCAGAAGGTGGAGTTTTAGATATAGACACAAAAACAGTATCAACAATATCAGCACATGAAGCGGGATATATAGATGAAGAATTAGAAGACATTGTTGGACTTCAAACAGACAAGCCATTAAAAAGAGCAATAATGCCATTTGGTGGAATAAGAATAGTTGAAAAATCATGTGAAGCATATGGTAGAAAAGTTGACCCAGAAACAGATGAAATATTTCATAAATATAGAAAAACACATAATGATGGTGTGTTTAGTGTATATACACCAGATATTAGAGCTGCAAGAAGTTCTCACTTAATTACAGGACTTCCAGATGGATATGGAAGAGGAAGAATTATAGGAGATTACAGAAGAGTTACACTTTATGGTGTTGATGTATTAATAGAAGAAAAGAAAGATGAATTAAACCAATTAGATGTAGACTGCTTTACAGAAGAAATAATAAGAGAAAGAGAAGAAATAAGTGAACAAATAAATGCACTTAACGAATTAAAAGTTATGGCATCTAAATATGGCTTTGATATTTCTAAACCAGCTCAAAATTCAAAAGAAGCAGTTCAATGGTTGTATTTTGGATATTTAGCAGCAATAAAAGATCAAAATGGTGCTGCAATGAGTTTAGGAAGAACCTCTACATTTTTAGATATATATTTTGAAAGAGATTTAAAAAATGGAACAATTACAGAAGAAGAAGTTCAAGAAATAATGGACCATTTTATAATGAAATTAAGATTAGTAAGATTTTTAAGAACACCAGAATACAATGAATTATTTAGTGGAGACCCTGTATGGGTAACAGAAAGTATTGGTGGTATGGGAATTGATGGTAGAACATTAGTTACAAAAAATTCATTTAGAATTTTACACACATTAGAAAATCTTGGGCCAGCTCCAGAACCAAATTTAACAGTTCTATGGTCAACAAGATTACCAGAAGGATTTAAAAGATATACTTCTAAATTATCAATAAAAACATCATCAATACAATATGAAAATGATGATGTTATGAGAATAACATTAGGAGATGATTATGGAATAGCATGTTGTGTATCGCCTATGAAAATAGGAAAGCAAATGCAATTCTTTGGAGCTAGAGCTAATTTAGCTAAAACACTATTATATGCAATAAATGGTGGTAGAGATGAAAAATCTGGAAAACAAGTTACACCAAAATTTGCTCCAATAACTTCAGAATATTTAGATTATGAAGAAGTTATGGAAAAATTTGATCAAATGATGGATTATGTTGCAAAAATATATATAAAAGCATTAGACGCAATTCATTATATGCACGATAAATACTCATATGAAGCAATAGAAATGGCTTTACATGATAAAGATATATTACAAACAATGGCATGTGGAATAGCTGGACTTTCAGTAGTTGCAGACTCACTTTCAGCTATAAAATATGCAAAAGTAAAAGTTATTAGAGACGAAACAGGGCTAGCAGTTGATTATGAAGTTGATGGCGACTTCCCTAAATTTGGAAATGATGATGACAGAGTTGACCAAATTGCAGTTGATATAGTAAGAACATTTATTAAAAAATTAAGAAAATATCCTACTTATAAAAATTCAAAACACACATTATCAATTCTTACAATTACATCAAATGTAGTTTATGGTAAAGCTACTGGAAATACACCTGATGGAAGAAAAGCAGGAGCACCATTTGGACCAGGAGCAAATCCTTTACATGGAAGAGATACAAATGGAGCATTGGCAGTTATGAATTCTATTGCAAAATTACCATTTGATGCAGCAGAAGATGGAATTTCATATACATTTGCAATAACACCAAATACTTTAGGAAAAGATGAAGAAACTAAAGTAAATAATATGGTTAGTATGTTAGATGGATTTTTTGCACAAACTGGACATCATATAAATGTAAACGTTTTTGATAGAAGTTTGTTAGAAGATGCTATGGAACATCCAGAAAAATATCCTCAACTTACAATTCGTGTATCAGGATATGCAGTTAATTTTGTAAAATTAACAAGAGAGCAACAACTAGACGTAATAAACAGAACTATACATGAAAGAATTTAATATAACAGTAGTATCACAAGTTTTCTTGTGATACTACTTATATAAAGGAGTTTATATGGAAAAAGATTTAGACTTAAGATATTATGCTAAAGTTCATTCAACAGAAACATTTGGAACTGTTGATGGACCAGGAATTCGTTTTGTATTGTTTTTACAAGGATGTCATTTAAAATGTAAATACTGCCATAATAGAGATACTTGGGACATTTCCGGAGGAGAATACAAAACATTAGATGAAATTTTTGATAAAATAATAAGATACAAAAATTATATTGTACCTTCTGGTGGTGGGGTTACTGTAACAGGAGGAGAACCTTTAATTCAAGTAAAATTTATAATAGAATTGTTTAAAAAACTAAAAGAAAATGGAATAAATACATGTATAGATACTTCTGGAATGTTTCCAATAACAGATGATGTAAAAGAAGTGTTAAAATATACAGATTTAGTATTACTTGATATTAAACATATTGATGATGAAAAGTGCAAAGATTTAGTTGGATTTTCAAATAAAAAGGAATTAGAATTTGCTAGATATTTAAGTGATAACAATATTCATATGTGGATCAGACAAGTTCTTGTACCTACTTTAACAGATAATGAGGAAGATTTAAAAAGATTAAAAGAATTTATATCTTCTTTGAAAACAGTAGATAAGGTGGAAATTTTACCATATCATAGTACTGGAAAGTACAAATGGAAAGAACTTGGACTTGAATATGAATTAGAAAATATTAGAGAAGCTACTAATGAAGATGTAAAAAGAGCAAAAGAAATATTAGGTATAAATTAAAAAGAACAATACTAAAATAAAAATTATAAATTATTTTAGTATTGTTCTTTTTTAAAACTTATCTTTTAATTCAAAACTTTTTCCATTTAAGTAATTTAAAATTCCAGAGTCTGTAGAAAAATTGAATTTTAATTTATAACTACATAATTTTTGATATTTTAAATTAAATTCTTTATTAATTTTATTAATTCCATATTTTCCGTCTCCAATAATAGGGTGACCAATATGTGCCAAATGTGCTCTAATTTGATGAGTCTTACCTGTTTCTATTTGAACATCTAGAAGAGAAGTATTATTTTCATATTCTTTTAAAACTGAATAAGATGTGATTATTTTTTGATAACCTTTTTTAAATTCATCTGATATATAAACTAAAGATTTCTTAGTATCTTTAAATAAATAACTTTCTAATTTTGCTTTTTTTTGTTTAGGTATTCCATAAACTAAAGCAATATAATGTTTTTCTATTTCATGATTTTTAAATTTGTTAAGAAGAATTTCTAATGCTATCTCATTTTTTGCAAATAATATTAAACCGTGTAGTATTTCTATCTAATCTATGACAAGGCATTGGTAAAAATTCAAGATTAGAATAAATGTTATGTACTTGTGATGTTAAACTATTCTCACCTGTTACTTCTAAGTTATATGGCTTATTTAAAATTAGAATATTATCATCTTCGTAAAAAACGTTTAAATTAATGTTATTTAAAGCTTTATCCGGAATATATATTAAAATTTCATCACCTGTATGAACTGACACATTACTATTTGTACGTATACCATTTATTTTTATATCTTTTTTCCTTAATAATTTATAAATTGTATTTAAAGAAATATTTGGTATTTTATCTAATATAAATGTATTCAATTTTTTATTATCATATTTTTTATTAACAATTAATTTTTTCATAAAAATATTATATCTAAAAAAATATAAAAAAACAAGGAAATGTTAGTAGTGAATAAAAAAATCAAGGAGATTCCCATTTTTTACTAAAAACTATTGCAATTATAAAAATCTTCTGTTATAATAGATTGCGTGAAAAAACACATAGAACTAGTTTTGTGGAGTAGTGCCAGAAATGGTCTTTACAAACAATGACATTCTATGGAAGAAATAACAAAAAAAGGGAGGAAATTAAAATGGCAGTAGTTGCAATGAAACAATTACTAGAAGCTGGTGTTCATTTTGGACATCAAACAAGAAGATGGGATCCTAAAATGGCTGAATATATATTCCAAGCTAGAAACGGAATCCATATAATCGATTTACAAAAGACATCAAAAAAATTAGATGAAGCATATGCATTCATCAAAGAACAAGTTGAAGAAGGAAAAACAGTTTTATTTGTTGGTACAAAAAAACAAGCACAAGAATGTGTTAAAGAAGCTGCAGAAAAATGTGGTATGTACTATGTAGACCAAAGATGGTTAGGTGGAATGCTTACAAACTTTGGAACAATTAAAACAAGAATTAAAAGATTAAAAGACTTAGAAAAAATGCAAGAAGATGGTACATTTGATGTGTTACCTAAAAAAGAAGTAATTCTTTTAAAGAAAGAAATGGAAAAATTAGAAAAAAATCTTGGTGGAATTAAAGATATGGAAGAAATGCCAGGAGTTATATTCTTAATAGATCCTAAAAAAGAAAGAATAGCTATATTAGAAGCTAAAAAATTAAATATACCTGTAGTTGGTGTTGTTGATACAAACTGTAATCCAGAAGATTTAGATTACCCAATACCAGGAAATGATGATGCAATTCGTGCTGTAAAATTAATTACAGATGTAATGGCAAATGCAGTTATAGAAGGTAAACAAGGAGAAAGCTTTGAACCAGAAATGAATGAAGAAGTATCAGAAGAAGCTACAAGTATTGAAGAAGTTGTAGAAAATGCTGAAAGTGAAGAAAACACAGAAAGCAAATAAATAAAAAAATAAAGAGTAGAGTTATTTTATTCTGCTCTTTAAAATTAATAAAGGAGGATTTTAAATGGTAACAGCTGCGTTAGTAAAAGAATTAAGAGAAAAAACAGGTGCAGGAATGATGGACTGCAAAAAAGCTTTAACAGAAACAGATGGAGATTTAGAAAAAGCTGCAGAGTTTTTAAGAGAAAAAGGAATAGCTAAAGCTGCAAAAAAATCTGATAGAATAGCTGCTGAAGGTATAGTAGAAGCTTATATATCAGAAGATGGTAAAAAAGGAGCAATAGTAGAAGTAAACTCAGAAACAGACTTTGTTGCTAAAAATGAAGAATTTAAAACATTTGTTATGGATGTTGCTAAACAAATAGTAGAAAAAAATCCAAAAGATGTTGAAGAATTATTAGCACAAGAATCAATATCAGAAGCTGGAAAAAAAGTTAAAGAAGTATTAGTAGGAAAAATAGCTACTATTGGAGAAAACATGAATATAAGAAGATTTGCTAGATTCGAATCAGAAGGTTTAGTAGAAAAATATATCCATGGAGACGGAAAAATAGCTGTTTTAGTTAATATGAAATCAGGAGATAAAGAAGTTGCAAAAGATATTTGTATGCAAATAGCTGCAGCAAGACCTGAATATCTAAATGAACAATCAGTGCCTGCCGAAAGAGTTGAAAAAGAAAAAGAAATATTAAAAGCACAAACAATGAATGAAGGTAAACCAGAAGCAATAGCTGAAAAAATAGTACAAGGAAGAATTAATAAATTCTATTCAGAAATTTGTTTAGTTGATCAAGAATTTGTTAAAGATCCAAATATGAAAGTTTCTCAATTATTAAAAGAGAAAAATGCTGAAATAGTAGAATTTGCAAGATTCGAAAAAGGTGAAGGAATAGAGAAAAAAGAAGAAAACTTTGCTGAAGAAGTTATGAATCAATTAAAATAGATTGGAAAAAATTTACAAAATAGTTGATTTTTTAAAAACATTATAGTATAATAAATTAAGAAATAATTTTGGTAAATTTATTCATAAGAAAACAAAAAAGACTAGAGCTGCGACTCTAGTCTTTTACTATGTACTTAAAACATTTTAAGAATAAAATATATAATTATAAGTACTAGTAATTTTAGTAATTTATTCATAAGTATTCACCTCCTTTAAAAGGTGATAATTACATTATACTATTGATAAATAAAGCGTACAAGAAAAAGAATTAGACAGAATTCGACATATTAATATTTATAATTTTATAAAATATATTGACATATGCACAATTATGCATGTATAATATAAACAGAAAATATAATAAAAAATAAGGGAGGATTACAATGGAAGAAAATCAATATGCATGTTCAGAAAATTGTCCACATTATAATAAAATAAAAGAAGCAAAACAAAAAGAACCAACAAGAAAAGATATATTAAAAGTATCTAATATGTTTAAACTTTTTGCAGATGATACAAGATTAAGAATTATTTGTATTTTAATAAAAGAAGAATTATGTGTTTGTGATTTGTGTGAGGCTTTAAATCTAAATCAATCAACTGTATCACATCAATTACAATTATTAAGAAATAGTAATTTGGTAAAATACAGAAGAGATGGAAAACAGATTTTTTATAGTTTACAAGATGAACATGTTGAAAGAATAATTAGTCAGGCCTTAGAACATATTTTAGAGGAGGGTACAAAAAATGTGTAATCATATTGAAGAACATAATCATGAACATGATGGATGTCATGAACATTGCCATGAAAATGAACATGAAAACAGTAAGTTAGGGATAATACTATATGTATTGTCAATTATATTGTTTGCAATAGGATATATACCAGCATTTGAACAATATAAAATGTTTATATATTTAGGTGCTGTATTATTAAGTGGTTATGATTTGATTTTTGAAGGATTAAAAAATATTTTAAAATTAAATTTTGAGGAAGATACATTAATGACAATAGCTGTTATTGCGGCATTTGCACTTGGAGAATATCCAGAAAGTGTATTAGTTATATTATTATTTAAATTAGGAGAATTTTTAGAAGACAAAGCTAGAGATAAATCAAATGATAATATTGAACAAATTGCAAAAATTAAATCAGAAAACGCTAATCTGCTTAATAAAAATACAATAGAAGTTGTTGATGTAAAAGAATTAAAATTAGGAGATAGAATTTTAATAAAAGCAGGAGAAAAGGTTCCAGTAGATTCTAAAATAATTAAAGGAGAATCTACATTAGATACTTCTAGTATAACAGGAGAGAGTAAACCACAAGAAGTTTCAAGTGGTATGGAAATATTATCAGGAAGTATTAATATGTCAGGAAGTTTAGAGTGTGAAGTAATAAGAACATTTGAAAATTCTACTGCATCTCAAATAGTTGACTTAGTTCATGTTGCAATGGGAAATAAAGGAAAGACAGAAAAGTTTATTACTAAATTTTCTAAGATATATACACCAACAGTTATTGTATTAGCAGTTCTAATTGCGGTAGTAGTTCCTTTGATTTTTAAACAAAGTTTTAGTGAATGGATTAAAAGAAGTTTAATATTCTTAGTTGCATCTTGTCCATGTAGTTTAGTAATATCTGTTCCTTTGGCATTTTTCTCTTGCTTAGGAGCTATATCAAAAAAAGGAATGATTATAAAAGGAACAAAACATATTGAAAATTTATCAAAAACAACAGCTGTATGTTTTGATAAAACAGGAACATTAACTACAGGAAAAATGGAAATAAATGAAGTTAAAAGCTTAGGAGAACTTGATAGAAATACTATATTAGAGTATGTATATAATTTAGAAAAATCTTCAAACCATCCAATATCAACAGCGATTATTAATATGTCTAAAGATTTAAAAAATAAAGAAGTTGATAAAAATAAAGAAATTGCAGGACATGGAATGTATGGAATTATAGATAATAAAGAAGTTTTATTTGGAAACAAAAAATTGTTAGATATGTATGATGTAAAATATACAAATTTAGAAGATGGAGCAATTTATTTAGCAATAGATAAAAATTTAGAAGGATATATTACTTTAAAAGAAGAATTAAGAAATAAAGATATAGTAGAAGAATTTAAAAAAGTAAATATAAAAAGATTAGTAATGCTAACTGGAGATAGCGAAAAACAAGCCAATAAAGTTGGAAAAGACTTAAACATATCAGAGGTATATGCAGAATTATTACCACAAAATAAATTAGATAAAGTAGAAGAACTAAAAAAACAAAATGAAAAAGTAACATTTATAGGTGATGGAATTAATGATAGCCCAGTGTTAGCTTCAGCAAATTTTGGTATAGCAATGGGAGAAGGAACAGATATTGCAAGTAGTACAGCTGATGGAATATTGCTATCAAATAATATTGCTACATTACCAGAAATAATTAAAATATCAAGAAAAAGTATGAGAATAGTAAAAGCAAATATTATTTTCTCTATAGTAGTAAAATTAATAGTCCTAGGATTAGGAGTTCTAGGTTATGCACCAATATGGCTTGCTGTTCTAGCAGATACAGGAGTAACTTTCCTAACAGTATTAAATTCTATGAGAATATTTAAAAATTAAGATGTTTGAAAAAACATCTTAATTGTGTTATAATAAAGAGTATCAAATATTTTAGGAGGATGTAAAATGCCAAAAGTTTCCTTACGGAAATTTACAGATGATGATGTGTTAGAATATTATTCTATTGCTCAAGATTCAAATGATTACTTTCTATTTGGATATTGTAGAAATATAAAAGATGCAGAAGATGTAATTGATACTTATATTAATTCTGATGAATTAGAAAGTTTTGCTATACTTAATGAAAAATTAGAATTAATAGGAGCAATTATCTGTATAACAAAAGGTAATATTTTAGAAATATCTTATTTTATAGGTCTAGAATATCGAAGAAAAGGTTATTGTTTTGAAACTTTAAAATTGGTAGAAAAACTAGCTAAAAAACGGAAAATGAAGAAAATAGAATTTTTTATTCTAAAAGACAACTTAAAATCTATTAATTTAGCTAAAAAATTTGGAGCTAAGTTAAAAAGAAATTGCAAAAATTATTATATTTTGCAAAAAAACATCTAAAAAAAGAGCACTAGTTATTCTAGTGCTTTTTAAATATTTTAATAACTATAAAAGTTATTAGGGTCTACTTTTGTTATAATAATAAAAAATAAAGAAAAAACTTTGAAAAAAGCCTTTATTTTTTTAGAATTTATGATAAAATGACATAGAAAAAATATATTATATAAGGAGTGTTTTAGGTGGCAGAAGTAAAATATAAAAGAGTGCTTTTAAAATTAAGTGGAGAAGCATTAGCTGGTGATCAAAAAACAGGTGTAAATGCTAAAGTAGTTGGAGAAATATGTGACAAAATTAAAGAAGTAGTAGATTTAGGAGTTCAAGTTTCAATAGTAGTTGGAGGAGGAAACTTCTGGAGAGGAAGAAACGGACATCAAATGGAAAGAACAACAGCAGACTATATGGGAATGCTTGCAACAGCAATGAATGGATTAGCATTACAAGATGCTTTAGAAACAAGAGGAGTATATACTAGAGTTCAAACAGCAATAGAAATGAGAGAAATTGCTGAACCTTATATAAAAAGAAAAGCAATTAAACATTTAGAAAGGGGAAGAGTTGTTATATTTGCATGTGGTACAGGAAATCCATATTTCACAACTGATACTGCAGCAGCATTAAGAGCAGCAGAAACAGAAGCTGATGTAATTTTACTTGGTAAAGCAATAGATGCGGTATATTCAGCAGATCCAAAATTGGATCCAACAGCTGAAAAATATGATGAAATAACATATTTAGATGTGTTGAATAAAGATTTAAAAGTAATGGATTCTACAGCTACTGCACTTTGTAGAGATAATAATATACCATTATTAGTTTTTGGAATAGCAGATCCAGAAAATATAGTTAGAGCTGTAAAAGGCGAAAAAATAGGTACAGTTGTAAAATAATAAAAAGACCAAATTTAGTTAGGAGAGATGAAAAATGGATTATACTAATATAAAAGAAAGAATGGAAAAATCAATAGATGCTTTCGCACAAAAATTATCAGAGGTTAGAGCAGGAAGAGCGAATCCTGCAATATTAAATAAAGTTAAAATAGATTATTATGGAACACCAACACCAATTAATCAAGTTGCTGGAGTATCTGTTCCAGAAGCTAGATTAATAGTTATTCAACCATGGGATGCAAGTGTATTAAAAGAAATAGAAAAAGCAATTTTAGCTTCTGATATAGGAATTAACCCAAATAATGATGGAAAAGTAATAAGACTAGCTTTCCCTGAATTAAATGAAGAAAGAAGAAAAGAATTAGTAAAAGATGTTAAGAAAATGGCAGAAGAAGCAAAAGTAGCAGTAAGAACAATTAGAAGAGATGGAATAGATGAATTTAAAACAAAACAAAAAAATAGCGAAATAACAGAAGATGATTTAAGAAATGCAGAAACAGAAATACAAAAAATAACAGATAAAGAAATAGAAGAAATTGATAAGATTTTAGCAGATAAAGAAACAGAAATAATGTCAGTATAGAGGAGAATAAAATGGAATTTAATAAAGACAACATGCCAAAGCATATAGCTATAATATTAGATGGAAACAGAAGGTGGGCAAAAGCACAAAATAAACCTGCAAGTTATGGGCATAAAGAAGGTGCTAAAACATTAGAAAAAATAGTAAGATATGCTAATAAAATAGGACTTGAATATATAACAGTATATGCTTTTTCTACAGAAAACTGGAAAAGAACAGCTGATGAAGTTGGAGCTTTAATGATGTTGTTGCAAAATTATCTAGATGATTATTCTAAAAGAGCTGATACGGAAAATATAAAAGTAAAAGTATTGGGTGATATTACTGCATTATCAGAAGGAATGCAAGAAAGTATAAAAAAATGCATGGAAAGGACCAAAAATAATACAGGAGTAACTTTTAATATTGCATTAAACTATGGTGGAAGAGATGAAATTGTAAAAGCAGTAAAAAACATAGCAAAAGATATAAAAGAGCAAAAAGTAAAAATTGAAGATATAAATGAAGAAATGATTTCAAATAATTTATATACAAAAGGTCAACCAGATCCAGATTTATTAATTAGAACAAGTGGAGAAATGAGATTAAGTAATTTTTTACCATGGCAATTAGTTTATTCAGAATTCCTATTTATAAATAAAAATTGGCCAGATTTTGAAGAAAAAGATTTAGATAATGCAATAATAGAGTATCAAAAAAGAACAAGAAAATTTGGTGCAAATTAAATTTATAAAATTATAATATAAAGGGAAAGGAAAAATAATATGGATATAAAAAGATTGACATCAGCATTATTAGGATTTCCATTAGTTGTTTTAGTTTTAATAATTGGAAACAAATATATTGTTGATATAGCACTTAGCATAATAGCAATGATTGGAATGAATGAATATTTAAATGCGGTATCCAAAAAATCAAATCCAGTAAGATGGCTAGGATATTTAAGTTGTTTAAGTATATGTTTTATACATGTAATTCCAGTTGAATATTTAAATATAGTTGCAACTTTAGCTATTCCAGCAATATTTTTAATATTATTTATTCAATTAATAGCAACAAACATGAGAACAAATTTTAAAGACATAGCATATACTTTTTTTGGAATTGCATATGTAGTATTTTTTATGATGTTTATTGCATTTATAAATGGAATGAAGGATGGAAAAATATTAATTTGGTATGCAATATGTGCTGCTTGGGGTACAGACATTTTTGCATATTTAGTAGGCAAAAACTTTGGAAAACATAAATTTAGTGAAGTGAGTCCTAAAAAATCAATAGAAGGTTGTATAGGCGGAACAATAGGAGCAGTAGTTATTATATTAATATATACATATGTTGTTAATAAATATTTAAATATGAGTTATTCATATATTTATATTGCAGCAATTAGTGTGGTATTAAGTTTAATAGGTCAAATAGGAGACTTTGCAGCATCAAGCATAAAAAGATATGTAGATATAAAAGATTATAGTAATTTAATTCCAGGACATGGTGGAATATTAGATAGAATAGATAGTTTATTATTTATAGCTCCATTTGCATATGTATTATTTACAATGTTATAAAGTTTTAACAAATAGGAGGAAATTTTATTGATAGGAATTTTAATATCTGCAATAAAAATAATATTTTTACTTGGATTTTTAATATTTATTCATGAAGGAGGACATTTTTTAGTTGCAAAACTTTGTAAGGTAAAAGTAAATGAATTTGCAATTGGATTTGGTCCAACAATATGGAAAAAACAAGGAAATGAAACAAAATATGCACTTAGGCTTATTCCTCTTGGGGGATTTGTAAGTATGGAAGGAGAAGTAGAATCTTCTGAACAAGAAGGTTCTTTTTCTAAAGCAAGTATTCCAAGAAGAATTGCAATAGTTGCAGCAGGTGCACTTGTAAATATTGTATTTGGATTAATGGTATATTTTATATTAATGTCGTCAACAGGAAATTATATTACAAATGTAATTGATTCAACAGTAGACAATTATGCAGCACAACAGGTAGGAATTAAACAAGGAGATGCAATTGTTGAATTTAACGGGAACAAAGTAAAAAATAAATATGATTTAAACAAATTAATGAATAACAATAATGGAGAAGAAATAAAATTAAAGATTAATAGAAACGATCAAATTCTTGAATATACTGTAAAACCTACAAAACAAGATATAAAATCAACAGGTATATATTTAAAAAAAGATAGTAAAATTATTGCCGTGGAACCAAATAGTAGTGCAGAAAAAGCTGGTCTTAAAGTAAATGATAAAATAATAAAAATAAATGGAGAAAATACCAATAATGATCCATATAAAGTGTTAGAATTAATAAATTCTAACACCGAAAATTTAAATCTAGAAATAGAACGTGATAAAGAAACATTAAATATTGATTTAACACCTGATTATACTTCAAAATATTATTTAGGTGTAACATTTAAACAAGCCGAAAATACATTTTTAAATCATATTTATTATGGATTAATAGAAACAAAAACTTTTGGATTTTCTATATTAGAAAATTTAAAAGAACTATTTTCTGGAAATGTTAGTGTTGATCAAATGATGGGACCTGTTGGAATATCAGAGGCGGTGGCAGAAACTAATGGATTTAGTGAATTTATATATTTACTAGCATTAATTTCATTATCATTAGGAGTTACAAATCTTTTGCCAATTCCTGCATTAGATGGAGGAAAGATTGTTATTCTTTTAATAGAAGCTATAAGAAGAAAACCATTAAAAGAAGGAACAGAAATGAAAATTCAATTAATAGGATTTTCAATATTAATAGCTTTAACATTATATATAACATATAATGATATATTAAGAATATTTTAAATATAAAAATATGTAGATTAATTCTACATATTTTTTTGTATATTTCTTCCAAAAAAATACAAAATATGATAGAATACGATAAGCAGAAAGGAGATACTTTATGGCAGAAAGTAAATTTATTAAAGAAGTATTTAGCGATTATAAGACAACTGCTAATATAAAAGAGGCAAAAATATTAAAATTAGCACTAATAAAAAAGACAAATATGTTAGCTATGAAAATACAGTCAGATGAATATATAGAAGTTAAAGAAATATGGTATTTTGAAAATTTTTTAATGAAAAGATTTCAAATTGAAAATACCGAACTTATAATAGAATATATAGAAAATGTAAAAATTAATTCCATAGAAGAAGAATGGAAAAACATTATTTGCTATATGGCACATAAGTATCCTCTTATGAAGCCATTATTATTAATGAAAAGTGACATTAGTGTAAAAGACAATATTATAGATGTAAAAATGCATATAAAAGGTGCTGAATTTTTAAAAGCAAAAAAAACAGATAAAGAGTTAGAAAAAATAATAAAAAATCTATTTGGAATAGATTATAAAATAGAACTTAGAGAATGTATTAATGAAAATGAAGTTTTAGAATATCAAAAAAGAGCTCATGAAGAAGAAGAAAAATTAGTACATAATACTATGGAAAATTTGGCAAAACAAGAAGAAAAAATGATAGAAGAAAATGTTCCACATTATGAAAGTTCAGAAGAATTTATAAATGCAGAAGAAAATGGTTTAACACTTAATACAGACGAAGTTACATATATTATGGGAAAACCATCTAGAGCAAAAGAAAAAAATATAAAAATTAAAGATTTAACGGCAAATGATGGAAGAGTTACATTAATTGGTAGAATTGTAACGTGTGAAGCTAAAATAACAAAATCAGGAAAAGCTTTAATAGTTTTTGATCTTTATGATGGAACAGGAATGTTAACATGTAAATCTTTTTCTACACCAGAGGAGTCAGGAGATATTGTAGAAAAAATTAAAAATGCAAAAGCAATTAAAGTTACAGGAAAAGCAGGATTAGATACATACGAAGGAGATATAACTGTAATAACAAACCAAATAGTAGAAGTTGATATAGAAGTACCAGAACTTCCAGAAGAAGATGAAGATACACCATTAATAATGGGAAGAAATATTAATATTAAAGCACCATTAGTTAAAGTTGCCGATTTAGGAGCAGATGATGGAACTGTATCTTTAAAAGGTGAAGTAATCTTTATGGAAGATAGAGAGCTTAAATCTGGAAAAACATTACTTAGTTTTGATTTATATGATGGTTCTAGCACAATGACTTGTAAAGCATTTTTAGATAAAAATAATAGTAAAAAAATAATTGGAAGAATAAAAAAAGCAAAAGGAATAACAATAGAAGGAAATGCACAAATGGATCAATTCTCTGGAGAATTGACTGTTATGGCAAATACAATAATTGAATCAGAAGGAATAAAAAAAGAAGTAAGACAAGATAATGCAGAAGTAAAAAGAGTAGAATTACATATGCATACAAAAATGAGTCAAATGGATGCAATGACATCTGCTACAGATTTAATAAAAAGAGCAATGAGTTGGGGAATGAAATCAATTGCTATAACAGACCATGGTGTTGTACAAGCATTTCCAGAGGCACACAAATTGCTTGGAGTTAACAATCCAGATATGAAAGTAATATATGGTGTAGAAGCTTACTTAGCACCAGATGCGAAACAATGTGTAACAAATGGAAAAGACCAAGACATAGATACAACATATTGTGTACTTGACTTAGAAACAACAGGATTTTCTGCTGTAACAGAAAAAATAACAGAAGTAGGAATAATGAAGGTAAAAAATGGAGAAGTAATAGATGAATTTAGTTGCTTTGTAAATCCAGAAAAACCTATTCCACAAAGAGTTGTAGAAGTTACAAATATAACTGATGAAATGGTAAAAGATGCAGAAACAATAGATAAAGTATTTCCTAAAGTTTTAGAATTTATAAAAGGAAGTGTGCTTGTTGCACATAATGCGGATTTTGATGTTGGATTTTTAAAACAAAATGCTAAAAATTTAGGATATGATTTTGATTTTACATATGTTGATACATTAGGATTAGCTAAAAAATTATTCCCAGATTACAAAAAATACAAATTAGGAAAAATTGCGGAAAATTTGGGAATAAAAGTATTAGTTGCGCATAGGGCTCTAGATGATGTTGATACAACAGTAAAAGTATTTAATGTTATGATGAATATGCTTAAAGAGCGTGGTGCAAAAAAAGTAGAAGATATAGATACATATAGTGAAAATGAAGAAGCAAAAAAGGAAGAATATAAAAAATTAAAAACATATCATGCAATAATACTTGCTAAAAATTATGTAGGTTTAAAGAATTTATATAAATTAGTATCATATTCACATTTGGATTATTTTTATAGAAAACCAAGAATATTAAAAAGTTTATATAAAAAATATTCAGAAGGGCTAATATTAGGAAGTGCCTGTGAGGCTGGTGAATTATATCAAGCAATAGAATTAGGAAGACCAGACGAAGAAATTGAAGAAATAGCTAGTGATTATGATTATTTAGAAATTCAACCAATAGGTAATAATCAATTCTTAATAAGAAATGAAGTTGTACCAGATGAAGAAGCATTAAGAGATATAAATAGAAAAATAGTTAGTTTAGGAGAAAAATTAAATAAACCTGTAGTTGCAACATGTGATGTTCATTTTATGGATCCGCAAGATGAAATATATAGACGTATATTAGAAGCTGGACAGAAATATGATGATGCAGATAATCAAGCACCATTATATTTAAGAACTACAGAAGAGATGTTAGAAGAATTTAAGTATTTAGGAAAAGAAAAGGCGTATGAGGTTGTAGTTACAAATACTAACAAAATAGCAGATATGTGTGATCAAATTAGTCCAATATCACCAGAAAAATGTCCACCTCATATTCCTGGCTGTGAAGAAGACATTAAAAATATAGCATATAAAAAAGCACACGAGTTATATGGTGATCCATTACCAGAAATAGTACAAACAAGACTAGATAAAGAATTAAATTCTATAATTAGTAATGGATATTCAGTTATGTATATAATTGCACAAAAATTGGTTTGGAAATCAAATGAAGATGGATATATAGTTGGTTCAAGAGGTTCTGTTGGTTCATCATTGGTTGCGTTTATGACAGGTATTACAGAAGTTAATTCATTAAAACCACACTATAGATGTCCAAACTGTAAGTATTCAGAATTTGATGATTATGGCGTTGGAAACGGATTTGATTTACCAGATAAAGATTGTCCAAAATGCGGACATAAACTTGCAAAAGATGGAATGGATATTCCATTTGAAACATTCTTAGGATTTAATGGAGATAAAGAGCCTGATATAGACTTAAACTTCTCTGGAGAATATCAAGCAAAAGCACACAAATATACAGAAGTAATATTTGGTAAAGGAACTACATTTAAAGCAGGAACAGTAGGTACCGTTGCAGAAAAAACAGCATTTGGATATGTAAGAGGATATTTTGAAGATAGAGGAATACCAGTAAATAAAGCAGAAATGCAAAGATTAGCTCAAGGATGTACAGGAATAAAAAGAACAACAGGACAACATCCAGGTGGAATTATAGTTGTACCAAAAGGAAGAGAAATATATGAATTTACCCCAGTACAGCATCCTGCAGATGATCCTAATTCTGATATAATAACAACACACTTTGATTATCACTCAATAGATGGAAACTTATTAAAACTAGATATACTAGGACACGACGATCCTACAGTTATTCGTATGTTACAAGATTTAACAGGAATAGCTCCACAAGACATTCCATTGGACGATCCAGAAACAATGTCAATATTCAATTCAACAACAGCATTAGGTGTTACACCAGAACAAATACATTCTCAAGTAGGAACATTTGGGATACCAGAATATGGTACAAAATTTGCAAGAGGGATGCTTTTAGATACAAAACCAACAACATTTGATGAATTAATACGTATATCAGGATTATCACATGGTACTGATGTATGGCTTGGAAATGCACAAACCTTAATAGAACAAGGAATAGTAACATTAAAGGAAGCAATATGTTGTAGGGATGACATTATGGTATATTTAATGCAAAAAGGAGTACCACCAGATAAAGCATTTAAAATAATGGAAACAGTTCGTAAGGGTAAAGCATTAAAAGATCCGGCTAAATGGGAAGAATTTAAAGGTATAATGAAACAATATGATATACCAGATTGGTATATCAAATCATGTGAAAAAATAAAATACATGTTCCCAAAGGCTCATGCTGCCGCATATGTTACAAATGCATTTAGAATTGCATGGTTTAAAGTTCATATTCCACTTGCATATTATGCAGCTTATTATTCAATAAGAGCTAAAGCTTTTGATGCACAATGGATGATATTTGGAAAAGAAAAAGCAAAAAACAAAATGAAAGAAATAGAAATAAAAAATCAAAAGAAAGAAGCAACAAAAGCAGAATTAGATATGTATGATGATTTAGAAATTGTTTTAGAAATGTATGAAAGAGGATTTGAATTTTTACCAGTAGATTTATATGAGTCAGATGCAACAAAATTCAAAATTCAAGATGATAAATTAAGACCACCACTAAACAGTATACCAGGATTTGGAACTGTTGCTGCACAAGGAATTGTAGAAGCAAGAAAAGATGGAAAATTTATGTCTATAGATGATTTAAAAATTAGGGCAAAAATAGGAACATCAGGTGCAGACTTATTAAAGCAATTTGGTTGTTTAGAAGGTATGAGCCAAAGTAATCAAATTAGTTTATTTGGATAATGGAGGAAAAATGAATAGCATAGAAGAAATATTTACATTAAAAAATATAATAATATATTTATTTGTAATTAACATTTTTGGTTTTTTCATAATGTGGTATGACAAACAAAAAGCAAAAAAAGGTGAATGGAGAATAAAAGAAAGAACCATATTTATAGTAACAGCATTAGGCGGAGGATTTGGAACCATTGCAGGTATGTATACATTTAGACATAAAACTCAAAAGTTAAACTTTACAATTGGCTTACCTTCGATTACAATATTAGAAGTAATTGCAGTAATATATTATATATTTACTCATTAAAAATATTTATAAACAAATATAAAATAAGAAAGGGGAGAAAAAGATTGAAATTAAATTGCAAGCATCAAGCAAATGGTATAACTTTAATAGCACTAGTAATTACAATAATAGTTTTATTAATATTAGCTGGAGTTGCAATATTTGCTTTGTTTGGAGATAATGGATTAATAACTAGAGCACAATTATCGTCATATGCAACAGAAATGAAAGCAATAAAAGAAAATGTAAGATTAAAACAAAATGAGCATGCGCTTAAATATGCAACAGGAGAAACAACAGAAAATTCATTTACAAGTGGATTAGAATTATTAGATAAAAATAAAATAAAATTAGAAACAACATTTCTTCAACAAGTACAATATGCAAGAGAAGGTTGCCCAACAGATAAAAATCCATCAGATTACACAGAAGAAACTTATAATAAATTAATAGCAGATGATGGAAAATTAGAATATATGTATGTATTAAACAAAAAAATAGGAAATGGTAAAGAGAATACATATGTATATGATACAAAAACAGATATAGTATTTAAAATTCCAAAAACAACAATAGGCGGAAAAGTTTATCATTGCTACGAAATAGCTCAATTGCAAAAAGATAATCCTAAAGGTGGAGATGAAATTATAAATATAGAACCAGAAGTAGAGCATTATTATTATGGACCAAATATGGATGGTTTTGATTCAAATAATACAAGCTTGGTTTATTATTTAGATGCAAATGATTCAACTACAACTATAGAATTACCTGTAAAAGAATATATAGAAAATGGACAAAAAAATACGGTAGAGAAAGATGGTTCAACATATACATTACATGATTATGGAAATAAAATTTGGGCAAATGCAAAAACAACAGCAAATGGAATAGAGGCATGGTGGGTATGGGTACCAAGATATGCATACAAAATAAATGGGACAAGCACTGTCCCACCAATAGATATAATATATGTAGATGTAGATAACAAACCATTAAATACAGAAAAATATGCAGATGGAAAATTACCAGATGGCTATGTAGTTCAACCAGCATTTACAGTAGATGGGGAAGAACTAAAAGGAATATGGATGAGTAAATATGAACCAAGTTATGCAAATTCAGGAGGAATATATGGTATATTAGAACCAGATATGTCAGGATTTGATAAAGAAAATACATATATAGAATTATATGATAGTGCTACAGATACATATAATCAAGAAGTAAAATTAGCAGATGCAAATTTAAGTACAATAAATAGTGATAAAAAATGGCACGATTACCCTAATAAAGTATGGGCAAATGTAAAAACAAATGCAAGTGGAATAGAAGCATGGTGGGTATGGATTCCAAGATATGCGTATAAATTAACAGCATCATCAACAAATTTTTCTGATATAATATTTGTAGGAACAGATAATAAACCAATAAATAAATCCGCATATCCAAATGGAGAATTGCCAGATGGGTATGTAGTGCACCCCGCATTTACAGTAGATGGAAAACAATTAAACGGAATATGGATGAGTAAATATGAACCAAGTTATGAAAATTCAGGTGCGATAGAAGGAAATCTAGAACCAGATATGTCAGGATTTGATAATTATCATACATATATAGAATTATATGATAATTCAACAGATACATTTACACAAGAAATAAGATTAGCAGATGCAAATTTAAGAACAATAAATAATGATAAAAAATGGTATGATTATGGAAATAAAGTGTGGGCAAATATTAAAACAAATGCAAATGGATTAGAAGCATGGTGGGTATGGATTCCAAGATATGCATATAAATTAACAGCATCATCAACTAATTTTTCGGAAATAATATTTGTTGGAACAGACAACAAACCAATAAATAAATCAGCATATCCAAATGGAGAATTACCAGACGGTTATGTAGTACATCCAGCATTTACAGTAGATGGAAAAGAACTAAATGGAATATGGATGAGTAAATATGAACCAAGCCAAGTTTCAGATACAGATTCTAGCTCAATTGCAACAGGAAATGCAGATTTAGAATATAAAGATGATACAGCTGGAAAAAATCATACACATGATACAAGGGGAATAGGAACTACTAAAAGATATGTAACAAGTTCAACATCATGGTGTGACGCATATGGAATAAAAAGTGGAAATTGTAATAATTATGGTTATTATATTTTATGTTCAAAATGTGGAGTTAAAATGAGACATTATTGGTGTGATGCACATGTAGATAGAACAAATCTTGTTGTTATTGATGACTCTAACTTAAATTAAATAAAGGAGGAATAAAAATGAAAAATAAAATTAAATGTATAAGTTTTATAATGATTGTAACAATAATGTTATTAACTATAAAATCAAATGCTGCTATGGCAATAAAACCAGGTACTACAACATGGACAAGTATAAATGTATCTGATTCATATGCACAATGTTATAACTTGAGAAATGCAGATTCAACTTTAGGAGCTAATCAATTAGACCCACATTTAACATTAAATAAAGATTGGGGTGCTGTTGCATATTTAGCAATAAGTACATATGGAAGTGTAAATTCATCAACTTTACCAACAACAACAATAAATGGAGCAAGTTATACAACAACAAATGGAAATGCAACAGGTGTTATGAATATGGGAAATATTTATACACAAACAGCATCCGATAATGAAAATGATACTCATAATTATGCTGATATGATTGAAATATATAATAATATTGAAACAAAATATGTGGAAAAATTAAGTAGTAATCCTACATCAGATACTACAGTAGGACAGGCTTTAGTAGAAACAATAAGTTGGTTTGGAAGCGCCAATGACTATGGCATTCCAACATTATATAGATGGAACGTTTTGGGGTATACTGTGTCTAGTGGAAATGGTAGTTATAATACTACCTTCCGTCCTGTAATTTGGAATATAAAATAACAAAATAAAAGACATTAAAAACTTTAAAATAAAGATTTTTAGTGTCTTTTATTTTGTTATATTGCAGATCAAAAACATAAAATTCTTATAAATTCCGGTACTTTTAAGTTTATTAAAATTATTTTATTTTTAATATTAATTTACTTAAGTATAAATAAAAAGTACACATAAACAGTTAAATAAAAATCACGATAAAAAAACAATGTTTTGCGAACAAAGTTGTTGTGAATAAAGTATGACTAAAATGTGAGTAATTTAAGTTATTCACAGACTTATCCACAATATCCACAGCAAAGTGGATAATTTTGAAAAAGACAAAAAAATAATATTTTGGTAACATAAAGTGATAAAAATGGCGGTTTTGAAATCAAATTGTAATAATATGGTAATATATCTGAAAACCGTTTGAAAAGAAACATAAAAAATAAGTAAAATATTGACGTTTTTTGCCATAATAAGTAAAACAATAAATGCCCTTCATTAATATAATAATATTAAGAACAAATTTATGGAGGAATAAAAATGTTTAACAGATTTCAATATATATTAAGAAAAAAATTAACTAGATCAATGCAAGAAGGAGATATAACTTTTGAACAATTAAGTAAAATGGTCAAAGAAGGTGCATATCTACTAGATGTAAGAAGCCCACAAGAATATAGAGAAGGTCATATAGAAGGAGCCATTTTAATTCCTCAATATGAATTAAGGTTTAGAAAAAATGACTTACCAAAAGATAAAAATAAAAATATAGTTGTTTATTGCCAAAGTGGGGGAAGAAGTAGAAAAACATGTTCATATTTAAAAAGTATGGGGTATAACAATGTGTATAATCTTTATGGTGGACTTCAAAATTTATAAATGTAAATAAAGTAGCTTCAAATATGTATGAAAGCTACTTTATTAGTATAAAAGTATAAAATTAAAAATAGAGTAATATTATTGTGATTTTTATATTTATGTGTTAGAATAAATCCTATAAAAAGGAGGAACTATGGAAGACAGACAAAAATATATTAGAAATTTTAGTATAATAGCACACATAGATCATGGAAAATCAACATTAGCAGATAGATTAATAGAAATGACAGGAGTATTATCTAAAAGAGAAATGGAATCACAAGTTTTAGATAATATGGAAATTGAAAAAGAAAGAGGGATAACAATAAAATCTCAAGCTGTTAGAATGAAATATAAAGCTAAAGATGGACATGAATATACATTTAATTTAATAGATACACCAGGGCATGTTGATTTTAATTATGAAGTTTCTAGAAGCTTGGCAGCTTGTGATGGAGCAGTATTAGTTGTAGACTCAACACAAGGAGTAGAAGCTCAAACTATTGCAAATGTTTATTTAGCAATAGACAATGACCTAGAAATTTTACCAGTTATAAATAAAATAGACTTGCCAAATGCAAGACCAGAAGAAGTAAAAAAGGAAATTGAAGATATTATAGGAATACCAGCAGAAGATAGTCCATGTATATCAGCTAAATCAGGACTAAATGTAGAAGAAGTATTAGAAAGAATAGTTACAGATTTACCAGCTCCTAAGGGAGATGAAAATGCAAAAACAAAATGTTTGATTTTTGATTCATACTATGACAACTATAAAGGTGCAATAGCATATGTAAGAGTTGTAGACGGAAAAGTAAAAGTTGGTGATGAAATAAGATTAATGGCTGCCAAAAAAGTATTTACTGTAACAGAAGTAGGATATTTTGTTCCAGGATCTTACATGCCAACAGACGAAATAAAAGCAGGAGAAGTTGGATATATTGCTGCGAGTATAAAAAATTTATCAGACATACATGTTGGAGATACAATTACATTAGAAAATAACCAAGCGGAAAAAGCACTTGCTGGATATAAAAAAGTAACACCAATGGTATATTGTGGTTTATATCCAATAGATGGTAGTGAGTACGAAAACTTAAAAATAGCGTTAGAAAAGTTAAAATTAAATGATGCAGCATTAGAATATGAGCCAGAAACATCAGCTGCATTAGGTTTTGGATTTAGATGTGGATTTTTAGGTTTACTTCATTTAGAAATAATTGAAGAAAGATTAGATAGAGAATTTGATTTAGGATTAATTACAACAGCACCATCTGTTATATATAAAGTTTATAAAACTACAGGTGAAGTGTTAGATGTGTATAATCCAACAGATCTACCTACTCCACAAGAAATTTCTTATATAGAAGAACCATTTGTAACAGCTCAAATATTTACTCCAAAAGAATATGTAGGAAATATAATGGAAATATGTCAAAATAGACGTGGAGTATATGTTGACATGAAATATTTAGATGAAAATAGAGTGACATTAATATATGATATGCCATTAAATGAAATTATATATGATTTCTTTGATAATTTAAAATCTAAAACAAAAGGATATGCATCATTTGATTACGAATTTAAAGAATACGTAAAATCAAATTTAGTTAAACTTGATATTCATGTTAATGGAGAAGCGGTTGATGCATTAAGTTTTATAGTACATAAAGATGGAGCATATAATAGAGGAAAGAAAATGGTAGAAAAATTAAAAACAGTAATACCAAGACAATTATTCACAATACCAATACAAGCAGTAATAGGTGGACAAGTAATTGCAAGAGAAACAATATCCGCAATGAGAAAAGACGTATTAGCAAAATGTTATGGAGGAGATATTACAAGAAAGAAGAAATTACTTGAAAAACAAAAGAGAGGTAAAAAGAGAATGAGAGAGATAGGAAATGTGGAAATGCCGCAAGAAGCTTTTCTATCAGTTCTAAAATTAGATGACGAAAATTAGTAGGAGAAAAAATATGGAATTAAAAGAGTATCAAGAAGAAGCGTTAAAAAGATTAAATCCAACTATTGCAAATAAAGACAAAGAAAGTATGAGATTTGCATGTATGGGATTATTAGAAGAAGCAGGAGAAGTTGTTGCAGAATTAAGAAAGCCATTATATAAAGGTAATTTTCATGAAAAAGCTTTAAATAAAAAAGCAATAACAAGTGAACTTGGAGATGTAATGTGGTATATTGCATTAACGTGCAGAAACAATGATATTGATATAGAAAAGTTAGAATCTAAAATAGATGCTAACAAATACTCTTTTGATAGAGAAAAATTAATAAAAAAATCTATAAAGTTAGGAAGACAATCAGGAATTATTGCAAAAAGATATATTAAGTATAATAAAGGCAAAATAGAAAAAGAAAAATTAGAAAGAAGTTTAAAAAGACAATATAAAAATATATTAAAAATTTCAAGTATGTTAAATATTTCTATAGAAGATATATTAAAAATGAATATAGAAAAAGCAAACTATAGATATGACGAAAACGGTAAAGCAAATAAAATAGGAGAAGAAGATAATGAAAGATAATAAATATAATGTAAAAAAAGATAAAAAACAATCATTTAATAAAACAGCTAATTATAAAAAGGAAAATAATAAAAAAGAAGAAAGAATTTTTGATGACCAAGTTGAAGGAAGAAATTCTGTATTAGAATTACTAGAAAGTGGAAAAGATATAAACAAGATATTTGTAACAAAAGGTGAAAGACATGGCTCTATAAATAAAATAGTTGCGATAGCAAGAGAAAAGAAAGTAATAATAGTAGAAAAAGATAAAAGACAAATGGACGAAATGGCACAAAATGAAAATTACCAAGGAGTAATAGCAATAGTTCCACCTTTTGAATATTGCGAAATAGAAGATATATTAGACGTAGCAAAAGAAAGAAACGAGGATCCTTTTGTTCTTATATTAGATGGAATAGAAGATCCGCACAATTTAGGTTCTATAATAAGAACAGCAGAAACAGCAGGAGTTCACGGGATAATAATACCAAAAAGAAGAGCTGTTGGAGTAAATAGTACTGTAAATAAAGTATCAGCAGGAGCTGTAGAATATATGAAAATAGCAAGAGTTACTAATATAAGTGATAGTATAGATAAATTAAAAGATGCTGGACTTTGGATATGTGGTACAGATATAAATACAGAAAAATATCATTATAATCAGGACTTAACAGGACCACTTGGAATTGTAATAGGAAATGAGGGAAGCGGAATAAGTGATAAAGTTAAAAAGAATTGTGATTTCTTAGTAAAAATTCCAATGAAAGGTAAAATTACATCATTAAATGCATCTGTATCTGCAGGAATAGTAATATATGAAAGTGTAAAACAAAGACTTATGAAAAGTGAAAAATAAATTATATATAGTGAAAATAAAGGGAAATCTTTTGAATTTTATAATGTGATAAAATTCGAGAAATTTCCTTTTTATTTATATGGAAAAAATTTCTTAAAAAAATTATCAAAAAGTTATTGACTTTGTGTTTTGTAAGTGGTAATATATTGTTTAGTCGCATTGACAAAATATATTATATTTTTATTAAATTTGCAATGCTTTTTATATAAAAATAAAAAAATAAAAAATATTTTCAAAAAAGTGTTGACATAGAAAAAAAGGTATAGTATAATACAAGACGTTCCGT
>CAKPIA010000003.1 GCA_934162205.1 uncultured Clostridia bacterium
AAATATAAAAATGTCTTAAAATCGATTTTAGCGTGTTATAATTGCAAAATTATATTATGGATTTGTAATCTAAAATTGTATAATATTTTTATAAGAAAATTTATTAAATTAATTTATTAAATTATAATGTAAAATTATTTACAAGCATTATTAACAAATGTTCGTTAATAAAAAATTATATAAAAAATTTAACTTTACACAAAATTTTAATTTTTAAAATTTCTGAATCTTAATTACTAATTTTTTTTTACTTTAAATTATTTTAAGTTTAGTTTTATACTTTTAAGAAATTTTTATTTTATATAGAATAAATTTTTTATGTATTTATTTTTCTGTTTTAAAATTTATTTTAATATTTTAAATCTCTTTTTTATACTTTTTATACATTTCTAAAAATAGCCTATTTCCCTATTCCCTACTTATTTCTTTGTATACATGAAAAAATACTATATAGCTTTTAAGTTATTCTTTTGCTGTGTTGAACAAAATTATTACTTAATAACTTGCTCAAACTACTTAAATTATCAATATTATTAGCTTTTGTATCAACTTGTTCAGCTTGTGATGCTAAAACTTGTTCATAAGTATACTTTAACATTGATATTTTCTCTTGTGTTTTATATCAACTCCTTTTTATAATAAATTATGCACAAAAAGCCTCTGCTGTATCAATTTGAACATGTCCTAATAATTCTTGAATAGTTCTAATATAGGTAATTTTGGACGCTATAAAAAATAGTATTACATTTTTTTATAATGTAACACTATTTTTTATAATGTATCTTATTATCTTTTTAGTTATAATTTTCCTATAACCAATTTCCAACTTTTTTAATGTATATTTTCTTTACAATCTGAACTAAAATTACATATAGGATAGTCAATCCTGCTACTATTAAATAATATAATGGTGGCATTATTTCAAAATGGAATGATTTAATATTATGCAATAATATTGGTGCAAATATTGTTCCTATTATTGTAACCATTGTTAAACAAGTTAATATTGGGTTTGCTTTTGACTGTACAAAAGGTACTTTTTCAGTACGAACGAAATGAATTATCAATGTTTCACTTATTAGACATTCAACAAACCATGCTGTTTGAAAATAACTTTCACTTACAGCTCCATTATATCCTAATATAAACCAAAATGCTAAAAACGCCAACACATCTATTATCGAACTTACTGGTCCCATTACATTCATAAATGTTCCCAATCCTTTTGTATCCCATTTTCTTGGTTTTATTAAAAATTCTTCATCAACATTATCATATGGTATTCCTATTTGAGAAAAATCATATAAAAAGTCTTGAATTAACATTTGAATTGGCAATAATGGTAAAAATGGTAAGAAAATACTTGCAATAAATATACTAAATACATCTCCAAAATCTGAACTTAAAGCCATTTTCATATATTTTATAATATTTCCATATACTTTTCTTCCTTCTATTACTCCATTAAATATTACTTTTAAACTTTTTTCTAATAAAATAATATCACTTGCTTCTTTAGCAATGTCTGTTGCTGTATTTACACATATTCCAACATCTGCATTATGTAGTGATGGTGCATCATTTACACCATCTCCCATATAGCCTACTACATGTCCATTTTTTCTAAGAGCCTTTATTATTCTTTCTTTTTGTAAAGGATTCATTCTAGCAAAAACATTTACTTCCTCAACCTTTTTAGCAAGTTCTCCATCTGGCATCCTATCAATATCTGTACCTAATAATATTTTTGAATCTTCTATTCCTACCAAGTTACAAATATTTTCAGTGGCATATTGGTTATCTCCTGTTAAAATCTTTGTTGTTATTCCATATTCTTTTAATTTCTTTATTGTACTTTTTACTTCTTTTTTTGGTGGATCTAAAAATGCTACAAATCCTATAAATGTCATTTCTTTTTCATCATCGCTATTAAATATATCTTTTCCTCTATACTCTCTTTTTGATGCTAACGCGATTACCTGCATTCCTTGTTTTGCAAGATTTTCAGCATTTTTATTAATATTTTGTATCATTTCTTGAGTTAGCTCTTTATGTTCGCCATCTATTTTTACTTGATTACAACTTTTTAATACTTCTTCTAATGCTCCTTTAGTAATTATCCTATAATGATCATCATGTTTTACTACAATACTTACTTTTTTTCTAATATAATCAAATGGAATTTCATCAATTTTTTCATAATTAATAACTTGTTCTTTTATTTTATGCTGAACTCCATATGTTATTACTGCTTTATCTACCAGATTTTTCATTCCAGTACTATAATAGCTATTTAAAAATGCATATTCTAATATAGATAAATCTTCTTTTCCTTCAACATTTATATATTTCTGTAATACTATCTTGTCTAATGTTAATGTTCCTGTTTTATCAGTGCATAAAACATCTATTGCACCTAAATTTTGAATTGCCTGAATGTTTTTTACTAATGTTTTTTTCTTTGCAAGAGTTTTCGTTCCTTTAGTTAAATTAACATTTACTATCATAGGCAACATTGTTGGAGTAATTCCGACAGCTACTGATAATGCAAATAGCACTGCTTCTAATATATCTTTTCGTATAAATGCATAAATAATAAATACTGCTATTGAAACTACAACCATGTATTTTATTAATAATTTTGTAATTCCATTCATACCTTTTTCAAAATTTGTCGTTTCTCTTTTATTATCAATTTGTTTTCCCATACTTCCTAGATATGTAGAAAAACCAGTATTAATTACTATAGCTGTTGCATCTCCACTTATTACACTTGTTCCCATTAAACATATATTTGAAATTGAAAATATTTCATTTGAGTTATTAAATTTATCTGTTTTTTCAATAGGCGCACTTTCACCTGTAAAAACAGATTGATTTAAAAACAAGTCCTTATTTTCTATAATCATTACATCAGCTGGAATAATAGAACCTGCATTTAGATGAATAATATCACCTTTTACAACTTTTTCTGTTCTTATTGTTTGTTCTTTTCCATTTCTTATAACCGTTGCCGTTGAAAACATTTCACTTTTTAATTTTCTATTGAATTTATATGTTGAATAATTTTGGGCAAATTTTATCATAGCACTTACAAATCCAATTGCTAAAATAATAACTGTACCTAATGTATCATCACCAACAAATTTATTTATTATTGCTAAAACAACTAAAATTAAAATAAATTTATCTTTAAATGAATTTATAAAAAAATAAAACCATGAATGTCTATCATCTTTTACAACAACATTTTCTCCATCTTCTTCTAATTTTTGTTCTGCTTCTTTATTTGTCAATCCTTTTTCAATATTAGTTTTAAGCTCTTGTATTATTTCTTGTTTTTCTTTTTGTGCAATTTTCTTATATTTTTCTAGTATTTTCTCATCATTATTACTCATTAAATTTTTATTTTTTAATTTGTTCTTTATAAAAAATAATCTAATCAATTTCTATGTATCTCCTTTTTTTATATTTTATAAAATTGTATCACTTAATATATTTTTTGTATATACTTTTTATATTTCTTTTTTCTCATATTACTTTGTTTTCTTCTTTTAAAAATTCACTTTCTATTTTTATATGTTCTTTTGATATTGGTAGTGGAGTCTGGTATTGCGCAATAAACGATAGTCCCATCAAAATTTAAATATATTCTTACTGATACTGGTTGGAGTTTAAAGCCTATCTTAGATTCTATGGTGCAATGGGGAAATAATTATCGTGAAATGCAAAAATAGCAGTAAAATAAAACTGCTATTTTTCTAGTATCATATATAAAATTGGATAAGGATTTCCCTGTTCATCATTTTATTTCAATTTCACACCTTACACTGCTACAGTTGAAAAACCATTATCTGCATGAATTACTTCACCTGTTATCGCATTTGACATATCACTAATGTTTTTTCTGCTCCAAAATAAGTTAATGTTACAATACTTGCTTTTGGATTTAGCATTTTTCCCTCCTTTTTCTGAAGGTATAAAAAATAAGCTGAACAAACTTTATTCAACTTAACTGTTAGATATTATTTCAATAACCATATTTAATAGGAATTTTAAAATAAAATTATAATATTATTTGTATATTTGAATACAAAATATGGAAAGTGATATCATAGGGGGTTACTATTATCAAAGTTTTGTGCAAAAAGAGATAGGAGCAAAATAATAGAACCCCTTTTAGAGTCCTACCCACAAGTTCTTGCATCTACTAGTTTTAAAGGCTTTACTAGCTATTTATTAGTTACCGTTTGACAACATTATTACTTTATAATTTATTACTTGTAATAATGTTAGTCTAGTCCTAGATATTTATTTCTAAAATCAATTTTAAATCAGTTTTATAATTTATCTTTACTTAATAATTTTTATTTCATATTATATTTTATATAAATTTTCAAAAAATCTTCAAAATGCCTATTTCTCTATATTTGCTGTATTTTGCCAACAACAAACTATAAGCCTTAAAAATAAAAACGGCTTAAAATCGATTCTCGTGCGTCGCTTTTTTAGGTATTTTTTCAGTTTTTTATATATTTATATAAGTATAAAAAATTTGGTTATTTTTTATCTAAAATCTCTCAAACACAGAATTATCAATATTTTGCCAAAATACTAAACAACAAGTTATATGGCTTAAATATAAAAATGGCTTAAAATCGATTCTCGTAAGCTGTTATTTTAGGCTTTTTAGAGATTACTTTAGTATCTGCAGATAATCATAAAAATTGCATATATAACTAAAATTTTTATAAACAACTTAAATAAATCTAAATTTAATATTTAGATGAATAATTTAATATTACAATATTGTAATTGGCTTAAAATTGATTTTCGCAAGTTTAAATTATAATAATTAAAATACATATAAATTAAAAACCAAACATTAAAATTTGCAATTAACAAATGTTCGTTTTAAAAAATTCTATAAATTTAAAATCTTTAATTTGTAATTTTTTTAATTTTAAAATTTCAAATATAATATTTTTTTATTTTATTTTTAAATTTAAAAATTTTTAATTATAAATCTGAAGCAAATTCTATTTTGTAAAAACTTTGCACAAAATTTTTCTATATTTTTTTATATATAAAATATTTATATTAAATGTAAATCTACAACATCAAAAATAGTACTATCCCCCTACTCTACTGATTTTTTTAAATTCATATTTTTTTATTTCACAATTTTTTAATCCTCTATCCAAGAACAAACCATTTTTTATACCTTCAAAATAACCATTAAATGCTTTTGATACTCCACTGTGAGCTACTACTAGAACATTTTTATAGTCTTTTATTTTTAATTCATCTAAAAAGTTATATATTCTTTTAAAGAATTCTTGTATATTTTCACTTGTTCCATATTGTATTTCAGTATAATAGTTCCAGTATTCTTCTCTATTTGTTACATCTAGAGATTGTCCAGACAAACTACCGGGATTTCTTTCTTCTAATCTATTATCAATAAGTATTTCTTTTTCTTTAACATTTATAATTTTAGCTGTATGCTTTGCTCTAATTAAAGGAGAGCAAATTATAATATCATAATCAATTTTTTTTATTTTTTTTCTTAATTCTTCTGCCTGTTTTATACCTTTTTTAGTTAAATCTTCATTCTCATTATTATATTGTTTTAATGCATTATGTGGAACTTCTCCATGCCTTATTATATATACTTTCATTATATTTTACTCCAGTTTTTCTATTTTTTGTTTCTTATATTTCTTTCTTAATATCTTTTATAAATAAATGATATTTTGGATGATACTTTTCAATAAATTCATTTTTTATAAAAGAATTTTCCTTCTTAAATAAATCTAAATTTAATATTTTGATGAATAATTTAATATTGTAATAAGGCTCATTTCAAGTTTGAAACAAGCCTTTGTCAATAAGGAATTAAAATGTTTTTACTATTTTAAATTTTTTTCTTTTTAAATATCCCAAATACATTTCAATATCACTTTTTTTCCCTGTCAGTTTAAGTTCATATTTGTCAAAAACAACTCCAATATCCTCATCCTTGATTTTACATTTGAGATTATATTTTTTATATTTATCAATATAATCGTCTGATGGCCATGTAAGGCTATAACTATTTACTTTTACTTGTACATAAACTGTCATAAATATTTTTCCTCCTTAAAATAATTATTTTACAATAGTTACCGTTTCTATGATGAAAAAATAGGATAACAAAAATTTTTCATTTAATTATAGCATATATTTATGTAAAAAACAATAAAAGTTTATAGTATATATGTTTAAGAATAAAGAAAAGCCGAATTATTTTATAAATCGACTTTTCTCTTTTAATTACTCAATTAATTCGTTTTTAACTTCCAACAAAACATATGGATAGTTTTGCTCTAAATAGTTTTTGATCTCTAAAGAATCTTCTTTAGGGGCAGCAGAGCACTGAAGCAACTTTTGTATAAACAATTTAGTGTACGGAATTTTATAATCAAGCTTTAATTTGATTATTTCTAAAAAAAGTTCATAATATTCCTGAAATGTTGGATTTTCAAGCATATTTCTTTTTTGTATTTCAATATACCATTCTTTGAAAGAAGCTTCAAAGTCTATTAAGACTAGATCAAAAGCAGCCATAGCATAATCGCTTGCACCATTTTTATTGTGAAAAGTACCTGTAGATACAACGTGTTTTAAAAAAGTATCCTCTTTAAATTCTACAGTTACTAATTTAATAGCAAATTGTATTTCTACTTCCGATAATTTTCCAAAACCAAAAGAATGCTTGTATGCTTCTCGTATTTCTTGTGCCTTTTGTGGATTATTTTCACATCCACATTTAATAGCTAGCTCTTTTAAATCTGGATGCTTTTCTAAGATTCGTTCCCAAATGCCTTTTGAATAAATTGTGTAACGCTCCATAAATATCCTCCTTAACTAATTAGTTTGCGAGTTGATACAACGTATTATAACGTTTATTTTACATGTCACCTCCCTGTCAATTGACTGCCATCTTGTTTTTAATAGTTACTATATTAAACTCCATAAATTGTATATATAGGAGATTATTAAATTTAAACATCTAAAATTATATAATATTTTATGTAAAAAGTAAAGGATATTAACTTTTAAAATTTTAATTTATGTTTAATGGCATTGTAAAACAATTTTATTATTGCTTTTTTAAAAGGATAGTTATATTTCCGTATTTGTCTAAATTAATAACTTCTAAATTATATGCACAATTTGGGTCAATCGTATTTGAAGTAGAATCACCCAAACAATAAGTTCCTTTATATTCAATGTTATTTATTGTAATTGTATATGGAATTGCAATAGAAAAATTCACAGTTGATCCAGAAGGTACAGATGGTATATTAAATTTAACATCTTGAGTAATGATTAAAGAATCATTTGTATTGTCTATTTTATATTTGACCAAAGATTTAATTGTTTCTTCTTGATTTAAATTTATTGATGTTTTTTTATCTATAGTTGTTTCAGATTTATTGCTTTTATAAATTCCTTTAAAATAAATTGTTATTCCTAAAATAATTGCTATTCCTAGTATTATTCCTATTATTAAAACTTTATTTTTCATATTTTTTTCCTTATTAATTCAAATTATATTCCTATTTGAAAATTCTTGGAACTCTATATGATATATTGCTTAAAATTTCATAATTTATAGTATTACATTTTTCAGCAATATCTTCAAGAGTAATATTTTTATTGTCCCAAATATATACATCATCGCCGACTTTAACATTTTCAATATCAGTAACATCAACCATACAACTATCCATACATATAGTTCCTAAAATTCTAGCTTTTTTCCCATTAATTACAACTTCACCTAATCCTAGTAAACTTCTTCTAAATCCATCTGCATATCCAATTGGTATAGTAGCTAATTTGATTTTTTTATGAGTTATAAATTTTCTAGAGTAACTTATAGATTCATTTTTATTTACTTCTTTTATAAATGTTATTTTTGTTTTTAATTTGCAAATTGGACTAACATTAATTTTTTGTCTAGAACCTTTATAAGATTCATAACCATACATTATTATACCTGATCGTACTAAATTTGAAATATTGTCATTATAATTTAATAATCCATTTGATGCTGAAGAATGAATATAAATTATAGTATTAAAATTTTTTTCTATAATCTCAACAGCTTTTTTAAATTTTTCTAATTGAGTATTTGTATATTCTACATCATCATCTGCTGATGATAAATGAGTATATATTCCTTCTACTTTTACATTAGGATATTGTTTTATTTTTTCTATAAATTCATCTAATTTATCTAATTGTATTCCTGTTCTATTCATTCCTGTTTCAATTTCTAAATGAACTTTTACTTTACTATTTTTATTTATTATTTCATTTAGAAATTCATCAGAACTTAATCCTATTGTAATATCATATTCTATAATTTCATCTAATTCGTCTATAGATGGCTGATTTAAAATAAAAATTTCTTTTGTATATCCTAATTTTCTAAGTTCTATTGCTTCATCTACTATAGCTACGGCAACTATATCAAATTTATTAATAATATCAAGTCTTGTATTTATATAAGTACCATAAGCATTAGCTTTAATTACAGGCATTATTTTTTTATTTTTAACATATTTTTGTATTAAATCAATATTTTGATTAAATAATTCCGTTTCAACTTCCATGATAGTTGGTCTCATTTTTATTACCTCCTAGGCATATATCACTAATTATGTGTTTATAATATTTTTATTTATTAATTTATATTATTATAATTTATTAATAATTATAATTTTTTTATTTTTAAAAGTCAACCTATTTATATTTTTATTATAGTAAAAAAAATTAATTATTCGACTGTTTTTGACAAATGAATTCTTATTTATGTGTTATAATAAAAATGTAAAGCAGATATAACTTAAAAGAGAGCTTATACAAAGCCCTCAAAATTATTTAAATCTTTTTAAGTATAAATCTATTTTATCTAAGAACTCATCATTATTTTTAGTTTGAATCATTTGATTAATAATTTGTTCTGTGACATCTGCAACTGGCAAACTGTTTAATGCTTTTCTTAATGCAAATACAGTTTCTAATTCTTTTTTTGATAATAGTAGATCTTCTCTTCTTGTTCCTGATTTATTTATATCAATTGCTGGGAAAATACGTTTTTCTGATAAAGTTCTATCTAAATGTACTTCCATATTTCCAGTACCTTTAAATTCTTCAAAAATAACGTCATCCATTCTGCTTCCAGTTTCTATTAGGGCAGTTGCAAGAATAGTTAAACTTCCACCATTTTCAATATTTCTAGCAGCGCCAAAGAATTTCTTTGGTTTATGTAATGCACTTGGGTCAAGTCCTCCAGATAATGTTCTACCAGATGAAGGAATAACAAGGTTGTATGCACGGGCAAGTCTTGTTATACTATCTAATAATATTACAACGTCTTTATTTTGTTCAGTAATTCTTTTTGCTCTTTCTAATACCATTTCTGCTACTTTTACATGATGTTCTGGTAATTCATCAAATGTTGAATATATAACTTTACCTTTAATAGAACGCTTCATATCTGTTACTTCCTCTGGTCTTTCATCTATTAGTAATACTATTAATTCAACTTCTGGATTATTTGTAGATATACTATTAGCTATTTTTTTCAATAATGTTGTTTTACCAACTTTTGGAGGTGCAACAATCATCCCTCTTTGTCCTTTTCCTATTGGGGACATTAAATCTATTATTCTCATAGCATATTCTTTAGAAGTAGTTTCTAGTTTTAATTTTTCGTTTGCATATATTGGAGTTAGTTCATCAAATCTTTTTCTTCTTGCAGCTTTTTCTGGATGTTGTCCATTTACTTCTCCGACAAATATTAATGAAGGAAATCTTTCCCCTTCTTTACATCTAGATATTCCCTTTATCATATCTCCTGTATCTAATCTAAATCTTCTTATTTGTACAGGAGAAATATATACATCTTTATCACTAGATAAATAATTTTCACCTCTTAAAAATCCATATCCATCAGGAAGTACTTCTAATATACCCTCTATTATTTTATCTTCATTATTAGTAACTTTATATTCAACTGAAGAATCTTCTACTTCATTAAAGTCTTCTAATTGATCTTTATCATCAGAATCATATCTAAGTTCTTTGGTTTTATTTAAAGTGTTTTTTTCTAAATCATTTAGCATAGTAATTAATTCTTCTTTTTTTAGTTTAGAAATATTTTTAATATTTTTTTCCTTTGCTATGTTTTTTAATTCTATTAATGTCATATTTTCAAAATTAGTCATAAGTACCTCCTATAAATATTTATATATTATTTTATATTATTTTAAATTCGATTTTTGGAAATTTAAATAGAATAAAATTTTAATGAATTATATGGTTAAATTATACCATACTTTTAAGAGATTGAAAACAAATTTTAAAAAAATATGCAATCTTTAAAACTTAATTGTTTTAAAGATTACATACCTTTATCTTCATATACTCTTTCATTTGGTAAATACATACCTAATTTTTCTCTAGCTACTTGCTCTATATAGTCTAATGAATTAACATTTTCTTTAGTTTGTGCTAATTCTTGTTTATATTCTTTTTCTTGTTTAATTTCTTTTGAAAGTTCTTGTTGATTTTGCTTATAAGTATTTAATACTTTTTGTTGGTTAACTAAAGTTATTGCTACATATAAAATAGCTACTATAAGTAATAATCTTTTATAAATTTTTTTGCTTTTTTTCATAAGTAATCTTCTCTCCAATAATTATAAATATCGATATTAAAAATCCTATAATTATATAATTCTACTTTTCAAATAAAAATCCCTCTTTTTTTTACAAATTTTATTTATTTTTTATACTATTAATTATATTTTTGTTTTTAATTGTCATTTTTTTAGTTATTTTATACATATCTTTTTTTATATTAATAAATATAAATGATATAGGCTTTAATAAAGATTTTTTTAAAATGTTAAATATAAATTTAAATGGCATAAAAATTATCTTTAATATTATTGAAATAAACCATTTAATTTTGTTAATAATAAAGACATTAATTTTTATTACATATTTACTAAATAGTAATACATATAATATTATTCCTATTAATATTCCTAAAAAGATATATATACGCATTTCACCATTATTAAAAACAAATATAGAATATAGTACAATTAAACCTGTTAATATCCAAAATAATATATCTTGAATATATGTAATAATATCACTTGTTTTAAAAGTCTTTCTTAGTATCCTAAAAAAATCAAATAATAAACCTATAATGAATCCATCTAATACAAAAATTAAGAATAGATATGCTTGGTTAATAGCCATTTATACATCACCTATCTTTATTTGAATATTTTACTAAATAAACTACTAGAATTTTTATCTTGATTGTTTTCACTATATGATAAATATGATATTTCTCCTTCTACTACTACTTCTGATGTATCTATACTTAATTTGTTTATTCTAAGATTTTCTCCTTTTACAGTTAGTAATCCTAATTCTGTTTCTACCATAATAACTTGATCATCAAAACTTAATACATCTAATACACCTGATATACTTAATTTTCCTCTATTTTCTAATACTAAATTTTGAATTACACCTGTATTATTTACACTTTTTCTTTCTTCAATAGTCATTATTATACCTCCTATAAATCGGTCTAATTTATATATATTCAGGGTTTGTCTTGTTTAGAACTTATTTTGAAAACAAATTCTGTTTTGTAAAATTTTTTAATTAGTAAAACCAAAATTCGAAGGTTATTCTTATAATATAAAAATAAAATACACGTTTAAATAAAAACGTGTATTTTATTTTCTATTCTATAATTTCATTGTGTAATTGTTCCAATATACTATTTGAAACTATATCTTTAAATACTATGCTTATTTTATATTCAGTTACATCAATATTTAAAATATTACAATTGTTTATTTCTAATATTTTCATTGTTTTCTTTAAAATAGTATTATTATTCATAATGCCGTGACCTATTATAGAGATTCTTGACACATTATAATAAGTACAATCTAGCATATTTAGTTCGTTTTCTAATAAATTAGCAAATTTGTTAAACATTGTATTTTTTATATAAAAACTAATATCAAGTGAGTAATTACTATTATTAATAAGATTTTTTACAGTAATGTTATTATTAATTAAAATTTTGTATAATTTATTAAAAATTTCTGTATTGTATTTGTCAGATTTAGCATGTATAAATATTATATCATCATTTTTAACAATACTTTTTACAGTTGTGCCCTCTATCTTATTATTTATAATAGTTCCTGGTTTATTATTAAATGTAGATTTTGTAATTATAGGTACATTAAATCTTTCGCCTACTTCTACACATCTATTATGAAGAACTTTTGCTCCTTCACTTGCAATGTCTAACATTTCTTCATAAGAAAGACTCTTTAATTTTTTTGCTACTGTAACTTTATTAGGATCTGTTGTATATACTCCATCAACATCTGAAAAAATATAACAATGTTTTGCATTTATTGCTGCTGCTATAGCCACAGCAGTTGTATCAGATCCACCTCTTCCAAGGGTTGTTATATCCATGTTTTCATTTATTCCTTGAAATCCTGCAACAATAACTATTTTTCCTTTATCTAATTCTTTTTCTATTCTTGATGTATCTATGTTTTCAATTATAGCATTTTGATTTGTGTTGTTAGTAATAATTCCTGCTTGCCAACCAGTTAAAGAAATTGTATTATATCCTAATCTATTTAGTAAAATACTAAGTTTTGCCATAGACATTTGTTCGCCAGAACTAAGTAAAACATCCATTTCTCTTTCATCTGGTATTGCTGACAATTCATTAGCTTCTTTTATTAAATTATCGGTTGTTTTGCCTTGTGCAGAAACAACAACTACAACATTATTTTTTTGATTATATAATTCTATTATTTTTTCAGCAACAAGATTTAATCTAATATTATCTGCAACTGAACTTCCTCCAAATTTTAATACTACTGTGTCCATGTTTGGCACCTTCTTTTTATTGTGTACAAAGCAATATCTAATTTTAAACATTGCTATATATTATTATATTCTAAAAGTTTCATTTATGTTATATTATATGTTAGCTTTTAAATAAGCTTCAATAAAACCATCAATTTCTCCATTCATTACAGCTTCTACATTACCTACCTCATAATTTGTTCTGTTGTCTTTTACAAGAGTATATGGGCAAAATACATATGATCTTATTTGATTTCCCCAAGCAATATCTTTTTGTTCTCCTTTTAAATCTTCTATTTTTTCCTTATGTTCTAATTCTTTTAAATTTAACAGTTTAGACTTTAACATTTTCATTGCAATTTCTTTATTTTGAAATTGTGACCTTTCTGTTTGACAAGCAACTATGGTATTTGTTGGAATATGTGTTAACCTTACAGCAGATGATGTTTTATTAATATGTTGGCCACCTGCTCCAGAAGCTCTATATACATCCATTTTTATATCATCTGGATTTATAACTATTTCTATATCATCAGTTATTTCTGGTAAAACTTCAACAGATGCAAATGATGTGTGACGTCTTTTACCACTATCGAATGGAGAAATCCTAACTAATCTATGAACACCTTTTTCTGATTTTAAAAAGCCATAAGCATTTTTTCCAATAACTTCAAAAGTAACACTTTTTAGTCCAGCTTCTTCTCCTTCTAAATAATCTAATTCTTTTATTTCATATAAATTTTTATTAGCCCATCTTGAATACATTCTATATAACATTTCTGCCCAATCTTGAGATTCTGTACCTCCTGCTCCAGGATGTATTGTTATTATTGCATTATTTTTATCATATTTTCCAGAAAGTAATGTTTGTAATTCTAGTTTTTCTATACCTTTTTCTAGTTTTTTAGTTTTTATTAATAATTCATTTTCTAACTCTTCGTCTTTTTCAATTGTAATTAGTTCATCTAGTTCTAATAATTCATTATAATCTTCTTTAAGTTTTTTAAACGGAGTATATTTGAATTTTATATTTTTGATATTATCTAAAACCTTTTCTGATTCTTGCTGATTATTCCAAAAATCATTTTCTAATGTTTTTGCTTCTAAATTTTTTAATTGTATTTCTAAATTATCAATGTCAAAGAGATTCACCTAAATTCTTTAACTTTTGATTTAAATTAATTAATGTTTTTTTATTTTCATCAATATCAATCATTTAATCACATCCTTAATTTAATTATATATGAATAATACTATAAAAAAACTAATAAATCAATGAAAAACCCAAGAAATAAATTTATTCTTGGGTTTTCAGCATTTATCAGTCACTGAAGAAAATATTTTCTAAACATATAATTGTTAAAAAAAGATCATTTAATAATCTTTCAAAATATTCTACGTTGTAGATTTTTAAAGTTAACACTCCTTTACTATAAAACACATCTGCATTGTAACAAGCAGCTGCATTTATAATATCCTTAAAGTGCTTCGAATCCTCTTCAATGGGAATATAAATCTCACCATTGTACTTTTCAAAAATTTCTTCAATCTCCATAAGTTGCCCTCCTTATAATGCTACAATTAATTAGTTACTATTATAGTATATCATAAATATAAGTATATTTCAACAGATTATGCCAAAGTTGCTATTGGATTTCATGGTTTCTCCATTAATTCTTATTAACCTAATGCAACATCTAAGATCATCATTATTACAAATCCAATTGCGACACCAATTGTTCCTATATTAGAATGGTCACCTGATTGTGATTCTGGTATCAATTCCTCTACTACAACATATATCATAGCTCCTGCAGCAAATGATAATAAATATGGTAATATTGGAACAACTGTATTTGTTAGTAATATAGTAATTATAGCTCCTATTGGTTCTACTATTCCAGATAATGTACCATAAAAAAATGCTTTTGGTTTTGACATTCCTTCACTTTTTAAAGGCATTGATATAATTGCACCTTCTGGAAAATTTTGAATAGCAATTCCTACTGCAAGTGCAAATGCTCCAGCCATTGTTATTCCTGTGTTTCCTATAAGTGCACCAGCAAATGTAACACCTACTGCCATTCCTTCTGGAATATTATGAAGTGTTACAGCAAATACCATCATTGTTGTCTTTTTTAGCTTTGATTTTATTCCTTCTGGTTTATCATTATTCAAATGTAAATGTGGTATAACACTATCAAGTATAAGTAAAAATACTATTCCTAATATAAAACCTATTGCTGCGGGTATCCAAGCTACTTTTCCCTGATTAGTTGCCATATCTATTGATGGAATAAGCAAAGACCAAATAGATGCTGCTATCATTACACCAGATGCAAAACCTAATAAAAGTTTTTCTACTTTTGTATTCATCTTATTTTTCATAAGAAATACCATTGCCGAACCTAAAGTAGTTCCTAAAAAAGGTATTGCTAATCCTATTATTAAATCCATAATATAATCAACTCTTTTCTGTTTATATTTTTCTATTAGTATTATAATTATATTAATTTAATAAGTCAATGGAATATGAATTTTTTATCATATTCCAAATAATAATTATTTTATTAAAAATATAATCAAACTCTACTATATATTTTTATTTTTAATACAATTTTCATTAAATTCTTCTTTTAAAATATCCATTTCAATTGTATCATAATATTCTCCATCTATAAATTTACATTTTCTTCTTCTGCCATATTCTTTAAAGCCACATTTTTTATAACACTTTAATGCTCTTTCATTAAATTCCATTAAATCTAGTTTAATATTCTTTAAATTTAAATATTTAAAACCATATTCTAGTATTAGTTTTATAGCTTCAGTACCATAACCTTTATTTCTAAATTCTTTATCACCAATAAATATTCCAAGTGTAGCACATCTATTAATATGATTTATACTTTCTAATGAAACTGTTCCAATCATTTTGTTTTCATTAATAGTTACAATTACAAAGCTTGCTTCTGCTGTAGTATTTTCTTCTAAATATTTCTTTTCATCATCTAGAGTTGTAACAATACTACTTCTTCCTAAATAATCTGTTGTTTTAAAATCATTTAGCCATTCTGTGAAAATTTCTACATCATCACTATTTCTTGGAGATAAGTAAATTCTATCTCCTACTAATTTTTTAAAATATTTCATAAACTATCACTCCTATAAATTAAATTTTTCTTTTATCATTTTTGCAACATTTTCTGCTGATATATTTGTATTATTAATCTTATAAAAATTTTTAAAAATTTTTTTGCCTTCTCCTGGATTAGAGTTTAATCTATGTCTTTCTAATGATCTAAATATATCTTTTTCACTCCATTCCAAATCTCTTTTTGATGCTTTATGCTCTAACCTATTAGCTGTTTTATTCCTACGTAATCTTTCTTCTAATATAGTTTCTAATTCAATTGTATAAGTTTCTTCAAATAAATTCATCCATTTTTCTGTTTCCATTTTTTCTTTTTCAAAATCATTTCCAAAATCAAAACATCCTGTAAAAATAATACCTTTTTCATTACTTTTTGCAAATTCTTTAAAAATTTCATATCTAATTAAACTATTCATTTTTGTATAAGCTTTTTTATCATAATCAAATATTAATCTAACTAATTCGATTGTCATATGATTATATAATAGCTTATATCCTGTTATTTTTGATAATTCTTGACCTACAGTCATTTTTCCAACTGCTTGTGGTCCAATTATTTGTATAAATTTTGGCATTATAATCTCCCCTCTCTTTTAATTTTTATAGTATCAAAAAAGTCTCACAAAGAAATCTGATTAAGACTCCTTGTAAGACTTAAAATCTATACATGTGTAAATAACTATCTATTATAAGTTATTCTATATCGCTCAAAATTATTATTTTTAGATATACTCTTAATATATTTTTTATTTTACCATGAATATATTATACTTGTCAAATATTTATATTAATTTTAAATTGGTTCTGCCCATTTTTCTATATATTCTTTTGGAATTTTCAAACTTCCTGATCCAATTCCTATATCATTATTTGGTTTTTTATCTCCATGAAAATCACTACCACCACTTACAAATAAATTATTGTCTTTAGTATAATTTAAAAGTATATTTATTCTATTGTCAACTTCTGCCGAAGGATGAAAACACTCAACGCCATCTAGTTTTACTTCATTTCTTAAATAATCAATAAAACCTATTGTGTTTCCAAATTTATATTCATATGGATGAGCTAGAAAGCATAAGCCTCCGGCTTCATGTATTTTATTTGCAACATCTTTAAACATAGGCTTTGGAAAATTATCTTCTCCCATATAAAATATACTGTTAGGATTATCTAACCCATTTCTTCTAAAATCATTAAACGAATTCTTAAATTCTTTCATGATACTCATATTTTCTTGATGCTTTATAAGTTCAAAATACATATATACTACAAAAAAGTCTGTTACTGGAATATCTTTTCTTATATTGTTTAAATCATAAACCAATTTATTTTCATCACATATTTTAATAATTTTATTTTTAGATTTCTCAAATTTTTCTTTTAATATATCATATGAGTAAAATTTATTGGACCATTCTTCTATAATTTCATCTTTTTTTATATTATATGCTAAGAATTCAATTCTTTTTCCATCATAAAGAGTTGCATTCATTTCTGCACCTTTAATTATTTTACCATTAAATATTTTTTTACTTAATGCTTTGTCTTTATATTGTTTACATGTATTATGATCTGTTATTGAAATATACTCTAGCTTTTTTTCTTCACATTTTTTTAGTACATATTCTAATGTCTTATCTCCATCAGAATATAATGTATGAATATGCATATCTACCATCAAAACCACACTCCAATTTATTATGAATATCTAAAATTTAATTCATAATAATATTTTTCTTAAACTTATTTTACTAAATCTAAATTTCCATTAATAATTTTAGGTGAAAATCCACTTATCTCATCAAATAAAATCCCTTCTGGTATTTCAATTCCATAGGTATATTTCCTTACCTTCCATAAATGCTTCATATAATTCAAGAAATGTTAAGCCACCAACATAATTCTTTTTACCATTTTCATGACCTATATCATATGTAAAACCTATTTCTTTTGTTTTTAATAAAAAATCTATTAAGTATTGCTCATCTTCACAATTATCTACCATTATCTCAGATCCTTTTATGTTACCATTTTTATTAAGCTTATTAATAATATTAATAAGTTCGTAAGGCTTAACGCAAAAAAATTTAATATTTAAGCTTAGCATTATTTCCATTAAGCTTCTTCAATTCTTATTTTAAATTGTTATTAATGTTATTTAAAAAAAGTCGCTCAATTGCGACTTTTTTATTTTCTATAATTTAGCATAACTATTGATTTCTTCCGCAACAGTTTTTATACTTCTTACCACTTCCACATGGACAAGGATCATTTCTACCGATTTTTGGTCCTTCATTAACTACTGTTCTATTAATGTCATCTGAAATTTTTCCACCATTGTCAACACTATTTATTGCTTCTAATGCTGCACCTGTTATTTTTGCAGTTTCATGTCTTTTGGCTTCACCTTGTTTACGTATATTCATAAGAATTTTTACAACATCAACTTTAATATCAGCAATCATTTGATCAAACATGTCAAATCCTTCAATTCTATATTGAACAACTGGATCTTTTTGACCATATGCACGAAGACCAATACCATCTTTTAATTCATCCATACTATCTATATGGTTCATCCATTTTTCATCAACAACTTTAAGCATTACAACTCTTTCAAGCTCTCTCATTTCTTCTGAACCAATTTCTTGTTCTTTAGCTTGATATTTTTCATGTGCTTTGTTCTTTAATTCTGTTGAAATTGCATCTGGATTTGATTTATTTTCTTTAATAACATCTAATATGTCTATTCCAAAAATGTTTAAAATTTCTGTATTTAAACTTTCTACATTAACAGTATTATTTTCACTTTCAATATACATTGAAACAACTTCATCAGAAATGCTATCAATCATATTTAAAATATTACCATTAATATTTTCTCCGTCTAATACTTGTCTTCTTTGAGCATAAATTATTTCTCTTTGTGCATTCATAACATCATCATATTTTAATACATTTTTTCTTATGCTAAAGTTTCTTCCTTCAACTTTCTTTTGAGCATTTTCTACTGCATTAGAAATAATTCTTGATTCGATTGGTAAACTTTCATCAGCTCCAAGTTTGTCATAAACTTTTGTTACCATATCTCCACCAAAGATTTTCATTAAGTCATCATCTAATCCTATATAGAATTTTGACTCACCAGGATCTCCTTGACGTCCACTACGTCCACGTAATTGGTTGTCAATTCTTCTTGATTCATGCCTTTCTGTTCCTATTATTTTTAATCCACCAGCAGCAATTACTTTTTCTTTTTCTTCTTTGATTTCTTCATCATATTTCTTTTCTAGTTCTGCAAATTTTTCTCTTGCTCTTAATATTTCTTGGTCGTCTGTTTCATAATATGTATTAGATTCTTCTATTAAGTTTTCTGGAACTTTATTTTTCTTCATTTCTTGTTTTGCTAAAAATTCACTATTTCCTCCAAGCATAATGTCAGTACCACGTCCTGCCATATTTGTTGCTATTGTTACAGCACCATATTTACCTGCTTGAGCAACAATTTCAGCTTCTTTTTCATGGAATTTAGCATTTAAGACTTCATGAGGAATTCCTTCTTTTTTAAGTTTTTGACTTAATTTTTCAGATTTTTCGATTGATACTGTACCAACCAATACTGGTTGTCCTTTTTTATGACTTTCTTTTATGCTCTCAACAATTGCATTGTATTTAGCATTTTCATTTTTATATATTACGTCTGTTTGATCATCTCTAATCATAGGTTTGTTTGTAGGAATTTCTATAACATCTAAGTTATATATTTCTTCAAATTCTGCTTCTTCTGTCATAGCAGTACCTGTCATACCTGATAATTTGTCATACATTCTAAAATAATTTTGGAATGTAATTGTTGCAAGTGTTTTTGATTCATCAGCGATTTTAACATGTTCTTTTGCTTCAATTGCTTGATGTAATCCGTTGTTATATCTTCTTCCATACATTATACGTCCAGTAAACTCGTCAACTATTAATACTTCCCCATCTTTAACGATATAATCTATATCTTTTTTCATTACACCATGTGCACGTAAAGCTTGATTTACATGATGTACTAATGTTGAGTTTTCTAAGTCATTAAAGTTGTCTAATTTAAAAAATTCTTCTGCTTTTTTAATACCTTTTAATGTAAGAGATGCAGATTTTGCTTTTAAATCTACTATATAATCATATTTTTCATTATCTTCAGCTTGATCAAAATCTTTTACATCTTCTTCTACAATAACTTTTGCTTCTAATCTTTTAACAAAGTCATTAGCTTTTTTGTATAGATCAGATGATTCATTTGCTCTACCTGATATTATAAGAGGAGTTCTTGCTTCGTCTATTAAAATACTATCAATTTCGTCTACGATTGCATAACTTAGTCCTCTTTGTACTAATTGGTTTTTATATATAACCATATTATCTCTTAGATAATCAAATCCAAATTCATTATTTGTACCATATGTTACGTCAGCAGCATATGCTTTTTGTTTTTCGTCAGGTTCCATACCTGCAATTACAAGACCAACAGATAGTCCTAAAAATTTATATAATTTTCCCATCCATTCACTATCTCTTTTAGCCAAGTAATCATTAACAGTAATAACATGTACACCTTTTCCAGTAAGTGCGTTTAAGTATACTGGAAGTGTTGCAACTAAAGTTTTACCTTCACCAGTTTTCATTTCTGCTATTCTTCCTTGGTGTAATATAATACCACCAATTAATTGAACATCAAAATGTCTCATTCCTAAAGCTCTTTTTGATGCTTCTCTAACTACTGCAAAACTTTCTGGTAATATATCATCTAAAGTTTCACCTTTTTGTAATCTACTTTTAAATTCATCTGTTTTAGCTCTTAATTCTTTATCAGATAATTTTGATATTTCTTCTTCTAAAGAGTTAATTTTATTTACTATAGGCATAACTCTTTTAACTTCTTTTTCACTATATGATTTAAATATTTTGTTAAATACACTCATTCGTATGTAACCCTCCTAAGTTTAGATTTACGTTGTAACTATATCACTATTTTTTGCATTTATCAAGGAATTTTTGAAAAAAATGTGAATATAATTGAACTAATTACAAATTTAATTAATTGGAGGTATAAATTTAATGTTTATATATAATGTAAAAATTAATGGTAGTCGTTTTTTTAAAATCTTTTTTACTATTGTTGTAATATTTATGGCTTTTCTATTTATATTTGGAATGTATAAAATTTTTGGAAATGCATCTAATAATTTTAAGGTTTCAGATAAACAAGAATCAAGTGTTATAGAAATAAATTCAAACAATTATACAAATGTATTAAAAACAGTACATAATGACTTAAATTCATATACAGGAAAAGAAATAAAGTGCACAGGATATGTTTATAAATTATTAGATTTTAAAGATAATCAGTTTGTATTAGCAAGAAATATGGTTATTTCATCTAATCACCAATATGTTGTCGTAGGTTTTCTATGTGAATCAAATGAAATTAAAAAGTTTGCTGAAAATTCATGGGTTGAAATTACAGGCACTATAACAAAAGGTGATTATCACGGAGAAATTCCTGTTATTAAAATTAAGGAGATCAGAGAAACTAATAAACCTAACGAAGATTATGTGTATCCTCCTGATGACTCTTTTATTCCTACTAATGCGATATTGTAGTAAAAATATTACATTAATATTTAATTGTCATATGTTGTTTTTTATACCTTGTTGTCGCAGCCCTCGGAATCCTACGGGAAGGCTGCTCCATTCGCCCTTCGCTTACGCTCCGGTTGATCGCTACGCGGTATTGCAAAACAAAATATGACAATTTTTATATACAATATTAAATTTTATTATAAAATTATATTTTATTTATTATCTCTTATCTTTTATCAAAAATGCTCTTAATAACCCCATTATCTATAAAAGTAGCAAATATATCTTTAAAAATAATTAATATTATTGGACCAATAATCATTCCTATTACTCCCATAAATTTAAAGCCTGTATACATAGCAATTAATGTAAAGATTGGATGTATTCCAATTTGTTTACTTACTATTCTTGGCTCTATAAATTGTCTTACAACAGACATTATTATCCATAGTAATATAATTGCCATACCTAATTTTAAATCACCATTTAAAGCAGAAATTATTCCCCATGGTACCATTACTGTTCCAGAACCTAATATTGGAAGTGCATCAACAAATCCAATTGCTAAGGCAATTAAAAGAGGATATTCAACATTTAATTTTATAAATTTAAAAATATATAAACCTATTAAAGAAATTATAAAAGAAATAAATATTAAAATACACTCTGCTTTTAAAAAACTTCCTAACATTTTTATTATTTCTCTTAAATGTATTCCTATTTTTTTTACCCATTTTTCTGGTAAATGATGTTCCATTTGATCTAATATATAAATTTTATCAGTACAAATAAAATATAAAGATAATATTGTTACAACAAAATAAATTGCAATTGTAGGAATTGACGTTATAAAACTCATTAAGCTATTCAAAGCATTTTTAAGCCAATTTGATATCGTTGTTAAAAAATCTGATGTAGAATTTTGAATGATATTTTGTACTTCACTAGAAAGTTTTATTTTATCAAAATTAAAGCTATTCATAATATTTTGTATTTGTATGTAAGCTTTATCAAAATAATCATTTATACCTTGCATTAAATTTGTAGCCTCTGAAATTAACGTGGTTATTCCCCATGCTAGTCCACCTAAAATAATTGTAAAAGCAATTATAAAAATTATAATTGAACTTGTTTTTCTTGTTAATTTACTTTTTTTCATAATAAATTTTATAGCAGGTTCTAATAATAATGATATAACAAACGCTATTAAAAATGGCATGTAAAATATAGATAATTTAAATGCCAAGAAAAGTCCTATTAATATAATTAATACATAAACAATTCTAGTTAATACCTTTGTCCAATATGACATATCTATTATCATAAAATCCCTCCAGTATATTATATGTATACAAAATTTAAAATAAAACTAAGTCCAATAAAAATATTGGACTTAATTAAAAGATCTTCAATTTATTACTCGTTATTTTTATTTTGTCCTTTGCAATTGCATATATTTTCTATTGTTGTAAAAACTTGTTCTTTTCCTAGTTCTTGATTATAATGTGCTAGATCTCCCATTGTTAATATTCCTACAACTTTATCATTTTCTAATACTGGTATTCTTCTTATTTGATTTTCAGACATTTTTTTCTCTGCAGAATTTACCTCGTCATTTGAATTACATGTACAAACATCACATGTCATTATTTCACTTACTGGTGTTTGATCTGTATTCTTATTGCAAGCTATACTTCTTAAAATTATATCTCTATCTGTAACAATTCCTACAATACCATTATTATCATCGCATACAGGTATACAACCAACATGGTTTTGACACATTAATTTAGCAACTTGTCCAACATTACAATCCGGTTTTACACAACATACCTCATTACACATACATTCACTAACTTTCATATATTTACCACCTTTCGTTTGTGTTAAAATTTAAATTATGATTTTAACATTATTATTTTATACAATTAAAAAAAATATATTCAAATTCAAAATTTTAATTTTTAAATTTGTTTTTTATTGAATAAATCTTTTAAATAATTTTTTTGTACAGTATAATTTTCTAAATTATAAAAGAACAAAAGCGGACATTAATAACTTTTGTTCTTATAATATAAAAAATAGAGTATAAAACTCTATTTTTTTAATATTCATATATATCATAATTATCTTGGAAGTCTCTTGGCATAAATGGAGGTCTGCCTCCTGGCCTAGGACCCATTCCACCCGGAAAGTTTGGTCTCATAGGTGGTCTTACTGGTGGTCTAGGTGGTCTTTGATTATTTCCACCTAATAATTCTCTTATTAACAAAATTCTAATTAAGTCATTTAGTACAAAATTTCTTCCTCCAATTTGTCTTGTTTCTCCGCTTCTATTTTCTACTTTTACATCCATTTTTTTATTTGAATTATTCATACCATTTTGAGTATTTTCCCCACTTCTATTGTTAACACTATTTCCAATATTATTGCTCAAATTAATATTAATATTTACTTCTTCATTTCCTTCAATAGCCATATAGATCTCATTTGTCATACTATCAATTAATTGTTTGGTAATTGGTTTTGTATTATTATTACAAACCTTACATACCATAGGATAAACAATTCTATATATTTTAGGATAACACTCTTCCAAATCCTTATTAATTTCCATATTTTGTTCTTGGCAATTATTATTCATATTATATGTATTATAATTATTAACCATTGGATACCCCAAAATGCTTCTTATATAATCATCATATGATTCGTTATACATAAATTTAACCTCCTTGCAAAATCTATAATATATTATGCAAGAAGGTCTTTATTAGTTACAAATTATTTACTAAATTTTTAAATTGATTTCCTCTATCCGCAAAGTTCTTAAACATATCAAAACTTGCACTTGCAGGAGAAAATATTACAACTTGATTTGGTTTAGCAATTTTATTTGCAATTTGAACAGTTTGTTCCAAAGTATCACATTGATAAATATCCATATATTTATGTTCTAAATCAAGTTCATCTTTCACAGCATTAAATATCTTTTCTGAAGTTTGCCCTATAAGTATTAAAGCTTTTACTTTATCAACAATAGGTTTTGCTAGTGGTTCATAATCTAATTTCTTATCATAACCACCTGCAATTAAGATAATTTCTTCATCAAAAGCATTTAATGCTGACAATGTTCTAGTTGGAGAAGAACTTGCTGAGTCATTATACCATCTTACATTATCAATTGTTCTTACTAATTCTATTCTATGTTCTACTCCAGTAAATTCCTTTATTGTTTGAACAGCCTTTTCTATTGGAACAAGATCTTTAGTTGCAGCAATTGCAGCACAAATATTTTCATAATTATGTTTTCCTTTTATTAGTAATTGTTTTGTATCTAATATGTGTTTTCTAACCTTATCGTCACATTCTTTTATAATATCTTCATCCACTATATAACCATTATCTAGTTTTTCTTTACTGCTAAAAAATATAACATTTCCATTTGCTTCGCTTTCACAAGCTCTAGTTATTACATTATCATAATTTAAAATTAAAGTTCCACCTTTATCTTGATATCTAAATATGTTTTTCTTTGAATCTATATATTCTTCATAATCTTTATGTATGTTCAAATGATTTGGAGTTATATTTGTTATAACAGATATTTGAGGACTTACTTGCATTCCCATTAATTGAAAACTACTTAATTCTAAAACAACAATATCTTCTGGAGTCATTTCATTTAGTTTAGTAAATAATGGTATACCAATATTACCACCCAAAAAACAATTATATCCTGCATTTTTTAATATTTTATAAATTAATGTAGTTGTAGTTGTTTTTCCATCACTTCCGGTTATTCCTATAACAGGACATGGACACATTTTCATTAATAGTTCTATTTCTGTTGTTACTACTGCTCCCCTATTCTCTTCTTCAACTAATTCTGCTCTAGTTGGTAAACAACTAGGAGAACGAAATATTAAATCAAATCCTTTTAATTCTGAAAGACAGTTTTTACCAAGTGAAAATTCCATTGAATATTTTGTTACTTTATCCATGATTTCATTTGGAATGTTATCTATATCTTTTTCATCAAAAATCTTAACTATAGCATTATTAGCATGTAAATAATCCAATAATGGTAAATTACTTACACCTAATCCAATTATAGCAACTTTCCTTCCAACTAAATAATTATTAAATTCTTCTAATTTGTCATTTACATATTCCATAATCTCACTCCCCATTAATTAAATAACTGTTTCTAATTTAATATTATCTAATACTTTTTCACATGATTCTCTTACATTTTTGCAATTAGTAACATCAATAATTTTTGTATTATCATAAATATCATAATAGCCAGTTTCTTTTTGAAGTTTATCTCTTTTTTCTATTGTTTCTTTTATTTGTTCTTGTGATAGTTTTCCATTATATTGTATGAACTTTCTTCTAATTCGTTCATCTATACTTGCTGTTATAAAAAAGTGATATGTTACATCAGGATACATTTTAACTATATCTCTTGATGATAATATAATATTATATTTTTTTCTATAATCATCTATAAGTTTCTTGCCAAACTCATATAATTTACTATTATCAGCTTTGTTAGATATTTTTGATACAGCAAGAGAATTTTCATTTGATTGTAAATCTTCATCTTCTATTTTCTTATCATCTATATATATAACAGTTTCTCTGTTTTCTAATTTAATTTTTATGTTTAATTCATTCATTATTTCATGTGCATCAATATTTTTTTTGATATCTATTTTTTTATTTTTTATACCATAAACTATTCCTCTATATATGTTTCCACCATGTAGAATTATAGAATTTGGTATATAATTTAGTAATTCTTTACAAATAGAAGTTTTGCCGGCACCAACTAAACCTTCTATTCCAATTACCATATTCTTATTTTCCATTTTACAACTCCCTTAAAACATCTAACATGTATTATACAATATTTTTATATAAAAAACAAATTAAATTGAATATAAACATATTTTTTGGAAAAAATATAAATATACCATAAAAAACGGAGGTGCATTTTTATGTCAGAAAAAAATAGTAAAAAGAATAACAAAGGTAACAAAAATAATCAGAGTAAACAAAACGAAAACAATAATGATTAGTATACAATAAAAGAAGACCAATATTGGTCTTCTTTTATCTTTCTTCGTAATCATCTATTTTTTTATCATCAAGATTGTCTTTTAACAAATTGTGCTTAATAAGATGCTCTTTAGTTAATCTTGAAACATCTTCTTCTGTCATAGAATCAAAAGATTGTTTAAATTTTTCTATAAAATTGTCAATAATTTCTGTTCTCATATTTTCTGTATCTTCATATTTAGAATGATTAAGTTCTGTTAATATATCATACAAGTAACATTCTATAGCTACATTTAAATAATGTATATCTTTTTCTGTCATCTTAACCTCCTAAACAATACAATTAATGTATCAAAACTAATTTAAATATACATTTTATTGTAAATTTTGTCAATATGTTTTAATTACTTAAAGTATTTATTCTAACATCTAATTTATTTGCTATTTTAGCACAAGATATTAGTTCTTTAGAAATACTTGTAGATATATCTTTTTCTGGTTTATATTTAACTTTATGTTCTACATTAGCCCAAAAATCCATCACAGCTGTACGTATTTGTACTTCAACTTTTACATATATAATTTTTTCTACTAAATTAATAGGGACTTCTACAATTAAATGATAGCTTGAATACCCACTTTTCTTAGGATTATTTACATAGTCTTTTTCTTTAATAGTTCTTACTCCAGGAATTTTTTGTATTAATTTTTTAATAACAAATATATCATTTTTAAATTGACATACAACTCTTATACCAGCAATATCATTAATATTCCTAATTAGATTTTCATATGTAATTTCATATTCTTTTCTTTGCATTTTTTTAATTAAACTATCTGGTGATTTTATTCTAGTTTTTGTATGATCTATTAAATCATAATCATATAAATATTTAAATTCATCTTTTATAATTTCTATTCTAGTTTCTAATTCTCTTAAAGCTGACGAATATAAAAACATTAATTTTTTAAATGTCTCACTTTCAGTATCTACAATTTCTTTTTCTGATACTAAAGATTCAAATTTTATCATATCTTCACTTTTTACTTTATCTATTGTATTTTTTCCCATATACTTTACCTCTTTATATTTATTATGTGCTTATTTTACAAATACATTGTTTCTAAAATATATTTTTAATATGAATTTATTGTGAATTTTATAGTTTGTTTTTTAATTAGTTAATATATATTATTTTTCAAATGCCGCGTAGCGAACAACCGGAGCGTAAGCGAAGGGCGAATGGAGCAGCCTTCCCAAGGGATTCCGAAGGCTGCGACAACAAGGCATAAAAAATAATATATATTAACTAGTATGTAATAAAAAAGCACATAATATGATTTTTAACATCAATATTATATGCTTTAATCTATTTAAAAATTACTGTTCTAAATATTTTTTTAAAAACTTACCAGTATAACTTCTTTCATTTTTACAAATTTGTTCAGGAGTTCCTATAGCAACTACCTCTCCTCCATTGTCTCCACCTTCTGGTCCTAAATCTATTATATAATCTGCTGTTTTTATTAAATCTAAATTATGTTCTATAACTATAATTGTGTTTCCTGTATCGACTAATCTTTGTAATATATCAATTAATTTATGAACATCTGCAATATGAAGTCCAGTAGTTGGTTCATCCAAAATATATAAAGTCTTTCCTGTAGCTCTTTTCGATAATTCTGTAGCTAGTTTTACTCTTTGAGCTTCTCCTCCTGATAAAGTCGTTGAAGGTTGTCCTAATTTTATATACCTTAATCCTACGTCATTTAAAGTTTGAATTTTATTTTTTATTTTAGGAATTTTATCAAAAAATTCTAATGCTTCTTCAACTGTCATATCTAAAACATCTGCAATATTTTTTCCTTTATATTTTACTTCTAGTGTTTCATGATTATATCTTTTTCCTTTACATACTTCACAAGGTACATATATATCTGGCAAGAAATGCATTTCTATTTTATGGACTCCATCACCATTACAAGATTCACATCTTCCCCCTGCAACATTAAAACTAAATCTTCCCTTTGAATATCCTCTAAGTTTTGCTTCATTTGTTTCAGCAAATATATCTCTTATTAAATCAAATACTCCAGTATAAGTTGCTGGATTTGAACGAGGAGTTCTTCCTATTGGTGATTGATCTATATTTATAATTTTATCAATATTTGATATTCCTTTTATTTCACTGCACTTTCCTGGTTTTTCATTTGAACCATTTAATTCTTTTGCAATTGTTTTATATAGTATTTCATTTACTAAAGTACTTTTTCCTGATCCAGATACTCCTGTAACACAATTAAATACGCCTAAAGGGAATTTTACAGATATATTTTTTAAGTTGTTTTCTGTTGCTTTACATACTTCAATACATTTATTTTTTAAAAGTTTTCTCCTTGTTTTTGGAACTGATATTTTTCTTCTTCCACTTAAATAATCGCCTGTAACAGAATTTGGTGAAAGTTTAATTTCTTCTGCAGTTCCTTGTGCCATTACATTTCCACCATGAACACCAGCCCCTGGCCCTATATCTATAATTTGATCTGCTGCATACATAGTATCTTCATCATGTTCTACAACAATTAATGTATTTCCTAAGTCTCTTAATTTTTTTAAAGTTGCTAATAATTTATCATTATCTCTTTGGTGTAATCCAATACTTGGTTCATCTAAAATATATAAAACTCCTGTTAATCCAGAACCAATTTGAGTTGCCAAACGAATTCTTTGAGCTTCTCCTCCTGATAATGTTCCTGCACTTCTTGATAATGTTAAATATTCTAATCCAACATCAATTAAGAATTGTAATCTTTGATCTATTTCTTTTAAAATTAATTCAGATATCATTTTTTCTGTCTTATTTAATTTTAAATTTCTTAAAAACTCTTGCATTTTTCTAACAGACATATCTGTTAGTTCATTTATATTTACATCATTTATTTTTATAGAAAGTATTTCTTTCTTTAATCTTGCTCCATTACATGTTGGACAATGAGAATTACTCATATACATTTCATAAAAATCCCTCATACCTTGAGATTTTGTTTCATTATGTCTTCTATCTAATGTAGGAAGCACCCCTTCAAATGGTGCTGTAAATTTTCTTATTCCAGCAGGCGATTCGTATTCAAAGTCTATTTTTTCATCACCTGTACCATATAATATTTTTTCCATAAAGTCTCTAGGCAATTTTTTAATAGGTTTACTAATATCTACTCCATAATGTCTTCCTATGCTTTCAAAATACATCTTGGCCATTGTTTCGCCTTTTTTCATTGTACTAGATCCAAAAGCTTTTACACCATCATATAATGTTTTATTTTTATCAGGTATTATTAAATCTTCATCCATTTTCATTAAATAACCTATTCCTGTACATTCTGGACAAGCTCCAAATGGATTGTTAAAAGAAAACATTCTAGGTGTTAATTCTGGAAAGCTAAACCCACAATCAGGGCAAGCATAATTACAACTATATAATATTGGTTCTTTTCCTTGAACATCTATTAAAACTAATTTATCTGCATATTTTAAAGATAATTCTACAGATTCTGTTAGTCTGCTTCTTATTTCTGGTTTAATAACTAATCTGTCTACAACTAATTCTATATCATGTTTCTTTTTTCTATCTAGTTCTATATCATCAGAAAGTTCATATATTTGTCCATCAATTCTAACTCTTACAAAACCTTCTTTTTGATATTCTTCTAATTGTTTTTTATATTCTCCCTTTTTTCCTCTAACTACTGGTGCCAAAACTTGTATTTTTGTACCTTCTTCTAATTTTAAAACATTATCTACTATTTGATCTAATGTTTGTTTTTCTATTTTTTTATGACAATTTGGGCAATATGGTACACCTATTCTTGCATATAAAAGTCTTATATAATCATATATTTCTGTAACTGTTCCAACTGTTGAACGAGGATTTTTTGAAGTTGTTTTTTGATCAATTGAAATTGCAGGTGATAAACCTTCAATTGACTCTACATCTGGTTTTTCCATTAAACCTAAAAATTGTCTTGCATATGAAGATAAACTTTCTACATATCTTCTTTGTCCTTCAGCATATAAAGTATCAAAGGCTAATGAAGATTTTCCTGAACCAGAAAGCCCTGTAATTACAACTAATTTATCTCTAGGAATTTCTATATTTATATTTTTTAAATTGTGCTCCTTTGCACCCTTTATTATTATTTTGTCATTCATATTTTTCACCCCTACTAATTTGTAATTATACTATATTTATTTATACAAAACAAGAGTTTGTATAAATATTTTTAAAATAAGAGTAACTTCATACTAGTATGAGTTACTCTTATCCAAGAAATATTAATTATATTTCTTTTGATTACATATGACTTATTATGACATTATTAATGTTGTATTGTTCGCATATATGGTATTCCAACTACAGTTGCATTATCATCTACATCTTTTAAAACTACTGCATTTGCTCCAACTTTAACATTATTTCCAATTTTAATAGGGCCTAATATTTTAGCTCCTGCTCCAACCATTACATTATTTCCTAAATCTGGGTGTCTTTTATATTTATCTTTTCCTGTTCCTCCAAGTGTTGCGTTATGGTAAATTGTACAATCATTTCCTATTACACTAGTTTCACCTATTACAATTCCCATTCCATGATCTATAAACAATCGTCTTCCAATAGTAGCTCCTGGATGTATTTCAATGCCAGTAAACCATCTTCCTATTTGAGATATTAGTCTAGCTAAAAAGAATATTTTATTTTTATATAAAAAATGTGCCAATCTATAAAATAATAATACATGAAATCCTGGGTATAGAATAATTGTTTCTAAAATATTTCTACATGCAGGATCTTTTTCTTTTATATTTTTAGCATCTTCATATAATTCTTTAAATATTTTCATACAATCACCTATTATATTGTATGTTTAAATATATAATTTGCTATTTTATAAAAAATGTGCTATAATAGTTTTTATGACTGATTTGGTCTGTTTTATAAATAAAAAGTGCTTTTTCCAGAAAATGGTAATAAAATAGTAAAGTAACTTTTTATTTAGTTTACTGTATTACAAAAATGGAGGTTATAAATGGGTACAATTAAATATTTATACAGCAAAGTAATGTCTGCTACACACAATAAAGTTAGACTTGTTGCAGACGAAGAAGAATTGTTGTTTTTAAAACAACGCCACATTGGACACACTATTGACAAAAATAACTATATTGTTATTGATAAAAACGATTTTTTACAAAAAGTAGCTTAGAAGTTTTAGTAAACAGTTAATACAGTAAACAAGATAAGTCCTTGGTTTTTCCAAGGACTTTGTTATATTAAATATTATTAATGTTTGATTTTGTTATTATATCACATTAATTTTTCTAATTCTTTAATTTTATCTCTTATTTCTGCAGCTTTTTCAAATTCCATATCAGCTGCAAATTTTAACATTTCATCAGTTAATTTTGTTATTATGTCTTTTATATCATCATTCTTCTCTAATTTATATTCAACACTTATATCTTCAACCATAGTAGCCTTTATTGTATCTCTAATAGATTTTTGTATTGTTTTTGGAGTTATTCCATGCTCATTATTATATTCTTCTTGTATTTTTCTTCTTCTATTTGTCTCTTTTATTGCTTTTTCCATAGAATCTGTAAGTTCATCTGCATACATTATTACTGTTCCTTCTGTGTTTCTTGCAGCACGTCCTATAGTTTGAATTAATGATCTTTCAGAACGCAAAAATCCTTCTTTATCAGAATCTAATATTGCAACTAAAGATACTTCTGGTATATCAAGTCCTTCTCTTAAAAGGTTTATTCCTACTAATACATCAAATTCTCCAAGTCTTAAATTTCGAATTATTTCCATTCTTTCTAATGCTTTTATATCTGAATGCATATAATTTACTTTTATATCTAAACTTTTTAAATATGATGTCAAATCTTCTGCCATTTTTTTAGTTAATGTTGTAACTAATACTCTTTCTTTTTTTTCTACCCTTATTCTAATTTCTTCTAACAAATCATCTATTTGGTTTGTTGCAGGTTTTACTATTATTTTAGGATCAAGAAGTCCGGTAGGTCTTATTATTTGTTCTACAACATTATCTTTAGAATGTTCATTTTCATATTCAGCAGGTGTTGCACTAACAAATACAACTTGATTTAATCTTTCTTCAAATTCATTAAATTTTAATGGTCTATTATCATATGCTGATGGTAACCTAAATCCATAATTTACAAGAGAATCTTTTCTTGACTTATCGCCATTATACATTGCTCTAACTTGTGGAATCGTTGCATGTGATTCATCAACTAGTAGCAAGAAGTCTTTTGGAAAATAATCAAATAATGTAAATGGAGGACTACCTGGTTTTCTTCCACTTATATGTCTAGAATAATTTTCTATTCCTTGGCAGAATCCTGTTTCCTTCATCATTTCTATATCAAAATTAGTTCTTTCTTGTATTCTTTGTGCTTCTATTAATTTATTTTGACTTTTAAAATATTCTACTCTTTCATCTAGTTCTTCTTCTATTGTTTTTATTGCATGTTCCATTTTATCCTTTGTTGTTACATAATGAGAATTTGGAAATATCATAACATGATTTCTTGTTGCTACATTTTTTCCTGTTAATGGATTTATTTCTGTTACTTTTTCTATTTCGTCTCCCCAAAATTCTACTCTTATAGCAGATTCACTTTGGTCTGATGGATATATTTCTACAATATCACCTTTCGCTCTAAATGTTCCTCTTTTAAAGTCAATTTCATTTCTTGTATATTGCATTGTTACTAATTTCTTTAATACTTCATCTCTTGATTTTTGCATTCCTGGTCTTAAAGATATTATCATGTTCTCATAATCTATTGGGTCACCAAGTCCATATATACAAGACACAGATGCAACTATTATAACATCTCTTGTTTCAAATAATGATGCTGTTGCAGAATGACGTAATTTATCTATTTCATCATTTATTGATGCATCTTTTTCTATATAAGTATCAGAAGCGGCAATATAACTTTCCGGTTGATAATAATCGTAGTAACTTACAAAATATTCAACATTATTTTCTGGAAAAAACTCCTTAAATTCTGAATATAATTGACCTGCTAATGTTTTATTATGTGCTAATACTAATGTAGGTTTTTGTACTTTTTGAATTATATTTGCCATTGTAAAAGTTTTTCCAGAGCCTGTTACGCCTAAAAGTGTTTGGAATTTCTTTCCTTCTTCTATTCCATTTGATAAATATTCAATTGCTTTTGGTTGATCGCCTGTTGGTTCATATGGTGAATGTAATTTAAACATATTTCCTCCAATAATTATTTAAATATAATAAATTATATAATTTATTATATGGAAAATCAACTTAATTATAATAATTTTACTTTTTATACTTTATTTAAAGCTATCAATGTTTTTTATAATATATGGTCAATTTATTATTTTTTACTTGATATATAAGTATAATAATATTATAATTATTTATATTATTTTAAGGAGGAATTATTATGGAAGAAAACACACAAAATACACTATTATCAAAAACTTTCTTTTGGATGTTTTTAGGCCTTTTAGGAACTGGTATTATCGCTTGGTACACATATGCATCAAATTTATATGTTGACTTATTATTTTCAAATGGATTTGCGGTGGTATGTATTTTAGAACTTGTAGTAGTTTTACTATTTTCTTTATTTTTTAAAAAATTACCACCTACTGTTGTAGGTATACTGTATTTTGTATATTCAATGATTAATGGTGTTACTCTATCTACTATTTTTGCGTTATATGAATTAAATTCAATAGTTATGTTATTTATTATCTCTGCATTAATTTTTGCAGTTTTAGCATATTATGGACGTAATACAAATAATGATTTAAGCAGTTGGGGAACCATATTATTTGCAGGTCTAATTGCAGGTATAATTTTAAGTATTATAAACTTATTTTTAGGTAATTCTATGTTAGATATACTTATTGATTGGGCAATGCTTGTAGTATTTTTTGGATTTACTGCATATGATATGAATAAAATTAAAGCTTTGGAATTAGAATCAGACCTAGATCAAGATAAACTTCATATTTATTGTGCTATGCAATTATATCTTGACTTTATAAACTTATTTATAAGAATCTTAAGTATTTTTGGAAAAAGAAGAGACTAAACTCAAAATTAATAAAAGAATATAATAAATAAAAAAACAGGCATCTACCTGTTTTTTTATTTATTATAAATCATATCCATGAGCTTCTGCAATTTTACAACTTGCTATATCATAGTCTATGCTAATTACTGTATTAGTAGCAGTAAAAGATTTATTTTTCTTTAAACCTTTTCCTAATTCTCCTTTAACTTTTTTTCCTGTTGTTGAACTAACATAATTTGCTCTCCATCCATCAAAATATGTTTTTACTATGTTTCCTTTTTTATCATAGAATACATATGTAGCATACATAGAAGTTAATTTAACATTATTTTTATTTGTATATTTAACTGTTGTTGAATATTTGTTACCGTCTTTCTTTAATTTTTTTACTTTTGCAGTAATATTAGGGTTATATCTAGATCTAGTAAAATATCTTCCTGAAACTGTTGTTTTATATGATGCAACATTTGCATTTTTTCCTACATAAAATTTAGCTTTAACTTTCCATTGTCCTCTTGCGTCCATATAATCAATATATCTTGAAGTTTCACCTAATTTTTTTCCATTTTTATCATATGCAGTTAACTTAATAGTAGCTTCTTGTAATTTTGTATATGTTTGGTTTTTAACATATCCTTCTACTATGTAATCTCCATATTTATCCATATAAGCTTTTTTCATATTTGCTTTTAAAGTAGGTGTTTTTGTAACTTTTACTTTACATTTATATTTTTTACTTCCTACTTTAGCTGTAATTGTAACAGTTCCTTTTTTTAATCCTGTTACTGTTCCGTTTTTGTTTACTTTTGCAACCTTTGAATTAGAAGATGACCATTTTACTTTTTTCTTGTTATTTTGAATTTTCAATCTGTATGTACTTCCAACTCCAATTGTAATATTTGTTTTGTTAATTTTTGCACTTGCTGCTTCTACTGTATAAGCATCTTCAAATACTGGTGCTATTACAGGAGCTACTAATAGTAATGAGCAAGCAACTAATAATGCTATAAGCATTCTTTTAATTAGTTTCATAAAATTTCCCCCTTTTATTTTTTACAAAAAATATTATATATTAATAAAATTTAATTGTCAATTATTTTACAGTAAATAACAAAAGAATAAGAGCTAAAACCCTTATTCTTCTATTTCTTCAAATTGAGAATTATATAATTCAGCATATGATCCTTGTTTTGCCATAAGTTCATCATGATTTCCTTGTTCTACAATATTTCCTTCTTTCATAACTAATATTAAGTCAGCATTTTTTATTGTAGAAAGTCTATGTGCAATAATAAATGATGTTCTTCCTTCTGTAAGTTTATCCATAGCTTTTTGAACTAACTCTTCTGTTCTTGTATCAACATTAGATGTAGCTTCATCCAATATTAAAAATGGCGAATCTTGTATCATTCCTCTTGCTATTGTAAGTAGTTGTCTTTGCCCTGCTGATATACCATCATTTTCTCCTAATATAGAATTATATCCATTTGGTAAAGTTTTTATAAAATGATGTAACCCTACTTCTTTACAAACTTCTTTTATTTTCTCATCAGTTATATTTTCTTGGTTGTATATAATATTTTCTTTAATAGTTCCATCAAATAACCATGTATCTTGTAATACCATTGTAAATAACTCATGAATATTTTCTCTTTTTAAGTCTTTAGTAGATACTCCATCTATTCTTATATCTCCTGAATTAATATCATAAAATTTCATAAGTAAATTTACCATTGTAGTTTTTCCAGCACCTGTTGGTCCTACAATTGCTACTTTTTGACCAGGTTTTGCAACTGCCGTAAAGTTCTTTATTGTAGGTTTGTCATTATTATCATATTGAAATACTACATTATCAAATTCTATTTTACCTTTAACTTTGTTTTTATCTAAATATCCTTTTATGTTTGTCTGATTTGGCATCTCTTTTTCATCAACAAATTCGAATACTCTTTCACTGGCAGCAGCTGTTGATTGAAGAGAAGTCATACTTTGTGCTATTTGAGATAATGGGTTTGTAAATAATCTTACATATGTTATAAATGCAACTATAACTCCAAATGAAATAATATCATTCATTGCAAGTAATGCTCCAACTATACATACGGCAACATATCCAAAGTTTCCAATAAACATCATCATTGGTTGCATTATTCCAGATAGAAATTGACTTTTTCTATTTGCTTCACATACTTTTTTATTTAATTTATCAAATTGTATGTCAGATTCTTTTTTTCCATTATATGCTTTAACAACATTTAAACCAGAATAAATTTCCTCAATGTGACCATTTAAATTTCCAAGTTCTTCTTGTTTTGCTATAAAGTATTTTTGTGATTTTCCTAGTATTGCAAACATACCTATAAATCCTAATAAACTTGAGCCTATTGCTGTTAACGCCATTATCCAGTTAGTATAGAACATCATTATTATAGAACCAATAAACAATGTAATATTGCTAACTAAACTTCCTAAAGATTGATTCATTGTTTGTGCGATTGTATCAACATCATTTGTTACTCTTGATAAAGTATCTCCAGATTGATGTCTATCAAAATAACTTAAAGGTAATGTATTTATTTTTTTAGATATTCTATCTCTTAAGCTCCTTGCAAAATAATTTGCTACGTTTGTCATACAAATACCTTGAATAAATGTAAATATAGCACTAGTAAAATATAAAACAACTAAGAAAATAGTTATTGATTTAATCTTATCTAAGTCCATCTTAGGTTTTACAACTTTTTGAATACTTTCTGGCATTTCATCAATTTTTTTATATAAAGAATTTACATCTATATTTTCTCCAACTTCACTCATTGTTTTTGCAAATTCGTATTGGTCTTCTGGTGAAATTTTAGTTCCATCTATTTCAATTTCTTCAAGTAATGCTGTTATAAATTCTTTTGGAAGATTGTTTTTATCTAATGTTTGAATCTCTGCAGGATTAACAGCACCACTCATAACAAGACTTTGTATATGTTCTTGACTCATATTTTCTTGTATATTTGATACTAATAATTGTAAATTATCTTTGTTTACAACCAATCCTTCTTGAATTTTATCTGTCATTTCTGATAATTTGTTTGGTGCAGATATAGAAAGAACTGCTCCTGCCATTGCTAAAATCAAAGAAATAATTATTAAAGCTTTATATCCTTTTAATTCTTTTACTAATCTTTTTATAGAACCTTTAAAATCTTTAGCTTTTTCTCCAACATTTCCACGTGGTCCTGGTCCCATAGGGCCTCTTTTAGGAGGTTTATATTCTTTATTACTCATTTTCTAATTCCTCCTTTGATAATTGAGATAAGGCTATTTGTTTATATACATCGCAATTTTTTAATAACTCTTTGTGAGTACCTTTTCCAACTATTTTACCTTCATCTAATACTATAATTTGATCTGCATTCATTATTGTACCAATTCTTTGAGCTACAATTAAACTTGTAGCATTTTTTGTATATTTTTTTAATTCTTTTCTTAATACACTATCTGTTTTATAATCTAGTGCAGAAAAACTATCATCAAAAATATATATTTCTGGATTTCTTGCTATTGCTCTTGCTATGGCTAATCTTTGTTTTTGTCCACCAGATACATTAGTTCCACCTTGAGCAATATGTGCCTCATAAGTATCATCCATTTTTTCTACAAATTCTTTTCCTTGTGCTACTTCAATTGCCTTTTTTATAATTTCAGCAGATGCCTTTTCTTTTCCATTGTCTCCATATGCAACATTTGAAGATACTGTTCCATTAAACATTACAGCTTTTTGTGGTACATAACCAATTTTATTATGTAAAAACTCTTGTGTATAGTTTTTAACATCTACCCCATCTACTAAAACTTCTCCTTCTGTTGCATCATAAAATCTAGGAACTAAATTTATTAATGTAGATTTTCCACTTCCTGTTGAACCTATAAATGCTACAGTATCGCCTTTGTTTGCTTTAAAAGAAATATTTTCAAGCAAATATTCATCAGCATCTGGATATTTAAAATATACATTTTTAAATTCTACTGTTCCTACTTCTTTAGTAGTATTTTCTTTTATTTTACCATCTTTTATACTTATTTCAGTATCTAATACCTCATTTATACGATTTGCTGATACTTGTGCTCTTGGTAACATCATAAATATCATAGCCAACATTAAGAATGACATTATTACTTGAATAGCATATGAACTAAATACTATCATATTTCCAAATAAAGCAATTTTATCTCCCATTGTAGCAGAATCTATTAAGTAAGCTCCTATAAAGTAAATTGATAGTGTTACCATATACATTACTATATACATTACTGGTTGCATTACTGCAAACACTCTTTGATTAAATAATTGTTGATTTGTTAAGTTCTTATTTGCTTCATCGAATTTTTTCTCTTGATATTCTTCAGCATTAAATGCTCTTACAACTCTTATACCTGTTAAATTTTCACGAGTTACACTATTTAATTTATCTATTAATTTTTGTACTCTTTTAAATCTTGGAAGTACTATTATCATTAATATAACTACTACAGTTAAAAGAACTCCTACAGCAACACCTGTAACAGCACTCCATTGCCAGCTTTTATTTAAAATTTTTGTTACTGCCCATATAGCTGTGATTGGAGATTTTATTAATAATTGTAATCCCATTGCAATTAACATTTCTATTTGTGTTACATCATTTGTAGTTCTTGTTATTAAACTACTTGTAAAAAAACTTTTAACTTCATTCATAGATAAATTTTCTACTTTTTCAAAAATTTTCTTTCTTATAGTCATTGAAAACTTTGATGAAATTATTGAAGTTATATATCCAGTAATTACTGCTGCTACTAAACTTCCAAAGGCACATAGCAACATGTATCCTCCGTTAATTAATATGTCTTTCATTTGGCTTCCTTCTGTTTGTACTAGTTGAGTTATTTCAGACATATAATCAGGCATTTTTAATTCTAGCCAAACTTGTGTAATTACTAATGCAAAACATACCATTGCTAACAGCCATTGTTTTTTTGTAACATTTTTTAATAATTTCAACATACATTTTCCTCCCTATTATTCTAAATATTATATATTATTAATACTTTAATTTTGTTAATTCAGCACCTTAATATTTTAGTCTTATATTTAAAATATGTCAATGAAAATAGTTCTTTTTCACATAAATTTCACATTCATACACTATAAATTAAATAAAGGAATTTACCATATAATGTAAATTCCTTTATTATTATAAATTATTTTTTATTAAAATTTTATTCTTCTATTTTGTTTTCTTCTTGGCTTTCTTCTTTGTTTTCCTCTTCTTTGTCTTCAATTAAATCTTTCATTGTCAAATTTATTCTTCCTTGTTCATCAATCTCATATACTTTAACTGTAACTTTATCTCCAACATGTAATACATCTTCTACTTTCTTTATTCTTTCCTTAGAAATTTTAGAAATATGTAATAATCCTTCTTTATCTCCAATTCCTAAATCTACAAATGCACCAAATGCCATTATTTTAGTAACTGTACCATAATATATTCCGCCAACTTCAACTTCTTTTACTATATCTTCTACCATTTCTAATGCTTTTTGAGCTTGTTCTCCGTCAGCTGAATAAATTAAAACTTGTCCATCTTCTTCTATATCTATTTTTACACCAGTTGCATCAATTATTTTATTTATTGTTTCTCCACCTTTACCAATTACATCTTTAATTTTTTCTACTTTTATTTTTGTATTTACAATTCTTGGTGCATATTTAGAAAGTTCTGCTCTTGGTTTATCAATTACTGGTAACATTACATCTTCTAATATATGTTTTCTAGCAACTCTTGTTCTTTCAAATGCATCTCTAATTACATCATAAGAAAGTCCATCAACTTTAATATCAACTTGTATAGCTGTTATACCTTTTTCTGTTCCACCTACTTTAAAGTCCATATCTCCAAAGAAATCTTCTAGTCCTTGTATATCTGTAAGCATTACATAATCATTTTCATCATTAGGATTTGTAACAAGTCCTGTAGAAATACCAGCAACTGGTCTTTTAATTGGAACACCTGCTGCCATTAAAGCTAATGTACTACCACAAATACTAGCTTGTGATGTAGAACCATTTGAAGATAATACTTCTGATACAACTCTTATTGCATATGGAAAATCTTCTTTTGAAGGAATTACAGGAACTAATGCTTTTTCTGCTAAAGCTCCATGACCAATTTCTCTTCTTCCTGGTCCTCTTGATGGTCTTGCTTCCCCAACACTATAACTTGGGAAATTATATTGATGCATATATCTTTTTTCTGTTTCTGTATCTATACCATCTAATACTTGTTCTTCACTTATCATTCCTAAAGTAGCAATTGAAAGTACTTGTGTTTGTCCTCTTGTAAATAATGCACTACCATGTGTTCTTGGTAATAAATCAACTTCACAAGATAAAGGTCTTATTTCATCAATTGCTCTTCCATCAACTCTTTTATGTTCAAAGAAAATCATTTCTCTAACACATTTTTTCTCTACTTTGTAAATAGCTTCTCCAATATCTGCCTTATGTTCTTCTGCTAATTCCTCTCCAAATTTTTCTGTATATGCTTCTATAATTTTTTGTGTTAATTCATCAATATTCTTATCTCTTATTTCTTTATCAACTTCTTGAACTTTTTCTTTCATTTCGTCTTTAAAGTTTTCTTCAACAAATTCAAATACATCATGATCAACTTCAAATGATTTATATTCAAATTTTGTTTTTCCTATTTCTTCTTTCATTTTAGAAATAAATTTACATATTTTTTTAATTTCTTCATGACCTGCTTTTATTGCTTCTAACATTACATCATCTGGAACTTCATTTGCTCCTGCTTCAATCATTGCAATTTTTTCTTCAGTTCCTGCAACTGTTAAATTCAAATCGCTTTTTTCTCTTTCTGCTTCATTTGGGTTTATTATAATCTTTCCATCAACTAATCCAACATTAACTGCAGCAGTTGGACCTCCAAAAGGAATATCTGATATTGAAAGTGCAGCTGATGCACCTATCATAGCAGCAACTTCTGGTGAGTTATCTTGATCTACACATAAAACTGTAGCTACAACAACCACATCATTTCTAAAATCTTTTGGGAATAATGGTCTTAGAGGTCTATCTATTGCTCTTGATGTTAATATTGCTTTATCACTTGGTTTTCCCTCTCTTTTTGTAAAAGATCCTGGTATTTTACCTACTGAATATAATTTTTCTTCATAATCTACTGATAATGGGAAAAAGTCTATTCCATCTCTTGGTTCTTTTGATGCTGTAACATTTACTATTACACATGTATCTCCATATCTAACTAATACACTACCATTAGCTAGTCCAGCCATTTTTCCTGTTTCAAATACAAGTTTTCTACCTGCTAATTCTGTTTCATAAGTTTTAAACATTTTTCATTCTCCTTTAAATTAAATTACACCTATATTTTATTTTGGAAATAAGATAATTTATTAGATTGTAACCTCTATAATATAAAATTAGTCTTAAATTTACATTATACAAGCTACTTCTAACTAAATAACTTATTCCCACAAAAAGCCCGTTTAAAAATGAACGGGCTTTAGTTTTATTTTCTTAATCCTAGTTTTTCAACTATGTCTCTATATCTTTGAACGTCTTTTTTAGCTAAATAGTTTAAAAGATTTCTTCTTTTACCAACCATTTTTAAAAGACCTCTTCTAGAGTGGTTATCTTTTTTGTGAACTTTTAAGTGTTCAGTTAATTCATTAATTCTTTCTGTTAAAAGAGCTACTTGAACTTCTGGTGAACCAGTATCGTTTTCTTCTCTTTTATAAATGTTAATGATTTCTTGTTTTCTTTCCTTTGTCATAGTTATACACCTCCTATTTCTTTGTTTATCTCCTTATACTGAGCATAAGCTATAGGTGCTAAGCAAATGCTAAGATTAAGGTATTCTTTTGTTAATGAAGATATTATAATATATTTTTATATAAAAATCAAGAGAATTTGTATAAAATTTCAAATAACTTTTATGTCATACTCTTATCTTAAATAATTCTATGTTTTATTTAGTATAATTGCAAATATTAACATAATGTGGTATAATTAAATATAGTTTTTTATTAAAACTTGTACATTGAAAAAATTATATTAAATAGGAGGTTTTTAGTCATGAAAAACAAAAAAGAAATTAACGCCTTTAAACAAGAGGTAAAAGTAAGTCAAATTACTTTCAACCCTCGGGATTTTGGAGCTGTTAGAATACATCTAATTCCGCCAAAAATCTCTAGTAATAACATCCCAGAATCTTTAGTTATCATTAATGGTAACTATATTTTACCAATAAGAAAAAGTCATGCTCTTCTTTTGTTCACTTTTATGAATGAAATGAAGAAATACGACGGAATTGAGTTATCAGAAAATATGTTATCTAACATAATAAGAAATTGTGTGAAGCAGGTACATAATGTGTACTGGAAAACACCAAAAAAAGTAATCCTAAAGGATTTAGAAATTCTTATCAATTCTTTTATAGCTATTGCTAGAGGAGAAAAAATAGATATCAAATCTTCCAATATCACTTCGATTAGTGAGTATGCACAATATATGTCTGCCCCTCATCGGATGGACTTAATGGTAACTCCAATGACTGACTCTAAAGGTAAATGGATGTGTAACAACAAATGTTTGCACTGTTATGCTGCTGGTCAAATACATTCTTGTGAAAAACAATTATGTACTGATGAGTGGTTTAAAATCATTGATAAATGTATATCAGCAGGAATTGTCCAATTAACCTTCACAGGTGGAGAACCTACAATGAGAAATGACTTGGTAGAATTAATCAAGTACGCAAGATTTCCAATAACTAGACTTAATACAAATGGTCTTTTGCTTTCAAAAGATTATTGTAATAAACTTAAGGAAGCTGAATTGGATAATCTGCAGATTACCTTTTATTCTTATCAGGAGAAAATTCACAATAAACTTGTTGGAAATAGTAACGGTTTCAAAAAAACCGTTGCAGGTATTAAAAATGCTATTTCTGCCGGTTTAAGTGTTAGTATTAACACTCCTCTTTGTAGTATTAACAAAGATTATGTATCAACATTAAAATATCTTCATAGTTTAGGTATTATGTATGTTACATGTTCTGGCTTAATTACAACAGGAAATGCATTAAAATCGGAATCGCAAGCAACTCAGCTTACAGAATCTGAATTGTATAGCATCCTTAAGTCAGCAATTGCTTATTGCCAAGAAAGTGGTATGGAACTTTCTTTTACATCTCCTGGTTGGTTAGATGAAGAACTTCTTAGAAATCTTCATTTAAATGTTCCTACCTGTGGAGCTTGTTTAAGTAATATGGCAATAACTCCAAGCGGAAACGTTGTTCCGTGTCAGAGTTGGCTAAATGGGAATATTTTTGGAAATATGTTAAAAGATGACTGGCCTACAATTTGGGAAAAATCATCTGAAATAAGAAACAATAGTATTAAGCAAGATGGAACATGTCCATTAAAGAAAGAGAGGTAAATTTATGAGAAAAAAATTTGCACTTATTTTTGCATTCATTATGATTATACTCATAATGTTTATCCCAACAAACACAGCACGAGCTTCTTCTGATCCTATTGATGAAATACTTGAATATTACATCAATGTTGATATGGAGTCAGATGGAAGTGCAATAATAACTTATCATCTAAAATGGAAAGTTTTGGATGATAAAACTGAAGGACCTGTAGAAGACCTTTATGTAGGAATACCAAACAAACATGTTGAAGATATTAAGGCTTTATCTGACAATATAAAAAATATCGAATACAAAAATTCATATAACGGATCATCAGGTTCGTATGTAAAGATAGATTTCTTTAGAAAATACTATCAAGATGAAACTTTTGAATTTGATTTTTCAATTCATCAAAGTTATCTTTATACTTTAAATGATGATGATGAAACTGTAAGTTTTTCTTTTACACCTGGATGGTTTCCAGATACTCCAATTGATGATTTAATAATTAGTTGGAATGGAAATTATGTGATAGAAAACAACTCAGATTATACTGATGAAAACAATCAGTTAATTTGGAAAACATCTTTAGACTCTGGTAAGAGTAGTAAATTGTCAGCATCAGTTACTTATCAGCAATCTAGATTTGAAGAATTAGACCCAGATAAGCAAGCTGAAAATAATACTCTTCATCTTGGCATAGTAATAGTTATTATCATAATAGCTATTTTCGTGGTACTTTTTCTTGCTGCTATATGCTCAGATGGTTACAGCTCAGGTGGAGGAACTTTCTTCTACAGCGGTGGAGGACACGGCGGAGGATGTGCCAGTAGTTGTGCATGTGCTTGTGCTTGTGCCGGTGGCGGACGTGCTGGATGTTCAACTAAAGATTTCTACACTAAGGTAGATACTATAAGCCTTGAAAAAGCTTTTGAAAAAGCCAAAAAAACTATTTAATATAAAATTTGTATGAATTATACAAGAAAAATCTAGCAGTCAAATTTGACTGCTAGATTTTTTTATTTACGAGTAATAATTTTATCATTAGAATCATATTTTTTCTTTAATTTCTCTAATTCTGTTTCTTTACTCGTATTTCGCCTATAAATATTTTCATCCTTTTCTTTAATTTTTTCGTATTCTTCTCTAGCTAAATCTTCTAGAGGAGTTTCCATTATGTGTTTTTCAAGCTTCTCTTCTTCTATTTTTTCCTTTTCTTTTTCTTTAATCTTCTTTTGGATTTTGTTTTTTATTTTCTTTATACTAAAAATAAAAGAAAAAATAAAAATAAAACCTAACAAGAACCCACTTACATATGGTATCCAAGAAAACTTTTCTTCTGTAGAATTTTTTTCTGTTACAGCTATTGTATTTTCTGAATCAATTACTACGTTTTCTTCCCCTATAGAAAAAACTGTAATATCATATAAGATATTATTTATATATGTAGTATATTGCTTGTCAGAAAATTGATTAGAATCAATTATTTCTTCCATATCAACATCTCTTATAATCTTTTTAGTTACACTTCCTGTATACCATTCAATTTCTCCATTTTTTGAGATTACTAATATAAGAGCTGATGAATTTTGGATATACTCTTCAAAAATACTATCTGCTTCTGTAATTTCATCGACAGAATATATATGTATCTCAAAATCTAACTTGCTCCGCAAATTTTTCGCTTGTTGTATCATATAATATGAATCATCAAATATATTTGCATTATCTATTATATATTCATATGATGAAGCAAATACATTGTTAACAGGAAATAATAAAACTAATATTATTAATACTAAAGAAAAAATCTTTTTATTCATAGACACTTTTTACCTCCAAAATATTATTTTTCATTGTTGCTATAATTTATGAAAAAAAGGTAATTTAAATATAGGCATAACTATATATTAACATAATTTTTTAAAAAAATCAAATAAAGACACACATATGTGTGTCTTTATTTAATATATATATTTGGATCTAACTGTTCAGAATCTTTTAATATCTCAAAATGTAAATGACTTTCATCTGATATTTCAAATACAGCTGTATTACCAACAGTTCCTATACTTTGTCCTTGTTTTACTTTTTCACCTTCTACAACAAACTCTGTTGTTAATAAATTAGAATAAATAGTTTGGTATCCATCATCATGATCAATTATAATTGTTATTCCATATCTAGGATCATTTTTTATAGATTTTACAGTACCATCTGCAGACGCTTTTACAACTGTTGTTTTATTTGCTTTTATATCTATACCTAAATGTGTTACCCATTCTTGTAATGTTTCGGAATATACCAAATTGTCTTTTGCAAATTCTCTAATAATATCACCTTCTACTGGTTTTGCAAAAGATATTTCTTTTGTTTCTTTTGTTGTACTTTTTGTAGTATTTTCTTGTTTAGTTAAATTTTCTGCATTTTTTTTAGATTTACTTACAGATTTTGACGCTGTATTTGTTGTTGCATTAGTTGTATTACTTTGTTTTGTTGTATTTTTTGTTACAGTATTGTTAGTTGTGTTATTCGTTGTATTTTTTGATTCATCTACACTTTTCCCTATACTACTACTTGCACTTTCTGCTTCACTATTTGTATCATCTTCAGTGTTATTAGGGACTAAACTTGCAATTTGTTCTGAAGTAAATTGTTTTGCATTTTTGTTTACTAAACTAGAATACATTGACATCCCTATTATTAATCCAATTATTAATAATAAAATAACTCCTCCTGCAATTAGGACTTTATTTTCAAAAGATTGTCCTGGTCTTTGTCTTCTATTTGAATCTCTTCTCATATAATCCTCCTTTAATTAATATTATTACAAGTATTTCCCTTTTTTAGAAGATTATACATTTAAAGTGAATTTATATCTTTAATTTCAACACCAGAATAAAAATGTTTTATAATCTCTTCATATGTACTTCCATCTTGAGCTAAACTATCAGCACCCGTTTGGCTCATACCAACACCATGTCCATATCCTTTAACATTAAATTTTATACTATTTTTATTTTTTATTATTTCAAAATTCGTGGATTTTAATTCAAAGATTTTTCTGACTTCTACACCAGATATATTCGTATTTCCAAATTTCACTGTTTTTGCTCTCCCACTATTTGTATACTCTAATATTTTTATATCATCATCTTTTGAAAAATCTATAGAAATATTGGAATATTTAGCTTTTAGTTTTTTTAAAACATCCTCATTAGTAACTTCTATTTCTGAATAATATTGAGCATATCCATCTTCTCCTGATGTCTCTACTGATTGTAAATAAGGATAACCTGTGCCTCCCCAAACATTTACTGGTATTTCTGTTGTTCCTCCACTATTAGAATGGAAAAATGCATTAATTGGCTCATTATTATATGTAATTACTTGACCTTTTGTCTTATTTACTGCATTTTCTATTTTGTTCCAATTTTCTTCTCTCACATCTTCTGCCCATTTATTCAATCTGTCTTCTTTTGATATCCAAGCTTGACAGCACTTGTAAGAATCACATAAATCGGCATTTTCGTGTTTGTTTCCATTATGAATTATTTGGTATATTGTATAAGTTCTTGCCACAACAGCTTGGGCTTTTAATGCTTCTTCTGCATATGTTGCCGGCATCTCGGCAGATACAACATTGTACAAATAGTTATCTATATCAATTTCTTCAACTTCACCTGTTTCTGTATGTAAGAGTTTTACAGTACCAAATTTGCTATAATCATAATTAGTGTTACTAGGTGTATCATTTTTTATCTCTTGATTATTTTCTTCACTTTCTGCACTTGTTATTTTACTAGATGTTTTTGTACAAATTGCTGGTACAATAAAAAATATTAATATAAAAGCAAAAAAATAGAGAATTAGTTTTTTCAATATTACATCACCTACCTTAAGATACAAGTTTAACTTTCATTGAATTTAGAACTTTTTTCTCAATTCTAGAAACTTGTACTTGAGTTATACCTAATATTTTAGCAACTTGCATTTGTGTTTTTTCTTTATAGTATCGTAATATTATTACTTCTTTTTCTCTATCTTCTAAATCTTTTATTAATTGTTGAATTGTTATTTTGTTTGATATTAATAATGCTTCATCTGTATTTGTAGAAATTTTATCTATAAGACTAATTGTTTTATCTGTTTTGTTATCTCTATAACTTGCACTTTCTAAAGAATCAATAGGTGTCCCAGAATCAATTGCCATAGCAATCTCTTCTTTTGAAACTTTTAATTCTTTGGCCAATTCTTGCAATGTAATTTCTTTTCCTGTTTTATTTAAGTGTTCTTTTTGCAATTCTTTTATTTTTACATTTAGTTCTTTTATACTTCTACTTAATTTTATAGGTCCATCGTCTCTTAAAAACCTTTTTATCTCACCTAATATGTAGGGTACAGCATATGTAGAAAGTTTTACTTCAAACTCAGAATTAAATCTTTTAATCGCTTTAATAAAACCTATACAACCAATTTGATAAATATCTTCAATTTCGTAACCTCTTCCTGTGAATCTTTTTACAATGCTCCAAATCAGTCCATTATTTTCTTGAATTAACTTTGTCATTTCTTCTTCATTTCCATTTTGGGCTTCCATAATGCTTTCTAAAGTATTATTGTACATAAACTTCCCCCTTAAATTGTTGTTAATTCTTCTTCTAAATTTAAACTTTTTATTTTCTTTTTCATTGTTATTTTCGTTCCAAGTCCTACAACAGACTCTATTTCAATTTCATCCATAAAGCTCTCCATAATAGTAAATCCCATACCTGATCTTTCCAAATTTGGCCTAGTTGTGTATAAAGGTTGTTTTGCTTGTTCTATATCTTCTATTCCTTTTCCATTATCAGAAATTTCTATAGATATTTCGTTATCCTTAATTTTGGCAACTATTTTTACTATTCCTGTTTTATCTTCATATCCATGAACAATTGAATTTGTAACTGCTTCTGATACAGCAGTTTTAATATCTGCCAATTCTTCTATTGTAGGATCCAATTGAGAAACAAATGCAGCAACTGTTATTCTTGCAAATGCCTCATTGTTTGATTTACTTAAAAATTCTAATTTCATTTCATTATCAAATTTACTTTTCATATTTTTTTATTGCATATAAATATGCAACCTCTCCTTTCCTTTACTTATAAATTTACTACAGGAATTAATTTTAAAACTCCACACATTTCAAAAATTTTCTTTACGCTTTGAGTTAAATTTGTTAATTCTACTTTTCCGCCCATCATATTAGCTAATTTGTATCTTCCTATTAATAAACCTATTCCTGCACTATCCATGAAAGTGACACTATCAAAATCAAATACAACTCTTTTAGGCATATATCTTTCAATTTCATAATCTGCTTTCCTCCTTATCTTTTGTACACTACATTCATCAATTTCATCTGTTATTTTAATTATTAACAGCTTGTCTTCTTCAAAATATTGACTTTCCAATACATTTCCTCCTTTGTTTGATTTTTAAATATTATATTCTTATTTACATTTTTTTCCAAGAGTAAAACAATAGAAGTTTTGTCGATTTGTGAAATTCGTATGACAAAATAGAACAAAAATGGACACAGCAATTATTTTTGCACACAAAAATAACCCCAAATTTTAATTAATCTTTTGGGGTTATTAATATTTTAAACTTTTTAGCTATTTTTCAAATCAAGTTATTAAATACTAAGCTTTATTAATTATTATTTACTTAATTCTTTTAATCTTAATGTTGTTGTTTCTAACATTTCTTGATATTTAGCTAATTTTTCTTTTTCTTCATTTACTTTAGCTTCTGGAGCTTTATTTACAAATCCAGAATTTGAAAGCATTTTTGTTCCTCTTTCTACTTCTGCTTGTAATCTTTTAATTTCGTTTTTTAATCTTTCTTTTTCTTCTTCTATGTCTACAATATCTTCAAATGGTATATAAACTTCAATTCCGTCAGCCAATACACTTATAGCATTTTCTGGAATATGATCTTTATTTTCTTGAACTACAATCTCATTTGCAAATCCTAATTTTTCTATAAACAACCTAGAGTCTTCAATTTCGTTTTTAAATTCGCTTGTTACAAAAATTAATTTTGATTTCTTAGATGGATGAACATTTAATTTTGCTCTTGCATTTCTTATTCCAACTATTATTTCTTTTATACTTTCTATAACTTTTTCTTCTTTATCAAATACGAATTCACTTCTTACTCTAGGCCATTTTGATACAATTAAATCTTTATCACTATAACTTACTAAATTACTATATATTTCTGTTGTTATAAATGGCATAAATGGGTGAAGTAATTTTAATGATGTACCAAATACATGATTTAAAATATCACATACAGCAACTTTTGTTTCGTAATTATCACTATATAATCTTGGTTTTACCATTTCTATATACCAGTCGCAAAATTCATTCCATATAAAGTTATATATTTTATCAATTGCTATTCCTAAATCATAATTCTCTATATTTTGTGTAACATCTTTTACTAATTTGTCTAACTTATTTAAAATCCATTTATCTTCTACAGTTAATAATTCTGCATTATAAGTATGTTTTTCATGGTCATATACTTTATGACAAAATTCTTTTATATCATCTTCGTCAACATTTGAATTTATTATAAATTTAGCTGCATTCCAAATTTTATTTGCAAAGTTTGAAGCCTGATCTAATTTTTCTGGCATGTATCTTATATCATTTCCCATTGTTGTTCCTGATAATACTGAAAATCTTAAGGCATCTGCACCATATTGATCTATTACTTCTAATGGGTCAACACCATTTCCTAATGTCTTTGACATTTTTCTTCCTTGACTATCACGAATAATACCATGAATTAAAACATCTTTAAATGGTGGTATATCTGTAAATTCTAATCCCTGAGTCATCATTCTAGATACCCAGAATGTAATTATATCAAATCCTGTAACTAAAACATTTGTAGGATAAAATCTTTTATAATCTTCTGACTCTTTATTTGGCCAACCAAGTGTAGAAAATGGCCATAATGCAGAACTAAACCAAGTATCTAATGTATCCTCGTCTTGGTGTAAATGTGTACTTCCACATTTTTTACATTTTTCTGGCATAGTTTTTGCAACATTAATTTCACCACAATCATCACAATAATATGCTGGTATTCTATGTCCCCACCATAATTGACGTGAAATACACCAATCTTGAATATTGTCTAGCCAATGGAAATATTGTTTTTCATATCTTTTTGGTATAAATCTTGTTTCATCATTTCTAACACAATCAGCAGCTCTTTTTGCTAAATCTTTCATACTTACAAACCATTGTGTAGAAATTTTTGGTTCTATTGTATTTTTACATCTTTCACATTTTGCTACATTATGTGTATATTCTTCTTCTTTTACTAATGCTCCAATTTCTTTTAATTTTTCTACTATTAACTTACGTGCTTCTAGTAAATCCATTCCTTTATATTCTGGAACTAAATTACCCATTTTAAAGTTTTCATCAAATACTTCTATAATATCTAAATTATGTCTTAAACCTGCTCCATAGTCATTCATGTCATGAGCTGGAGTTATTTTAACACATCCTGTTCCAAAATCTTTTTCTACAAAATCATCTGCAATTATTGGAATTTCTTTATTCATTATAGGTAATATACATGTTTTTCCTACTAAATCTTTATATCTTTCATCATCTGGATGTACTGCAACAGCAGTATCACCTAGCATTGTTTCTGGTCTAGTTGTAGCAACAACTACATACTTGTCATCTGTTCCTGTTATTTTATATCTTATATGCCATAAATGTGATGGTTCTTCTTTATACTCAACTTCTGCATCAGATATAGATGTATTACAACTTGGGCACCAGTTTACCATTCTTTTACCTTTATAAATAAGACCTTTTTCATACAATTTTATAAATTGTTCTAATACAGCATCTGACATACCTTCATCTAATGTAAATCTATTTCTTTCCCAATCACAAGAACATCCAAGTTTACGTTGTTGTTTTTGAATTATTCCTCCATATTCGCGAGTCCAGTCCCATGCCTCTTTTAAGAATTTTTCTCTACCTAAATCTTGTTTTTTCTTTCCTTCTTTGGCTAGTTTTTGTACAACTTTCATTTCTGTTGATATAGCCGCATGGTCAGATCCAGGAAGCCATAGTACATCATATCCTTGCATTCTTTTAAAACGAATTAATACATCTTGTATAGTTCCATCTAATGCATGCCCCATATGTAATTTTCCTGTTACATTTGGAGGTGGCATCATTATACAATATGGTTCTTTGTTTTTATCCATAGATGGTTTAAAATAACCTTTTTCTTCCCATTCACTATATAATCTTTCTTCAAAATCTTTTGGATTAAATTTGTCATTTAATTTTTTTTCACTCATTTTAATTTCTCCTTAATTATAAAATTCTACTTTATATTTACATTCAAATTTATCATTTGGATTTATTTTTAAAATATTTTCCTTATATTCAAAGATTCCATCTGAATCTATATTGTCAGCAGTATTAAACCATGGTTCTATGCAGACAAATGGTGCTCCTTTTTTAGACCAAATTGCTAAATATGGAAATCCTGTAAAATCAAATTTTAATAAAATTTTATTGTTTCTTGTATCTTTTAATGTAATTTCATTTGATTTTAAATTTTTCATTATTATTGCGTCTTCATTAAAAATATCTTTATGTAGTTTTATTTTATTTTCTTTAATTATGTTTTCAAAATGTTCTTTTCCAATTAAACCATTGTCCAATTTTAAAAGTTCAAAATTATCTTCATTTTTATTAAACTCTAACTCATAATCTCCAGATGAGTAATCACAAATAAAAGCAGGATGTCCACCAAGTCCAAATTGCATTTCTTTATTGTCTTTATTTATTACTGTATATTTAATTTCTAAAGAATTATTTTCTATTGTATAAGTAATGTATAATTCGAACTTATATGGGAATTTTTCTAAAGTTTTTTCATTGCTTTTTAATACATATTTATGAATATTACTATCTTTTTTAATTTTTTCAAACTCCATATCTCTTGCAAATCCGTGTTGTGACATTTTGTATTCTTTACCATCTATTATTGTTGTTCCATTTTTTATTTGTCCTACAATCGGAAATAAGATTGGTGCATGTCTATTCCAAAATGCTTTACCATTTTCGTCCAAAATATTTTCTCCTTGATGTAATTTTTCTATTCCGTCTAATTTTATACTTGTAAGTTCTGCTCCTTGTGTTTTACTATTTATTTCTAATTTTGCCATTTAACTCACTCCCTTTTATCTATTTACTCTAATTATATATATATTGTTTTTTATGCCTTGTTGTCGCAGCCCTCGGAATCATTCGGGAAGGCTGCTCTATTCGTCCTTCGCTTACGCTACGGTTGATCGCTACGCGGCTATTGCAAAACAATATATATATAATTGATTTAAATTAATTAAAACAAAAAAACTCGTCCCTATAAACACATAAGGGCGAGTTTTATCTCACGGTACCACCTTAATTATAAATCAAAATTTATATCTTAATTAGCTTTTAACGTTGCCTAAACGAATATGCTTAAGTTTATTTTCAGCATACCAACTCCAAAGTTACTTTCAATTTACCTTTATTTAAGAAGCTTACAGCTATAACTTCTATTCTCTAAAAACAAGTATAAATTTACTTCTCTTTTTCATAGTTTTTAATTATATTTTATATTATTACACATTTTAACTTAAAAATCAATATTTTTATTTGGGAATTTAAAGATTTTATGATGTGATTTTTTCGACCAAATTTTTATAATTTTATATATTTTATATATTTTATTTTCAATTTCTTTGTGACATATCTATTTTTAACTTATATTAAGAAGATAATTTTAAAATTTAAGTACTTTTAATTTTCTTGAATGATTTTTCTTACATAAAAAAATACCTTTTATGATATATTTATATTATATCATAAAGGTATTTTCATTTTACATAAAATCCTTTATACAATCTTAGGTTGTCAAAAATCTACGTCCCGATTGACCGATTGACCACTCTAATCACGGCTTTAGAGTACAGTCCTACATTAATAAAGTGAGGGGCGCAAACCAATGTAGCGGTAGCTGCCAGTCGTAACGTTGTCACCGCGGTTAGAAGCTGGATTGCCAATGCCATCGCCGGTGTAATCGCATCCCCTAGTGCTACAAGGAATGCCAGTGCGAGTCGTAGCATGTTCTAATGTCCATTCCCATTCGTTTCCTGCAAAATCATATATATTCATTTTATTTGTGTCTTCACTTGCTCCTGTTGTTAATAATTGAGAATATGATGTATTACTATTTGTTTTACTTGATGTTACATAATTTTCTGTATCTGTATTAAATGGTGTCCATGTACTTGTTGATGAACTTGGATTTATATTATATTTTCCTCTTAATAAAGTTATACTATTATTTCTATAATTTCCCCAACTTGTACTATTTAATTTTATATAATATTGTGCTGTATTTGTGCTTGTATCCCAATTACCTTTTTCTTCTAAAAACTTACATACTAAATCCCATTGTATTCCATACATTAAACTACTCGTTTTATTTCCTGTAGCCATTACATTTGCTAATTGTTGTGCATCACTACAAGTTACAAAATTATATGGTATCATATCTTTTTTACTTACTGCTTTTGGTGAACTACTTGTTATTTCGGTTCTACTATATCTTGCTAAACTTGTGTTTTCATCACTACCTTCTATTCCTGCCTCATATCTTCCTATATAAAATCCTTTATTTGTATATATACTACTTAACATTTTATTATAATTTGTATTATATTCTTCTTGTGTTAATCCACATCCATTATACCACTCATCTGTCCAATTTTCTTCTCTATAATCACTTGCATATGCTATTAAATCGGCTTTTATATTGTCATAATCTGTACTATTTGTTGCAGTTGTGAATACTGTATTTGGTACTTCTACCCATACCCATTCATTATCATTACTGTCTCTCATTACTATTCCTGTATCTTCATTTGTTGTTGAATCTATTGTTGATCCTTCTGGTTTTGCTGCTGTTGCTTGTTCTATTACTGTTCTTGTATCTTCTTCTGGTTTCTTTGTTCCATAGTCTATTTTTGTGTCTTCATCTTTTTTTCCATCATCTTTTCCAGTTGCGTTTGTTGTTATTGTTCCGTCTGCTGTTATAGTTACTTCATTATTTCCTTTTTTTACTGTCCATGGTAATTTATCATCTGCTGATTTTGTTATTGTTGTTCCACTTATTTTATTTATTTCTTCATCTAATGTTTTTAAATCTATATTTGCTGTATCATTTACTCTTGATGCCATTACTGCTAACTTTACTTGTTCTTCAAATTCTGCTTTTGTATTTGTTTCTCTTGCATTTGTTGCTTGTTTTAATATTCCATTATCTCCTGTTAACATTGTTATTGTTACTCCTGCAAGTATTAATAAAATTATTATTGTTATTACTAATGCTATTAATGTAATACCTTTAGTTTGCTTTATTTTCATACATTTTCCTCCTTTGTACTTTTTGAATTTTTTATCTTTTTTATTTTGTACAATTTTACTTTTTAAATTCTTTTTATTCACACTTTTTCACTACTTAATAAATAGTACCAACATTTTTATTTCATACTATTTTTTCTAAAGGTATTTAGTTTTCAATGTTCTACTATTTATCTCATAGCTTTCTATCAAATTTTATACTATTATCTTTTCATTTACAATACCTTTTTTCATTTTTTATAATATATCAATTCGTAACTTTCCAAAATCTGTCAATGGGTGTCAATGGGGACGTAGATTTTTGGCAACTTCATTCTTTGTAAACTTTTCTTATTGTCTCTCTTCCTATCTTCGTTTTCTCTGCTATTTTTCTTAACAAAACAACGACTTTAAACTGTTCATTTTAGTAACAACATCATAAAAACTAATTTTTTAAATACTTCTATCTATAATTATTAGACTCATAATAAGAACAAAAGTCAATAATTTTATAATTTTAAAATTTTAGTCCACTATGGGATTTATTTTTTTGTTTGGGAATTTAAAGATTTAAAATTATTTTTGTTTTAAAAATTCTTCTATAGTCAATATTTATTCATGTGATTTTTTCGACAAATTTTGAAATTTAGCTTATAACTCAAAAATTTGAAATTTTCCGCCACATTTACCGCATTTATATTTTCTGGTAAAATTACTTTTTATTCTTTGTCTAAAAAATTCTTGACCACATTTTTTGCAAACAACCTTATACTTATAATTAGTATATTTTGTTTCATCATATTTTAAATTACTTTTTTCGTAGTCTAATTTTTTGTTTCCAACAGTAGAAATATCATATCCTAATTTCTCATTTATATATTTAGCATACATCTTGAACTTTGCTCCATGATTACTACAATATGGCATACAATGAATTAATTCATGCATTATAGTGTTTTTTATAATTTTATCATCTAATTCTAATACCCATTTGCTTATCTCTATATGATGTTTTTTAAATACATCATATTTTACAATTATACTTCTACCTCTTTTTGTAATAGACTTTGTTGATACGTCTGGTTCTTCTTGCTTACAGCATCCATATCTTTTACAGTTTCTTCTAGCAATTTTTATATCAATATTACCTATTACATTTGTATTATTTATATCTATTCCTATATTATTTAATTCTTTAACACATTCTTTATATAATCTATCTAGTTTTTCTTCCATATATTTCTCTTTCTATTTCTATAATATATAAAACACAGGCTAAGTTAAAGTCCTGTGTTTTTACATTATTACATTGCTCTTCTAAATAATTCTATGAAGTCTTCTTTTGTCACTTCTCTTGGATTTCCTGGTTTACAAGGATCTGCCATTGCTTTTTCTGCAAGCATTTCGAAGTCTTCTTCTTTAGCTCCATAATCTTTTATTGTTGTTGTAATTCCTACTGATTTTCCTAATTCTGATATCATCCATACAAATGTATTTATAACATCTTGATCATTTAAGTTTGCAGCATCTGGTCTTCCTATTTCACATAGGATTTCTCTAAATCTTTGTGCTGTTGCTAGATCTTCTCCATTAAATCTCATTACTGTTGGTAATAACATTGCATTTGCAATTCCATGAGGTGTATCATATACAGCTCCTAATTGATGAGCCATAGAATGAACTATTCCTAATCCAACATTAGAGAATCCCATACCAGCTATATATTGAGCAAGTCCCATCATTTCTACTGCTTCTGGATCTTTTTCATTTACTGCTGATGTTAAATATTTAAATATTAGTTTTATAGCTTTCATATGAAACATATCTGACATTTCATTATGTGCTTTTGTTATATATCCTTCTACTGCATGTGTTAATGCATCCATACCTGTAGCAGCTGCTAATCCTTTTGGCATTGATGCCATAAGTTCAGAATCTATTATTGCTAAAATTGGTATATCATTAGGATCTACACATACCATTTTTATTTCTCTTTCTTCATCTGTTATAACATAATTTATTGTTACTTCTGCTGCTGTACCTGCTGTTGTTGGTAATGCTATTACTGGCATTCCTCTGTTTACTGTATTTGATAATCCATTTAAAGATTTTATATCTGCTCTATCAGGGTTCGTCATTACTATTGATATTCCCTTTGCAGTATCCATACTAGATCCTCCACCTACAGCTACTATAACATCTGCATTTGAAGTTTTACAAGCTTCAACACCATCTGTTACATTTTTTATTGTAGGATTTGGTTTTATTTCTGAATACAAATCATAATCTATACCTGCATTTGTTAAAATATCTTCTACTTTTTTAGCAACTCCCGCCTCAACTAATGATTTATCACTTACTAAAAATACTTTTTTAAATCCTCTTTTTTTAATTTCTCCAGCTAGTTCTTCTCTAGCACCTTTTCCAAAATATGAAGTTTCATTTAAAACAAATCTTGTAGACATTCTACATTCCTCCTTTGAATATTAAACATTATATATTAAAAACCAAAATGGTATTTAATCAAATTAATCACCTAAAGCAATACCTATATCTCTTGCTGTTTTTACTAAATCATGATCCATAGTAACTCTTCTTAAATTACTTTCTGCTGTGTTTCCTGATACTGCTCCAATTTTTTTATTTTGTCCAACAACATCTTCTAATGATGCATAATCTAATTTTCCATTTTTTATTACTGCTAATGTTCCAAATTTTCCTTCTAATGCAAGTTCCATAGCTTTTGCACCATATTTAGTTGATAGGACTCTATCAAATGCTGTAGGTGTTCCACCTCTTTGCATATAACCTAAAGTTGTATTTCTTGCCTCTAGACCAGTTATTTCTTCTAATTGTTTTGCAACAACTTGTCCAATTCCTCCAAGTTTTGTATTATCAACACCAGCTCCATTGTTTCTAGTATTTGCAACAGTTATTGTTCCACCTTTTGGAGCAGCACCTTCTGCAACAACTACTACACTAAAGTTCTTACCTCTTTTTTGTCTATTTTTTATTTTTTCTGCTACTTTATTTATATCATATGGAATTTCTGGAATTAATGCAATATCTGCTCCTCCAGCAATTGCTGATTCTAATGCAATCCATCCAGCGTATCTTCCCATAACTTCTAATACCATTATTCTATGATGTGTTTCACCTGTTGTATGAAGTCTATCTAAAGCTTCTGCCGCAACAGAAACTGCAGTATTATATCCAAATGTTATTTCTGTACATGCAACATCATTATCTATTGTTTTTGGAACTCCAATTACATTTACACCTTTCAAAGAAAAATCTCTTGCAGATTTTTGTGTTCCATCTCCACCTAATGTAAATATACAATCAAATCCATTATCTTTTATATTTTTTACACATACATCAGATAAATCTTTATATTCAATATTTCCATTTTCATCTACTACTTTATAATTAAATACATTTGCATTTGTAGATGATCCAATTATTGAACCGCCTTTAGGTAATATTCCTTCTGCATTTCCATCTTCTGCTGTACTTAGTCTTTCAAAATTATTTTTTAATAATCCATTGTAACCATCTATAAATCCATAACATTCTATATTATTATTTTCAGCTGTTTTTACTATTGCTCTTATAACTGCGTTAAATCCTGAAACATCTCCTCCATTTGCTAATATTGCTACTTTTTTTAACATTTATTTTTTCCTCCTAATAATCTTTATTTCTTTCATTATTATACCAATAATGAAAAATTTTACAACAGTTTTTTTATATTTCCTTTCTTTTTTCTTGATATTTGACATTATTTACATAAAATGTTATAATTTATTATATTTATTACATTAGTTTTGTTTTTTTATACATAGAAAGGAATGACATCTTATGGAACAAAAAAACATTAAACCATCTTTTCCATATGTTAATGAACCAAAAGATTTTTTAACTTTAAATGGCACAAGTTCATTAAAAGTAAAACGGAAATTAGAAGATGGAAATTTGGAAGAAAATGTATTATATTTTTCAAAAATTTCTGTAGATGAAATTTTTGAAAAAAGAATTGGTAACACACCTGGTTTAGTATTAAAAAAGAATCAAGAGTATTTTTTTACAGAGATACCAGCTGATTTAGGATGTTTCGGCATAGCAAAACATAAATGCTATTGTAACGGACATCTTTGTAAAAAACTATCAGCTAAAGATGATCTTCATGGAGGATGTGTAAAAGTTAGGGATATTCCTATAGAGGCTTTTTCCAAAAAAAGTAAGCAAAAATTAAAAAATGCTTGCCGTATTGAGAAATACGACTTTATTACAGAAGGTATTGAATCTTTCAATACTAAAAATAACTTTTTCATAGTTATAGAATGTACTCACTATGAAAAAAGTAATCCGCCTACCAAACCAGAAAAAAAGAAGAAGAAGAAGAAAAATCCACCAATTATAAAACCAGAGGAAAAGAACAAATCCATTTGGGATTTAATGCATTTTTGAAAAGAAAACAAACTACTATTATTAAATTTAGTAATAGCAGTTTGTTTTTTTATATTATTATGTTCTAAATGTAGATATTGTTATTTATTAGTTATATGTACATTACTTATATCTGCATTTAATTCTCTAGAAATAATATTTTGTATTTGTGCAATTTTATCTTGTGTTAATTCTTCTGCTTCAACTATAACACTTATACTTTCTCCATTAACAAAAATAACACTGTTCTTTAACCCTTTTGTTGCTATTAAATTTTCACAAATCATTATACTATTTTTAGTTTGATTTATATTTTCTATTTCCTTTGTAGCTGTATTTTTTTGAGTTTCAGATGAATTAGTATTATTTAAAATAGTTTGATATGATTCTAACATTTGAGAATACATCGTATCTCTTTCTAATTTTGATTTTGTAAAATATTCATCTGAAATATTACTACTAGTTTCTTGTGTTATTTCCTCACTATTAACTGTATTTTCTTCTATTGTATTATTTTCATCATATGTAACATCATTACTATTAACTAAAGTAGCATCACCTATATCAGCCAATTCATTTGTATTTATCACTCCTGCATCTGATGAAGTTGAAATTAATTTATTATCTTTAGATGTATAATTTAAATACCCTGCTGCAACAAGCATAAGTGCTATTGCATATATAATAACTTGATTATTTTTTAGAATTTTCATAAAAATCTCTCCTTTATTTATTCATTTCAAATACTTGAATTTTATGTGTTGCAAGTCCAGTAACCGCTTCTACTGCAGAAATAATATTAGCTTTTATAGCACTATTAGAAGCTCCTTCTGCTGTGATAATTGCCCCTTCTATTTTGGGATTTATTATTTTTTCAGTAACAGGTGTTTTATTACCACTTTCATCATTATATACAACTTCTTTTTGAGTATCTGTTTGCTGTATAGTTCTTACTCCACCCGATGTATCTGTTTCTTCTGTTGAACTTTGTTTTGTATTTTCGTTATACATAGCAACAACCTGACTGGTTTCGGAATAATTAACAAAAACCTTTACATTTCCTACACCATCTATACTTTTTAAAATCTTTTCTAATCTTCCTTCTAAGTCACTATTATTAGTACTAGTTGTCTCTTCAGAAGTTGCTAGTTGTTTATTAGTAGTGTTTTGTTTGCTACTCTCTTCGTCATTTTTGTCAGTCCATATGTAATTTATTGCAATTATTGTAACTATAAGTATAATTATTAATACTACCAAATTTTCAATTTTTTTCTTGTTATTATCTTCTTTATTAAATTTAAAAATATCTTTAATTTTATCTATAAACATATTTCCTCCTTAATCATTTGTAATATCTATTTTTTTTATATCTAATTGATAATAATCACTTAAAGTTTTTCTTAATTCTGCTATTTCTATTTTAGAAGCTTCATTATCATTTTTTTCTTCATTTGAGTCAGAACTTAATATTTTATCTAATCCTACTTTTATTTCTACTTTTTCTATAGAATTAACACTACTATTTTTATCATTGGTAGAATTTAATTTTGATATCTTAAGTTTTATTTTATTAATTCCTTTATTTGATGAATTTTCGTTTAATACAGCATCTATCTTACAACTAGTAACATTATATCCTTTTTCTTTTACTTTATTTTTTAAATCTTTTTCAAGTTCTTCTATATATAATTGTTCAAGTCTTTTATCCATCGACTCTTGATTTACTTCTACGCCACTACTTGTTGTAGATGCATATTTTTCTATATTAAATTCTTCAAAATTAAAATAATTATTATTTTTAATAACTGGTGAAATTATATTAAACAATATATACATTCCAATTATCATTTTTATATACTTTTTATTTTTGTTTTCGGGCAAAATCATTTCTATAATACTTGCAATTATAACTGCAACAATTACTTGTTCTGCCCATGACCTTATAAAACTAATCATAACAATCCTCTTATTTATCTATACATCATTCCACTATTAGATATTTTAATTACCAATGTTATACCTATAATCAACATTACAGATAAAGAGCATAAGATTCCCAATAAAACTTTAAATATTCCTCCCATTTCTGATAATAACTTTACTATTTTTTCATCAGCAATAGGTTGTATTATACTTGCTGATAAATTATATGCAATTGTTATAACTCCAAGTTTTATTATTGGAACTATACATATCCCTATTATTACAATAACTCCAACAATTCCTACAGCATTTTTTAAAACAAGCCCACATCCTAAAACAGTGTCTACTGCATCTCCTAATATTTTACCTACTACAGGTATCATAGTAGAAACGGCAGCTTTTGTAGTTTTTGCCGTTATACCATCTACGCTACTACTTAATGTTCCTTCTAACGAAATTACACCAACAAACACTGTTAAAATTATTCCTAAAAACCATATTACACTCGATTTTAGAAAACTTGATATTTTATCTATTTGTATTTTATTAGATATTTTTGATATTATTGAAAATACAGTTATTATTAACATTAACGGAATTAAAATACTTTGAATTATATTTCCTACAAAATTTATCATAAATAAAATAAATGGTTCCAAGATTCCACTTGTTGTAATACTTCCTGTATATACCATTAAAGTAATTAAAATAGGCACTAACATATTCATAAATGCAACTAAATTTTGTGATGTTTCTTTTACAGTTTGAATAATTGAATTAAAATTAGACATTATAACTGTAACTATTAAAATATATTGAACATAATAAATTATTTCAGATATATTATTGTTTTCTAAACTATCACTAATAGCTTTTAAAACACTATGTATTACAATAATTACTAAAATACTAATTAAAGTTTTAACACTAGATTTTACTTCTGTTCCAAATAATTTAATAACTTTTTTAATCAAAATGTTATTGTCTACATTTCCTTGAATTGCATTATTCATTAATTCGGATATGTCTATATCTTCTAAGAAATCACCTTTATATTTTTGTGATTCTTTTATAAAATCTGATATTCCAAACGTTTCTTTTTGTTCTTCTATTGTTTCATCTGTTTTTGCATATGAACAATTAGAAATCATCATACATATTAAAAATAAAACAATACATATTTTTTTCATTTGTGCTCCTTTTTTAAGGAAGAATATCTATAACAATTTCTAACAAATTAGATATTATAGGTATAGATATTGATATTATAATTATTTTACTTCCTGTTTCTATTTTGCTAGCAATTGCACTTTCTCCCGAATCTTTACAAATACTTACGGCAAACTCTGTTAAAAATGCTATTCCTGTTATTTTTAATAATATTCCTAAAAAATTGTTGTTAATAGATGCTTTACTAGATATAGATTGAAGTAATTGAACTATGTTTGTAAGCTTGTCTATTATTAAAGTTAGTATCAATATTCCTGCTATTAATGATATATAAATTGCAAATTCTGGCTTATATTGCCTTGTTATAATTATTAATATTAATGAAATAATTCCTATTCCGATTATTTTTATAACATCCATTTTTACCTCACTATTATAAAAATTACAAATTAAAAATAGTTCTTACAGTATCGAATAATGTACTTATTTCTTTTATAACCATTGTAAGTACAATAACTAATCCTGCAAGTGTTGTCATCATAGCTTGATCTTCTCTTCCCGCTCTTACTAGAACTTGATGAAGTACAGCTACTAATATACCAATTGCTGCTATTTTAAATAATAAATCAATATTCATTTTTCGTCCCCCTAAATTAATATTATTACTATTGCTAGTCCAACAACTGTACCTAAAGTTTTATATAATTTTTCATTTTTTTCCTTTTCTTTTTCTGCTTTTTCTATTTGCATATCTATAAATGAACTTGTAAGCTTTATTTCGCTTATTTGACCTTCTACATCTGTTTTTCCTAGAAGTTTACCAAAGTTTTTTATTATACTTATATCTTCAGAATTTAAATTTAATTTACATTCTTCTATTGCATCATTCCAGGCTTCTTGAGTTTCCATTTTTCGCAAATTTGATTTTGTCTTTTTAAATATATTTGCAACATTTTCTATTAAGTTTTCTGACATTTGGTCAAAAATCTCTTGTAATGGCTCATATGTAAATTTTATTTTGTTTTCTAATATATTTAAAGCATTTCTAAATTCTCTAAGTTCTATTACTCTATCCTTATATTTTTTTGATACTAATAATCCTATCCCTGTTGAAGCACATAATATTACTATTAATATAAAATATTTAATCATTAGCATAACTTTCACCTTGTCCTTTGTTTTTTGTTTCTATATTATATTCATGGCATATATCTTTTAGAACAAAAATAAGAAATATATTAATATACATTTCTTATTTTTCTATTATTTGAGTATATTCTTTTGTTTCTTTATTTAAAGAATACACTTTATCTATATTTCCTTTTTTTACTGTATCTAAAAATATTAATCTTTCAAAAATGTTTTTTCTTATTAATTCTGATATTGCAGGATTCAAATTTATTTCTTCTAAATTACCACCATGTGCTGTAAAAATTCCTTTTATCCCACAACAAACAGCATAATTTATTGCTTCTACATCTTCAACGCTTCCAATTTCATCACAAGTAATTATTTGTGGTGACATAGATCTTATTAACATATTCATACCTTTAGATTTAGAAACATTATCAATTACATCTGTTCTTATTCCAACATCATTTTGTGGATTTCCTTTGTACATTGCTGCAATTTCTCCTCTTTCATCTACTAAACCAATTGTTTTACCGTTTAAAATTTATTTCTTTTATTCCATTACTTATTGTTCTTATTAAATCCCTTAATATTGTAGTCTTTCCGCATCCTGGCGGAGATATAATTAATGTGTTATATATATTATTTTTTTCAATATTTATAACATATCTTAATAATTTTTTACTGCAATCTATTTTTTGCCTTGCTATTCTAAAATTTAGGCTAGAAATATAATTTATATTTACTATTTTTTGTTCTTCCATAACAACATTTCCGGTTAATCCTATTCTGTGTCCACCATTTATTGTTATAAATCCTTCGCATATTTGTTTTCTGTACGAATATACAGAATTTTCACATATTTTTTCAAATATTTCTATTATTTCTTTTTCAGATACAATATATTTCAAAATTATATTATTTTGCTCTACTTTAATTATTATTGGTTTATTATTTCTTATCCTTATTTCTTCTATTTGATCATATAATTCTTCATGCTCTGATAAAAGTTTATTTAATTCTAATTTTATACTTTCTGGAAAGTATTCTAAAACCTGTTTTATTTCTTCCAACTGCTTGTCCTCCTAAAACAAAGACGCGAACTTTAAAATGTTTTGATAAGTGCCAATGTTATTAATGTCCGCTTTTGTTCTTATACAATAAATCTTTTTTGTATTTTTGCTAATATGCAAAAAAGAAACATATAATAAATATTATATGTTTCTTTTTTTATTTTAGAACTATTATTCTTCCCAATTGTGATATACATTCATAACATCATCTAATTCGTCTAGATTATCAATTAATCTTTCCATTTTTTCTTGACCTTTTTCATCTAACACAACTGTTGTTGTAGGAATCATTTGAACTTCTGCTTCTACAAATGTTAATCCTTGTTCTTCTAATTTTTCTCTTACTTCTGCGAAATTACTTGGTTCTGTTGTTATTTCAAATATTTCATCATCTGATGTAATATCTTCTGCACCTGCTTCTAATGCAATCATCATTAATTCTTCTTCATCTAAAGCACAGTTTTCTTTTTCTATAACAATTACACCTTTTTTATTAAACATATATGATACACATCCAGATGTTCCTAAATTTCCTCCAGCTTTATCAAAAACATGTCTTACATCTGCTGCAGTTCTATTTTTATTGTCTGTGTTTGCTTCTACTATAACTGCAACTCCATTTGGTCCATAACCTTCGTATACTATTTCTTCATAGTTTTCGTTACTTGTTGATGCTTTTTTTATTGCATTATTTATTGTATCATTTGGCATGTTTGCTGCTTTACATTTTGCTATTACTGCTTTTAATTTTGAATTTCCTGCTGGATCTGGTCCACCTTCTTTAGTTGCAATTAATAATTCTCTACCTAGCTTTGTAAAAATTTTTCCTCTTGCTGCATCTGCCTTTCCTTTTTTTGCTTGAATGTTATGCCATTTGCTATGTCCTGACATGTTAATTCCTCCTTTATTTATTTGTTTTATGGTCATTTTAAACCTGTATATATTGAATTTATTTACTTTTAACAAAAATTCATTTTTTATTGTAACATATTTTTTTATATTTGTGTAGTATTTTTATAAATATTTTTTCAATCTATAAATTTCTTAAGTCTTCTACTATTTGCTCTTCTAATAGATTTTTTCGTGCAATAGCAGTAGTGTTTCCCTCTTCTAATAAATTCATATATTCTATTAAAATTTCTATTTCTACTCCTGCATTTCTCATACATTTTATAAATTCTATTCTTTTACAAGATTTCTCGTCATAATTTCTAATGCCACTTTTATTTCTAGGAACATTAGAAATTAATCCTATTCTTTCATAGTATCTTAATGTATCTGGTGTTAAATCATATTCTTTACTTACTTCTGCTATTGTCATATTTATTCCTCCTAATATTATACAATTTCTATTTAATATAACTACTAAATATATACTACTTATAGTTAACTCAAAGTCAATACTTTTTTTAAATTTTTTCAAAAAAAAAATTCTATACAGAACAAACTGATAGAAATTCTTTTACTTTTATTATTTATTAACATTTTACTAAACTCTCATATTCTTGTTTTGTTATTGAATATATTATTTTATCTTGCATATTTCCTATTTCTGATATTTTTCTTTGTCTTAATACCGCTTCTTTATACATACCTACACTCTCTAGTATTCTTTTAAAAAGATAATCCACATTTGAATAGTATTCACATATTACAACATTATACCCTTTATCTTCAAATAAATCTTCTAATACTCTTTTTATTGCTTCATTTGATATCCCTTTATTAAACCATTTTTTTCCGACTGTAAAATATATCTTACATGTTTTATTTATTGCAGACACTTGATATATTCTAACAAATCCAACTGGTTCATTTGTATTTTTTAAGAATATACCATATATATACATATCTTCACCTTCTTCTCCAGATCCCATTTTAATAATTGCTTTTGTTTCTTCTACATTTGCATGAACTTTAAAATCTGACAATTTTGCAATTTCTGATACTCCTGCCCAATTTTCATATGCCTTCTTTGCATCTGTCAATTTAAATTTTCTTAATACTAAATTATTTGTTTCTAATTCTTTCATGTTCATTCCCCCTAAGTTTGTTAAGTATGCATAGTAAATATATTTAACACTTCTTATTACTTTTTACAATTTTATTTTACAAAAAGCATGATTTTTTATATTTTTTTGCTATTTTTTATTTTTATAAAAATTTTTTTATATAACATAATAAATATTAAAATAAGGTAAAGACAATTTAATTATCTTTACCTTATTTTTCTTCTAATTTTCTTTATATAAATAACATCCTTTTTGATGTGAATAAATAACCCCTATTGCTTGTAAATAGGAATATATAATTGTTGAACCAACAAACTTCATACCTCTTTTTTGCAAATCTTTAGAAATTTTATCTGATAATTCAGATGTTGTTTTATCTGATTCATATATTATTTTATTTTCTGTAAATTTCCATATATAATTAGAAAATGTTTTATAATCATTTTGAATTAATTTAAAAATTTTACTATTATTTATTGCAGCATTTATTTTTAATTTATTTCTAATTATATCTTTATTATTTATTAATTCTATGATTTTGTTTTCATTATAATTACATATTTTATTAATATCAAAATTGTCAAAAGCTGTTCTAAAAGCCTCTCTTTTGTTTAAAATACACTCCCAAGACAACCCAGCTTGAAATGATTCTAATATTAACAATTCATACAATTTTTTATCATCATATTCTGGTTTTCCCCATTCTTTATCGTGATATTCTATATATTTATCATTTTTAGGATTACACCATTTACATCTATTTTTATTATCTTTGTATTGCATTGCTTCTCCTATTCTATTTTTACATTAAAATAAAATTATATTTAGTTCTAATAATATTTTTACTCCTAAAAGAAATATAATTTTCTTTTATATATACCATATAAAAATATAGTTTATAACTTGTATCTTCATCGTCTAAAGATTAACATAAGAATCACCTTATAAAAGCTTTTTTTCTAATTCTTCTTTAGAAATTTTAATTGTAGTTGGTCTTCCGTGCGGACATGTATATGGATTTTTTAACTGAAGTAATTCATCCATTAATTCATGAACTTCTCTTTCTGTAAGATCCATATTAGCTTTAACTGCAGCTTTACATGCAACTGTTGCAATAAATCTTTCTTCTATATCTTTCATTGAACTTCTTTCTTTTGTTATCATTTCATCTAATATATCTAAAAATATAGTTTTATTATCTTTTACTTTAACTTTATATTCTATATTTGGTATTCCATTTATCTTAATTGAGTTTTCTCCAAATGTTTCAATATCAAATCCATAATTTTTAAAAAGTTGTAAATTTTCCTGCACAAAATTTATTTCTTTATGTGTTAATGTTACAACCTCTGGAAACAACATCATTTGGCTGTTATTTTGAATATGATTTTTATAGTTTTCTTTTATTTTTTCATACAATAATCTTTCATGTGCAGCGTGTTGATCTACTAAAAATATTTCATTATCTATTTCTATAATAATAAATGTTCTAAACAATATTCCAATAAATTTATAATCAATTTTTCTTTTATTTTCTCTAAGAATTAATTCATCTTGTTTTGTTTCTTCTATTTCAGTTTTCTCAGTAGTAATTTTTTCATTTACTTTTTCCGTTATTTTGTTTTCAAAATGATTTGTTAAAAATTTGTATTCATTATCTATATAATCTTTTTTATTTACTTCTATTTCTTTATTTCCTAAAAAATCTTTATTTAAAATTGCTTCTTTTATTGCATGATACACAGCCCTATAAATTGTACTTTCATCTTTAAATCTAACTTCTTTTTTAGTTGGATGTACATTTATATCATATAAATCTGCTGGCATTTCTATATTTAATATATAAAATCCAAATTTTCCTATACCAGTTCCACCTTTAAAGGCTTGATCAGCACTATTTATTATAACTTGATTTTTTATATTTCTTTTATTTAAGAATACTATTTGATCTTTTCTAGTATCTTTTGCAATTATAGTATTTCCAATTACTCCTGTAATTTTTATATTTCCTTCTTCATAATTAACATTTATGATATTTTCTTTAATTTCTTTACCATAAATTAAATATACAACATCTGTTAAATTGCCACTACCATTAGTATGTAAGATTGTTTTTCCTTCATTTATAAATTTAAAAGATACAGATGGATTAGCAAGTGCTGCTTTTTGTATAAAGTCTTTTATGTATCTTAATTCTGTAGAATCTTGTTTTAAAAATTTATATCTAACAGGTGTATTAAAAAATAAATCTTCTACAATAATAGTTGTTCCTGTTTTAGCTGATACTTCTTCTTTTTGAAAAATCTCTCCTGCTTCTGATAACATTTTTATTCCGGTTTGCTCATCAGCTGTTTTTGATATTATAGTTAATCTTGATATAGATGCAATACTTGCTAATGCCTCACCTCTAAATCCCATTGTATATGTTTTTTCTAAATCTTCTACATAATGAATTTTTGATGTAGCATGTCTCTCTATTGATATGTCCATATCATCGCTTCTAATACCTTTTCCATCATCAACTATTTTTATAAGAGTTTTTCCGCCTTTCTTTATTTCTACTACTATGTTTTTAGCTCCAGCATCTATAGAGTTTTCTACTAATTCTTTTACTACATTTGCTGGTCTTTCTATAACTTCACCAGCAGCTATTTGATTTATTGTTAAATCATCTAATAATACTATATTTCCCATGTTTATTCCTTCTATTTTTTATTTCTTTTATATTATAAATAAAAATCAATAAAATGTAAATTACATTTTATTGATTTTTGTATTATTATTCATTTCCTTTTAAACTTGTTACCATATCTATTTTCTTAACTTTTCTAGCTAATATTTTTGATGTTAAATATGATACAATAAATGTTCCTATAATAGCATATATGTATGATAAAATTCCTATATGTGCACTAAAATCATATGTATCATTTAATGCTACTTTAAATATATAATCTAACATAAAATATCCTACAGGTAATCCAATAATAATTGAAATAACAGTTATCCAATTATTTTGTTTAATATAAATTTTTTTAATTTTTTTGTCTTTAAATCCCAATACTTTTAATGTTGCAAATTGATATTGTTTTTCCGTAAATGATAATATTCCTAAATTATAAATTATAACACTACCTAATAATGCTGCTACAACAATTAAAAGTATAATCATTGTTTTCATTGTATTTAGCATGCTATTAATTCCTTCTTCTAAAACTTTAATGTCCTGTATTAGATTTACTCCATCAATTTGTTTTGTATTACTTAGATATTCTCTTGTATATACTGTATCTGCTTTGTATGTTAATCCTAATGATTCCATATATTTTCTTGTCATTTTTACATTTTGATTTTGTGGATCTCTATCAAATCCAACTATTTCTGTTTCGTAATATTTATCTTGACCATATATGTGCCAAGTAATTTTATCTCCTATTTTGTATCCTTTTGTTTCTGCAAGTTTTTGTGTAACATAAATTCCATCATCTTTTAAATTAACAAAATTATAATTTTTATCTGCAAATCTTATATAATCATTTGCATCTGTTACAAATATGTTGTTTGCTTCTCTTGTATCACCTGTTTTAATTTCTATTCCTAAAGTTTCTGATGTATTTTTTCCATATTGATCAATAATTTTTTGATATTGTTCATCTGTATAATCTTCATTTAAAGAAAGTTTATATTTAAAATTATATAATTTTTTGAATTGAATATCTATAAAATTATTCATTGTGTCTAACATTCCAAACGCACATAATATAAGCATACAACATCCTGTTATTCCTGCAATTCCCATTAATGTTCTAATTTTATTTCTTACTATATCTCTAATATTCCATTTTGATGAAAAACCTAATTTTTTAAATATTCCTTTTGTTGTTATATTTAAACTATTTTTCTTTACTTTAGGTAATTGTGTTCTTAATGTTTCAGCTGGATTTTCTCTTAATTCGCTTCTACATGTTAAATATGTAACTAGTGATACTGCAAGTACAACTAATGCTCCTATTACAAAACTACTATTAGCAACTGCTGCATGACCATTTGGTACTTGGAAATATGACATCTCCATTTGAATAAATAAATTACCTATGAATAATGGACCTGCTATTAATCCTAAAATTGTAGCAATTAATGAAATCCAAAATCCATATCCAACATAATGTGCTATAATTTTTCTATTTTTAAATCCAAGAGCTTTTAATGTTCCAATTTGTACTCTTTGTTTTTTTATTACTCTTGTCATTGTTGTAATTACAGATAACATTGCTATAAATAAGAATAATCCAGAGAAGATTCCAACATATGTTTCTCCTTCATCTATCTCTCCTTGATATGTAGAATAAGAAAAAGAATCTTTAAAATCTGTTATTGCAAGTGCATCTTTAACATTATCTTCAATTTCATTTTTTACAGTATTTTTATTTTCTTCATTATTTACATCTACCATTATATAATTAAATGTTAAATAATCTTTTGGATTAAAATCCTTTACTAATAAATCAAATGTTTCTTCATTTAATATATTCATTTGTGACATTACTTGTTTTTTTATGTAATGTTCTGGAAATTCATTTATAGATAAATAACAAAATCCATAATCTATATGGTTGGGAAATAATGATGATTCATCTTTTACATCATATATATGGTCTGGCACTTTTATTAATCCTAAAACTTTTTCTTCAAAAGTCTCTTTATCATAAGTTAATTTGATTGTATCTCCAACTTTTATATTGTTATTTTTTGCATAAAACTCATCAAGCCATGCTCCTTTTGCATTTTTATCAAATCCAACTCCATCTGCCACATAAAATTTAGAAATATCATTACTTTCTATAAAGTTTAATTGTAATGTTCTGTCTGCGTCTGCTTCCATATTTGCTACTATTGTTAATTTTCTTTCTGCATTATTTACATTATCTAAAGATTTAATTTTATCTAAATCTTCTTTAGAAAAATTTGCGCCAACTACTTCCAAGTCTTGAACATTGTTTTCTTTATAAAAGACATCAGCTGTTTGAACCATTCCATCCATATAAGAACGAATTCCACCATATACCATAACTCCCATAAAGACCATTAACAATATAGTTATAAATTGTGATAGGTTTATTTTTATATCACGAAACATCTTTCTTTTTAGCATTTTACCATTTCACCTCATCAATCTTTTTAGGATTTTCGTTTATTTCATTGCTTTCAATCTTTCCATTTTTTACTCTTATAACTCTATCTGCAACTTCTGCAATCAAGCTATTATGTGTTACTATAACTACAGTATTCTTTTTATTTTCATGTTCACATTGTTTCTTTAATAATTTTAAAACTTCAACACCTGTTTTTGAATCTAATGCTCCTGTTGGTTCATCACATAACAACAATAATGGATCTTTAGCTATAGCTCTTGCAATTGAAACTCTTTGTTGTTCTCCCCCTGATAATTGATTTGGAAATTTATTATAATGTTTTTCAAGTCCAACTTCTTTTAATATCTCTTTAGCATCTTTAGGATTTTTTACTATATCATCAATTAATTCAACATTTTCCAATACTGTTAATGTTGGTAATATGTTATAAAATTGGAATATAAATCCTATATTTTCTGCTCTATAATCTGTAAGTTTACTATCATTAAATTCTGATATAATTTGATCTCCTACTTTAATTTCACCACTTGTAACTTTATCCATTCCACCTAATAAATTTAATAATGTAGATTTTCCTGCTCCTGATGGTCCAAGTATTACTACAAATTCTCCTTTGTTTATTGAAAAAGATACACCATTTAATGCGTTAAAGCTTTTTTCTCCAATGGTATATGTTTTCTTTACATTTTTAAATTTTATAAGTTCTTCCATTAACTTTACCTCTTTCTATACATTAAATATCAAATATGAATTATTATTCATATTTCTTAAGTATTATACTTCTATTTAATTGTGAAGTCAACAAAAATGTGAAACTTTTTTCATATTTTTATATTGCTTTTTATTTTTTAAAAGTGTATAATAATACTTATGAGGTGATTTACAGTGTCAGAAACAAGAATACCAACACAAAAAAGATCAATTGAAAAAAGAAATAGAATTATAGAAAAAGGCTTTTATCTTATGTGTGAAGAAGGTTATTACAATACAAATACAACACAAATTGCAGAATATGCTGGTGTCTCAACTGGCATTATTTATCAATATTTTAATGATAAAAAAGATATTTTTATAGAAGGTGTAAAAAATTATTCTGAAAAAATTATGTTTCCAATGTTAAATGTATTGGAAACACAAAAAATTGATATAAACAATATGCAAAATTTAAAAAAATTATTACATAATATTATAGATAAATTCATAGAAAGTCACACTATTTCTAAAAAGGCTCACGAAGAATTAATTGCTATGTCACATTTAGATGATGATGTTTCAGCAATTTTTAAAAATTCTGAAATTAATATGACAAAAAAAGTTGTATCTTTATTAGAGAAAAACAACATTATTATAGATAATGCCAATGAAAAAGTTCATATAATAATTGGTATTGTAGACAATTTATGTCATGAAATTGTTTATCATAAACATAGTATTATAAATTATGACATTATGATTAATGAAGTTATTAATATAATAATTATGCTTTTACAAACAAAAACGAATCAATAGAATTTCTATTGATTCGTTTATATTATTTTTCCTCCACCTACAACAATATCATCAATATAAAATACTGCAGATTGTCCTGGTGTTATTGCTCTTTGAGGTTCATCAAATTCAATTTTAATATTATTACCTTCTTGAATAATATTAGCTTTTGCAGATTTAGAAGAATATCTTGTTTTTACTTCAACTTCTAGCTTTTCGCTTATTTCATCAAAAAGTAATAAATTTATATCTGTAACAATTACTTCTTTTTTGTATAATTCCTTTTCTTCTCCTACTATTACTTCATTTTTTTGTTTATCAAAACCAACAACAAACAATGGAACCTTGTAGGATATACCCAAACCTTTACGTTGTCCTATTGTATAATTATATAAACCTGTATGTTTTCCTAAAACTTCTCCTTTAGTATTTACAATATTTCCCTGTTTTGGTTTTATATTAGAATTATTTTCTAAAAATTTTTTATAATTACCATCTGGCACAAAACAAATATCTTCACTATCTGGCTTATTAGCAACCTTTAAATTATTTTCTCTTGCTATTTTTCTTATATTATCTTTACTTTCAAAATCAGATAAAGGAAATAATATATGTTCAACTAAATCTTTAGGAATATTCCATAAAACATAGCTTTGATCTTTTTTTCCTGCATTAGATTTTTTTAATACCCATCTATTATATTTTTCACTATATTCCGTTTTAGCATAATGTCCTGTTGCTATGTAATTACATCCTAATTCTTTTGCTTTTTCCCACATAAAACCAAATTTCATATATTTATTACATTCTATACATGGATTTGGCGTTTTACAGCAAGAATAACAATTTATAAAATCATCAATAACGTATGTTTTAAATATATCTTTACAATTATAAATAAAATGTGGTATTCCTATTTGATTACATACATTTTTTGCATCCATATATGTTTCTGTATTACAACAACTACTACCTGTAAATAATTCTAATGTTGTACCAATTACTTCATAACCTCTTTGTTTTAAAAGCAAAGCAGATACAGAACTATCTACTCCACCACTCATACCTAATAATACTTTTTTATTTTCCATATTTTCTTCCTTTACTAATGACAACAATTAATATTTCCGCTTCCATTATTATCATTTTTATTCAATATATCTTCTAATGTATGCCATGCTAAAAGAGCACATTTAACTCTTGCTGGCATATTAGATATATTTCTAAATGCTATTGCATCTTCTAATTTTTTTAGTTTTTCTTCATCTTTTTCTTCTCTTTTTATCATAGCTATAAAAGTACTTATAATATCTTTAGCTTCTTTAATTGTCTTTCCTCTTAAGGTATCAATCATTATAGATGTTGATGCTTGTGAAATAGCACATCCATGTCCTAAAAAAGCCATATCTTCTATTATGTCTCCATTTAATTTTAACTCTAATGTTATTTCATCTCCGCAATTTGGATTGTGTCCAATTTCTTCATAATCTACATCATCTAATTTTTTCTTATTATACGAATTCATGCTATGTTCCATTATTAATTCATTATATACATCTGTTAACTCGTCCATATTAACCTCTTTTTATTTTATAATATATTTTTTAAACATGTCATAAGCTTTATTTAATGCTTTAACTAATCTATCTACATCTTCTTTTGTGTTGTAAAAATAGAAACTTGCTCTACATGTAGAATCAATACCTAAAAATCTAAGTAGTGGCTGTGCACAATGATTTCCAGATCTAACACATACACCTTCTGAATCTAATATACTTGCAACATCATGTGGGTGTACTCCATTTATATTAAATGAAATTACACTTGAATGATTTTCTTTATTAGGTGTTAAATATAGTGTTAAGAAATCTAATTTTGATAGTTCTTCTCTTGCATAAGAAAGTAAATCATTTTCTATTTTTTGTATATTATCATATCCAAAATTATTTATATAATCAATAGCTGAGCCTAATCCTATTACTCCTTCTATATTTTGTGTTCCTGCTTCGAATTTATTTGGAAGCGGAGCAAATGTAGTATTTTGTTCATATACATACTCTATCATATCTCCACCCATTAAAAATGGAGTCATATCATTTAATATTTCTCTTTTACCATATAACACACCTATACCTAAAGGTGCTAACATTTTGTGTCCAGAAAATACTAAAAAGTCACAATCTAAATCTTGTACATCTATTTTCATATGAGGTATACTTTGAGATGCATCAACAATAACTATAGCACCTTTTTTATGTGCATATTTTATAATTTTTTTAATGTTATTTATTGTTCCTAGGACATTAGAAACATGTGTAATTCCAACTATTTTAGTTTTATCTGTAATTTTATTTTCTATTTCTTCATCAGAAATTTCAAATTCATCATTTATATACATATAGTTTAATTTAGCATCTGTTTGCTTTGCAACCTTTTGCCAAGGAACCAAATTAGAATGATGTTCCATTATTGATATAACAATTTCATCATCTTTTTTTAGTTTATCTAAACCATATGAGTATGCAATTAAATTTAAACTTTCTGTTGCATTTTTAGAAAAAATTATTTCTTCTCTATGTTTTGCATTTATAAAATTTGCAATTTTTGTTCTTGTATCTTCATATATAGCACTTGCTTCTGTACTTAAAGAATACGCTCCTCTATGCACATTAGCATTATAATTTTCGTAAAAATCTTCTATTGCTTTTATTACTTGTTTTGGCTTTTGAGTTGTAGCTCCACTATCTAAATAGGCTATATTTCTATTTTTTAAAATTGGAAAATCATCTCTTATATCCATTTCTTACACTTCCCATTTTTATATTTATTAATCTAATCTTTTATCTATTTCTTGTAAAATTTTTTCTTTTAATTCTTCATTTTTTATGTTTTCTAAGATTCTATTAAATCTTGCTCTTACCATTAATTTCATAGCTTCTTTTAATTCAAATCCTCTACTCATAATGTAAAATAATTCTTTTTCTTCCATTTTTCCTGCTGATGTACTGTGATTTCCTTCTACATCTTCTTCTGAACACAAAAGCATTGGTAATGCAAGAGATTTTGCTTTATCAGATAGCAACATACATGCTTCATTTTCATTTCCTGTTGCTTTTTTACATCCTCTTTTAAAATCAATTGTTCCTTTAAAATGTTTTCTAGCATTATCTTTTAATGCTCCTTGAACATCTATATCTATATTTGATTTTTTACCTCTTAATTCTCCTATATAATTCAAATCAAATAATTGATTTTCTTTTCCTAAATATATTGTATTTAATATATTATTTGAACAATCTCCAATTAAATTCGAATAATAGTTTGTAATACTATTTTTTCCACCAAAATCTACTATTGTAAATTTGGCATCTGCATTTTCTTCGAAAATATTTTGTATACTTAGAAAATTATTTGAATTTTCGCTTAATAAATTAATTATTATAACATTTATTTTAGAGTTTTGTTTTGCTATTAAATTAATAATTCCATTATGAAATGCTTCTATATCATTAATAGATTCATATTTTAAAATAATAGTTGATTTTGTATTTTCGTTTGCCACAATTTCTATATTTTCAATTAGATTTAAGTTTTTTTCATCTATATTAAAATTAATTTGTAAATCATTTTTTATTTTAGAATTTACTACTATTTTCATTTTTTTATTTGATTTTGCTTTTACTTGACTTGTTAATATTTCTCCCAAACCATATGTTAAATTAAAATCATCAACATTTGTCTGTATATCTATTTTTGGATCTTGTCCAATTATTTCTATATTATTAAATTCTTCAACATCTTCAGGAATATTTATATTTTCTAATTTTATATTATTAATATTAAAATTTCTTGAAGTTCTAACTGGTGTTTCATTTAATTTTAATTTTTCCATTTTTGTTCCTTTCCAAAATAAAGTTTAACTATCCTATTGCTCCTTCTAATTCTAAATTAATTAAATTATTCATTTCTACTGCATATTCTAATGGCAATTCTTTTGAAATAGGATAAGCAAATCCTCTTACTATCATAGCTTTTGCATCTTCTTCTGATATTCCTCTACTCATTAAATAGAATATTGTTTTATCACTTATTTTTCCTATTTTTGCTTCATGTGAAAATTCTACTTCATCTGTTCTTACATCATTTGTTGGAATTGTATCAGATATTGATAAATCATCTAACATAAGCGATTCACAAGACACAGAACATTTTGAATTTTTAGCATTTTCGTTTATTCTAACTAAAGATCTGTAAGTACATTTTCCTCCATCTTTAGATATAGATTTAGAATTTATTACTGATGAAGTGTTTGGTGCATTATGAATTACTTTAAATCCTGTATCTAAGTTTTGTCCTTTTCCTGCAAAAGAAATACCTGTATATTCTGTTTTTGATCCTTCTCCATTTAATATACTCATTGGATATAACATTGATATTTTAGATCCAAATGATCCAGTTACCCAATCTATTTGTGCATTTTTTCCTACTATTGCTTTTTTAGTATTTAAATTTAACATATTTTTTGACCAGTTTTCTATTGTAGAATATCTTAAATATGCATTATCTTTTACATATAATTCAACACATCCTGCATGAAGATTTACCTTATTATATTTTGGTGCACTACATCCTTCTATAAAATGAAGTGATGCTCCTTCGTCTACAATAATTAATGTATGTTCAAATTGACCTGATTCTGGTGAATTTAATCTAAAATATGATTGAAGCGGAATATCAACTTTTACACCTTTTGGAACATATACAAATGATCCTCCTGACCATACAGCACCATGTAATGCAACAAATTTATGATCAGTTACAGGAACACATTTCATAAAATGTTCTTTTACTAAATCTGGATATTCTCTTACAGCAGCTTCCATATCTGTATATATTACACCTTGTTTTTTTAAATCTTCTTTCATACTATGATATACAACTTCAGAATCATATTGAGCCCCAACACCAGAAAGTGATTTTTTTTCAGCTTCTGGTATACCTAATTTATCAAAAGTATTTTTTATATCTTCTGGTACATCTTCCCATGATCCATTTAATTTAGTTTTTGGTCTTACATATGTTGCAATTTCATTCATGTCTAATTCAGAAATATCTGGTCCCCATGTTGGAAGTTCTAATTTATTATATACATTTAATGCTTTTATTCTAAAATCTCTCATCCAATCTGGATCATTTTTCTGCTTTGATATTTCACTTACTGTAGCTAATGTTAGACCTTTTTTAATTTTATAATCATAATCATCTTTGTTTTTTATATCATATATATTTCTATCTATATCATCAACTTTTGTTTTTGCCATTGTATATATTTCCTTTCATTACATCTTTTTATATTTACTATATCCATTTTCTTCTATTTCTCTTGCTAATTCTTGTGTTCCAGTTTTTACTATTTTTCCATCAACCAAAACATGAACATAATCAACTTTTAAATTGTGTAATATTTTATTATTATGAGTTATTATTAAAACTGCATTATTATCATTTTTAAACATTTCTATTCCTTTAGATACTGTTTTTATTGCATCAACATCTAGTCCAGAGTCTGTTTCATCTAATATTGCAAGTTTTGGATTTAATACAAGCATTTGTAATATTTCGTTTTTCTTTTTTTCTCCACCAGAAAATCCAACATTTAAACTTCTTTCCATATTTTTTGGATTCATATTTAATTCTTCCATGTATTTTGCTAATTCTTCTTTAAATTCAAATAATTTAACTGGTTTTCCTGTAGCTTTATTTTTAGCATATTTTAAGAAATTTGTTACTGATATTCCAGGTATTTCTTCTGGCAATTGAAAAGACATAAATACACCTTTTCTTGCAATTTCATCTGTATTTAAGTTTGTAATATCTTCATCTTCTAATTTTATATATCCATTTTTCTTTGTATATATTGGATTATTTAATATTGCATTAGCTGTAGTTGTTTTACCAGAACCATTTGGCCCCATTATTACATGTATTTCTCCTTTATTTATTTCTAAATTTATTCCTTTTAAGATTTCTTTTTCTTCTGCATTAACACATAAATCTTTTATTTCTAATAATTTTTTGCTCATAACCTTGTCCTTTCTTCTTATTTATTTAATATATTTTTATTTGTTCTTCTTGCACAACATCTACATTTTTCTTTATTTATATCATAACCGCAATCCAAACTATTTAATCCTAAAGTTTTGTGTACATATTTTGCAAGTTTATTAATTGTTTCGTCTGTTATAGCTAATTTTATTTTTTCAGCTTCAACTTCTGCTTTTTCTGAGTCTAACCCTAAAACTTCTTTTAAAAATAAATAAACTATATCATATGCTTCTAGTATTTTTTTTGCCAAATTTTCGCCTTCTTCTGTAAGCTCTATAGCTCCATATGATTCATAATTTAATAAATTGTTATTTTTCAAATTGTGTATAGCTTTATTTACACTAGGTTTAGTACAATTCATTTTTTTTGCAACATCTGTAACTCTAATATTTCCATTTTGTTTTTTTAATATGTACATAGTTTTTAAATATTGCTCTAATGATTTAGATATCATAATTTTTCTCCTTTTTGTTAACTGTGGTTAACATTATATAACTTTATAATTTGTTTGTCAAGGTTAACATTTGATTTTTTGTTGATTTTTCTACAAAAATGGAACTAATATTTTGAATATATTTGAACATTTTGGAAAAGATATTTTTAGGTGGTGATTAATATGACAGAAAAAGAACTTTTATATGTCGAAGATGCTTTAGGTCATGAAAAATTTATGAAATCATGTAGCCAAAAAACATCTAAACAATTAACTGATTTTACGCTTTCTTCTTATATAGGAGAATTAGAACAAAAACATGATGAAATTTTTAAAAAATTTTTAAATTTATTATAAGGAGGTCTTTATGAACGAAGACAGAGATTTAATGGAAAAAGAACTTTTAATTATCAAAGGTGTATGTGACTTATATCTTCATGGTACAATTGAATCTTCAACAGCAGAAGTTCATAATGCTTTTAAAGAAGCATTAAATGAATCTTTAAATATTCAAAATAAAATATATAATTTAATGGCTGAAAAAGGTTGGTATAAAACTCAAACAGTTGAACAAACAAAAATTGATACTGTAAAACAAACTTTTAGTGCAAATTAATTAATAGAGACTTTACTGAAATGCATTACAAATATTAAATATTTTTGGTGTATTTCATATAAGTCTCTATTTTATCATTTTTATATTTATTTCATATAATGTAATAATTTATTTTTTCGAAAGGATGATTATTACATGCAAGAAATTTTAAAACTAGGTTCTATAGGACCTAATGTAGAATTATTACAAAGTACATTAAAAAAACTGGGATATTATACAGGAAATATTGATGGTATATTTGGTTCTCAAACTGAGACAGCGGTTAAAAATTTTCAATATAATTTTAGGCTTTATCCAGATGGTATTGTTGGTTCAAACACTTGGAACGATCTTTTTCCTTACATAAATGGATACAGATATTATATAATTGGACCAGGAGATACTTTATATTCTATTGCTAGATTTTATAACACTAATGTTAACTTTCTTTTAATTGCAAATCCAGGAATAAATCCAAATAATCTTATAATAGGTGATCGTATTGTTGTACCGTTTGGAAACATTGTTCCTACTGATATAAGTTATATACATTCAATTATGACTTTAAATATAAATGCTCTTAATACCATTTATCCATTTTTACAAACATTTAATATAGGTTACAGTTACATGAATAAAACATTACCTTGTATACGTTTTGGAAACGGAAGGAATAAAGTATTTTATAGTGCTGCAATCCATGCGAATGAGTGGATTACATCTGTTGTTCTTATGAAGTTTATAGAAGATTTATGCAAGGCCTTTGTTCTAAACTCAAATATTTATCGGTGTAAATGCAATATATTTATTTAACAATATATCTATTTATATAGTTCCTATGGTTAATCCTGATGGAGTTGATTTAGTCAATGGACATCTAAAATCTGGTATTAATTATGAAAATGCTAAAAATATATCTAATAATTATCCTGAAATCCTTTTTCCTAGTGGATGGAAAGCAAATATTAGAGGTGTGGATTTAAAAAACTTCCAACCAATTTGCAAAGCCTTGTAACTGCTGAAATTACACGACTTTGCGCTTCTGATTTTCATTTATTAATTCTTCAATTTTTATAAATTCATCTAGATTTTCATTAATAGAATTTAGTTTTGAAAAATTAAAATATATGTACACATTTTTGTCTTTATCGATTTCTATTTTATTGATTAATCTATATAAATAAATTTTATCAATTTTCTCTAATTTTAAAAATTCTTCTATTAATTTATCTAACTCTTTTTCTTCTTTTGATTTATCTTTAATACTTACTTTTTCTTCTGTTTGATTTATTTTTTGTTCTAATTCCTTCTTTTGTTCATTCAATTTTGTCCTTTCAAAATTTAATTTTTGTGAAACTCTAATATAATCTTCTTCTTGTAAAATACCTCTCAATTTATCCATGTACATCTTATCTAAGTCACTATTTATTTCATTTATGGATTTATTAATTTGAGATAGTTTATTTCTATAACCTTCTCGAATATCAAGAGTTTTGTTTTGATATTTTTCATAAACTCTTGTAAAAACTTCTTTATCTGCATATATTCTGCATATCTTTTCTACTATACCAATAATATGTTTTTCTAACTTCTCGTAGTTCATGTTTAGTGAATAGCAACCTCTTTCTTTTGCATCACTACAAGTTATATATGGATGTGGTTTTGAATTTCTTTTAGAGTTTTTCTTTAAAACTATTTGTAATTTTCTTTTGCAATGATAACAATAAATTAATCCTCGTAATAAATAATCATATTTAAGTTTGGTGTTTGTTCCTCTTTTTTTAAGAATACATTGTACTTTATCAAATGTATCTTTGTCGACAATAGGTTCATGTGTATTATTTACTCTTATTTGATTTTCTTTTTCTACTGGTCTTATTTTCTTTACCTTATACGATATAACAGATTTTTTATTTTGTACTGTATTTCCAATATATACCTCATTTTTTAGCATATTACATAGTGTTACTTCATTCCAGTTATATTCTGTCTTGTTTTCATCTTGAACGAGACCTGTTTTTCTGTAGCCTGATGGAGATAAATATTGATTGCTGTTTAAATAATTTACGATTTCACTACTTCCATGACCATGGGCATACATATCAAAAATTTTTTCTACAATACTTTGTACTTTTCTATCTACAACTAATTTGTTTTTTATACTAGGATGCTTTTTATAACCATAAGCAGTTGTACTACAAAGATATTCTCCTTGCCTTTGTTTCTCTTTATAAACACTTCTAATTTTCTTTGAAATATCCTTAGCATACATATCATTCATAATTGCTTTAAAAGGTGTTATATCATTATTTGTGCTGTCTAGATATGTATCTATACCATCTGTTATTGCTACATATCTAACATTATTTTGGGGAAAATAATCTTCTATATAAAATCCTGTTTTAATGTAATCTCTTCCTAGTCTTGATAAGTCTTTTGTTATGACCATGTTAATAGTTCCATTTTCAATATCTTGTTTCATTTCACTAAATCCAGGTCTATCAAATGTTGTACCACTTACTCCATCATCAACATATTCTTTTACAAAACATAACTCATTCTCCTTTACATATCTTTGCAAAATATTTCTTTGATTACCGATACTTTCGCTTTCTTGTTTATCGCCATCTTCTCTAGATAATCTGATATAAATTCCAACTTTAAAGTTATGACTTTTTAAATCTAGCATCTGACCTCCTATCCGTAATCATCTATGTTTAAATTGTAACGTACTCAAAAATATTTTGCAATAGTCAATAATAATTACTTTATTTGTGTTTTTAAATTTTCTAAATACTCTTTAAAAATTAATCCTATTGTTTCTTTCACTTCCTGATTTTCTTCTGTAAATATACAATATGTATTAAACTCTGACTTATCTTTTGTATTTTTGATTTTTTCACACATATTTGCATCATCTCCTAACTGTTCTTAATAAAAATATCTAATACAGAATATTAAAGAAAATGGCTTGATATGACACTTAAAATAAGTGTGTTTGTCAATGTACTTTTTAACCGCCTCTATATATAAGCCCACTTCTCATAGTAAAAGCGAAGCTGTTTTAATATTTTTTGCATAAAAAAGACACCCAATAATGTTTTCACACTATTAGGTGTTATATATGCAACTTTTGGCTTTCAAATATTTACCATTACAATTTCTATGTGGTATATAATATTACCACATTATTACTTAACTTTTTGCTAATACTTTTTCTTAATTAGTAAATCTGTGTAATAACTCTGCTATCACACTTTCTTTGTATATCTTTGTATATTTTATATGCATTTACATATTTTGTCAAGACCTATTTAAAAATTTTTATTTTTGAAATGTAGCAAAATTTTTTTAAAATTTAAAGAAGTAAGAAAATTAATAAAAATACTAAATTTCTTACTTCTTCCTGTAATAGTATTTATTAAATCCAACATATTTTAATCTAGTTTTATACATGAATTAAATTATTTTGTTCTACTCTTTATTTTCATTATTATTTAACTATACTTGAAAAATTATAAAACACACTTTTTAGTTTTATATTTCCACTCTTTATCCTATATAAACTACTATATAAATAATAATTATCTTTTCTAGTTTCCAAACTAAATCCTTTTTCCACTTTTATAGTTTCTTGTTCTTTCTGTATTTTATCTATTTTCTTAGTATTTGATATAATATCTATATCTTTAATCACAAATCCTAATAAAGCATTTTCATTATTATATGAAGAATATTTTTCTTGAGCAAATCTACAAATACCTTCCTTCACAAAAGCCTTATTCAATGTTTCTATTCCATCGATTCTTTTACACTCTATTATATAATAATCTTTTTTGTTCTTAAGAAATGTATTTAATCCTACTACTTTTATATCAACTCTTCCTTTGTAACTTTCGGTATCCGGATTATAATTTTCTGGAACTTCTGCTTCAAATCTTAAAGGAAAAACTTCAACTTCATATCCTATATTTTTTCTAAAATTATCATTATCAAGATAATTTTCTAATAAATGTGTTCTTATTTTTTCCTCTTTATTTTCGATTTTTATATTTTCTTTTTCGCATATTTCCTTCATATGATTCATTGATAAAAAAACAAACTCAATAATCTCTTCTAAAGTTCTTTTTTTAAAAAGAATATTTAATTCTTTATTTTTAAAACCACCTGCCATTTAGCAATCGCCTCCATTCTCTGAAAGCAATTCTTCTATAATAGTATCTAAATCTATATTTGCCATTGCTGGATGCCAATTTTTATATTCATTTGTCTTTATTATATAAAATGAATTTTCTTCAAAGTTTACCACATCTTTTATTTGATAAAACATATCTGTGTATTTTTGAATAGAAAATTTTGTCATTATTTCCTTATTATAGTCAACATTTTCCTTTATTTCTATATCAATGTTTGGTTTTTTATCACAAATTACTAACTCAAATATAGAAAATCTATTTACAATTTTCGGATATATTATAACTTTTATAAATTTATTTTCTTTATTAAATATTTGGCTAAAATATTTAATAAAAACTTGGCTATATTTTTTTAAATCATTTATTTTTACTTCTTTTAATATAATATCTTTTTTATTTTTAATAATAGGAATCTGAACATTTAATATATAATCAATAAAATTATTATCTTCTAAATTAAATTTTTCTAGTATAATATCATCTAATTCTTTAATTAGTTGTTTTTCATTAGAGGCTCTTTTAAAATTCCATTTTAGTTGTTTTTCTTTTTGTATTTCTTTTACTTTTTTCTTGATTTCTTCACTATATACATATGGAAATGTTTTTATTTCTTTAAAAAATCCCTGTTCTCTTTCTATTCCAGCCGAAGTCCCCAACATAAAATTTAAATAAGCATATAATGATGAATTTATAAGGCCTGTTATATTTAATAGTATATCTGTATCTTTCCTTTCACCTTTTATAGCATAAATGCCATTTGTATATAAAAATTCTTTTTCTGAGTATGCAGCTCTCATTCTGTATGTATTAACATCTAATCCTTTTTTAATTATACAATATGGTGGTACAAATTGTTCCTTAGTTGCAACTCTATAAATACTAATTTTATTAAACTTTTTCATATTATCATAATTAATAAAAAAACTATCCATATCTTGCCTTGCATCTAATATTTTTTTTCCTATAAAATGCCTTGAATCTTTTTTTCCTTCTCCTGCACTAATTCCAGATTTAGCTATAAGTTTATATTCATTTATAATATCTTGTAAAGTTTTATATGACTTTCTTATTCTTTTTATTATTTCCACATCATAAATTGTTCCATATAATAAAACTTTCCATGCCCAGTCATTATCTCTTAAAAATATTTGTGGTATAAATTTTATATCATTTCTTTCTAAAGCTATAATATTGAAATATTCGAAAAATATATTAGGTTTAAAACATATATGTTCTATTTCATTTTCTAAATAATCAGTATTATCAATATTAAAAACAAGAATTATTGAAGGTGCTTTAGCATTTTTAAATAATAAATTTCTTACGGTTGATAATTCTATTATTTTTTCTATTTTTGTATTTTCTAATAATACTTTTCTAAATTCTGCTGCTGGTTTCTGACTATTATATAATAATTTAGATGGCAAAACTAAACAACATTTTGTTTTTGTACTGCAAAATTCTTTTACTCTATATATAAAACTTCTACTTATTTCTTTCTGTGCATTTGGATAATTATTTTTTATGCAATATTCTAAATGTTTTCCATCAACACTTCCCCATGGTGGATTTCCTATTATTACATCAAATTGTATTTTTTCTAAAATCTTCGTTACTTTATTGTCAAAAAAATCATATATAAATAAGTTACTATTTTTTATATTTGGAAATTTAAACCCTTGTAGAGTCCTTGGATTTTTATAATCTAATATAGTTAAATATAATGAGAATATTGTAACATCTATAGATTCATCATTTATATCTATTCCAAATATATTATCTTTCAATATATTTTGTATTTTTTCATTATCATTAATAAAACCATTTTCATCTAAATTGTTTTCTATTATACATCTAAAAGTTTGTACTAAAAATATTCCGTGATCCACATGACGGATCTAATACTTTTAAATTTTTGCTATTTCCTAATAAAGGCTTTATAGATTGTTCTATTATATAATTTACTAAATAATCCGGTGTATAAAATGCTTTATCTCTTTCTTGAACTTCCTTTCCCAGTAATATTTCATATATATTACTTATTAACTCTACCGGAATAATATTAAAATCATACATGTTAAATAAAGAAATTTGACCTGAATTTAATACTAATTTTCCTGATAAAAAATCTGATAATAACTTAAGAGCATCGTCGTTTAAATTTTCATCATATATTTCATTATTCAGTTCAAATAAGTTACCATTGAATTTATCTTTTAAATGTTCAAACAGCATATATAATTCTTTTTTATCTTTTGTAATCTCTATTAATTTTTCTCTAGCTTCATTTATATTTTTAGGAAAATCTTTATAGTCAATGTCTATTTCTTTATCAATCAAATATCTTATAAATATCATCCTTAAAATTAATCTCGTAGCATAGCTTATGTGATATTTTTCCTTTAACTGTTCTGTAATATACTTTATATTTTCTAACATTAATTCATTCAATTTCTTGTTTGAATAGTTTTTCTTATATTTAATCCAAAATCGTTGATTAATAATATTCCAAAAAGAAAAATCTTTTTCTTGATTACAATCGTTTTTATCTATTTCTTCTAAAAGCTCAATAGAAACTTCATTAGTATCTAATTTGCTTCCATTATATATCTTAATTTTATCTATATCGTCAAATACAACAACAGGAATTTGCATATTCCATATTTTCTTATTCAATTCTTTTCTTTCATATTCATTGTTTATCTTTTCGAAAAACAAAACAAAAGGTTTGTTCTCTATACAATAAAAAGCATATGGTTTTACTTCCTTTATTGACTTTATATTTTGTAAAGATATTTTTCCATTTAAACTTGATAGTTCTTCATAATAATATAATTCTTTTGAATTCCTATATCCAAGTTTATCTATTATTTCTTCTATTGATTTAATAATAGCCATCAAATACCTCCTTACTTTTATATAAATATTATAATAAAAACCAATAATTTTCAATAGTTTTTTATTTTTTTTCTCTTACTTTTGTATGTTCAATTCATGTCTTTGTACTTTCTCCAATATTATAATCATTACCTATCATTTAATATAAATTTTTCTATTACATTACCAACTCCATCATCATTATTAGAAGTAGTTATATAATCAGCATTTTCTTTTACATAGTTATCAGCATTACCCATTGCTACTCCTAATCCCGCAAATCTTAACATTTCTATGTCATTTTCTCCATCACCTATTGCTATTACTTCTTCTTGTTCTATCTTGCATTTATTCATAATAAATTTTATTGCCTCTGATTTCTTTATTCCCTTTTTTACAAATTCAATATATTCAGGTATGCTACTGGTTACTTCATATTGGTTGATAATTTCTTTTGAAAGATTGTTTCTTATTTCTATTATTCTTTCAGGTTTGTCCATAAAAACAATTTTATATATATAGTTTTCTTCTTTATCAAAATCTAGTTTATTAAAATTTTCAATTTTTAGATTCAACCCTTTAGAATTTTTATTCTTCTGTATAACTTCTGGTATTTCTTCTGCACAATGTGCATTTTTGGAATATAACATAATTGGAACATTTAATTGTTTTCCTAAGCTTATTAATTCATTTACTTCCTGTTTATCTAGATTTTTTGAATATAGAACTTCACCAGTAATATTTTCAACAATCATTGCACCATTAAAACAAATTGTATATTGGTTTTCTCTTCTTAAATCTAATTCGTCAATATATCTTTCTAGTCTATAAAAAGCTCTTGCACTTGAAATCATTATTTTTACATTTTTCTTTAATGCCTTTTTTACATTTTCTATAGTTCTATCTGTCAAATTTTTGTCATCTGTTACTAATGTTCCATCTAAATCAGTTGCTATAAGTTTATACATTACTTACCTCCGATTTTTATATTTTTATAAATCAAAATTATTTTATCAAAATTATCTATTTTTTGCAATTACATTATCTAAAATTGAAAAAAGGAAATTAAAAAATTTATAAATAATTTTTTATACAAATATTCTTGGCATTTTTTAGTGCCCAATATTCGCCAGCTTGGTGTTTTGACACCCTTTTAGCTGTTTAGGAGATTTTCTCCTAATACCTTTTTAACCCGCTGGGAGATATATTTTATAAATTTTTAATAGCTAATGTTGTTAATTTTTTAGCAAGTAATTTTACTTTTACATGTTAAAATTTGCATATAAACTATTAAAAAATTCCTCAGAATATTCTCTTTGATTTGTATAATTAGAAATATTTATTCTATTTACTTTATTATTATTTTTAATATTATTTTTTATATTATTATCTTCCACTTTTTGATGTATAGCCTGTCCATTTTTTGATTGATACTGGTATACATTATTTAATGGATACGGTACATCATTTATATAAATTTTTCTTTGGATTATTTGATTATTTTTATTTCTAATTAGTTCAACAACTATAAAATTTTTATTCTTTAAATCACAAATCCAACTTGAAATCGTTTTAGGATTTACATCTAATTTTTCTGCTAAATATTTATTAGATGCAAAGCAATAACCTTCTTTACAAGCAAGAGATGTTATTATTGCATATAGCAACTTCTCATTTGCTTTTAGTTCCTTATTATATAAAACAGTTGCAGGAATTACAGAATAATATCCAACCTTTTCTTGATTTTCTTTCATATACTACTCCAATTCTAGCCGTAAAAATCCACTAAAAAAACAGAATACTTCAATCAAATTGAAATACTCTGTAATATAGATGATTACTGCATTTTATTAAATTAATTTCGTGGTTGCTATATTTTAAAATCCACAGGTGTGGACTTAAATTTACAATTTCCTGCAGGATGGGAAAATGCACGAGAAATAAAATATTCTCAAGGCTATATTTCTCCTGCTCCAAGAGATTTTGTTGGTTATGGACCATTAACAGAGCCAGAAGCACTTGTTTTATATAATTTTACTCTTTTAAATAACTTTAAATTAGTTTTAGCTTATCATACTCAAGGAAAGGAAATTTATTGGCAATTTCAGAACTATACACCTCAAAATAGTTTAGCAATTGGAACAGCATTTGCAAATTCAAGTGGTTATGTTTTAGCTGATACTCCTTATAATTCTAGTTTCGCTGGTTATAAAGATTGGTTTATACAACAATATAGAAGACCTGGATTTACAATTGAAGCGGGTTTAGGAGAAAATCCTTTACCAATTTCTCAATTTAATGAAATTTATAATGATAATATAGGTATTTTAATTCAAGGAGCTACTTTAAGTATATAAAATTTCTGTATAATATAAAAAAGAATAGTAACTACCAAATAATAATGATATTTACTATTCTCTTTTTATTATGTATTTCTCATCTTTTTCTTTTTTATATAACCTACCAATAAATATCCTAATATTCCAAATAAAGTTATATAAGACACAATATTTGCTAATTGCATTTCTTTGGTTCCTTTATATCTTAACACTAATGTTCCATTTGAATTAATTTTTGTTTCTACAAATCCTTTATCATTCATATATAAATCTAAATTTTTAGCATTACCATTTTCAGTTAATATAGCCTCATATCCTAAATAATAAATTCTAGGTAATTCAATAACTGTTTCATCTTTACAATTGGTTATTTCTGCTTTTAAAGATGGTGTATTATTTTCTAACATAGAAATTTTAGCATTTCCACTTATAACTAAAATATCATTATTTCTTTTATCAAAATATTTTTTATTTTTTTGAGTTGCCATTGGCAAATATTCTCTTTCCCATCCCATACCAGATATAGAAACATCAATATCATTCATATTTCTATTTTCAAATATGTCAAAATTATAAGCATTATATACTGTATAGCCATTAAATAATAAGACTATTATTAATATTATTATTTTTTCAATTTTTCTATTAAAATTCTTAAAAGCAAGTCCTGCTAATATACTTAAGCATAATAACAAAACAGATTCTAATCTCCAAGCAAATTGTATCATTACAAATGTTTTTGGCAAGATTATCCATGGACACAATTTTGACATTAAAAATGTACATATAATAGTTGCAAATAATATAAATTTAAAAAAGTTTTTTTGTTCTATTTCTTTAAATATTTTTTTATTAAACAAAATCGTTCCAATAGCTAATATAACCCCTAATATGTTCAAATAATATGTTATATTAGAAAACTTGCCACAAGGTTCTTGTTTGAAAAAGTCTTTTATTCCCATTGCAGAATTTACTATTGTCCCTCTATTAGTCATACTGTCACCTTCAAAAACAGTATAAATTTTTAATGACTTATGTTGTAAAATAGGAACAGTAAATGTTGCTGTTAATAGTAATATTATTATTGATGAAAACACCAACAATTTTATATTTTCTTTTTTAAATACTTTTTTAATATTTAATAATAAATATATAAATATAAATGCAGTAAAATAAACAGCTAAAACTAAATGCGAATTAATTATTCCTACATATCCTAATATAAACCATAAATAAAAATATTTTTTATCACCATAAAACAGTTCGTATATTCCCAACATTATCATTGGCATAAAAATAAATATCAATGACTCTGCTAATGAATCTCTTACAAAAACTTCTGTTAGCATATATGGAAAAGATAAGTAAAATATTGCAGATATTAATGCAGAAAATTTATTTTTAAATATTTTATTTACCAATTTATACATCATAACAGCAGACAAAAAATATACGATAAAATGAATTATCTTTAATCCCCATATAACATTTCCATTAAGTACTAATGTAATTAATGCCGTAGAAAAATGTGCTAGTCTAGGATAAAAAATCCTTGAAGCATATCCAAAATCATGTGCTATTATAGGTAGTATATTTGATAATGTTCCTTGTTTTATACTTGTATATATTGAAAATATATTACTCATATGAAAGTCTGTATCATTTCCTTTTATATACTTATTTGAAAAAATGTATGGTATCATTATTAAAAATGTTACACTAAACAATATTACATATGGATTTTTTAATACATTGCTATATAATTTCTTTATAAATTTTTTCACTTTTGCTCTCCTTTTCTATTAGTAAAGAAATTATAACACAATGTTTTTGTACAGTCTACAAAAAATAAAAATATAAAGAGGATTTATTCATCCTCTTCATACTCATTTTCTATATTATTATCAAATGTTTCATCATATTCGAATTCATATGATTCATCTTTTTTAGGTTTTATCGGTTCTTTTTTTGGTCTAGCATCTTTTTTGTTTTCTGTTGCTTTTGCAGTATTCTTTTTAATTTCTTTTATTAATTGTTCACTTGTAGCTTTTTTGTTTTGTATACATTTATTCATCATATTATTTGTCTTATCTAATAAATCTGGTATATAATCTAATATTTTGTCAAATGATGATGAATGATTTACAGGTAGTAATCTTACATTATTTGCTTGTACCACTAAAAATGCTATAGGATTTATTGTAACACCGAGCACCACTTCCTCCACCAAATGGTAATTTATATTGAATCGATTCTTCTTTATCTCTCTTTTTATATTCATCTATTGTTTCACCTTTAAACTCGCTACCACCTGCTGCAAAACCAAAAGATACTTTAGATATAGGAATTATTATAATATTATTTGAAGTTTCTATAGGCTCTCCTATAATAGTATTCACATCTACCATATCTTGAATACTATTCATAGCTGTAACCATAAGACCTTCTATTGGATGTTCTGACATATTTCTCATCTCTCCTTTTTTTATTTAAAATATACATTACATAAATAATATGTATCATTTTTATATTAAATATACAGTTTAATTCTATATTTAATAAATTTTGATTCAAATAAATTGGTTTTATATCTATTTTTTGTTTTTCTATATTTTTTATTTGATTTCTTAACATGATGGGTATTATGCCAGATATTATTCCAAATATTATTGATGTAAGTGCTGAATTTTCTGTACCTATTTCTACTTTTAAATTCAATTCTTCAAAAATTATTTTTAAGTTTTTTAAAACATCAAATACATTTACATCAAATTTTACATCTTTTAGTATTAATTTTTTCTCTAATTTTTTTATTTTATTTTCTAATTTCAATTTTTCAAGTTTTTCTTTTGTAATATTTATTTTTAATATTCTTAAAAACTTTAATACATATAGTTTAACTTCTATATCATAATTTTCTTGTAAATGCCTTTCTTCTACTTTATATGATGTGAATTTAATATTTTTAATATTTATTTTTATTCTTGAAAAAGCAATTAAAAGTAATAGTGTTAGTAAAACTATAATTAATAATAAAAAAAACAATATTATCGCCCCCTTAGAAGCTTTAATATTATTTTTTCCTCTTTTTATTTTTTTAATCTTGATTTTTATTATTTTTTTCTACTAAGATATCAGAAAATAATTCTTCTTGAACTGTTACAACTTTACTTCTTCTAGATAATTCTAATAATCCAGAAAAAGCTGTTACTACTTCTTGTTTATTATGTTTTTTTATTGAAAACATTTTGTTAAATACAAATTTTTTACTTTTTACTAAAACTCTTAGCATTTCTTTTACTTTACTTGCTACTGTATATGTATCTGTTATAGCTATTTTTTCAATATTTTGAGCATTTACATTTACTTTTTCTTCATTTCTTTTAATTATATTACTATATAATTCTGGTATAAGTTTATTGTCATAATCTTTTTCTAATTTTTGTTTTGGTAGTTCTATTTCTTCTTGTAATTTATATATTCTATCTGAATAAATCTGAAAATTCTCTCTTAGTTTTTTTGTTATTTCTTTATATTTTTTATATTCTATAATTCTTCTAATTAATTCCTCTTCAGAAACTTCTTCTTCCTCAACATCTTGTTTTGGTAATAAATTTTTTGATTTAATATACAAAAGTGTTGTTGCCATAACTAAAAACTCACTAGTAATCTCTAAGTTTTCTTCTTCCATTTGTTTTATAAATTGTATGTACTGATCTGTTATTTCGCTTAAATTTATATCATATATGTCCATTTTGTTTTTGTCTATTAAATGACATAATAAATCCAATGGGCCTTCAAAGTTATCTATTTTTATTGCATATTTATTTGTTTCTAGTGTTAATATATTAGGCATCTTCTTCTCCTTCTAAAGCTTCTTTTATATTTTCAGATTTATATCCTTTTTTTAATAAATATTGTTTTATTTCTTCTATTTCCATAGAACTTGATTTTTTATTTATAATATTTTTAGCAGATTTTATTTCGTATTCTTCTAAATCATCTCTATTGTTGTAAATATAATCTTCTATTATATTTCTATTAATTCCTTTTGAAATTAATTTATATTCAATTTCTCTAATTGATAAATTCTTTAGATTTATAAATTCGTAAACTAATTTTTTTATGTATTCTTCATCATTTATATATTTTGCTTCTTTTAAATAGTCTATAATATCATCTAACATCTCATTATCAATTGTACTTGAAAATTTTTTTCTCACTTCATATTCTGTTCTTTTTTTAAACATTATGTACTTTAATACTTTTGTTTTTTCTTTGTCAAATTCTTCTATTGTATACATATCTTCCTTCTTTCTGGTACTAATTTTACTATATTAAGCTTAAAATATCAAGAATAAAATTTAATGAATTTAAAAAGTCTTAATTTCTATTTTAAATTATGTTTTAAAAGATATAAATTTTAATTTGGGGTAAAAATGCTAAAGTAAAAGGATAAAATCTGTTATAAAAACAAATTCTATCCTTCTTTTGGTCTCATACATTAAAATTTTATCTTATTCTTCAGTATCATCTTCGTCTTCCTGTATTTCTTCTCCTAAACTTTGTTCAAAAGCTTTTGCAAAATTATCTCTAACTTTATTTTCAACTTCTGCCAAAATTTCTGGATTTTCTTTTAAATATTTTTTAACATTTTCTCTACCTTGACCGATTCTATCTCCATTATAGCTAAACCAAGATCCACTTTTTTCAATAATATCTAGATTAACAGCCATATCTAATATATTCCCTGCTTTTGAAATTCCTTCTCCATATACTATATCAAATTCTGCCTCTCTAAATGGTGGAGCAACTTTATTTTTTATAACTTTAACTCTTACTCTATTTCCTTTTACTTCTCCATCTTGTTTTATATTTTCTATTTTTCTTATATCAAGTCTTACAGATGCATAGAATTTAAGAGCTCTACCACCTGTTGTTGTTTCTGGGTTTCCAAACATTACTCCAATTTTTTCTCTTAATTGGTTTATAAATATAATAACAGTTTTTGATTTGTTAATAGCTCCTGCCAATTTTCTTAAAGCTTGTGACATAAGTCTTGCTTGTAGTCCCATATGAGAATCTCCCATATCACCATCTATTTCTGCTTTTGGTACTAATGCAGCAACAGAGTCTACTACTATTACATCTAATGCACCACTTCTAACTAATGCTTCTGTTATTTCTAATGCTTGTTCTCCTGTATCTGGTTGAGATACTATTAAATTATCTATATCTACTCCTAATTTTTTTGCATATACTGGATCTAAGGCATGCTCTGCATCTATAAATGCTGCTTCTCCACCCATTTTTTGTGCTTCTGCTATTACATGTAATGCAAGTGTTGTTTTACCAGATGATTCTGGTCCAAATACTTCTATAATTCTTCCTCTAGGTACACCACCTATACCTAATGCTATATCTAAACTCAATGCTCCAGTAGGTATTGCTTCTACTTCCATTGTTTTAAATTCTCCTAATTTCATTACTGAACCTTTTCCAAATTGTTTTTCTATTTGGCTCATTGCCATTTCTAGTGCTTTCTTTTTTTCTGTATTTTCTCCCATGTTTTTTCCTCCTAACATTAAACTTTTGTTTGGTATCTGTATTATATACCAAATTTTTGTTTTGTCAATACTTTTTTATAAAAAATTATTTGTACCATGATTTTATATTGTTATATAAATTAAACCAATTAGAATTTATGTCTCCTGTTAAATTATCACTAAATAATACCATGGTTTTTCCTGTACATATGCTAACATATGGTATATCATTTTTATATACTTCTTCTAGTCTTGCAAATTTTTCTTTTAATAATTTTTCATCTGTTATATTATTTAATTCTTGCATAATTTTAGCTGTTTCTTCATTATTATAATTAGCTAAGTTATTATCACCAAAAAATGTTGTTAAATCTGGATTTACAGACATATACATAGTACTTATTATCATATCATAATTTTTGTTTTGTAAATAATTATTATATTGATCTTCATTTGCTTTTATTATTGTTATTCTAATTCCTTGATTATCTAACTGATTTTTTATATTTTCAGCAATTGAAATACCATTTGAATTACTTGCCTTAACCACTAAATTAAATGATAATTTTTGATTTTTTCCATCAATATTTTTTTGCCAATAACTATTTTTATAATTCCATCCATTATCAACTAAAATCTGTTTTGCATTATCCGTGTTGTACTCGTATCCTAATTTTGTATCTTTATATAACCAACTTCCAAAATCAAGTGGATATGAAGATGTATAGGCTTTATCTGCAAATATATTTGAAACTATATTTTGTTTATCTATTGAATACGCAATTGCTTGTCTTACTTCTATGTCTGATAATGCATTATTTTGCATATTAAATGCAATAAAAGTATGCTCTCTATTTTTTATTTCTTTATAATTATATCCTATTGTTCCTACATAATTTTGAAAGTTTGCATTAGTCGTACTTATAAAATCTACACTTCCTAATTTAAATGCATTATATACTTCTCCCATTGATGAATATAAATTCACAGAAATTTTTTGTAAAAATAAATTTTCTTTTTTCCACCAATTTGAATTTTGTTCTAATACAATCATTTTATCTTGTACATCAGATATTTTATACATACCTGTTCCAACTATTTTTTTATTTTTATCTGTATTTAAAAAGTCTTCTCCTTCAAAATAGTCCTTGCTTATTATTGGAAATGTTAAATTGTATTCAAAAAACGGTACATTTCTATCTAATTTTATTTTTACTGTATTTTTATCTACAACTTCGACTCCTGATACATATTGTACGTTATAGGAATAAATTGAACTTGTATCTTTTAACCTATCTATTGTAAATCTAACATCATCAGCTGTAAATTGCTTTCCATTTGACCAATTAACATTTTCTCTTAATTTTATTATATATGTATTATCTGCTGTTTTTGCCCATTCTGTTGCTAATGCTCCCTCTGCTTTAAAATCTTCTGTAATATTTATTAATGGGTCAAATATCAATTTGGATATTTCTTGCACATTTCTATTTTTACTTATAATAGGATTTATATTGTCAAGTTGAGAAATTGATAAGTTAAGTTCTTTACTTTTTTCTTGATTACTTGTTTGTTCTTGGTCAATTCCTTTTGTTCCAGAATCATTATTTTTTATTTTATATACAGCAAATATTATTATAATTATAATAAATACTAAGAATATATATTTAAAAAAATTATTTTTCATATTTCACCTCTTTTTTACAAAGTAATAATACATTAAACTAATATTTTTTTCAAGATTTTTTAAAACAAATTTATAAAATAAATTTTCTGTAGAGTGTAATTTTATATATTATGAAAGTTGCATAACTTTCATAATATATAAAAAAAGACAACCACATTATTGTTTTAATGTGAATTGCCCCCAATTTATATTAAAAATTATTTTCTAGATTCTACTATAAGTTTTATACCTGTTCTATCTTCCCCCTCTACTTCTACTTCTGCAAATGCAGGTATACATACTAAATCTACTCCAGCCGGTGCTACAAAACCTCTTGCTATAGCTACTGCTTTTACTGCTTGATTTAGAGCTCCAGCTCCAATTGCTTGCATTTCTGCTTTTTGTGATTCTTTAACCAAACCTGCAATAGCTCCTGCTACTGAATTTGGGTTTGATTTTGATGAAATTTTTAAAATTTCCATTTTCTTTTGCCTCCTATAATATTAAATTTTTATTGCAACTTCTTTTTGCATTTCGTATTTTACAATATATGGAAAAATATGTCTAGCCTTTTTTGGAAATTTTTTACATTTTTCATCGTACATTTTCAATTATTTTCGACAAATAATAATTTAAGTTTTTATTATATCTTTATTTAATACAATATTGCTTATAATCTTACTCTTTTAATATTTTCAACTTTGTTTGTTTCATCATTAATTTCAAAAATACATCCATTAAACATACTTTTACCTACAGCTATTCTATATCTTTCTGGTAGTGTTGTTTCAAATCTTTTTATTGATGCACTTATATCCATTCCGATAACAGAATTTTCAGGACCTGTCATCCCAATATCTGTTATATAACCTGTTCCATTTGGTAATATTTTTTCATCTGATGTTTGTACATGTGTATGTGTACCAAACATTGCTGTTATTTTTCCATCTAAATAATATCCCATAGCAATTTTTTCTGCTGTTGCTTCTGCATGAAAATCTATTATTATTATATCAGCTTTATTTTTTATATTAGATATTATCTCTTTTGCTTTTAAAAATGGATTTTCTGATAAAACTCCCATATCAACTCTACCAATTAAATTTATAACCGCAATCTTTTTTCCTTTGCATTCATATATATTAAAACCTTTTCCTACAACATCTTTAGGATAATTTGCTGGTCTTATTAATTTTGGATTATCTATAAATTTAAATATATCCTTTTTTCCCCAAGTATGATTTCCCATTGTTACAACATCAGTACCTGCACTTATTAAATCATTAAAATTCTTTTCTGTTATTCCCATACCTTCTGCTGCATTTTCTCCATTTGTTATAACAAAATCTATATTTTCTTGTTTTTTTAAGTCCTCTAATATTGATTTTACCTTTTTTACACCTATATCTCCAACGATATCTCCAATAGCTAAAATTTTCAACTTATTTCCTTCTTTCTATTCAATTTACGTTATCATACTATATATTTCAAATTTAATCAAGCTTGTATTTTTTATTGTTTTATGTTAATATAAATATAACCTATTGATTTTTTATTTGCAAAGGAGGACTTTCTATGCAAAAAAATGAAAGCAAAAATTTACTAGTTTTAGTAAAGACCAACTTACTTTTAGAAGAAGTTGGATTTGATTCTTTACGGAATTGTATAGCAAATTTGAATTATGATGACATAGAGTTATATCAAGAATTCGAATACGATTTTGATAAGGAAGAAGTTGTTGCAAAACGTTGTAGCTTTTATGAAGCTCCAACAAACTTAGCAAGAAAGTTATTTAATAAGATTCAAAAAGAGGATTTTATTTTTATTTCTTTTGATAATCTTAAAAAATTTCTTTCTATATAGCAAAAAAAGATTGTGACTTATAAAGTCACAATCTTTTTTATTTTGCATAATCTATTGCTCTTGATTCTCTAATAACATTTACTTTTATTTGTCCTGGATAATCCATTTCATTTTCAATCTTTTTAGCTACATCTCTAGCTAGTATTGTCATTTTATCATCATTTACTTCATCTGGTTTTACTACTATTCTAACTTCACGTCCAGCTTGTATAGCAAAAGATTTTTCAACTCCTTCAAAAGAATCTGCTATTTCTTCTAAATTTTGTAATCTTCTAATATATGTTTCTAAAGTTTCTCTTCTAGCACCTGGTCTTGAAGCTGATATAGCATCTGCAGCTTGTACTAAAACTGCTTCTAATGTTTGTGGTTCCACATCTCCATGATGTGCTTCAACAGCATTTATTACTATTGGATTTTCTTTATACTTTTTAAGTATATCAACACCTATTTCTACGTGTGTTCCTTCCATATCATGGTCTAATGCTTTTCCTATATCATGTAAAAGCCCAGCTCTTCTAGCTAATTTTGGATCTAATCCTAATTCTTCTGCCATAATTCTTGCTAAGTTTGATACTTCTATTGAATGGTTTAAAACATTTTGTCCATAACTTGTCCTATATTTTAATTTACCAATCAATTTTATAACATCTGGATGTAAACCATTTACTCCTGTTTCTAATACTGCTCTTTCTCCTTCTGCTTTAATTGTTGCTTCTACTTCTTCTTTAGCCTTTTCTACCATTTCTTCAATTTTGGCTGGATGAATTCTTCCATCATCTATTAATTTTTCTAGAGCAATTTTAGCAACTTCTCTTCTTAATGGATCAAAACCTGATAAAATTACAGCTTCTGGTGTATCATCAATTATTAAATCTATTCCCGTAAGTGTTTCTAACGCCTTAATATTTCTACCTTCTCTACCAATAATTCTTCCTTTCATATCATCATTTGGAAGAGATACTATTGATACTGTAGTTTCTTGTGAATGATCTGCTGCACATTTTTGAATTGCATATGTAATCAATTCTTTTGCATTTTTGCCAGCCTCTTCTTTTGCTTTTTGATCTAAGTCTCTAATTATAGTTGCTTTTTCACTTGTTATTTGTCTTTCAATTTCTGTTAATAATCTTTCCTTTGCAGCTTCTTTTGTTAAGCCAGTTATTCTTTGTAGTTCTTCCATTTCTTTTTCGTATAAACTTTCTAACTCTTGACTTCTTATATCAAGGTCTTGTCTTGTTTGTTCAATTTGTCTTTCTTTTTTTTCAAAATTTTCAGAACGTCTTTCTAAATTTTCTTCTTTTTGAATAATTCTAGCTTCCTGTTTTTGTATTTCGCCTCTTCTTTCTTTAATCTCTTGATCTAATTCTTTTCTACTATTCATGATTTCTTCTTTAGCTTTAAATATTTCTTCTTTTTTCATATTCTCTGCTTCGATTTTAGCTAAATCAATTAATCTTTTAGCTTCTTTTTCAGCACCTTCTATTTTAGATTCAGCAATTTTTTTTCTTAATGTCATTCCTACTGGTACGCCTATTGCTAATGAGATTAAGACAGTGGCAATTATGATTAAAATATTCATAATCATACACCTCTTTCTTATTAAATTTTCAATGTTCGAATAAATATATAAATTTAAAATTATTATTTTAATATATTTCTTCCTATTCTATTTTATATTTATTATTGTAAACTGTCAAGTGTTAATAGATTTTTTGTAAAAAAGTTTGTAATCTTATGTAAAATAAGTAAGATTTAATAATAGCAATATTTTTAAATATATCTTTGCAAACATCTGTGATGTGTAATTCCTATTTCTATTCATCTTTCTTTCTCTTGTATTAATTTGTAATCTCTATTATATTTTTAGATTGTCAAAAAACTATGTCTCATTTGACATACCTTAATATGAAAGAATGTATGTAAATTTGCAAAAATATGCAAATTGTGTTATATTATATGTATATGGCGTAGTCCATACATTATTTAGATTATTGGAGGAATTAAACATGAAGAAACGGACATTTATTTTACTGGTAATAGGTGCACTATTGATGTGCTCATTAACAGCATGTAGTACAACATCTAATGCTTCAGATGATGCAGCAGCTGAGATGTCAAACTTTAAGGCTATCGAAGGGAAAGAATACTTAGCCTATAGTATAGACACTCGAGTTGTATACTATATGTTTAGTACATCTTCTGATCTTGGAAATACTGGATACGGGTATGCTTATTTTGCACCATATATCAGTGAAAATGGTAATTTTTGTCGATACCTCAATGATGAGATTGTGGAAATTACTGTGGAAAATACCAACAATTAAGAAAAGAGAGCTGGAAAATAATTATAATCCAGCTCTTTTTTTATTCTTATAACTTTTTATATAATCAACTGTATATACATTTTAGCATATCATTAAAAAAAGTATATACCAAAAATATAAGAAATATCAAAAACTCTCTATCATCTTTTTTGACAATAGAGAGTTTTTACGATTCAATTACTTGCCAAAATAAAGTAGCCACTTTAGTTTAGCAATGTCAATTTTCTCTATATTGCTTTTTTAATAATGTAAATTATTAGTTTCATACTTGAATAATTTTGCCACATCACTATCTAACTTTACTTTTTTCATCTTAATAAGGGCAACGAAAAAATCAACCAGATTTATTTTCTGATTGATTTTTGTATCTATCTGTTTTATTAGTTCGAACAGATACGTCATTGGTGCGGATGAGAGGACTCGAACCTCCACGCCGTTGGCACTGGTTCCTAAGACCAGCGCGTCTGCCAGTTCCGCCACATCCGCATAACAATGTGTTATCTTTGTCATAACACATTATATATTAGCACAATCTTTATTACATTGTCAACTAATTTTATAAAAATATTATTAAGTTTTTAAAATTAAAATTTATTATTTTTCACATCTTCTACAAATTTATCTCTAATTTCTGTTGGTAGAAGAGTTATTTTTTTTATATCTCTTCTGTCTATTATTTCTGGAATATATTGTCCTCTGTCTGCATATTTAGGATCATTAGAAAATTCTGGTCCATCTCCAGTACCAAATTTTCCTCCTATATATTTGCATAAATAAAAATATTCTTTTTTATTTACTTCACCATTTTCCAAACTATACAATTGTTTTACAACTTCTACATCTATTCCAAATTCTTCTTTTATTTCTCTTTTAGTTCCATCTTCTAAAGTTTCATTACCTTCTCTTCCTCCTCCTGGAAAAGTATAATAATCCCCTATTGGATGATTTTTTACTCCAACTCTATGCATAAATGCGAATCCATTTTCTATTGGTAAAATACCAGCAACTCTTATTCTTTCCATTATATTTCCTCCTTTAAAACCGTTGTTATTATATTATTATTTTAAAAAAAATACAATAAATTTATAATAATTGTTTCATAATAAAAATATAGTGGTATAATTTTAAAGAATTAAAATATTTACAAAATTAAATTTACGAAAGAAGGAATTAATAATGTCTAATAATGTAAAAAAAGAAGAAGTTGATGTTGTCAAATTATATGGTAATGAAGCTACATTACCAAAAGAAAATTTTATAAGAAATTATAATGTTAATTTAGATGGTCTTACACAGAATATTGCCAAAGAAAAAATCTCTAAATATGGTTTAAATGAAATTTCACAGGGTAAACCTAAAAAATGGTATAATTATTTTTTACAAAGTTTATTTAGCCCTTTTAATAGCATTTTAATAGGTATATCTTTTTTATTAATATATACAGATGTAATTTTACCGGAAAATCCAAGCTTTGCAAATATTTTAGTTATTATTCTTTTAGTTACAGTAAGTACTTTCCTAGAATTTTTTGAAGAATATAGATCAAATAAAGCCGCTGAAAAACTAAAAGAATTAGTTGCGACTACTACAACAGTTCTTAGAGATGGTAAAAAAGTAAATTTACCAATAAAAGAAATAACTATTGGTGATATTGTTGTTCTTTCTGCAGGTGATATGATTCCTGCTGACTTAAGAGTTTTAGAATCTAAAGATTTATATGTTAGCCAATCATCTTTAACTGGTGAGTCTGATTCTGTAAAAAAACTTTCAGATACAGAAATAACTTCAGACGATATTGATAGTATATCAGATTTAGATACAATTTGTTTTATGGGGACTAATGTATTAAGCGGTAGTGCAAAATGTGTTGTAATAAAAACTGCTGATAATACTTATTTTGGAAAAATTGCTCACACATTATCACTTGGTAAACCAAAAACTGATTTTCAAAAAGGCATTGAAAGTATTAGTAAATTATTAATCAAATTCATGTTAGTTATGATTCCTATTGTTTTTTTACTAAACTTTTGGAAACATGACATTGTAACTGCATTTACATTTGCAGTTGCAATTGCAATTGGTATAACTCCTTTACTTCTTCCTGTTATTTTATCTTCTAGTTTATCTAAAGGTGCTGTACGTATGTCAAAAAAGAAAACAATTGTAAAAAGATTAGATTCTATTCAAAGTTTTGGTGGAATGAATATTTTATGTACAGATAAAACAGGAACTTTAACAGAAGATAAAATTGTTTTAGAAAAGTATTTAGATATTAATGGCGATGAAGATATCCGTGTTCTAAAACATGCATTTTTAAATTCATATTTTCAAACCGGATTAAAGGGAAATATTGATGAAGCAGTAATTCACAGAGCTTTAAATAATGATATGAGTAAATATACAGAAATATATAAAAAAATTGATGAAATTCCATTTGATTTTACAAGAAGACGTCTTTCTGTTGTTGTTTCTGATGGAAATAAAGCTCAAATGATTACAAAAGGTGCAGTTGAAGAAATCTTAAATATTTGTACTTTAGTAGACTATAAAGGTGAAGTTTCCAAATTAACAAATGATATAAAAGAAAATATTAGAAAAATTACTAAAAATCTAAATAAAGAAGGTCTACGTGTAATTGCAGTTTGTCAAAAAAATGATATTAATGATATAAAAGAATTTAGTGTTGATAATGAAAAAAATATGATTCTTCTTGGTTTTATTGGATTTCTAGATCCGCCAAAAGAATCTGCCAAAGAATCAATAGAAAAATTAAACAAAGCTGGTATTAGAGTTATCGTTTTAACTGGTGATAATGCTGATGTAACTAGATGTGTGTGTAATAAAGTTGGTATTTCATCAAAAAGAATTGTTACAGGAAGTGATATTGACAAATTAGCAGATATTGGCGTTATTAGACTTTTAAGAAAAACTAATATTTTTGCAAAACTTTCTCCTATTCAAAAAGCAAGAATTGTAAGACTTTTAAAAGTTTCTGGAAATGTTGTTGGATATATGGGTGATGGAATAAATGATAGTCCTTCTCTTACAAATTCCGACATTGGTATTTCCGTTGATACAGCTGTTGATATTGCCAAAGAATCTGCTGATATTATATTACTTGAAAAAGATTTAAATGTTTTATTAGATGGTGTAACTGAAGGAAGAAGAACTTTTGCAAATTTAATGAAATATATTAAAATGGCTATTAGTTTTAACTTTGGCGAAGTTGTTTCTGTAATTATTGCAAGTGTTTTATTGCCATTCTTACCAGAAACACCTATACAATTATTAGTTGAAGGATTGCTATATGACTTTGGACAATTAACTTTACCTTTTGATAATGTTGATAAAGAATATTTGCAAAAACCAAGAAGATTAGATGTTAATAGTTTAAAAAAATTCATGTTATTTATGGGACCTTTAAGTTCCGCATTTGATATGATTGTTTTTGCATCTGTATTATTCTTATTTAAAATTAAAGATGTTGCAACATTTCAAACAATTTGGTTTAGTTATAGTATAGTATCAAATCTTATGGGTATGCATATAATTAGAACTGCTAAAGCACCATTTATTAAAAGTAATGCTAATAAAGTTGTTTATTTTTCATCAATTTTACTTAGTATTATAGGAATATTAGTTCCTTATACTTCATTTGGTCATATGATTGGATTAGTATCTTTAGCATTAAAAGATTTATTAATTATACTAGGAGTTCCTGTAATCTATTGTATTGTAGCATTATTTGCAAAGAAATTTTATATTAAAAAATTTGGTGAATGGATATAAAAAGAAGTACTTAAAATTTAAGTACTTCTTTTATTCTTCTTTAATTTCAACTCTTTCTTTTCCTAAAATTTCTTCAAATACTTTTAGAATTTCATCTGTTACAAATATCGCTCCACATGGTTTAAATTCATTATCCATTTTTATTTGAACACTTATATTATTTTTCTCACCAGAAAAATATTTAATAGCTCCTCTTAATTTTACTTTTGTTTCTTCTTCTAAATCTGTTATATCAAAAATTAAAACTTTGTGTTTTTTTACTCCAAAATCTGTAATTTGTTTTGCAATAATTTTCGTTTCTTCATTTTCTCTTACACTTAATCTACCATCTACCAAAACAATATTTTCTTCTATTAAGCTTTTTTGTGAAGATAAATATGCATTTTCAAATACTATTATTTCTACTTGTCCAAATAAATCTTCTACTGTTACAAATGCCATAATTTTATTTGTTTTAGTATATTTTTTCTTTACAGATGTTATTATTCCAGCATATTTAATATTTTGTCCATCTTTAAATTGCAATTTTTCTGTTTGTTCTTCTTTTGACATTTCTTCATCTATTTCTTTTATTTGTTTGGTATTTATATTTGTTTCATGTTCAATTTGATTTCTTAATTTTTCTAATGGATGTCCTGAAACATATATACCTAACATTTCTTTTTCCATAGATAATAATTCTTTTTCTGTAAACTCTTGTTGATTGTAATATGTGTATTTTATTTTATCGTTTTTTTCCACATCTTCTTTGTTTCCAATATCAAACATTGATACTTGTCCATCTAATCCCTTTTTCTTACTACTTTGAATTGTATCAATTATTGTTTCAAAAGATGCTAATAATGTTGCTCTATTTTCTGGGAATTCTTGAAATGCACCAGCTCTTATTAAACTTTCTATACATTTTTTATTAACTGCTTCATCTGCAATTCTTTCACAAAAATCTGTAAAACTTTTAAATTTACCATTTTCATTTCTTTCTTTTATAATACTATCAATTGGTACTAGCCCAACATTTTTAATACTGCCTAATCCAAATCTAATTTTTCCTATTTTTTGTCCGCCATCTATATTTTCAACAGTAAATTTTGAACTACTTTTATTTATATCTGGTTTTAATATTTCAATTCCCAATGTCTTACATTCATCTATATATTGAGGAATTTTATCTAAATTTCCTAAAAAACTATTTAATGTAGCAGCCATAAATTCTGCTGGATAATATGCCTTTAAGTACGCTGTTCTATATGCCACAACAGCATAACACGCAGCATGAGATTTATTAAATGCATATTTTGCAAATTCAGCCATTTCATCAAATATTTTATTTGCAGATTCTTTATCTATACCATTTCTTACACATCCTGGTACTATGATGTTTCCACTTTCATCTACTTGACCATTTATAAAGATCTCTCTTTCTTTTGCCATAACATCCAGCTTTTTCTTTCCCATTGCTCTTCTTACTAAGTCTGCTCTTCCTAGTGAATATCCAGCTAAATCTCTTACTATTTGCATAACTTGTTCTTGATAAACCATACAACCATATGTAACATTTAATATTGGCTCTAGTCTTGGATGTGTATATTCATTATGACCTGGATGCAATTTTCCTTTTATATATCTTGGTATTTGATCCATAGGACCAGGTCTATATAAAGAAACACCAGCTATTAAATCTTCAAGACAATCTGGTTTTAATTCTTTCATAAAGTTTGTCATACCTTGTGATTCAAATTGGAAAATACCACATGTTTTTCCTTCTTGCCATAATTTATATACTTTAGGATCTGCCATATCTTTATCAAATTCTACATCTATATCTCTATTTTGTTTTACTAAATCTATTGTGTCTTTTATAACTGTTAATGTTCTAAGTCCTAAAAAATCCATTTTTAATAGGCCTAATTCTTCTAATGTTGTCATTATATATTGTGTAGATATTTGATTATCTCTTACATATAATGGCACATAAGTATCTACAGGATCTTTTGTTATAACAATACCACAAGCATGCGTAGATGCCTGCCTTGGCATTCCTTCTAATCCCATAGCTATGTCTAATAAATTTTTAATATTTCCATCATTTTCATATAAGTCATTTAATTCTTTGTTTTGTTCTAATGCCTTTTTTATTGTTATATGCAATTCATTTGGTATCATTTTTGCAAGTTTGTCCGCTTCCGAATAAGGAAAATCTAATACTCTTGCTACATCTCTTATTACCATTCTAGCTGACATAGTTCCAAATGTAATTATCTGTGAAACATGATCATGTCCATATTTTCTAGAAACATAGTCTATTACATCTTGCCTATGCTCATAACAAAAATCAACATCAAAATCAGGCATGCTTATTCTTTCCGGATTTAAAAATCTTTCAAAAAGTAGACCATATTTTATTGGGTCAATATCTGTTATTTCTATTGCATATGCAATTATTGATCCAGCACCAGATCCACGTCCTGGTCCTACTGGTATATCATGAGTTTTTGCATAATAAATAAAGTCCCAAACTATTAAGAAATAATCAACATATCCCATTTTTTTAATTATACTTAATTCATATTCAGCTCTTTCTAATATTTCCTTAGATGGATTATCCCCATATCTATTTTTTATTCCATCATCACATAACTTTTTAAAATAATCATAATGAGTTTCAAATTCTGGTGGAACATCATAATTTGGCAAAATAGTATGCCCAAATTCAAATTCCACATTACATTTTTCTGCTATTTTTACAGTATTTTCTATTGCATCTGGAAAATTGCTAAAATACTCTGACATTTCTTCTGGAGATTTTACATATAATTCGTCTGTTTCAAATCTCATTCTATCACTATCACTCATTCTTTTTCCTGTTTGAATACAAAGTAATACCTCATGATTATATGCATCTTCTCTTTTTAAATAATGAGCATCATTTGTTGCAGCAAGTGGTATATCTAATTTTCTTGCTAACTGAATTAATTTTTGATTTGCTAATACTTGTTCTTGTAACCCATTATTTTGTACTTCTATATAATAATCTTCTCCAAAAACTTTTTTATGCCATAATGCTATTTCTTCTGCTTTTTCATTATTTCCATTTAATAAAGCCTGATTTAAACTTCCCGCTAAACATCCGCTTAAGCATATTAATCCTTCATGATATTTTTCTAGCACTTCTAAATCAATACGTGGTTTATAATAATATCCATCAACAAATCCAATTGATACTAATTTACTTAAATTCTTATACCCTTCATTATTTTTAGCAAGCAATATAAGATGATTATATTTGTTGTCTATATTTGGTTCTTTATCAAATCTACTCCTAGGTGCTACATATACCTCACATCCTATAATTGGCTTTATTCCCTCTTTTTTACAAGCTTTATAAAAGTCTATTACACCATACATAACTCCATGATCAGTAAGAGCTATGGCATTCATTCCAAGCTCTTTTGCTCTTACTGGTAAATCTTTTATTCTATTAGCTCCATCTAGCAAACTAAATTCACTATGTATATGTAAATGAACAAAATCTGACATTTTCTTTCTCCTTATTTGACACTCATTATATGAAATTCTTATAATTTTGTCAATTTAGTAATTACTTTTCTACCCATACAGACACAGTTCTATTCTTTACTTTAAATACTCCGCATCCATCTTCATCAATTGTAACTTCTTCTTCAAAATTTCCTAATGCATCTATAAAAGTTTCTCCTGCAAATTTTTCTCCTATGTACATTCTTTTTTCTCCATCTATTTTATTAGACGCTATAACTGCTAATCCAGATTTTATATGTTCATCGTCTCCTTCACGAGTAAAACCTATTACACTATCGTGATCAAAATAATCATGTTCTAATCCATATGCCTTATCTTTTCTTAATATCATTAGATCTTCTAATTTACCCATTTTTTCTATATTACTATATGGTATTCCATAATAATCACCATAAAATACACATGGATATCCATCATTCTTTAATAAAATTATTGAATATGCAATTTGTTTAAACCATGGTTCTATAAAGCTTTGTAATGCTTGCCCTGGTTGAGTATCATGATTATCTACAAATGTTACTGCTTTAAGTGGATTTTCCTTTAATAATGTATTGTCTAATAATTTTGACATATCATAATTGAGGTCTTGTGACGCTGTATAAAAATTATAATGTAATGGTACATCAAATAAAGAAATTTGTCCTTCTGTTTCTGTTATATATTTATGTAATTTTTTTACATCTCCTGTCCAATATTCTCCAACTGCGAATATATCTCTTTTTTTATACTCTTTTAAATATTTCATCCATTCATTATAAAATGATGATGGAATATGTTTTAAGGCATCCAATCTAAAACCATCTACATATGTAAAATCCATATACCATTTTCCCCAATTTTTACATTCTTCAACTACTTCTTGATTATTAAAATCTAGGTCTGCTCCCATTAAATAATCATAATTTCCGTTTTCATCATCAACTTCATTTTGCCACTCTTTATCTTTAAACTTAAAAATTGAGTGTTCACCTGTTGCATTATTATAATCAATTCCATCAAAGTGTGTCCAATTCCATTTAAAATTTGAATACTTATTTTTTCTATTTGGAAACGTAAATTTTGTTGCTGCTTGTAATGTTTCATTTTGAGAAATTTCTATATTATGATTAGCCCAATCTACTTTATTTGCTTTAATTATTTGAAAAAAATCTGCTCCCATTTTATGATTTAAAACAATATCTGCATAACTTTCTATACCTGCTTGTTTTAAAACTTGTATTGCTTCTAAATACTCATCTTTTGTTCCGTATTTAGTTGCAATAGAACCCTGTTGATCAAATTCTCCTAAATCATATAAATCATATGGACCATATCCAACTTCATTTTTTCCACCAATTCCTTTATAAGCTGGAGGTAACCACAAAGCTGTAACTCCAATTCTTGATAATTTATCAGCTTGTTCTATTACTTTATTCCATAAACCTTTTTCACAATTTAAATACCATTCAAAATACTGCATTATTGTTCCATTTATTTTTTTCAATTATATCTCCTTCTTCCCCGAAACATTATATCATTATAAGATTTTATTGTACATAAATTGACAAGTTTTTTTAATTTTTATATAATCACATATGGTTAATAAAATATAATATAAGGAAGCGATTTTTTTGGAACATATTTTTGAAAGAACTATAAACTATTATGAAACAGATAAAATGGGAATTGTACACCATTCTAACTACATTAGATTCTTAGAAGAAGCTCGTTGTAAATTTTTAAAAGCAATCGATTTACCTTATGAAACTTTAGAAAATAATGGAATTATGATACCTGTTTTAGAAGTTCACTGTAAATACAAATATCACGTAAGCTTTGGAGACACAATTGTTATAAAAAGTAAAATTTCAACCTTTACAGGCGTTAAAATGATTGTTGACTATGAAATAATTAACAAAGCTAATTCTAATTTAGTTATGACAGCTCAAACCAAACATTGTTTTACAAATAACTCTTTACGACCTATAAACCTAAAAAAACATTATATAGAAGGTTACGAAAAAATAATGAATGCTTTAGAAAATTAAAATATAGTAATTTATAAAAAATACTTTATATTTTATATGTTTTATGGTACAATATTGTAAATTTATAAATTATAATGTCAAAAGATAAAATATTAGGAGGAATTTTTTATGGAATTTAGTAAATGTAATCGTTGTGGTAACTTCTATATTTCAGATAGTAATGTATGCCCTAAATGTGCAGCAAAAGATAATTTAGAATTTTCTGCATTTAAAAATTATATACAAGAAAATGGTTTTGAAGAATCATTAGGAGCTATATCTTCTGAAACAGGTATTTCAGAAAAGAATTTAAGTAGATTTTTAAATTATGACGAATTTAAACAATTTCAACAAGAAAATGGAAATATAAACTTAAATAACAATAAATTTGGAAATAATGGAATAAATTTAGATTAATTTTTATATTATAGCCATATTATATATATGGCTACTTTTATTAATTATACTAGGAGGATTTATATATGAAAAATGTATTTGATATATTAGATGAAAGAGGATATGTTGAACAAATGACTCATCCTCAAGAAATCAAAGAATTATTTGCTAAGGAATCTGTACCTTTCTACATAGGAATAGATCCAACAGCTGATAGTTTGCATATTGGTCACTTTATATCTTTAATGGTTGCTTCTCATATGCAAAAATGTGGTCACAAACCAATCATATTAGTTGGTGGTGGTACTGCTATTATAGGTGACCCATCAGGAAAAACTGATATGAGAAAAATGCTATCTAAAGAAGAAATAAATCATAATGTTGAATCAATAAAAAAACAAATAGCTAAGTTTTTAAGTTTTGAAGGTGAAAATGCAGCTATTATTGTTAATAATGCTGATTGGATATTAGATTTAAATTATGTTGATTTTATGCGTGAAATAGGAAGTTTATTCTCAGTAAATAAAATGCTTGCAGCAGATTGTTATAAACAAAGATTAGATACAGGTCTTACATTTTTTGAAATGGGATATATGCTTATGCAATCTTATGACTTTTTATATTTGTACAATAAATATGGATGTAAATTAGAAATGGGCGGAAACGATCAATGGTCTAATATCATAGGCGGTGTTGATCTTATAAGAAAAATTGGTAAAGATGATTCTTTTGGTTTAACATTTAAACTTCTTACAACTAAAGAAGGTAAAAAAATGGGAAAAACTGAGAAAGGTGCTTTATGGCTTGATGCAGAAAAAACTTCTCCTTATGAATTTTATCAATATTGGAGAAACGTTGCTGATGATGATATAAAAACTGTTTTATCATTACTTACATTCTTACCTATGGATAAAATAAATGAACTTACATCTTATAATGATGAAAGAATAAATGAAGCAAAAAAAGTAGCTGCTTTTGAAATAACAAAATTAATTCACGGTGAAGAAGAAGCAAAAAAAGCTGAACAAGCTTCACTAGCATTATTTGAAGGTCAAGGAAATTTAGATAATATGCCTTCTACTAAATTAGAAAATATTGATATTTCTATTGTTGACGCTATTGTTTTAACAGGTATTGCACCATCAAAGGGTCAAGCAAGAACTTTAATTGCTCAAGGTGGAATTTCTTTAAATGACGAAAAAGTAACTGATGTTTCTTATAAATTATCAGAAAATGATTTTAATGATGGATATGCTATATTAAAAAAAGGTAAAAAAATATATCATAAATTAGAAAAATAATTTTAAAAAACCTCTTAGATAAATTCTAAGAGGTTTTTATTTTTAATATTTCTTATCTACTTGTATTTGTATCAACTACAATATTCTCGTCAATCATTGAATTAGTCTCATTTGTGTCTGTGTTATTTGTTGTATTACTGTTTTTCTTACTCTTCTTTTCTTCTTCTTGTAATTTTTCCAATGAATTAACTAAACCTTGAAGCTTTTTAATATCAGATCCCATCATTTCCCAATCATTATTTTTATTTGATTCTGTTAAATTATTATTAGCTTTTATAATTGCATCTATTAATCCTTGAAGGTCATCTGTGTTTTCTACTTCTATATCAACAGCATATTGTGAAAGTAAATTTTTTATTGCTTCATTAATATTATTTCCAATTGCAACTTTATTTCCTGATGCTACAATAATTTTCTTAAGAACTGGTACATCTGATTCATTAATCATTGTTTGATATATTGGTTCTACATATAAAAGAGTACTTTGTATTGGAACTATAATCATTTGTTTTGTTATTTTTGTTCCTGTTACATTTAATGCATCTAATTCTTTTGAAATTGTTTCATCTTGACTAATTTGTGTATCTAATTGCATTGGCCCTAATATATTATTGTCTGATGCATATTTATATAGTTTTAATTTACTAGTTCCATCTTCATATGATCCAACTAAATATGATATTATATTTTGTTTTCCACTTGGTGTAAATGTTTGAACTAGTCCTAATGTATCTTTATCTGAATCTGTTGTTTTTAACATTGTGTAATATGGATTAAGTACTGTTCCTGTTGCTTTTGTTGTTTGCATTGTTGTATTATATTTTGCTTGTTCCCATATATCATCACTTCTATATAACACATCTGGTTTTACATTATGATATAATGTAATTATTTTTGATTGAATATTATATAAATATTGTGGATATATAAAATTCTTTGATACATCTTCTGGTATCTTACTATCTATATCTTCAAATAATGTTTTATATGTATTTCTATATGCCATAGCTATTGGATCTGTTCTATCTGTTATATAAAATTTCATAGTTCCATCATAACTATTTATTAATACTTTTACAGAATTTCTTATGTAATTAATTTTTTGTTTAGATCCATTATAAACTATATTGCTATAAGATGAGTATGGATAATCGCTAGATACTGTATATGCATCTAATACCCAAATAATATTTCCATTATCATCTATTACTGAATATGGATTTTCATCATACAATAAATATGGTAATGCTTTTTTTGCTCTTTCTCTTATATTTCTATTTATTAGTATTTTACTATCGTTTGTTATAGAATTAGAAAACGCTAAATTTATGTTTCCTTCTTTTATTGCAAGTACAATTCTATCTAAAAATCCTAAACTTAAACCTGCTTTTCCATTATATGAATATTCATAATCTTTTCCACTTTCATCTGTATAATCATATTCTGATTTGTTTTTTGTATTTGTAACTATTGTTCCATCTGTTTCTAATCCAAAATATATTCTAGGTTGAGAAATTTTTATTTTATCGCTTGATGTTGCTTTTTGAACATATTCTACATTTCCTGTTTCTGTACTTTTGCTTGCAGATGTTATTATTTCTCCATAACCATGTGTATATTCATATGTTTTATTATTATAAGTTCTGTCTCCACTTGAAATTTCTCTAGGAGAAAGATATACTAATTTTTCTTTTCCATCTATGTTGTATTTTCCTATGTTTGCATTTCTATATGTATAATATCCCGTATTTGTTTGACTATCTTCTAATGCTTTTACAACTGCATCTGTATTTATTATTGTTATATTGTTTAAAATATTTCCATTATTATCTACTTCATCTACAGTAATTGTTCCAGAATAATTTAAATTTTCTTCTTTTATATTTATTCCATATGCATTTTTTGTATAATCTATATTATATGCAATATATTGTTTTTCTTTATCTAGTTCATTTGAATTTACAAATATAGCATCAAATATTACCATTACAAAGAATAATGAAACTAAATATACTGGAAGAATAGCTAAACTTATTAATACTTTCTTCATGTTTGATTGTTTAAAATATTTTATAGCTGTAAATATTGATGCAACTATAACAACTGCAAATATTCTATATCCCCATAATTTAACTGTTGACTCTGTAAATCCTGCACCTGTTAATTCTACATCATTTTCTAATGTTATAAATTTTTGTAAAACAATATTTTGAGTATTAAGTAATGTTAATAATGCTATCCCTATAGTAACTAACTTTAAATTTCTTATTCCCTTTTTCATTAATTTGCTTTGTTTTAATGTTTTTCTATCTATTCCATCAAAATGTATGTTAAAAACAATTATATAATATAATATCATATAAATTGTTAATCCTATTATTAAACCAATAAAGTATATTATGAAAAATTCTATAATAGGCTTTATAAACATATAATAAGAAATATCTAAATTAAATATTGGATCGGTAATTCCAAATGATGTATTGCTTGATAGAAGTAATATTTTATTTAACAACAAATTTGAAACTACTACACTTCCTATTGCTGCAATTACTAAAGAAAGCGATTTATTTAATAGTTTAGGCATTTCCTTTTTTTCTTCATCAAAAAATTCTTTTAACCCTTTTTTTATACCAATATTGGTAAAGTACATTACTATGTATAAAAATACAAAATTTATTCCCATTATAATGTATTTGCACTTTAAATTAGTTTGATATATATTAATATAATTTTCGCCTAATTCTTTATATTCTAAATAACTTCCTCTTAATGATATATAATTTCCTATTGCAAATATTATTAAAAATAATATTACTAATATCATTCTTGTTTTATTTTTCTTTTTTTGTACATTATTTTCCTGTTTTACTTCTCCCATAATCTCCTCCTATATTATTGCATTTACAAAGTCTTCTTTATTAAATATTTCCATATCATCTATTTTTTCACCAACACCAATAAATTTAACCGGTATTTTATTTTCTTCTACAATTCCTATAACAGCTCCACCTTTTGCTGTCCCATCTAATTTTGTTAATACTAATCCTGTTATATCCGCTTCTTCTTTAAATGCTTTTACCTGTGAAATTGCATTTTGTCCAGTTGTTCCATCAATTACTAGTAATACTTCTTTTGCACTATCAGGCATTTCTTTATTTATTACTTTTTGTATTTTATTTAATTCATCCATTAGGTATTTTTTATTATGCAATCTACCAGCAGTATCTACTATTAATATATCCGCATTTTTTTCTTTAGTAATTTTTATTGCATCATATACAACAGATGCTGGGTCTACACCTTCTTCTCTTTTTACTATTTCTGAACCTGATCTTTTTGCCCATATTTCTAGTTGTTCGACTGCCGCTGCTCTAAATGTATCTGCTGCTGCTACTACTACCTTTTTTCCATTCTTTACTAATCTATTTGCTATTTTACCTATTGAGGTTGTTTTTCCTACACCATTTACTCCAACAACTAATATTACTGATGGTTTTGTATCTAATTTTAAACTACTATCAGTTTCATCAAATATTGACATTATTTCATCTCTTAATGCTTTTTTAACTTCTTCTTCATCTTGTATATTATCTCTTTTTATTTTTTTTCTTAAATTATCTATTATTCTTACAGATGTATCCATTCCAATATCTGACATTATTAATATTTCTTCTAATTCTTCTAAAAATTCTTCATCTACTTTTCTAAATGTACTAAATATTCCATTTATTTTTTCATCTAATGAATTTTTTGTTTTGCTTAATCCTGTTTTTAATTTATCAAAAAAGCCCATATAATCTCTCCTTAAAATTAATCTATAATGTATTTTAACATATTTTTTGCTATATGTGTACTGTTTTATCTTATATTTTCTTCTTTATTGTTATCTAAATCATTATTTAAATATATATGTAAATCCGTATATCACATTATATATCTCTAACTATTAAACTTGTGAAATCCATCTATGTATTTACATTATTATATAAATTTAATAAAGTATATCATAATTCTAGCAAATTACAACAGTTATTTAATAGATATTTATATTCTAGAATTTAATGTAGTATTTGCATGTACAGAAAATATGGAAGTCCATATATTCAATAAAGACTTGTTAATTGGAAATAAAACTTGTAATTTTATGTAAATTTTGGTATAATAACTACGAAACATGTAAATAGTTATTAAATAATGAATTGGAGGACTACAAAATGAATGATAATCAACTTTATAGCTACATTGAAGAATTAACGTTTCCAAAGTTACCTTATCGGAGTGTAAAAAAAGACTATTCAGTCTTAAAAAATGTGAATAAAAAAGCATGCGCCCAATGTGGTGGACTCTGTTGTAAACGCTGTGGCTGTCATTTTAGCCCTGATGACTTTCAAGAAATTTCTTTTGATTTTTTGAAGAAGGAATTAGAAAAAGGATATATTTCCATTGACTTTGTAAATGGAGAAATGATACTTGAGGATTTTGGGGTTTATATTCTTAGAATACGAAATCAAGATTCACCTATTGTAGATACAGGCTATGGAAAAAATAATTGTATTTTGCTTACTCCAAATGGATGTAAACTTAATTACAAACACAGACCAACTGGCGGAAAGCTTTTAATCCCATCAGAAGAGCTCCGACCTGGATTATTAGGGGAACCACCAAAAAGGAAATGTATTTCTTCTTACGATATTCGTAAATGTTGTTATGAGTGGAAACCACATAAAAAACTTTTATATGAATTATCAGAATACTTCAAAGATAAAGATTTTCCATGTTCATTATAAGATTATGCAAGTTACATAATCTTACCAAAAAACTGCATCAAGCAGAACTCTAGTTAATGGGTAAAAAAATGGCACAAATTGTGTGCCATTTTTTATTCTTGATAAATTGTAACTATTGGTATACCTTTAAACCATTTTTTATTTTTTTCATCATCAGCCTCTTTAAAGTAATATCTAACTAAATTATTTTTATTCTTGTTTCCTTTTTCCATATAATTAAACGAATATACTTTAATTGTATTATCCTTTAAATTTTTAATATTGGAAATAAAAATTCCATCTTTATATTCTATATCTTCAATAGTACTACTCTCATCAGATTTTGAATAAATCCTAATAAAAGCATTCTCCTTTTTTTTCTGCTTTTTTTATAAATTCATCAATAGTATAAATATTACTTGATACTACTTTATTTTTATTTTCAACAAAACATCCATCTTTTATTGCATCTTCTATAGTATAATTAGATGGTATTTCACTTAATTTTATAAAATTAGGATTTTCTATATATGTATATTCTATACTAGTTTCTGATTTTTCTCTCGATACAGCTTTATCTACAACTGCATACCAAACATTATTTTTATTACTATAATTAGGATTTTCCTTTTGTTTCATAATTATATGTGTTGTTGTTTCATCAGCTTTATTTTTGGTCATTTAAACAATATCATTTTTGGTACTCTCTTTCAATATTTTTTTAATATACTTGTGACATATCTATTTTAAACCTATATTATTAAATTTTTTGTGAAAGAAAAGGTGGTGGCTCAATTAAACGAGCCACCACAAAATTGGTTAATAATTAATTGAAGTCGGCATAAATCCAGTTAGGTGCTGTTAATCCGTCTGAGTAAATTACCATAAAGGTGGGATGTGGGTAAAAAAGAGATTCTTCTAACTTATAACCACACAGTCTCTTCAGATGAAATTTAACTCCATCGAAATTTACAATATCAATACATCCGGTTTGAATTAACTGCGTTGAATTCTTAGGTTCAATTAAGCTGAATTTTTCAAAAAACGGGTACAGAGCTACCCAGTTTTTATCATATTCCTCATGCCCATGATTCAGACCAATATACTTTACCTCAGAAATTCTGCATCCATCAATGTGAATTTCATGGCAAAGCTCAATGAGCTTTTCAACAAAATGATCATCGCCAATCCACTTTTGGGTTACAACCATATTAAAGGTTGTTTCAAATTGCTTTTCTTCCAAAGCATTTCGAATGTTATCAAATCGAATTGGTAATCCAATCGTTTCTGCATTCAGAGATTCCTTATAGTGGTGTAAAGCTATTCTCAGCTCATCCACAAGACCATTTAATCTTGCTACCTTTTCTGGTGTTAAAAAGCAACCATTGGTATTCAAGATAATTTTTTGCTTATGTGGTCTGATTCCTTCAAGCAAGGAAATAAGTTTATCGAAATGCAACAAAGGTTCTCCTCCGGTAACATCAACAACCTGAAAATCGGTAGCTTCAATACTAGCTTTAACCATTGCAGGTATATCCATAGTTCTAGGGTTTCGATTACCATGGTCGATGCAAAATTCGCATTTACCAGGGCAATCGTTGCAAAATTTAATTTGCTGTAACAGAGGTGCTTCAATTGAACAGGTACAATTTTTTGCTGGTACTAAATGCCGTACGTCTTCATTTGGATTCATTATATCGTCTCCTTCCACTTTATCCAAAAAGTTTGCACTTAACATAATATATTGTAACATGTTTAGAAAAAAAAAACAAGATAACTAAAAAAATATCATAGATATTAGGAAATAGAGAAATAAATTTCCACCAGCTTAGCTGGTGGTTTTTCCTTTACGCCTAAAAGGCTTCTCTACTGGTTTCCACTGAAGTGGCCTTTGCGACTGACTTTTGCACTTGTCAGTCGCTCCCCCTTTAAGGGGTCTATTTCTTCTATTGTCATTTGGTCGCTCAACTTGTCTTCTTTTAATTGATTTGCTCTATATTCCTTTTAAGCTCTACCGAACCCCAAGACAATCTTGGGGTTTTAGAAATACAAAAATTAAGTCGATTTAATCGACTTATATCTGTGAAATCTATATTCACTTTTGGTTTTCGCAGACTCCAGTATTATCAATACTTTTAAGCAGTTCAACGAAAACGTGTAATGGAGCTATTAGGCGGAATCGAACCGCCGACCTACAGGTTACGAATCTGTTGCTCTACCAACTGAGCTATAATAGCATATAAGTAAAGTAGTAATAATCTTTACTACTTTACAATAATTTTATAAATTATGTTTAATTGTTATATTTTTGTTATATAATTTTATGTTTAAAAATGTTTTCCTTTTGATCTTTTATTTCTTTTTGGTTTTACATCATCATCTTCTTGAATTTGAGTTTCTGCATCTTCATTTTGATTTTGATTTTGATTTTGTATTTTTGATTGTTTTACTTCATCAATGTTTTTTTCATCTTTATCTTCAACATTATTGTTGATTTTTATATCATCTTTTTCATTATTAATATTATTATTTAACTCATTAAATTTGTCTCTGATATTTATATAATCATTATTAAAATATTCTTCTGTTTCATTTCTTACAGTAATATATCTTAATATAACAATTATTATTATCAAAATAGTTACAAATATTATTATACCTCTTATTGTCCATTGTCTTATTTTTAGATTTCTATTTATTTGTTCAATTTCTTGGTTAAGTAAATCTTGATTTATTTTTGTTACGGTTTCTTCTTTTACATTTTCTTTTTTTGTAACTGTTATATTATATACCTTTTCTTCTACTCCATCTTTCTTTAATGTAATAGTTATTAAGTTATCTCCTATTTTCAAATTCTCGTTACCTTTTACTTCTATTGTAATATCTTTATCATTTGATATAGGCTCAATATTTAATTTTTCTATATTTTCATCTATTTTTACTTTATATTCATATATATCTTTAGAAAATTCTGGAGTCAACTCATAATTTTCTATTTTTAGTTCATCTAATTGTAAAATTATTTCTTCAGGTTTATCATTATTTTCCTCAGAATTGTCTGTTGTGTTATCTGTTGTTTGATTGTTTTTATTATTTTCTTCTGGTTTTGTTTTTGTTAATAATGATGTACTTACATATGCGGTTTGTCCATTATATGTTATTTTGCTCCATCCATTATTTCCTATTCCAATTCTTGTAACACTATCTCCTTCTGATAATGACCCAACTTTTGTTGAACTTGTACTGTATGAACTTCTAATATTTGCTTTACTTTTTGCATAAACAGTTTCATTTGTTGATGTAAATATTGGCTCCGCTGGTGTAGAATTGTTATTATTGTTATTACTGTTACCATTATTATCACTATTGTTATTGTTATTGCTATTATTACTACTATTGTTATTGTTATTGCTATTATTACTACTATTGTTGCTATTACTATTTGAATTATTATTTGATGTTGTATCTTTTACTATTATGCTAATACTTTTACTTCCAGATACAACATTAGCAGAAGAATCTGAAACATCTGCAGCTTTTACTGTTATTTTTGCTGTTCCCTCTTTTTTGGCAGTTATAGTTATTGATTTACTACCAGATTCAACCCATTCTGACGAACTACTAATTGATACAACATTACTATCAGATGAAGTTATTGAAAACTTTCCGGCACAATCACTTGCAGTTATTGTAATAGTTGCTGTACTTCCATTTGTTAATGTGGTTTTAGATGCAGAAGCAGAAAATGAAGCAGCATTAACAATTGTATTATAGAATAATATTACAAAAAACAGTAATATTAAAAACAATATTTTTTTAACATTTTTTTTCATCTTTTGTCTCTCCTCTCTATTTATTTTAATGTTATCTTAGATGTACCCATAATATAGTTTTTAACTAACATATAATCTGTTGCTTTTACTTCTTCATCTTTATTTAAATCAGCTGCTATTTTTTGGCTTACCTTAAATTTTGTTTTTCCCATAATGTAATTTTTAATTAGCATATAATCTGTTGACTTTACTTCTCCATCTCCATTTATATCGCCTAGCATTGCAACTGTATATTTATCATCAATTCTACAACCTGTACCAGCAATTGCTGAATTTGATAATTCTTTTCCATTTAAATCTTTAATTACTATATTGTTTCCTAATACTTTTTTTATGTCAGAAACTTTTGAATTAGGTGTTATTACAACTGCTTGATCTTTTATTTTTACTTTATCACTAGAAACATTATTATTTGTATTATTATTGTTTGTGTTGTTGTTTGTATTATTGTTATCATTATTGTTTTCTGAATTAATTGGTACTAAATATAATTTATACTCTTCGTCATCATATGTTTGTCTTGCTACATATCCCGTTACGCCATTTGATTTTATTACTTTATCCCAATAAGTTCCATTTACTTTTTCTGTAGCTTTTTCTATTCTTGTTACAATTTCATCTTTATATAAGAATTCACCTGTTGCAGTTCCATTTTCTGATTTTCTTAATGTAATTTGTTTATTAACATTTACTCTAACTATATCTGTTGATACATTTGATGCACTTGTTGTTGAAGGTCTTTTACTAACTACTGATGGCATGTTGTTATATAAAGGTATAATAAAAGTATATTTTCCATCTAAACTATCTACTTGATTATAAGTTTTCCTTAATGTTTCTCCTTCTTTTTGAGCAGCTAATATGTTTTGCATATATTGATGATAATATAAACTATTATCAGAACTTTCTACATCAAATTTTTGAAAATATAATGTATTTTGTCCTCTTGCAATGTAATCTTTTGCTATAAATTTTGCTCCACCTTTTATTGCCTTTACTAAACTTGTCCAACCTTCTTTTTTTGCTTTTGCTAATCCATTTAATATTACTTTTGCTTTTGTTCCACCTGTTGCTCCTATATTAAAAACATTATAATATCCTTCATATTGTCCTTCATATCCTTGTCCTTTTGTCAAAACTGTTCCAGTTTTTCCTTGTTCTTGTAATATTCTAGCAACCAAATAATATGGACTAACATTTGTTTTTTCTGCAACTTCTTTTATTGCATTTATATATTTTGTTTTATTTAAAAATGTTCCTTCTACCATTTTGGCAATTGTATTTTCATCATATCCATCATATGTTAATTCTTGAAATTGAAAAATATCAGTTTCATTAATTGAATTTCTTGGATCCATCATATATTTTATTGCTGATTCTGATGCACAAACCCATCCTCCATTATCATATGCTTTATTTCCACATATTGAACAAATCCAATCTCCAGAATAATTTGAATTACTACCTGGTACTAAATTTCTTGGAGATCTTCCATGTCCTATATATTCATTTGCAATTACTGTATTCCAATCTAATCCTGTATATAATACTTTAAATTTCCAATTTGGATGACTTGATTGTAAAGTTTTTATTAATTTTTTTACACCTGGATATTTACTTTCACTTATTTTATCTATATCTGTACTTATTGTTTGATTTGTAGCATATGTATTACAATTTATTAAACTAAAAAAAACATATGACATAATTATAAATATTAATGTTATTGAAATAAATTTATTAAATTTCAACATTTACACCTCTTTTGTTTTTTATTATTTTTTCTAAAAATTTGTCATTTTTTATCAGAATAAGTATATCATTATAGCCTTTTTTAGTCAATAAACCAGTAAGGTTATTTTCATTACTTTTTCGTTACCATTTAATAACAAAAATGTTACAAATAATACAAAAAAGAAAACAATATTTTCATATTATTTTCTTTTATATACGTATTTTTTTGTTTATATGTTAGTTATTTCCACAGCATCCAAAGCTTGTGAATAATAATAAGAATATTATTATAAAAAATAATATAGTACTATCATTATTGCATCCGCATCCATTTCCTCCAAATAATCCACCTAATACTCCGTTATTACAACAATTTCTATTTTCGTCTGGCATATTATTCCCTCCTTTTTTATTTTGTTATGTTATAATATGCAAATTTCTATTTTTGTGTTACAATATTATAAGATAAAAATTAAGGAGATTAAAATGATTGAATTACTATCACCTGTTGGTGACTTTGAATGTTTAAAGGCTGCAGTTCAAAATGGTGCTGATGCTGTATATTTTGGTGCTAATTTATTTAGTGCCAGAGCTTTTGCTAAAAATTTCGACTTAGAAGATTTAGAAAAAGCTATTAATTATGCAAAATTGCGTGGAGTAAAAACAAATTTAACTTTAAATACTTTGATAAAAGATGATGAATTTGAAGATGCTGTTATGCTTGCCAAAAAGGCCTATGAGTTTGGTATTGATGCAATAATAGTTCAAGACTTAGGCTTAGCAACAACTTTAATTAAAAATTTTCCTAATTTGCCAATACATGCAAGTACTCAAATGACAATACATAATTTAGATGGTGCTTTAGAAGCTGAAAAATTAGGTTTTAAAAGAGCAGTATTATCTAGAGAATTACCTATTAATGAAATAGAGTATATTTGTAAGAATTCTAATATAGAAATAGAAGTATTTATACATGGTGCTCTTTGTATTTCATATTCTGGTCAATGCTTATTTTCTAGTATGATTGGTGGAAGATCTGGAAACAGAGGGAAATGTGCTCAACCTTGTAGATTACCATATGAATTATTAGAAGATGATAACAAAATAGATTCTGGTTATCTATTAAGCACTCGTGATCTATGTGGATTAGAATTTTTACCACAGCTCATTAACTGTGGTGTTAAATGTTTAAAAATAGAAGGCAGAATGAAAAATCCTCAATATGTTGCAACTGTTACAAGAATTTACAGAAAATACATTGATTTAGTTTTAAACAATAAACCATATACAATAGATGAAAATGATAAGAAAGATTTACTTCAAGCATTCAACAGAGGTGGATTTTCAAACGGACATCTTTCTAATTACCCTAATAAAAAATTAGTTTTTAAAGAAAAACAAAATAATATGGGAATTTACTTAGGTAAAATTAAAAAGTTCAATTCTAATAAAGGCTTAATAACTTTAACTTTAAATGACAATCTAGAAATTGGAGATTCTATATTTGCTGAAAAAGAGACTTCTAATTATACTATTTCAGAGTTAATGAAAAATGATAAAAATATTAAGCAAGGAATTTATGGAGAAACAGTAACCTTTGGAAGAATGAAAGGAAATATAAATATAGGAGATAAAATTTATAAAACTGCTAGTAAAAAATTAACCTCCTTTGCTATAGAAAGTTTTAGTAAAGAATTTAAAAAGATTCATTTGGATTGCAATATTTCTATAAAACAAAATGAAAATATACATATATATGTTAAATGTTTAGAACATAATATTGAATCTTCATTTGTATATAACTACATGCCATTGCCTGCAGAAAACAAACCATTAGATAAAGAAAAAATTATTCAACAATTTTCTAAAACAACTGATACGCCTTTTGAATTTTCAAACTTAAATATAATTTTAGATAACAATATTTTCATACCAGTTTCTATTTTAAATGATTTAAGAAGAGCAACTATAAATAATATTGAAAAAGAAATTATATCTTCATTTAAACATACATCTGATTTTTGTTTTGTTGATAAGAATATTAAAGAAAAAAATAATATTGTAAATAAAAAAATATCTTTATTATTAAATGAATTGAATGTAGATTTAGATTATACAAATTTAATTTATATTGACAACATATATATTCCATTAAAATATTTTTACAGTAAAAAATATACTGATGTTTTAAGCATACTTTCTAATAAATTTAATATTTATATTTATCTTCCTAATGTATTAAGAGAAAAATATATAAACAACTTAGTTTCAATATTAAACACTTCAATATCACAGTTTAATATTAAAGGGCTTATATTATCTAATATTTTTTATTTAAATATTATAAATAAAATTGATAATAAAAATTTAGATTTAGTTGCAAATTATACTTTGAATATATTCAATAAATTTTCAGTAGATAAGCTAAAATCTTTTGGATTTACTAATTTAACAATCTCACCTGAACTTAACAAAAATTCAATTATTAATATTTGCAATTATAATATAGATACAGAACTAATTGTATATGGTAACACACCTTTAATGACTACAAATTACTGTCTTTTAGGTGCTACAAATAGTTGCTATAAGGATTGTTCAAGAAATTGTTCTAATAATAAAAAATATTATTTAAAAGACAGACTTGGTCTTAAATTTAGGATTATGCCTGATAATTTACAAACAATTACAACTATTTACAATTCTAAAACTACGTCAATATCTTATGAAGAATTTAATGTTAATTCATTAAGAATAGATATTTTAGATGAATCTATTGAGACTATTAACAAAATTATCTCTTGTGTAAAATCTAACACTAGATTTGAGGGAAAAGATTATACAAATGGTAACTTAAATAAAGAAATTTAAAATTAAATAATTTATAAAAAAGATCAAGAATTTTTATTGCAGTTTTTACTGTATAAGAATTCTTGATTTTATTTTTATAAAATTTCATTTGCTATTCTTAAAAAGTTTTTACTTGTTATTTTTTCTATATCATTTTTGCTATAACCTTGTTTTTCTAATTCTAAAATTAATTTGCACATATCTTTTACACTTTTTATATCTTCTAGTTGATGTTCTTTTTCTACTCCATCAAAATCCGTTCCAATTGATATATAATCTATTCCAACCAAATTTGCAATATAATTTATATGTTTAACTAAATCTTTAACAGTTGCTTTTGATTCTTTTGTTAAAAATAGACTGCAAAAACAAATTCCTATAGTTCCATTTCGTTTTGCTATTTGCTTTATTTGTTCATCATCCAAATTTCTATAATGTTGGCAAATAGCATTTGTGCAAGAATGGCTTGCAATTATTGGACCATTGCAATTATTTAATGTATCATAAAAACTTTTCTTAGACATGTGCGATACATCAATTATTATATTATTTTTTTCTAATTCTTGTATATATTTTTTGCCCAGTTTTGTTAGTCCTTTATCATTTTTGGTATTTGCTCCAGATGCTAATTCATTGTCTTTATTCCATACTGTCCCCATCATTCGCATTCCTTTTTTATGTAAACTTTTTATATTATCTAAATTAGATGAAATAGCGCTTCCATTTTCTATTGTTAATATTACTCCTGTTTTATTATTCAATTCTTTACTTATTAAATCTTTTTTATTTTTTATTATATAAATTTTATCTTGTTCTTTTTTGTATAATTCATAAAAATTATCTATAATACTATTTGCTCTTTTAAATCCTCCATCTTTTATGTTGTATTTTGGATTTATAAATGTTCCCATACATTGAATGTATGGCAAGTTTTCTTGTATCTCTTTTAAGTTAACTGCTAATTTTGAGTCTGTTAGTAACAATTCTTCGTCTTTTGCTCGTTGAATTGTATCACAGTGTAGATCTATTATCATTTTTACCCCTGTACATTTTTATGCAATTAATTTAGTTTATATTCTATATATAAAGTTTTAGGCAAAAAAATAAAATACAAGTTAACTTGTATTTTATGGTGGGCAGGGATGGATTCGAACCATCGTACTCAAATGAGAACAGATTTACAGTCTGCCGCCTTTAGCCACTCGGCCACCTGCCCATATATTAAATTAAAAAAAATGGTGCTCCCTCAAGGATTCGAACCTTGGACCCACCGGTTATGAGCCGGTTGCTCTGACCAACTGAGCTAAGGGAGCATTTCTTAACGCAAGTTAAAGTATAAACTAATTTTTATCTAATGTCAATACTTTTTATAAAAAATATAATGTTTTTTATAAAAAATTTTTATAGAATTAAGTTTTAAATAAATATATAATACACATATCACTATAATAAACTAATTTGAAGTCGGATATAATCCAACTTCAAATTACATATAAAACTTAAATTATTCTCCTCTACCTTCTGGTAATGCATTAGGTAATTCTAATTTTACTCTTATTCTAAATACATATGTCATTGCTCTTACCAATTTACTATTTTTAAATCTACTCCATAATGATGGTTTTGCTTCAAAAGTAGTAGCTTCTATATATTGTTGTTGCTCAACAACTGTTTCTTGAACTTGTTCTTGTTCAATTGTTTCAACTGGTGTTGGAATTCCTTTTAACGCATCTGCAACTTCAATTCCTATATAACTTAAAGCTTTTGATCTATCTTCAATTCTTTCCATATCTATTTCTATATGTAAATTAGATTCTAAATTATTTACTCTTGCATTTAAAAGTTTCATTGCATCTTGATAATTTTGAGATTTTTTGCTTTTTGTTTTTCCTATTATATTTAAAGTTTCTATAATATCTTCTGGAAATTTACCTTCAGCTTCTTTAACTGTATTTTTCCAATCTTTTTCTTTATTATCTACTACATCTATTAATTCTCTTAATTGACCAGCAAAACTAATATTTTGTTCTCTTTGTCTAATTAATTCTTCTATATTTTTTGTATTTTCCTCAAATTGGTTTGTTGCAAATTCAACTAATCCATATGCAGCCTTGTAAACACTGCTAGGAAAATTCTTCTTTTTAGGATATTCTATTAAATAAGTTTTTATTGATTCTATTAAATCTTTAAAATATGCATCCTCTTCCAATTGTACAATTTGCTTTTTGCTGTTTGGATTTATCATTTTTTGTACTTTATCAATATTTGACAATATTTTTTCTTCCGTGATTACCATTCTCACGTTTACTATGCCAGATCTAGACATCGTAAACTTCCCTCCTTTATCCTACGCGTTATTTGTTTTCTTCATTTATTATTATACAATATGCTACAAAAAACTACAATAGGATTTATAATTTTCTTTTTTAATTTTTCATTACAATATTATTACAAATTAATTACAATTGTCAAGTATAATCGACAAATTTTTATAAAAAAATCATAACCTTTTATCAACATGTCTTATTCTTTGTTTTTTATATTTCCGTATGCTTTTTTAATTTAACAACTAGACATTTTTATTAATAAATAGTTATGATTTTCTTGTTTAATACAAATTTATTATAATTAATTTTCTTTTGCTCTTAATCCATTTATAAGTGTATTTTCAAATTCATGATATATCTTCATAGTATCAAATTCTTCATTACTTTTTTGTTTGTATACAAGACATGAACAAATTAATCCGTATATTTCTGTAGCTATTATTTTAGGATCTCCATTTTTTATTTGTTTTGCTTCTATACCTTCCTTAACAATTTTTTCAATAGTGTTTATATAATTGAATATATGATTTTTACACATTTTATTTCTTTCTTCATTTCCCCAAAGTTGACTAAGTAAAATTGTTATTAGATATTCATATTTAACAATAATTTTTATTTGAATTAATACTATCGCTTTAATTTTATCTATATAATTATCAAATTTTGATGTTTTAATATTAATACTATTTTGAAGCAACTTCATTCCTTCTTCTACTAGAAAGTTAAAAATCTCTTCTTTGCTCGTAAAATGATAGTATAATGTTCCTTTTGCAACTCCTACAGTTGCTGTAATTTCTTCTATACTTGTAGCATCATATCCTTTTTCTGCAAAAAGTTTCATTGATGTTTCAAAAATTTTTCTCTTTGTTTTATTCATATAAACTCCTATTTCTAATTTTTTTATATTATATAATTTTAATTTTAAACATGCAATATCTTTATAATTTTTATACTATATAGTCAAAAATTAATCATTATATAATTCAAAATCTATCTGTCTTAAAAGCTTATTAGCTTTTATTACTTTTATTTTAACTTTATCTCCTATTTTATATGTTTTATTTGTTCTTTCTCCTATTAATATTTTTTTATTCTCATCATATATAAAATATTCATCACCTAAATTTTCAAATCTTATTAAACCTTCAACTGTATTTTCTAATTCTACAAATATTCCAAATTGAGTAACTGATGAAACAATTCCTTCATAAACTTCTCCAATTTTATTTTCCATATATTCAGCTTTCTTTATGTCTATAGCTTCTCTTTCTACTTTTGTTGCAATCTTTTCTCTTTCTGATGAACTATCTGCTCTTTTTTCTGCTAAATCATATAATTTTTGAATTTCCTTTTCTTTTATGTCATAATTATTTTCTATATATTTTGATATTATTCTATGAATAAATAAATCTGGATATCTTCTTATTGGTGATGTAAAATGGCAATAATACTTACTTGCAATTCCAAAATGTCCTTTATTTTCTGCTTCATATCTGGCAACTTTAAGTGTCCTTAAAATCAAATTTGATACTACTCTTTCCTCTTCTTTTCCTTTTACTTCTTCTAAAACTTTAGAAAATTCCTTTGGATATACATTATCTTTATTTGCTTTTATTTTATAACCAAAATTAAATAAAAACTTATTTAGTTCTGTTATTTTTTCTAAGTCAGGATTTTCATGAACTCTATATATAAATGGAGCATCTAACCAATAAAATTTTTCTGCTATTGTTTCATTTGCTGTAAGCATAAATTGTTCTATTATTTCATTTGCAAAATTTGTTTCATATTTTTTTACATCAATTGCTTTTCCATCTGTATCTAAAACTATTTTACTTTCTGGAATATCTAAATTCAAATATCCTTGTTCTAATCTTCTATTTTTAAGTATTGTTGCAAGTTCTTTCATATTTTCAAATTCTTGAATATATTTTTCATATCTTTTTAAAACTTTTTTATCACTTTTATCTAAAATTTTTTGTACATCTGTATATGTCATTCTTTCTGTTACTTTTATTAAGCCTTTATACACACTTGATGATATAACTTTACCTTTTTTGTCAATTTCCATAGAACATGATAAAGTATACCTATCTTCTCCAGCATTCAGACTACAAATACCATTTGATAATTCTCTTGGAAGCATTGGTATAACTCTTCCTAACATATAAATACTTGTTCCTCTTATTACTGCTTCTTTATCTAATTTTGAATCTTGTTTTACATAGTAACTTACATCTGCAATATGAACATCTAATTTGTAATTTCCATTTTCTAATTTTTCAACTCTTACTGCATCATCTAAGTCTTTAGCATCTTCTCCATCAATTGTAAATATTATCTTATCTCTTAAATCCACACGATTTGGTATGTCTTTTTTATCTATTTTATCTCCTTGTTTTTTTGCTTCTTCTATTACTTCTTCTGGGAATTTGTATGGAAGATCATATTCTTTTATTAATGATAACATGTCCACACCAGCCTCATTAACATTTCCTATTACTTCTATTATTTTTCCCTCTGCTTTTTTTCCTTTTTCTGGATACTTTGTTATTTGAGCCAAGACTTTATGATTATTTCTTGCTTTTTCGAAATTCTTTTTTGATATAAATATATCTGTTCCAAAACTTTTATCGTCCGGAACTACAAATCCAAAATTTTTGTTATCTTGAAAAATTCCCACAACAGTATCTTTTTCATGTTTAATTATTTTTAGTATTTTTCCTTCTGCATTTTTTTCTTTATTTTTCTCTTCTATTATTTCTACTATTACTTTATCTCCGTTTAAAGCATTATTAGAATTTTCTTTTGATACATAGATTTCATCTTCCCTATTTTCTATTTTTACAAATCCAAATCCTTTTTGATTTTTTCTATATATTCCATCAAATGTTTCTAATTCTGAAATTCTATATCTGTTTTTTCTATTTTTAACAATCTTATATTCGCTTTCTAATTTATTTAATAAATTAACAAATTCATTATATTTTGATTTTGGAACCATCAAAATTAAAGCCATCTCTTTAGCTTTCATAGGAACATAATCTTCAGTTCTCATAAATTTTAATATTAATTCTTCTTTTTCTTCCATGTTTTCTCCTTACATAGAACAAAAGCGGGCATTAATAACTTTTGTACTTATTAAAACATTTTGAAGTCCGCGTCTTTGTTCGTGTGTGAAATTTGCAAAGCAAATTTCTGTGCAATATATTTATATTATAGGAAGTTTGGGGAACTTTTCTATAATATAATAAAAGGCTATTTTATTGAAATAGCCCCTTTTATTACTTTATTTAAATTATATATATACTTCCTAAAACTACTGATAGTACTACAAAAACAATTCCTAATATTATTGTCCATCTTTTTTGTTTACCTTCTTTAGTTCTTCCTTTATTTTTTTCATAGAAATTACTTGTAGAAGAACCTGTTATTGTTGAAGATAATCCTTCATCATCTTTTGATTGTATTGTAGCTAATATTATAACAGCTATACAAACTATAAAATAAATTACTAATAATATTCCTTTAACTATTTGCATTCGTTTTTCCTCCTATTTGGCTTTTAATTTAGCACTACATTATTTTAGCATACATAATTTAAAAAATCAAATGTTTTTTATATCTTTTTATTTAATTAGTGTTATTTATTTTTTATATAAACAAAATTATTACTAAAAATATCATTATTTTTATAATCGTATTAAAAAATAAATTATAATTAATACATCTTATCCCTATATTATTTAATTTATCAAATTCATTTACTATTTTTTCAATTTCTTCTTTTGAAGAAATATTTTGTTTTTCCATATAATCTTTTGCAAGAAATCTTGCTTTTATCATTGCATCATTTTCTAAATAACTTCTTGTAAAGTAATAAATAAATCCTAAAACAATTAATATTGACAAAAACATCATTTTATATGGTAATTTTCCAAGCAATGCAAGTAAAGATATAATGACAAAATATATTAAATATATATTAGAAAAATAAAAATTAAATACTAATATTCTTCTATCTTGTATTGAATGTAAACACTCATGAGCTATTGTTTGTATCCTTGTAAAACTTCCTCTAACATTTGCAATTGATATTTTATTTGATATAGCAATATATAAACTTGTATTAGAATCTTTATTTTCTTCTATTTTTACAGTTTTATTATTCAACATTTCTAATATAGATTTACAAATATCAATATCTGATGGGTATTTTTCCGTTAATTCATCTAGTTCTTTGTTTTCTCCAATTTGTTTAACATTTTTTATATTTATTTTAAATATTATGCCAAGCATTAAAAGTGATAATATACATATTAATAATATAATTAATACTTCCATTAATACTCCTTTTCTATTATTCTAGAACATCTTTTACTGCTTCACCAATTATTTTATTTACATCTGCTAAAACAACATTAAATTTTATTTCTGCATCAAAGTATTTTTTTACTTCATCTATTGCAATTAAATTAATGTATAATTCTTGCATCTTTTTTACTTTTTCTTCATCGTCTTTTCCTGTTTGAATTGCTGAAATTTGTGCATCATATCTTGCTTTTTCAAATTCTTTTATTTTTTCTTGTAATTCAGGTTTTAGTTTTATTGTTTCTTTTGCCATTTTATAATTAATATACTCTTCAGAATTTTTTATTTCTGATGCTAACCTATTTGCTGTATCATATATATTCATTTGATAGCCTCCTCAATATAGCTTTTCAATATTCATAAATTTTATGCATATGCTTGACGTTTTTTAAAGCTAAGCAAATTAGTAATTTCCTTATCTGTATTTTTTGCTTTTTTAGTTTTTCCAGCTTTTTCTTGTTCAAGTTGCCTTTTTTGTTTTTCTGCCATTGATTGACAAATTGCTTTTTGATATGTAAAGTGTGTATCTTGTGCAATTTTATTCCAATTGTATTCATTTCTAACTTTATTTTTTGCTTTTTTAACAACATTATCATATAATTGATGATCATATAATAATTCTAATATAGAATCTGCTATTGAATTTGGATTTCCTGCATAACTCTTCATACCATTTTCTCTATGTTGAACTATTTCGTTTAATCCTCCTATATCAGATACTACTATTGGTCTTTCAGCTAGCATTGCTTCTAGAGCTACTATTCCAAAAGGTTCATATGTACTTGGAAATACAGATATATCAGCAGCTTTATACATTTTTGCTACATCTTTTCCTGATAAATATCCTGCAAAACATACTTTATCTGCAATACCCATTGAATATACTTGTTCTTTAAGTTCATCTATCATTCCACCTTTTCCAGCTATAACTAGTTTAGCATCATGATATCCATTTAATATTTTTGGCATTGCTGATATTAAATGTTGAACACCTTTTTCATATACTAATCTTCCCATGAATAATATTATTTTTTCATTATCCATAGCAAATTTTCTTCTAAATTCATAATCTCTTTCTATATTATTAAAAATTGTTAAATTAACACCATTTGGTACAACATTTATCTTTTCAAATGGTAAACCAAATAGTCTTTGAAGCTCATTTTTCATATAATTACTATTTACAATTACTTCTGTTGCTTCATATGTTAACATCCATTCTGTATCATTTATATATCTTTGTGTATCATCGTGTATTCCACTATTTCTACCTGCTTCTGTAGCATGTATTGTTGCTACTAAAGGTATATTATATGAATTTTTAATTGTTTTAGCTGCATATGCAACTAACCAATCATGTGCATGTATAACATCAAAATTTCCATTTTCTGCTATTAATTGATTTACTTTTGAAATCATATTAAAATTCAATTGCATAATCCAATCTATAAAATTATTTGGATTTATCATATAGTTATCTACTCTATATACTTTTACACCTTTATCATCTTCAAATTCTGGGACGTCACCATCTTTATAAGTAACAACTGTTACTTCATGACCGTCTTTTATTAATCTTTTTGATAAATCATGTACTACTCTTGAAATCCCTCCTACTACTCTTGGTGGGTATTCCCATGTTAACATTAATATTTTCATTAGTTAGCCCCTTTCTTTTTGGTTTTCTTTTGTATTCTAATTTTCCTAATATATTCTATACAATCTTTCTTTAATTGTAAATGCTTTTTTGTAAAAAAATGATTTTTTTTGTTAAATTTTGTAACTAATTTTTTTCTTCTTTTTTTTACATTTTTCTCTTGAATTTATTGACATTTTATTATAGTATATATTAAGTAAATTTTACATAGGAGGATTTTGTCTAATGCCAAGAAAAACAAAAGATACAGGTAATGAAGAAATAAATAAAGAAAAGGATATAAAAAAGACAAAAAAAGCAAGCATATCTAAAACAAAAAAAGATGTAGCAAAAAAAGAAGAAAGTAAATCTAGTAAATCAAATACTAAAAAAACTACAGTTCAAGCAAAAAACAAAAAAACTACTACTACAAAAAAGAATACCGATAAAGCTTCTAAAGCTACTAAAAAAACTTCAACCAAAAGTACTAAAACTACTGCAAAGAAAAAAACTGCTAAAAAAACAACACTTAAAGAGGAAAAGGTTAATTTAATTGAATATTATGACTTACCAACAAGTTATAATAAAACAGTAATAAAATTACTTGCCCAAACTCCAAATACTTTATTTGTGTATTGGGAACTTTCTCTAGATGATGTTGATAAATTTAAAAAACAATATGGAGATAATTTTTTTGAAACAACTAAACCTGTTTTAATTGTTCATAATGACTCACTTAATTATTCTTTTGAAGTAGAAATTAATGATTTTGCAAATAGTTGGTATTTACATGTGAATGACGCAAAATCTGATTATAGAATAGAAATTGGTAGAAGACCTATTCATAGTATTAGTAATATTAAAGAAGACTATATTTATATAACATCATCAAATGAAATAGAAGCGCCAAATGATAGGATTTTATTTGATAAATCTCAAAAAATGGTTTATTTTAAAAATACAAAAACAAATAAAAAAATAGGAAAAGATGTATCTATTTCATTTATTAAAAACATGGGAAAAGTTTATAATATTTATGATTTATATAAAGAATTTTATAATAAAGAAAATATAGATGAATTATATAACTTGTCTAATCCAAGTTCTAGCAATCCTTCATCTAAATTTTAAAACACAAGTCTCACCAAGTGAGATTTGTTCATTTTTTACAAAGGAGATATATAATGCAAGAAAAAAAAGGTTATGTAAGTTTTGTGTTACATGCACACCTTCCATTTATTCATCATCCAGAAAGTGATGATTACTTAGAAGAATCTTGGCTTTATGAAGCAATTTCAGAAACATATATACCATTACTTACAAATTTTCAAAAATTAGTAGATGAAAAAGTTGACTTTAGAATAACAATGTCAATGACACCTCCTCTACTTTCTATGTTAGATAACAAATTATTACAAAGAAAATATATTAAATATTTAAAAAGAATGATTGAATTATCAGAAAAAGAGATTAAAAGAACTTCTGGTGATAAAAGATTAAATGAACTTTCTAAATATTATTTTGAAAGATATTCAAATGATTTACACCTATTTAAAGATGTTTATAAATGTAATTTAATAGAGGCTTTTAAGCATTTCCAAGATATCGGCGTTCTAGAAATAATCACTTGTGGAGCTACTCATGGGTATTTTCCAATATTATATGTTAACGAAAAAACTGTTAAAGCTCAAATTGCTGTAGGAGTTCAAACATATGAAAGATATTTTGGAAGAAAACCTCGTGGTATTTGGCTTCCTGAATGTGGTTATGTTCCAGAAGCAGATAAATATTTAAAAGAATTTGGTATTGATTATATAATCACAGAATCACACGGAATTTTATATGCTGACCCTACTCCTGTTTATGGTACATTTGCACCAATTGTTTCACCAGAAGGTGTAATTGCTTTTGGTAGAGATATTGAATCTTCAAGACAAGTTTGGAGTTCTATAAATGGTTACCCAGGTGATTATAATTACAGAGAATTTTATAGAGATATTGGTTATGAAGCTGATTATGATTATATTAAACCTTATATAGCTCATAATGGTGTAAGAGTTCATACTGGTATAAAATATTATAGAATAACTGGAAAATCAGATTTTAAAGATTATTATAATCTTCAATGGGCTAAGGATTCTGCCGAAAGACAAGCTGGACACTTTTTAGATTCAAGAAATGCACAAATAAATAATTTAACCGAATATATGGATACACCACCTATTATTCTTTGCCCTTATGATGCTGAACTTTATGGACACTGGTGGTATGAAGGTCCTTACTGGTTATATATTTTATTTAAGAAGATTTATTATGATGATTGCAACTTTAAATTAATTACACCTTCCGAATATATTGATAAGTATCCAGAAATGCAAATTGCTTCTCCTTGTAGATCAAGTTGGGGCGCTAATGGTTATAGTGAAGTATGGCTTAATCCATCTAATGATTATGTACATAAACATTTACATGTTGCTGGAGATAGAATGTGTGAACTTGCTAGTTTATTCCCAAATGCAAAAGGATTAAAGAAAAAAGCTTTAAATCAATGCGCTAGAGAATTACTATTAGCCCAAAGTAGTGACTGGTTATTTATTATTACAAATGGAACAATGGTTAATTATGCTAAGAAAAGAATTAAAGATCATATTGGAAGATTTACTAAACTATATTATCAAATTAAAGAGAATAATATTGATGAAGAATTTTTAAAAGATATTTCTAAAAAAGATTGTTTATTTCCAGACATTGATTATATGATATATAAATAAAAACTGTTTTTTACAGTTTTTATTTTTTTCTCACTTATTTATTTTTTTTGCATACTATATTGTATAACTTCTAGAAATCAGTAGATAATATAATTATTGAAAGGAGAATTTATTAACAATGAAATCCATTTGCGTTAAAACTAATAATTCTAAAATTTTATATTATCTATTAGATTCTCTAAATAACATCACTTTAGATAACGTATGTTTTTCTTTTAATGAGTTCAAATCATATAAAAATGTTATTATTCATTACAAAGGAAACAATGTAAATGAATTTATAAATGAAATCTCTAATATATTGTCATTATTAGTAATTGACAATTATGAAGAAAATATAATAAAAAAAATTATTTTAAATAATTACTTTTATTTTAATAAAAGTGAAATTGATAAAATCTTAGAAATTTGCGATAATATTCTTTCTGAAAGCAATGAAGATTATTCTATTACAGATAGATTGAATTTGCTATATAATACCTTTAGGGAATATTTATTAATTAATAAGCACATAGTTTTAAGCGGATTTGTTAATTTCAGACTAAAAGATTATCTTTCTTTGCTTAATTCAATTGTTGACATAGGCGTAAACAAATTTATTATAGAAAGAGAATATTTAGAATTTATTTCTCTTTTAAGATTATATATAAATTCTCAAGATTCTAATTTTAATATTGTTCATTTAATATATACTAATTCTTCATCTATTTTATTAGATGAAAATAAAAATATAATAAATATTGATGAGGAAATTTTTAATGCAAAATATTTATCTGATATAACATTCTCTTCTAATGATTATATTTTAAATACCCTACTTACATTATTACCTAAAAAAATATATATTCATTTAATCGACTCAGAAATTAACGAATTTATAAATACTTTACAATTAGTATTTGAAAACAAAGTAGAAATATGCACTGATTGTTCTATTTGTAAATTATATAAACAAAATAATTTATCAAAAATAAAAAGAAACTTTTAAAAGTTTCTTTTTATCTTTGGCATTTTAATATTATTTTTAGCTACTGAAAGGAATACATTAAAAGTTTTTGTAAGCATTTTTTTACTTTCTTCATCTATATTTTGATAAGTTTTTAATATTATTTTTGCACTTTCGAATTTATTACTTCCTATATCTGTTAAAGTTTCCGCACCTGTTGCATATATAATTTCAAACAAAGTATCTATGAACTTTCCTCTTTGTTCTGGCGTTACAGCTTTTAGCCAATCTGTTATTGTCTTATCTACAAATTCACTAGAATTTGTAAGTTCATCTTTTACAAATTTATCTCCCAATACTTGCCAACTATACAAATCATGTTGCATTATTCCTGTTTGTGTACTTTTTAATATTGTTGTTTTTTCTTCATGATTTAATAATCTTCCTATTATTGACGATTGAGGTATATAAGTTTTTACTCTATTTAATATATTTTGGTATTCCTCACTTTGAATTACTTTATCACAAAAACCTGGTCCATCATTATTATAAACATCTATTATTCTATCTTGAACCTTTTTATTACAAAATGCTGCTGCATAAACTGCTAAATTTCCACCTTTTGAATGTCCACCTACTATTAATTTATAATCATTGTATTTTTCAGATATTTGTTCTAAGTATTTTACAGAATCTGTTTGAGCTGGAACCAATTCACTAAAACTCATATTAAAGTCTTCTTTCCAACCAATTATTGTATTATCGGTTCCTCTATATGAAACATATAATGTTTTGTCTGGCAATATTATTGTTGTAGCAGAAAATTGTTTTTCATGTACAGGATCTAATTTATTAATAAAATTTGTTAATTTTATTTGTCCAAATCTTTTACTATAAGCTAATTTAGGAAATAAATCCAAATCTTCCTTTTGTAATATTCTTCCTACTGAACCAAACTTTTTATATCTTTCATAAACCTCTTTTAATGGTAACTCTTCATTTGCTTTAATTAATCCATCAAGTGGAAAATAAGACAATCTGGCTAAAATCAATGCATCAATTTCATTAAATTCTACCTTTTCTAGTTCAATATCTCTCCAGTCCATATAATCAAATATATTTGCCATATTTATTTCTCCTTTGTTATTTTAATTACTACTATCTTATCGGCATCAATATATCACAATTAAATTTTTTTTGCAATTATTTGTCAAAAAATAAGAACTCTATCCTTTTTAGGATAGAGCACTTATTTTATTTATCTTTTTCTAATTCTTTGTATCTTTTAATTTTTAATGTAGAGCTTTTTTCAAACTCTCCTTCTTTTATCTCTAAATTTTTAACAGCTTTAAAAGATTCTAATTTTTTATTTTCTTCTTTTATTTTTTTCCATATTATATCATATATTTCTTCTTTTGATTTTTCACCATATATTTCTGTTATTTTTTCATAATCTGGAATTACTCTAGCTGTTATAATTAATTCTTTTTCTTCTCTTCTACTATTTTTTTCTGGCTTTTTACCATAAACCATACATTCTTTTATTTCATCAACTTTATCTAGTAGCATTTCAATTTCTTCTGGATAAATATTTTTTCCGTTTTGTGTAACAATTACATTTTTACTTCTTCCTGTAATGAATATATAACCATCTTTATTAATATATCCAATATCTCCTGAATGGAAATATCCATCTTTGTCTATTACTTTCTTTGTTTCTTCATCATTTTCGTAATATCCAATCATTAAAGTTGGAGATTTAATTAATATTTCTCCTTCTCCATTTTCATTTGGATTTTCTATTTTTATATCTGCTTGAACTACAGGTTTTCCAACAGATCCTACACATGGTTTGTATTCTGGTGTTAAAGCAGCAATTGGAGCTGTTTCTGTTAATCCATAACCTTGTAAGAATGATATTCCTATTCCCTCAAACCATTCTCCTGCTTTTTTATCTATTGGTGCTGCAGCAGTAACTATTATTCTTAAGTTTCCGCCTAAATTATCGTATATATCTTTGAATACTTTTCTTTTTATATCTATTCCAGCAATTTTCAAAGCATTTGTTACATTTATCATAGATTTTACTATTTTATCTTTTTTGCTTTTTACTATTTTTTCATTTATCTTTTTGTATAGATTTTCTGCTAATAATGGAACTGTTAATATAGCTGTTGGATTTGCTTCTTGTAAGTTTGGAACAATATATCTTAATCCTTCGCATATAGCAACAGAAGCTCCTTGAGCAATTGGATATAAAAATCCTATTGTTGATTCATAACAATGATGAAGAGGTAATACAGAAAATAGTCTATCTGTTGGATATATTTTTACATATGCTGTTGCAGCATTTATATTTTCTGCTAAATTTCTATTATTTAACATTACTCCTTTAGCATTTGATGTTGTTCCTGATGTAAAAAACAATATTCTAAATTCTTCTGGATCTATTTCTATTTTATCAAAATCATTATCTCCAGAAGCAATTAAATTTTTTCCTACATCTATTAAATATTTTAATCCTACATCTTTTCCATCTAGTTCTTTATCTGATTGCATTTCAATAAAATATTCTATTTCTGGTATTTTTTCTCTTATTGTTTTAATATCATTTTCTTTTTTTGATGAATATATAACAGCAGATGCTTTGGATCTCTTTATAATATTTTCTAACTCATTAACTGGTAACTCTCTGTCTGTTGGAACTGCTAATCCAGCACCACAAAGTAATGCCATATAAGAAACATACCAACCATATTGTGTTTCACCAACTATTATAACTCTTTTATCTTTTAAATTTAATTTTTTTGTTAATGCTGTACCTAAAGCCCATACATCACCTTTAAATTCTTGATATGTAGTTATTTTATAAGGATCTTTATGTGTTGGTTTTTCTAAAATACAATCTTCATTTGGATATTTTTTTGTACTATCTAAAAATGCTTCTTTTATAGTTTTGTAATGTGTTCTATCTTCATATGGAGTAGTTCTTTTTTGTTTTGCATTCTTTTTTTGCAATTTTAAATAATCAATTTCTCCTAGATCTTCCATTTCTTTCATTTTCATATCTTTAAATTTTAGTTTTGGCATTTTAAAATTTGTTAAACTCATTTTTTTTGCTCCAATCTTTTTAATAATTTACTGAATTTTATCACATTTTTTATTTTTCAGCTATTTTTATACTTATCGGTCAGTTTTTATTTTATCATACACTTATAATTTTTACAATAAAAACAAATTAACTATTATACATCAATTCATTCATCTCTATAATTTTCATATAATATTATTATGAATTTACTAATTGATAATATTCTCCCTTTTGTTTTATTAACTTTTCATGATTTCCTTCTTCTATTATTCTACCATTTTTTAATAAAAGTATTTTATCACAATTTTTTATTGTTGATAATCTATGTGCAATTATAAAACTTATTTTTCCTTTTGTTATTTCTTTTATTGCATTCCTTACAAGCATTTCAGATTTATAAGAAAGAGAAGCTGTTGCTTCGTCTAATATAATTATTTCTGGGTTTTCTACCATAACTCTAGTAAAATTTAATAATTGTTTTTCTCCTGCTGAAAATATATCTGTATCACTAGTTATAAATGTATCATATCCATCTTTTAATGACATTATTTTATCGTGTAAATTTAATTTTTTACAAATTTCTACAATTTCATCTCTTGAAATATCTTTATCTGCATAATTTATATTTTCCAAAATAGTACCATCAAATATTACAACTTTTTGCATAATATAACCTATTTTATCCCTTAAACTTCTAATGCTATATTCTTTATAATCTCGACCATTTATTTCTATATTACCATTATTAAAATCATAAAATCTACATAGTAAATTTACTAAGCTTGTCTTTCCACTACCAGTTCTTCCTATTAATGCAATATTTTGATTTTTGGCAACTTCAAATGTTACATTATTTAAAACTGTTTTTGTACCTTCATACGCAAATACAACATTATTAAATTTTATAGAATTAACTTTTTTTAGTTCTTTTCCTATTTCTATATTTTCTTCTTCTAGTTCCAATATTTCATTTATTTTTTCATAAGATATTCTTCCAACATTTCTATTTTGAAATCCATTTATTACCCATTTAGCATAAGTTTCTGGAGAAGATGCATATCTTGCAATTATAATAATAGCTCCATATGTTATAATCCCCTGCTCTAGTCCCATAGACCCGTATTAAGATATTTATTACTCCTGCAAAAGAAACAATAATATTGTATAAAAGATTATACATTCTAATATTTTTCTCCAATTTATTGGTTACTTTCTCATATTTAGAGATTAATTGTTTTATTTCTAATACTCTTTGTTGTTCTACCTGTAATGCTTTTATTGTTGAATATCCTTGTACTTGTTCATTTGACCAATTTAGAATTTTAGCATTTGCCTCTCTTTTTAATTTTGTATATTCTATTGATTTTTTATTAAACACATGTGTAACAATAAATCCTAATATATATATAAGAAAAATTATTGTAATAATTGGTATATTTAAATACATAAGAACCATCAATGTTCCTACTAACCTTACTACTCCTCCAAAATATGGCATACAAATTCCAGTCCCATACCATTTAGCAACTTCTTTTGTATCATTTATTATATTTTCTAATATTTCTCCTACTTTTATTTTTTCTATTTTATTTTGTTTTGCTTTTTGTAATTTAATAAATATTTTTTCTCTATAATTTGCCTCTAATTCTTTAACAAATTCAAAGTCATTAAGATCTTCAAATAAAGTAACAATTCCTCTAAAAATATTTACAATAAAATAACTTATACCTAAAATTGTTATTAACTTTATATTTTTACTTGGTATAGCATATTCAATCATAACTATTGAAAATGTAATAAATGCAACTACCATTATACTTGTTATAAACCATCCAACAGCAACATTAAATGCTCTTTTTTTATTGTTTTTAATAATTTCTTCTAACATTTATAATTCCTCAACTTCTAATATTTTATTTTTACTAATTTCAATTATATCTTTATATAAACTATTTTTCTTCATAAGTTCTTCATGTTTTCCTATTTCTATTTTCTTATTATTTATAAATAAAACTTTATCACATTGTTTTACTACTTCTGAATCATGTGAAATTATAATTGTACCAATTTTTAATTTTATAATATTATTTAATATATTTATTTTTGTTTTGGTGTCAAGTTTTGATAAGGAATCATCAAAAATCAAAAATTTATTTTCTTTAACTAATGCTCTTGCAATGGCAATTCTTTGTTTTTGTCCTCCAGAAATATTGTTTCCGCCCTTTTCCAATTAAGTAATTTATATTTCCTTCAAATTTTTTTATATCTTCATATATATCTGCTAATTTACATACTTCTACAATTTTTTCATCATCTATATTTTTATTTGTAATATTAATATTTTCCCTTATAGTATCTGTAAATAAATATGTTTCTTGAAGAACTAGTCCAATATAGTTTCTTAGACTCTTTTTACTAACTTCTTTTATATTATTTTTGCCAATATATATGTCTCCTGTATAATTATAAAATCCTAATAATGTTTTAGAAAGTATAGTTTTTCCAGAGCCATTATCACCTATTATTGCAATATTTTTATTCTTTTCTATTGTAAAATTTAAGTTTTCTAAAATTGTATTATCATTTATTTTTATAGTTACATTATCAAAAAAAATATCACCATCTAATTCTATATCTGGATTTTCTTCTTTATCTTCTTTGACATTCATAAATGTTGATAGCTTTTTATATGCAACTATAAATTCGTTTACAGTTTTTAGTCTATCTACTGATAAATAAACATATTCTAAGATTCTTGTACTATATGTCATTAATATAGAAATTATAGCTAATGTAAGATCTCCTTTGGCAACTAATATACCACCATACAATAAAATAAATGGTTCTTTAAAATTTCTTAAATTATGTGTTCCTATTCCATATAGTACTTTACATCTAGCTAATTTTACTTCTTTCTTCTTGTACTCATTATTTATCGTATTAAAACATTTGATTTCTTTATCTTTTCTATTAAAAATTCTTAACATTTTAGACTCTTCTACAGCCATTGTTGTTTTATTTATTACTTCTTTATTCATCTTAACAATATCTTCAACTAAAGGTTTTGATATTTTAAAAAACCAAATTGATAATAAAATTATTACTATGCATACTATACCTACAAATATTCCAATTACATTATTTAATTTAAACGTCTGAGTCACAGCAAATAAAATTATAAATATTGTATCAAAAAATATATTTATTTGAGAATTAAAGAATTCTGAATATGTAGTAGCATCATTATTAACTCTCTGTATTATGTTTGATTTATCCAAACTACTAAATTGCATATATTCTATTTTAGGAATATGTTCCAATATTATTTCTTTAACATTTCTATTTATTTTCAAATTAAATTTTATATTTAGTTTACTTTTAAAATAATTTAAAATACATGCAATTATATTTATTAATATTAATACTAAAATAAGAACCATTATTTTAAAAACTTTATCATCTAAAACAAATAATCTTCTTATTATATTAGGAATTACTTTTTCATCTCCCATTATAACTCCATCAAGTGCATATTGAATAAACATTGGTATATATACCAATAATTTTGAATATATAGCACTTAATACTATAATTAATACTATATAAATTTGTGTTCCTTTTAATGTTACATTTAAAAAATTCTTTTTCATTATTTTATTTCCTTTTATTTTTACTGATTTTTGTACCATTTAGCAAATACACTTAACGCTTCAACCGAACCATCAATTTTTCTTCTTTCTTCTCTTTCTTTTTCATTCATTTCTGCAAGTGTTGTTTCAAAATTGTTCGGTTTAAAAATATACCATAAATCTGACCACTTTTCTTTTTTATCATTTCCCTGAATTTTTGTTGATAAATTTCCAGGGTGTTTTCCGTAAAAATAGTGAATCTCTTTTCCATCATGATATGCTAAACACTCTTCAAATCTGCACTTTCTATTTTCTTTGCCCTCCATTAATTTTAATATTCCTTCAATTCCAATTGTTTCTAAAGCAAAATTAACAAATGCTCTTGGAAAACCATTTAATTCATCTATAAAAAATCCTGCATCTAATGCTATACATGGTTTTTTTAATAATTCATATGCTTGTTTAACTTTTGCTGTTGCAATTTCTTTTACATCGTCACTTCTAGGTTCATCCAAATCAAAATTATATGTAGTAAATTTTATATTTTCAAAATATCTTTCTGCTGATTTTGCTTTTCCTTTGTTATGTGTTACAAATACTATTTCTTCCATATGTTATCTCCTTTATTTTTTAATTATATATCTTCAAACTTCTCTATTTTCTTTATATTAAATCCCATTATTAGTATTGATAAAGTTAATAGCACCATAACAATATTTAATGTCACTTGACTTCTACTTAATCCTGCAACTAATAGCATTAAATATCCAAAAACTCTACCACAATTTAACATTCCTTCTCTTAGTGCAAAAAATTCGCTTTGATTATTTTTATCAACGATGTAACTATCTGATAAATTAAATAATCTTATTTCTCTTGTTAATGTAAGCAGTGATGTAAATATGACATAACAAACATTATAAATTATTATAGTTATATTGTTTTTGCATATCAATAAAATTAAAACTGATATTACCGGTAAAATACTAGATATTATAATCATTTTTTTGTCATCTTTATTTTTATATAACTTCCCATAGGCATGTATAAAAATCATTGATAATACTGTTGTAATTGAAGTTATTATTCCTAAATTCATATTTGTTTTGAATGAATTAAATATAAGTATAGTCATTAATACTTCTAATGCTCCATCACTTACATTCATACCTATAAAAAATTCTACTATAAATGTTTTTCTTATTTGTTTATTATTTTTTAATTTATTCCATGTATTCTTTAAATTAAATCTTGGCAAATTATTTTCTTGTTCAGGAGTCAGCATAAATGAAAGTATTATTTGTATTAATGATATAAATAATATAATTACCGCAGTTAGTTCATAATTTGTAACTGTTATTATTGATCCTAATAAAATAGGACACAATACTCCAACAATTGAAGAAACTATTTTGGTTTTTACTGTATATTCTGTTCTTGTATTATTATCTATTTTATTTATTACAAACAAGTTATAAGGAAACCAATATGCACTAGAAGAAATTCCATATAAAATTGATATTAGCCATAAGTTGTTAATAATTTTTTCTTTTAAAATAATAATAGACATTATATAAAAAAAGTTTAATATTACACCAATTCTAAACATTCCTATTCTAAATTTATTTTTTATAATACTTGCAACAATAAATATACCAATAGCAAGAAGTATATAAGAAAATATGTAATATATAGATAAATCTATTATACTTTCTTGAGAAGTTTTTATAAAATATGCTGTTAAAAATGGGCCTAAAAATACTACCATTATTTTTTTCATTGCATTTATTAAAATTATTATATTTTCTTCTACTTTTTTATTTATCACAATATCACCTATATTATTTCATTTATTAATTCAGATACACTGCTATATTCTTTTTTTGCAACTTTTTTTAATTCATCAACTGATTCTTGCATAGCATAACCATTAAAATTTTTTACCATTTCGATGTCACTATATCCATCACCAATTGTATAAACATTTTGTCTTTTTATATTTAACCTATTTAATAATAAATCTATGGCTTTTGATTTATTTGTTTCATTAGATATTATTTCTAGCGAAGTTTCTGCAATTGAGTAAGAATTAATAAATTGGGAATATTTATTGTTAATCTTTCTATTTATACTAATTGCTTCATCTTTAGAATTATATCCAACATTTATCTTTGTTAAATCTTTATGATTAAAATCAACCCTGCTTTCTAATTCACTACAGCAAAATCCTTTAATAGATTTTTCTAATTTTAAATCCTTTTTTATTTCTGGTATTATTTCATTTTTTATTGGAAAATTAGCTAGTATATTGTCATTTTTATCTAATATAGTTGCTCCATGATTTATAATTACATAATCATAATCAAATTTATATAAATCAAGTTTATTATGAAAATCAAAATGGCTCCTACCTGTAGCAATAATAAAGATATTTCCCCTTTTTCTAAATTCATTTATTGCTATTTTATTTTTTTCAATATCTTCATCATTCAAATAAAATGTTTTATCATAATCACTTACAAGTATTTTTTTGTCTATATTCATACCATTCTCTCTTTCTTCTTTAAAGTTATTATATTTTTGGCTTTTGCTTTATAACTATAATTATTAAAATTATGATTATCATAATTAATAACTTTTCCCTTTTTTGGATAATTATATCATAAATAATAAAAAAGGAAAGCACTTTTTATTAGTGCCTTCTTTTTTATTATATTTTATATATCAATTACTAACCAATTCATAATACCCTCGTTTTTTACTAATTAATTCTTCGTGATTACCTTCTTCTATTATTTGTCCATTATTTATTAAAAGAATTTTATCACAGTTTCTTATAGTAGATAATCTATGTGCAATAATAATAACCATTTTATTTCTTGTAATTTCTTTAATAGCATTATTTACAAGTACCTCTGTTTCATAGCTTAGCGATGATGTTGCCTCGTCTAAAATTACAACATCACAATCCATAGCCATTATCCTTGCAAAATTAATAATTTGTCTTTCACCTGTAGATAATATATCAGGATTGTTACTTATATCTGTATTATATCCATCTTTTAATTTTATTATTTTTTCATGCATTTTTAACTTTTTAAAAATATTTTCTATTTCTTCATCTGTAATATTTTTATTCACATATTTTATATTATCTATTATTGTATTATGAACTATATATGTTTCTTGCATTACATAGCCTATTCTTTTTCTAAGTGACGATATAGAATACTCTAAATAATTTTCATCATTAATTTTTATTAAACCTTCTACTGGTTCATAAAATCTACAAAGTAAATTAACAATTGTTGTTTTTCCACTTCCAGTTCTACCAACTAATGCAATTTTTTCATTTTTATGTAGTTTTAAATTAAAATTTTTGATATTTTTTTCATAACCAGTATATGAAAAATTTACGTTTAAAAATTCAATTGAATGTATTTTTCTTAACTCTTTTCCATCTTCTAAATTTTCTACATTATCTACAGCTAAAAAATTCAAAATCTTAGAAAAAGATATATATGATTTATTAAAATCTGTCAAATGTTTTATAAACCATTTAAATTCAAAATTTAATGAACCACTATAATCAATTAATAACATTATTTCTACATATGCCATAATGCCTTGTACAACCTTAATACCAGCATAATATATTATAATTGCTGTAGAAAATGATACTACAAATGCAAATATATTATTATACATTGATATATTTTTTTCTAACTTATTATTAATTATATTATACTCTCTTAAAGTTTCCTTTAATTCTTCCTCTTTTTTATTTATAATGTTCAAAATTTTTATAGTTAAAAATCCTTGAATTCCTTCATTTATTTTGTTATATATTTCAATATTTATTTTTCTTATTTTATGTATAAGTCCAAATGTCTTTTTATTAAAAAATAATGTTATTATATATCCTATAACATATAATCCTAAAATAGATAAAGCTATTTTCAAATCAATAAACATTAGAAATATTGCTACTATACTAAATCTTATTAACCCCATAAAAATCATCTCTGTTACTACTTCTGCAAACATTTCTCCTGATTTATTAACATCTTCCTGTAAGAACTGCAATATTACCCCAGTATCATTTTCATCATAGAATTTAGTCCTTATATCTTGCATTTTATTAAAAACTTTTTCTCTTAAATTTCTTTGAATTTTTCTTTTTAGTATTGATCTTATATTACAATGTTTAAGAACTAAATAACATGATATAATCAAAAATATTATATATATACATCCCCAAATTATTAAAGATTTTATGTTTCCATCAGGAATATTAACATCTATTATTTGTTTAGTTATATATGGTATAGCTATTATTTCTATAATTTCAGCAACTTCTATAATTATAAATAAGATTATAAATTGTTTATGGTATCCAGAAAACTCATACATTTCCTTTATTCTTTTTATTTTATCTTTCATTTTACACCTTATATTACATCTTCTTTTATTTTTATTAAATTTCTATAATTTTCACTTTTTGATAATAATTCATTATGTGTACCAGTTAGTGTTGATATTCCATCTATATAAATTATATTAGTAGCATAATTTATTATTTCTAAATTGTTACTAATAAATATAATCGTCTTATTATTATATTTAGTGTCTAAATTAGCCAATATATTACATCTTGTTTTATTATCCAACTTATTTAATGCTTCATCTAATATAAGAATGGGTTTATTACTTATCAACCCTCTTGCTAAACATATTCTTTGTTTTTGACCACCAGATAGTTTTATTCCTTTTTCTCCTATTAATGTATTATATCCTTTTTCTAATCTGTCAATGTCTTCTTTTATATCGCAATCTATAACTGTTTGTTCTATTACATTAATATCTATACAATCATCTAATTTAATATTTTCCAATATACTTCCAGAAAACATATAAGGCTCTCCTAGAATTAGTTCAACATATTTTCTTATATCTCTTTTATTTAATCTTTTTATATTGTGATTATTAATATATATATTACCATCATATTTATAAAATCCTAAAATAGTTTTAGCAAGAATGCTTTTTCCGCTTCCATTTTCTCCTATAATTGCAATATGTTCTCCGCTATTTATTATAAAATTAATATTTTTTAATATTATTTTGTTATCAACGTATATAGAAACATTACTAAATATTATTTTTCCATCTAGATTATATACATTATTTTCTATTTTTTCTTCTTTCAATTCTAATAATTTATTTAGTTTTTTTGTTACTACTAAAAAATTATCTATTATTTCTAAATTATTACCAAATGTATATATATTATCAAATATTTTTTCTGAAAGAGTATTAAAAGCCATTAATGAACCCATCGTCATTTTTCCATTAATAATAGCCATGCCACCTAACATATATATAATCGGACTTTTTAAATAAGTCAAATGTTCAAGAATAATATCATAAAATAATACTAATTTTGTAAATGAAACTTCTTCATTACAATAATCATCATTTAAACTTTTATACTTTGCTTTTTCCTCTTTTTGTTTATTAAACATTCTTATAAATTTAAAATTATTAATATTATTAATTGTTGAATTCAATAGTATTTTTCTTTTTATAACCATATTTTCTATTTTTTTATTCATTTTTTTATAATACCATACAGAAAATAATACAATTATTACCATCGTAAAAAAAATATATATTGATATTGGTATATTTAATGATACACCTTCACTAATAATAAATATACTTAAAAATATTATATCTAGTATTAAATTAAATTGACTATTAAAAAAATTCGAATATATATCTGCATCTTCATTTATTCTTTGCATCATTTCTGTTTTATCATATGAATTATAACTTGAATACTCTAAATTTAATATGTGTTTATATAAACAATTTTTTAAATTTATATTAATTGTTAATCTAAATTTTGTTGTAATTCTGTCCCTAAAATAACTTAATAACTTTTCTAATAAATTTAATAAAATTATTATAATTGTAATAAACAATAATTTAGATATATAATTATAATTAAAGATTTTATCAAAATATATTGGGATTTCATTATAATTATTAAATAAAACTCCATCAATTGCATATTTTACATTTAATGATATCAAAAAAGTCAAATATGATATACCAATACTTAATAAAATTAATAACATTATATAAATGGTTGTATTTTTTAGTGATATTTTTACTATATTTTTATTCATAGCATTTTCCTAAAATCTAATCTCTTTACTTATCTTATTAAATTTATTATCAAAATTATTTATATTTAAATTTACAACATCTTGTTGTTCTATAGATTTTGTCATAAAATGCACATAATCTCCTTCTTCTAAATTTTTATTACAATAAATTTTATTATTTAAATCTAACATATAAAATAAAACACCTCCAAAAAATATACATTTTTATTATATACATTTTTTAAAAGTGTTTATTAATTTTTTTGATTTCAATTTTATTAACCTATTTTACTGGAATACATATTTCACAATAAGATTCATAATAAATTTCCAATAGTGGATAATTTAATATTTCATTATATTTAGATGATGGCAACCATTTAGTATATATTGTATTATATAATTTTAATATATCAATTTGGCTTTTATTATTTAATTTAAAACAAGCATATGTTGCATTAGGAACTTCAACTGTCACAAAATCTTTATTGGATTTTTTCCCTAGTATATAATATTGTATCTTATCTGTTATTTCCCCATTATTATATATCTCTACACTCAGTCCGTAATATAATTCTTTTCCATCACTATTATTTATTATAAAATCAAGTATATTATTTTTTCTTGATTTATCAAATAAATCTTTTATAGCAGTACTATTATTTTCTTTTATTATCCCTGTTGTTATGCCATAAAATTTCTGTTTTTCAAGATTTATAATTCTATATTCTAATTCTTCAATTGTCTCTATTGTTGGCTTAAATTCAATTTTAGGAAATGCTTTTAAGGTTAATTTATTTTTTCTTAAATTTTGTGGACTAATTCCATGTAATTTTTTAAAAGCATTTGAAAATGATATTGGAGAATCATATTGATATTTTAAAGCTAAATCTATTATTTTTATATCTGTTGACAACAATTCTTCAGCAGCTCTACTTAATCTTCTTTTTCTTATATAGTCTGTTAAAGTAATTCCTGTTAAAAATACAAATATTCTTTGTAATGTATAACTTGATGTTCCTATAATTTTAGCCAATTCTTTATAATCTATCTTTTCTGTTAATTTTTTTTCTATTTTATCTATTATTTTATTTAATTGTTCATAATAATTCATTTATACTTCCTCTAATTTATATATTATTCATAAATTTATCTTATATTCATATGGCACACTATTCAATTTTTTTCAAAACTCCAACTATAACCATTTTTACATTTATTTTCAGCACACCATAGAATAAAAGAAAAGTTCATCATTTTCATATTATATATGTTGTTTATTTACTTATTTTCTTGCAGTATTTACATTTTTCTGCAGATTTCATTTTTTGCACATTATATATTCTCGAACTCCAACTATGACCATTTTTACATTTCCAGTATACTTCTTTATTACTTTTTGGAAGGTAGTCTGTTGGAGGTTTTAAATTCAACTCATAATCCCAAATTTCATTTAATTCCGGACTCTCTGTTATCAAATTATACTCTTTACTTGGTCTTTTGTGACTACAGTATGGGCAATTCAATTGATGTTTTCCCGTTCTTAAATATATTTGTACTTCCCATTCATGACCTTTTGAGCATTTCCACCATACCTTTCTACTTGAACTCCAAGGTACATTTTCAGGCAATAAATCACCATTTTTTTCATAATTCCATTCTTTAACTAATCTCTCTGAGTATTCTGCAAGAGAATTTTCCGTGCATACTTTTCTATTAGAACAAAAAGGACAATTAGAATTTTCAATTATCCTACTATAAATTGTAGCTATATACTCTTTATTACATTTTGGGCAAATCCATTTTGCTTTATAGCTAGAACCTATAGTAATATTATCAGGAGATATTGAGTTATTACTACTCCACTCCTTTACCATTTCTGGATTTTTCACAGCAAATGAATTAGATTTTCTTATATGATAATATAAATTTTCTATTTTTGGATAATCTCTTTTAAAATCTATATCTAAATTTATATTACAATTTATTTCCTTTTCAATAATTTTTAAAACTTTTTCTACTAATTCATCTAAATTTCTATAATAAGGCTTAGGATAATATTTTATAATATTATTCTCATACATTATTTTATCTAAATATTCTTTTTCTTCCTTAATTCTAATTATTTCTAATCCCAGAGCTTTCAAAAAATCATCTTTTTCCGTTTCTCTTTTTTTAATTTGTTGATTTGAATGATAATACCATCCATCATATTCAATAACAATTCTATAATAAGGTATAAATATATCTAATATGTATTTATTTGAAATTTTATATTCTATCTTACAGTCATTAAAATATTGTCTAAAGTAATAATACAATACACGTGCTGGAAAAGAATACGAAAATTGTTTTGAACACATTGGACAATTTCTATATAATAATGTTCTGTTTGCAATTTTATCTTTCCAATGATGCATTAAATTATACTCACATTTCCACCATACCTTTTTACTACTTTTAGGGCTAACATCTAATGGAGTTAATGATCCATTTTTTATATAATCCCATTGCCTAGCAATATATGGAAATTCAGTTAATAGATTATAGTTATTAGATATTCTTTTATGATTACAATATGGACAAATAGCTCTTTCTTTGTTTATATTTTTTTTCACTACTTCTACTCTATTTATTATACTATCATCCCAAACATGTCCATTTTGACATTTCCACCATACCTTTTTATTACTATTAGGAAGATATTCTGTTGGCTGTTTTAAATTTAATTCATAATTCCATTCTTTCACTAATATTGGTACTTCAGTTGCTAAATTATATTTTATACTTAATCTTTGGTGGTTACAATATGGACATTCTTTTTTCTTTCTTTGTGTTAATCTATATAATTTTTCCTTCCATTCTGTGCCACATTTTTTGCATTTAAAATTTACTATTCGTGATGATGCAAAAGCTACTTCATCACTTTTTAATTTATTTGGTGCATTTTCATATAACTCTAATAAATTTTCACATTTATTTTCAGCACACCATTTTTTAAAATTTTTCATATTTTTTTCCTAATCTAAATATAAATAAATTATCTAGTTACAATAAAGAAAAAGTTCATTATTTCCATGTATCGCCATTAATATGGCTTACTAAAGCCATAATAAATGCATTTCTTACTAAGTCTATTCTTGATACTTCATCTTTTGTAAGAAAGTTAATTCCACCTTTTCCTTTTCCTAATTCTTTTCCATTAAATATTTTATCCATAACTTTTCCAAGTTCTGTTTGTTTTATTTCATCTAGATACTTATCTGGAATTGGAAATCCTTGACTTGTTCCTATACTTTGAAATCCTTTAGAATCCTCTATAACTACAGCATTTATATCAATCCATTCTCCTAGTAAATTTGTAATTCCCCCTTCGCTTGATATATAAAAATCCGCTTCTATATTATTATTTATAGCATATTCTTTTAGATTCTTTACTCTGTTTTTAGCTCCTTGAAGTATTTCTTCATTTATTGGTTGATCTCCTACATTTGAACTTACTGGTATTCCTTCTATTTCAACATTATCAAAATATCTTTCAAATGCTTGTTTTGCACCTTCTATTTTTCCTGGATTTTTTGTTCCTATTAATATTTTCATTTACTTTATATCTCCTAACTTATATTTTTTGCATTTTTAATCCATCTTCCATATTTATTTTTGTTGGTATAATATACTTAGCATCAATTTTATGAGATATTAAATTAGTAATAACTTTCATTGCTCTTGATCCATCAAACCATTTGGGATTATCACTATTATCTCTAATTCTATCCAAAGAAGTTATTAAAGCATCTTTATCATATTTATCACTCATTTCAGTTGTTAGCATATATTTTTGATTTTTATTTTTATACAAAGTATTTTCTATTAAATCATATCTCGCATTATTATACCAATATAAATGGTCTCCACCAGCTAATATTAAAACCTCTGCTTTTCTATCTATGTTTCCAATTAATTCATCCACATAATTATATACATCATTAAAAGAACAATCTGGAATATCATTTTTTAGAGTATCAAATTTATTTGTGATATCCACAACTCCAAAGTTGTAATATTTCTTATCAATTATTTTTTTGTTATTCACAAATATAATCTCTATAGAGCCTCCACCACCTATAAAAATACATATATTTCCATTATACTCTATATTACTGTAACATCCTAAAGCAGTATATTGAGCTTCATCTTCTTGAGATACAACTTGAATTTCAAAACCAAATTTATCATATATCTTTTTATTAATTTCATTTAGTTCTTCTTTAAATATATTCCTAAATATACTACATCCATACATATTTACATTTTTTGTATAACTTAAAACATTTTCTATTACTTTATAAAGCTCATTTAAATCTTCTTCATTAATTTTATTTTCTTTTTTATAATTTTTTTTAAATTGAATTGTAGTAGTATTTTCATATATTACATCTTCATCTTTGTATATATGAGTTTTTGTGTTGCCGCTCCCAATTTCAATAATAGCAAACATATTATTCATTTTTTAATCTCCTAATTCTTCTCAATTAATTTTTTAACTTTTTGTAATATAACTTTATATAAAACTTACTATGTCTTCAAATGTATCATATCCACTCTCACTATTGATATGACCACCATTTGGTATTAAAACTTGTTTTGTTGCAACAGTGTCTGCAAAATCTTTTTCTACTTCATATCTTACATATGGATCATTATCTGAATAGAAACAAATTATTTCATTAGCATATTGTTTTATATCTTCCAAATCATTAAAATACATTGATTCATTAACATTATCATATTCTTCATTTATTCCTAAATAATTGTTAAATCCACATACAAATATTAATTTTTTAACTTTTATTTTATTTTCAACTAAGAATTTTGATATAAATACTGGTGCAATACTATGTCCTATAATTGTTGTATTTTCATTTATAAGTCCTAAATCTAAATAATATTTTAACAACTTACTCCAATTTTCATAATTTTGATATCCTACTCCTATTGGAAAGTCTGGTACATATACTTGTTTACCATCTGTTGTTATAAAATCTTGTAACCAACTAAACCAATTTCCAAAAGGGCTTCCAAATGAGCCATGTATTATAAAATAATTTTCCATCTACTTTTCCTCCAATAATAAATTTATTCTACTTCAATAGTTTCACCATTTTCTAATATCTCATATTCTACTTCATATTTGTCAAACATTTCTCTAATATATTTTAAGTCTGGTGGAAATGCTGGATTATCCATATGAATTGGTATCGTTAATGTTGCACCAACTTCTTTTGAATATAGTGCTGCTTCAAATGCTGACATTGTTAATCCATTCCCTGTTACAGGAATACATAATATATCTGCTTTGTATTCATTTCTAAAGCAAATTGTATCACTAGTAGTATATAGTCTATTTTCTCCATCATCAATAATGTATCCAACATTCTCATTTATTTCTTTTCCTTTTAACAATGGCTGATACCCATGTATAGCATGTACTACCTCTACTTTTATACTATCCAATTCAATAATATCATTTTCTTTTATAATATTTATACTTAAATTTTTATTTGCTTTTTGTACTTCTAATGTAGAATAGATTTTTATATTATTATTTATCTTTTCTAAAATTTGTGCATTACAGTGATCTAGATGTTTGTGAGTTATTAATATAATATCAACACTATTCCAAATATCGAAATATTCTTCTTTATATTTTAATGTACCTGGATCTATTAGTATTTTCTTTCCTTTCGTTTCAATTAATAAACATGATTGTGGATATTTTGTAATTTTCATAATTAATCATCCTTCCTTTCATTTTTTCACCTTTTTTCATTGTACTGTCTAATTTTATAGAACAGTTCCAGTATATTTTTACTCATATAAAATTATATTGTCCTAATTTCATATTCTATTACATTACACTTTTCATCTAATAAAAATTTTCCTTCAAATAATTCTTCTTTAAATAAATATGGTGTAAATTTTTCATTTTGAGAAAACTGTTTTAAGTTAGATAAATTTTCTACATCTATCCACTCAATACAACCTTCTTCTGATGTTTCTTTTAAATCACCTTCAAATTCTTTTGCTACATATATAAATATTATTCCTTCTGAATTATCTTTCCAATACGACATTCCTTGTAATCTAGGATTTATTAACTTCAAACCAGTTTCTTCATAATATTCTCTTAAAATACAATCCAACGGAGATTCTCCCTTTTCAAATTTTCCCCCTGGTGGTGCATATACTTGTCCCCATTTTTTTGTAAATTTAATCATTAATATCTTATTATCTTTTTTTAAGTAACATACTGTTGAATTTAAATGTGCAATTCTTTGCTTTTTATCACTCATCACTTTATCTCCTATCGATCCAGTACCGTTTTAATCTTTCAATATAAAATTTATTTTTCAATCTCACTTTCATATATATCTTTGTATTGTTCAAATTTTACTTTTGCTCTAGGCAATCCTGCACTTACTGCCATCTTTAAGTAATACTCTGACAATCTCAAATTTTTCTCTGTTCCAACGCCATTATAATAAAAATTCGCCCCTAAATCATAAATTGCTGGAAGATGCCCTTGCATTGCACAATCATGTATCAATTCAAATGCTTTATTATCATCTTTTTCAATATTTCCGAATCCGAAATAGTAATAAGCACCTAAACAAAATTTAGAAAACGCCTGTCTTCTTGGATTTTCTTGCTCTTTATCTATAAGTTCTAATAGTGTTTCATAAGTCTCAATATGTATCTGCTTTGCTTTTTCTTTAATAACATGCAAATTTATCACCATTTTCAGCTTTTCTTCTAACATCATCTAAATTGAATATTATTGGTTTAATAATATTATTCATTTTCGACTTCTCCTATTTCTTCTCAATTAATTTTTTTAACTTATCTGGGAAATTTACTGTCATACCATCTATATCTAAGTTATATACTTTTTGCATTATTTTTTCATTAGAAACTCCCCATAATCTTACACTAATTTCTTTTTTTCTTGCCAATTCGATTCCTTTTTTTGAAACTAAACTAGCAGGAGGACAAATTTGATTTCCAGAAATTTTAATAAGCTCTAGTATATTCTTTTCATTTATATCTTCTTTAATAAGCCATCCTATTTTTATATTTTTATCTAATTTTCTAATATTTAATAAAGCATTATATATAAATGAAGTAATAAATATATTATTTTTATTGCAATATTTGTTTATAATTTCTAGAGTTTCTTTTTCTATTCCCTCTTCTTTTAATTCTATTGCTAGAACTAAATTCTTATCTGATACTTCTTTCATAAAATCATCAAATAAAACAATTTTTTCATTTTCAAATTCTTTACTAAACCAACTTCCAAAATCAAATTCTAATAGTTCTTTATAAGTATAATCAGATATTTTTCCTGTTCCATTTGACTTTTCATCTATTTTATTATCATGAAATATAACTATTTTTCCATCTTTAGTCCTTTGTAAATCTAGTTCTATCCCATTTGATCCTATTTGAAATGCTTTTTTAAAAGCTGCCATTGTATTTTCTGGTGCATATTCAGATGCTCCTCTGTGTGCATAATTAACAAAAATATTCATACTTGTATTTGAATATTTAAATTTTTGTGCTTGTTCTTCTTTAACTATCTTCATAACTCAATTTCTCCTTTAAATTCATATACTTGTTTGCATAATGGTATTTTTCTTTTTCCTTCATGTATAAATACTTTTTCTAAATCTTCATATATACTATGTAATTTTATACCATACTTTTCCATTTTTTCCACACTCATTTCTTTAAAAGCTGGACATGGTAATATTGTTCCATCATACTTTATATCTAATTTTTCAGTTCCTGCTGTACATAAATGTGACATTTTTCCATTTAAAGGAATTCCAATTCTTATTTTGCCACTATAATGTTCTTTTTCTGTTTTTAATATTCTTCCAAATTCTTTTAACTCCGTTTCATCTAACATTAATTCTTGTTTATTTTCTAGCCCTCTACCTTGTGGTACAAAATTTAAAACACTTATATTTTTTACATTTGCCATTTCTAAACATTCAATTATATCTGGAAATTCTATATAATTAGGTTTCATTGGTATAAAATGTACATCTACATTCAATCCTACCCTACTTGCTCTAATCAAAGAAGTAATCAAATATGTATTTAAACATTTTCTTCCCATAAGTTCATTATCAATATCTGTATCTAAAGCTTGCCAATCAAACACAATTTTATCTACTCCTAATTCTTTTATCTTTTCTAGTTCTTGTTTTGTTAGCGAAGTAAATTCTCCTGAATTAATCATTCTTTCATAATATGTTTTCACATTTCTTTTTAATCTTTCATTCCATGGTTCATACTTTTCAATTTTTTGTAAATCTTGATTACATTTATTTTTTATACTCTCTTTCATTTCTACAGATATTTCAGATGCTCTTTTTATTCCACTAGTGAATATAACTGTTCTAATTCCATTGTCTTTACAAAACTTTATCATTTCAAATAAATCTGGATGTAAAAAGGGCTCTCCTCCTGAAATGGATATTTCTTCAATTCCACCTTTATTAATAAAATACATAACTGTTTTTTTAAATTGCTCTAAAGTTATTATTGTTGTTTTGTCTTGCGATGAATTTGAAGAACAAAATTTACATTCATTCGGACATGTCTGTATTATCTCAAAACATAAATCTTTTAACATATATCTTCCTTCTTTAATTCATATACTTATTAATTTTCTATTCGCCTAAAATTCATATTCTCTTATTTCACAATTTTTCAAATTCTCTGGTGGTAATTCTCCATTTTCTTCTATTCCATAAAAATATGCTTCAATAGCTCTAGCTGTTCCACTATGTGTTACTAAAAGAATTGTATTGTTTTTATAGCTATTTTGTATTTCTGTTAACAATTTATTAATTCTGTTACATAAATCAACTACTGGTTCAATTTTCATCTTATCTTCGTTTTTATAGTAATTGTAAATATCTCCTTCTTCTATATCACAATTTTTTCCTTCAAACTCTCCTAAATCTCTTTCTATTAATTCTTTTTTATAGATTATATCTAAATTCTTATCCTGGTTAATAATTTCTGCTGTTTTCTTTGTTCTTTTAAGTGGCGAACACATAATTAAATCTATATTCAACATATTAACCTTTTCTTTTACTTCATATGCTTGTCTAATACCTATTTCATTTAATTCTATATCTTGCTTTCCTTGTATTATATTATCTACATTCCAACTTGTCTGACCATGCCTAAGTACATATATTTTCATTTTCTTCTCCTTTTTTGAATTTTACTATAAATACATAATATCCTTTATCTCTACTTCTGTAATAATTCCACCTCGTGCTTACCATACTACTATAAATCTGAAGCCCTCAAAACCTTTTTAATATTCATCCCCCAAGCCAATTTACAAGGAGCCTCAGTCTCAAGCATATTTTTATTTCCAGCATCATACTGTCTACCACGACCGCCATATATTGCAATATGACCATTGTAACATAATATGTCACCTGGCATAATTTCTTCTTTAGTCACTTCTTTCCAACCTTTTTTAGTTAAATATCTAATCAAATTATTTGCACCATTTAAATAATTATCAATATGCTCTTGTTTAGTTAAATATCCAGTTTCCTGAAGTACCCAAGAAACATAAGTTGCACAGCAAGTATTATGATATTCTGTTTTAGATAATTCAAAAGTAGCATTTAACCCACAATTTCCATCATGGTTGCATCTATAATCATATGTACAATATCCATAATTATTTTCCCTCATATAATCATGGATTTCTTTTGCTTTTATAGAAATTTTGTTATCTATTACAGGTTCATTTTCTAGATTATTTGAAATTGTTTGAATTTTATTATTTATTAAAATTATGCCAATTATAACTGCAGATATTATTAAATATACTATTATAAATATTTTGATTTTTTTCATTTATATCCTCCAACTATTTCTTCGTGGGAATCAATTATATCATATTTGAGTGGGAATTTTTGTTATCCTGTGCATAATCAACTGCTATAAGCCTTGATTTTTCAATGTTAGAGCAGTTACAGCTTTGATATGCCGTGTTCGTTAATTATGAATAGTTGCTTTTTATATGTTTGGGTATAACTGACTATGTTCTGACATACAAACTGAAATAATATAAT
>CAKPIA010000004.1 GCA_934162205.1 uncultured Clostridia bacterium
TGATTTTGTAACACCTGTTTTTCTTCCTTTTCTTACTAATTGATTAATTGTTGGCACTTAAATTTCACCTCCTACTTAAAATAAATATACCGTTACGGAATTGCATACTTTATGCAATTTACCATAACGGTAATATTTTATCATTTTTTTCCATATAAGTCAATAAAATTCAAGGAATTTGTTGACTTTTTATAAATCTATTTCTTCATCTGCATCTTTTCCATCACTTGATACTTCATTTTGTTTTTCTTTTGCCTTTGATAGGCTTTTTAATTCTTTATAACCTTCTTTGCTCATTTCACTTTTAAAATTCTTTATGCTGTCTTTAAAGTTTTCTTTATCTCTATTTTCATTATATTTGTATGCAGCCTCAATTTGAGCATCTGATGGTTCTGGTAATCTTAATGTTCCACCAAATTTTCCCAATATTTTTTCGATAGCATTAACTTTATATTCGCCTTCAGTTTTTGCTATTCCTAATTCTTCTGCTTTTTTAGCTTTTAATAACAATTCAGATTTTTCATTGTTATTTAATTCTCTCTTTAATATTCTATTCCAAAGATTTACTTTTGACATTTCTTTTGCATTATATTTTATATCTATTTTATTTTCTTCTGTTGGTAATAAACATTTATTAAAGTATGAATTAAGTACTTCTTTTTTTGTATTATCATCTATTCCTGATTTTTCTATTACATTTAAAACAGTAGTGTCTAATTCATTTTTTTCTACTAATTGTTGTGCTAGTAATACAGAATTTTCATCATCAATATATTTATTTAATATTTCAATAGTTTGTTCTTTTGATAAGTTTACTCCATCTTTTACATCTTTAGCAGGAACGTTAAATTCATGTCCTCCTGCCATAATAATTTTAGCTTTCTTTCCAATTTCAATTTTATATATAGGTTCTGGCTTGTCTTTTCCTTCTGGCCCTTGTGGCCCTTGTGGTCTTCTTGGTGTTTGTGGTCCTCGTGGTCCCTGTGGATCTTTTGTTTTTTCTTCATTTTGTTGTTCATCTTTATATGCTTGATTCCAAGCTTCACTAAATGTTTTTTCTTCTTTTGTTGGAGCTTTTAATTCTTCTAAATATGCACTACATTTCTTTTGAATCTCATTTAAGTCTTGTTTTTCTTTTCTCAAACCTAAAAGTTTTTTATTAAGTTCATCACGTTTTTTAATTTTATCGTTATCTCTTTCTGTACCTATTCTTATTTCATAATCAACATCGATCATTTCTTTGTTTATAGCATCTATTTCTTCATCTTTTTTTAACAATTCCTCTGAAATATTTTTACTCTCTTGTGTTAATTTTTTTATAGCCACATTTTTTAGTTCTAGTTTATCCATTTTGTCTTTTTCAGCCATAGTAACTTCTCTACCACTTGGTAATACAACAAGACTTCTTTTCATTTTTTCTTTTTCTAAAACTTTATCTTCTCTTTTTTCTATTGATTTATTATACTTTTCTAGTTTTTCTTCATTATTTTTTTCTATTTCTTTTTTTTCATTTTCTGCTGCTTGTAGTCTTGCTTTAGCTCTTTCAATCATATCTTTATTAGCATCTTCGCCTTCATATTCAAGTTTTGTTATAAGTTCTTTTTCATATTTAATTTTATCACTTAATTCCTCAACATTTTGAATTTTAGGTGTTTTAATTTCTCTTACATTATACTTATTATCAATGTTTTTTATTCCTTCTTGGTATTCTTTCATTATTTCATCTACTTTATTTTTCATACACAATCTCCTTTTACATTTATTATTTTATGTAAATACGTTATTTTAATTTTACCATATTCTACTTGTTTTTGCAACACTTTAATGCATTTGTAAAAACAATGTAATATTTTGGTAATAAAAAAAGCCATAAATTAATATGGTTTTTTTTATTTTAAATTATATTCATATCTATTTTTAATGTTTCTAATGCTCTATTCCCTAGTTTTTTATATTTTAATTTTTTATCTCTAATTTTTTCATCTAATTCAGGCAATATTCCAAAATTAGCATTCATAGGTTGGAACTTTTCATTTGGTGTGCTTATGTATTTAGCTAACGCTCCAATTACGGTATAATTTGAAAATTCTATTTTTTTATCTGTTCTATTATATTGCTCTACTGCATTTAGTGCTGAAACCATTCCAGAAGATATTGATTCTACATATCCTTCTACCCCTGTTATTTGGCCAGCAAAATAAATATTATTTGATTTTTTTAATTTATATGTATTATCTAACAAATTAGTAGAATTAATGTAAGTATTTCTATGCATTACACCATATTTAACAAATTCCGCATTTTCCAGTCCTGGTATCATACTAAATACTCTTTTTTGTTCTCCAAATTTTAAATTTGTTTGAAATCCAACTATATTATACAAATTTCCTTCTGAATTATCTTGTCTTAGTTGAATAACAGCATACGGTCTTTTCATTGTTCTAGGATCATCAAATCCAACAGGTTTTAATGGTCCAAATCTTAAAGTATCTATTCCTCTTTTTGCCATAATTTCTATTGGCATACATCCTTCAAATATTTCTCTTTTTTCAAATTCATGTAATGTAACTATTTCTGCACTAGTTAGTTCTTGCCAAAATTTTTCATATTGTTCTTTGCTCATAGGAAGATTTATATAACTCTTTTCCTGATTTTCTTGTTTTTTCTTCCAATCTTCTTCTGTTTCATCTTTTTTCTTTTCCTGATCATATCTATTACCATAAAATGCAATATTAAAATCAATTGAATCTTTACTAATTATAGGTGCCGCTGCATCATAAAAATATAATTTGTTTTCTCCAATTAATTTAGATATGCTTTTTGATAATCCCTCTGAAGTTAAAGGTCCTGTCGCTATTATAACAATACCATTTTTAGCCATATTTTCTATATCTGTAACTTCCTCATTTATAACTTCTATTAAAGGATTCTCTTTAATTTTTCTAGTAACTTCTTCTGCAAATTTTTCTCTATCTACTGCTAATGCTTGCCCAGCAGGTACTTTAACTTCATCAGCTATTTTTATTAATAAAGAGTCTAAAATTCTTAACTCTTCCTTTAAAACACCACATGCATTTGTTAAAAGATTTGATTTAAAAGAATTGCTACAAACAATTTCTGCTAAATTTTTATTACTATGTGCTTCAGAAAATTTAGTAGGCTTCATTTCATATAATTTTACTTTTATTCCTCTTTTAGCAATTTGATATGCAGCCTCGCAACCTGCTAATCCTCCACCTATTACTGTAATATATTCGTTCATTTTTTACCTTTCTTAATTAAATAAATTTATAATATCTTCTTTTGATAATTTATTTATAAACGTTGTTTCTGTATCTAACATATTTTCTATTAATTCTGATTTTTTTTGTTGTAATTCATATATTTTTTCTTCAATAGAGTTTTCTGTAATTAATTTATAGACTTGTACATTATTTTTTTGTCCTATTCTATAAGCTCTATCTGTTGCTTGATTTTCTGCAGATGAGTTCCACCATGGGTCATAATGAATTACCATATCTGCTCCTGTTAAATTAAGTCCTGTTCCACCTGCCTTAAGCGAAATCAAAAACACTTTAATATCTTTATCTTCATTAAATTTATTAACTAAATCTATTCTTTCCTCAACTTTTGTTGCACCTGTTAATTTAAAATACTTTATATTGTTCTTATTTAATTCTTCTTCTATAAATTCAAACATTGATGTATATCCAGAAAACAATAATATTTTATGTCCTGAAGCAACACCATCTTTTAATATTTCTATACATTGATCTAATTTACTGCTACCTTCTTTGTATCCATCTATAAATAATCCTGGATGACAACATATTTGTCTTAATCTTGTAAGAGCCGCTAATATTTTAATTTGACTTCTTTCATATCCATTAATATTTATTTCGTTTGCAACTTCTTCTTTTGCATCTGCTAAATATGATAGATATATTTTTTCTTGTTCTTCTTTCATTTCACTTTTTAATATAGTTATAGTTTTATCTGGCAATTCTGTTAAAACCTCTTTTTTGGTTCTTCTTAAAATAAATGGTTCTATTAGCATTTTTAACTTTTTCATAGCACCTAAATCTGTATCTTTTACAATTGGTATTTCATATAAATTTTTAAATGTTCTGTAATTAAATAAATATCCTGGCATTATAAAATCAAATATCGACCATAATTCTGCTAATGAATTTTCTATAGGTGTTCCTGTTAATGCATATCTTGTTTCTGCCTTTATTTCTTTTATTGATTTTGCATTTTGTGTATTACTATTTTTTAAATATTGTGCTTCATCTGCTATGATATATCTAAAACAATAGTCTTTATTTTCATATAATTCAATATCTCTTTTTAACAAATCATATGATGTTATAACTAAATCGTATTTATCTATATTATCTATTTTCTCTTTTCTTTCTTGTGCATTTCCTTGTATTACTAAAGTTTTCAAGTCACTTGCGAATTTATTTGCTTCACTTTGCCAGTTTAATGTTAATGAACTTGGTGATACTACAAATGATGCTCTTCTTTCTCCTTCTGGAGTAGAATTAATATATGCTGTTATAACAGATAAAAGTTGTATTGTTTTTCCAAGTCCCATATCATCTGCAAGAATTCCTCCAAATTTATATTTATCTAATACTTTCAGCCATTTAAATCCAGTCTTTTGATAATATCTTAATATATTTTCAAAATTTTGTGGTATTAATATTTCTTCCTCAATTTTATCTTTATCTAATCCATGTGCAAATTTTTTATATTCACTGTTTTTAACTATTTCAGTATTACTTATATCTTTTAAAATCTTATCTAAATACAAAGTTCTATATACTGGTAATTTAACAGTCCCTTGTTTTAAATCTTTGTAATCTATATCTGTACCTTTTACAAGTTTATCTATAAATTCAATATCTTGATTTTCTTCTAAACTTAAAAATTCCCCATTTTTTAGTCTATGATATTTTTTCTTTAAATCGTAACTTTCCATTATATCTTTTAGTTCGTCTAAATCAATATTTATATTATTTAAGTCTATTGATAACAAATTATTTTCCACTTTTAGTCCTATTGATCCTATTTTAGGCTGTTTAATTTGTTTATTTTTAAAGTTATCTGTTACTAAAACATCATATTTTCCTATGTAATAATTAATATCATTTGACAAAAATTCATATATTTTTTGTTCATTTGGCAAAATAAATTTTAAATTATGTGGATTGTACATAAATCCTGATCTTCTAATAATATTTAACGCTTTGGTTTCTTCTACTATATTTCTGGTTGCCTTAATATTTATATTTTGCTCTAATGGATTGAAACTTTCATCATCATAGCAAAAATTAACATCTGCTACAAGATAATTATTTTTGTCAAAATCTAAGAATACTTTTACTATTAATTCTTTTGGTTTGTATTTTTCTATTTTTTCTCCATCTATGTCTTTTATTTTTATACTATTTTTTACTTTTGGCATTATTATTGAGAAGAATTCTTTTAGTTGTTCTTCTCCTAACAAAACTTCTTTTAAGTAATTATGCCTAAAAATTTCTAATAATTTTACTGTTGATTTTGTGTAATCTTCACTACATCTATACAACTTATTATCTTGTAGAATGTATGTATAATTTTTCCCATTTAAAATATTTACTTTATAAATATCTATACTTGGCACTATTATATACTCATTTGAATCTGTTTTTTCTAAATCAAATTCAATATTAGGATTATCAGGTACAAATTGTACTGTTTCCATTACAAAATCTTTTTCAAATGAAACATTTTTATTTTTTAAAATTTCAAATATTTCATCTAATCCTGCTGAATTTAATATAATACTATTTTCACTTAAGGCTTTTCCATAATATCTATAATTTGAGTTAGCACTTGAATTTACATATTTTATAATTTCTGCATATTTTAATATAAAGTCTAATAGTTCTTGACTTTGTTCATTAAAAGCTTGTGGTATATGTTTAAATTCTAGTTTATTTCCATATTTAAAAACTTCTTTTTTTGCCATATTGTCACAAAAAAGTGATAAATCTTTAATTTTATACATCTTTTGTTTACCAATTTTAAATTGAACTTTAATATCGTTTTGTAATTTATCATATATTATTTCTGGTTCTATATTAATTTCGCCTTTATTTTTTATGAATTCATTTTCTTGTTCTTCACCTAAGTTTTCTATTTCCTCATTATAAAATGAATTTACTATTTGTTTGAAGCTTCTATATTTAAAATCGTTCATCTTTTTTATACTAGTTTTAAATTTTTCCTCTTGTTCTTTTATATTTTCTTTGTTAAACGAGTTATTATTATTTTGATTTTCTATCATTTTTTTCTCCTTGATAGGTAAATTTACTGGTTAATTATTATATCTCTTTTTCTAATATTTTGCAATAGATGTACGTAAATAAAAAAAAAGGGGCTGTAAAAAAAGTCCCTTTTTACTTTATTATTTTGTTTTTGAAGATTTTTTTGTTGTTTTCTTTTTTGTAGTTCTAGTTTTGGTCTTTGCCTTAGTTGTTTTACTTTTTGTTTCTTCTGGTTTTTCCTCATTAGGATCCCATTTTTCTCCAGGTTTTGGTTTATTCCAAGAAATATAATCACAAGATTCAGGATTATTTTCGCAAATATAATAATTTCTTTTTCTCTTTGTTTTTCTAACTTGTACTTTTGCTCCACATTTTGGGCATGGTACATCAATTGTTTCTATTATTGGTTTTGCATTCTTACATTCTGGATATCCTGGGCATGCTAAAAATTTACCATATCTACCATATTTATAAACCATCATTCTTCCACATTTATCACAAACAACATCAGAAACCTCATCTTCTAATTTTACATGTTCTAATTCTTTTTCTACTTTATCAACATTAGCTTTAAATGGTCCATAAAATTCTCTTATCATATGTTTCCATTTTTCTTTTCCTTCTGCGATTTCATCAAACTCATCTTCTATTTTAGCAGTAAACTCTACATTTACTATATCTTTAAAGTTTTCTGTTAATAATTTATTTACAATTTTACCAAGTTCTGTTGGTACTAATTGTTTTTTGTCTTTTTCTATATATCTTCTATCTAAAATAGTTGTTATAGTTGGTGAATAAGTACTTGGTCTTCCTATTCCTTTTTCTTCTAATGCTTTTACTAATGTTGCCTCTGTATATCTTGCAGGTGGTTCTGTAAAACTTTGTTTTGGATTTATTTCTTTCTTTTTTATCTCTTGACCTTTTTCTAGTTCTGGTAATGTTCCTTCTTCTTGTTTTTCGTCTGTATCTGTGCCTTCTACATATAATGTCATAAATCCTTTAAATCTTAAATTTTGACCACTTGCTTTAAAGTTATACTCATTAGCAGATATATTTGCTGATACTGTGTCATAGATTGCAGCTGACATTTGACTTGCAATGAATCTATTATATATTAATTTATATAATTTATATTGATCTTTTGTAAGTTCATCTTTAATATCTTCTGGATTAATATCTATATAAGTTGGTCTTATTGCCTCATGAGCATCTTGTGCATCTTTGCTTGTTTTATAATATCTATTTTCGTAATATTCTTCTCCATATGTTTTTAATACATATGCCTTAGCAGCTGTTCTTGCATCCTCTGAAATTCTAGTTGAATCTGTTCTCATATATGTAATTAAACCTACATATCCTCTATCTGATAATTTAACACCTTCATATAAGCCTTGAGCTACCGACATAGTTTTCTTTAAAGTAAATCCTAATTTTCTAGATGCTTCTTGTTGCATTGTACTTGTTGTAAATGGCGGTGCTGGTGTTCTTTTCTTTTCACCTTTTTTTACTTCATCTACAATATATTTAGCTTGTTCTATAACTTTTAATATTTCATCTACTTGTTCTTTTGAATGAATTTCTTGTTTTTTACCGTTTTTTCCATAGAACTTAGCCTCAAATATTTTTTTTGATTTTGCTTCTAATAAATTAACAAAAATGTTCCAATATTCTTCAGGAATAAATTTTTCTATTTCTTCTTCTCTATCTACAATTAGTTTAACAGCAACTGATTGAACTCTTCCTGCTGATAACCCTCTTTTAACTTTTTTCCATAAAACTGGACTCATTTTATATCCAACAATTCTATCTAAAACTCTTCTAGCTTGTTGTGCATCTACTGTATTTAAATCTATTTCTCTAGGTTCTTTTATTGCCTTTTGAACTGCTGTTTTTGTTATTTCATTAAATGTAACTCTTTGTATTTTTGCTTTATCTTCATTTAATATATATGCTAAATGCCATGCAATAGCTTCTCCTTCACGGTCAGGGTCAGTTGCCAAATATATTTTTTTTGCACTTTTTGCATCTTTCTTTAATGACTTTATTAAGTCACCTTTTCCTCTAATATTTATATATTCTGGTTCAAAGTCATTATCAACATTAACACCCAATTTTGATTTTGGTAAATCTCTTATATGTCCCATTGATGCAACAACTTTAATATTTCCCCCTAAAAACTTTTTTATTGTATTAGCTTTTGCTGGTGATTCTACTATTATTAATTTATCTGCCATTTAAAAGCTTCTCCTTCCAACTTTTTACTATTATAGTATTCTAGAACAAGTTTATACATTTTGCAAGTGTTTTATCAAAGTTTAATTTTTTTGCATATATTTAAACATATCTTCAATTACATATTGTGCTGATACTGGTGTAACCTCATTTTCTTTGAATTTTTCCAATATATTATTTATATCTCTTTCATTTTCTGTTAAATATTCGATTTTTTCTTCTTCAACATTTACATCTTTTTTGTATTCTGTTTTTATTATTTGAATTCCGTACATTTCTTGATGTCTATCGTCCTCTTTTGTATTCTTTGTTTTGTAATATTCTAATTTTATTGGATATTCTATTCCCGAAGCCAATAATGTTTCCTTATCTATAAAGATACCTCCATAAAATTCTCTCAAAGTTGTTCCCCTTTCTTTTTCTTTTGAACGCAAACAATACTATATTACTTTTTCATGAAGGAAACAAGTATTTTTCATCGCAATAAATCCCATTTTTCTACAAATATTGATTTTTTGTATCATTTATTCCATCAATTCAACTTTTTTATATTTTTTAATATAAAAATTACCCTCTCCCAATTTTTCTTTGTTGTGCTTTAAAAGCAAATTTTGCTAATATATTATCAGGCACTATTTTAGAAAAAAACTTTATTGGTTTAATAGTTATTCCTGGTATTATCATAAATTTGTTTTTAAATAGCTTGTTTACTGCATATTTAGCTACATATTGACTACTTAAAGAATGTAAATTAAATTTTACTCCTGCAACATTGTTAAAGTTTGTATTTACAGGTCCTGGACATAAAACACTAATTTTAACATTAGATTTGTCTTTTTTTAATTCTGCTCTTATTCCTTCTGTTAATCTTACAACATATGCTTTTGAGGCATAATATGCATCCATTAATGGTCCAGGCATCAAACCTGCTATTGAAGCAACATTTAATATATATCCCTTGTCTTTTTCATACATATCTATTAAATATAATTTTGTTAATGTATGAACAGCAACTATATTAGTATTTATCATATTTATTTCTTTTTCTAAATCTGTGTCTACAAATTTTCCAAAAGTTCCAAATCCAGCATTATTGACTAAAACATCAATATCTTTATTTTCTTCATGTAATTTTATACAATTTTCCTTAATACTTAAATCCATAGAAATAATTTGCGCTCTTTCTTTTAATTCATTTTTTATCTCTTGTAACTTTTCCTCATTTCTTCCTATTAGTATTACATCATATCCCTTTTTTACAAATTCCCTTGCCATATCTCTTCCTATTCCAGAAGAAGCTCCTGTTATTAATGCTTTCATATAAAAACCTCCTATTTATATGTCTCAATATATATTTTTTATTATTTTAAATCAATATTTTTATATTGTAAATTGATTGTTTTAAAATATTGATTTATGTACTTTTTAATTATATACTATATCTGCGAGGTGATTAAATGAAAAATGCATTTATAAATGAATCAGCCAATATAAATAATCCAAAATGGAATAATATAATTTCAAGAACTGCTCCTTTATATAGCAGAAATGATATCCGTTCTGAATTTGATAGAGATTTCACTCGAATTATACATAGCAATGGTTATAGAAGATTAAAACACAAAACACAAGTATTTTTTTCTCCTAGTAATGATCATGTTTGTACTAGAATTGAACATGTAAATCATGTAGAATCTATTAGTTATACTATTGCCAATTATTTAGGATTAAATACAGAACTTACAAAAGCAATTTCCGCTTCTCACGATATAGGTCATACACCATTTGGACATAGAGGAGAAAGAATCTTATCTGAAATATCTCAAAGGGATGTCGGTATAAAATTTTGGCATGAGCAAAATGGACTTAATATGGTTGATAATATAGAGCTATTAGAAGATAATAACAGATATAAAAAGAATTTAGATTTAACATATGGAGTTAGAGATGGCATTATTTGTCATTGTGGAGAAATTGATGAAAATTCAATAAAACCAAGAAATGAATTTATTGATTTAAATACTTATTTATACCCTAACCAATATGCTCCTTACACTTGGGAAGGTTGTGTTGTTAAGGTGTCTGATAAAATTTCTTATATTGGTAGAGATATAGAAGATGCTATTACATTAGGAATTTTAGATGAACACTTAGATGAATTATATAAATTATTAAATTTTTCTAGTGATATTAAAATTAATAATACAATTTTAATTAACGACTTAGTTTATGATTTATGTGAAAATTCTAATGTAGAAAATGGCATATGCTTTTCTGATGAAAAATTGCAATTATTAGATAAAATCAAAGAATTTAATTATAAATATATTTATTCTCATGAAAAAGTAAATGCATCAGATGCTTACTTTAGATTAATTATAAATGAAATATATAATTTGTTAAACTCTTTATATGATGACGAAAACACTTTAAACAATCTGAAAAAGCTTGAAAAACATTACCCTAATTTATATAACACATTTTCAAATTGGCTATTATTATATTCAAATATTATTCCAAGAAATCCTTCTTTACAAAATAAACTTATATATAATATTCATTCAAAAGAAGATTACTGTAAGGCAATAATATCATATATTTCTGGAATGACTGATAATTTTGCAATTAATATTTACAATGAAATAATTGGGTTTTAGTACTTAAAATTTATATTTATAATTCTATATATTGTGCTTAAAATATTTTATTAAACAATCACATTTATTTAATATTTTAGTGCTATATATAGAATTTTATTTATAAAAAATATTAAAATTTTAAAGACTTATTGCATTTTTGGTATGTCTTATATAAATTTTTTCTTCTCTTTTTAATAATTCTATTATATCTATTCTAATAAAAACATCTTCCAGTTTAGTTATATATAAATAAAATTTAATTGTGTTTATAATATGTTTTCTTTTTATATATGTTACAGCATCAATTGGATTACCATATTTTTTATTTGTTCTTGTTTTTACTTCTATAAATACAAGTTCGTTTTTATCTTTGGCAATTATATCTATTTCTCCTTGTTTACATCTAAAATTTTTAACTAGTATCTCATAATCATTTTTTATAAGATATTCTTGTGCAACTTTTTCACCTATTTTACCTGTTATATGACTTTTGTACATTTAAACCCTCACATAATTATTTCCTGGCAAATTTTTTATATGCCCTTCTAATTCCAATATTGTCAACTTTTGGTTTAATTTAGAAATGTTTAATCCACTTTTTTTGACCAACTGTTGAATATTTATTGGTTTATACAAAATTAAATTATATATTTCTAAATATTCTTTTTCTATTTGTAAATTTTCTATGTCATTATTTTCATAAACATCTTCATTCTTCTGTTTATTACTTTTTTCTTTTTGTTCTTTTATAATAAATTCTTCTAAAATATCTTCCGAATTTGTAACTAGTTTAGCACCTAATTTTATTAAATCATTTGTTCCTCTACCATTTGTAATGCCTAAATCTCTTGGAATACAATATAAATTTTTCTTTTGTTCTAAACCATATTTACCTGTTATTGTACTACCACTTCTATACCCCGCTTCTATAACTAGTATTGCATTCGATATTCCACTTATTATTCTGTTTCGTTTAGGAAAATTTTGTTTATTTATTTCTTCATCAGGTCCATACTCTGAAATAATGCATCCATTATTTTTTAATATTTCATCAAATAGATATCTATTTTCTTCTGGAAACACCTGATTAATTCCACATCCTAAAACTCCTATAGTATTTCCTGTACAATCTTTTGCAATTTCATGTGCTACTGCATCTATCCCTAATGCTAACCCACTTATTATTGTTATATTTTTACTACAAATCTCTTTTGCAAATTTTTGTGCATATTTTACTCCGTATTGACTACATTTTCTTGATCCTACAATTGCTAAAGATTGATTATTTAATAATTTATAATTACCTTTTACATATAATTTTTGTGGTGGATTTTTTATATTTAATAATCTTTTAGGATAATATTTATCTGTTATATCTATTATTTTCATTAATTCCTCCAATACTTTTTGTCTAAGCTTCTATATTGTATGGCTTCTGCTATATGTGTTGTTTGTATACTTTCTTTTCCATCCAAATCTGCAATTGTTCTTGCAACTTTTAATATTCTTCCATATGCTCTAGCAGATAATCCCATTTTTTCAAATGCCATTTCTAATATTTTCTTTCCTTGTTTATCTAAATTACAGTATTTTTCTATAAGTTTTGGCGTAAGTTGAGAATTTGAATAAATATTGTCATTTATATATCTTTCATGTTGTATTTTTCTAGCTTTATTAACTCTATTTTTTATTTCTTCTGAGTTTTCTATTTTTTCTGTGTTATCTAATTTTTGATATTTTACTGGTGTAACTTCTATTTGTATATCTATTCTGTCTAATAATGGTCCACTTATTTTTCCCATATATTTTGAAATTGCCTGAGGAGTGCATGTACATTCTTTATCTTTTGAACCATAAAAACCACAGGGACATGGATTCATAGATGCTATAAACATGAAGTTACATGGATATGTCAAACTTGCATTTACTCTACTTATATTAACAATTTTATCTTCTAACGGCCCTCTTAATACTTCTAATGTATTTTTATTAAATTCTGGTAATTCATCTAAAAATAATACACCATTATGCGCTAAACTAATCTCTCCGAGGTTTCGGTATTTTACCTCCTCCAATTAATGCCGAACTTGATATTGTATGATGTGGTGCTCTAAAAGGTCTTGTTGAAATTAAAGATTTATTGTTATCTATCTCTCCAGAAATACTATGAATTTTTGTTGTTTCTAATGCTTCTTCAAATGTCAAATTTGGTAATATACTTGGCATTCTTCTTGCCATCATAGTTTTTCCTGATCCGAGGAGTTCCAATAAGTAAACAATTATGCCCTCCAGCTGCTGCAATTTCTAATGCTCTTTTAACATTTTCTTGTCCTTTTACATCTGCAAAATCTAAACTATATTCACTTTTGTTTTTATAAATTTTAGATACATCTACTTTTGTTTCTTCGATTATTGTAGTTTTATTTAAAAATCCTACAACTTCTTTTAAATTATTTGCACCTATTACCTGAATATCATTTACAACTGCAGCTTCTTTTGCATTTTCTTTTGAAACAATAATTCTTTTTATTCCTAATCTTTTTGCTTCTATACACATAGGCAAAATTCCATTTACTTTGTTTAGTTTTCCATCAAGTGATAATTCTCCTATAAATACTGTATCTTCAATGTCATTTATATTAACATCTCCACTACACGCTAAAATTCCAATTGCCATTGGTAAGTCAAAAAATGAGCCTTCTTTTCTTTTATCTGCTGGTGCCAAATTTATAACGATTTTTCTACTTTGCATATTATAACCAGAATTTTTTATAGCTGTTCTTACTCTTTCTTTTGCTTCTTTAACACTAATATCAGGCAACCCCACTATATCCCAAGCTGGTATACCTGCAGATACATCTACTTGTAAATATACTAGATATCCTTCTATGCCTATTAATGACATACTTTTAATAATAGATAACACTAATTTATCTACCTTCTTTCATATTAAATTTTAGTTTTGTGATTTTTTTTAGAATTAAATTTTATTTTGCGTTACTAAGTTGCTTCGAATAAATTATGTTTGTTTTATAACACATTTTACATTTTTTGTAAATAGTTTTTTACACTTTTTTATACTTTTTAATTAATAAATTATTTTTATGCCATATTTAGTAAAACTTTTTATATAAGAAGTTTAGTAAACTATTATATAATATAAAAAGGAAAGGATATAATATCCTTTCCCCCTTTTCGAAACAGATCTTAGTGCTGTATATCTTTTGCAGCACCTTCGCAACTTTGATTGCCCACTGTACATGATGTCTTACATGCACTCTGGCATGATGTCTGACATTCACCGCATCCACCATGTTTCATTGTTACATGCATTGTACATTGGGTTAATGTTTTTACTCTCTAATCTTTGTTTCTCATCTTGCTTTTCTCCTTTCAATTTTGAAAAAAGTTGTTTAGTTTAAAAGTGACCTATTTATAATACATCTTTTTTATGTTATTGTCAATTTATATATCTTTATATGTGTATTTATCATAATTATGTTTTTTATATTCTTTTCTTTTATATTTTAAATCAATTTTATTTAATTCGTTTTTTGCTTTTTCTATTGAAATATTGTATGCCTGCCAAGTTCTATCTTTTTTGATATCTTTTTTAATATTATATAGGCAATTATTTATTTCTGTTTTCACTTCTGAATTTTCGTCTTCTATTTTATTCATTAAATTTATAAGGTCTGGAACAACATCTGTACTTTCTAAATCTTCTAGATATTCCACATCAATTTTTTCTTTTACAAAATACAAATCAATATTCTTTTTTGTAATTATTTTATTTATATTAGCAAAATTTAGAATTACATACATTACCACTATTATTGCAAAATAACTATAAAATAAATTTATTTTTTCCTTTAAAATATACCATATTGTTGGAATTATTAATAAACTTTCTGTTATTAATCCCCAATATACAAGAACTCTTAATACTGTTAACCCGTAATTTTGTTGATATAAATACATTTTTCTAAATGCAACTATTATTAATATAATTGTAAAAATAACCATTATAATATTCATAATTTTAGTATATCTTTTTGCTTTATCACTTTGTTCTGATTTATTTAGCTTTGACAATATTACTAATGCCAAATTTATTACAGATAAAATCATTAATTGGAAGAATCCTTGTCTTGCACTTTTAGAATATATTTCTATATTATTTGAGTTAGTTACATTTAATATTTGTATAACACTAAATAATAAGTAAATTATATTTAAAATTGTTAATACAGTATTTACTGTAAATATATCAAATTTAATTTCTTTTTTCCTTGTTACTTTTTCTATAACATTAAATGAACTATATTCATCTGTTAAATTATATATAAAGCTTACAAAATATATAAATAGTATAAATATTAATACTAATCTTAATATTAAATATAAACATTCTACACTTGTAAATAATTTTACTATATAATCAGAGAACCAACTAAATAATTTTGCAAAATTATCATCTGCTGATATTAATAAAAATAATACAATTAGTACAATTGGAATTGATATTAGTATAGCTTTTATTATTCTTTTTATTATTACAGCTTTTGGATTATTTTTATCTCTGTCATTATTTAATATTGCATCTTTAGTTATTTTTAAAGCTTTTCCTACAAATTCTAATGGTCCAAATACAATATTAAATACCTTTGATAATAATAGTGAAAATTTTAATGAACCATTTATCATCCATATTATCATTGTAGCAAATAAAGATAATATTACAAATATGTTTAGTACATTAAATAATTTATTATTAAAAATAAAATACGTACTACTTAATAACACAATTGGTATTGCTAAAATTATTGCTTTTTTGTTTTTTATTTTTTTCTTTTTTTCTAAAACTACATATAGTCCAATGATTGTTGCAATTGTAAATAATACAACTGATATTCCAACATCTTTTCTAAAAAATAGTATTGAATGTATTATACTTAAAATTAAACTTACAATTAATGTAGTTCCCATAATAATCCTCCCCTTACCTTTCATTATCATCATTTATAATGTTTCTTAAATTAGTTATTTGATTTTTAATTCCAGAATGCATAGATTTCTTTAAAATTTCTTGTAAATGTTCAGGTTCTGGATAATTCTTTTCATCTAATGCTGCTAAAACAAATTTATCTCTAACACTATATTGCGTTATTCTACCATTTTCATCTTCTTTTCTAGAAAGATTGTCTAAGATATTGCTCATATCTAAATTGAAACCTTTCATTTTTGAAAATACATTTGCAAAGGTTAATACTGTTCTAGTATTTCCATCTCTAAAAGGATGTACTCTCCAAATTCTTGCTAAGCTTTTTGTTAATTGTAATGATAATTCATCTATTTTTTTATTACTCCATTCAAGTGAATTTAGATTTTCAAATTCCTGTTCTAATCTTTTTTCTATATCTTTAGGTTGTGCATATTCTAAGCTTAACCCTGGTAATACTACTTCTTCTTTATATATTGGTACAGTTCTATATTCTCATGCCCAGTCATATATATCATTAAATAAATGTTTATGAATATCTTTTAATAAATTCACATTTACAGTTTCTTTTTCTAATTCTTCTACTCCAATTAATTTTACAAAAGCTATATCTTTTTCTGCTTCTTTTAATTCTTCATCATTTGTTATTCCTAATTTATTTTTTAAAATACCATTTTCATCAATATATGGATCTCTCATATTTTCCTACTTTCTATATTTATTAATTATTTTTTGTTTAATGTCATCTAATTCAGTTTTTCCATCTACATATTCTTTTAACAACTCTAATGTTTCATCTGTTGGAGTTTCATTACTTGCAACTGATATTGCATATGCTTTTTTTACTAATTCTTTTCTTTGATTTTTGTTCGTATCTTTTATTAAATAACTCATTTTTTCTCCTTTTATAATAAATATATAATTCATTTATATTATATATTTTAAATTATATCATATATATTTTTGATTGTCACTTCTCTTATATAGATTTAGTGTATTGGGGTTATATTGCATTTTCTACAATTTTTATATTAACTATTCGTTCTGGGTTTTATGTTGACTTTTTCCATTTTTTGTAATATACTATTTATGTCACATGTATATTGCATTAATAGGCAAAGGAGGTATTTTATGATTCAAGAATATCAAAAAGTATCACCACGGAGATTCAATAGAATCTTCCCTATCCTTGCCCCTTGTGAGTGCCACATAGAAGACTTTTATACTTTATATGATGTATCGGTTAATTTTGATGATACTAAATATTTAATTCAAAGTGTTAAGGTCAAATGTTCTATTTGTGGTGCTAGTGCGACATTTGATGTACGACGTTATAAAATTGCATTAAAGGATGTTGCTAACGGTTTTAGTGCAAGGAGTAAAAATACAACTAAATAATGTGCAACCCAGCAGTTATATTAACTGCTGGGTTTGTTTTGATATTTAATTGTGTGTGGTTTGTTTGTAGTTGGTTGCTAATAGGAGTATTTCATTCATTTTTTGTCTCTTTATTTTAATTCATATTTTTAATACTTTCTCTGATATCTTTAAATAAATCAATATTATTACTACATAATTCATAATCTTTCACAATATTTTTTTATATAAGCTAAATAGTACTATCTTTATTTAATGTGGATAAATTATATTATTATTCCATTTGTATGATCAATTTCATGTTGTATTATTTCAGCAACAAATTCCGTATATTTTCCATGTTGTTTATTAAAATTTATGTCTAAATAATCCACTTCGATTTCTTTATATCTTTTACATTTTCTTTCTCCAATCAAAGATAAACAACCTTCTTCTGTCTGATATTCTTCACTTTTCTTGGTAATGATTGGATTTATCATCACAAAATCATATAGTCCACCTGATACACAAATTATTGCTTTGTTATATCCTATCATATTTGCAGCAAGTCCTACACATCTATCTTTATTTGCTTTTAATGTATCTAATAAATCAGTTGCTATATATTTATCTTTTTCAGTTGCCTTTTCTGCCTTTTGTGATAAAAACATTACATCTTTTACTATTTCTTTTACCATACTAATCTCCTTAAATATTTATTTAACATTTTAAGTATAATTATAACATATAGCATAATTTTTTACACATATTTATTATATATAATTTTTTCTTTTTAATCTCATTTTATAATTCTTTTGCATATATTAATGTAGAATTTAATATAGAGGTGAAATCAATATGTTTTTAAATGTTTTGAATACTGCCAAAGTTAATGGTTTACCACAATCCAAAGATCATTGCAAAGGTAGATTTTTTGGAATGCATATCCATGAACGGAACTTCTTGTACAGGAAATTCAAATGATGAATTTGCAGATGCAAAAACTCATTATAATCCACAAAATTGTCCTCATCCATATCATGCTGGAGATTTGCCACCACTAATTGAGAATGATGGATATAGTTATATGAGTGTTTTTATTAATAAGTTTATGGTAAAGGATATTATTGGAAAAGTTGTAATTATACACGAAATGCTTGATGATTTTACTACTCAGCCTAGTGGTAATTCTGGTACTAAAATTGCTTGTGGTGAAATAAAGAAAGTATTTTAACTGCATTAATTGTTTTTCTATTAATTAAAATGTGCTTTTGATATTTTCCACATTTATAGTATTTTTTGTGTATTACTGAAATATATTTTTGTTTAAATTTGATTTGATTGAGTTATTTATTATCATTATAATTATGAACAAAATATAATATTTTGGTTCAAAGTTATGAAAAAAGCATTTGCTAGTTTTTTAGCAAGTGCTTCTTTGGGTTGCAGGAACTGGAGTTTAGTTTGGCCTTCGGGTTATGAGCCCGTAAGTGTTGATATTGCTGAGTTTGGTGTAATTGTGTTATGTTTTGTTGGAGTAAGTTAATCGGTGATATTGGGGATTGTTTGTTTTGGTTAAATTGTGTTTGATTTTGGGCGTTTTTGTGGAGAGTGTGACCAAGGTGTGACAAAGAAACCATATTTTAAAAGTTGGACTTTTATATTCTAATCCGTATTTTCAAATGCAAAACCCGGACTCTTTGAATTAAAGTACGGGTTAATTTATTATTTATAAAAATCTTTAATAATATATTTTGAAACTATACTTAATTTTAGCTTTTTTATTTTCTTTTCGTTCTCTATAAATCTTTCCTTTAGTTCATTCATATCATTAAATTCTTCTCCAATTATTTCCATGATTTTATCTATATCTGCTTCATATATTCCTAAATCCTTCAAAATTCTTTTGTTTTTAGAGTCAAAATAATATAAAAAGTCTATATTTGATTTTACTTTTTTGTTTATCATCTCAATATAATTTTCACTTATTTTCTCTTTTTCCATAATATATATTAAAATTAAAAGCTTTGAATAAAACTCATATTCAATATAATTACTTTTTAAATATATTGTTTTAGATATTAAATAGTCAAGTGCTATGGTTGGATAAAAAGAACTTACTTCATTAATAGTTGTTTTTATTTTTCTTCTTTGTTTATGTAAAAGTGAATTTATTATACCTGTTTCTAAATTATCATTTTTTCCTTCAAATATTCTATATAATATTCTAACTAAATACAATCTCCCTCTTTTGTCATCTTTAATACATTCTTCTAATTCCTGCAGCAACTTTTCTTTATTCTCTTTATATCTTTCATATAGTTTTATAATAGTTTTTTTCCTAAATCTACATCCAATATTAGACTTATATTCTTCATGAGTTAGATTCAATTTTTCTAATAAATTTTTATATTCATCATTCTCTTCATAATTGTTTTTGTGTATTTCAACATCTTCTGAATCTTGTGTTATTTCAAATTCAATATTTTTTATTGCATCTTCTCTTATATATTCTTTATCTTCTGGCCCTTTTATGTAATATGCATTACCTAAATAATGTTTATTCATTCTTCCAGATCTACCAATTAAATTAAAAAAATCAAATGCATCAAATTTTTTTCCATCTTTTCCTCCTGTATATGGTTTTGTTATTATTATATTTTTGGCTGTTGTATTTACTCCTTCTAATAGTGTCGACGTGCATAGCAATTTATTAAAGTCCTTACTGTTTTCAAACCAATCTAATTGCATAATTTTCACACCATTTGGCAATTGTGCATTATGAACTAAATATCCTTTTTTCAGTGCTTTTACCACATACCATTCTTCATGTATTTCTCTTTCCCCCCATCTAATAAATCTATTAACTTCATTGTTCCTTATAACTATATCTTCATTATCTAATTGATTAATAAAATTATATATTCTAGTTACACTTTGAAAATATATCAATGTTTTATCTTTTCCTACTTTATTAATAATTTCTTTTGTTTTTTGTGTTCTTTCTGACTCCTTTGATATATTTTTTATATATACATCGTTAATTACAGGAGAATAATCTGTCCTATATAGTGTTGGTTTTTTGCATAATTTTTCTCTATTTTCTACATTTCCTATAAAAGGGGCCAATAATACATATTTCTTTGCTATATTAGACAAATAATAATAAGCTAAATTTAATACTAGTATTCTGTCATCTTGTTCATCTTTCTGTAATTTATAAACTTCATCAATTACTAAGAAATCTATTTCTTTCAACGCGGAATAATTTTCTTCTTTAACTACTCTATCATGTGTAAGAATAAATATATTCTTTTCAGTGAAATCATATTCTTTTGTTTCATCAATATTTAAATGTATTTTATATTCTCTAAACTTTTCTTTATACTTGTTTAATATTTTCTTATTATATTCATCAAGTAAAGCTAATGTAGGAACTATCAATACAACATTATTAGGTTTATTTCTTATAATATACTCAAAAATTACAAATGTCTTTCCAAAACTTGTTGGAGCACTAACAATTAATGCCTCTTTATTTTTTATTTCAGTCAAAATTTTTAATTGTTCTGGGTGTAAAAAAATATTTTTATCAACTTTTGACTTTGATATAGCTTTATATAATATTTCTTGTAATGTCCTTGGATATGCATACATTGTTAAATCCAAACTAAACAAATTGTCTGATAATTTTCTCTTTTCTTCCTCTTTGTTCGACGAATCTTCAATTTTTCTTATAAATTCTTCTCTACATTTCTGTAACGTTACTATTTCTAATGATTGATTCATACTCTTCTTTCTTCTCCTTTACTATTTTAGTAAATGTTAAAGTAAATTTACTTTTATCTATTATTGGTAGTGAAATTAAGTAATACTCTGTTTCTATATCAAAAAAATTTTTTCTTTTAATTGTTTTTTTTAGCTTTTCTATAATTTTTTGACTGTCCTTTTCATTACCGTGTGCCATAAATATTGGTATCCCTATTTTGGTGATATTTGCTGTAGTTATAAAGTCTTTAAAAGTTAAACAGATTCCATTACTTTTTTGTTCATTATAGTATGTTTCAAATTCTTTTAATTTCTTTAGACAATTATTTTTAAAAATCAAAATATATTCTTCTTCTATGTTTTTTTCATACTCATCTAATGATTTATTTATTAGTTTTACCGCGTTATCTAGATTTTTACTTATCTTTGACTCTCCAAATAACAACAATTTTTCATCTGTATTCATATATACAGTATCAATTCCATAAACACTCATATTCCTATCTGTCGTAAGCTTTAATTTTGGTATTATGCAGTCAAACTGAAAGAAATCCTTTAAAATGCTACTCATAATGAATTCTCCAAATCTTCCAATTTTACTCAATCTTATAAATGTTTTTGTTTTTTCTTCTCTTACTTCTTCAGCTTCTTCTTGCATAATACCTTTTAAATTTTCTTCTAAGTTGGTGATATCCATTTCATCATTTTTTTCATCTATAAATATATATAATAAATCATATATATATTCCATTATTTCATTATCAGCTTCTATTTCTATGTCTTTTGAATTCTCAATATATTTTATCAGATTATCTTCTTCTAAAAAAAATTTCGACAATTGTTCATAAAAAATATCTTCATCACTTATTTTTATATGAAAAAAAGAATAATTATCTTCCAAATGATATACATCAAACTCTTTATATTTTTTAACCTCTATATCCATAAATTTTCCCCTTAATTAAAATATCATAACAAATTTGCAAAGTTTGTCGAAAATTGTAGTAAAATATAAATTTCGACAAAAAAATACAACTTGCTTAAAAGTTGTACCTGTATTATTTAAAATCTATTAATTTTTACTCCATACTTATCCCAGTCAATTTCATATGTTTCCTTTTCTTTTTTTTCATCTATCATTAATAATATTTTCTTACCTACTATTCTACATGCAAAATAACAAATAATAGCATCATCAGCATGAAAGGTTCTATCAAGTTCATCATTTGATAATATCACATGTTTTGATATATTATATAAATTAACAAATAATTTTAATTCATTTGTAATATTTTCTTCAAATATATTTTTATTAACTATATAATTTAATAATTTTCCTAATGGATATCTACTAACCTTTATCCAACTAATTTTATTATTCTTCTTCAAATATATTTTTATTGATTCTTCAAAGTGATGTCCACAATTTTCTATTATGTCTCTTGCTGTGTAATTAACATCTAATATATCGATATCACTTCTAATATATTGTAAACATCTATACGCATTTCTAAATTCTGTTCCTTGGAATGGATTTGAACGAGCTGGATTACAACCTTGACAATATCCACCTATTCCTCCAATAGTTTGGTCAAATTTCCATAAGTTCATTGTTTTGTATTCTTGTCCTTCTTTTTCTATTTGTTCAATTATATTGTTAATCGTATTTATTTGTTTTTCACTAAATACTGATTTTAATTTTCGTGTTTGTGCTAACATATATATAATCCTTTCTATTCTATGCATATATTATAGCACGATTTTGAATATGTGTAAAAAATTCAAAAAATTACACATATTTTCAAAACATGTGTAATTTTTTATATTTAACAAATTATTTTAAAAAATAAATGGTGGCATAATAGAAATATCATCACATTTTAACAATAGTTTAGCAAAATCCGAAACTTCTTTCCATTGTGCCTCAGTCAAATTATGTTTTTTCATCATTTCTTCTTTATAATCATCTGGATTTAAATTTTTATCAATTATCATTTTCTACTCCTTTCTTCTAAAATGGTAATTTATAATCAATATTTTTACTGTGATTTTCGGGGTAATTCGAAAATTTATTTAAATAATCACCTGGCTGTTTTTCCAATTCTCCAAATATATCTTTTGCATTAACTTCAATCATTGTTTTCAATTTTCCATTTATTGATTTTCTAGTTGTATTTCTATCCTTTTCTCCTGGAAATAATCTACCTGCTTCTTTCAAATATTTCCATGTAGATACTGCATTTCCAGGGAACTTTACTCCTTGTACTCCATAAAACTTTACAACTTCATTAAAAATAACATTAGGTATTAAATAACACCTTTCTTTACTTTCATCATAATATCCAACAAATGTTGAAAGTGATTCATCTGGTTCTCTCATATAATTTTTATAGCTTTTTAAATATATTTTGTTACTAGCTAATAATTCTTGAACAGCTGCAAAGAACATATTGTCTGTTCTATTTTCTTCTGTTTTCGAACTTTGTTTTATTGCTACTTCCATTAATATTTTCCATGCATCTTCTTTCATTTGTTTCATTCTTTCTTCTGTAATAACTCCTTTTTCTTTTGCATATTCATAAAATAATTCAATTCCAATATACTCTGATGCAATAATCTCTGGAATTCTTCCATGTGCTAAATTTTGATTAGCTTTATTTCTATATTCTATAAATTTAGTCTTGCAGTTCTTCTGTATATTATCTTTGTTATCAATTATGTATTGAATATACCCTTTCATGCAATATGATAATTTATCCTTTTCACTTTGTATTTTTGATAATAATTGTAAATCTATATCTTCTCTTGCCATTTCTATAATTAATGCTCTTGCTGTCCTACTTTCTGCAAATGATGGAAATGATTCTCCTGTCACTATACACATTCCTCTTGCACAAAATCCCATCTTTACGGTCTGTCCATCTTGCCTCATTCTACTCCTTGCTTGTCTATCTCCATAAAGTCCAAATAAGCTTTCAGCTACTGCATCCATCTTTTTGCTTTCTGTTTGAGATTTACTCGGATAATAATCATCTATTGCAAATAATGTATCTTTTAATGTAAAAGCTTTTTTCTCTATGCTATTTACAGTATCTTTAAATCCCCCTGGCAAATTGTCTCTTTCAAAATCTCCAAAATGAGACAATATAAGAGCTGATAATGAACTTTTTTGTGATCCACTTTCGCCAGATATCCATGTGACAAATCCTAATGGTATGTTTTTATTCAAGAATATACTTCTTAATGGCGATAAATATGTAAGTGCTATTAAAGGTATAGTTATTTTCTTTTTTGCAACATCTAATATCGATAATGATAATTCTATACATGCTTTTAAATCGTATTGTTTATTAGTAAATTTATATCTTTCTAAACTTATTTCTGATAAATCTACACTGATATCTTTACCTGTTCCTATTGCTCCTCCTTGATGCAAATATACAAGTTCTCCATTAATTGTCCTAAAACCTGTATGTTCAAAAATTGTTTCTTTTGGTATATCCCTTGATAGGTAATGCAAAGCATCGTATGCATATTCTTTATGATTAGCTTTAGGAGGATATATTCTTGGTTTCAAATCCCATTTGGCATTGTTTATCCATTTCATATTATCAAGTTCTCCATAATCTACTTTTATATCAGAAAGCACTTTTTTATCTGTTAACACACATTTAAGTTGTAAATATCCTTTCGATTCTCTTCCATCATCAATATATATCTTCTTAATTGGTAATGGCAGAAAATTACATATGTTTTTTATTTCTTCTTTGTTACCTTTAAGAACTTTTCTTTGTAATCCTGCATATCCAAAATTATAAGATGTTCCTTCCAGTTTATTATTATATTCTGCATATTCATCTTGTTCTTCTGCGGTGTCTATTGTTCCTTGCAATTCTTTAATTTCTTCAGGAGTTAAATCATCTATTAACATATTTTTCAACCTCCTTTCGATTTCTAAATAACTTTAATTTTTCTTCTTCTGTTCTTACATTGTTGAAATACTCAAAATACAATTCTAGAAGATTTTCTTTAAAGTATAAATACTGTAGTGCCTGCAGTAAATTTTTATTTTTAAAGTTTTCTTCTTCTTTTAGTTGTTTCTTCATTATTTCAATTATCTTCTCATTTTTCTTATATTTGTCACATACTTTTATAAATGTGCTATTGTACCATTTATCAAGTCCAGTAGTGACATTTTTATTAGTAATATTTTTTTCTTTTATCTTTTGAGCCTCTTTGTAATCAATTCTTTTATTTAATTTTATTGGCAACGAAAAATCTTTTATTAATATCTTTGCAGCATCTAGTGGTGCAATATTATACAATTTTGAAACAAAATTAAATATATCTCCATGCCATCCTGTCCCAAAATCATGAAATCCCTTTGAATTATTCACACAAAAAGATGCTGTTTTCTCATTTCTAAATGGTGATTTATAAAACACATTAGAGCCAGACCTTTTTCCTTTTTCTGCTATATAATATTCCGCAACTTGTTCTGGCTTCAAATATTCTTTTATTTCTTTAAATAGATTAGTTCTATACATATTTTCTAAAATTGTTGAATACTTCTGCTAAAACATATATAATATACTTACCTTTTGAATATTTAGCTTAATATTCAATTTGTTGTTCTTTCAAGTACCAATTGAAAGGACATTTTTTTATTTTATACAACATGAAAATTCCTTTCTACATAATCTATACTTTTTTCTTCTCCTTGTTTTATAAATTTCTCTATAGATGTTTTACTAATAAATATTCTTCTTCCAATTCTTATACTTTTGATTCTTTTTTCTCTTAATAATTTTGATAATGACCATTCTGTAAACATAGGATTATATTTTTCTATGATGTCTTTTTTTGTATAGTAGATTTCGTTATTGTCCATTTTTCTTTGTCCTCCTTTAGTTCTTTTATTATATTAAAAATTACTTCTTTGTCTGATATTTCAAGTTCTTTTCTTAATAATCTACTAAAATTCCCATCTGTTATGCCTAGCTTATCTGCAATTTGCCAATATTTAATATTGTTTCTTTCTATTGCTTTCCTTATATCTAAATTGTTCATTTTCTCACCTCCTTCTGTTGTTATTGTTGTTGACAATACCTAAATAGTATGTTAAACTATTTATTGTTAATATTGTTATTGTTAACAATAAGATGTTATATTATTTTTCTTAATGTTTCAATACTTTTTAAAGAAAAGAGTTACAAATAGAAAAATAACATTTTTAGTTTTTTAAATTGTTAACGGAGGTAATTATGAAAAAAAATTTTTATATTTATTTTGATATAAAATCAAATTCGGAAATAATTAAATATAGGAAATTAATGAAAGAGTATATTTTGGAATCAGACGATGATGAAATATTAAATGACTACTTTATAGATAATGTTGAAAATCCTTATCATATTGTTGATTCTAAATTATTTGACAGCCATCCCAATATATGTGAAAAAATATTTATTAATGATGAGTTAAATTTTGATATTATCGTGCAGCCTATTGGTACATTATTTATTGACTTTTTAAATGTTGATTTAAATGATTATAATTGCTTAAAGAATTTTGTATTTAAATATGGTTTAGATTTATTTTTAAACATGGATAAATCTAATACTTTTGAAAAATACAAATTTTATACTGAAAACGAATTTGATATTTCTTTTAATAAATTATGTGATTGTATAAAAAAAGATTTAATAAAAATCCATAATGATTTTATTGAATCCGTAATATTTTGCTTTCAGGATTCTGGAAATAAGAAAATCAATTTATTAGATGCAAAACGAAGATATTTTCTATCATTTCATAAGTCTAATGGTAATGCTCATTTTATTTATAAACCAAAGCTACAAATATACTCTAATGGAATTGCAACTGATTTTACATCATTCTATGATACAGAAATAGAGTTACAAACTTTTGAAGAAAAAGAATTAATTAAAAAAGTATCTTCTAATGACTTTGCTTTTACAGCTTTTTCTTACACTTGTTTAAAATTAGAAAATGTTTTATTTATCTCTTTTATTAATTTGCTAGATATCAATAATTTGCATATAAATACATGTGCTAATTGTGGTAAATTGTTTATTCCTTTATCAAAGAGTAATGAAAAATATTGCAATTACTTAATCGATACCGAATCATCTCGTACTTGTAAAGATGTTGGGGCTGATAAAAAATATAAAGAGAAGATAAAAGATAATGAAATAATTTCAATAATTAGAAGCACATCTTCTACTCTTTCTATGAGAGTAAAAAGAAATCCTGATATAAAAGAGCACGAAAATAAATATAATACCTGGAAAGAAGTTTATCCTATTCAAATGCAAAAATACAAAAATGGAAAAATTACCAAAGACGAATTAATTAATTGGATTAATAATGTAAGGAGGTAATATATTTGGCAGGAAATATTCTTTATATGGGAAATGAAAAATATAGGCTTCGTGTTAGTAATGGTTTCGATTTAAATGGTAAAAGAAAATATTTTAATAAAACTGTTACTTGTTCATCTAAAAGAGAAGCCGAAAAAGAACTTGCAAAATTTATCACTTCAATTGAAGGCGGTTGCACATATTCTGCGAAAAAAGTGACATTAAATGATTTTAGTAAGCAATGGTTAGAAACATATGTAAAACCTAATCTTTCACCTACAACTTACCAAAGTTATAACGAAAAATTAAATAAACATATTTTGCCATATTTAGGTAACAAGCGACTTGATAAAATAAAACCTTTGGATTTGGATAATCTGTATAATTTTTTGCTGACTAAACCCACTAACAGAAAAGATAAAAATGGTAATTATAAAACTTTATCTCCAGCTAGTGTACATCGTGCTCATGAAATATTATCTAGCATTTTCAGTAATGCTCTTAGATGGGACATAGTTCCTTATAATCCATGTACTAAAGTTGTTCAACCTAAATTTAAACGTACTAAAATGACTTGTTATGATGAAGAAACATCTAAAAGATTAATAAATGCTCTACTTGAAAAAGCTCCTATAAAATATAAATGCTTTGTTATTCTTGCTATATTAACTGGTTTTAGACGTGGTGAATTAGTTGGTTTGCATTGGGATGATATTGATTTTAAAAATCATAAAATCAGTATTAAGAGAAGTGCCTATCATTTAAGTGGTCAACCTACTTCTGAAAAGAGTCCTAAAACTGATTTAAGTGTTCGTACAATAGTTGTTCCTAGTATTTGCTTTGATTTACTTAAACAATGGAGATGTGAACAAAATAAGATGAGACTTGCATTGGGTAAGTCTTGGAATGGTGCTGAAAATGTTTTTACAACTGCTGATGGTAGAATTATGAATCCTGCAACTGGTCCTAAATGGTTTAGTTCTTTTTTAGCTAGAAATGGTTTTCCTCATATTCGTTTTCATGATTTGAGACATACTTTTGCTACTTTGCTTATTTCTGGTAATGTTGATGTTAAGACTGTTTCTCATAAATTAGGCCATGCTAGTACCGATACTACTTTGAAGTTTTATGTTCATGATTTGGAGTCTACTGATAGGGCTAGTGCCGAATTGCTGGAAAATATGTTGGTTAGTGATGTTTCTATAAAGTAGAAAAGAGCCTTAAGGCTCTTTTATGCTATTTTACTAGAATAAAATTTATATATATCTTCATCTTTTATTTCTTTATTACTTCTTTCATATTTTGAATATCCTTCTCTAGCATTCATCCAAGGATTTTCTATATGAGTCATTCTTTCTAATTGGTCTCCTGTATATTTTCCATAAGTTTCAATTATTAAATTTAATATTTCTATTGTTTTTTTATCTATTTGTTTTGATTTATATTCAATAATTTCATTATTATTATAGGCATAATATAAATCTGGGCATACAGGTCCATGTACCCATGCTTCTATTCTATTTTCAAATAGTCTATTTTTTATATTATTCACACTTGTATTGTTTTTTACTAAGTACCATGAATATGCATAATAAACCATCTTTTGTAACTTTTTATGATTCAAAAACACTCCACTTTCTACAAAATATTTTGCAATATCTAAGACAGTATATTCTATCATATTAACACCTTCCTTCAAATAAAAAATTTAAAAATTCCACTCCATAATCTGTAATACAATAGTTTTTATCATCTTCAGTATCTATAATCATATTGGCTGCTAAAAATTGAATTATTGCTCTTATCTCTAAGTTGAAATTAATCTTAATATTCTCGCTTTCCAATGTATCTCTTAATACTTGTTCTAACTCCTCTTGTTTAAACAAATTTATTGTTTTATATTTTCCATATATATATACTAATATTATATTAGTTGTTTTAGCAATATGCTCTTTAATATTAATAAATTGATTTTTCTTTATTATTTTGTCTTTAGTTTTTAGCTGTTCCTCTAGCTCATATATTATATTTTCACTAGTTTTTCCACTATTTGATATCTTCTCATTCTCTGAGATTTTGCCTTTTATTTCTTCATAAATTTCTTCGTTCTCTTCTGAGATAATATCACAAACTTCCTCTTCTGGCTTACTTTTTTCTAAATTTTTTTCTAATTGAGTTCCAAATTTAACACCATTAGTGTTAACTTCTTTTATTTGTCCAATTTTTTTCTTTAACTGATTTCTAAATAAATATACGATAATAATTATTCCTATGACTATTACATAATTACTATTAAGGATTATTTCTAATAATTCCTTATACTCATCATATGAAATATTATACATTTGTTTTATAATATAATATGAAAAAAGTGGAATTAGTATTACCAAACCTAATATTATTATCCAAAATATTTCTACTGTTTTAGAAAAAAATTTTTTTATTAGATTATATACTTTACTTAAAATATTTTTATAATTTTCTCTTAAAATATTAAGTAACCTTAATATCAATTTTCTTGCTATTATTAAAATTAATATACCAATTATAATAATACATATTTTTAGCTCCATTTATTATTCCCCCTATTTTTCCATTTATTTTCTTTGGTATATAAATCTTTTAATTATTGCACTAATATTATCTCTTTAATTTCATCAATGACTTCTTTTTCTTCTTTAATTAAATCTTTTTTTAGGTTTACCGTACAAACTAATATCTTATTTTCTTCTTCTTTTGCTAAACTGTATTTGTCTCTATATTTATTAATCTCCTGCGGATATAATAATATTGCTTTTTGAGAATCATATCTATCAATATATGCATTCATTTGAAACAAGTCATCTCTTGCCACCCTAGCACTCATCTTATCAGCATCTAATATTTTATATTTTGTATCAATTATATATTTAGCTTTTTTATCTTCCTCAATTATGATATCTGGAATTAGTTTTAATTTTCCTATTCCTTTTTCGTACATCAAATATTTTCTTCCCGTTTGTCTTAATACTTTTGAATTATTTTTAAAAATATATTCTTTATTTTCATCAATCAAACAATAAATATATTCTTGAAACAAAAAATTCATATCAAAGTTAAAAATAAAAATATCTTGTTTATTTGCATTTTCAAAAGATGTAAATAAATTATTTATAAACATTTGTGCTGTTGACAATATCTTTTCAAGATGATATAAGTTATTATCGTATTTTATTTTAGAAAATGTATCGTTTGTAACAAATATATTATCTACTTCTGACATTCTAGCTAATAAATCTTTACATATTTTTTTATTTTTACTCCATTTTGTAACTTTTAACATTTTATTTATTGTAAATTTTAATATTTGATTAACTATATTGTTTTCTGTAAATTCCTCATATTGGCAAATATTCTTGCTTTTATTATAAAAATTTTTTCTAAAGTTCTTTGATATTAATATTTTTCCCTTGATACTTTTCCTATTTTCAACTTTACTTTCATATGCATGATACATATTTGGTCTAGTTTTATTATTTAATTCTTCTAAAAATATATTTATATAATAATCTAATATAGATACATGTATTCTATTAAATTGTTCAGTAGTAATATTCTTATATTTTACTTTATTGGCTTTATTTAGCATATAATATAAATTGTTATAAATTGTTGATTTATCTATTTCATTCAATGTATTTGCAAATATTTTAGGCATAACCTCTATAACACATTGGTTAATTTTGATTACTCCTACAAAATTTGTTATTATTATACTATCATAACTAAGTTTAATACATTCTTTATATTTTTTTTCAATATTTTTGATGAATTTTTTAAAAGCTATTGAATCTATACTAAATTCGTTTCCAAAAATATCTGTATATCTTACCTTAGAATATTCAAATGTTATTATTCTTTTCATTACTATCCCTCAAAATTCTTAATCTGTCTTATTACATTAATAAAATCTTGATTTGTTATATCATAATTTATTTCTAAACAAGCTTCATTATTTGAACCACATATTAAATCAAATAAAATATCGCTAATATCTTCTGGGTTCATAAAATAGTAATCTTGTAATAATGGTAAAATTTGATACAACCAAATATTTTTCATTTTCTTAATTAATACTTCTTCATTATCAACTTTTAGTAACTCTATAAAATAGGCATTTCCTATTTTATGATCTTTATCTATTGTCTGAACAATTCTCTCATTTATTACTTTTATAGCTGAAATACAATCTTTTAAAATTTGATTAGCCTCATTAAATAACTCAAAATTAGGAACTAACTCTACAAAGAAAAACCTTCTTCTTAATGCAGAATCAATTAATGCGATAGACTTGTCTGCCGTATTCATTGTTCCTACAATATAAACATTTTTAGGAACCGAAAATATATTTTTTGAATATGGCAATATAACCTTTACTTCTTCTTTCTCTCCCTCACGTTTCCCTTTTTCTATTAGAGTAATTAATTCACCAAAAATTTTTGATATATTTCCTCTATTTATTTCGTCAATAAACATTATATATCTTTTGGTAGAATTATTTCTTGCCTCCTCGCAAAACCTTTTAAATATCCCATCTTGTGGTTCATAGTTAATTTGTCCATTTTCGGTTTTTGCAGTAATTCCTTCAACAAATTCCTCATATTCATATGATTGATGAAAAGTAACAAAACAACTTTCATCAAAATACTTCTTTATTTTATTCAATGTATATGTTTTTCCTGTTCCTGGTACACCATATAAAATAACATTTTTATTTTCTAATATTAAATTAACTATTTCATTATCTGTATTTTCTATCTTTTCTTCTTTATCATCACTGCTAATATCAACCTCTGTTATAGTTTTATCCATATCTAAATAATCTGAAATTCCTAATCTTTGAGCATCTAAATTCTTTATAGCAAATACAATATATTCTGGCTTTTCTTTTAATTTTAAAAATATAATATAATCGTTTTGATGAATCAACTGTCTTAGTTCAATAAATTTTTCATCATCCAAATTTAAATATGATAATTCTAGTTGCATACCATCTTTTCTTCTACTTCTTGCTGTTGTAAAAAAAGTATCTATAATTTGATCCTCTTGAGCATCAATTCCTTTCATATAGTTAATATTATTACTTAATATTTTTGCTTTTAATTTTAATACAAATTTCCTTTTAAAATCTATATTTGGTGTTGTTGCCTCTAAATATGCATAATTATTTAAATATGGAAAAAAATCCATACTTTCACCTGTAATTGCTATATGTGTCTGGTGACTTTGTCCTCCCTCTGTTAATACATTACTATTGGCTAGTTTTTTTATCAAGATACCATCAAAATCACTATTTAATATTTTATCAGCTTTTATTTCCTTTAAAAAACTTCTTATAACATCTAAATATTCCATATAATTTCTCTCCTTTATCTGTTTATATTATAATATAATTTTGGTGTTTTTTTCAAGAATTTTACTTATATTATTATATTTTTCGATATTTTTTTACAAAAAGATATTTACATCATGATTAAATCATGATATAAATATAAAAAATATATTTTTTTGGGGGAAAATATGAAAGAAAATACAAAATGTGGTCGTCCATGTGGTAAAATAAAAACTGATAAAATTGAAGTATGTTTAAAACCTTCAATAAAAAATGAATTTATGCAATTATTAAGAGAAGAGGGGAAACAAGCCTCTCCAGAAATTTGTAATATGATAATAAATTATATACATTCAAAAGGTGGTGATATCAATGTATAAAGTTGTTTCTTTATTCAGTGGATGTGGTGGATTAGATTTAGGATTTAAAAAAGCTGGTTTTGATATTATTTGGGCTAATGATTTTGATAAATATGCCGTTGAATCATACAAGCATAATATAGGTAACAATATTATATGTGAAGATATAAATAATATTTCTCCATCTAATATTCCAGAGCACGATTTGTTGTTAGCTGGGTTTCCTTGTCAACCGTTTAGCATGATGGGAAAAGAATTAGGTTTTTCAGACCATCGTGGAACTCTATTTTTCAAAATTTTAAATATTCTAAAATACCATTTAGATAACTATGGTTCTCCAAAAATTATTGTTCTTGAAAATGTAAAAAACCTTCAAACTCATGATAATGGTAGAACATTTAAAGTTATAAAGGGTGAATTAGAAAAACTTGGATACAATATTAATGTAAGCACTTTAAATAGTGCCAATTACGGTGTACCTCAAACTCGTAATAGAACTTATATAGTTGGCATAAAAGACTTTTCTGGAAATTTTGATTTTCCAGAAGAAGTCCCTTTAGAGAAAACTTTACAAGATTTATTAGAAAAAAATGTTGATAAAAAGTATTTTTTATCTGATAAAATATTAAAAACTGTAATGTCTACAGGAACTAAGACTTACTATGCCAAACCGGAAATAGATTTGCCTGTTGCCAGACCTCTTTGTGCAACTATGGCAAAAATGCATAGGGCTAGTCAAGATAATTATGTGACAGATAATGGAAAAATTCGCAGACTGACCCCTAGAGAATGCGCTAGACTACAAGGATTTCCCGATGATTTTGACATAATAGTTTCTGATTCGCAAGCTTATAAACAATTTGGAAATGCTGTTACTGTCAATGTTAGTTATCAAGTAGCTAATAGCATTTTAGACTTTTTAGAAAATAAATAGGAGCAAATTTATGAAGTATACTTTTAAAAATTTAATTAATGAAAATAATAATAAAAATATAAATAAAATTTTTACTACAGAAATAAAGGAAATTTATTCGATTCTTTCTCTATTATATGAAGAAAATAATAACTGTAACGATGCTTTACTTAACATAGGAATTTTAGATACAACTATTAATCTATCTAAATTAGAAAGGTTTTTTGAAAAAAACTTTGACTTTTCATTAGATGAACTCAAAAAATTATCTAATAATTTAGAATGCAATAATAAATATTGTTCATCATGTCCAATAAACAAATATTGCAATACTTATCGAAATAATTTATCTAATCAATATGAAATGAACAACTATCCTACAATTATAGATTTATTTTGTCGGTGCAGGAGGTCTTTCATTAGGATTTAAGCAAGAAAATTTTAAAGTTTTATTGGCTAATGATATTGAAGAAAGTTGCTTACTAACTTATTATCATAACAATCCTCAAGTAAAAGGTGAAAACATTATCTGTGATGACATAAAAAATATATTTAACATTTTAGAAGATTATAAAAACAAAGTAGATTTAATTATAGGAGGACCACCTTGTCAAGGATTTAGTATGGCTAATCGACAACGATTGATTGATGATCCCAGAAATAAATTATACAAGTATTATACAGAAGCAATAAAAATTATTCAACCCAAATTTTTTGTTATGGAAAATGTTAAAGGAATGTTATCTCATATAGATCAAATTAAAGAAGACTTTGATAATATTAATTATAAGAATACATATAGAATATTAAATGCAAAAGACTTTGGTGTCCCTCAAAACCGAGAGAGATTAATATTTATAGGAACTAGATTAGATATAAATCCAGATGAAATTTTTAAAGATATTGAATATATATCTAATACTTCAAATAATTATGTTTTAAATGATGCTTTAGGATATTTAAGAGAATTGCAGGCTTCAAATATCAAAAATTCTACTGAAATAGACTCTGAGCTTTTTGGTAAAAAGATAGATATAAATTCATCTTATCAAAATGAAAATGATTATATAAATTTGATCAATAATAATATATCTTCTAAATTTGTTTTTAATCATAAGGCTAGATATAATAATGATAGAGACATTGAAATATTTAGTCGATTAAATGAGGGCGACAAATCTGATGATCCTAAAATAGCAGATATAATGCCTTATAAAGATAGAAATGATATTTTTAAAGACAAATACTTTAAGTTAGAAAGTACAAAAATATGTAAGACGATAACTGCTCATATGAAATTTGACTGTAATATGTATATTCATCCGTTTCAAGCTAGAGGATTAACTCCAAGAGAAGCCGCCAGAGTTCAATCTTATCCTGATGACTACTTCTTTAAAGGGTCTTTTACAAAAACATATATGCAAATAGGGAATTCAGTTCCTCCCTTATTAAGTAGGGCAATTGCAAAATCAATTAAAAAGTTTTTAAGTCAAATCTAATTTATATATAAGATAGTGTTAGAGACATATTCTTTAACATTATTTTTATCACCTATTTTTATAAAAAATCTTGATATTTTAAGATTTTTAAGTTTAAATACACAACCAACTGGAGGTGAAAACATGAATGCTAAAATAATAAAATCTCTATATAATGGAGATTACACTTGCATTGAAAAGCCAATTGTTGAAAATTCAAAATACTCTAAAACATTATCAAAATGCACATCACTTCAAGAAGAACTAATGCGTTCAGTTGATAAAGAAACTTTTTCTCGAATTGATAATGTACTAGATTGTATGAATGAATTGTCTGATATTGAAGCTGAAGAGTCCTTTATTGAAGGTTTTTCATTGGCTATATCTTTACTGTTGGAAGCACTTTCCGAAAAATAATTTACCCCCTCCCCTATGTATTTCCCGAAAGTTTTAACACAACTCCCCTCGCCGTTCCCCCTTTTTACTTTGTAGAGATTATAGGCGGGGGTGGTCTTTATATTTTCGGTATGTAATTTTTATTTATATTTCCATACTTTTAAGTATTATATACCGATTATCACAGAAAAAAATAGTAACTACCTTTATTGGTAATTACTATACTTCTATTTTAATATCTTCCATTTATCTTCCTTAAAGCCTGTAAATATTCCCTTGTCTGATACTAATACTGGCCTCTTTATAAGCATTCCATCACTTGCTAATAATCCTATTTTCTCTTTGTCACTCATAGTTACTAATTTATCTTTTAATTTCATTTTTTTATACTTTAACCCACTTGTATTAAACCATTTCTTTAATTCTTCTCCACTCTTTTGTATCCAATCAGTTAATTCTTCAACTGTTGGTGTTTCTTCAACAATATTCCTATCTATAAATTCAATATTGTTTTCTTCTAACCACTTCTTTGCTTTTTTACAAGTAGAACATTTTGGATATTCTATAAATATATTTTTCATAACTTACTTCTCCTTTAAATCATATTCCCACAAGCTCAATTTTCCTTTTGCCTCTATTGGTTCATCAAATACTTCTACATCTTCTAGTTGCCAACCATAATTTTCTTTAAAAGAACTATCTGTATATATATCTTTATTTTCTTTTAATAATATGTCTTTAAATTCTGGTGACATTTTCACACAATTTACTAACGTTACTTTTCCTAATATTTTCCCAGTTGGCATATCTTCTAGAATATATTTTGCTAATCTTCTCATTGCTTCTTTATCTATTCCTTTTCCTGCATGTATTAGTAAATCTCCTCTATATTTAGTTTGCCAACTCCTAAATTCGAATCTTTTATTGCCCTGCATTATTAATGTTGCCCATGGCTGTTTTATTGTTAATACTTTCATATTTTTCTCTCCTTAAGTATTTCCTTAAATAATTCTCTAGTATTATCATATGTAATTGTTTCAATTGCTTCATCGAAATCTAACCATTTTATATCATTCACTTCACATTCCTGTGATTTTATCTCTCCACCTATACATTTGGCAACAAATAATACTACTTGTTTTTGTTTTCCTTTATCTGTTACATATTCCATTGTATATCTTTTATTTGCATCAACTTCTACATCTAAATTGGTTTCTTCTTTTACCTCTCTAATTGCAGTTTCAATCTCTGTTTCATTTTTTTCGATATGTCCTTTTGGAAATCCCCAATGCCCTTTTGTTTGCTTGATTAATAGTACTTTATTATCCTTTGTTATAATGCATCCACAAGATTTTTCCCTTTCTTTATTAGTACTTTTATTTAATATCTTATCTAATTCTACTTCTGCTTTTTTCACGAAATAATTATCTGTATAAATTGGTATCTCAAGTTCATTAATTTTTTTAATTAATTTTTCTATAGTATCTAATTCCTTGTTTTCTTCAGTTTCTATTTCTATTAAATTATCTCCATTTTTTATATCTTTAATTGCTAATTGAAATCCATCTTTTTCGTATACTACATCATCTTCTTTTATATTCATAATTTCTTTGTACCCTATTGCTTTTAATAATTTCTTAGCATCCTCTATTTCTAGAATATCACAATTAACAGCTTCTTGATTTAATATATTGCCAGACTTATCAAAATTTTTGCTTTTAAATGTTATTAGTTTTGTTCTTCTATTTGACATCTTCCCTATAATATCTCTTACTAATACTGCTTTAGATAAAATATCTCTTGTATTTATCTCATCTAAATCTACTTCTTTAGGTATGAAATATGTATCATCCATTGAAAATTTGTCTATTATTTTGAATCCTTTTTCTTTTACTATCTTATAGAACTCATTTAATTCACATTTAATTTTTACTGTTATTTCATTACTCTCTTTTAAACTCATTTTATTCTCCATTCTATAATTTCTTTGCTATCACATTAAATATATGCCAATGCTTCATCTTACCTAGCCCTGTAATTGCATCTTTTTCAATTTCTTTAAATTCTATAATGTCAAAATTTTTAAATAATTCTATTACCTGCTCTTTTGTTAGAAAAGTCATTTCTTCTTTTGTATTTTTCCATCCATCGTTATTTCCAAAAAAATTACCAACGAAATATCCCTCTTTTAAAATGCTGTCATTTATCTTATTCCATAATTCTGTAAAATTATTTTTATTGCAAAATGGAAGACTAAAATTTGAAACAACTAAATTATTCTTTTCTAATTCAATGTACTCAAATTTCTGCTTTGAAAATTTAAACTGTTTTAATTCTTCTTCAGATAATTTTGCCACAATTCTTGATTCAACATTTTCTCTATCAATTGCTAGTACATTCCATCCATTTTTTATTAAACATACTGTATCTCTTCCTGCGCCACATCCAAGTTCAACCGCATTTTCTGTTTTAATATTTAATTCTATAAATTTTTTAACAGTATAATTAGGCATTGCATCTGTTGTATTATCATAATACTTTTCTATATTACCCATTTTAAATCTCCATTATCTTTTTTCTTAATCATATAATTACTATTTCTAATCTTTTTAAAACCTAATTTTTTATATAATTTTAATAATTTTTCCATACATATTTCTTTTTGCTGTTCATCTTTCATGTTACCAATTTTGCCATTTTCATCTTTTTCTTGTGGTTTTGGTAATAATATATATACATTAGGATTTAACTCGGTGGTATATTGTAAAACCTCATTTAATGATTCTATCACAAAACTTGCAATACCAGCTCCTCTATATTCTTCTTCAATATATATTCTATCTATATGCATTAAGTTTTCATCAAATTCACATATACTTTCTTTTATATATCCTTCACTATCTGTTATTGCAGCTGCTAATGGTTCTAAATCTGCCCCCTTACAATCACATATGTCATAAAAAGAATAATCGTCTATAACTACTTCAGCTTCAAAGTAATTCCCTTCCAATTTTCCAATTTCTATTTCTTCATCAGAATCTTTTTTTATTCCTATAATGTCTATCCATATATTAATAACATACTTTTCATTTGGTTCTTGAAAATTTATAGCATCTTCTATATTTGAATCTATACAATATATATTATTTCTTCCTCTTGAAACCTTTAATGAAATATAATCTAATCCTACTTTGTTTAATTTTTCTTTATCTAACATTCAATTTAATTCCTTTCAAATCTTTTCCCCAATTATACCACTTCCTGTGAATTATTGAAATACATTTTCTGTTAAAACTTGTCTAGCTCAGTCAACCCTCGCCCCAACTGTGACCAAAGTGTGACAATTTCACTCAAAAACGCACAAAAAAAGCACCTGCCAAAATCCAGCAAATGTTTCATTTTATTGTATTTTTGCAACAGCAATTAAAATTGATAGTATCCGGGTTATGAGCCCCCAAAAATCTCCTCCCTTCAATTCAACCTTAAATTCCCAAAACATCCACAATATCCATAGGAGCAATAAAATTATTTTTTTGATTCATTATAGCCTTTTTCAAAGAAGCCTCCCTTAACTCATCATCCGCTTTGTCAATTATCTCGTCATAATCAAACCACTTAACATCTAGTATTTCATCTTTATTAAATTTAATATCTTCATTAACAATCCTCGCATTAAAAATAATTATCATACCTAAATCATCTTCTAAAAGCCTATTTGCAATATAGCATACACCATCTAACTTAACATCACAACCAGTCTCCTCTTTAATCTCTCTTATAGCTCCCTGTTCTAGACTCTCATTAAACTCTAAATGTCCTGCTGGCAAGTTCCATTTACCATAACATTTTTTCTTTGCCTCTTGCACCAAAATATATTTTCCATCTTTCTCAATAACTCCACCCACTATTACGTTCATAAAAATCATTCCTTTCATTATTTAACTCTTATAATAATTAAATGAGCTTTACAATCTCCTATCTCCATCTCAAATTATACCACACAATCACAGCAATAAAAACACAGTTAATTTTTTAACACTCATGCAAAATTCCTAGTAACAAAAAACACCCTCAAGGCATTCATAACCTTGAGGGTAAAACTAATATATATTACTCTTTAGCAGAGTTATCTTTATCTTGTTTTTTCTTAACAATTTCAACACAAAGAGTAATCAAACCAAGAACAACTGCAAAAGCAATTAAAATAAATGTATTCTTTCCTATAAAGTTTGTACTTGTATTTACTAAACACTCTTTAAAGATCTTAATACTATAAGTCATTGGCAATAATGGATTTAAAAATCTAAATCCTTTATCAATTGTTTCTACTGGGAAAGTTCCTCCAGCAGCAGCAAGTTGAAGAACTAAAACAATTAATGCTAAGAATTTACCAATATCTCCAAAGTTTCTAATTAAGAACTGAATAATTGTCATAAACACAGCTCCAACTACTCCACATTCTAAGCAGTAAACAGCCATATTAGTTACATCAAATCCTAAACCTACTTTTAAAACTAAACCTGTCAAAATTCCATCTACTAAACCAATTCCTATATAAATTAAGTTTTGTAAAATTTTATTATTAGCACTATAATCTAATTTTCCAAATCTATGTTTTTGATCATAATATAAAACAACATAGCACATTAAAGCACCAACCCATAATCCAATTGATAAGAATAATGGTGTAAATGCAATACCATATGAACTAACTTCACCATAATCTTCTTCTTTTATTTCAACTGGATCTGAAACAAAATCGTTTAATCCATCTAATTTTGCAATTTCTGTTTTTGAATCTGTTAAACCTTCATTTATTTCTTTCTTAAATGTATTAACACCATTTAATAATTCTTGACTACCTTCTACAGCTGATTGGCTACCTTGACTTAATTTGTTTAAAGCTTCTTTTACATTTTGTGAACTTTCACTTAAAGTTTTTAATCCACCTTCTAATGATTTAGAACCTGTTTGAACTTGAGTTCCACCTTTTTCTAATGTTTGTATACCTGTTTTTAAACTTTCTGTTCCTTTTTTAACAGCTGTTAAAGATTTTTGTAATTTTCCTATATTTTTCATTAATCCTGTAATTTGTGATGTTCCATTCTTTAATTCTTTTGTTCCTTTACTAATACTTTGTGATCCTGTTCTTAGTTCTTGACTTTTTGATGATAATTCTTTTGCACCTTGAGAAATTGCTGTTCCACTTGCAGTTATCTTACTTTTTGTTTGAGCATCTAAAACTGCTTGAGCATTTTCTGCTAATGCTTTAACTGTTGGATCACTACCTTTTAATGCTTTATTATATTTTATAATAGATTCTAATATTGCATTTTGATTTTGATCTATTGCTTGAACTCCTGCAACATAACTTTGTACATTTGTTGCTAACTTATCAGTATTTGTTGTATATGTTTGAACACCTTTGTCTAATGTTTGTGCTCCTGTATTTAATGTTTCAATTCCTGTTGTTAATGCTGTTATTTTTTCTCCACTATTTTCAGATATTCCTTCTACACCTTTGTTTATTTCTCCTATTGCTTTATCTAATGATGTACTACCTGTATTTAAGCTTTCCATACCTTTATTTACTTGTTCAATACCAGTATTTAAATTTTTACTTCCTTCGTAAGCACTTGTTATTCCATTATCAAATTCTGTATATTTATCATCTAGTTCTCCAATTCCATCTTTTAAATCTACTAATCCGTTTTTTAAACTTGATGTTCCATTATATATTTCATCAGCACCATCTGATATCTTTTGTAAACTTTCTGGTACACTAGCTAATGAATCTGATAAAGTAGAAACAACTTCTTTTCCAACTTTACTTTGTAATTCCATCTCTGTGGCAGTTACAACTTTATTAATAATTTGTGATGCTAAATAGTTACTTTGTTGATTTGGTGAATATGTTATTGTTGCAACTTTTTTGTTTTCCTTTTTAGCACTCTCTAAGCATTCCGTAAAGTTACTTGGTATTGTTATTGTTGCATAATATTCGTTATTTTGAAGTCCTTCCATAGCCTCACCTTGACTTACTTCACTAATACTTATAACATCTTTATCTTTAAGTTCCTTTACTAATTCGTTTCCTTGGTTTGTATCATCTACACCTTTATCTAGGTTTACGATGGCTATTTTCATATCTTTTACATTTCCATATGGATCCCAATATGATTTTAAATAAAAGAAACTATAAATTAATGGAATACATAAAACTACTATGAAAATAATAATTTTAAAAAATCTCTTATTTTGAATTTTTTGCATTTTTTTCAACTTCCTTTCCTTTTAATCCGTTTAATAAGAAATTTAAGATATTATCTGCAATTTCTTTTTCGTCTAATTGTTTGTAATCCTCACTCCAGTCTATCATTAGTGCAATATACATTTTATATATTAAGAAAGTCATAATATCAACGTTTTCTACTTTTATTTCGTCTTTTTCAATCGCAAGTTCCAATTGTTTTTTTATATAATTCTGAATTTCTTTGTCAATTATTCCTAAATTTTCCTTTAGTTTGTCATTTTTCAAAATTTCAGATTCTCTAAATAACATTTTTAGGAATTCACAATTCTTTTTGTATTTTAACAAGTTACAAATTACTTGATGTACAGTATCTAAAAACTCAAGATTTTTGTTTTCAACATCTTCTATAATTTTTTTCATGTTGCCTAATTCTTCTTTTATACAGTATTTTAATAATTCTTCTTTACTTTGGAAATAAGTATATACTGTTTTTTTAGTAACTCCTGCTTCACTTGCGATTTCATCCATAGATACTTTTTTGAATCCATACTTCGTAAACAAACTTTTAGCTGCTACTATTATTTGCTCTTCCTTCATTGATTTTTACCCCTTTCTACACTAGTATACCGTTCTAGTATATTAGTATACTATTATTTATATGCTTTGTCAATACTATTTGTTCATAAATATGGAATATTTTTCTAATTTATCTTTTTATACTAATATATAAACAAAAAAGAAACTATAATTTAAAATTATAGCTTCTAATTATGATTTTATTTATTTTCTTCTTTTTTATTATCTTCTTTATTTTCTATCTCATATCCGTAACCATTTAACATTTTACTAACTGATTTTATAACATCATCTAAATTTTCATCATAGTCATCCTTTACTAAATTAAACATAACAACCTCCATATATAAAAAAGAAACCTTTCTATTTTAGTTTCTTTTATTTTCTTTACTAAATTTATTTAATATTAATCCAACAATATGCACAATTTTTGTTGAATTTTCATTAGCAATTCCTTTTCCAATTGCTTTTCCGCTAATTGTGATAGCTGCAACTAATGCACTTATCAAGTATTGAATATTTTCGCTTATCCCAAAACTTTGAGATATTTTTATAGAAACCATTGCACTTAATGCACCACTCAATACTCCACAAATATCACCAACAACATCAGCACATATATTTGCAACCTTTGCTGAGTTTTTTATTAAAACTAATGATTTTTTAGATCCTTCTACTTTTTTAGTAGCTTTTGCATGGAATTCATTTTCATTTGCAACTGTTACTGCAACACCAATTATATCAAATATTATACCTACAAGTATAACCAAAAATAAAATTAATATTGCAAAACCAACTGATAATTTAGAAACTCCATTTGCTGATATATATGAAAAAAATAAAGATAATATAAAAGCTAAAGCAAATACTTGTATTGCCCACTTATTACTTGAATTATCCTTGTTTTTCGAGTCATACTTATCTTTCATATTAAATTTTTTCTCCTTAATTTATATAGTTTAAGATGGTAAAGTCTAAGTAAATTTTACGGTTTAGGTCTAGTCGAATTTCTCTATTCTCTACTTGGCATTACTGCCTTAGCCGTTTCCATTTCAAGAGAACATCCACTATATAAATAGCAGCCACCAGATCACCACTCAAATCCGTACCTTAATCCTTAGACTTTCATGCCTAAATGGCAAACATTCTAGAAGTTTTCCTTAATATACTTTAAATTACTACTAGTTTCTTTTGCAAAAGAAATTTCATATCAAGAACAAATAAAATTTGGCCGGATTTTATTTACTCCGTTAAAATAATCCCAATACTTTCACTCAAAACAGGCTACACTATGTTTTGTGTCTTGGCACTCGACATAGGTTACACTTAAATTTCTATTTAAGTCTCCGCAAAACCAGGGGTTAATATGTATGCCGTTACATATCGCCCTAATTTCTATACTCCCTGAAAATACGCAAAACTGGCATTCCGCGCACAAACAAGAAACTTCAACGATATGCCCTTTAGTGGATTTTTAGCCCCACCCTCATAGTAATTAGTATAACTAGAATAATGCACCATCTGTTATATTATACCAAATCCTGTAAATTTTTCAAGCATCTAACTAGCTAAATCTAGGTCTTTTTTAATTAAATATGTTAAAAAAATTTTTATTTTTCATTTTTTAACACTTTTTTAAATTGATTCTCTTATTTTCTTCGTTTTTCTTTATTTAAAAACCTATAAACTCTCTTAAAATATTTTTTGTATCTTCCAAGTCGCCATCATTTGCAATTTCTAATGTTTTTATATTCGAATATTTTTCTTTTATTTCTTCAGCCATTTCTAAATATTTATTTTGTTGATTTATACTATTTTCGGCTTTAAATTTTGCATACTCTGGAACTGCTTTTCCTTCTCTTTTTAATCTTTTTTCATATAATGTCTCATCTTTTAAATATAATGTTATATAATAAATTTCAAAATCTAATTTACTAAATTTATCTAGTAACTTTTCATAAACAGGTGTAAATGAATATTCTTTTAAACCTAATCTGCAATAATTTTCTTCTGTAAAGAATGTTCTATCAAATAATAAATTTATGCTTGTATTTTGCAACTTCTCTATATATTCTAATAAATCCACATACATTTTTTCGGCTTTTTTTAGTCCTTCCGGTGAACTATCTGCTGTTCCACTTAATCTATATAAATTTGTATATTTTAAACTATGTCTTAAAAAATCAGTTATTGTTGTTTTCCCGGCACCCTGAGCGCCTTCTACCACTATTAATTTTGAATTTGCCATATTTTAGATTCCTCCTTTTTTTATATTATATATTTTAAAATTATATATGTAAAGTTTTTTAAAAATTTATTAATATATCATTTTTTCATACATATACTTTAATATGTACATACACATATTTTACAAATTTCGAGTTTTTTCTATTGACTTTACTATATAAAACATTATAAAATTATTTTATAAATTAAAAGGAGGAATTAATATGGTTAAAGAATTTTTCAAAAAAACATTAGAAGAATTAAAAAATCCAGTAACAACAATACTTGAAAAATCTAAAACAGAAACTTTAAAAAAAGGATGTATTAAAGCTGCAATATTATCACTAGTAATGGCTGTTGTAAGCATTTTATCAAAAGTAATAAGTATCTTTTCTAGATATTCTAGTAAAAGTTCTTGGTACAAAAATTACTCTGCTTCAGAATTATGGTCAAAAAGATGGGATGCAATTGGCGATGCTGAATTATTCTCTAGTTTCATTAGATCTTTTGTAATTTCTGCATTAGTTATTGCAATATTTGCGCTAATATTATTTGTAATAGCAAAATTAGTTAAAAAATCTAAAGATTATACAGTAACTTTATCTATGGTAAATACAACATTATCTGTTTATGTTGTAGCAATTGTATTAAATCTTATCATTTCTTTAATATATGCACCTTTAGGAATTCTTTTATTATATGCCGTAATAGTATATGCATCATTAAGTCTTATGAGTGCATTTAGAATTTCTTTAGAAGTTGACGATACAAACAAACTTATTTTAGTATCTACAGCAGTTTTAACAGCAGTAGTTTTAATTGCATCAGTCATTGTTTATGCAATAATTGGTAACTCAATAGCTACAATAGGTTCATCTATGAAAGATTTAGAATCTTTAACAGATTTAATAAAATAATAAAAAAATCCTCTAAAAAAGAGGATTTTTTTATATCATGACTTAATTTTGGAATATTTTTCTCTTAACTGTCATATAATAATTATATATTCTAAAAAGTATTGACATTAATCAAAAAAAGAGTTATACTAATTAAGTATTAAACATCGCGGGGTGGAGCAGTTGGCAGCTCGTTGGGCTCATAACCCAAAGGTCGCAAGTTCGAGTCTTGCCCCCGCAACCAAGTTATTTAAAGCATTTGCTAAATCTTAGCAAATGCTTATTTTTATATTTTATTGTATTTAGATCAATTTAATTATTTTTCTATTTAACAATTATATATTTTTTAATTTTTTCAAATTTAGCCTCACCTATTCCACTAACATTCTTAATATCTTCAATTTTAGAAAACTTTCCTTTTTCCTTTCTATAATTTACTATTTTACTGGCAATTGACGGGCCTATTCCAGGCAAAGTTTCTAATTCTGTTTGACTCGCACTATTAATATTAACGATACTTTGTTTCTTTTGTTGTATATTATTACTGTTACTTACAGTAGAAACTGTTTCTTCTGTCACGATTTCTTTATCATTTATATTAGGCACATTTATTTTCATACCGTCTTCTACAACTTGAGCCAAATTTATTTTTGATGTATCTGCATTTTTGGTTGTTCCTCCCGCTTTTTCTATTGCATTAAAAATTCTATCACCAGATTCTAATTCTATTATTCCAGGATTATTAATTTCTCCTGTAATATGTACAATTACTTTATCGCTTTCTTTACTTTCTGTAACACTATTTTCTTCTACAATATTATCTTCTTTTATTAAAATATCATTTACCATATCTGTGCCAGTATCTTCAAAATAAAAATTATTATATATAAAATATATTATAATTCCTATAATTATTACCAATAATATTATTATGATTTTTTTATTATTTTTTAAATTATTCATTTTTTCCTCCTTATATTTTATTTATATATTTTTAGTAAAAAGATTGAATTTTGTCTAAAAATAATATATATTATCTTTAGATTTTTTTTAGGAGATTTTAAGATGAGATTCAAAAGATTATTTATTTTTTTATTAACAACATTTTTACTTTTAGTTAATACATGTAGCTTTGCTACTGATTCAAATAGCAATTCTGATTTATTTATAAATTCTGAAGCTGCTATTTTAGTAGATTCTTCAACTGGAAAGATTCTTTTTGAAAAAAATGCAAATCAAAAAATGTATCCAGCTAGTACAACAAAAATATTAACAGCTATACTTACTTTAGAAAATTGTGAATTAACAGATAAAGCAACTGTTAGCTATAATGCTGTTATGTCTGTACCATCTGGTTACTCTAATGCAGCATTACAAATAGGAGAAGAATTAACAATAGAAGAACTTTTACAAGTTTTATTAGTTCATTCTGCAAATGATGCTGCAAATGTTTTAGCAGAACATGTAGGTGGTTCTATTGAAAGCTTTGCATCAATGATGAATACAAAAGCTCAAGAAATTGGTTGTAAAAATACTCATTTTACAAATCCAAGTGGTAAACATGATAATGATCATTATACAACTGCTTATGATTTAAGTTTAATAGCTAGATATTGTATGAAAAATAGTACATTTAGATATATGGTTTCTCAAAAAACATGTCATATTAATGCAACAAATAAATATGATGAAAGAACATTTACAAATACAAATGATTTATTAAGAGTAAATAATACAAATAGAAAAGATAATTACTATTATAAATACGCAATTGGTATTAAAACTGGATATACAAGTCAAGCCAAAAACTGCTTAATTTCTGCAAGCAATAAAGATGGTTTTGAATTATTAGCTATAGTTTTAGGTGCAACACAAACAAACGATGGATTAAGTGCAAGATATGTTGATTCAAAAAATCTTTATGAATATGGATATTCAAATTACACAATAAAAAAATTAAAAAGTAAAGATGATAAAATAACAGAAACCGAAATAGCTAAAGCTACTAAAGATACAAAAAAATTAGATTTGTGCATTTCACAAGATATAACCGCACTAATAAAACAATCTGAAACAAATAACAATATTTTACCAACAATAACTATAAATGATAACTTAACTGCTCCTATTGCGAAAGGAACTGTTGTTGGAAATGTAAAATATGTTGTTGATGATGTTGAATATACTGCAGATTTAATTGCAGCAAATGATGTAGAAAAATCAACTTTTGTCGTACAACTAATACAAATACTTTTATTATTAATTGTAATATTCATTATATATAAATTAATTACATCTAAGAAAAATAAAAAGAAAAGAAAAAAATTAATGTATTAATATAAAAATAAAAGAAGTTCTTATTTTAAGAGAACTTCTTTTATAATTCTCTGAAACAAACATTTTATTTTTTAATCATTATTAGGTATTTTTTCTAAAAGTTCTTCTAAATTATATTTTTGTCTTTCCGCTTCTGTAAAAATATTAACAATTACTTCATTGTAATCAAGTAAAATCCAACTACCTGTATTATATCCCTCAATTTTTCTAGGTAATATATTTTCTTTTTTTAAGTCAGTATCTAAATTATCAGCCAATGCTTTAATATGTGTACTTGATGTACCTGTTGCAATTACAAAATAGTCAGCAAGTGAACTCTTATTTTTAACATCATATGTTACTACATTTTCTGCTTTTTTATCATTCAATATTTTTTCTATTTTCTTTAATAATTCATCTTCCATTTTTGTTTACTCTCCTTTATAATCTTTTCCTATTATAATAGTATAATCAACTGTACTTGAACTATTATAATTATTTTCTACAGTTCCTGTTCCTAATATATCTTTTATATCATTAGAAATAGTTGTACTACAATTTCTTTTATTTTTAATTTCTGTTTTTGTTTTTGTGCTCGTAGTACCAGTCTTATATACATTATAACCTTCTTGTTTTAATTTATTTGTAGCTTTTGTTAAATTACTACTTTTTCCACTTCCATTTAGCAATTCTATTTTTATATCACTCTTATTTGATATTAATGATTGTGTTGATACATCATTTGTTTGGCTTGTTTTATTATTGTCATTATCTAAAGAATTACTATCAGAATAATACAACTCTTCAACAAGCTCCTTTGTTTCTTTTTTGTTATAACTAAAGAACCACAATCCATTTATTTTTTCTGGTTCACCAGGCAATGTAGTTGATTGTAATTGACTTATATCATATTCTATAATATATGGTATATAATCTTTTGCATTATCTACATTTATATTTGTTTTAACATTTTTATAGGCTATATCTATTAATTCATTTATTTTGAATATATTTTTTAAATTTATAGTTTGCTTTAAAACTTGTGTTAAAAATGCTCTTTGAGTTTTCATTCTACCTATATCGTTATTTCCATACTCAGAAGAATATGTTGTTCCATTGTTATTGTGTCTAAATCTTACAACTTGTTCAGCCTGATTACCATTTAATTTTTGCATTCCTGATTTTAAATGTATATGCAAATCTTGAGTAGGATCATCATAATCCATATCTATTGGAACATCAAAGTCAACTCCACCAATTGCATTTACCAAATCAACAAGTGCTCCAGTTTCTATAACAACATAATATTTTATATCCAATCCAGTAATTTCATTTACTTCTTCTAAAATTTTCTCTGGTCCTTTTTGATATAAAGAATTTATTTTATCATATGAATCTGCTTTATTTCTACTAGTACCTATATAAGTATCTCTAGGTATTGACAGCAAATTAGCTGTTTGATTTTTAGGATTATATGATGCAACTATTATTGTATCTGTTAATTTAGAAGATATATCTGTACTAACTCCTAGTAACAATACTCTAAATTCTTCTAAATTATCCTTGGTTTTAGAATCATGTCCTATTGCAGTTGCTATCATTCCACTTAATCCCCAACCATTTTTATATGTGCTATATGCTACATATGATGCTATTATTATACATATAATCAAAAGTATTATTAGAAAAATCTTTAAACCTTTTTTCTTATTAATATTATTTTTAGAATTATTTTTGTATCTATTATTGCTTTTATGTTTATAATTTGTTTTATTTTTCTTTCTAGAATTTAAATAATTTAAATTTTCATTTTTGTCCAAAAAATCAACTCCTATTTAGTTGCTAAAAATATATATTTATTAAAATATAATATTTAAAATTGGATTATTGTAATAAATATATTTTGTTATAACAGATGTATTTATTACAGAAACTATGCTTGAATCTTTTGTCATTGAAGAAATAAAATATATAATTGCAAGTATTGCTACTATTATAATTATTCCTTCTGCCAATCCATAAACAATTCCTCCTACTTTATTAAATTGTTTTACAATAGGTAATTCAGCTAAAGAATTCGCAAAAATTGCTAATATCATTAATGCAATTCTTAATGCTATAAATAATGCTATCATAACAATTATTCCAACAAGATTTTCAGAAACAGATTTTGCTGTTGTATTTACAACATCATTTTGTATATTTTTCTTAGTATTTTCTACATATTTATCAAGTGTTTTATTTTCTGCAGAATCATCTACTTCTACTGTTCCTTTTTCTATAATTACATTTGCTATTTTTTCGTCTAATTCTGTGTTATTAATTACTATATTTGTTATTGGTCTATATAATATTATAGTTAAAATTAATGCTATTAGAAAAGCAAGAACTTTAAAAACTACTTTTACTAAACCTTTTTTATATCCCCAAAATATAGTAAGAGCTAATATGCAAATAAGTATTATATCTATTATTATTCCCATTTTTTCCTCCTATAAATTAATAATTTCTACTTTATCTCTATAAATTATTCCAGCAATCTTATTAGATAAGACTACATTAGTTATTTCTTGACTTGCAATATATTTCTTTATTAACCAACCATTTGTATTAATAAAGTGAATTTCTGTTCCAAAGTTTAATCCAATTATATCATCATAAGTTATAATATCTTTTGCAACTCCTTCAGCTTTATAAATATTTTCTTTTTTATTTGAAGTATTTACTATTTGTATAACTGAATCTGCCGTAAATAATCCAGATGATTTTTCTTCTACTGTTACTACATTATTTGTTAATTTTACTGACATAAAAGTCATCTTTTTATTGCTTGTAGATACCAAATTAGAATTTTGTTCATTACTAATTAAATCAATTCCATCATTATACATACATACTAAATTATTTTTATCTTGATATCTTAAATTAGTAATTAATCTATTAGCATCAGCTTTATAAATATATGTAATTGAATCCTCTAATCCTGTACTATTTTTATCACTTGCTTTTTCTATAGATATAACTTTAACATTTGATTGTATATATGATCCTGAACTATCTATTTCTGCTATTGCTAAATATTTATTATCATTTGAAATACTTGTATCAACAACTCTTGTACTTTTTAAAAATGTAACAAATTTCTTCTCTCCATTTGGATCATAAAAATTTATAACTGTTTTGTAACTAGTATCTGTTATTACAACTGCCATATATCCGTTTTTATTAACATGTATTTGAGAAATATTACCATTAACTTCACCTTTCCATAATATTTCCGTACCTGATATTAAATATACAGCTTGTCCTTTTTCTTCTGCAACTGCAAGAAATCTATTATTAGATTTGAACATTGCATTATTTACCTGAACATCCAAACTTTTTTCTTCTTTACCATTATCATTATAAATTTTTAAAGTATTATGATTTAATACCGCAATATTTTTATCATATGCATATATTTTATAATTGTTTTCTGAATCTAAATCTATTGTAGAAACACTATTTTGATTTATCTCTTTTCTTAAAATATTTTTATCAATCCAGTTTCTAACATTTTGACTTGATATATACAAGCAAAATAATACAATTAAAACAATAATTAATATCAATATATATACAGTAATTGATACTTTTTTTTTGTTTAATTTTTTAACTGGTATTTTATCCTTCCAATAATCCTTCATTTGTTTCTCCTAAATTTATATTAGTATACTTATATCAGTTTTTGTGAATTTTTTCAATATATTAGCCTATTTTTTTAATATAATTTTTAAAATTTGATACAACCCCAGCACTCCAAAAACAGGATAAATTGAAGTTACTAAATTAGAAAAACCTATTTTAGAAATTGGAACACTAGTTATACACATAATTAGAGCAATTTGTGTATAACTTGTTTTATTTTTTGATATATTTTGCAATAAACTTATTCCTATTGCTATACTTGTAGTAAATATTGATGATAAAATAATAAATCCATATATTTTTTTTAATTTAACAAAAAATTTACTTATTGCATAAACAACAGGCATTTCTAAATTTGCAATATTTACATCTACTCTTGTAATTATAAAAAATATACAAATTGATATTATTAATATAATTAATCCACTTATTATTGAAATTAATTTTGTTTGTTTTTTATTTTTTACAAGTTTGCTTAATGTTATTAAAACTGGAATTAATAATATAGAATTATAACTACAATACAAAATACTACTTATAAACCATCCATGATTTTTCACTGCAACAATTGAAGTAATTGCACTTTCTAAATCTAATTTTAAAAAATTTATTACACCAATTGTTACTACAAATATTATTAATATAGGTGTTAACACCTCATTTACTTTTACTACACCTTTAACACTTGTCATAAATATAATAAAACTCAATAATGATATTGCACTACATCCAATTAAACTATTTAATTGTAATTCCTGTGAAAAATATGCACCAAACCCTGCGATCATAATATAAAAAGAAATTAATAAAAATATATTAATTATAGTATTTAATATAAATTTAATATTCAAATATGGATTTTTTGCTTTTCTATTAATTATAGTATCTAAAAATTTTTTATAATTCTCTATATTTTTATTTTCAGTTAATATTTTTAAGACTTTGTATATAATTATACTAAGAAATATACTGCATATTATTAAACCAATTAATCCATTTATTCCATAAGAATAAAAAAAAGTATATATTTCTTGCCCAGATGCAAATCCGGCACCTATAACTGTACCTATAATTACAAAAACTACTTTTATCACATTATTCATAAAAAAACTCCCATAATATTTTATGGGAATTTTTTTAATTTATTCTATTTTTTTCTTCTTCTTACTTGCCATACTATAATTCCACCTATAATAATTAAAATAGGTACTACAAATACTATAGCTAATATTATTGAATATTCTTGATTTGTCATAGTAAATGTTTTTGTATTTGTATTTTTTCTTATTGTTAGGCTAACATCACTATCTGTTAAATATAATGCTGTATTTAAGGCAACATCCTTATTATTGTATAAATCAATCCATCCATCATTATACATTTGAGAATAAGGTATACTTGATGCAAAATAATCATTAGAATACATTACTAATTTTGATGTTTTACTATTTTCATCTGTACCGATCTTTTTTTCAAATAATGCACCTAATGTGAAACTTCCCTGTTCATCTGATTCTATTTTACTAGACGAACTAGATGTAAAGTCTGTTCTGTATAATGCTGTTTCATCAGTATTAATTATATCTGTTTTAGTAACATTTAAATTTTTAAGTGTTTCATCATCTGAAACATTAATTTTTGTACAATCTAAAAATACAGATTTTAAACTTTCTGTTCCTGTAATTTCATTACTAGGTACATCTAAAACAAGAGCATCTACATATCCACTTAATGTATTTTTTGAATTGGTTTCAATTACATATCCAGGAGTAAATGATTTTATTCCATAAACATCTAATACCCTTTGAACATTAGGTAAGCTTAATTCTTTACCATATGCACCTTGTATCCATAGAACATTTCCACCATTATTTATATAATTAATAATTTCATCTGCAGTTTGAGCTTCAAAATCTTTTAGTGGTGATACTATTAATAATAAATCACAATCATCTGGAACTTTTCCACTTACAAGAGTATCTAAGTCTTTAACACTTAATGCCTCTTTATCCATATAATTGCTTAAGCCACTCATATATGTATCTTTTGTTAAATATTCTTGACAATAATTATCTACAATATATACATTTGATACTTTAGTTGCTGTTAAATTAACAATTGTTGATGTTACCTTTTCTTCTGTTAAATCTATTGTATCATAAGAACTATAATCATATGTATATAAATCGTTACTTGTTATTTTTTTAAATTTATCATTGCTTTCAACTACAATTATTCCTCCGTCACTCGTTGTAACACTATATTTTTGTGCTAAATCTGTTCTTGCAGATATATCTACTAATTCTACTTTTATATTTTTGTTTACATTTTGATATTGCATTACCAACTTATAAGCACTATCATTTTCTGTATAATTAATTAAATATATATTTATTTCTTTATCTATATCTTTTAATTTATTTTTTGTTTCTTGAGTAAGTGAGTTAACACCCTCTGAAGTTATGTCTATCGGATTTAAGTTTAATGATTTCATTCCTGTTGTTATTAAAATAAATATTGCTATAAATATTGCCATTAATAATACAGTTGTTGTTGTTTTAACAAGCCACTTTTTCTTAATAACTGATATTATTTTTTTAAATCCATTTAAAATTTTCTTAAATATCTTTTTCACTTCTATTCTCCCTTCAAATTATTGTATACTTTTTCTTCTTTGCAATACTATTATTGTTAAAATCAAACACAAAATTGTAAATGAAATCATAGTAACAGTATCTGCAATATTAATTTGTCCATATGGGAATCCTGAGAATATATTTATTAAAGAAAAATTATTAAAAATTGAGCTTACTTTTGGTAAGAACCATGATGCTATGAAAAATCCTACAGTAATTACAAATGCTACAATTTGATTTTCTGTAATACTTGATGCAAATATACCAAATGAAATATATGCCATTGCTAATAATAAAAATCCTAATAAAGTACATAATGCAATTGGAATATTTGGCATTGAGAAATATGATAATACTGCAAAATACAATAATGTACATATTTCTGTAATTATAACAACAATTGTTGCTGCTATAAATTTAGCTATTACAATTTTTGTTAAACTAAGTGGTGAAGTAACTAATAATTGCTCTGTTCCATTTTTTCTTTCTTCTGAGAAAGTTCTCATTGTTATTACAGGAATAACAAATGTTAACACTGTTGCTCCAGAGAAGAAAATATATTCAAAGTTATTTGTTCTGTAATAGTTCAAAATTTCTGAACTAAATATTAAACTCATCATTATTAGGAAAAGTCCTATAAAAATGTATCCTATTGGTGATAGGAAATAACCTTTTAATTCTTTTTTTATTACTGCTAACATTTTATTTTTCTCCTCCTTCTATTAATTTCATAAACGCATCTTCTAGTGTGCTATCAGCCTTTTTCATTTCAAATATTGTTATACCTTCTTTAGCAAGAACCTCAAATATTTCTTTTCTTAAGTCTTTTCCTTGTTCTCCAACTACCATATATTTTTTTGTTCCATCATTATTATTTTCAACAATTTTGATTTCTTTGATATCAATTATTTTATCTTTTATACTATCCATTTTATTATCTTTATCTTCTACTGTGATGTATACTGAATTATCATTTGATACCTTTTCTTCTAAATTTTTAGGAGTATCTATTGCTATAATTTTTCCTTTATTTATAATTATTACTTTATCACAAATTTGACTAACTTCTGACAATATATGAGAACTTAAAATTACAGTATGTTTTTTTCCAAATTTCTTAATTAAACTTCTAATTTCTGTTATTTGCTTTGGATCTAACCCAACTGTTGGTTCATCTAAAATTAATATTTCTGGATCACTTACTAATGTTCCTGCCAAACTAACTCTTTGTTTATATCCTCTAGATAAGTTCTTTATTAATTTATTTTGAACATCAAACAAACCTGTTTCTTTTAATGTTTTCTCTACTTTCTCTTTTCTTTCTTTTCTTTTTACTTTTTTTATCTCTGCCATAAATGTTACAAATTCTTTTACTGTTAAATCTGTATATAATGGCACTCCTTCTGGCATATAGCCAATTTTACGTTTTGCTTTTTTAGGCCTTTTTAATGTATCAATATCATCTATAAGGATTTTTCCATTTGTCTGTTCAATAAAGCCTGTTATCATATTCATTGTTGTGGTTTTTCCAGCTCCGTTCTCACCAAGTAGCCCAACAATTTCTCCTTTTTTTATTTCAAAGCTAATATCATCTACGGCCACAAAGTTTCCATATTTTTTTGTAATATTTTGTACCTTAATCACAAAAATTTCCTCCTTCTCTTTTTTTCTTTGTAAATATTACCATTTATAAATTTTATTGTAAATATATTTCACACAAATTTCACAATGTTTACTAATAAATTAATTTATATTTTTCTTAATTCCGTAAGAATACATATTTTCTATACTGTTTTAATCATTAAATTTTATTACTTGAATAATTATTAATAAGTTAATTTATAGGAGGACATTATGGAATTTATTTATTCTTTTTTTATAGCATTTTCTTTTGTATTTTTTTCTGAACTTGGTGATAAAACTCAATTACTTGTTTTGTCCTTTTCATCAAAAAGCAAAACAAGTAATATATTATTAGGAATTGCTATAGGAACATTTTTTAGCCATGGATTAGCAATTTTATTTGGAAGTAGAATTGGAAATTTAGAAAATCAAAATTTGCATTTTATTCTAAAACTTGCAACATACATAACTTTTCTTTTATTTGGAATAATTGGTTTTTTACCAAAAAAGAAGGAATCTTCTGAAGAAGAAGCAAACAAGAGTAATTTCTTAAATAAATCTAAATTGCTATCTTTAAATTATATTTTTATTGTAGCAATTAGCATTATAATTGGAGAATTTGGTGATAAAACATTCTTAGCTTCTTTAGGCTTAGGTATCCAATATCCTAATTATAAAATACCACTAATCTTAGGTTCTATTACTGGTATGGTATTAAGTGATTCATTAGCTATCTTTTTTGGAAAATTATTAGGAAGCAAAATATCTACAAAATTTATTGAATTTATCTCTAATTGCATTTTCCTTTGTTTTGGATTAATTGGATTATTTTTATTGTTTATAAATAAAGTATAATATTTGTTAAAGTGCAAAAATTTATAAAATAAATTTTCTGTGTAATGTACTTATATATATTAGAAAAATTATATAATTTTTTCAATATATAAAAAACTCAAATTATTAAATACTATTTAAATAATTTGAGTTTTTTTATTATTTATTTTCTATTAAATCTCTAATAAAAATTTCTTTGCCATTATTTTTCACTCTTAAATTAGGAAAAGTTTTTAAAACCTTTTCTGTTGGAAAAAGTTGTTCTCCAATATCTTGTAAATTTCTTTCAATATAATTTTCTGTTTCTATTTCATTATCTGATAACAATATATTATTTTTACAAACTTCAATTGCATAAATTGTACAAAAAGTATCTAATGTTAAAAATATTATTAACGCTATTTCTAATTTTTTTCCAAAGTATTGAGGTATTAAATTTATTATTTTATCAATTAAAGGTTTAACTATTTCTATTACCAATATAGATAACATTCCCCAAAATATAGAATATGGAATACAGATCCTACCATTTAAATTTTCTGCAATATATGAATATTCCCAAAATCTTATTCCATAAATTGCTTCTAATCCAAAACTTAATATATATTCTACAACACTACCTAAAATTGTCCCCGTTATAAAAAGTAATAACCAATTTTTTTTATATCTATTTAATGCATATATTAAAACAACTGCTCCAACTCCATAAACAGGACAAAATGGTCCCCATATTAATCCCTTTCTACTTTCAATTACACCAGTTGTTATATAACAATATAATGTTTCTATTGCCATTCCTAATATGCTAAATATAATAAAATACCATATTAAATTATATATTTTTATTTCTTTTGTTTCTTTCATCTTTTCCTCCTGTAATCTTATTAAATTTTACTATAAAAAAAATTTTTTGGCAATTGTTGACTTTATTATTTTTTTGTGTTATTATATATGTTGTGTTGAGAAACTTGGGTCAGTAGCTCAGTTGGATAGAGCACAGGCCTTCTAAGCCTGGGGTCGGGGGTTCGAACCCCTCCTGGCTCACCAAAAAAACTAGTATTTTATAAAATACTAGTTTTTTTATTTTTTGTAATATATCTCATCCTATTGCAAGTTATTGATTTTTTAATTCTTTTATGTTACAATTTCTTCACTATATAATATAAAGGAGGTTTTGTTTTATGAACAGACAAACACAAACAAAGATGTTCGAAACAATAACAAAACTATTTTGTTATAAGAACAGAGTAAATCGTAGACATCCAACATCTCCAATTTTTACTATTACGTATCCATCCCAAAAGCGGATTTTGGATCAGAGTAAGCAGCAGTATAAAGTAGATATTAAAAGATCTACTCTTAGAAACAGAAAGATAGGAAACAATTAACCTCTAAACAGTTATATAATATATAACTGTAATCCTTATATTTCATGTAAGGATTAAAAAAGACTTTGAATTTCAAAGTCTTTTTTCTATATATCTTATTCTTGCCAAAAAGCTTTGTAAGTTTTATAAGCAGAATAAATATCATATTTACTTGTTACTTCATATGGTGCATGCATTGAAAGAACTGGAACACCACAATCAATTACATCTACACCTTTATTAGCTAAAATGTAAGCTATAGTTCCTCCTCCACCAATGTCAACTTTTCCAAGTTCAGATATTTGATATCTAATATCGTTTTTTTCTAAAACATTTCTAATCCATGCAACATATTCTGCATTTGCATCAGAAGCACCAGATTTTCCTCTTGCACCAGTATATTTATTAAGTCCTATACCTCTTCCTAAAAATCCTGCATTATTTTTATCAGAAACACTAGCATATATTGGATCAAATCCTGCATCAACATCTGAAGACAACATTTTTGAATAACAAAATACTTTATCTAATAAATTAGGTCTATTTTCTCCAATTTTATTTAATAATTCTGATATGAAATAATCAAACATATGAGATTCCATTCCTGTATTTCCCATACTTCCTATTTCTTCTTTATCTGCTAATATACATATAGCTGTATTTTTTACATTTTGTAAATGCATCATTGCTTCTAGTGATGCATATGCACAAACTTTATCATCTTGACCATATGCTGCAACCATACTACTATCAAATCCTAAACTTCTAGCTTTAAATGCTGGAATTAGTTCTATCTCACTACTTAATAAATCTGTTTCTGTAATACCATATTTATCATTTAAAAGTTTTAATATATTTAATTTAACTCTATCACTTTCTTCTTTATTTTCATAAGGAATACTTCCTATTAATAAATTTAAATCCTCTCCATCAATTGCAGTACTTAATTTTTTTTGCATTTGATCTTGAGCTAAATGTGGTAATAAATCTGTTATTGTAAATATCGGATCTTTCTCATCTTCTCCTATATTTACAGTTATTTTTTCTCCATTTGCTTTTACTATAACTCCATGAATACTAATAGGAATTGTTGTCCATTGATATTTTTTTATTCCTCCATAATAATGTGTTTTAAAATATGCAAATCCACCATCTTCATATATTGGATTTGGTTTTAAATCTAATCTAGGTGAATCAACATGTGATCCAATAATATGCATTCCGTTTTCAATTTTTTCTGATCCTATTATTGCTAAATACATACTTTTATCTCTATTTATAAAATATACTTTATCTCCAACATTTAAAGAATCAAATTCTGCTATATCTCTATATCCATTTTCCTCAGCTTTTATTTTGGCTTGTGCTATAAATTCTCTTTCTGTTTTAGCTTTATTTAAAAATTTCATATATCCATCACAAAATGCAAATATTTCATTTTTTTCTTCAGGGTTAATATCTTCCCATCCAACTTTTTTCTTATTAAAAAGTTTGTCTGATAATTTTTCTTCCATATATCTACCTCCTATTTTTTTTACAGTATATCACTTTACTAATAATTTTTCCATATATTTTCGAATTTATTCCAATATTTAGGTAATACTAATAAAAAGGAGGTTTTTATATTGAAATCTTATTGGATTGATACATCAGAAGATTTGAAAGAACTATCTTCTCTAACCGAAAATATATCAGCTGATATATGTGTAATTGGTGCTGGAATATTTGGACTAACTACAGCTTATTACTTAACAAGAAAAGGATTTAATGTTGTTATTATTGATAAAAATAATATTGGTGAAAAAGCAAGTGGATATACAACTGCAAAAATTACAAGCCAACACGGATTAATTTATAACTATTTAATTGAATCTTTTGGAATTGATTTTGCAAAAAAATACTTAAATGCAAACCAAGAGGCAATAAATAATATTAAATCAATAATAGATACAGAAAACATAGATTGTGACTTTGAGTATCAAGATAATTTTATATATACAAATACTTCAGTTGAATTACCAAAAATAGAAAAAGAAATAACTGCTGTTAATTCTTTAAACTTTAATGCACAATTTGTATCAAATATTGAATTACCAATAAAAAATTTAGGAGCTATAAAATTTCCTAATCAAGCTCAATTTAATCCAAGAAAATATATGTTAGGATTAGCTAAATGTATATTGAAAAATAAAGGAAAAATATTTATTAATACAACTGCTACAAATGTAAAACAAGATGGAAATAGTTATATTGTTTATGCAAATAGAAATAAAATACTATCTAAATATGTAGTTTTAGCAAGTCATTACCCTTTTATAAATATTCCTGGATTTTATTTTACAAAAATGTATCAAGATACCTCTTATGTAATAGGTGTAAAAACAAATTCTAAACTTTTTAATGGAATGTACATTAATGCTGAAAATCCTACATTCTCATTTAGAACAGCACAATATAATAATGATAAAATTTTATTATTTGGAGGAGTTTGCCACAAAACTGGACAGGGTGCTAATATGCAATCAACATATGATATTTTGGAAAAAGAAATCAAAAAAATTTATCCAAACAGTCATATTCTTTATAAATGGAATACAAGAGACTGTATAACATTAGACAAAATTGCATATATTGGCCATTTTTCCAATTTAATGCCAAACATTTTTATCGGTACAGGTTTTAATAAATGGGGTATGACTACTTCAAATGTTGCTGCAAATATTATTTGTGATTTAATTACCAATAATAAAAATAAATATAAAGATATTTTTTCTTCAACTAGAATGAGTCCAATAAAAAATAGATGGGAAATGAAAAATATTTTAAAGGAAAGTTCTTATTCATTATTAATAAATAAATTAAAAATCGCACCAGATAAATTAAATGAAATAAAAAATAATTCAGGAGGAATTATTGATATAAATGGTTCTAAAATTGGAATATATAAAGACATTAACGGGAAAATTTTTGCTGTTAAACCTATGTGCACTCATTTAGGTTGTTTACTTTCTTGGAATGATTTAGATAAAACTTGGGATTGTCCATGCCATGGATCTAGATTTAATTATGATGGAAAAAATCTGTATGACCCCGCATTTAAGAATTTGGAGATTTTTGATATAAATTCTTGAAATTTATGTTTTTTTATTGACTTATATTTCTCTTTTTGCTACAATACCAGTATAAATCATATATTTATATGTTTTATTTTTTGTTTATTGAACTAGATTCCTTCTTAACTGGCTATCTAGTTCTTTTATTTTGTATTATTTTTTAAATTTTTCATATATGAAAGATATTTTTTTATATAATTTATATCATACTTTTTTTATTTTCTTATATAATATTACATCATTACTTAAGGAGGGAAAAAGTATGTTTACAACAAAGGACAAGACAAAAGTACAAGAGCTTATTAAACAAAAGGGGGGATTTAAAAACTTTATAAAATATTATGGTTCTAATGATGTTACTATCGAAGAAAAGGAATCATTAGAACATATTTTATTTTTTAATGGTGAATTCTCCTTATTAGCAGCTCTTTATTACGCATCCGAATAATTTTTCCTGTCAATTCTAAAGGACCTTGTGTACAAGGTCTTTTTATTTTTGAATTTATTAATTTTTAAATTCAAAAAATTATATAAAACCTTTATTTATATATGAAAAGATTATAATCTTATATCATCTTATCTTTCTACAATAATTTAAACATATCCAACCTGATTTGGTTAATCCCCAATTACTACTTGTTCTGATTACTGTACATATAACACCTTTTCTATAACCGTTATATTGTCCCCCTAATCTTCTATTTTGTAATCTTGCATTTTCAGATAATTGTCTATAATTTTTTCTCGAATATTTTGTACTAGACCCATTTCTCACATTTATATTTGTTATTACTTTATATTTACCTATACTATAGTTATTATATTGTCCTTCAACATAATTTTTTGATTTTGATACATAATTATTTGTTAAATAATTACTTGAAACCCATTCATTGTTTCCTATTTTACTCCAATCTCCCATAGTTTCAATAACAGTCACTTCTGTTCCTTTTGTAAGACTACTAACAATTGTCCCGTTTGGTTCAGTTCTTACATTTAAATTTTTACTCTTTGTGTTTACATACATTTTATATGTTTTATTATTATCACTATTATTATTTTCTAAATTTCCTTCATCATTTGAAAACACCCAAAAATGTTTATAATTAGAATATCTTTTAAAATTCTCTTCTGTTAAATATTCACTATTTCCATCAACTGTTACATTTGCATTTTTACGACTAGCTGTATTGAATTTTCCTTTATATAAATATGAGTCATATACTCTTATAATTCTATTGCTATTTGAAACCAGCATTATATAATGACCTCCTGTTGTAAATAATCCGCTTCCTACTGAACATGCTATATAATACTTACTTGTTCCCGAATTATTTTTTTGTTTCAAATACTCCATTGCTTTATCAAAAGAATTTATACTATAAAATTCTGAAAACTTAAAATAGTCAGCTACAAAAGAATAAAAACTCCAAGCTGTTCCACTATTTGCTGTTCTATATCCATTGTCTACACTTAATCTTGCCATTGTAGTAGGTAATATTGCACCTTTTGCACTTGAAATAATCATTGCAGCAGTTGTTGGTCCACAGGCACTAGTTTTCATTGTTTGAGCTCTATTATTTATACTAGAATACATTATATTAGCCCATCTACTATCTGCTTGATTATAATATGTTAATCCTTGATATTTACCTAATAAAGATAAACCTTCGCCTGTATGATCTCCATCATAACTTATATTTTCTTGATCAACTATTGCATCTGTTTCTAGTGCTTCATTATCTGTTATATTTTTCTCTTCTTGTTCTGAACCTTCTATCTCTTCAGTAGTAGATAATTTTTCATTTCTATTTACTATTTCTTTTGTTTGATCAGATAATTTTTTTGTTTCTTCTGATATTATAATTTCATTTTCAACTTTATTACTAATTTTTCTTTGTAATTCATCTATTTCGTTTTGCATTTTTATATTTTTTACATATAATTTATAAATACAAACATTCATTATTGAAAAAAGAATAATTATTAACACTACTAATATTTTCTTTTTCATATTAATATCTCTCCTATTATTATTGTCTTTATATATTATATGTTTTGTTTTTTATTATGTTTATTTTTTAGTCAAACTATTTATACAATTTTCTATTGATGGAAAATCTTTAAATATGGTAAAGTCGAGATACTCTAACCAAATGTTTTTTATTTATCAAATACTTTAAAGTGGTATTAGAATAGCTATATAAACACAAAATTTACAAATCTGGAAAAAAATGTTATACTATTACGCAAATGTAGAATGAATATCTAAAAACTTGACATAGAAAAATAATAGAAGCTATGTTTTAAAAATTTTAGTAAGAATTAATTAAATTGAGAACGAACCATACTCCTATTACACTGAACAAAATATTAGTTTTTTATTAAAAGCTTAATATATATAAAATAATGAAAGGATAATGTAAAGAAATGAGAAAAAAATTTATAAGCAAAACATATTTACGTGGCGTTTCTGATTGGGACTTTGTTATGCAAAAGCAAAAAACAGAAAATTACTATCTAAGCATAAAAAAAATAAATGAAATTGATCAACCTTTTATTGTTAATATCTCAGGACAAAATGTTGTATACATTGACAATGGATACTATATAGTAGAATTCACGCCATTAGAGCAATTTTACAATGCAAGAGTATTTCTTGATACAAATGCTGAAGTGCTAGGATATTATTTTGATATAAGTCGCGGAAATGGTGTTGAGGAAAATATACCATATTATGATGACTTGTATTTAGATATTATCCACTGTCCGGCAAATAATAATTTTACAGTAATTGATGATGAAGATGAATTGTTAGAGGCATTAAATACTGGAAAAATATCAAGTGAAGAATTCGCTTTAGCAAATAAGGTTTGTTCTAAACTGTTTGAAGAAATTCTAGCAAATAAAAATAAATTTGTTAACATGAATAAGAAAGAATTAATTCAAAGATGGTTTAAATAAAAATTTCATTTTCATTTCCAATATCTTTACGCAATATATTATAACCATCTAATTCTTTAATAAAACATTCTTTTATATACCTAATATTATTTATTGTTAAAAATAACATTTTTTCTCCTTTTAATTATACAAATGATAATTTGTATAAAAGCATTATATTATAAACTTTAATTAAAGAATATCAATTTATTATATATAACTTTTTATAATTTGTAAATAAATATAAAAATACTGAAAACATCAGTTTTCAGTATTTTTATGGTCGAGGTGACAGGGATCGAACCTGCGACCTCATGGTCCCAAACCACGCGCGCTACCAACTGCGCTACACCTCGATAAAATAACAATAATAATATTACCACAATTTAATACTTTTTTCAAGTGTTTTTTAAAATTTGTTTAATATTATATGAAAAAAAATATATTATGGTGCACCCGGAGGGATTCGAACCCCCGATCTTCAGGTTCGTAGCCTGACATTCTATCCAACTAAACTACGAGTGCAAATATATCAAAACTTTTTTAAGTATAGCACAAAAACCAATAATATACAACAAAATTAATTAAATTGTTTTAATTTGTTAAAATCTTAATTATATAAAAAATAAAAATATAACCCAATTTAATTAGATTATATTTTTATTATATTATTTACTATTTTTTTATTATATCTATATTATCCTCAATTATTTTATTAGCAATATTTTCTTCAATTTCAAATGGTGTTATATAGCCCTTTAAGGTTTTTGCTTTGTAATTTAAATTTTCATTTTTTCTATTTACATATATTTTTGATTTTGCTTTTCCATTTTTAGCTTCTTGAACCAAATTTGATACAGGAGAATGCCCATCAAATGCTATTACTATTGAAAATCTTCTTTCAAAAATCTCATAATTAAAACTTTTATATATTCCAAAATCTTCACTTTCTGTTGATATACGGACTCCTGTTATATTAGATTTTAAAATATTTTCGGATATATTTTTTTCTATCATTTTAGGTATTATAGCATAAACTTCAATTTTTTTATTTAACTCTTGACACAATTCTAAAACAGCTTTTTCATATCCTTGTAATTTATGTCCTATTACAAAAAATACCTTTTTATCATCTAATTTTTTTATCAATTCTCTTAATGAATTAATTCCAGTATCTTCAGTAATCGTTTCAACATTTTGAGCATTAAAACTTCCACCAGCAACTATTATAGGTGTTTTATCAGTTGGCAACTCTTTTATAATATCTTTTAGTTTTTTACTTGAATCAACTTTGTTATTTAATCTCAATTTTATATTTTTATTTATATCTTCATTTATAATCTCGTCTTCTAATTGAAGAATAGCCTTTCTTAATGTTCTTCCATTTAAAAATTTATCAAAATCTTTTGATTTTTTTATAAAATATTTTTTATTTTCTTTTATAATCTCATCTTCTACATCTCTCATTTTTTCAAAATCTTCTGATTTTAATTCCAATAAATTTTGCATTGCTAATTGTTCTTCAATTGTGTCTGTTCCATAAAATCCACAGCCATCTGTTCCTTGTACACATTTTACTCCATTATCTAAATATTTTTTTAAAGGATGTCCTTCTATTTTACTTAAATTATTTAATCTAACATTTGATGTTAATTGAAATTCCATAACAGCATTTGATTTTTTTATTTCTTTAATTAATTTTTTTCCTTCTTCACTATCTAACTCTGGAGTATATAATCCGTGTCCTATTCTAACCCTAGGCATTTTTTGACCTTTTTCAGTTGATTTTCTAACTAATTGTATTGATTTTAAAACATTATTTCTTAAACTATCATTTTCTCCAGCATGTATTCTTATTGTAAATCCGTTATTTTGTGCAACAGCAAATTGTGTTATTTCTTTTATCGCTGGTTTTAATTCAGAAATATCATTTATTTCTTCTCCAATAAAATCACTTCCAACAACATATGGACTTCTTGATACTGCTTTTAAAACGCTTAAATTTTCTCTTAAATAATCACTACTTGTTATATTATCTTTAATAATAGTTAATGGAATTCTTCTTATTGCTACTAAAAATCTTATTGTTACTCCTGTTTCCGCTTCTATTTTTGGCATAATATCATGTATTTCTTCTAACAATTCTATTGCTGGAAGTCCTTTTTTAGTTAGTGTGGTATCAGCAATTTCTACATAATAAATTCCCTGTTTTTGATATTCCCTAGCAATCCATAATAATTTATCTTGTCTTAAATTATTTTTTGCATAAATACTTTCTCTTTTTTTATCCTCAAGCATTTTTATTACAGCTTCTTTTATATCTTTTTGGTAGATTTCATTTATTTTATTTATATCCAATTTTATTTTTTCTTTACTTTCTGTTCCTTTTGCAAAAATATATCTATATAAATAAACTTTTTCTAAGTTTGTAAAAACTGCTTGTCCATCTTTTAATATAGCTAAACTTGCTCTTATTTTTTCAATATTTTCCTTTGAATTTTCTAAATTATTTAAAATAAAATCAGCAAAATTTATAAAAGTATTATCATCAATTCTTCTTGTTAAGTATTTTCCTTTTAATTCCGAATTTTCAAAATCTTTTTCCACTAATTTTCTTTGTTCATATATTTTTTCTTCTTGTTCTTTTGTTAATTTTAGTTTTAATTTTTTTATATAGTATAAAGGATATTTTATTTGATGAGTTATTCCTAACGCAATTAATATATCAGGAGATAAATTAGCATTCATATGTGTATGTAAATCTGTTCTAAATTTTGTTTTCTTAAATAAATAAAATTTAACAATAGTTTTATCTACTCCAAATCTATAATCTTTTGTTTGAGACATTAAAGTTTTCATTATTGATGGAATCTTTGCTTTTAATTCTATTTTTCCATTTTTAAATATATTAGCTATTTTTATTCCACCAAGTCTTAAAATATATACTTCTTCATTATCTCCATTAATACTTGCAGGTATTACTCCTGTAATTATTTTCATATCATTTTTATTTTTTACAGTTTCTAGGTCACAAATTCTTGCTAAATTAGTTATTAAATTTCCTGTATTATGATTGGGAGTTTCTAGAACATACTTAATTTCATCTTCTCCTTTATCATACAATTTTATTATTATATCTTTTTCCTTATCCAAATATATTTCATTTATAAACTTCATTTTACTATCTCTTTCTTACAAATTATCTTATAATCTCGCTTTCAAAATATTTTTCTTGAAAATTAGTTAATTCTCTTATTTGTTCATCTGTATAATCTTTTTCTTCTGGAGCAATTACTAATTTATCATCATTATCATTTGTTCTATGTATTACTGCAATACATTTTCCATCAAATTCTTCAATCGCTCTATTTTCTCCTAAAACATAACAATCTAATTCTTCTTTGTCACTACTTACTGTGTTTGGAACATATCCATAATTAACTTTATATTCAAAATTATATTTAGGATGTTTACTTCCTAATGGTCTATCTACTTTTGTTGTAACATCTTTTCCTATATATCCATATGATTCTCGTGGTTTTAAAGATATTGCTTTCTTATAATCTTCCTCTGTAAAATCAATAACTGGTGTGAATTCTCCATGCTCTTTCTTTTTTAAGAATTCATCTATATTAACCCATTTTGCTCCTATTACTTCTTCTTCCTGAAAATTCAAATCTTCTATATTTATATCTTTTCTAAATACCCATATATCCTTAAAATTAGGAACTAATTTTCCTCCTTTAATTTCTTTTAAATACATAGCTTCTTTTTTAGTAAACTCTATTCCTATTTCTTCTTTTACTTCCCTTATTATACCATCTAAACTTGTTTCCCCTTTTAATATTGACCCACTTGCTAATTCCCACATCAATCCAAACTTTTTAAAAGGAGCTCTTTTGGTAATTAATATTTCATTTTTAGAATTAAGTATAACTGCTGTTACAACTATATGATATTCACCATCTTTAAATTCATATACATCTCTTTCTGCTACTCCACCTGTTTTGTTTTTATTCTCATCATAAATATCCCAAAGTTCTTTCATATATATTTCTCCTTTAAATTTTTGAAAATTATATCATATTTTTCAAAAATTTAAAAGCTTTTTATCACATTTTAAGAGCCTAATTGTAGTATTATATCCTTATTTATTTTTCCTCTTGTTATATTTAATTTTACTTCATCACCAATATTTTTGGTATAAATGTATTGTTTTAATCTATTCATTGAACTTAATTCAACTCCATCTATTGAATTAATTATATCTCCAACTTTTAAATCAACCTTACTTGCTGGACCATTTGGGGTTATTTGGACAACATATATTCCTTTTACAAAATTATTGCTATATGATAAATATGGTATTACTTCTTTATCATAAGCATATATTCCTATTTTAGCTTCATCAAACTTATCATTTTCTTTAAATTTATTTATTACTGTTTTTATTGTATTTATAGGAACTGCAAAACCTATTCCCTCTGCTGATGAAATTTTTACAGTATTTATTCCTATAACATTTCCATTTGGTGTTATTAGTGGTCCTCCACTGTTTCCAGGATTTATTGTTGCATCTGTTTGAATTAATCCAGACATATATGATGAATTTTCGCTATCCTCTATTTTTATAGTTCTATTCTTTGCACTTACTATACCTGATGTTACCGTTCTTCTAAACTCAAAACCTATTGGATTTCCAATTGCATATACAGTTTCACCAACTCTTATATTATCAGAATCTCCAATTGTTACATATTTTAGATTTTTAGCACTTATTTTTGTAATTGATAAATCTAAATCACTATCTGCCCAAACAACAGTCCCATCATAAGTTCTTCCATTGTCTAATGTAATATAGCATGTGCTAAACTTTTCTCCCGTAACATGTGAATTACTTAGTATATATCCATTATCTGTTACTATTACACCTGTTCCTATTCCTAATTCTTCTTCACTACTTTTAGAAAAAATAGAATTCCCATTATTTTTAAATTTAGATATTCCAACAATACAATCTGTAACATTTTCGATTATATCTGCAATATTTTCACTATTTTTTTCTATACTTTCCACAGTTTGTACGCTATTTGTGGTATAATCTGTCTTTTGCACCTCATAACTTGATTTTATATCTATATTTTGATATGTGTTATATATATAATAAGATATTAATCCTAATATTATTAATATTATAAATGTAATAACAAATTTTTTTAATATTCTTCTCTTTTTCAAAAATATACCTCCATAAAATTCCTATATTTATATTGTCCTTTTTGAAAAATTTTTAAACATTTTTTACAATAAAAAAAGATTATCACAAAATATGATAATCTTTTGGTGGGTCATCGGGGTTTCGAACCCCGGACCTTCAGATTAAGAGTCTGCTGCTCTACCAGCTGAGCTAATAACCCACATAACACTTATATAAGCATTTTCTATTATACTACTTTTTTTGTTTTTGTCAATATTAAAAGAAGCAGAAAATTCTGCTTCTTTTTAATTTTCTTTATTATTATCTTTATCATTTTTATCATTAGTTTTATTCTCATTTTCTTTATCTTTTTTATTCTCATTATTATCTTGAGATTTTTTTACTTTTTTAGTTCCTTTTAAAACAACTCTTTGCATTGCATTATACGTATCTTTTGATAATAATGTTTTAGATACAACAACTCCATTTAAATTTAAAATTTTATAAGTTTCTGTTATTAATCCATTTACACCTTTTTGTTGAATTTTTTCTGTTCCTTCTTCTATAGTACTATCATTAATATATTTTGTTTTATATGGTATTGCAGATACTGTTCTTGTTTCAAAAGTAACTGTATAATCATTTTCTTCTTTTACACCATATAAAGAAATTTTTGCAATTCCACTATTTAAAGATGCTTCTATTTTAACTGGATATTTTCTATTATTTTTAAATTTAAAATCTTGTGATCCATACACTACAGTAGCATCTCTTCCTGCTGGTAAGTATGATGTAACAAATTGATGATTTCTTCTTTCCGTAATTTCTAAATTAGCTAACAACACTGTATTATACAATGTTGAAGAAATCTGACAAATTCCTCCTCCTAATCCATCTACCACTTCACCATTAGAATAAATCTTTGCCTCTTTATATCCAGCAGAAATCGTTCTCTCTCCAACAATCTTATTGTATGAAAACTCTTCATCTGGCATTAATACAACACCATTAATTTTATTTATTGCAAGCTGTAAATTTGTTGTTCTATTAGTATTTGTTTTATCATATTTAGTTGTAAATGTTGAAAGTAAATTAGGGAAAGCTTCTGTTCCAATTTTATTTATAGTCATTTCTGGTTTTGTAATTTTTAAAGGTATTGTATACTCTTCTTTTTCTTCACTACTTATAATTTGTTTTGCTTCTTCTATATTAAAATCTACTCCGTCAACTTCTGCATGAATCTCAAAAGGTTCTTTATTATAATAAGCATCTTGTGGTTCTTTATAAATTTCATCATGAATTTTTTGTAAATCTATTTCTTCTGGTTTTATTACTTCAACAGGTATTTCAATATACTCCTGATTTATATTTTTATTATTTAATTTTTCATAAATTAATTCTAATAATTTTTCCGAATTAACAACTAATCCTTCTTTTCCTTTAGTTATTATTAAGTTACTATCTTCTATATAATAACTTGTTTCAACTAATGCTCCAGGTAAATTAGCTCCTATATCTTTAATTAATTTTTCAGTTTCTTCTTCATTAATTATTACTTTAGTTTCTATATCTTTTTTTCCTATTAATGAAAATAATATATTATAATTATTTATAATAATATTACCATTTCTACCAATTCCATAAGCATCTTCTATTGCCTTATTAGTATCAAATTTTGCATCTATTACTTTAGGATTTATTGTTGATTCATATTCACCATATATAACTTTAATTTCTTTATTTATTTTTTCATCAAGAACATTTTCTACCTTTGCTTTAGCCTCATCTTTTGATAATCCTGATATATCAATATTATTTATCGAAACACCAGTCATTATATTTTCATTATTTATATTTAATAATGAAAATATTGTAGAAAATATAGCAAAAATAACTAAAATAAATATTATTAATATAATTATAAAAATATTTCTTTTTCTTCTTGCATTTATTTTTTTTACTTCTTCATAATCATTATATGGATTTTGTTTTTTTATTTTTTCATTACTATCTTCTATTTTCTTTTTTTCTATATCATCCATAAAATTCTCCTTTATAAATGTTTTTTCATTAAAATATTATCATATTCTATGTTTTTTTACAATAATTTATATTATTATTATATTAATATCTATGTTTTTTATCTATGTTTTAGTACCATTTATTAATTATAAAATTTTTAAACTTTTTTGTAATTTTTTATACTTTTTTTTCAAAAATACTTGAACAATGTATAATTTAATATTATAATGTTGCTAACTAAAGATAAATTAAGGAGATTTTTACATGGAATTAACAAAGAATATATTTTTTAATACAGATAAATTAATTGAAAATACTAAAATAAAGATATCTTACACAGGTAAGTTTTTTCAAGATGGATCAGAAGATGTTTATATACATTATGGTTTTGGAATAAACTGGGATAATCTTAATGATATAAAAATGGAAAAAACAGAATTAGGTTTTCAAGCTGAAATAGATTTAACAAATAGCGAAACATTTAACTTCTGTTTTAAAAATGGTTCTGAACAATGGGATAATAACGAAGGACAAAATTATATTTTTCCTATAGAAAAAGCCCAAAATGAACTTATTGCATTAGATAATGAATTTAATTCAATAGGAACGGTTAGAAAACTTAGACGTTCTTATTTATGGAGCAAAAAAGTACGTTTAGCAGTATATAAACTAATTACTTATTTACCAAAAATAATATCTGGTAATTATAGAAGAAGAGTAACTGAACAATAATAAAAAAAACAAAAAGCTTAATGCTTTTTGTTTTTTTATATTATTACCCATCCCCCATTTGGAGAAATTACTTGCCCTGTTGTAAAATTGTCATCAATAAGCCATTCCACACATTTTGCTATATCTACAGGAGTTCCTATTTTTCCCAAAGGAGTTACATCCTGTAATTCTTTTAATTCTTCCTCCGTCAAGTTTTTATTCATATCAGTATCTATAGCACCTGGAGCAATTGAATTTACCCTTATATTTGATGGTCCTAATTCCTTTGCTAATCCTTTAGTCAACCCATCTACTCCTGCTTTTGAAACAGAATAAAGAACTTCTAAAGAACTTCCTACCATTCCCCATATAGAAGAAATATTTATAATACAACCATTTTTATTATGAACCATATTAGGTATTACTTCTTGACACATCATAAATGCTGAATATAAATTAGAATTTATTACTTTATTCCAATCTTCATCTGTTTCATCTACAAACATTTTATATTCTGCTATTCCTGCATTATTTATTAAAATATCTACTTTTCCATATTTTTCTATAGCAAATTTTATTAAGTCATGGCCTTCTTTTCTCTTAGTCATATCTGCTTTAAAAATATCTATATCTATACTTTCTAATTTTAATTCTTCTTGTAGTTTTATTGCTTCTATTTCAGATTGATTATAATTTGCAACTACTTTTATTCCTTTTTTTGCTAATCTTTTTGCTATTTCTCTTCCAATTCCTCTGGAAGCTCCTGTAACTATAGCTACTTTTTGCATATTTTTTCCTTTCTTAATTATAAAAATTATAAAACAAATTTTATTTTTTAAATATTTTTTATTTTCTATATTTATAATATAAAAAAAGCCAATAATTAAGAGTTATCTCAAAACTATTGACCTTTATTATGGAGCCACTTGTCCGACTTGAACGGACGACCTACTGATTACAAGTCAGTTGCTCTACCAACTGAGCTAAAGTGGCGTCATGGTGACCCGTACGGGAATCGAACCCATGTCTCCGCCGTGAAAGGGCGATGTCTTAACCGCTTGACCAACGGGCCATAAAAATGTAAAGAACTAAATATCAAAAATATTTAGTTCTTTGGTGAGCTATCCGCGACTCGAACGCGGGACAACTTGATTAAAAGTCAAGTGCTCTACCACCTGAGCTAATAGCCCAAATAATTGTGAAACGTCACAACACCTTTATATATTACAACACTTTTAATAAATTGTCAATATATTTTATAAAAATTTTTCGAATTTTATAAAATATTTTATAAAATTCAATTTTTGTTTGTTTTTCAACACTAATTTTAATTATTCTTTATTCATTTTTTCTAAAACTTCTTCTACATCTACACCATGAACAGCACATGCTTCTTCTAAAGTTTCCATTTGTGATGCAGGACATCCTAAACAATGCATTCCTATTTCTAATAAAATATTAGCCTTATCTGGTGCTATTTCTAAAATTTCTCCAATTGTTGTATCTTTACTTATTTTCATATTTTTTACTCCTTTCTTTTTTTTATATTTTAATATTTTACCATAAAATTTATAAAAAGTATAGACAAAATAAAAAAAATATTATATTATGGAAAAAATTGTAAGGTGGTGGTTTTATTTCTAGACTTATTGATTTGTTCTTTATTACTTATATTATTAATCTTTTTGTCACTTTGTATTCAATCTATTGTTTTTTTGATATAAAAATTTTCCATAATCTTCAAGGTTCAAAATTAAAAATTAAAGCAAAAAATAATAAGGAGGTTAATTATTAAAAAATTTTTTACAAGACTTTTATTTTGTCTATTATTTTTATTAATTTCTATTTATATTTTTTATAAAATTTTTTATCCTATATATTATTCAAATACAATTATTATTAGATATGGTTTAAGACCTTTTGATATATGTCAAAAAAATCCTCAAATATGGAATTATTTAAAAATATCTTTTATTATTTCTTTTATTTTCAATAATATTTTATTAAGTAATTTTTTATTTAAAATAATTTTTAAAAATATTGTTTTTAAAAACAAATCTACAATATCAAAAAATATTTTTGATGATAATTTAAAATTACTTATTCGGTTATAATAAAGCTTCAAATTCAAATGTTTATGTTACAGAAAAAGGACTTTTTCAAAATTTTTTAATTACAGGTACAATTGGATCTGGAAAAACAAGTTCAGCTATGTATCCATTTACAGAACAACTAATTAAATATAATTCATTACATCCAAATAAAAAAATAGGAATGTTAATACTTGATGTAAAAGGAAATTATTATGAACAAGTATCCAAATATCTAGAAAAGTATAATTTACAAAATGATTTAATAACAATTGGTTTAAATTCCAATATTACTTATAATCCGTTACATAAACCAAACTTAAATCCTATTGTTTTAAGTAATAGGCTAAAAACAATTTTAACTCTTTTTTCAGAAAATAATTCGGAGTCTTATTGGCTTGATAAAGTAGAACAGATAATAACTGAATGTATAAAATTATGTAGATTATACAATAATGGATATGTTACTTTTTTAGAAATCCACAAATTAGTTACTTATCCAAACTATTATATTGAAAAAATTAAAACATTAAGAGAATTATTTATTTCTTCACAATTATCTCAAAAAGATATTTATGAACTTAATTCATCATTAAATTTTTTCGAAAAGGAATTTTTTTCATTAGATTTAAGAACTCAGTCTATTTTAAAATCCGAAATTACAAGAATAACAAATATTTTTGTTTCTGATTATAATATTCAAAAAACTTTTTGTCCACCTAAAGAAAACTTGAGCCTATTAGGTTTTTCTGACGTAATTCAAAATGGAAAAATTGTAGTATTAAATATGAATATTGCAGAATATAGAAATTTATCTAAAATTATAGCAGCATATTTAAAATTAGATTTTCAAACTGAGATAATGACAAATCTATCAAATAACAATATAAAAACAACAGCTTTTATATGTGATGAATATTCTGAATATGTAACAAAAAATGATTGTGAATTTTTTTCATTAAGTAGAGAAGCAAAATGTATAAATATTGTTAGCACTCAAAGTTATTCATCTCTAAAAAACACTTTAAAAGATGAAACTTCTGTTAAAGTAATTTGTCAAAACTTAATAAATAAAATTTGGTTTAGAACAGATGATATTTTTACTATTGAAGAAGCCCAAAAACAATTTGGAAAAGAAGAAAAAAATAGAACTTCATATACAATTTCAGAAAATGCAAAAGAAACAAAATATAGTTATTTTTCAAATAAGTTAAAATCAAAAGATTCTAATATATCAGAAAGTATCAATTCTTACTCTCAATTAGATTTTAAGTATGATACAAAAGTATTTACTCAAGATCTAGAAACATTTAATTCTATAGCATTTTTATCTGACGGAAATAAAATATTACCAATTTCAAAATTAAAAATGTATCCTTATTTTATAAATAATCACCCTACAATTACATAAAGGAGGAATGTTAATGCAAAACAAAAAAATTTATTATTTGATTTTTATTTTATTATTTTTTATACTATTAATTTTCGTATTATCTACTAATATATATGCCGCAGAACCTAAGCTGGTAAAAACAATAACTAAAGCTTTTGAAAAAATTAAAGACTGGGTATTAAAAATTGCGACTCCTGCTGCAGCAGTTGCAGTTGCTACAGGAATATTTATGAAAAAATTTAGCTTTGGTGATGAAGAAAGAATGAGAATAGGCAAAAAATTAGTAAGAAATTCTTTATTCTCTTATGCCTTTTTATTAGCAATAGATCTTATTTTAGGTGCCATAGAATCATTAATATAATAGGAGGTTAATTATTGGAAAATATATCAAATAACAATATTACAACTACTATAATTGACACAATTAATACTATTTTTCAAAATCTATTTTCTTCTATTGATAATAGTCTATACTCTGTTCTTGATGATATAACTTTTATTAATAACAATATTTTAGATGATCCTTATTTTGACAAAATTTTTGGTTCTTCATCTTCTAATGGAATACTACTTATAGCAAATTCATTATTATTAGGTTTTTTATTATATTTTGGTATAAAATATTTATTTTCAAATCTTACATATTCACAAATAGAGTCACCTAAGCAATTTATTTTTAAAATAATTATATTTGGAATATTAATGAATTTTTCCGGAACAATTGTTGAACAATCTATAACTATTTTATCTAATATATCTTTAGCAATAAGAGAACTAGGAAAATCTCTATTTAATACAGATATATGTTTTTCCACTTTAATAAATAAAATAAATAATAATATTTCTATAAATACATCTTCATTAAATATTTTTTCAATTGATGGTTTAATAAAAGGTGTAATGAGTTTATCATTATTAAATTTAGTCTTTTCTTATTCATTAAGATATATAATAATAAAAGTATTTATTTTATTAACTCCATTTGCTTTTTTATCTTTATCTTTAGAAAAAACATCTTGGTTTTTTAAAGCTTGGTTACGAAATTATTTTTCTTTATTTTTTATTCAAATTATAGTTTCATTAATATTAGTTATTTTATTTTCTATGAATTATTCTGATAAACTTGTCATTAAATTTATTTATGTTGGAGGTATTTATGCATTAATAAAAGCAAATTCTATAGTTAAAGAATTTATTGGAGGTTTATCCACAAATTTTTCATTAAATGTTAATAACTTGATTAAAAAATAATTTTTTAATACTTTTAACTAATTTATATTTTCAATTTTAAAGGAGGATACAAATGAAATTTATATTTCCACAAAACTATGATTTTAATACCAAAATTTTGGGTTTTATAGATTATTCTACTGCTTTTTTAAATATAATTTTTGCGATAATTTTATGCTTTTTTTTACATATTTTTATTAAAAATTTATCAATAAAAATCTTCATTTTTATTACATTTTATTTTCCTCTGTTTTTATTTAGTTTACTGGGATTGAACGGTGAAAAAATCACATATTTTTTTGTATATATTTTTAAGTATTTTTTTAAACCAAAATTGTATTTATATAAAAAATTTTTTTAAAGTTATATATACATGTTTTTCTAGTTTTAATCATTTATTTTTTAACATTTTACTGTAATTATGTTAATTTATCTCTTTAAATCTTATTATTTTATATTTGCATTTTATATATAATACATGATATAATTCTACAAAGTTAGATTTTATCTTACTTATTTTGTTTTAGGGAGAAAGCTATGAAATTAGAACAATCAGAAAAATCTTTATTATTTTCAGAAACATCTTTACCAGATGTATTTTTCGCTGAACATTTATCACAAATGCCAGGAGAGTATATAAAAATATATTTATATATGTTTTTTTTATCTAAATATAATAAAGATATAAAATTAAATGACTTATCAAAAAAACTATCATTACCATTAAAAACAATTAATGATGGTATTAAATTTTTAGAAGATAATAATTTTATTATTAAAAAAACTACTGGTTTTATATTAGTAAATTTACAAGAAGAAACACTACATAAATTATATTCTCCAAATTTAGCTATATCTCCAGAAAAAATTAAAGAAAACTCTAAAAACCAAGCAAGATCAAAAGCAATTGAACATATTAATAATAAATATTTTCAAGGAATTATGGGACCATCTTGGTATAATGATATTGATTTATGGTTTAGAAAATATAACTTTGATGAGCAAGTAATGATAGCATTATTTGATTATTGTTTTAATAGATCTGCACTACATAAAAATTATGTTCAAACAGTCGCTGAAGCTTGGGGATTAAATAAAATTCAAACATGGAACGATTTAGATTTATATTATCAAAAACAAGAAAAAATAAATAAAATTAAGAAAACAATCTCTAAAAAATTAGGTAGAAGAGATAACTTAACACAATACGAAGAAGCTTATATTGAAAAATGGGTATTTGATTATGGATATGAATTAGATGTTATTGAAATTGCTTTAAAAAGAACAACATTTAAATCTAGTGTTAGTTTTGAATATTTAAATAATGTTATTACAGATTGGCATGACAGAAATCTTAAAAATCCTAATGAAGTTTTAAACTTTTTAGAAGAACGAAAACAACAAACAAAAGATATTAAAAACTTAGAGAAAAAAGTTTCAAAAAATAATTATGAACAAAGACAATATGATAATTTAGACTTTTTATATGCAAACAAAAAATAAAGGAGAATATATGTCTAATCAAATTTTAAATAATTTATTAAAAGAATATGATAAAAAAAGAATTAAAGCAGAATTGGATTTAGAAGAACGAAAAGAGTCTTTATATTCTTCTATTCCAAGGTTAAAACAAATAGAAGATGAATTAAATAACTATGCAATAAATACAGCCAAAGAATTATTACTTAATAATAATTCATCTCTAGAAAATTTGCACAATAAAATTGAAGATTTAAAAAATGAAAAAAATGAAATTTTATTAAAAAATAATTTACCATTAAATTATTTAAAACCTATATATGAATGTAATATCTGCAATGATACTGGTTATGTTTTAAAAAATAATTATAAAACAGAATTATGCAACTGTTTAAAACAAAAATTATTAAATATATCATATAACAAATCTAATATGTCAAATTTAGATAAAGAAAATTTTAATACCTTTAATGAAGATTTATTTTCAGATGAAGTTGATATTTCAAAATATAAATTAAATATATCTCCTAGAAGAAATATAATAAATATAAAAGAAAAATGTATAGAATTTGTTGAAAACTTTTCAAATTTAGAACAAAAAAATTTATTATTTACAGGTAATACTGGTTTAGGAAAAACATTTATGACAAATTGTATAGCAAATGAATTATTAAAAAAAGGAAAAACCGTATTATATCAAACTGCACCTGTATTATTAGATACAATAATTGATAATAAATTAAACAAACAAAGAGACGAAGAATTTTATAAAAATGTTTTAGAAGTTGACTTATTAATAATTGATGATTTAGGTACAGAATGTATGAATAGTATGAAACTAAGTGAGTTATTTACTATAATAAATACCAGATTACTTAATTTAAACTCTAGATCAACCAAAACTATAATATCTACAAATTTAAATTTAAATAATATTTTTTCAAATTATGAAGAAAGAATAGGATCAAGAATCGCTGGATTTTATGACATTTATTATTTTTTCGGTGATGATCTTAGATTTAAAAAAATAAAAAGTTAAAGATCTAAAAATCTTTAACTTTTTTATTTTTATTCTACAAAATTAGCATCCATATCTGGAGTTAATGTTTCTATACTAACAACTTTTCCTCCATCATTTGTTCTCATTAATGTAACACCTTGTGTTGATCTTCCAAGAACACTTACATCTTTAACTTTTAATCTAATAATAGTTCCTGTATCTGTAATTAACATTACATCATCTTCTTCAGTTGCAATTCTTATTCCTACTAAGCATCCTGTCTTTGGAGTAATTTTATAAGTAATTACACCCTTTCCACCTCTATTTTGAACTCTATATTCATCTAATTCTGTTCTTTTTCCGAATCCATTTTCAGTTATAGCAAGTAATGTAGCTTGTCCACCAGAAATTACAGATTCCATACCAATTACAGCATCATCTTCATCTATTCTAATTCCTATAACTCCTTGTGAAACTCTACCCATTGGTCTTACATCTTTTTCATCAAATGTAATACACATACCATTTTTTGTTACTAAAACTACATTATCTTCTCCATCTGTTAATCTTACAGATATAAGTTCATCATCTTCTTTTAATGCAATTCCTTGTAATCCTGTTTTTCTTGCTGAATTATATTCTACTAATGCTGTCTTCTTTATTAATCCATTTTTTGTTGCCATCAATAAATATTTTCCTTCAGCAAAGTTTTGAATTGGTATTACAGCAGAAACTTTTTCTCCAGCATCTAAACTTAATAAGTTTACAATTGCTGTTCCTTTAGCAGTTCTACCTGCTTCTGGTATTTCATATCCTCTTAATCTATAAAGTTTTCCTTTATTTGTAAAGAATAATACTGTATCATGAGTTGAAGCTGTAAATATTTGTTTAACAAAGTCTTCTTCTCTAGTTGCAATACCTGTTATACCTTTTCCGCCTCTCTTTTGGCTTCTGTATGTATCAATTGGCATTCTTTTAATGTATCCAAAATGTGTTAATGTTACAACATTTTGTTCTTCTTTTATTAAGTCTTCTATATTAATTTCACCTTCGGCAGCAACAATTTTTGTTTTTCTTTCATCACCAAATTTATCTCTTATTTTTATAAGTTCTTCTTTTATAATGTCAAAAACTAATTTTTCACTGCTTAAAACTTCTCTTAAATATGCAATTAATTTCATTAATTCGTTATATTCTTCTTCTATTTTTTCTCTTTGCAATCCTGATAATGTTTTCAATCTCATATCCAAAATAGCTTGAGCTTGTATATCTGTTAATTTAAATCTTTCCATTAATTTTTCTTTAGGGTCATCATAAGAAGAACGAATAATATTTATTACTTCATCAATATTATCTAATGCTATTTTTAATCCTTCTAATATATGAGCTCTTGCTAATGCTTTATCTAAGTCAAATTGTGTTCTACGTAAAATTACAGTTTTTCTATGATCTATATAGCAATCTAAACATTGTCTTAATGTTAATATTTTAGGTTCTCCATTTACTAAAGCTAACATTATAATTCCAAATGTATCTTGCATTTGTGTATGTTTATATAATTGATTTAAAACAACTTGTGCATTTGTATCTCTTTTAAGTTCTATAACAATTCTAACTTTATCTTTTCTATCTGATTCATCACGAACTTCTGAAATTCCCTCAATTCTTTTTTCCCTAACTAATCTTGCTATATTTTCAATTAATTTTGCTTTATTAACTTGATATGGTAATGAAGAAACAATAATTCTTTGTTTATTATTGCTCATTTCTTCAATTTCTGCTTCGGCTCTTACTGTTATTTTACCTCTACCTGTTGTATAAGCTTGTTTTATTCCCTCTATTCCTAATATAACACCTTCAGTTGGAAAATCAGGTCCTTTTATAACACTCATTAAATCTTCATCAGTTACTTCATCTTCATCTATTATTTTTATAATACCATTTATAACTTCTGTTAAGTTATGTGGTGGTATATTTGTTGCCATACCTACAGCAATTCCAGATGAACCATTTACTAATAAAGCTGGTATTTGTGCTGGTAATACTGTTGGTTCTTGTAATCTATCATCATAGTTTGGCATAAAATCAACTGTATTTTTTTCAATATCTGTTAGCATATATTCAGAAATTTTAGACATTCTAGCTTCAGTATACCTCATTGCAGCTGCTCCATCACCATCTATTGAACCAAAATTTCCGTGTCCATCAATTAGCATATATCTCATTGAAAAATCTTGTGCCATTCTAACCATTGCATCATAAACAGAAGCATCACCATGTGGATGATATCTTCCCAAAACAGATCCAACTGTATTAGCACATTTTCTATATGGTTTATCAGATGTTATACCATCTTCATGCATTGCATATAATATTCTTCTATGTACAGGTTTTAAACCATCTCTAACATCTGGTAAAGCACGAGAAACTATAACACTCATAGCATAATCAATGTATGCTGTTCTCATTTCCATCTCTATGTCTCTTTGTATAATATTCTCATCTTGTTGTCCTTCCATTTTTTTCCCTCTTTTCTATTTATTTCTACACTCGTATTATACTAAAACAAATAAAAATTTGCAAGAAAATTCAACAAAAAAGTTATTATTTCCGTAAAGTTTTAGAGTATTTTTACAGCTTTTCTACTAAAGATTTTTCTGCATCAGATAAATCAAATTTTTTTCCATTATTTTTTATTAAACTATGCATATTTTCAACCTTTCTAGCCTCTAATAAAGTTTTTTCTATAGGAACTAAATTTTTTAATTCATTTTTCATGTTATTATAATATTTTTCCATATTATCAAAATCCTTTTTTTCATAAGACTCATTCCATTTATTTATATAATTTTCTACATTTTGTAAGGATTTAGTTTGATTATTAAATTCTTTTTCAATATTTTTTTCCACATTATCTAATATAATATTTTTTCCACTTTTTAAAATATTTGCAGTTTTATATGATATAACTCCATTATTAACAGTCTTATTAATAGCAAAATTTAATATTGAATCTACTGAATCTATAATTCCTCCTTTTTTGACCGCATCTTGCATTTGTGATATATTTTCAAAATTTCCTGTAACAATACCAACAGCACTTTTTCCAAAATTAATAACATCATTAATAGATTTTGTCATTCCTTCTTTAAATCCATAATTTAATAAGTTATCTTTTAAATTAATTACTTGATCTTCTAATAAATCTGGTAATAATGCTCTTAATCCAATATCAATTCCTGTATTTATTGTTTTCCAAAGAGATGATTGTAAAAATTCATTTTGATTATTTTCTTTTAATATATTATTCTCTAATTTTAAATTATTTGTATTTATAATTTCATTTTTATTTTCTATTAAATTTTCTTCTAATTCCTTCATATATTTATCCCGCCTCTTTCTAATTTTTTATAAATTTTAAAATATTCTTTTTTTATCTTTTTTAAATTAAAAAAAGCTTGTCCATTTAATAATAAATTATATTTATTATTAAATTTTATTTTTCCTATAAAATTAAATTCAAAAAATATTTTTTTAAGCAAATTTTCATCTATTGAATATTTATTATATTTATTAAATAAAATATTTATTTTTTCTTTTTCTATTAAATATCTATTAATATATCTTTCTAAAATTTTTTTACTTTTTGAAATTTCCAACAAATTTGGTTGAGATAAAAAAATAATTTCATTCGAAATTTTTAATATTTCTTGTTCAATTTCATTGTCATTTTCAAAATAATTTTCTATATAAATCCTGTCATAATTTGCGTTAATTTTTTCAAATTTTTCTTTATTAAATTTTCCACTTTCTACAAAAATTTTTCCGTCTATTACATCTATTTTGCTACTTAAATTTTCATTTTTTTCTATAATATTTTTATCACTATATTCATTATTTCTTTTATTTAAAATAAAAAAAATATCATTATTTTTTTCATTAAAATTTATAACTAAATTTTTCTTACTTTTTTTTAATAATGTTTTAGTAAAAAGTGCTAAAACAATACTCTTTCCAGAATTATAATTTCCACAAAAAATTATTATTTTTTTGTCATTTTTTGTAGAATTTTTTTCATGTTTTTTCGTTATTTTTTTAGAAATTTCTATTATATTTTTTGTGATTTTTCCTTTATAAAATTTTATTATTTTTCTTTCATTACTGTATTCTTTTTCATTAATTATTTTTTTTAATTTTTCTATTTCATTCTTTAATTCTTCATTACTTTCTATAGTTTCTTTTTCTATAATTTTTACTAATTCATCAATTGTTATTTTATCATTATAATAAATATTTTTTATACCATAATCAAACAATGTATTTTTTAGTTCATCATTTTCCGTTTCTAAAATTATAAAAATTTTTATATTATTCTTTTTAATTTTTAATAATAGTTCTATTAAACTTATTTCTCCAGGCAAATTTTCAGATAAAATTAATATATCTATATTTTTTTCTAATTCTAAAATTTCTAAAATTCCTTCTTTATACTGAATATCATTTTTTAAAACTTTTATATTTTTACAATTTAATAATTTATCATTTAATATTGGATTGTTAATTGCTGTTATTACTTTTTTCAAATTCATTATCACCTTCAATTATATTTTTTTCATATTCAGATCCATCAATTTTGGTTAAAATATGATCTTCTCCTACAAACATTAAACACTCTCCTCTTTTTAAAGATTTTATTTCTATTTTTTCTTTATCAGAAATATTTACATTTTCAGATAAAATTTTAATATTATCTTCTTCAAGAGAAAAAAATGTTTTTATACTAGAATTGTTTAATATACTCCTTCCATATGTTCCTTCTTCTAAACTAAATAAATCCATAATATCTTGAGTTATTGCCACACCACTTCCTCCATATTTTCTAATTGTCTTAAAAATTTTATATATAAATTGAGCAACATCTTTATTAGAAGTAACACCTATCAATCTCCATATTTCATCTAGATAAATTGCTTTTTTCATTTTTCTATTTATTTTTATCTTGTCCCAAAATAAATCTATAAATAGATACATTCCATATTTTAAATTTTCTTCCCCTAATTCATATACATCAGCAATTATTAATTTATTTTCTAACTTAATATTTGTATGATTATTAAAAAATTTTAAAGACCCTTTTACAAAAGGTAATAATTTTACAGCAAACTTTTTTGTTTTCTCATCTTTATTTAAAGTATTATATAAATCCTCTAAAATAGGCATATAAGTAGTATCTTTAAAAACTCTCATAATATTTTTATTATTATTTTCTATATATAAAGTATCATCATCAAAAGTTATTCCTTTTTCAAAATAAACTTCTATTAATTTTTCTTCAAGTATAGCTCTTTCTTCTTCATCTAATTTACCAAAAATTAAATGAAAAAATCCTATTAATTTTCCGAATTTTTGTTGCCAAATATCCATTATCATTGTCTTCAATACTTTCTTTTCTTATATCTAATATATTTATATAAGTATTAGATGACGGCCCAATTATTATTTTAGTTCCGTTTAATTTATCACATATATTTAAATATTCTCTTTCTGGATCAATAACAAATTGTTCTATTCCTAATAATCTATATCTAATTAATAGTAATTTTATATAATAGGATTTTCCTGCACCACTAGTTCCAAATATACACATATTAGCATTTTTATATTTTTCTGTATTATATCTATCTATAAAAACTAAAGAATTACTGTAAATATTTTTTCCAATGTAAATCCCATCTTCATCAAATAATGAAGATGAAATAAACGGATATGTTGAAACAAGTCCACTTGTTAATACATTTCTTCTTGATATATTTTTTACATCTTTTTTATTTTGCATTGTTGGTAAGCATGATAAAAATAACTGTTCTTCTCTAAAATTTGCCCTTCTTGTTTGTAATCCTCTACTTTGTAAAATACCTTCTACATTATTTATTAAATGTTCTAAATCTTTAATGTTATCTGAATATATATTTATATAAATATATAAAAAATATAATTCTTCATTATTAATTTGCATTTCTCTTCTTATATATTTTGCATCATTATATGTAAAAGATGCTATATCTATATCTTGTCTATTTTCATTTATATTTTTTAAATCAACGCCAACATTTCCTATATGATAAGTTAAATCTTTTATAGTTTTATATGTATCTTGTTTTTCATAAAAAATTGATATATTCATATTAATATTAGATTCAATTAAATTTTTTAATAATAATTCTGATTGCTCTCTATAATAATTTGTAATTAAAATTCCAGAATAATACATATTATCTATTTCTATATATCTTGGATTTTTTAAATTAATATATGATGGACAAATATAATCTTTATTTGTTAAAACACCCAAATAAAAATTATTTTTTTCTTTTTTTAATTTTATTTTTTTATTTATTATATTTTTACCTCCTTAATAAATTAAAAAATAAGTATCTAATTATTATTATTTTTTAATTTAAATTTTTTTATATTCTAAAAATATTTTTTAATTTTATTATTTTGTTTTTTTAATTTTTTAATATCTATTTTTTATTTTATATCTTAAATTAAAAATAAAAAATTATATAATATTTTATTATTATTTATAAAAATTTATTTTTATATTAATATTAAATTTTTAATCATTATAATTTTGATCCTTTAAAATGAATTTTAAGACATTTTAAATTTAATGTAATTATTTTATCTTTCAAAAATATATTTATAATATGTCACTTAATTAGTTGTTATGTTTACTTGTTTTAGGAGAATATAATTATAAAAAAGTTTTTATACATTTATTTGTTGATTTTATCAATTACTCTAGTCCGTTATATTTTAATGATATTTTATAAGCATTTTTTATTATATTCTTATTCCGACAAGCAATGTTATGTTTACAATATTTATTTTAGTTTCTATAATCATTTTGATATCCATTTTAAACCATATTAATTTTTAAAACTAAAAATCAAATTATCTGTAACATATAGAATTAATAATATTATTTTTTCAAAAATATAATTAATTAATTTTATTTTTGAAAATTTTAATATTTTTTTTATTTTTATTATTTTAATTATTATATTATTTATTATATTATTTATTAAATTTAATTTAATATTAAAATAAATTTAAATATAAATTTTATTTTTATTTTATAATTTTTTATTTAATATAAAATATATTAAAAATTAAATATTTAATTTTATTTATATATTTTTATTTTTTTATAATTAATATTATATTTTTGTTATATATTTTTATTTTAAAATACCTTATTTTTTATTTTAATAATTTTAGATTTTTAATCTTATATAAAATATAAAATTTAACATTATATATATTTATAAAATTCATTTAAATAAATAAACATAATATTTTATATATTACTTATATATTTCTTGGTAAATATTTTTTTTATTTTATTTACAAATTGTTTTTGCTTTTTATGTAAAATTGCAGTTTTGTATTCTAATTTTACCGAAATTAATATATCTTCCTTGAATTTGATTTATGTAATTTTTATTTTAAATTATGTGATTTTATTTTTAGATATTAATTATTTAAAAACTTTTTGGAATTTAAAAAAGAAAAAAATATATTTAAACACTCATCTTTGTTTGAACAATCATTAACAATATTACCACACCTATTTAATGCATCTTTAATTTTTAAATATTTTTCATTTAAATTATTTATAATTAAATCTTTATTATTTATTTGATTTTTTTCTGGAATATAATTTATTATGATATAAAAATTTTTTGAAGAAGAATTTTTTTGTAAATTTTTTTGTTTAATAAATTTTATATATTCTTCTGATATCTGAATTAAATTTTTATCATTTTTTATATTTAATTTTATTTTATTTATATGATTATCTAAATTTTCTTTTTTACTTTGAATTAGAATTTGAAAATTAAAATTACATGTTTTTAAAAATGTTTTATAAGAATTTAAAATTGAATTTTTTTCTAAATCTGATTTGAGATTAAAATTAATTGGCTTAACCTTTATTATTTTAATAAATATATTTTCTTTAGTTTTTATAATACCATTTTCATAAATATTATTTATTGGTAACCATTTTTGAATTGAATTTTTTTCTTTTATTTTTAATACCTCCTTTTTTTAATTTTAATTTTTATTTATTAATATGTCAATATTTTTTTATATACAATTTTCGACAATATTTTTATTATGATTTAAAAAATATATTATTTATTTTTTTTTATTATTTAATTTATTTTTTATTATTTATTTATTTTTATATTCGTTTTATTTATATTTATTATATTTTTATTTTTTTATAACTAATATTATATTTTTGTTATATATTTTATTTTAAAATATATTGATCTTTATTTTTAATACATTTAAATATTAAATCTTATATAAAATTTAATATTACACATATATATAATTTACATAATTATATGTATTCTCATATAATTTTTTATTATAATTTTTGCATTTATTTTAGCACTTTAATTTATGTTAATTTACATATTTTTATGCATTTTTTATTTATATTTAAAGTTTTTTATCATTTTATAATTATGTATACTTTTATTTTTTATATTTTATTGCTGCTTTTTTTGTGTTTTCTTTTTTATTTTTTATTAAATATCTTTATTAGTTTTTTCATTTTGTTTATTCAATTCAACATAATTTTTATAGGTCTGTTTTTATAAAATATCTTTATCTAAATTTTAATTTTATATTTTAATTTTATATTTTTATTTTATTATTTTTATTATTTTATTATTATTTATTATTATTTATTTTTTATTTTCTATTTTTTATTTTCTATTTTTTATTTTCTATTTTTTATTTTCTATTTTTTATTTTTTATTTTTTATTTTCTATTTTTATTTTTTACTTTTTATTTCAAAAATTTTGAATAAATATTTTTATTTTGTTAATAATAATTTTATAAGGTTAATAATAGTTGAGCCAAGAATATTAATGGATTATATTTAGTTTATTAATATTCGGACAAAGATAAATAATAGTTTATTTTTATAGATTATTTTTTGTCGGCGAGAAGAATATATTTTTTGTATGCAAGCTATGTTGCAACATGGTTAAATTATAGGAAATATATTCGAGCTAAGATTATTCTTTTATCTAATTAATGGTTATTACTAGTCCTATTCGGATGAATATAGTTATTTATGGTGTATTAATAGTCGAACGAATGATTAATATATTTGGTATAGAGCTTATTTATATAGTAATATATATTAGGTTTAACTATTAGATATATTAGTTTTAGTGAAGATTATTATTAGCTTTATAGATTAATAGCAGGCAATTAAATTGCCTGCTATTAAATTTTTATATTTTAAATATCTAGATTTTTTACATATTTAGCATTTTGTTCAATAAATTTTCTTCTTGGCTCTACATCATCTCCCATTAATACTGTAAATATTTCATCTGCTTTTATCGCATCTTCTAATTTTACTTGTATTAATGTTCTTCTTTCTGGATCCATTGTTGTTTCCCATAATTGTTCAGGATTCATTTCTCCTAAACCTTTATATCTTTGTATTCCTACTGAATCTCTTGCTATACCTTTCTTTTCTAATTCTGCAAATTGTTCTTCTAACCCTTCATCTGTATAACAATATATATCTTTCATTCCTTTTTTAGATAATTTATATAAAGGTGGTTGAGCTAAATATACATTTCCATTTTCTATTAACGGTCTCATATATCTAAAGAAAAATGTTAATAATAATGTTCTAATATGTGCACCATCAACATCAGCATCAGCCATAATTATTACTTTTCCATATCTTATTTTAGTTATATCAAAATCATTTCCAATTCCAGCTCCAACAGCTAATATAACTGGATTTAATTTATCATTACCATATATTTTATCAGCTCTTGATTTTTCAACATTTAACATTTTTCCCCAAAGAGGTAATATTGCTTGAAATTTTCTATCTCTTCCTTGTTTAGCACTTCCTCCAGCAGAATCTCCCTCAACTATATAAACTTCACATTCTTCTGGATTTTTACTACTACAATCTGCAAGTTTTCCTGGTAAAGTAGATGTTTCTAATGCATTTTTTCTTCTTACTAATTCTCTTGCCTTTCTTGCTGCTTCCCTAGCTCTTGAAGCACTTACACATTTCTCTAAAATTGCTTTTGCAACTGATGGATTTTCCTCTAAAAATGTTGCCAAAGCATCATTTACCATACTTTGTACTACTCCTGTTACTTCACTATTTCCTAATTTTGTTTTTGTTTGTCCTTCAAATTGAGGTTCTTTTACTTTTACTGAAACAACAGCAGTTATTCCTTCTCTTATATCTTCACCTTGTAAATTTTGATCTTTTTCTTTTAATATATTATGAGATCTTGCATAATCATTAAACACTTTTGTTAATGCTCTTTTAAATCCTTCTAAATGAGTACCACCTTCTATAGTATTAATATTATTTACAAATGTATAAATATTTTCACTATATGATGTTGTATACTGTATTGCTATTTCAACTGGTACTTCTCCATTTTTCTCTATATAAATTGGAGATTTATGTAATTTTTCTTTATTTTTATTTAAAAATTCAACAAAAGAAACTAGTCCACCTTCAAAACAAAACTCTGCTTTTTTTGGTGTTTCTCCTCTTTGATCTTCTAATGTTATTCTTAATCCTTTTGTTAAAAATGCCATTTCTCTAAATCTTTTTTCTAATACTTCATATTCATAATCTAATGTTTCAAAAATTGTATCATCTGCTAAAAATCTAACTTTTGTTCCTGTTTTCTTTGAATCTCCTAATCTTTCAAGTTTTTTTACAGTTTTTCCTTTTTCAAAAGACATTTGGAATATTCCACCATCTCTTTGAATAGTAACTTCTGTCCAGCTTGATAATGCATTAACAACTGAAGATCCAACTCCATGAAGTCCTCCAGAAACTTTATATCCACTGTCTCCACCAAATTTTCCTCCAGCATGTAAAACTGTATAAACTGTTTCAGCTGTAGATATTTTTGTTTTTGGATGTATTTCTACTGGAATTCCTCTACCATTATCTTCAACACTAATTATATTTCCTTTTTCTATAATTACATTTATTTCTGTACAATATCCTGCCAAAGCTTCATCAACACAGTTATCAACTATTTCATAAACCATATGATGTAATCCTCTTACAGAAGTACTTCCAATATACATACCAGGTCTTTTTCTTACGGCCTCAAGACCTTCTAATACTTGAATTTGTTCTGCTCCATATTTATGATTATATTTTTCCATTTTTTCCTCCTAATTTTTTTCAGTAACTTTTCCTCTTGAAACATTATATAAGAAATATTTAAAATTTTCAAATGTTATTTTTTCAGTACATGTTATAATAACCTGAATATCTTTTATATTTTTTAAAAAGTTTTTCTTTCTTTTATCATCTAATTCTGACATAAAATCATCTAATAATAAAATTGGATATTCTCCTATCTCATCATAAATAACTTGTAATTCTGATAATTTTAAAGAAAGAATTGCTGATCTATTTTGTCCTTGTGAACCATAAGTGCTCACTTCTTTATTATTTATATATATCATAAAATCATCTCTATGTACACCTTTTGTAGTAAATCCTTTTATAATATCTAATTTTCTTCTACTTTTTAATAAATCTAAAAAATTTTTTTCACTATCAAAATCCGAAAAATATTTTATCTCTATTTCTTCATTATTGTCAGTAAAATTGCCATGTACAGCATATATTTTTTCTTTAATTTTTTCTATAAATTCTCTTCTATATTTATAAATTTTTTCACCATATTCTGCAAGTTTTTCATCCCAAATATCTAATAAATTTTCCTCTTTATTTTCTAATTTTATAAGTTTTAAATAATTATTTCTTTGTTCTAAAGTTTTTAAGTAAAGATTTAAAATATAAATATAATTTGGTCTTAATTGACTTATCATAATATTTAAAAATTTTCTTCTTTTTTGAGGACTTCCTTTTAATATGTCTATATCTTCTGGAGTAAATAAAACTACATTTAAATTTCCTAGTAAATCACTTAATTTTTTTTGTTTTATACCATTTAAAAATATATTTTTTCTATTAGAAATCTGTATTTTTATATCACTTTTTCTATCTTTTTTTTCAAAATTTAATTCTACAATAGCTTCTTCTTTTTCAAATTTTATTAATTCTTTATCATTTTGTGTTTTAAAAGACTTACCCATACTGCATAAAAATATAGATTCAATAATATTAGTTTTTCCTTGTGCATTTTCTCCAAAAAAAATATTTATATTTTCTTTTAAATCTATTTTTTCCTCATCATAATTCCTAAAATTTTTTAATTTTATCTCTTTTATCCACATATTGTGCTCCATCTGTGTATTAATATAATTAAAAGTAAGAGATTTCTCCTACTTTTAATCTTTTAATCTTATTGGTAATATCATATATGTATAATTATTGTTATCTACAGGTTTTATTAAACATGGAGATATATTTGTTCCTAATTCTACATATACTTCTTCTTCGTCAATTGCTTTTAAACTATCTAAGAAATATTTTGGATTAAATCCTGCTTCTATATTTTTTCCTTCTGTAGAAACATATATTTCTTCTTTGGCATCTCCAGTTTGATTTGTACAAGAAATAGTAACTTTTCCTATTTCAACAGATACTTTTACTGGATATTTTTTTTCTTTTTCTACTGAAGATGATGATATTAAACTAATTCTTTCAAAACAATCTTGTAAATTGTTTTTATTAACTTTTATTCTTGTTTCCCAATTACTTGGTATTACAGACTTGTAGTTTAAGAATTCACCTTCTAAAATTCTTGTAACTATTTTACAATTATCCATTTCAAATAAAGCTTGATTTTTTGAAACTCCTATTTTTATCATATCAAAAGAATCTAATAATATTTTATTAACTTCATTTAAAGTTTTTCCTGGTATAACAGCACTAAAATTATTTGTTTCTTTATTTAAGTAAATATTTCTTAATGCCAATCTAAATCCATCTACAGCAACTAATGTTAATTTGTTATTTTCTATTTCAAATAAACATCCTGTAAAAATTGGTCTATTTTCTTCTGTACTAACAGCAAATATTGTTTTTCTTATCATATTTTTTAAAGTATTTTGTTCTATTTCTATAGAATTTTCAACTTCTATTTTTGGTAATTCAGGAAATTCTTCTGGATTCATTGTTGCTAATTTATATAAAGATCCTTCACATTCAATTTCTAATAAATTTTTTTCATTTAATGTTAAATAAATTTCAGAATCTGGTAATTTTCTTATAATTTCACTAAACATTATTGCATTAACAACAGTAGAACCTTGTTCTTTAACTTCACAATCCATTACATATTCTATACCAATTTCTAAATCATATGTAGTTAATTTTATTTCATTATCATTTGTTTGAATAAGAATTCCTTCTAGTATAGGCATTGTTGTTTTAGAAGCAACAGCTTTTACTACGGAATTAATAGCTTTAAGGATTTTGTCTTTATAACAAATTATCTTCATTGGCCTTATCTCCTTTATAATAAAATTAATATATATAGCAGTAATAGTATTAGGACATGTGGAAAATGTGAAAAAACTTATAAAATATTAGTATGCCTAATAAAAATACTGTTTATAAATCAGTGGAAAACAAAATTATTAATCCACAATGTAAAAATTAAAATGTTAATAATTAAGTTATTCATATTTTATATACACATTATTAACAACTAACTGTGTATATCTAATCAAGCTGTTCCGTAAGAACAGAAAGATTAAATTTTTCAAATTTTTGTTTTTACAAACACAAATTTTATTAACTTAATGAAAGTATTATTATTTAAATTATTTTCCATTTACTATTATACTTTTAACACTTTCCACAATTAGTTTTGTATTTGTATTATTTTTTATTTCTGTTTCAATTTTTTTATAACCATGCATTACAGTTGAATGATCTCTATTTCCAAATTCATTTCCTATCTTTGGAAAAGACATATTAGCAACTTCTCTGCAAAGATACATTGCAATTTGTCGTGGAAAAGCAATATCATTAGATCTTTTATTACTTTCTAAATCTTTTTTATCTATATTAAAATATTTTGCTATGGTTTCTTTGATAAATTCTGAAGATATAACTTTTTGACTTTCTGTTTTAAATTCGTTGATAATATTTTCAGCAAGTTCAATTGTAATTGGGCTATGTGTTAAAGAAGCTCTTGCAACTATTTTATTAAATACACCTTCCAATTCCCTAATATTTGAATCTATTTTATTTGCTATATTTGAAAGAATAAAATCATCTATAATAATATTTTCATCTTGTGCTTTTTTTCTTAATATGGCTAAACGTGTTTCATAATCAGGGCAAGAAATATCTGCTAAAAGTCCCCATTCAAATCTTGATTTTAATCTATCTTCTAAGAATTGAATGTCTCTAGGTGGTTTATCACTAGAAAGAATTATTTGTTTTCCACTTTCGTGTAAAGTATTAAATGTATGGAAAAATTCTTCTTGAACTCTTTCCTTTCCTGCTATGAATTGAATATCATCTATTAATAAGACATCTATATTTCTATATTTATTTCTAAAAACTTCATTTTTGTTATCTTTTATTGCATTAATCAGTTGATTTGTAAATTTTTCAGAAGTAACGTATAAAACTTTTGCACTTCTATTATTACTTAAAATTCTATTACCAATTGCATGCATTAAGTGAGTTTTTCCTAATCCAACTCCACCATATAAGAAAAGTGGATTATATGAATTAGAAGGAGAATCACCTACTGCTAAAGCTGCAGCATGTGCAAATCTGTTATTATTTCCTACAACAAAAGTTTCAAATGTATATTTTGGATTTAGATTTGTATTACTGTAATCATAACTTTCATTTTCATTTAAATTTTGATTTTCAGAAATTACTAATTCATTATCTTGAATATTTGAGTCTTCTAAAATTACAGAAAATGTATAGTCTCTATTAGTTATATATTTTATAGTATTAAATATTAAACTAGAATATCTTGTTTCTATTGAATCTTTTTGATATTCTGAATTTGCAATAAAAACAATGTGGTTACTATCTATACTTTTAATTTTTAAAGGTTTTATCCAAGTTTCAAAAGAAATAGAAGTAACTTCTTCTTTTAATAATTCTTTTGCTTTTTCTAATAGTTCATTTTTATCTATATCCATTAAAAACATCCTTTCATAAAGTAAAAAAATAAAAATACAAAAGTTATCCACAATAATTTCCACATATGTTGATAAAATTGTGCAAAACTTTTATAATAAAATACAATACATAAAATCTTTATATTAAATATTGCTTTATTATAATATCAAAAAGTAATTCTATAAGTCAATATAATTGTGGAAAAAAAATAAAAAATGTGGAAAACAATAATTTTTTTTGTTGATAAATATAAAAAAGTAGAAAAAATGATAAAAAAAGTTATAAAAATTTATTAAAAAATTTAATTTGAAAAATTTTAAGTAAAAAAATATATAAAAAAACTCTAAGAATCTTATTTCCTTAAGAAAAACTTTATTTAAAAAAGTTTAAAATCTATTGACAATTTCTCTATAAATAATGTATAATCGATATGTTGTTATTTTTTAGTTAAAAATAAATTAAAATAAATATTCTTAAATATAGGAGGTGCAACAATGAAAAGAACATTTCAACCAAAAAATAGACAAGAAAAGAAAGAACATGGTTTCTTAAAAAGAATGAAAACAAGATCAGGAAGAAATATTTTAAAAGCTAGAAGAGCAAAAGGAAGAAAAAAATTAACTGCTTAGAAAATAAAAGGCCTAATAATAGGCCTTTTGTATTAAGTTAATATTTCATTATATATAATCTTAGAAGGGATATAAAATAATGAAAAACACAAAAACATTAAAGAAAAATTATGAATTTAAAAATGTATTAAATAAAGGTTCTTTTTATTCAGGAAAATATATACAAGCTTTTATTTATAAAAATAATAAATCTTTAAATTATATAGGATTAGCAATTAGTTCGAAAACAGCTAATGCAGTAACAAGAAATAATATAAAAAGATTATTAAGAGAAAATTATACAAATTTTGAAAAAAATTTAAACTTTGGATATAATATAGTCTTTTTATGGAATAAAAAAGCTAATATAGAAGATTATGATTTCTATAAAATAAAAGAAGATATGAATAATATATTTAAAAAATCAAAAATTTTGAAAAGTGAAGAATAACTATGAAAAAAATATTAGTTTTTTTTATAAATTGGTATCAAAAAAATATATCTTCTTGGTTAGAAAGTAAAAATATTAAGTGTAAATATTATCCTACATGTTCAGAATATACTAAACAAGCAATAATTAAATATGGTGCAATAAAAGGAATTTGTTTAGGAGTTTTTAGAATAATAAGATGTAATCCTTTTTCAAAGGGAGGATATGATCCACTTAAATAATTTGGAGGGAATATGATAGGTTTTTTTGCAAATATTTTTGGATATTTACTTGATTTTTTGTATAAAGTTTTATCTAATTATGGACTTGCAATTATATTATTTTCAATAATTATAAAATTGTTAATGTTACCATTGTCTATAAAACAACAAAAATCAGTAAAAAAGAATGCTAAAATACAAGATGAAATGAAACAAATTCAATTTAAATATAAAAATGATCCTGAAAAATTAAATCAAGAAACAATTGAATTATATAAAAGAGAAAAAATGAATCCTTTTAGTGGATGTTTTAGTGCTATAATACAAATAGTTTTACTTTTTTCTGTTTTTTATTTAGTAAGATCACCATTAACTTATATGAAAAAGGTTAATCCTGATATGATAAATAAATATAAAACACAAATACAAGAAGAAAATTTAAGCAACAATAGTGGATATCCAGAAATAGAAATAATTAGAGAAATAGACAATTTGAAATCTTTAGAAAAAAATAAAGACAATCAAGAAGAAATAGATTCTTTAAAATTAAATATGGAATTTTTAGGACTTGACTTAAGTAAAGTACCAACAAAAAGTTTAAATGATTATAAAGTGTATATTATACCAGTTTTATATGTAATATCATCATTTATATCAATGAGAATTTCAACGAATATGCAAAGCAACAATAAAAATAAAGAAAACACAGATGAAAATCCTGAATTTAATTCATTGGAACAAGCAAATAAGAGTATGTCTTGGATAATGCCTATAATGTCTGTTTCTATAGCAATAGTAGCTCCATTAGGATTAGCATTATATTGGTTAGTTAATAATATATTAATGATTGCTGAAAGATTAGTTTTAAATAGATTTGTTAAAGACGAGGAGGAAAATGAAAATGTCTAAAAGCATTATTTCTGAAGGAAAAACAACAAATGAAGCAATTGAAAAAGGTTTAAAAGAATTAAAAGTTTCAAAAAACGAAGTTGAAATAAAAGTACTTGAAAATAAAGATAAAAGAAGTTTTTTTAGTATTCTTGCTCCAAGAATTGTAAAAGTAGAATTGACATTAAAAGAAGATGAAAAAGCAACAGTAACAGAAAAGAAAGAAATTATTTTATCAGAAAAAGATTTTGAAACTGCAAAAAATAATGTGAAATTATTCTTAGATGAATTTTTTAAAAGTTTAAAAGAAGATTCAGAATATGATATAAAACAAGAAGATAACAGATTACTTATAGAAATAAATGGTGAAAATTTAGGATTTTTAATAGGTTATAGAGGGGAAACATTATATGATTTACAAAATATATTATCTTCTATAGCAAATAAAAATGTAGATAATAGAGTTAGTGTTATACTAGATATAGAAAATTATAGACAAAAACGAGAAAAAACATTACATGATTTAGCTTTAAAAGTAGCATCAACAGTTATAAAAACAAGAGAATCTGTTACATTAGAGCCAATGAAACCATATGAAAGAAAAATAATTCATTCAGCTTTACAAGAAAATAATAAAGTAACAACAAAAAGTATTGGAAAAGAGCCAAGAAGAAGAGTTGTTATATCATTAAAATAATTAAATAAAAAATCAGAAGTCAAAGTTCGGATTTTAGTCTATTTATAGATTTCCGTCTTTGATTTTTTTAATAATTATACCCAAATAAACCATAAAAAATATAGTAAAAAAATAAGTAAAAAAGGAGAAAAAATATTATGAATACAATTGCTTCTATTGCTACGGCACCACGGAATAGGTGGAATAGGAATAATAAGAATGAGTGGAAAAAAATCTTTTGAAATTTTAGATAAAATTTTTGTTCCAAAAAACAAAGAAAATATCGAAAATATAAAAGGTTATACAATAAAATATGGAAATATTGTAGAAGATAAAAAGATTATTGATGAAGTATTAGTTTCATATTTTAAAGCACCTAAAAGTTATACAACTGAAGATATGTGTGAAATAAACTCACATGGTGGAAATATTGTTATGAAAAAAATATTAGAATTATGTTTAAAAAATGGTGCACAAATGGCTGAGCCAGGGGAGTTTACTAAAAGAGCATTTTTAAATGGAAGAATAGATTTAGCTCAAGCAGAATCAGTAATAGATATAATAAACGCTAAAACAGATAAAGAGGCAAAGACTGGAGTAAATCAATTAGAAGGATATCTTTCAGATGAAATTAAACAAATAAAAGAAAAAATATTAGATATAATGACAAATATAGAAGTATCAATAGATTACCCAGAATATGATATAGAAGAGGTAGAAAATAATGCTGTATTAGAAGGGCTAGGAGTAATAAAAGATAGACTTTTAAAATTAGAGAAGTCTTTTGATAATGGTAAAATAATAAAAAATGGAATAAAAACAGCTATAATAGGAAGACCAAATGCGGGAAAATCATCACTTCTTAATGCAATACTAAAAGAAGATAGAGCTATTGTTACAGAATATGAAGGAACTACAAGAGATACGATAGAAGAGGATATTTCTGTAAATGGAATACCTTTAAATATTATTGATACAGCAGGGATAAGAGAAACTGAAAATGAAGTGGAAAAATTAGGCATAGCAAAGTCTAGGGAAATAGCAGAAGGAGCCGATTTAATAATAGCAATTTTTGATATATCAAAACAACTAAAAAAAGAAGATTTTGACATATTGAATATGATAAAAAACAAAAAATCTATTGTTGTTTTAAATAAAATTGATTTAACTAGCAATATTTTAGATGATAATATTAAGGAAATAGAAAAATATTCAAAAAATATTGTTAAAATATCAGCATTGAAAAAAATAGGTATAGAAGATTTATATAATAAAATAACAGAAATATTTAATTTGAATCAAATAAATGTTGATAATGATATAGTGATAACAAATATAAGACATAAAAATTTAATAAGTAAAGCAATAGAAAGTGTAAATAAATCTGAAGAAACAATAAAAAATAATATGCCAATAGATGTTGTTGCAATATTTTTAAAAGAAATTTTAGAGAATTTAGGGAATATAACAGGAGATTTTGTAACAGAAGATATTATAAATGATATTTTTTCTAAATTCTGTTTAGGAAAGTAATAAATGGCACATGAGAATAAAAAATAAGACATTTTTATTGATAAAACGATAAATTGTATAAAAACAAAATAAAAAGCTTTACAATTCAAAATAAAAGTAAATATAAAATTAAGGACAAAAGCAGATTAACATAAAATAAATATATTAAAAAACAAACTCAGAACAAAAGTTTTTGTTCCACAAGAAAAAATAGAGGTGATAAAAAATGAAATATTTTGCAGGAGATTATGATATAGCAGTAATTGGTGCAGGACATGCTGGATGTGAAGCTGCATTGGCAGCGGCAAGATTAGGAATGAAGACATTAATATTTTCAATTAGCTTGGAAGCTGTGGCAAATATGCCATGTAATCCACATATAGGTGGAAGTTCAAAAGGACATTTGGTTAGAGAGATCGATGCATTAGGTGGAGAAATGGGGAAAAACATAGATAAAACTATGATTCAAATAAAAATGCTTAACACATCTAAAGGGCCTGCGGTACATTCGCTAAGAGCTCAAGCTGATAGAAAAAGATATCAAATGGAAATGAAACATACTTTAGAAAAACAACCAAATTTAGAATTAAAACAAGCAGAAATAACTGAAATAATTTTAGAAGATGGAAAAGTTAAAAGTATAGAAACAGATATAGGTGCAATATATAATGTTAAATCTATTATAGTTGCAACAGGAACATATTTAAAAGGAAAAATATTTATAGGAGATTATAGCAAGGAAAGTGGCCCAGATGGTGTATTTCCAGCTAATAAATTATCTGAATGCTTAAAAAAATTAGGGGTTAATCTAGTTAGATTCAAGACAGGTACACCGGCTAGAATAAATAAAAAAAGTATAGATTTTTCTAAAATGGAAAAACAAGAAGGAGACAAAAGTATAGTACCATTTTCTTTTGAAGATAAAATAAAAGACTTTGAACAAGTAGATTGTTATTTAACATATACAAATGAAAAAACTCACCAAATAATTAGAGATAATTTACATAGATCACCATTATATGGGGGAGAAATTAAAGGTACAGGGCCTAGATATTGTCCTTCTATAGAAGATAAAGTTGTTAGATTTAGTGATAAACCAAGACATCAAGTTTTTGTAGAACCAATAGGAATAGATACTGACGAAATGTATATACAAGGGATGAGTTCATCATTACCAGAAGATGTACAAATACAAATGTATAGAACATTACCAGGACTTGAAAATGCTGAATTTACACGTCCTGCATATGCAATAGAATATGATTGTATAGACCCATCAGATTTAAAACTAACACTAGAATATAAAGGTATAGAAGGATTGTTCTTTGCAGGACAAACTAATGGAACATCTGGATATGAAGAAGCAGCATGCCAAGGATTAATAGCTGGAATAAATGCATCACAAAAAATAAAGAAAAAAGAACCTGTTATATTAGACAGAACAGATGCATATATAGGAGTTTTAATAGATGATATTGTTACAAAAGGAACAAATGAACCATACAGAATGATGACTTCAAGAGCAGAATATAGGCTACTTTTAAGACAAGACAATGCAGATTTACGTCTAACAGAAATTGGACATAGAGTAGGGTTAATATCTGATGAAAGATATGAAAGATTTATAGAAAAGAAAAATAATATTGAAAAAGAAATAAAAAGATTAAAAGCAACAACTATAAAACCTACAACTCAAGTAAATAATCTATTAGAAAAATGTAATACATCCCCTTTAACAACTGGAACAAAGCTATCAGAACTAGTAAAAAGAACTGAACTTTCATATGAAACACTAAAAGAAATTGACGAAAATAGACCAGAATTAACAGAACAAGAAAAAGAAGAAGTAGAAATACAAGTTAAATATGAAGGATATATTAAAATGCAAGAATCACAAGTGGAAAAATTTAAAAAAATGGAGAAAAAAATATTACCACAAGACATTAATTATGAAAATATAAAAGGAATTAGTTTGGAAGGAAGACAAAAATTAAATAAATTCAAACCATATTCAGTAGGACAAGCATCAAGAATATCAGGGGTTTCACCAGCAGATATATCAGTATTATTAATATATCTTCAAACAAGAAAAGGAGAATAATATGAATATAGATAAATTTAATTGTTTCCTTGAACATTACACACAAAAAATGAATATTGTTCTTAATGAAACACAAAAAAGTCAATTTTATAAATATATGAATTTATTAATAGAATGGAATCAAAAAATTAATTTAACAGCAATAATAGAACCAAAAGATATTATTTTAAAGCATTTTGTTGATTCAATGACAATAAATAAATACTTAGAGGAAGATGCTAATATAATAGATGTTGGTACAGGTGCTGGATTTCCAGGAATTCCTATAAAAATATCAAATCAAAAAATAAATGTAACATTATTAGATTCTTTAAATAAAAGAATTAACTTTTTAAATACAGTTGTTGAGGAATTGAAATTAGAAAACATTAATTGCATACATGGAAGGGCAGAAGAATTTGCTAGGATGAAGCAAAAAAGAGAAAGTTATGATATTGCTACGTCTAGAGCAGTTGCTAATTTAAATGTTTTAGTAGAATACTTGTTACCATTTGTAAAAATTGGTGGTAGTTGTATTTGTATGAAAGGACCTAATATTGAAGAAGAAATAGAAAATAGTAAAAATGCAATAAAAATATTAGGTGGAAAAATAGAAAAAGTAGAAGAATTTAATTTACCTAATGCGGATATAAGAAGAACAATTATATTAATAAGAAAAGAAAAAGCAACTCCTAAAGTATATCCAAGAAAGGCTGGAACACCTTCTAAATCACCATTAAATTAACTTTTAAAATGTCGATTTTTGTCGACATTTTTTTATTTGTTCCACGAACGACAAAAATTGTCGACAAATTATGACATAATAGATAAAAAGTTTGTAATATTATTTAAAATATATTGACATATTAGTAATATTTTTATATTATTAGTATGTTAATATTTATATTATAGAAATGATGATAAAATCTTATAATATAATACTTTTTATATTAGTTTATTACATAAACAAAGATGCAGACTTTAAGATATTTTTATAAGCGTAAATGTTATTTATGTCCGCTTTTGTTCTATTTTAAACAATATAAGGTTAATGAAATTTGGAGGGATAACTTTGGGAAAAATAATATCAGTAGCAAATCAAAAAGGTGGAGTTGGAAAAACAACAACAACTGTTAATTTGGGAACAATTTTAGCAAAAAAAGGAAAAAAAGTTCTTTTGATAGATGCTGATCCACAAGGAAATGCAACAAGTGGATTAGGTGTTGAAAAAGATGTAGAGAAATCAGTATATGATGTATTGGTAAATGATACAGAGATAGAAGATGTATATCAAGACACAATGATAAAAAATCTTAAAGTATGTCCATCAAATATAAATTTAGCTGGTGCAGAAGTTGAATTGGTATCAATGATGTCAAGAGAACAAAGATTAAAAGAAAAGTTAATAAAAGTGAAAGATGAATTTGATTTTATTTTAATAGATTGTCCACCATCATTAGGTTTAGTAACATTAAATGCATTTACAGCTTCAGACAGTGTACTAATACCTGTACAATGTGAATATTTTGCTTTGGAAGGATTAGGTCAATTGTTAAATACAATAAATTTAGTAAAGAAACACCTAAACAAAAGTTTGTATATAGAAGGAGCTTTACTTACAATGTACGATATTAGAACAAATTTATCTAATCAAGTAGTAAAAGAAGTAAAAAAATATTTTGACAATAAAGTATATAAAACAGTAATACCAAGAAATGTAAAATTAAGTGAAGCACCAAGTTATGGAATGCCTATAACTTTATATGATCCAAAATCAAAAGGAGCAAAAAGTTATGATAAATTTACAAAAGAATTCTTAAAAATAAATAATAAGGAGGAAGAGTAATATGGCAAAAATGACAGGATTAGGAAAAGGATTAGATGCATTATTTGGACCAGTTGAAGAAGAATTACAAGAAAATGATGTATTAAAAAATTTAAATATAAACGAGGTTGAACCAAATAGATTACAACCTAGAAAAAATTTTAATCAAGAAGCGTTAGAAGAACTAGCAGAATCAATAAAAAAATATGGAGTTATACAACCAATAGTAGTAACAAAACAAGAAGATTATTACGAAATAATAGCAGGAGAAAGAAGATGGAGAGCTTCTAAATTAGCTGGACTTACTGAGATTCCTGTTATTATAAGAGAAAATGATCAAAGAAAAAATAAAGAAATAGCATTAATTGAAAACATACAAAGAGAAGATTTAAATGCATATGAAAAAGCATTAGGAATAAAAAATTTAATGGAAGATTATAGCTTAACACAAGAAGAAGTTGCTAAAATACTAGGAAAAAGTAGAAGTTCAATAGCAAATTCTGTTAGAATATTGAATTTAAATCCAGATGTATTAGAATTTGCAAAACAAGGAAAATTAACAGAAGGACATTGTAAAGCATTAATGGCAATAACAGATCCTAAAAAACAATATGAAACAGCTGTTAGAATGATAGAAAAAGGTGAATCTGTAAGACAAGCTGAAAAAAAAGCAAGACTAAAAAAGAAAAGTCCAGGAGTAGATGCTAAGTATCAAATATTATTTAATGATATAGAAGATAGTTTTCAAAGTTTTTTCGGAACTAAAGTAAAATTGGATGCAGGAAGAAAAAAAGGAAAAATAATAATAGAGTATAATTCTAATGATGACTTAGAAAGACTTTTAGATTTAATAAAATAGTAGAGGTATGGTGTATATATGCAAAATGTAATAGATATAATAAATAATAACACTTTTTTAGTTATATTAGTATGTTTAAATTTTCTTTTATTAATAGGATATATAGTAAATGTTATAAAAATTTCGAAGTTAAAAAATAAATATAATAATTTTATGAGAAAATTTAGCAAAAATTCACCAATAGAAGAAGATTTGATTAAATATGTAAATGATGTAAATAATTTAAAAGTTGAAACAACAAGAATATTAAATTATTGCAAAAATTTAGATGAAGAAATTGATAATTGCATTCAAAAAGTTGGAATAGTTAGATATAGTGCATTTAAAGATACAGGAAGTGATTTAAGTTTTGCATTAGCATTATTAGATGAAAAAAATAATGGAGTACTATTAAATGGTATTTATTCTAGAGAAATATCTAATATATACGCAAAACCAATAATAAATGGAAAATCAGAATATACATTATCAGAAGAGGAAGAAGAAGCATTATATAAAGCGATAAATAATAATAATTAATAAAAAAGAATAGTAAAAGTAAAAAAATACTATTGACAAACTCAGGTGCGATATGCTATTATTAGTATTGTCGCTGAGACATGGAGAGGTGGTCGAGTTGGTTTATGGCACCAGTCTTGAAAATTGGCGTAGGTTAATAGCCTACCGTGGGTTCGAATCCCACCCTCTCCGCCAAAATAAAAGTTAGATATATAGATAGTAATGTATCTAACTTTTAATTATATATGTAGGTGTACCCAAGTGGTGAAGGGGGCAGTTTGCTAAACTGCTAGGTCATGTAAGTGGCGCGGAGGTTCGAACCCTCTCACCTACGCCAAAGGCATATAAACTTTTGTTTATATGCTTTTTTATATTATAGGAAAGTTTTACGAACTTCCTATAATATAAATATATTGCACAGAAATTTGCTTTGCAAATTTCACACACGAACAAAGACGCGGACTTCAAAATTTTTTAATAAGTATAAAAATTATTAATGTCCGCTTTTTTTATTATTAAAGTTATAAAAAATACAAGGTTTTGCTAAAATAAAATTTGTTTATAATATTGACATTTATTTAAAACATTGTTATATAATAATAAAAGAATAAAAAATAATGTGATAAATCGAAAAGTGTTGAAAAAAAGTAAAAAATAAGTTATAATATAGAAGAGGTACTATATGAAAAAAAATAAAAAATATAAAATGATAATAATATTAAGTATAATATTATTTATTGTAACAATAACATTATCATCATTTGGCTTTAATCCTAATGACTATAAACCTAAAAATATGGCCGGTGGTGCTAGACTTGTTAAAATAGCAAATGTTATAATAGGAGCAGTTCAATTAGTAGGTAGTGGAATATCAGTTATAGCAATAATAATAATTGGTATAAAATATATGATGGGCAGTGTAGAAGAAAAGGCTGAATATAAAAAAACAATGATACCTTATGTAGTTGGATGCATAATGGTATTTGGAATATCAAATATAGTAAAAATAATATATAATATAGCTGTTAAGATAGGATAGAAAATTAAGGAGGACCAAAAGATGAAAAAAATAACAATAATTTTTATAGCTTTTTTGGTATTTACGGTATTGTTTACTACTAATTATACATATGCGGATAGTATTTCAGATAGATTGGCAGGAGCAGATTCTTTTATATCAGAAGGAGAAAACCAAGCAAGTGGTGCTATTGATACAGGGAAAATTAATGAAGCTTCAAGTGTAATTTATAATATTTTATTAACTGCTGGAATGGCTGTTGCAATTATTATAGGAGTGGTACTAGGAATACAATTTATAACATCAGGTGTTGATGAACAAGCCAAAATTAAGCAGGCACTAGTTCCATATATAGTTGGATGTGTGGTTGTATTTGGATCATTTGGGATTTGGAAAATAGCTGTAACATTAATGAAAAATATATAAATTAGGGGATAATAATGAAAAAAAATTGTAAAAAATATATAATTTTAATTTTAATAGTACTTGTTTTAAATTTATTAATGTCTAGTTTGTCATATGGAGTTTTTACAGATGCTAATATAGATTCAATGAAAGGAACTACAGGAGATACTCTAAAACCAATACAGGATACAATGAATATAGCATTAAATATAGTATCAATTATTGGATCTGGAATATCAATAATAGCTCTTATGTTACTTGGAATTAAATATATGATGGGTAGTGTAGAAGAAAAAGCTGAGTATAAAAAAACACTGTTTCCATATGCGATTGGTGCGTTATTTGTTTTTGGAAGTTCAATAATACCTGGAATTATATATAATATGTTTAAATAATAAATAGTTATTAAAATTTCCACATAAGGATATGAGGAATTGTAATATATAATAATAAAATAAAGGAGGGAAATATATGAAAAAAGTAGAAAAAATAGTTACAATTATTATGGTAGTAATGATGTTAGCAACAGTTTGCACAAATGTATTTGCTGCAGTTAGTGTAAATCCAAATGGTTGGACTGGAAATTCAAATAAAATTGAAACAACTGAAATGAACAGTTGGATTAACTCTATAATTAATGTAGTAGCTACAGTAGCATCTGGTGCAGCAGTTATAATTTTAATTGTACTTGGTGTTAAATATATGATGGGTAGTGCAGAAGAAAAAGCAGAATACAAAAAGACTTTATTACCATACATAATAGGTGCTGCATTTGTATTTGGTGCATCTGCATTAACAGGAGTACTTTACAATGTTATTGCTAAATAATTAAGATTGTATAATAAAAAATCCTTAGCTTTTGCTAGGGATTTTTTATGTTTAGTGGATAATAAAGTTTTTTTAAACATAGTTATGTAAAATAACATTATTACAAATACATTACACATATATTAAAAATATATTAAATTGTGTTGTTTTATTACATTTTATGTGTTTTTTTGTTATAATATATAAAGAAGTATAATGTTTTTAAGGAGGATTCAAATGGGAACATATGGTATTCCAAGAAATGTAAAAGGTGAAGGAAGAATATTATTTATATTTTCAACAAAAGCGTTGATATATACAGCTATAGGAGCAACAATTGGATTTGTAATATTTTATATCTTAAAATTTATCAAGTTAGGATTTATAGGAATTATTTTAGCTATTATATTTGCAATATTAGGCTTTTGTATAGGAACATTTAAAGTGCCAAATAATAATTCATTTGAATTAACTAAAAAAACAGGTGGAGAAAATATTGATGAAATAATAAAAAGAGCTATAAAATTTAAAATACAAAAGAATAAATTATATGTATATACAAAGGAGGAAAAGAAGAATGACTAATTACAATAATGATCAATTTTTAAATATATTAATTTATATATTAATAGGAATGTGTGTTATATTATTTGCATTAATGACAATATTCATAATAATAAAATTAAAAAATAGAACAACAGTAAAAAATAATGAAAAATCGAAAAGTACAACAGAAAATACTCAAAAAAGTTCAACATCTTATTCTCAATATGGTAAGCAATCAATATTTAATTTTATGGAATTTAATCAAGTAAAGGATAATATGATAATACAAAAAAATGGTGAAAGATTTTTAATGGTTGTTGGATGCCAGGGAGTTAATTATGATTTGATGTCTGGAGTTGAAAAGTCAGCTGTTGAGGATGGATTTGTACAATTTTTAAATACATTAAGACATCCTATTCAAATATATATTCAAACAAGATCAGTTAATTTAAAGGGAAGTATAAATACATATAAAGAAAGACTAGATGATATAAAAAAAGAATTAGATAATATGAAAAAACGTTATGAAGATATGCAAGAAGCAGGAAATTATTCTAAGAATGAAATTGAAAAACTTTATTATGAAATAACAAAACAAACTAATTTATATGAATATGGAAAAGATGTTATATATAATACAGAAAAAATGAGTACGAATAAAAGTATATCTGCAAAACAATATTATATAATAGTTCCATACTATGCATCAGAGTTAGGAAGTAATCAATTTGATAAAGCAGAAATAGAAAATTTGTCATTTTCTGAGTTGTATACAAGATGTCAATCAATAATAAGAACTTTAGGTGTTTGTGGTGTTAATGGAAAAATTCTTAATTCCATAGAACTTGCAGAGTTGTTATATATTGCATATAACAGAGATGAAGCTGAAGTTTTTGAAATTTCCAGAGCTTTAGAGGCTGGTTGTGATGAAATGTATTCAACTGCACCAGAAGTATTAGATAAAAAAATGAAAACTTTAGATAAAAAGATACATGATGAAGCAATGCTAAAAGCACAAACGACAGTAGACGAAGTACAAGATGAAAAAAGAATGGAAATAATGAGAAAAGAAAAATCAATGGATGAATTAATAGATGATTTGGCAATGTCTATAATAGAAGAAAATAGAGAATATTTAGGTGATGATATTGTAGATGAAGCAAAAAATAAAATAAGTAAAAATTCTAAAAAAGAAGGAGGAAAAGCTGATGAAAAGAAAAAAACAACAACAAGAAAATCTTAAAATGTTAGAAAAAGAAAATGAAAAAGAAATCTTTGAATTAAAAAAGAAAACATTAAAAGAATTAATTGCTCCTTCTGGAATTGATGCGACAAATATAGATCACTTAGAAATAATATCAAATGTAAAAAGATTTGCACGTACTTTTTTTGTATCAGAGCTTCCAAGAATGTGTACTTTTCCAGAACTTTTTAGAGATTTATACTTCTTTGGTGATGTAAATACATCAATATACATAAATCCAATATCAGAGGCAAGATCTCAAAATGAATTAAATAGAGTAATAAATGAAATTGAAACAGAAAGAATTGTGGCATCTGATAGAGGCAATATTAATAGAGAAAGTGATTTAAGCCAAAAGAGATATGAAACAGAACAATTAAGAGATGAAATTGCAGCAGGATTTAATAAATTATTTGAAGCTTCAATAATATCAACACTTTTTGCATATAATTTAGAGGATTTAAATAGATACACAAATTTATTGTCTACTGAAATGTCAAAATCATTAGTTGGTATAAGAAGTGCTTGGGCAATGCAGGAAGATGGTTTTAAATCTAACTTACCATTAATGGAAAACAAAATAAAAAAAGTACATACATTTGACAGAAGATCAATGGCAACAGTATTTCCATTTACAACTTCAGAAGTAGGACATCCTACGGGTGTACCACTTGGATTTAATAAGCAAACTGGAACTCCAATATTATTTGATAATTTTCATTCATCACTTACTAATTATAATATGGTTATATTTGCAAAATCTGGTGCTGGTAAATCTGTAACAATGAAAACTTTAATTTCTAGATCTTCTGTACTTATGGGAATAGAAAACTTAGCTCTAGATGCTGAAGGGGAGTATACAATTGTTGCTGAAGCTTTGGGAGGAATAAATGTTGTATTAAGCCCTAATTCAAAAACAGTAATAAATCTATTTGATATAGAGATGGAAACTGTTAAAGATGAAATAACAGGAAGAAATAGGGCTGTTGTTAATGTTGAAAACAAAGTAGAAGATGTTACTCAGGCATTACTTACAATGGCTAGGGGTAGTACAAGAAGTCAAGATGTTAACGAACTTACAAAACAAATTATTGCTGAATCTGTTGCAGAAGAATATGCAGCAATAGGAATAACAAATGACCCTAATAGTTTATATGAACAAAGTAATAATTTTGGTATACAAGATGGATTATATAGAAAGAAAAAATTAATGCCTACAATAGGTTCTTGGTATAAAAGAATAGAAAAAAAGGCTGCTGAAAACAAAAATATAGATTATAATTTCCATTATAGTTACCTTTTGAAGGTTATGAAACAATACATAAGAGAATATGATGGACAAATGGCGTATTTTGATGGACAATCTACATTTGAATTACTAGAAAGTTCACCATTTATAAATTTGGATATTTCTCAGTTGGAAGAAAGATTTGCTAGACCATTAGCCCAACAAATATTACTTTCATGGATATGGGAAAAATATGTTAAGAAAAATAGTGAGGATAGAACCAAAGCTACTAAAAAAAGAGTTATAGTTGATGAGGCTTGGATGTTACTTCCATATCCAGAAGCTGTAGATTTCTTAAACACAATGGCTAGACGTGCTAGAAAAAGAAATGTTTCTTTGGCAATTATTTCTCAAAGATTTCAAGATTTTTATGAGAAACCAGAAGCTCAAGCTGTTTTAACATCATCTGATACGAAATTATTTTTAGCACAAGATAAATCAGAAATACAATATTTAAAAGAAGTATTTAAATTAAGTGAAGGAGAAGCAAATTTCTTAGTAACTTGTATGAAAGGTGAAGGACTTTTAAAAGTAGGAGCAGACTCCGCAATATTACAAATAACACCAACAAATAAGGAATTTGAATTTGTTGAAACAAACTTAAATAAACTTGTGAAAATGAAAAAAAATAGTTAGAGGAGTTTATAATGAAATTACTAAAAAATGAAAAAATGACTCAAAAGATAATAATAATGCTATTAGTTATTTTAAGTTTTAATTTTATATTTTCTAGTTATTCTCAAGCAAAAGTTGATGATGTTTTAGTTAAACCTATAAGAACTTTTGTGCTATGGCTAGGTGATGGTGTATTACAATTATTACAAGAAAATTTAATGGGAGAAGAAGCGATAATTGAAGGATATAGTGACTATAGAAGAAGAATAAATGAGGATAATGTTGATAATGCACAGTCGATACCAGAAGCAGTGTTAGCGGGGTTAGGAGATGCTTTTGGTAAACTTCCATTTGGAAAATCTATACAAGGATGGATTGATGGAGAAATTAATGGTAGTGATGGTTATACAGGACCAGTAGTTTTAGTAAAATATTCAGTTCCTGCAATTGTATCAAATAAAATACCTGCATTTGATGTTGATTTTTTTAATCCTATGGAAACAGAAGAAGGAAAACCAAAATCAACAGCATACGTGTTAAAAAGAGTTGTGCAAAAATGGTATGTAATATTAAGAGATATTGCATTAGTTGTATTATTATCAACATTAGTTTATATAGGTATAAAAATAATATTATCAAGTAGTTCAGAAGATAAAGCTAAATATAAAACAAAAATTATAAATTGGATAACAGCATTGGCATTATTATTTACATTACAATATATAATGGCAATTACTTTATATATAGCAGATATAGTAACAGATGCGTTAACTCCAGATAGTAGTTCTTATGCAGGAAATTATGAAAGCTCTTCTAGTTCTGATCTTGTAAATGGAAGTGTATATACATATAATGGTGAAGGATATGATGCATATTTATCAGTAATAAGAACACTAGCAGAAATGTCAGAAACTTCTAAGTATCAATTGGGATATACTTTAATGTATGCTGCATTGATAGTAATAATTATTATGTTTTCTTTTGTATATTTAAAAAGGACAATATATATAGCATTTTTAACAATGATAGCACCATTGATTGCGGTTACATATCCATTAGACAAAGAAAAAGATGGAAAATCTCAGGCATTTGATTTTTGGCTAAAAGAATATATGTTTAATATAATTATGCAAATAGTACATTTATTGATATACTTTATGTTTATAGGTTCAGCTATAGATTTAGCTCAAGAAAACATAATATATGGAATAATTGCAATGGGAATGATTATACCTTCAGAAAAAATAATTAGAAAAATGTTTAATTTAGAAAAAGCTGGAAGTGATAGTGCCCTAAGTTCAAGTGGATTCTTTGAAGGAGCATTAACTGCATCTGCTTTAAATAAATTATCTAGTATTGGAAAAGGATCAAAAGGTGGAAATAGTAATCAAGATAAATTAGGAGACGGTACTGATAAAAGTGATACAAGCGTTAGAAGTGCAGATCCATTTGAAGTAGGAGAAGTAAATAATAGATTAGGAAGTGAGAATAATTCAGATGGAATTGATTTTTCTGATAGTAATGTAGGAAATGATACTGGTGATGAAAATTCTTCTGATTATGATTTTGATTTAAATCCAGGAATAACTGGAGGAAATAATAATCCAAGTAATAATGGACTAGATTTAGATCCATTTAAAGATGTAAAACCTAATTCTACTTCAGAAAATAACGGTTCTGGAGTTGATAGTTCGGCGAATAATGATTCAACAGTGGATAAATCAACAGAAACTAAGAAAAAACAAATAAAGGGATTTAAAAAGGTAGCTAGAGGATTAGGGGCCGTTGGTAAAAAATATTACAAACCTATTGGTATGGGAGCATTGAAAATTGCTGGTCTTGGAATGGGAGCAGCAGTTGGAGGAACAATTGGATTAGCTTCTACAATAGCAACAGGAAATATTAATAATTTAGGAAAATTTACAGGAGGAGGAATGGCCGCAGGAGCAGGAGCAGTGCATTTAGCAACAAATGCTGCTATGGCTTTAGGGAAAAATGTAAAAAGAGCAGCTACTGATGTATCAGATACATATAGAATTGGCGCAAATAATATGACAGAAAAAGAATATCAAGATAAAGTTTTAATACCAAGATTAAAAAAGAGTAATGATAAAAATCCTGAAATCAAAAGTAAATATGAGAGAGAGTTTGGAGATACTAAATTAATGAAATCTTCAACTAGAGATGAAATGTATAAAGCAGGTATTATAGATGAAAGCATGATAATAAAAGCTTTAAAAGAAAAACAAAAATCTAACATAAGCGATACTGAATTGGTAAGAGATGCTATTTTAGCATCAGGTGTTAAAAATTATAAAGATATGGAATCTGTTGAAAAACGTATTATCAAAAACCTAGAAGGAAAAGGTGTATTTGATAAATTAGTTGAAAAAATGGAAAAAGAAGGCAAATTTAAAACATTAGATAAAAAATTAGAAAGCAAATATCAAAAAATAGAGAAAGACAATAAATTAAATTCAAAAGAGAAAAAAGAAGAGAAACTTAAAATACGTAAGATAGAAGTAAATAAAATGATTGAAAAGGAAAAATCTAAAGTTGTAGAAAAAGAAGTAAAAAGAATAGAAAAATTATCAGGAATATAAAAGGAGGATAAGAAATGCTACAAATAAAAAATTTTTTTAAAAAGTTCATAATAGCATTAATGGTTATAATAATGATATTTTGCTTTATTATACCATCTTATTCTCATGCAGCCTCAATAAAATCAGTTTTAACAAATGGTTTTCAAACTTTTATGTTTTGGCTTTCTGATGGAGTATTATCAATAGCTGAAGATGTATTTACAGGTCATAATCATGCATATGATGATTCTACTTATTTGATTGGCGGAAGTGAAGCTGATGCAGTTGAGGGAAATACTTATGATATAAAATATGGAGTTGGTGTAATTGTAAGTGGAACACTTCCATTTTTTGATATAGATTTTATTAATCCAATGGAAGATCAAACAATTACTAATGAAACAGAAGACACATATGATGCAAAAGCATTTCTTGCAATTTATGGAAAAATTAAGGATGAAATTTCTAGAGAGATTGATTATACAGGCGAACATTATTCGGAATGGCAAGATTCTTGTAGTGATCCCAATGTAAATGAAGATCCTGTTTTACCAAGTATTTTAACAGAAAATCAAATGGAGGCTCTTAATGCAACAGAAGTTTGTACATTGCAAAATAAGATCAATCAAATTCGTACTAGACAAAGATATGTGGATACAGGAAATCCATTTAATGGAAATGATGATGCTGGAACTCAAAGATCATTTGAGAGTTTAATTAGTGAACAATTTTATACAGAAGTAAACGAAATTTGGGAAGAAAAGTATGGAGAGAAATTTTATGATGATCAAAATCCATCAAACTCTTCTGATTGGCATAATGTTTTTTATTCTGAAAGTACAGATGATGCAGCGATATATGAAAAATATACTACAGAAAATTCATTAAAAACAGAAGAATTAAAAAGTTTATTTCAAAAAATGGAGCCAGTTATACAAAAAATATATGAAGACTCTTGTGAGACTAAAACAATACAATCAACAGCTAAAATATTGGCACCAACTGTAGGAAAATATTATGCTATATTAAGAACAATATCACTTATTGCATTATTATCTGTAATGGTATATATAGGAATAAAAATAATAATAAGTAGTACAGCTGGAGAAAAAGCGAAATACAAAGAAAAGTTAGTAAATGTATTTGTAGCTCTTTGTATATTATTTGTAATGCAATATATTATAGCAATATTTTTATATGTTTTAGATTTATTTAATCAGGCTTTAAAAAATTTTGTTATTACATCTGATGGTAATGATGCACTTATGACTGCAATAAGGACAAAAGCAGATATTGCAAAATCAACAAAGGCAATATTGACATATACGGTTTTATATGTTGCTTTAGTTATAATGACAGCAATATTTACAATAATGTATGTAAAAAGGATGATAATGATGATTTTGTTAACTGTAATTTCACCAGCAGTTGCAGTTACATATCCAATTGATAAAGAAAATGACGGAAAAGCACAAGCATTTGAATTTTGGTTTAAAGAATTTGTATTTAATATATTAATACAACCGGTACATTTAATTCTATATGTAATATTTGTGTCATCCGCTATGACATTAGTTGATAATGGAAACTTTTTCTGGGCTTTAGCAGTTTTAATGTTTATGACTCAAGCTGAAAGAATAATTAGAAAAATGTTTGGAATAAATGGAGAAACATTACCAGATTCAAAATCAAGTATAGCAGGAATGGCAATGGCTGCTTCTGCGGTAAAGAAAATGGCTGGAAAATTAAAATCAGTAGCACTAAAAGGAGGAAAAACAGGTTCTTCAGCTAGTGGTAGTGACGAAACAAAAATCAGACAAAAAAGTATAGAAGATTATAATGAAGAAAGAACTAATAATAAAGCAGAAAAAAATCAAGAAGAAAAAGAAGAAAAAGAAACTAATAGACTTCGACTAAAAGATGAAGAAAATACAATGAAAGAAAACAAAAAAGAACAAGATAAACAAGAAAATAAAGAACAAGCAGAAAAACAAGAAAAAGAAAATGATGAAATTAATAAAAAAGTTGGTAGTAAAATTAAAGAAAAAACCATTAAAGGACTTAAAGGTGCAAAAAGAGTTGCTAAAATATATGGTGGAAAAGTATTTACTGCAAAAAATGCAGGAAAATTAGCACAATTAGCAGGAAAAGTTGCATTAGGAGCTACTGGTGGTGCTATAGGTTTATCTGCTGCAATAGCAACTGGTGATCCTAAAAAAATAGACAATTATGTAGCAAGAGGAGTAATGGCTGGTAGTGGTATTGCTGGATTTACTGGTCAAGTAGCTAAAAAGGTAACTAAAACAGCTAAAGATATAGGAACAACATATAGAATAGGATATAATGGATGGACAGATAAAGAATATCAAGAGAATGTTGTAATTCCTAAATTAAAAAAACAAAATGCAAGAAATATGGAAGTTAGAGATAAATATGAAAGAGAATTAGGAAATACAGATTATTTGGATTCTAAGGAAAGAGATGCATTATATGAAGCTGGAATCATTGATGAAAATAAAATAATAGATGCATTGAAACAATATGAAAGAGATGGAATAAGCAAAAATGAAATGGTACAAAATGCATTAATTGCTTCAAGAATAAAAGATAGAAAAGATTTTGAAGCTAGAGAAAAACAATTAAGAAGAATTCTTGAAAAACAAGGATTAAAAGAAAAAGAATTAGAAAAGACTCTTAATACTAGAATGAAACGTATAAGTGAATTGAGTGGTATTAACTAGGAGGTATAGTGGTGTTAAAAATTAAGAGATATTTTAATAGAAATATAAAAAAAGTTTTAATTACTATATTGATTTTAGTTATGATTATTATTTTTATACAAGTTTTGAATAAAATTGCAAAAGATAAAAAAAGTAATACTACAAATACTGAAATAGCTAAAAATAGTATTTCGGATGAACAAAGGACAACAGCCATAACAAAAGATGTCATAGAAGAAGAAAAGAATACAGAAATTGTAAGCATTATTTCAGATTTTGTTAATAAATGTAATAACAAACAGCTAGAAGAAGCTTATAATATGCTTTCAACTGAATGTAAACAACAAGTATATCCATCAATAGAAAATTTTAAAAAGTCCTACTATGATATAGTATTTTCAACTCAAAAAGAAATTGATGTAAAATCTTGGATAATAAAAAATAATATATATACATACAAAGTTTCTTTTACAGAAGATTTAATGGCAAATAAAAATGCAAAACAAACAGAGGATTATTATTCCATTGTAAAAGAAAATGCTGAAAACAAATTAAATATTAATGGGTTTATAGGTAGTAGACAAATTAATAAAGAAAAAATGATAAATAATATAAACATTAAAATAAAAAAAGTATATACATATATGGAATATGAAGATTATGATATAGAAATAAATAATAACCTTAATAATAAAATAATTTTAGATACTAAAGAAAAAACAACAACAATGTATATAGCTGATAGTAATGGTAATAAATATTATTCGAAGAATTACCAATTATCAAAATTTGATTTAGAAATAAATGCAAAAAGTAGTAAAGAGTTAAATATATCTTTTAATAAAGGTTATAACTCAAATGTTACTGTAAAGAAAATAGGATTTTTAAATATACAAGAGATTAATAATAAAAAAGATAATAAAATAGAAATAGACTTGTAAAGAGGTGATATAAATGGGTGAAGAAGATGAGGGTTCAAAAACAATAAAAGATACTGCAAAAAAAGCTGGAAAAGATGCAGCAAGAAAAGCTGGCAAAGCAGTTACAAAACAAATAATGAAAATGATAAAAAAAATAGTAAGCCTATTTATAAAACTTTTTGGAAAATATATTCTTATAATTGTTGCTGGAGCACTGTTAATTGGATCTATTTGGTATATAGCGCGAAAGGCATCAATAAGTAATGTATTAGATTCAGCAAGGGAAGCAATTAGTTCAATGTTTAATACAGATAGTGATGGACAAGGTAGTCGGATCTTCTGATGAAGAAAATAGCGAAGATAGTTCATCAATATCTTCTGAAAATATTGTAGATTTTACTAAAGCTGCGACTATAGAAGGAAATGATGAAAGTGGATATTATATAAAAATATCAAAAGATGTTTTTGATAAGTTTGAAGAAAATTTAAAAGATAAAGATGTAGAACCCAAAGACTTAGGCTTAACTAATTTTGATTGTTTTAAAACATTTATAGAAACGGAAATTAAAACACAATTTCCTGATTTAGGAAATGTAAATATTCCTTCGGACAGTGAAGATATAGTTACTAATGGGTGTATAAAGATAAAAAGAGCTAAAATAAATAATAGTAATCAATCAGAAGAAATATATTTAAAATATACAACTAAACAGAAATTTGAAGAAATGTGTAACAATAATGATTTAAATGCATTAAACTTTTTTACATTAGATGAAGAAGGAAAATTGATAATTGCAAGTGATTCTTATATAAAAGTTGTAACAACAACATCAGGAGATACATCAATTGCAACTGAAATTCCAGCAAGTAAAGAAGAAACAACTGTTACTGAAGAATCACCAATTGATTATAGATCAGCAGTAAATAAATACTCAATGCCATTCGCTTTTTCGCTAGATATATTAGCAACTTCAGGAGGAGAAGATATTGCATTAGGAATGAATGAATTGGCCAAAAGTTCTGAAATGGAAATTACAGTAGAAGTAACTGTGCAAGAAAATCATAGTGAAGAAAATTATGCCTATAGACAAAGAGATGAAGGAGATAAAAAATTTTTTTATAGAATAAATGAAAAACAAACTTATGAAGGTAGAAGACCAGAAATAATATTAAGAGAATCAGGAACAACTACTGTAGAAGCTTCTCCAAATGAAAAAAATTGTACAGTAAATGTTGTGACAGATACAAGATATAATACATGTAATGTAGAATTAACAAAAGTTGATTCTTGGATAGCAAAAGCGGAAAAAACGTATCAACCCGCTGAAGTTGAAAATACATCCTCAGGGCCAACAACTTCACAATTAGATCCTATAAGAAAAGATGCCAATCCGGATGATTATGATGTAAATACTGATTCTGATGTTAGAAGGTTCATGAATAGAAAGATAACATATTGGAAAAATGTAATTGCAAGAGAAGAAATGCCAGAGGGATGTATAGATAGAAGCATTATAGGACAAGCTACTAATTTAGATGTATCAAATGTAGATAAGGTAACATATACTACGCAAACATCTTCTTCTACAAGTACTACAAGAAAATATGATGTTACAACAACAGAAACGGTAAGTAATGAACAAAAAGTATTTGATGTTTTTGATAATAATGAAGATTCTTTCCGTAGAATGGAAGATGCAGAGGAATTTTTATATTCTGAACTTGAAGAAAATGCAAATACGATAAATTTTTCGGATATTATGAGATATCTTATAAATAAATATTTAGACCCTAATTATGATGGAACATTAGATTTAAGTATTTTTGACTTGGAAGATTTTAATAGTATTATTGACGGTGTAACAGGAAGTATATTGGCTGATTATATTAGATTATGGGAGAATCCCGATTTATATAAATATTATAAAGGAATAACTTCTACATCAAGTTATGCTAGTGGAGAATATTATAAAACATATGGTGATGGACATATTAATATAGCTTATGGACAAGTAATTGATACAACTTGGAATGATGAAGTTTTTAGAAAACATGGTGTAGAGCCATCTGTATTGCGTGGATATGGTTCAGGTCAAGTATTTAGGGAATTAACTGGTGCAGAAGTTGAAGAAGTATTTGAAGAAATTGCTAATAATACATATGAAGCAACAAAATCAGCAATTAATTCTTCAATTCTTTCACAATTAAGTGAAAATCAAATACATGCATTAACAGCTGTAAAATATCAATATGGTAATATAGGGAATTTTAATAGTGTATATGCTAAATACAGTCAAGGAGATAAATCTGGATTTAGAAGTTCTTTTACTGTAAATGGTGGACATCCATTTCTAAGAGGTGTGCCACAAGAAAGAGGAGAAGCTAACTGGAAGTTATTTGATCAAGGAATATATGAGGGACGAGGAATAACACTTAATCCATCAGATTATATTTCTATGGGAGGTTCACCTGAGCAATTTTTAAGAAAAGCAGCAGAAGTTAAAGCATATATAGTTAATAATAATTATTCATATACACAAAATCCCAATAATTTACCAAGTAATAAAGATAGTTACAAAAATGTTAGTGGAGTATGCTGTGCAACATATGTAACTTGGGTAATGCATGAGGCTGGATTAGATGATTATATTGGAAACAATATAAATCTTGTGTCTGGAGTATATAGTAAATTAAAAGAAAAAAATGTTACAGAAATAAAATTTACAAATGAGTCTGTTTTAAAAGAAGGAGATATATTATTTTATAAAAAGAAATATGACGATGGAACAGAAACAGATTTTACTCATATAGATATATATGCAGGAAATGGCAAAAAGTGGAATGCTGGTAGTTCTTCATCTGTTAGAATAAATGGAACAGAGAATTTATATACAAGTGGTAGTTATCAAACAGATAAATCTGGACGTAGGTATAAATCAACATTAGTATTTGCTATGAGACTTAACTTCCAGGGTTCTGGTGGTGAATGGAAACCAAATGCTCAGGGGATAAATATAGGTACATTTACATCTGGTATTACAGGAAAAACTTTTACTATAATAAATCAGATGAAAGTAAATGGTTGGGGAAGTAAATGTAATAGAGCACTTGCAACATCAATGCTTAGTGCATATGTTAGAAATAGTACTAGTGAAATAGTAAATTATACAGGAGCAATTTGGGCTGGTGCAGATAATAATGAGTATTTTGGAAAAGGAAATTTAAAATCAGAAAATTTATCTACAGCTACTTCTTATAAAGAGTATGTAAAAAATAGATTACCTCAAGGTCATTATATAGCTATGCATATAGGAAATAGTAATTATCATGGAAAATCCGGCAAAAAATGGAGTAGTTCAATGCACTGGGTTGGAATATTAGGATACAAAATTGAAAATGGTAAAATTAAAATATTTGTGGCAGACGTTGGACATGGAAATACAGGATGGTATGATTTAGATGAGTTTGATACAGCTACAATAGATCATATTGAAGATGTTCAAAGAAAATAGATAAATTTATTATATTTTGATAGGAGATTTAAATGAAAGATAAGACTTTGAAAATAGGTATAATAATTTGCTTTATTGTTATTATTATATTGATTATATGTATAAGTGTATTTTTATTTAATAAGAAAAATAGTGAAGTAGTTGAAGATGAAGAAACTTTAGAATATATTAATAAATTAAAAGAAGATAGAGTTAATAATACGACACAAAATTTATCTAAAATAAGTGAATATTATGAATATTTTGATATAAAGACTTGTGTTGATAAGTATTTTAGTTTATTAAATAATACAATTATAAGTAATCAATATGATGATATGTATGAATCAAATGTAAATATTAAAGAAGAAAAAAAGAAGTTATCTAAAGAAAACCTGGCTAAAGTTTATCAAGTTTTAGATGAAGAATTTTTAAATAAGAAGGGATTAACAGAAAATAATCTAGATCAATATTATAAAGATTATAAAAACTCTTCATTTGAAATAAAAACAATATATAAACAAAAGAATACTGATAATATAGAACAATACATTGTATATGGTTTACTTTTAAATAATGAAAAATTCACAAGTGAAACATCTGGTTTAATAGTAAATATTGATACTTCTAATAATACATTTTCTATTTTTCCACCTAAATATTTAGAAGAAAATAAATATTTAGATTTAAAACAAGGTGATGAAATAGAAAAAACAAATAAAAATAATATAGTTGCTAATGAATTTAATAAAATAGAATTAAACAATAACTCAACAGTATCAGAAGAAAAAATTTCAAAAGAATTATTTAATAAGTATAAAAATACTTTGACATATGCAAAGGAACAACTATATAATGATTTAAATAGTGAATATAAAAAAGCTAAAAACAAAACATTAGAAGAATATGTAAAAATATTAAAAGAAAAAGAAAATTATCTTTTAAAAAGAAAGCTTAGTAAATATAAAATGTATCAAGAAAATGGATATAAAGAATATGTATTAATTGATGATGATAATAATTATTATATATTTAATGATAGAGGAGTAATGAATTATGATTTGATGTTAGATACATATACATCCGATTATCCAGAATTTGTTGATAAGTATAATAGCTCAAATAATTATCAAAAGTTTAAATTGAATTTTACGAAAATCATTACTGCAATAGATAAAGAAGATTATGAATATGTGTATTCAAAATTAGATGATAACTTCAAGAAAAATAATTATAATACATTGAATAAATTAGAACAATATATTAAAGAAAATCTTTCAGATATTAGTAATGCAGAATATAGCAATTTTAAAGTGCAAGGATCAACATATAGTTGTGATTTAAAAGTAAATACAGATGAGATAGAAGGCGAAAGCAAGAAAAGTGAAGTAAAAACTATAAAAGTTTTAATGAAATTTAAAGAAGGAACCAATTTTGTAATTTCGTTTTTTATGCAATAAAATAGGACCTTTAATAATATTCTATATAATAGTAATATTATTAAAGGTCCTGAATATATTTTACAAGGTGATTTTATGAAATTAGGTATTTGCTTAGCAGGTGGAGGAGTAAAAGGAGCAGCACATATAGGAGCAATCAAGGCATTAGAAGAAAATAATATAAAATTTCAATATATATCTGGAACGTCATCTGGAAGTATAGTTGCAGCATTATATGCAAGTGGATACACAACAGATGAAATATATAATATTTTTAAAAAGTATTGTAAAAAAATAAAATATATAGACATTAAAAATATATTTAAATGTGTTTTTGGTATTATTTTTACAGGAAAAATAATAATAGATGGTTTAAATTCAGGAAAACAAATTGAAAAATTAATAAATAAAGTATGTATAAAAAAGAATATAGAAAATATACAAGATATTAAAATGCCACTTATTATTCCAAGTGTTGATATGCATAATGGTAAATTATATTGTTTTACTTCAAAAATGGATAGAAAATCATTTTCAGATGAAATGGAATATATTAATGATATAGATATTGGAAAAGCAGTAAGAGCGAGTTGTAGTTATCCAGTTGTTTTTTCTCCATGTGATTATAAACATACAAAATTATTAGATGGTGGAATTAGAGAAAATGTGCCATGGAAAGAAACTAAAGATATAGGGGCAGACAAAGTATTAAGTTTTGTTTTTGAAAATGATGTAGATGAAAGATGTTGTAAAAATTTTATAGATGTAGCAGATAGATCAATTCAGTTATTATGTAGAGAGCTATCTAATTATGAATTAGATGGAGTTGATTATATGGTAAAATTTAAAAGCAAAAAAACATCATTATTAGATATGAGTAAAATTGATGAATTATATGAATTAGGTTATAACCAAACAATAAAAAATATAGAAAATATTAAAAATTTAATAAAAAAATAATATAAGTAAAACGGATTAGATTTTAACTCTAATCCGTTTTTATAAAATAAATATTTAATTATTCTGTAATTTTTGTTCTTTCATTTTGTAAATCTATAGTTTCATTTTCTTTTTCTGTTGCTAATTTTTCTTTTTGTTTTAATTTTAAATTATCTTTTGCAACAGTCATAAGTAATTTTATTCTATTTGTTTGGTTAGATTCACTTGCACCAGGGTCATAGTCTACAGGAGAAATATTTGCATCTGGATATTTTGCTCTTATTGTTTTAATAACTCCTTTTCCAACTACATGGTTTGGTAAACAAGCAAATGGTTGAACACATATAATGTTTGGAATTCCATTTTCAATATATTCTATCATTTCTGCTGTTAAAAACCAACCTTCACCTGTTTGATTTCCAATAGATAAAACATCTTTTACTTGTTTTTCTAAATGCCAAATATCACATGGAGGTAAATAATTTTTCTTAGAATTAGCTAATGCTAATCTTAAATCTTTTTCTAATAAATCTATTAATTTAATAGCAACTTTAGAAATTTTTGCAGAAGTTTTATTTATATTTAGTAAAGAATTAAATGTTATTTTATGTGTTGCCATAAATTTAACAAATCCCATAAAATCTGGTAATACAACTTCAGCTCCTTCTTTTTCTAATAAGTCTGCTACATAGTTATTTCCAAAAGGATGATATTTTATTAATACTTCACCAACTATACCAACTTTTGGTTTTTCTATTGTTGTATCTAATTCTATTTTTTCAAAATCATTTACTATATCATAAATACTTTGTTTAAATTCATTATTTGATGATTTTATAAGTAATTTTTTGCATTTTTCCATCCATTTGTCAAACAATGCTTGTGTTTCTCCTTTATTTACTTCATATGCTCTATTTTTTGTAAGCATTTTTTGTAGTAAATCTGCATATATGACCATTTTTATAAGTCTTTCAATTAAAGGAATTGTTATTTTAAATCCAGGCATTTTTTCCATACCTACAACATTAAATGAAATAACTGGAATATTTTCAAATCCTGCATCTTTTAATGCTTTTCTAATAAATCCGATATAGTTTGTTGCTCTACATCCTCCACCAGTTTGTGACATTATTAATGCTGTTTTATTTAGGTCATATTTTCCAGATTGAAGTGCTTCTATCATTTGACCCGTTACTAGTATTGATGGATAACAAGCATCATTATTTACATATTTTAATCCTGTTTCTACTGTATGTTGAGTACATTCTCTTAATAATTCTACTTTATATCCAGAAGCGGCAACTGCTGTTTCTAATAATTCAAAATGTATAGGAGCCATTTGTGGAATTAATATTGTATAATCTTTTTTCATATCTTTAGTAAAGATCTTTTTTTTAATTCCGTAGTCACCTAAGTCTTTTTCTTGTTCTTTACTTTTTATACGTTTATTTATACTTGCTAAAAGTGATCTTATACGAATTCTTACAGCACCTAAGTTATTAACTTCATCTATTTTTATTAATGTATACATTTTATTATAACTTGAAAGTATTTCTTCTACTTGATCTGTTGTTACAGCATCAACACCACAACCAAATGAATTTAATTGTACTAATTCTAGATTGTCATGTTTACCAACAAAGTCTGCAGCTGCATAAAGTCTAGCATGGAATACCCATTGGTCAACAACTCTTAAAGGTCTTTTGGCTTGGACTAGATGTGAAATACTGTCTTCTGTTAATACACAAAGTCCTAAAGATGTTATTAATGTATCAATTCCATGGTTTATTTCTGGGTCTATATGATAAGGTCTACCTGCTAAAACAATACCTTTTAAGTTATTTTCTTCTATGTATCTAACTGTTTCTTTTCCTTTATTTCTAATATCTTCTTTACATTTTTGATATTCTGCTTCTGCTTTTTTTGCAGCTTCTATTAGCTCTTGTTTTGTAAAATTATATTCTTTAAATTCATCTAATTCCATAATTTTTTTAACTAAGTTTTTACAATCAAATGGTAAAAATGGATTAATAAATTTAATTTTATTTTTGTTTAAATCCTCTACATTATTTCTAATAACTTCAGAATAAGATATAACTATTGGGCAGTTATATTTATTATCTGCTTTTTCATATTCTTTTCTAGAATATGGCATACAAGGATAAAATATTGTTTTAATTCCTTGTTCTATTAGACTTTCTATATGTCCATGTGCAAGTTTTGCAGGATAACATACAGATTCAGAAGGCATAGATTCCATACCTTTTTCATATGTTTTTCTTGTACTTTTTTCTGATATTATAACTCTAAATCCTAATTCTGTAAGGAATGTAAACCAAAATGGATAATCTTCGTACATGTTTAGAACTCTAGGGATTCCTATAGTTCCTCTTACAGCATATTGTTCTTCTAGAGGTTTATAATCAAAAATTCTATTGTACTTAAATTGTACTAAGTTAGGCAATTTGGCATTATTTGAAACAATACCAGCACCTTTTTCACAACGATTTCCTGATATATATGTAGCACCATTATTAAATCTATTAACTGTTAATTTACAGTGATTTTCACATCTGTTGCAACGTGTATGTGTTACTTTTATATCTAAATTGTGTAAATCTTCTAATTTTGATATTGTAGAAACATATTCCATATCTAAATTAGTTTCATATTGTTCTTTAGAAAGTAAAGCCATACCATAGGCTCCCATAAGTCCTGCTATATCAGGTCTTATTACATTTTTTCCTACTATTTTTTCAAATGCTCTTAAAACAGCATCATTATAGAATGTTCCACCTTGTACGACTATATGATTTCCAAGTGTTTCTACATTTCTTACTTTCATAACTTTTTGAATAGCATTTTTTATAACAGAATAAGATAGACCACTTGAAATATCTCCAACAGAATATCCTTCTTTTTGAGCTTGTTTTATTTTTGAGTTCATAAATACAGTACATCTTGAGCCTAAATCTACAGGTCTTTTTGCATGTATTGCTTCTTTAACAAATTCTGATATATCTAAATTTAAACTTTTTGCAAATGTTTCTATAAATGATCCACATCCTGATGAACATGCTTCATTTAACATTATATTGTCAATTGCATTGTTTTTCATTTTAATATATTTCATATCTTGTCCACCAATGTCTACAATGCTTGTAACATCTGGCTCGAATTTTTTAGCAGCTGTATAATGTGCTATTGTTTCTATTTCATTTAAGTCAATATTTAATGCTGTTTGTATTAATTTTTCTCCATATCCTGTAACACCACTATATCTTATAGTTACATTTTCAGGTAAAATATTATATAAATCTTCAAGCATTTTAATAACACTTTGTAAAGGATTTCCTTCGTTGCTTCCGTAAGATGAATATAATAAAGTTCCTTCAGTATCTATTAATACTAATTTTGTAGTTGTAGATCCTGCATCAATACCTATAAAAGCATCTCCTTTATAAGTTGATAGGTCTTTCTTTTCTACTTTTGTTTTATCATGTCTTTTTTTAAATTCTTCATATTCTTTCTCATCTTTAAATAATGGTTCTAATGGATGTGTTGTATTATCTTGAGAATTTTTTAAATTTTCTATTTTTTGTTTTAATTCATCTACTGTTATTAAATCTGAATCAACAGAATCTAAAGCTGCTCCTTTTGCAACTAGAAGATGAGCTTCTTCTGGAACAATTATTTCGTCTGGTTGTAGATTTAATGTTTCTATAAATCTTTTTCTTAATTCTGGTAGGTAATTAAGAGGACCTCCTAAAAATGCAACATTTCCTCTAATTGGTCTACCACATGCCAAACCACTAATAGTTTGGTTAACTACAGCTTGAAATATAGATGCTGCTATATCTTCTTTTGCAGCTCCTTCATTTATAAGTGGTTGTATATCTGTTTTTGCAAAAACACCACAACGAGATGCAATTGGGTATATCATTGTATGTTTTTTTGCAAGTTCATTTAATCCAGCTGTATCTGTATGTAATAGTGATGCCATTTGATCTAAAAATGCTCCAGTTCCACCTGCGCATGTACCATTCATACGTTGTTCAATAGATTTATCAAAATATATTATTTTTGCATCTTCTCCACCAAGTTCTATTACTACATCTGTTTTAGGAATGTATTTTTCTACAACTCTTTTACAAGATACAACTTCTTGTATAAATTTTACTCCTAAAAAATTTGCTGCAGACATAGCACCAGAACCAGTTAACGCTAATGTAAATTTATCATTTGGATATTTTTCACATAATTCTTCTAATACAGTACAAACTGTATTTTTTGTATCAGAAAAGTGTCTTCTATAATCATTATATATTGTTTCAAGTTTATCATTCATTACTATAATTTTTACTGTTGTGGATCCAACATCTAATCCGATATGTAAAATATTATTCATTTCAACTACTCCTTTTTTTGTCTTTTCCCCATAATTTTCTCTCTTATTGTATACGGAAATTGGCATTTTGTCAAAGGCAGAATATGGAAAAATTAATGTGTTTTATATGTGTCTTTGCATATAACTTTTGAACTTATAGTTTGACCATTTTGTTTAAGTGTTTTCCATGTTGTAGAATAGATGTATTTTGAAGTTCTACTTGTTACTTTAGATGTAATTATAACTTCATATTCATTATTTTCTCTTAATCCATATATATCAAATTTTGCAATTCCATTATTTACAGAACAAACTATTTTAATAGGATAATTTCTAGTGTTTTTAAATTTAAAATCTTGTGCTCCATATACAACAGTTGCATCTCTTCCAGCTGTTACATAAGATGGAACAAATTGATGATTCCTTCTTTCTGTTATTTCTAAATTAGCATAAACAACTGCATTAAATAACGTTGATGATATTTGACAAATACCACCTGCAAGACCATCAACAACTTTTCCATCTTGATAGATTGCAGCATCTTTATATCCTGCTTCTATTGTTCTTTTTCCTACAATTTTATTAAAAGAAAAGGTTTCTCCAGGCATAATAACAGTTCCATTTATTTTATTAGCAGCAAGTCTAAGATTTGTAGTTCTATTTTTATTTGAAGTAACATATCTAGTACTAAAAGTAGATAATAAATCTGGAAAGGCTTTCATACCTAACATACTTGTTGTTATATTTGGATATAGTGTTTTTAATGGTATTATATATTCGTCCTTTTTTGTTTCTAATAATTTGTTTATTTCTTCTGTAGAAATTGCAAAATCAAGACCGTTTTCAGATGCAATAACTGCACGAGGATTTTCTTGATATGATGCATTTACAGGTTGTTTATATATTTCATTATGTATTTTATCTATATCTATTTTTTGTGGTTCTTTACTTTCAGTAGAAATTTCTAAAGTGTTATTTGAATATGATAAATCATATATTGAATTTATAATTGTATTTTTTGTCAAATTAATATCAACTATTGAACCTGTTTTTCCAGAAGTAATTATTAAATTATTTCCATCTATGTAATAACTACTTTCTATAACAGTATCAGGTAATTTTGTTGATATATCTTCTAATGAGCTTATTAATTGTTTTTCATTATAAACTAGTTGTGGTTCAATATTTATAGGTGAAAAGAATAATTTTATTGTATTTAAATCATTAATAAAAAAATTATTATTTCTAGTATAATTATATGCAATATCTAAAGAACCAGCAATATCAAATGTTGCTTCCAATTGTTCCATATTTATGGTTGTTGTATAATCATTATGTTTTAAAGTTATATTTTCTGCCATATTATCATTTAAATAATTTTCAATTTTTATTTTTGCTTTGTTATAAGTCAATCCAGATATATCAATATCTTTCACTAAAATTCCATTTGCAAAAGTAGAGCTTTTATAAACATAAAAAGAAAATCCAATAAAAGTAAGTAATAATATTAATATAAATAATCCTATTAATATTAAGTATGTTTTTAATATATTCAAATCTTTTACTGTATTAATTATATTTTGGTTTTGTAAATTATAATTTGAATTTGAAATAGCATTTTCTTTTTTTTCTTCTTTTTCTTCTTTTTCTTCGGTTAATAGCATATTTTTTCTCCTATAATTATTTTAGGAATATTTTATCATATTTTGTAGAAATTTTAAATATATAAATATAATAAAATAATAGTTTGGAGTAATTTTATAATGTGGTTTTATTAATATATTTTTATTAAAATTATTTATGATATTTGTCCAATAATAGTTCTAAAAGTAATTTATTAATAATAATTATTATTAATAAATTAAAGGAGGTTTATATGAAAGGAAAAAGAATAATATTTTTATTTATTAGTATTTTTATAATAATTGCAGTTGGTGGATATTTTGGAATTAAATATTTAAGAGGAAAAACAACAGAGAATCAAATTAAAGAATATGTACCTCAAGAAGAAATTAATGATCAACAATATAGACAAACTATTGTAACTTTGTATTTTAAAAACAAAGAAAATAATGAGATATCTACAGAAGCAAGATTAATTGATGCATCTAAATTAATAAATAATCCTTATAATGAAATTGTTTCTTTATTAATTCAAGGACCAAAAAATGAAAAATTAGAAAGACTAATACCAGAGAATGTAAAAGTAAATCGTTGTACTATAAAAGATAATTGCGTTACTATAGATTTTTCAAAAGAATTTTTAAATTATAATAATGATGAAGAATTAAAAAATAAAATAATAAATAGTATAGTAAATACATTAACAGAATTAACAGAAGTTAATTCAATTAAAATATTAATTGATGGAAATCAAAATGATAATTTTAAAGATGTATATGTTAGAATTTAATTTATAATAAATAAAAAATAAATATTAATATTTATTTTTATACATTTTATTTTAATATTTTATATAATTTTATATATTTATAAAAATTATTAAAATTATTTAAAAAATATTCAACATTATTTAAAGAATTAATTGTATTATTTTTTATTTTTTTAAAATTAAATTTATTTTTCTTTGGAGGTGGATTATCACCTCTATTTTCTATTAAATTATTATTACATCCATAAATATTATTCATATTATCACCTGACTTTTATAATATTATATGTATAAAAATATAAAGTGTGAAAAAATATTCTGACTATTTTTGGTGGTTACATAAACACTAAAAAAGAAGGAATGTTTTTAAGATTATAGTGATATTTATAAATAGAGAAAAAAAGTCAAATAGTAAACATAATGCTACAATTTTGAAAATCGATATGCTAAATTTAAAGCATATCACATGGAGGAAAGATAACGGGTTACTGGAGTTTAGAAAAATAGATTTTTAAATTGAAAATAGTGGTATAAAGCCAAATATTTATATACACGAGTAAACATAAAACACTAAAACATAAAGAGATGGATAAAGAAAATTTTTAAAGAAGTAAACAATAAGATAATAAAAAATAAATGACTTAGAATTTATTTTAAGACTTCAAAAATTTTATTTTTGAAAGAATAATTAAAAATCGTATAATTTAAAAAATTAAAATTTAAATAAATCATTTTTTATGAATATATTATATTAAATTTATTATTAAGTGAAATAATTAAAAAATATTAATAGAATATTTATAAAATAAAAATTAATATATATAAAAAGAAATTATAAAAATTTAAATTATTTATAATAAATTTTTTTATTAATTGAGATAAAAAATTTTTAATAGATTTTAATTAAAATAATTATTTTATTAAAAATTAAATAA
>CAKPIA010000005.1 GCA_934162205.1 uncultured Clostridia bacterium
AAATTTCTGTGCAATATATTTATATTATAGGAAGTTCGGAGAACTTTCCTATAATATAAAAAAAGAACAAGTATTATCACTTGCTCTTTAAATTACTATTCATTATTTTCGTTTTCTTTATTTATTTCTTCTCTTAATTCTCTTGGCAAAAAATCAAAAGCTCTTTTATCTTGAGCAATTGCAATTTTAGCAATTTCTTTATTATGTAATATTCTATTACTAGCATATTTTATTATTAATCCTTTATTTGTAACAGCTTTTGTTACAATTTCGTCATCATCTCTTAAACGTTCACTTGCAAAATACAAAGCTTGTCCATAACTTTCTACACAATTTAATATTAATTCTCTATCTGCTTTTAATTTATCTGATGCATAACAAATCGTCCATGGTGCAGTTTTTATAGCAAGCATTAAAATTTCCTTATCGCCTTTTAATCTGTCACTTGCAAATTCTAAAGCTTCTCCATCTTGCATTAATGCTTCTATTACTATATCTTTATCATCTTTTAATTCATCTGATGCATATTCTAACCATTTTCCTTTTTCTTTAACAGCATTTAACATATATTCTTTGTTATCTTTATTTTGAACTACTTCTTCTAATTCCATTTTATACCCTCTAATTTATTTATTTTTTAAATATTCATTAATTGCATATGCAGCATTTCTACCTGATCTTGCAGCCCAAGCAACTGTACTTTTTTCTCCTACTAAATCTCCACCTGCAAATATTTGTGCATCTGATGTTTGTCCATTTTCATCTATTTTTATATTACCATATTTAGTAATTTCTAATCCTAAACTATTAACTAATTTTTCTTCTACTTTTGATCCTACTGCCATAATAACATAATCAATATCTAACATAAAATTGCTATTTTCTATATTTACAGGAGATAATCTTTTTTCGCCTTCTTTTTGTACAAGTTCTGTTTTTATACATTCTACTTTTTCTACTTTATCTTTACCTAATATTTTTAATATATTTGTTTGAAATAAAAATTCTACCCCTTCTTTTTTTGCATCTTCTATTTCTTTTTTTTCTGCTGGCATTTCTTGTTCACTTCTTCTGTATATAACAGTTACATTTTCAGCTCCTAATTTTTTTATTGTTCGACAAGTATCCATAGCTACATTTCCGCCACCAATTACTGCAACTTTTTTGTTCTTAAACTCTGGAAAATTCTTATTTTCTAATAATTCGTTTCCTCCATATACTCCTTTTTTATTTTCGCCTTCTATATTCATTTTAGAAGATATATTTGCACCAAAACTTAAAAATATAACATCATATTCTTTTTTTAGTTCATCTATTTCTAAATCTTTTCCTAATTCTATTTCATTTTTTACTTTTATTCCAAGTTCTAATATTTTTTGTACTGTATTTTCTAAAACTTCTTTTTCTAACCTAAATTCTGGAATTCCATGTTCTATTATTCCCCCAAGTTTAGATGATTTTTCAAATATTGTTACATCATATCCTTCTTTTGCTAAAAAGGCAGAACATGTTAATCCACAAGGTCCACCACCAATTACTGCAATTTTTTTATTTTGTTTTACTTCTGTATTTTTAGGTATTTTCCATCCGTTTTTTATTGCTAAATCTCCTACATATGCTTCTAGTTTTCCTATTTCTACAGAATCAAATTTAAATCTTCTAATGCAACTTCCTTGACATTGTTTTGTATGTGGACAAATTCTTCCACATATAGGCTGTAATACAGTTGTTTCACATAGCAATTCATATGCTTCTTTATATTTTTCTTCTTTCATTAATTTTATAAAACCTGTTGTATCATTATTTAATGGGCATCCTGATTGGCAAGGTTTATTTACACATCCATAACATTCATCAACTAATTCTTTTATTTCTTTCATTTTTTTCTCCGTAATAACTTTATTTTAATTTTGTTTATTATATCATTATTTTTTTAAATTTCAAACATTTAATTTACAAATTACTTTTTCTTGACATTCGTAACATATTATGATAATATATTTTTTGTACGTTCCGGTGGAACGTTCTTCACAATCCCTCCGTAGGGGCAGTGGAAACTATTATTTTTAATTTGTTTTCATTGTTTTCTTAGGGGCGGAAAATAGTGGAATATTAATAATTATTAATAATTAAGTTTCCACTGCTTGAAGAGGAATTTAACCTCTTCTTTTTTTATTCTCTATTAAGTTATATATATATTTATTAATTTTAAGCAAAAATTATTGCATACTAAAATAGATATATGTTTAAAACATATATCTATTTGGTATACTATAATTTTGATTATTGTAATTTTGCATATTGTAATTTGAATTTTGCATATTAAAAACTGAACTTGTAGTTGATATAGTTATAAATTTTATAGAATAAATGTCTGCATATACTAAAGAATCGTTTTCAAAAGATCTAAGTAAAATATAACTTGCACCAACATCTTGAAGAATTCCTATTCTATCAACTAAATTATTAGTTCCAATTAAAAATTCAACTCTCATTAATTTTCCAATTTGCTCTCTTAAGAATGCAGGTGTATATATTGGATTTGTTAATATCTCTGGTTCTTGATTTGTTTCTACATTTCTATTTTCATTATTTATATTTTTTTTAACTTCCTCTTCCATATTTTCCTCCTTTTATGTATTTTCGTATTGAGATGTTGGCCTATAAAAACAATGATCTCCTAATCTTGTATGAAATGTACCTGAGCCATTTCTAGGAAACGTATTTTCACAATTTGGACTAAATGGATTCAAATACCACAAACATTCTCCTATTTCTGGTAATTTATTTCCAGATAATGCCCAATCTGCTATATAATAATGAATATCAGTTGGATTCATATTATAAATATTTTGTGGATTATATCTTCCAAACAAATTATCAGTAGCACAATCAAACTGCCCTGTCTGAAATATAATATTTCTTATATTTCCATTTTGTGATATTCGTGCATATTCACCTGTAGAAACATTTACTCTGTTCATAATAACTGTTGCAACTGCTTTCATTCCATTATTTCCTTCTCCTCCTGCCTCACATTGTACAATTCTTGCTAAAAGTTCTCTTTCTGAATAAGCCACTTTATTCACCTCAATTAATTATATGTAAAAAGAGTTTAATAATTCTAAAAATCATTAAACTCTTTTATTACAAATTTCTAATTATCTTTTAATTTTTTTATAACTTTTTGTAGAGAAAATAGTATACTCCTATACCTTTTTGTTTCTTCTATGTTCTTTTAGCAATTAATGCTTTAATTTTTATTCCTTGTTCTGAAAACATTTTTTCATGTTCTGTTTCTATGTTATCCCAAAAATCACTTTCACTATGTAAATCATATGTTTTTTTTATAATTTCAAATCCAGCTTCTTCAAAATATATTAAACTTGAATTAAATAAATCATCATCATCTGTTTTAAAATATATTTCTCCATTATCATTTAAAAATTCTTTATATTTTTCAAGTTGTCTTGTATGTGTAAGTCTTTTCTTTCTATGTTTTCCTTTTGGCCATGGATTACAAAAATTAATATATATTCTTTTTATATTATCTTCTTTATTTAATATTAACAATATTCTTTCAATATCAAATCTTGTTAATATTAAATTATCAACTTCTTTATTTTGCAATTTATATTCTTCTTCTACATTTCTTTTAGCTAATCCTAACATAGCATCAACTAAATCTATAGCTATATAGTTTATATTAGAATTTTTACTCGCTAGTCTTGATATAAACTGTCCTTTTCCACAACCTAATTCTAAATGAATTGGATTTTCTTTATTTTTAAATTTTTCTTTCCATTTTCCCTTATATTCTTCTGGATTATCTTCATAAAAACTGCTTGCTTCTAATTCTGGTCTTGCCCATGGTTTGTATCTTATTCTCATTGCTAACTCCTTATTATTATTTATCTATACAATGTTTTTTATATAAAGCTTTTATATTTTTTCTAGTCATTACAGGATTAACTCCTTTTTCACTTATTTGTGTAAAAACTTCTGTTAACATATTTGCAACATTTTCATTTATAACTAATTTATTTCTTTCACCTTTCCAATACTCTAAAGGATATTCTTTAAAGAAATCTTTTCCTTTATATGTAATTCCAGCAGATAATCTATCACATATCATTTCAGCTGTATATTTATATGGAATTATAGGTACATAAGGTAATAATGATACATCTACCCAATAATCACTATGATGTTTATTTCTTCCTTTGTGATGCAACCATGCTTTAGAATATCCATTTTTTTCTTTACATACAACTATTGGACTTCTTTTTCCATTATAATATTTTATGCTTTCCCAAAATTCAGTTGGCGAAAACTTTGATAAATCATGTAATAATCCTCTTACTGGCAATCCTATTTTACAACATAATACGAATACATGCCATCTGTGTCTTGTAACTAAACATATATGTTTTATTGCATTAACTAATAGCATAAACACCCTCTCTTTCTTTTGACATTATATATTAAAAAAAATCTTTTTTCAACAATGTTTGCTAATAAGTTTACAATAATTTTAATTATAATTGTATTTTTTCTATTTTGATTATATAATTAACTCATATGAGGAGTTTTTATGAATTTAGAATATATAGTAAAAAAAGATGATAATTATACAAACATAAATCAAATTTTAAAAAATGAATTTAATATTTCTTCGAGATTATTTTCTAAACTAGTGAATTTGAAAAAAATATCAATAAATGGTGTTATAACAGACACAAGAAATTCCGTTAAACCTAAAGATAAAATAACTATTTCTTTTGACTATGAAGAAAATAACGAAAATATAGTTCCTAAAGAAATGAATTTAGATATTTTATATGAAGATGATTGGTTACTAATAATTAATAAATCAGCTAATATTGCAGTTCATCCATCAATATTGCATTATGATAATTCTTTAAGTAATGGAATAAAATTTTATTTTGATAAAATTGGACTAAAAAAGAAAATTAGACCTGTTAATAGACTTGATAGAAATACTTCTGGAATTGTTATTTTTGCAAAAAACGAATACATTCAAGAATGTTTAATAAATCAAATGAAAAATAATAATTTTAAAAAAGAATATTTAGCTATTGTTGAGGGATACTTTGATGAAAAATCTGGAACAATTAATAAACCTATAGCACGAAAAGAAAATAGTATAATAGAAAGATGTATTTCTTTAAATGGAAAAGAATCTATAACCAAATATAAAGTTCTTAAAGAATTTAATAATTATTCTTTTATAAAGTGCATTTTATTAACTGGTAGAACTCATCAAATTCGTGTACATCTAGTTTCAATTAACCATCCTATTTTAGGCGATAGTTTGTATGGTAAAGAAAGTAAGTTAATTAATAGACAAGCTTTGCATTGTTACAATATTAATTTTATTCATCCTATATATAAAAATAATATTCAAATAATTGCTCAACTTCCTAATGATATGTCTAACTTAGTTGTTTAATATTTACTTTTGATGATTTACATGGTATACTATATAAGTAACATAATGTTTAGTATCTTTAAGGAGGTAAATATCATGGAACAAAAAAAACAATTAATACCAGAAGAAATGCCAAAAATTGTTCGGGTTCTTGGCGTAATGTTTTGCAATGATGATTTCAATGTAAACGTTTCTTTTGAAGCACATGACATCAACTGTTATGGAAACTTTTCTGTAGAAGGTTCATTATCTTCCAGAAATATTGAAATCAGAAATGGTGGCAGTATTGAAGTTTCTGGTTCCATCGAAGCAAAAGGAGACATCAAAGTTGATCAGGATCTTCTTTGCGGAGGTAACTGTTCTTGTTATTCAATAATCTCAGGGGGTTATGTGTTAATAACAGGAAATTGCAGGTGTTTTAGCATTACCGCATATGATGATGTATGCATTTGTGGAACTTTTAATAATCCGATTGAAAATATAACCGTTCCTGAAAATAAACATATTTACATCAACGGTAAATGTGTTAAATAAGCTCTGGATATTTATCAACAAAAAAAGACAGGTATTACCTGTCTTTTTTCATATAAAGCAAATCTGTAAGCCGGGTTCTGTCTTTTAAAGTAGTCATTTATCTAGAATATATATTACTATATATTTCAAGCCACGCAATTAAGAAGGCGTCGAGCAGACTTAATCTTCTTATTTAGGTGTTGCTCCAGATGGGGTTTACATTGACCCAATATGTCACCATATTGGCGGTAAGCTCTTACCTCACCTTTTCACCCTTACCAAAAATTGGCGGTTATTTTCTGTTGCACTTTCCTTAAGGTTTCCCTCACTAGACGTTATCTAGCATCTTTGCTCTATGGAGCCCGGACTTTCCTCTCATACATTCTTTCGAATTGTATCAGCGACTACTCAATTTACTCGACTACTATTATATCATATAGAATTAAATTCTTCTAGTAAATTTTTGTATTTAATTAAAAATATTTCTTTGTCTTTCATATTTACAGCATTTTGTAATTCATTTAATAAAATATATCCTTTATTTACATTATATGTTTTAGAATCAGTTGTAATATTATTTAATACACTAGAATAGCTTTCTATAGCTTTTTTTACATATTCAGATATTTGGTTCCAATTTTCTGTATCAACAATACTATAAGCACTTACTACATAAGATTTTGTTTTAACTATATTTGTATAAGTTTCGTTTTCATATATTTTTTCTAAGTATTTAGGCAAATATCCATATAATTTAGATAATCTTTCTAGTGTTTTTTCTTTATCTTCATTTTTTACAGATGATGTTAAATTATCAAAATCCTTGTTAAACTGTAAAATTTCATTTTGATCTATATTTAAACTATATAAATCAAGGGTTGTAGTAGGAATTACAGAATATAATATTTCAACTTCACTTTTAATTTTATCCCAATTGATTTCTTTTGAAGAATTAGATAATGTTGATGTTTTTTCTAGTGTATATTTTGTTTGAGAGCTTTCTTTTTCTTCCCCCGTTTGTTCAGAATCGCTTTCTCCAGAACTTTGTGAGCTAGTTTTACTTTTTGATTCTCCTGAGTTCATATTAGAAGAATCACTTCTTCCACTAGATTTAGTTGAGTTAGAAGAACTTTCTGTTTCATCTATTTTACTTTCCATAACTTTATAATTTTCATATTTTATATTATTTATAGCATTTAATAATGATGTTAATTTAGTTTCTAAATATCTAACTTCAGAAACAGTTTTTTCTTTATCATCATTCCATTTATTATCTTTACTTTTAAATTTTATAAAAGATGCTCCAAAAACTGATGCTATAATAATTAAAATTAATATTACACCTAATAATATTTTTTTGTTTTTTATCATACTATTATCACCTATTTGTTATTATTTGCTTTTTATAAAACTATTATTCTTATATTTAATTTTTATTTGAAATATATGTCAGTATATTTATTTTTATTTTTCTCATAATAATAACAAGAGGAGATTTTTATTGTGATAGCATCAGTTATTTTTTATAGTAATGAAAAAGGTGAAATAAATAAGTTTTTAAGTAGATATTATGAAACTCAATTAAACATTATAGATTGTTTAAAATGGGAAAAGGAATATAAAAATCCTGTTGAAATGGCCGAATTAATTGGTACATTTATAGATAACAATGAAGATTTTAAAATTAATATGTGGGTATGTTTAGATGAGGGTGTTTATATAAATGTTACTGATATTAATGCTGATGAGATTATAAAGTATTTGTATGAAAGATTTCCTTATTAAAAATAAGTGTCTCTATATGTTTTGGAGGCACTTATTTTCACATAATTTTTTAGAGCTTTATATACTATTTTGTTTTCTATATATTGTTTTTTATACCTTGTTGTCGCAGCCTTCGTAATCCTTTTTTTCTAAGGAAGGCTGCTTCATTCGCCCTTCGCTAGCGCTCCGGTTGCTCGCTACGCGGTATTACAAAACAATATATAGAAAACTTAAATTTATACTCTATAAATCCATAAATATAAAAATTTTTTAAATTTATTTTTCTTCTGTTTCATTTACATCTTCAGCTTTTTCTTCTGGTTTTTCCTCACTTGGAACCTCATCCTCATTTACAATCTCTACTTCTTTTGCAGGTTCTGGTTCAGGTTGTTTTTCTCCACATTGAGGACAAAACTTGGCATCTTTTTCAATTTTTGAACTACATTTTGGACATTGTCTTAAATCTTTTAGTTCTAAACATTCTTTTAAATATGATTCTATTTCAGCTGATAAAACATCAATTTTTGTACATTCTTCTTCTAAATCTTTTTTAATATTAATATTTCCTTTTATTACATGTTTTTCGTATACTTTTCTTCCAATTTCCTTATATAACTCATCAATTTGTGATTTATTTTCATTCATTTTCATTTTTAATTTTGCTTCTTTAGCAATCTTTCCAGTTTTTTCAGCAGTTGCCTTGTATGTTTCACTTGCCTTTTTTCCTAATTTATCAAAAAAATCCATATAAAATTCCTCCTAAATATATTATTTATTTAACTCTTTATTTTATTCAAATTTTTTATCTCTTGTCATTAGCATATCTACTCCAGCTTTTGGATCTAGTTTTCCTTGTATCATATCATAAACAGCATTTATTATTGGTGTTTCTACATTATACTTATCTGCTAGTTTTTTAGCAACTTCTATATTGTCTATACTTTCTATTGTCATACCAACTTCTTTTTTTGTTTCTTCCAAAGACTTTCCTTGTCCCATTAATTTTCCTGCTCTTCTATTTCTACTGTGCTCACTTAAACAAGTTACTACTAAATCACCTAATCCACTCAAACCATAAAATGTATCTTTTTCTCCACCTAAATCTACACCTAATCTTGAAATTTCTGTCAATCCTCTTGTTATTAATGCTGCAAATGCATTATCTCCAAGTCCTATTCCTGCTGCAACACCAGCACAAAATGCTATAATATTTTTTAATGCTCCACCTAATTCTACACCTTTTACATCTTTAGATGTATATATTCTCATCTTTTTACTCATAAATGTATTTTGTATTAATTCTAGAACATCATCATGTTTAGATGCGACTACTAAAACTGTTTGAATTAATATAGAAACTTCTTCTGCATGGCTTGGTCCTGATAAAACACCAATTTTTGCATTTGGCATTTCTTCTTCTATAACTTGATCTAAAGTTTTTAAAGTATCACTTTCAAAACCTTTTGAACATATTATTATCGGTTGATTTGTAACATATTCTTTATATTGTTTTACTATATTTCTTGTAAATTTTGATGGTGTTACATGTAAAATAAAATCTGATCCGTCTATTGCTTCTTTATAGTCTGTTGTACAGCTAACACCTTCTGGTATTTCTACATTTGGCAAAAATTTGCATTTTTTTTCATTATTTATTAAGTCTGCTTCTTCTTGCATAAATGACCAAATTTTTACTTTATTTCCTAAACTTGCTAAATATATTCCTAAAGCAACTCCCCAACTTCCGCTTCCTATTATTGCCACATTTTTCACTTTAATTCACATTCCTTTCTAAATAACTAATCATTTTTAATTAGCATTTTTAAAACTAATTTTATTTTCTGTTCCATTTAAAATTCTTTTAATATTTTCTCTATGATTAAATGCAACTAGTATTGCTAAAAGAATACTATATATAAAATAATTGCTTCCTTCTGTTACTATAAAAGTATCTGTTAAAAATATAGTTAATACAGGAAATAGTATTGCAGCTGCAATTGATCCAACTGATACCATTTTTGTAAGAGCCATTAATACTAATGCGAATATCAAACAAATTAAACCTATTTTCCAATTAGTCATAAGTATTACACCCAATGATGTTGCAACACCTTTTCCGCCTTTAAATCCAAAGAATATTGGAAATGTATGTCCTACAACAACTAGTATTCCTGCTATTTGAACTAATAATGATTTATCTAAATCTTTTACAATATTTCCAACTATAATAGCTATTCCTATTGAAACAACTCCTTTTAATATATCACATATTAATGTTATTACTGCTGCTTTTTTCCCTACTGACCTAAGCATATTAGTTGTTCCAGCGTTTCCACTTCCTTTTTCTCTTACATCAAATCCTGCCATTTTTTTACTTAAAATTACTGAAAAATTTATACTTCCTATTAAATATGCAACTATTGCTATTACTATATATGTTACCATATTAAATTTCACTCCTATTCTTTATTTTCGCCTTTTTCTCTTGCAATTAACCTTACTGGTGTACCTTCTAATCCAAACTCTTTTCTTATTTGATTTACCAAATATCTTTGATAAGAAAAATGGAATAATTCTTTACTATTTACAAATATAACAAATGTTGGTGGTTTAGTTGATACTTGTGTACCATATAATATTTTTAATCTTTTTCCTTTATCTGTTGGTGGTTGTACAATTGCTATTGCTTCATTTATAACATCATTTAAAACTGATGTTGATACTCTTAATGAATTTTGTCTTTCCACTTCATTTATCATTTCAAATAATTTATTTACTCTTTGTCCTGTTTTTGCTGATATAAATATTATTGGTGCATATGATAAATATGATAATTTTGCATATATTTCTTTTTTATATTTTTCTAATGTTCCTGTTTCTTTTTCATATTCATCCCATTTATTTACAACTATAATAACACCTTTTCCTGCTTCATGTGCTTCACCTGCAATTTTTGCATCTTGATCTGTTACTCCTTCTAATGCATCTATCAACATTAAACATACATCAGCTCTTTCTATTGCTAAAAGAGATCTCATTATACTAAATTTTTCTATAGATTCTTTTATTTTGCTCTTTTTTCTTAATCCAGCTGTATCTATAAACACATATTTTCCATGTTCATTTTCAAATTCTGAATCTATTGCATCTCTTGTTGTTCCTGCAATATTACTTACTATTGCTCTATTTTCACCAAGAATTTTATTTACTAATGAAGACTTACCTACATTTGGCTTTCCTATTACTGCTACTTTTATTATTTTTTCATCAACAACTATATTATCCATTTTAGGAAATTTTTCATAAACAGCATCTAATACGTCTCCTATTCCTTTTGCATTTGCTGCTGATATTGCATATGGATCTCCTAAACCTAAATTATAAAATTCATATATTTCATCTGGCTCTTTTCCAAAATTATCTGCTTTATTACAAACTAAAACTACTGGTTTTTTAGATTTTTTAAGCATTATTGCTATTTCCTGATCTGCTGCTGTAACACCTTGTCTTATATCTGTTAAAAATATTATTACATCTGCTATTTCTATCGCAATATTTGCTTGTTCTCTCATTTGAGATAGTATTATGTCATCAGATTCTGGTTCAATTCCTCCTGTATCTATAATTGTAAAGTCTATTCCTCTCCAATTTGTTTCTGCATATATTCTATCTCTTGTAACTCCTGGAGTATCTTCTACTATTGATATTCTGCTACCTGCTATATAATTAAAAAATGTTGATTTACCAACATTTGGTTTTCCTATTATTGCTACTATTGGCTTTGCCATCTAATCACCTCTTTTTTTATCATATGAATTATACCATACTTTAAGTGTGTATAACAAGAAAAATAAAAAATATCTAAATAATTATTTTTATTCCAACTAGAAATTTATTTGTTTTTATGCTAATATATTTATATAAAAAATAAAGGAGAAAATTATGGCATTTGATGGAATTGTAACTAAATCAATTGTAAAAGAATTAGATATTTTAATAGATTGTAAAATAGATAAAATTTATCAACCTGATAAAAACACAATATTATTAGGTTTATATGGAAATAAAACACATTTTGCATTAAATATATCTATAGATTCTAGTAATTATAGAATAAATCTTACAACACACAATAAATCTAACCCTAATGTTGCACCTAATTTCTGCATGCTACTTAGAAAACATTTAATTGGAAGTTATGTAAAAAGTATTGAAATGAATGGATTAGAACGTGTTGTAACTTTAAATTTAGAAACATTAAATGACTTTAATGAAATTGTTTATAAAAAACTAGTTGTAGAATTAATGGGAAAACATAGTAATGTTGTTTTATTAGATGAAAACAATATTATTATAGATAGCATAAAACATTGTATAAAATCTGAAACTTCTTATAGAGATGTAATTCCAAATAAATTATACGTATTACCACAAACTAATAAATATGATCTATTACAAATAAAATCTTTTAATGAATTTTATAATATAATAAAAAATGATTTAGAAATACGAAGTCTTGACAAAATAATATCTTCTAAATTTAATGGTATAAGTAATTCATTTATTAAATTTCATATTAATAATTTAAACATAAATGTAAATAATCTAAACGATTTAGAAAAACTATATAATTACTTAATTAATATAATTTCTACTAGCTCAGAAAATTTAGAATTTATAAAAATAACAGATAATGAAAATAATCCTAAAGATTATATATTATCACTAAGTAATACCCACTCTCAAAATCTTTCTTTAAATTTCTTTTTAGATGATTACTATTATTTAAAAGAAAATAATGAAAACTTTAAAAGTTATAGAAATAGCATATTAAAATTAATTTTAGATACTTTAAAAAAATACAAAAAGAGATTAGAAAATATATGTGACAAACTTTCAGAATGTGAAGATATGGATAAATATAAATTATATGGAGAACTAATAACTGCTAATTTATATAAATTTAATAACCAAAACTTAGATTCAATTTCTGTTGAAAATTATTATGATAATAATAATTTTATAAAAATACCTTTAGATAAAAAATATACTGTTAATACTAATGCTAAACACTATTTTAAAAAATATAATAAATTAAAAAATGCTTTAGAAATAGTTTCTATTCAAAAACTAGAAACAATTTCCGATTTAAACTATCTAGAAAGTATTGTATATGAATTAGAAAGTTGTACAGCTTTAGATGATGTTTACGATATATTTGAGGAAATTTCAGAAAATGATTTATTTAAAAATAATTTATCTAAAAAGAAAAATAATAAAAAGAAGAAAAAACAAAACAGAAATAAAGCAGATATCAAAGTTTCCTTTAACCCAATAGTTGAAGAGTTTAATAATCATAAAATATATATTGGTAGAAATAATAAGGAAAACGATCTATTAACAATGAAATTTGCAGATAAAAATGATTTATGGTTTCATACCAAAGATATTCATGGAAGTCACGTTATTTTAAAATTAAATAATCCTAAAGATGTAATTGATGAAAACATTTTAATAAAATGTGCCAAAATTGCAGCAAAACACAGTAAGGCTAAAGATTCATATAATGTTCCAGTCGATTACTGCAAAGTACAATATGTAAAAAAGCCTAATAAATCTAAACCAGGAATGGTTATTTATTCTAATAATAAAACTTTATATGTTAATCCCTAAAAAACAAAACCTCTTAATTTTAAATAATTAAGAGGTTTTTATTTATTTTTTATTATATTACTAATAAGGCTACTATTACGCCTAACAAAATTTCTGTCTGTGATAATTTTATATCAAAAAGTTCTCCACTTTTTTCTTCTGCTTTTTCATCTACTAAAGTTATTTCATATCTTTTCACATTTTGAAATTTAAAATATGTTTCAAATGAATTATTATTAGTTGCCAAACTTTTCATTTCGATATATTTAGTTCCTAATAATACATTATTATCAGAATATAAATCCATTTTTATATATTTTTTATATAATTCAGAAGTCATTGGAGTATTTAATTTTCCAAATATTCTTCCATTAACTAATGTTGCTTCTGCTCTAGTAATATCTATTTGTTCTATATTATTTTTTCCATCTATTTTTTTGTATGTTGTATTTAATCCTATATTAATTAATAAATCTGAAAATGCAAAAAATGCAAGTATTATAATTATATATAGTAAAAATTTTTTTAATTTATCCATATTTTTTCTCCATTTCTTACTAACATATAATTATTATAACAAATTTATAAAACAATTGCAACAGTAATAAAAATTAGAATATTGGATTAATTTATATTATTAATCATATTATAAATGCACCTATTAGGTTCATTTTTTTCAAAATTCCATGTATGAAAAGCTCCTCCTAAACAATGTTCCCATTCATTACATTTAGAACATTTTTCACATTTTGTTCTATCTTTATTTCTAAACTCCTGATATTTATTGTCCCAAACTTCTTTGAAATTATCTACTCTTATATTGCCTTGAATTAATCTTTTAATTCTAGGTACATCTGGGCATACAAATAAATCTCCATTATATAATATACTAGCAACACTTATTCCTGCTCTACACTCAAAAAAAGATTCTCTAACTTCTTTTTCATAATCTAATCCTAAAAAACCAGGACATGCATATAAAACTTTTAATTTTTTATTTTTTTTGTTTAATTTAACAAAATCAAGTAATCTTTTTATTTCTTTTCCATTTAATAGTAAATTACTATTTTCATTTGCTCTTCCTATAGGATCCATTGGTCCAACTCTCCATGAGTCTAACCCTAATTCTAGCATAGTATTATATAACTCTTCTAATTCATTTATATTATCTTTATGAAAAACAGTAGTTACTTGAAGGTGTTTTAAAAAATTTTCTTTTTTTATATTCTTTATATTTTTTATAATTGTATTATAAGAACCTGGAACTCCTCTAAAACTATCATGAGTATTTTCTAATCCATCAATACTAATAGAAATAGTTTCTAAATTAGCTTTTTTTAATTTTAGAATATTTTCTTCGTTTAATAAAATACCATTTGTAGTTAATCCCCAATGAAATCCTAATTCATTTGTTGCATATTCCATCACTTCAAATATATCTTTTCTTACTAAAGGTTCTCCACCAGTAACATGTATTTGTATTTTACTTGAATCCATATCAGTAGCAATTTGTTTAAATGCTGACTTTATCTCATCTGTTGACAATTCACCATCATATTTTCTTTTTTCCGCACTACTTCCACAGTGTTTACAATTTGCATTACATGTTAATGTGCATTCCCATAATAAATCACGTAATTCATGCAATTCTCTTTGATTTTTTTTATAATTATCAAATAAAGTTAATTCACCTAACTTATATATTTCTTTAAACATTTTTTTCTTCCTTATATAAAATAATTGCTACTTATATACTTATATATTTCATAACAGAAATTATAATTATCATAATTCCAAGTACTATTAATGCTGTGATAATTTTTCTTTTTCTAGAACTTTTACTTTTTAATAAATACACAATTATTCCTATTATAAAAGTTACTAATACCATAACATAATAAATAGGTTTTATATATATTGGCACACTTACTTCTGTTTTAGTTGAAGGTGATCCATACCATGTTGATGGTGATATTTCATTTATAGCAAAAATTTTACTAGGTAATGCAACTAGCATCATTATTACCGAAGTTAATATTTTCTTTATTTTATTTAATATTTTCATAATTTTCTCCTTTTTTATTTTTTAAATTAAAAACATTATACTATAAATTGCAACAATAATTAAAATTTAGATTATGAATAACTTATGATACGATCACCATATAAAATATAATTTTTTTTTACTAAATTATAAATACGTTAGTAACTCTTATTCAATTACTCTATTTAAAGCTATTTTATTGCTATACTCTAATCACAGCTTTAGAGTACAGATCTACATTAATAAAGTGAAGAGCGGAATCCAAAGTCGCTGTAGCTGAGAGTCGTGTCACTATTACCATAGCGGTAAGAAACTGGAATGTCGAAACCGTTACTGTAGTAGCCTCCCCTGATACTACAAGGACTACCGGTGCTCTAATGTCCACTCATATTCATTTCCAGCAAAATCATATATATTCATTTTATTTGTATATTCACTTGCTCCTGTTGTTAACAGCATTCTTTCTGATTTTTCTCCTGTTATATCCTCACATGAATTGTTAATATCATTATATTTTTTTGCTTTTGCACTATTTATTGTAAATGTACTACTGTTATAATTTCCCCAACTTGAACTATTTTCTTTTATATAATATTGTGCTGTATTCTCAGTTGTATCCCAATTACCTTTTACTTCTAAAAACTTACATACTAAATCCCATTGTATTCCAAACATTAAACTACTTGTTTTATTTCCTGTACTCATTCCATTTGCTAATTGTTGTGCATCACTACAACGAATCCAATTATATGGTATCATATCTTTTTTGCTTACTGCTTTTGGTGAACTACTTGTTATTTCTGTTCTACTATATCTTGCTAAACTTGTATCCTCATCACTACCTACTATTCCAGCTTCATATCTTCCTATATAAAACCCCTTATTTGTATATATACTACTTAACATTTTATTATAATTTGTATTATATTCATTATATGTTAATCCACATCCATTATTTAATAACTTTTGTACTTCTGTTAGCCCTTCTGTACTTGCTGTTACTAATGTTTCTCCATCCATAGCATACCATTCATCATTCCAATTACATCCTTGTCCTTTTTTTCCTTCTCTATAATCACTTGCATATGATATTAAATCTGCTTTGATGTTATCATAATCTGTACTATTTGTTGCACTTGTAAATACTGTTGCTGGTACTTCTACCCATACCCATTCACTTTGATTACTATCTGTCATTACTATTCCTGTCTTTTCATTTGTTGTTGAATCTATTGTAGAACCATCCGGTTTTGCTGCTGTTGCTTGTTCTATTACTGTTCTTGTATCTTCTTCCGGTTTCTTTGTTCCATAATCTATTTTTGTGTCTTCATCTTTTTTTCCATCATCTTTTCCTGTTGTATTTGATGTTATTGTTCCATCTGCTGTTATTGTTACTTCATTATTTTCTTTTTTTACTGTCCATGGTAAATTATTATCTGCTGATTTTGTTATTGTTGTTCCACTTATTTTATTTATTTCTTCATCTAATGTTTTTAAATCTATACTTGCTGTATCATTTACTCTTGATGCTATTACTGCTAACTTTACTTGTTCTTCAAACTCTGCTTTACTATTTGTTTTTCTTGCATTTGTTGCCTGTTTTAGTATTCCATTATCTCCTGTTAACATTGTTATTGTTACTCCTGCTAGTATCAATAAAATTATTATTGTTATTACTAATGCTATTAATGTAATACCTTTAGTTTGTTTTATTTTCATACATTTTCCTCCTTCGTATTTCTACTATTTATTTCATAGTTTTCGTATAAATTTTATATTATTATTTTTTCTTTTGCAATACTTCTTTTTTAAATTTAGATTTTATAAAATTTCAAATTACAATTCAATTTCTTTTTCTAAAAATACAGAATAAATATACATTTTATAAACCTTTTTATTTAATGCTTTCTCTAATGCTTTTTTATATAATTCAAGCTGATTTCTATATTTTTTTACAAGCTCAATTTCTTTTCCATCTTCCACATAATCCGTTTTATAATCCACTAAAATTAAATTATTATCTTTATCTATATAATATAAATCTATAATTCCTTGTACCAATACTTTTTCTGCTAAATCTTTATCATATATTTCTTTAGCAGGTATATTAATATAAAATGGCTTTTCTTTATATACTTCTTTTGCATTTTTTAATTGATTCCAAATTGATGATTTAGTAAAAGCAAAAACCTTATTTATATTGATGTTATCCGCTTCTTTTTGAGTTACAATCTCATTTTCAACTAAATCTGCAATTAAATTCTTTACATCATCTAGTTTATAGTCTTTTTTGTCATCTAATTTTTGTAAACATAAATGAACTAATGTACCTTTTTGCGCTTGCGTTAGTTTTTCGTCTTCTTGTTTCTCTAAAAATTGTGGTTTATTAAGTATATTACTTTCTTCTGTATATTTCTTTTCTTTGCTTTCTGAATGATTTTTTAATTCTTTTATTTTTGTAACAGATGTCTTAGTTGGAATTTCTATAGCATCACTAAACTTATAATTATACTCTAATAATTTTTTAATGCTCTCTAATTTTTCCTTATCTTCTTTTTTAGTATTAATCAATTCTATTACATCAATATTGTTTTCTTCTGTTTCATTTTTTAAATTTTCTAGTAATTTACTTTTTTCATAAATATTCAAATTTGATATTTGTTTTAAACTATCATCATATAAATAAACCAAATTAATCCAATCTAAGTATTTTATATATTTTTTTATTACAATAGGATTTATTTTGTTTTCTATTTTAGAATATCTTTGTATTATTTCTTGCATATCTTCAAGTTCTTTTTGATAATCTTTAGAAATTCCTGTTATTATAAGTTTTTCTTTTGCTCTTGTTAAAGCAACATACAAAATCCTCATTTCTTCTGATAAAGTTTCTTTATATAGCTTATTTTTTATCGCCTCTTTAGATAAAGTATCATATTCTATTTGTTTATCATAATCTATATACTTTACACCAATTCCAATATCTTGATGTAATAACAATTTATTATTTAAATCCATTAAATTAAATTGTTTACCTGTATTTGTTAATATAACAACAGGAAATTCTAGTCCTTTACTCTTATGAATACTCATAATTCTTATTACGTCTTCATTTTCTCCAATTAATTTAGCAGCTCCCATATCTCCATTATTTAATTTTAAATTTTCTATAAAATTAATAAAGTTGAATAATCCATTAAAGCTAGATACCTCATATTGTTTTGCTCTTTCAAACAACATTTTTAAATTAGCTTGTCTTAAGCTTCCATTTGGCATAAGTCCAACATAATTATAATAACCTGTATCTATATAAATTTTCCAAATCAATTCATCTAATGGCAAATATTCTTGTTCTTTTCTCCATTTTTCTAAATTATTTAAAAATAAATCTATTTTACTTTTTAATTTAGAATCAACATCAAGTTTGGCTTTTATTAATGTATAATAAAAATTATCATATTTGTCACTTAATCTTATTTTAATTAAATCATTATCTGTAAATCCACCTATACTTGATCTTAATATTGTTACAAGTGGTATATCTTGAAGTGGATTATCTATTATTTTTAATAATGACATTATTGTTTGAATTTCTATAGAATCTAAATATTCTGATGAAGTATCAGAAAAAACAGGTAATTTTAAATTTAATAATTCTTTTTCATATATTGGTGCCGAATTTTTTGTAGATCTTAATAAAATTACTATATCTTTATATTTTAAATCTCTAAACTCTTGTTTTTTTGCATCAAATACTTTGTAATTTAAATCTATAAGTTCTTTAATTCTATTTGCTACAAATCTTGCTTCTAACTCTACATTTTCAATTCTTTCCCCATCTTCTTTTTCTTCTGTTCCGTCTTCATCTTCTACTTTTTCTTTTAAATCAATTATATCTATTTCTGTTTTTAAATCTTGATTATTATTTTCGTATTTAGCTCCTAAATTTAAAAATTCTTCTTTGTTGTACTCAATATCCCCAAGGACTCCACTCATTATATTTTCAAATATTATATTAGTAAAATCTAGTACATTATCTCTACTTCTAAAGTTTTTAAATAATTTAATTTTTAAATTGTCTTTTTCTGTTTTTTCTTCTTTTAATTTATATTGTAAATATTTATTTAAAAATAACTCTGGTCTTGCTTGTCTAAACTTATATATACTTTGTTTTATGTCTCCAACCATAAATATATTATTATTATTTGATACTGATGTTAATATATATTCTTGTACTAAATTACTATCTTGATATTCATCAATATCAATTTCTATAAATTTTTGAGCATATTTTTTTGCAACTTCTGTTCTTTGAATATTTCCATCTTCTGTTTGCTTTATTAGTATTTTTAAAGCCAAGTGTTCAATATCATTAAAATCTAGCATATTTTTATCTTTTTTTGTTTTTTCAAATCTTTTACCAAATTCAAATATCAAATCTTTTAACTTTGATAATATATCATACATATCATATATATCTTGATTAGCTTCTTTTGAATTAAAAACCAACGTTTTATTTAACTTATTTTTTATTTTTTTCTTTACTATATCTCTAACTTTTTTTGCATTTTCTTTTGCTTCTAATGTATTTTTCTTATCTACTGGCCATTTTTTAAATTCTAAATTGTTTGTTATTTCAAATGTTTTATTCCATGAATCTAAATTGTTTTTTATATTTTCTAATTGATTTATATCATCACAAATTGTTAAATAAAATTTAACTAGTTCTGGATATTTGTTTAAATCTTTTTTTGTTTTTTCCAATGTTAATATATCATCAATTATTTCTTCTTCAAATTCTTCTAATAGTATTTTTCCCCATACTGTCTTTGAAAAATCCTCTTCTAAATTTTCACCTATATTAAACATTTCTACTTTTTCAGATAACCATTTTTCTGGAAAAGGATTACTTTGTATATATGTATATATTTTTAGAATTAAATTCTTTAATAATGTATCATCTCTATATGTTGTATATGTATTAATCAATTTTATAAAATCTTCATCATTAGCTTCATATTTCTCTTCAAATATTTCTTCTAATACTTCATATTTCAAAATTTCTATTTCTGATGTATCACCTATTCTAAAATTGGGTGATATATCTATTTCATAAAAATTATTTTTTATAACATCTATACAAAAAGAGTCTATTGTACATATGCTTGCTTTATTTAATAATACAATTTGTTTTTGTAAATTATTATTATTTGGATTTTCTTCTATTTTTTTATATATTGCTTCTAATATTCTCTCTCTCATTTCTGATGCAGCAGCATTTGTAAAAGTTACTATTAATATTTTATCTATATCAACATTTTCATTTATTACTTTATTTATTATTCTCTCAACAAGCACTGCTGTTTTTCCACTTCCTGCAGCAGCTGATACTAATATGTTTGAGTTTTTTTCATATATTGCTTGTTTTTGTTCATTAGTCCAGTCCAATTCTTTACCTCCTAGACATCATTTTATTTACAAATTCTATCATATTCCCCAATTTTATACAATAAAAAATTTTTTAAACTGACAAATTTGTAAGTCTTAAAAAAGTAAATTGTATACTTACAATTTACTTTTTAAATTTTCTAACTCACCCATATGTAGAATTAATTTTCTCTTTTATTTGCGCTAATCATTTCTATATTTTTATTATTGTGTTATCTAATTTAGTTGTCAAAAAACTACGTCCCCATTGACAACTTCTTATTTGTTTTAATTAACTGTTTTTTCACTGTATTCTTCTTTGTACATATTAACAAGTTCTGTTGCTCTAGTGAAACTAGGATTTAAAAAGTCAATAATACATAGGAGTTCTTCCATTTCTAATTTTTTCTTTCCTGTATATATATCATTTAAATTTATATTTAATCTTTCAGATATTTGCTCTGTTGTTAAATTATATCTTCTTAATTCTTTTTTTATTTCATCTATTATATTCATTATTATTACCTCCTTTGTCTTTTATTATATACTTATATTTTGAAAAAGATTGTCGAATTTTGTAATATAATATAATTTTCACTTTCCTATAAAGTATATATTAACCTTTTGGTTTTTTCAATGTTTATTTTAAAAATTAAAAAAAATATATATTTTTAATTTTTTGTGGACTTTTTTTTATCATTTATGATATTATATTTATAATAAATTTTTATTGTTTATTCGGAGGTATACAAATGTCAAAATTATTAAAAATATCAATTATAGGAATAATATGTATGTTATCAACTTTCTGTATTTCTTATGGTGTAGATCTAAATTTAACAAGTAATCAAACTACAAGTTCTAATACATCAAGTACTAATAATACAAGTACAGATAATTCTACTATTAGTAATAATTCTACAACAGATAGTACAACATATGATGGATCATCTAATGATTACAATATTAATACAACGTCAACTTCAGAAAATACAAATTCTGAATCTTCATATAAAGTTACTAGTATTAATAATGCAAATTCTTCAAGTTTTGGTGTATCAAACATTTTAAGTATTATAATAATAACAATTGGAATTTTGCTTATATTATTAGCAATAGCTATATTAATAAGATTAAAAAATTAATTTTTTTATAAAAACTCTAAAAGAGTTTTTATTTTTTTGCATTTTTTTCTATGTATATTTTTTCATAATTTTTAAATAATATTAATGAGTTTTAAATAATTAAAATTTAATATTATGGGAGGAAAAATTATGTACAAAAAAATATTATTAAGTTTATCTTTAGTTTTAGCTTTCGTTTTTTCTTTTACTTATACTACTTTAGCTACTAATGGACTTAAAGAAGCTGCTAAAGGAGTAAGAAATGTTGTTGGTAGTGCAGAAAACGTTGTTGAGGATGCTGCAAAAGATGTTTCTAATACATCTAAAAATATAACAGGTAGATTAGAAAATGATGCAGAAAAAGGAACTAATAATGCAAAAAAAGATATGAATACAGAAAAAAATACAATGACTTCACAAACTAATAACAACCAAAACGGTTATACAGCAACAAGAACTTCAACAACAGATACTGGAACATTGTTAGGTATGAATAGTACTGCATGGACTTGGCTTATAATAGGAATTGCAGCAATAGCTATAATTGCTTTAGTTTGGTATTATTCAATGAGATTAAATGATAATAATTATGATGATAGAAATAATGACTAATTATTTTTTACATCTTTCCTATAGTAATATTTACTATAGGTTTTTTTTATGTTATACTAATTCAAGTATAACAATTTTTAAGAGGTAAAAAAATGGAAACTAAATTAATTGCAAAGAATCCTGTGGCATATCATAATTATACCATTAGTGAAAAAATAGAAACTGGCATAGTTTTATCTGGCACAGAAATAAAATCAATTAGAAACGGAAAAGTTAATTTAAAAGACAGTTATGCCGGAATTAAAAATGGTGAATGTTTTATTTATGGAATGCATATAAGTCCATATGAACATGGAAATATTTTTAATAAAGATCCTTTGCGTACAAGAAAACTTTTATTAAATAAAAAAGAAATAAATAAATTATTTGGATTAATAAAACAAAAAGGCTATTCTTTAGTGCCAATTTGTTTATATTTTAAAGGTAGTTTCGTCAAATTAGAATTAGGTATTGGAAAAGGAAAAAAATTATATGATAAACGTGAAGATATAGCAAAAAAAGATGCTGAAATGAGAATAAGAAAAAGTTTAAAAGCATAAAAGGTTTCCCCTTTTATGCTTTTGTTGTTAATCACAATTTTTATAACTTGAGCACATTGATTCATCTGGTTGTTTAGTTTCACAGTTTTGTACTGGAGTTACTATTATACTTTTTAATTTACATTCTTGTTTTTGATTATTATTATATTGACAACTTCCAACTGTACAATTTATTTTTTGATTTTTATCCATAATATACCTCCCAAAATAATTCCTGAAATATAAAATTTCATATTATTATTATGAGATTTTTATATTAATATATTCATTTTATTCTACAATTTTATATTCAATATCTTCTTTTTTGTATTTTTCTGGTTTTAATCCTAATCTTGTTTTAGAATAACTTGAAATTAAAATTGCAATTGCAGAAAACAACATCCCTACAAAAATCATTGCATATTTTATATTCATATAATTTAAAACAATTGATCCTGTAAATGCAATAATCATTCTAAAAATGTTTTCTATAATCGAATTTGCCGAATAAATTCTTGTTAATATTTTACTATTTGAAAAATTTGACATATATGTTTTTTTAATAACCATATATATTCCTCTTACAGATGTCCTTATTAAATATGTAAATACTATAATTCCTATTTGTAATCCAAAAGGTATTTTTCCTAAAGCAACTATACCTGCTATTATCATACAAATTGTAGTTGTTAAAGTAATTATAGTTAAAGATTTGTTTCCAAATTTTTCATTGAATTTTTTTGATTTTTTTGCAGATAATCCTCTTATTATTTGTGTAAAAAATAATATTATTCCTATATATGTTGCAGAAATATTTAGATTTTCCAACAAAGACACTTCATATGTACTTAACAATGTTGTTATAGCCCATATAAATCCAATCATTAATAATAAACTTCTTAATCTATTTGACTTAAATATAAACTTAAATCCTGTTTTTATATTTACAATGTTTTCTCTTATAGTATTATTATTTTTTGTTTCAACTTCTATTTCATCATATAATAAAGAAAATACAATTGAAAGTACTATAAATACTAAACACAAGGTAATTGGTATATATGGATTAATATCATATAATACTCCTGATAATAATGTTGTTATTGCATATAAATAACAATATCTTGAATATCCTTTACTATCTAATTTAGAAAATATTGCACTCTTTTTTTCTGTTTTGGGTATTGAAATATCCAAAATACTGGTTTCTGAAATATTTTTAAAACCAAATGCCAATGCACTTACCAACTCTGAAATAATTAATTGATAAAAGTTACTTGCTGACATTATTAATATTACATATAACAGATTAAAAACATTACCCAATACGATACTGCTTTTACTGCCTATTTTATCCATTATTACATTTATTGGAACTTGTAATAATATATAAAAAAATGCATAAAATGATTCAGTTAAAACAATATATGATAAATCTATATGTTTAACTTGTGATAAAAATAATACTTTTATACCATAAAAAAACATTAAATCTAATCCAATCATTGTATAAATAGGATAAATTTTCATATTATTTTTTCTTTTTTTTGCTATTTCTAAACTTTCATACATTTTAATTTTAATCCTTTCAAATCTTATGCTGTTAAACTATTATAATATGCTTGATATAATTTACTATAATATCCTCCTGAACTTAATAATTCATTGTGATTTCCTTGTTCTACAATTTCTCCCTGATTTAAAACTATTATTTTATCAACATTAACTATTGTAGATAATCTATGTGCTATAAATATTGATGTTTTATTACTTGAAATTTTATCAATTGATCTTTGTATCAATTCTTCTGTATGTGTATCTATATTGGCTGTTGCTTCATCTAAAACAAATATACTTGGATTATGTGCAAAAATTCTAGCAAAAGCTAATAATTGTTTTTGTCCTGCAGAATATGAGTTTCCTCTTTCATCTGCAACTGATTCTATACCAGCTGGGAGTGAATTAATAAAATCCTCCGCAGATGATAGCTGTAATGCTTCTTCTACATCTTCATCAGATAAATTTTCATTTAACATTACATTATCTTTTATACTTCTTGCAAATATAAATGGATCTTGCAATATTATTCCTATATTTTTTCTAAGTGATCTAATATTAATCTCTTTAATATTTACACCATCTAATAAAATTTCACCTTTTTGTATTTCATAAAATCTATTTATTAAATTTGTTATTGTTGTCTTTCCAGAACCCGTTTTTCCAACTAAAGCAACACTCTGTCCAGGTTCAATTGTGAAACTAACATTTTTCAAAATCCAATTATCTTTTTCATATGCAAACCATACATTTTTAAATTCAATCTTTCCTTTTACATTATCTAATATTTTTCCTGTTTCTAAATTTTCTAAATAATCTTTTTGTTCAAGTATCTCAAATATTTTATCTATTGACACTACTGATTCCTGTAAAGTTTCAAAATTATCTATTAATCTATTTATTGGGTCAAATAATCTTTGAATATATGTTATAAACATATATATTACACCAACATGTAAGTTTACATTAAACCATTGATTTACACATGTCCAAACTATAATTGATATTCCAAACTTTTCTAATATTAGCATAATTCCTGGTAAAAAACCTTCTATTATACCCGTTGGAATTCTTGATTCCCAGAATTTTTTAGTCCATTGTTCACATTCTTTTTGTTTTTCATATTGTCTATTAAATATTTTTATTAATTTTATTCCATATATAGATTCTGCTAAAAATGTATTTAATCGTGTTTTTACTGATTTAGAATATTCTTGTTTTTTATTTAATAATTTTGTAAGATATGTTGAAAATATTATAATTAATGGAATTATTAAAAAGCTTATTAATGCAAGTTTTACATCTAATACTAGCATTATTGATAAGATTGCTATTATCATCAAAATATCTTTAACTAATGTTGTTAAAACATCTTTAAAAAGTGTAGAAATATCTTCAACATCATTCGTAATTCTTACAAATAATTTTCCAGCTGGTGTTTTATCATGAAAAGTTATGTTTGCATATTGAATATATTTATATAATTTATTTCTTAATGAATATATAACATTTTCTCCAAGCATACTTGTTGCAGTTTTGACTATAAAATCAATTATATTACCAATTATAACTAATGCAATATAAAATCCTCCAATTATACTTATAGTTATTATACCTTTTTGATATATTCCTAAACTCAAATAATCGTCAATTGCTACTTTTATAAGATATGGCTTTACTATTTCTATAATACTAATTATTGTTGCAAGTATTGATATAATAATTATTGATTTCATTTCAGGTTTTATAAGTTTCCACATTCTCTTTAGTGTTTTATTTTCCTTCATATATCTCTCCTTTTTAGAATTTTAATCTAAAAAACTTTTTTCTTTTTTGGTTGATTGTTGTTTATAAAAACTATAATATTTTCCTTTTTGTTCTAATAATTGTTTATGTGTTCCTTTTTCTATTATTTCACCAGCATCTAAAACAATTATATTATCACTATGTTTTACATCTGATATTCTGTTAGAAATTATTATACAAGTCTTTTTATCTGTTAATTTTCTTATATTTTGTAGTAAAAATTCTTCTGTCTTATTATCAAGTGCAGAAAATGTATCATCTAAAATAACAATACTACTTTGTTTTAAAAACGCTCTTGATAATACTACTCTTTGTTTTTGTCCACCTGATAAATCTGTTCCTCTTTCTCCTATAACAGTATTTATTCCTTTTGGCATATTAGATATCTCTTCATATATAAGTGCATTTTTAGTACTTGTTTCTATCTCTTCATCTTCATATTCATCTCTAAATAAATTAATATTATTTTTTAAACTAGTCGAAAATAAAAAATTATCTTGTGTTATATAACAAATACTATTTCTTATTATTTCTAATGGAATGTCATTTATATCTTTGTCATCTATAAATATTCTTCCTCTTTCCACATTATATAATCTTGTTATAAGATTCATAAGAGTAGTTTTTCCACTTCCTATTGTTCCTATTATTCCAAGAGTTTGTCCTTGTTCTACCTTCAAACTTATATTGCTTAATGCTGGAGTTAAACAATCAGAATAATTAAATGTTAAACCTTTTATCTCTATTTTTCCGTTTAATAATTCTAAATTATCTCTTTGTTTTATAGAAATCTTTTCTCTTTCTAATTCAAATACTTTATCTAATCTCTTGTATGAAATTTGAGCTCTTTTCCATCTAGCAATTAGTGGTGGAATCCAAGATACAGGGCCTTCAAATAATGCTATATATCCGTTGAAAGCAACAAAAGCACCTATTGTTATTTCATTACTTAGAACTAATTTTGATCCATATAAAAGAGATATGCCATAACACAATCCAAAGCATATATTTAAAGTTGTTGATAATAAATTAGAATATACATCAACTTCATTATTAGTACTTCTTAATTTTCTATTTTTTCTAATAAAATCTTTTAATTGTTCTCCTTCACATGAATAAGCTTTTGTTGTTCTTATACTATCGGTACTTTCTTGAACATATTCTGATAATAAAGTAAATTGCTCTTGTGATTTTTTAAAACTTTTTTCCACATAATTTTTTAATTTTACAATTATATATGCTGTTATAATAATTGGAAATAGTGTTGCTACTGTTAACTTTAAGTTAACGCCTCTAATCATAGTTATACTAACAATTACAAAAGTAACAATTATTCTTGTACCATGTGACAATATTCTATACAATGCTGATCTTATTTCATTTGTATCTTTAACAAAATAAGACATTATTTCTCCATTTTTTATTTTTTGAAGCTTTGCAGTCTTAATTTTTTGAAATCTTTCAAATAATTTATCTTTTAAATCTTTTTCAAAACCTCTAGAAATATACGTTTCATAATATTTCCATGAAACTCTTACTATCAACAAAAATAAACATATTCCTAATAGGTAATATGTATAATTTAATATAACTTGTTTATTGTTTGGGATATCATATAACAAATCTACGATTTTTCCTATAATTTCAGCTGGAATTGTTAATAAATAAATATTTAATGTTATTAATGTAACTTGAATTAAAATTTTCCATTTATATGATTTTAAAGAATCAATAATAACTTTTTTCATTTTTCCCCTTTTCCTTTGTACATAATTCATCAATATTATTCAAATTATAACAAAAGATTTATTCTAATGCAAGAAAAAAGATGATAAAAAATGTATTACCATTCTTTATCATCTTTTTGTATTTTACTTTCCATGCTGTTGTATAAAAAGTCATTATTGAAACCTATTTCTTCACCTTTTATAAATTGATTATTTTTCATTTGATGCTCTAAATTAATAAGTTCAGCATTGTCTTTAAAACTAAATTCTTCAAAAATATCTCTTTTCATATTTATATCTCCTTATAAATATATTACAAGGATATTATAATACATACTTTTATTTTATGTCAATATGATTACTTGAATTACAGTTACATTTTTCATCTATTGATTTATTATTACAATTATTTAAATTTTGTTTACAACAATCATCTGGTGTTTTAAAACTTAAATACCAACCAATTCCATTTTTATTTTCATCAATATACTTTTGTCTTTCTTCCAATTCACAATAAGTTTTAGGCATTGGAACAATAACTGGATTTCCTGGCATCCAATTAGCTGCAGTTGATCCTTTAGAACAATCTGCCATTTGTAAAGCTTGAACTGTTCTTATTATTTCCGGTATAAATCTTCCAACATTTAATGGATATATTAAAATTGTTCTAATTATACCTTTGTCGTCTATTATATACACATTTCTAACTGTTTCAGTTGTACTTACATCATTAGCAATCATTCCATATTTTCTAGCAATTTCTCCATTTCTATCTGCTATTATTGGAAACGAAATCTTTATACCTGTTCTACAATATATATCATTTATCCAAGCTAAATGCGAACTATTGCTATCAATGCTTAAGCCTAATAAACTTGTATTTAATTGTTCGAAATATGTATGAGCTCTTGTAAATGCAATCATTTCTGTTGTACACACTGGTGTAAAATCTCCTGGATGTGAAAATAATACTAACCATTTTCCTCTATAATCACTTAAGCAAACTTTTCCACACGTTGTAATAGCTTCAAAATCCGGTGCCATTTGTCCTATTTTTACATTTCCATTCATCATTAATTCATAATCCATAAAAAAATAAACTCCCTTCACGTTTTTTGTATAATATGTAAGCAATTTATTTTTTGTGAATTATTTTAGAATTACTTATATAGATTGAATTTTAAGTCCTTTTATGCTATAATATATATATTAAACTTTTAAATAGCATTTTATATTAAAGGAGGACAAGCAACATGGGAATGATACGGAAAGATGTAGATGTAAAAAAATTCTGCAAAATGAGGTATGATACCAAAAAGGAGGAATTCATTTGTGAAATTGAAAAATGGTTTGACTATGTTTTTATTAGACAATGTATTCCATGGCGGTGTATTGATGGGCATAAATTTTGTCCAATTTACGCGGATTTTGATTTAGATCTTCCATCCATTAATGGTAGAATACATTGGGGCTGGAAGTTCGAATGGCCTAAAAATTTGGGGATGTCTGAAGTCATAGAGATTTTAAAAGATTTCGGATTTATCTGCCGAAAGAACTCAAAAGGATATCCTTGTGTATCGGTGCCAGCGCCTAAAAAAGGTGCAAAATTAACACCAGCACAAAAATACGTAAAAAAAATCAATACTAATTATCAGGAATCTTTATCAAAAGTAAAAAACTTGGCATTAATAAACAAATCAGCTTTCTTAAATAAACTTATTCAAGCTCAACACTTTGAAATTTATAAAGATTATACTATCTTTTATAATTTTCATTATACTTCTAATAAAGATTATGCTTGGTATAAAATAATGTTAAAACTCCTCAAAAGAGAAAATATTGAAGAATATTACGATTCCGCAGGAAATTACATTGGAGTAATTGTGTACCATTAATAACTAAAATGCAAAAATGTAGATAGTCAATTCTATCTACATTTTTATTATACAAAAAATTTATTTTATAATTAATTAATTGATGCATTATAAATTTTAACAATTACATCATTTAATTTTTGATCAAACTCCTCTTGTGTTTGATTTACATTTAAATCTTGTAATAAAGCTCTTGAGAAACTTGCAATCATTCTGTTGTTTTTAGCAAGTAATTCTACTGCTTTATTTATATCATATCCACCTGATAAAGCAACAATTCTTACAACACATTCATAATCATATAAATCTAAATAATGATTTTCAACTGTTGGTATTGTAAATTTAAACATTATTTTATCATCTTTATTCCAATTTGCTAATTGTTTTTTTATTTCTTCTTTTAATATTTCTTCACATTTTGCTTTTTCTGGTGAATTAATATCAACCTCTGGTTCAATTATTGGAACTAAATCATTGTCACATATAATTTTAGCAAATTCAAATTGTTGTTTTACAATTTCTTTTATTCCTTCTTCATTTGCTTCATATATTACAGATCTCATTTTGGTTCCAAATATATTTTTTTCTCTTGCTTCTTTTAATTCTTCTGCAAGTTCTGGAATGTCCTTCATTAATTTTACGCCATTTTCTTGTTCTCTTAATCCTTTATCTACTTTTAAAAATGATACTATTTGTTTTTCATTCCATAAATAGTCTGCTGTAAATTGATCATTTACTTTTGAAAGCATTGTTTTTTCAAACAATATTGCTCCAATTATATGTTCATTTGTAAAAGATTTACTAGTAAATACTCTTTTTCTCATTTCATGGATTAAATCAAACATTTCTTCTTCAGAATTATATTGATCTTCTGGTATACCATAATTTTTTAAAGTTTTACTACTGCTTCCACCACTTTGATCTAATGCTGCAATAAATCCTTTCTTATTTTTTATATTTTCGTACATTGCATTATTCATTTGTTTTCCTACCTTTCTTAAACAACATGTAATTGAAATATTTTATATTTCATTAGCATTATAATAATATAATTTAAATAAGTCAACATTTTTAAAATAGTATTTATTAAATTAAGTTTAATATCTTTGGTAAAAAAATTATAAATCCTATAACAGCTGATGCAATTGCAGATACTAATACAGCAGATGCTGATATATCTTTTGCTTTTTTAGCTTTTTCGTTTATTTCTGGCATTGCTATATCTACAACTGTTTCAATTGCTGTATTAACTAATTCTAATGATATAACAAGTCCAAAAAGTACTATACAAATACACCACTCTGTTGTACTTATTTTTAATATTATTCCCATTATAATAACAAAAATCATTATAAAGACATGTATTTTTAAATTTCTTTCTGTTTTTAATGCTGATAGAACTCCTTCAAAAGCATATTTAAAACTATTTAAAAATTTTTTATTCTTTGTTCCGCATACTATTTCTCCTCTTCTATATTATTTAACTTAAATATTGGTTTTGTTATTGTTGTAAATAAAATTAAATATGCAATAGATATTATAAATCCACCTAATACATCACTAGCATAATGTACACCTAAGTATATCCTACTAAATCCAATTAAAAATATTAATATTGCTATTAACACTGTTAATAAATTTCTAATATTTTTATTTTTTACGTTTTTAAACACTATATATAATATTAATCCATAAAAAGCCATACTAATCATAGAATGTCCAGATGGAAAACTATATCCAGTCTCACTTATAATTCTATAACCATCTGGTCTAGGCCTATTTATAATATTTTTAAGTAGCACATTTAAAGCTGTTGATATTATTAAATTTAAAGTAATTGCAATTGGAACTTTCTTATTTTTTATAAATATAAATGCCAATATACATACACTTATTACAACATATTGACTTCCTAAAAATGTTATAAACTTAAATATGTGTGTTAATACTCCATTTCTCATATTTTCTACCACTAATTTATATGTTATAATATCAATCTTTAATTTTTCATATTCAAATATATCTTCTATTAAATCCATAACTATTATGATACAAACAAATAAAATTATCCATTTGTAGTTATTTTTTAATATATTCTTTAAACGTTCTTTCATTTGTTAATTTTCCTTTTATATAAGTTTAATTTGTATTAGTATTTTCATTTACTTTATTTGTAGTGTTCTGTTTTTTTGTGTTATTCTTATTTGTTTCTATTGTGTTTACAGATGTATTTGTACTATTTTTAGTTGTATTATTCTTTGTTGTATTTTTATTTTCGCTTTTAGTTGTTTCATCTGTTGAAACATTATTTTTTGTTGTAGTTGTTTCATTTACCACATTTTTTTCTTGTTTTTCCTCATTTTTATTAATATTTGTTTCTGTTTTTACTTCTGTTTTTTTATTATTACTTTTTGTTGTATTATTATAATTATTAGATAAATGTTTATTACACTTATCTGGAAGTGTTCCTTTTAAATAATATTCTGTATATGTATTTATACAACCCACATTTGCAACAAGTCCTGTTTCAGCACATACTGTACTTTCTATTATTCCAGAAGGTTTAGCAAAACTTGTACCTTTTAAATTAGAATGAACATTTTTCATAACATCTGCCCAAATTAATCCAGCTGGATTTTTACCATTAAAGTTTATACTTTCATTTAAATCAAATCCGTACCATGTTACAGCAGTATAATATGGAGTAAACCCACAAAGCCATCTATCATAATTCTCGTCAGTAGTTCCTGTTTTTGCAGAAACATCCATACCAGAAATATTACAATATGTAGCAGTTCCTTTAGATCCAATTACAGGTTGTCTTAATAATTCTTTTACAATAAAAGCTGTTTGTATTGAAAATACTTTTTTAGATTTAGCCTTTTTTTCTATTATTACCTTTCCCTTAGAATTCATTACGCTTTTATAAAAAGTTGGCTCTATATAAACTCCATCATTTGCAATAGTTGCATATGCAGATGCCATTTCTAATGGACTTATTCCTTTTTCCAGTCCCCCTAACGCTAGAGGTAAACTTTCATCTTTTTGTGTAAGTGTTGTTATTCCCATCTTTTTTAAATATTGTATAGATGTTTTTGGTGTTAATTGTTCCATTATTTTTACAAATGGAATATTTTGTGATGATTCAACCGCTCTTCTAACTGTTATATTCCCTTGATATGCATCATAATCTCCAGGAGCATAATCATTCTCAAAAGTAGTTTTTGAATCATCATAAATACTAGATGCTGTAATTATCTTTTTTTCTATTGCTGGCACTAATACAGAAAGGGGTTTTCCAGCAGAACCCACTTGTCTTACAGATTGAGTCGCTCTATTTAATCCTCTTGCATCTTTCTTTTCTCCTAATCCACCAACACAACCTACTACTTGTCCTGTTTTTTGATCAATTATTACCATTGCAGCTTGTGAAGTTACATTACTATCATTAGCTGATTTTAAAATATATTTACTTTTATTAAATTCCTTTTCAATTTTATTTTGAATTTCTGTATTTTCTGTACTATATATTTTTACTCCTGCCATATCAAGATAATTTTTTGCAAATGCCTTGCTTATATGTTTTTTGTTAGCTAAGTCTGTTATTAGTTCTGTTATTAATGCATCTGTGTGGTAAGAATATATACCATCATTTTCACTTTTTAAATTACCTTGTTTAAAATTAAATCCTTGTTCTACTTCTGTTACAGCTTCATTATATTCTTCTGAATTTATATAATTAAATTCTTTCATTTTGGCTAAAACAGTTTTTGTTCTTTTTTCTATTTTTTCTGAATTATCTTTTTCTCCAAATGGATTATAAGAATTTGGTGCATTATTAATACCTGCCAAAAACGCACATTCAGCAATACTTAAATTATCTACATCTTTATCAAAATAATATTTTGCTCCTGTTTGAACTCCATAAACATTTGGCCCAACATATATAACATTTAAATAAGTATTTAATATATCTTCTTTACTTAAAAATGTTTCTAAACAAATTGCTCTTTCCCATTCTGAAACTTTTCTAGATATTTTATTAGAATCATCACCTGTTAAATTTTTTACTAATTGTTGAGTTATAGAACTTCCTCCAAATGATGATTTTCCAAAATGAATTATATAATTTCCAATGGCTGCACTTGTTCTTTTAAAATCTACTCCACCATGTGAATAATATCTTTGATCTTCTATTGCAACATATGCATTTTTTAATACTTTAGGAATATTATTTGTAACTTGCTTTTTCTTTTCACTACCTATTTGTGCAATTGTTTCTCCCTCTGAATTTATTACTTGTGAATTTTCATTTAATATCATATCAGAAACAAGATTTTTAAAATTATTAATTGAAATTGCCAAACTTATTCCTTTATATATTAAAAATACAACAACTATTAATATGATTAATTTAATTATTCTTTTCTTTCTTATTTTTTTCTTTTCTTCTTTAAGCTCTTGTTTTAACTGTTTTTTAGTTTTAAATTCTACTTCTGTATTCTTTTTTTGTTTTTTTCTTAAAGCTTTTGGAATTTGTTCATCTATATCTTTTTTGTTATTTTTCAATTTTTGTTCCTTTCAACAAAATCTTTTTTATATTTTATACCATTTTTTTGTTAAAAAGTAAATAGGATATAACAAAAGGTACTTCATTAATAAAGTACCTTTTATTTTTTATTTTTTAAATGTTTCTATTTCTTCTTTTATTTTATTAGAAAAATCGTCAAAACTCATTGAACCAATGTCTCCATCTTTTCTTGAACGAACTCCAACAGAATTTGATTCAATTTCTTTGTCACCAATTATAAGCATATATGGAACTTTTTGAAGTTGAGCTTCTCTTATTTTATATCCAATTTTTTCATTTCTATCATTAAGTTCAACACGAACTTTATCTTTACGTAATTTATCTGTAATTTCTTTTGCATAATCTCTTTGTTTATCTGTAATTGGCATAACTTTTACTTGAAGTGGAGCAAGCCATATTGGAAGAAATCCTTTTGTTTCTTCTAATAAGAAAGATATAAATCTGTCAGAGCTTCCTAAAATTGCTCTATGAATTACAACAGGTCTATGTTTTTCTCCATCTTCTCCTACATATTCAAGCTCAAATCTTTCTGGTAATGCAAAATCTAATTGACATGTTGGAATTGTTATATCATGGTTTAAAGCTGTTTTTATTTGAATATCAATTTTTGGACCATAAAAAGCTGCTTCACCTTCTGCTTCATAAAATTCAATATTAAGTTCTTTTAAGATTTCTCTTAATTGACTTTCAGCTGTTTCCCACATTTCATCATTGTCTATATATTTTTCTTTGTTATTTTTATCTCTTAAAGATAATCTGTATTTAAATGCTGATGCTGGGAATCCAAAATCTTTTTGATATACTTCTACTATTAATTTTAAAACATTTCCAACTTCTTCTTTTATTTGATCTGGTCTTACAAATAAATGTGCATCATTTTGACACATTTGACGAACTCTTTCTAGCCCGCAAACACTACCACTATCTTCATATCTAAAATCATGTGCAAGTTCTCCAATTCTTATAGGTAAATCTCTATAAGAATGCATTTTATTTTTATATATTAACATATGATGTGGGCAGTTCATTGGTCTTAAAACTAGTTCTTCATTATCCATTTTCATTGATGGAAACATATCATCTTTATAATGATCCCAATGTCCACTAGTTTTGTATAATTCTACATTTGCAAGTGAAGGTGTATATACATGATTATATCCTAATGAAAGTTCTTTATCTTGAATATATCTTTCAAGTAATCTTCTTATTGTTGCACCATTAGGTAAATACATTGGTAAACCTGCACCAACTAATGGGTGTGTCATAAATAATTCCAAGTCTTTTCCTATTTTTCTATGATCTCTTTGTTTTCTGTCTTCTAATATTTGTAAATATTCATCAACTAAACTTGCTTTTGGAAAAGCTATTCCATATATTCTTTGAAGTGTTTCTCTTTTTTCGTCACCTCTCCAATATGCTGATGAAGAAGATAATATTTTTATAGCTTTTACTTTTCCTGTACTCATTAAATGTGGTCCAGCACATAAGTCTGTAAATTCACCTTGTTTATAAAAAGATATTTCTGCATCTTCTGGTAAATCTTCTATTAATTCTACTTTGTATTTTTCGTCTTTTTCTTTCATAAATGCAATTGCTTCATCTCTTGGTAGAGTATATCTTTCAATTGGTAAATCTTCTTTTATTATTTTTTTCATTTCTTTTTCTATATTTTCTTTGTCTTCTTCTGTAAATGGTTTTTCTACATCAAAGTCATAGTAAAATCCTTCATCAATAGATGGTCCTATTGCAAGTTTTGTTTTTGGAAATAATCTTTTTATAGCTTGTGCCATTATATGAGATGTTGTATGCCAATAAGCTTTTTTTCCATCAATATCACTATCAAAAGTTAATATTTCTAAATTGCAATCTTCATTTAATTCATGTCTTAAGTCTTCTACTTTTCCATTTACTTTTCCGCAAGTTGCAACTCTTGCTAAACCTTCACTAATTTGTTTTGCAAGATCTATTATACTAATTCCTTTTTCTACTTCTTTAATAGATCCATCTTTTAATGTAATTTTTATCATAAAAATCATCCTTTCCTTTTTTCATTAGGAAACAAAAAAACACTCCTAATGAATTTTATTCATAGGAGTGTATATAACACGGTTCCATCCTAATTTTTACTTAATTATAGATTATAACGTATCTTAATCCGTCTAGCTTTTACTAGAAACTCTGGGGTAGTTTTTCAAATATGTTTTCTAAAATTAGCTTTCAGCGCACACACTAATTCTCTCTGTTAGTAACCTTTATTTTACTTTGTCCCTTCACCGTTTTTATTAAACTATATTTATTATAATATGTTTATTTTATTTTTTCAAGTTTTTTATTAATTTTTATATTAATTTTATTTCATAACATCAATTGCTTCGGAAGTTATTTTGTCTTTGTCAAATTTATTTACCAAATATATAAATAATGCAGTAATTGCAAATGTTATAATATAAACTAAAACTGTTATCCCAAAGTTTCCATTAACAATATTAGCACCAGCAATTGTTGAAGAAATAACAGATGGAAATCTAGCAAATGTTGAAATTAATATAAATCTTACTGGTTTTATTGGAAGTAAGCCTCCTATATAAACTAGTAAATCTTTTGGAGTTCCAGGTATTAAAAATAATATTGTCATTATTAATTCTACTTTTTCTGGACTTTTAAACAATTTACTATTTTCAATTTTATCAATTTTTTCTTTTTTAAAAAATTCATATATATATTTTTTTCCAAATTTCCTAACTAAAAAAAGTATTAAAGCAGATGTTATAGCACATGAAACAAATATAAAAACAGTTCCACCAATTGCTCCATAACACATTCCTGCCAATATCTCTAATGGCTCACCTGGTAGTACAACCAAAAATATCTGTGCAAATTGAAGTCCAAACAACATTAGAAATCCATATATTCCTGTTGTTTGAACTAAATTTTTAAATTCTACTTGTCCTTCTTTTGTTGTTAAATTTTTCATTATTGGAAATAAATATATTATTAATCCTATAAATACAATTATTGATAAAATAGATAATCCTATTTTTAATATTTTTAGCATCTTTTTTTTATTCATTTATATGTACTTCCATTTCTAGAATTATTTTACATTTTTCATAAATATTATGTCTTCAATAACATTTACAATTCCATATATTAAAATTATTACACCAATTGCATTCATAATTACGCTTGAATTAATTAATACATATATACCAACAGCTATTGTTACTATTGATAATATTATAGAAACAAGCCAAGCTCTTGATGTATATTCTTTCCATATTATTGCAGTTTGTAAATTTGCAATACCTGTATATATAATCCATATACCCATTATTATTCCAAAAGCTGATAATATAATTTTTGATGAACACATAATTATTATTCCAATTATAGTTAATGAGATAGCAATAGCTAATAAATAGCTGTTCATTTTACCTGTAGATATGTATTCTGATATTTTTAAAATTCCCATTACTATAAAAATTCCACCTAGAATAATTGACAAAACTGATATAACTGCACTTGGATTATATATAAGCACTATACCAAAAATTATAAACATTAATGATACAACTATATCTTGTTTTGCAGATTTTTTTAAAAATTTTTCTAACATTTCTAACATAAAATTCTCCTTCTTTCTACCCCTTTTTATTTTATTTAGTATAACTTTAAAGATATTTTTTGTCAATATTTGCGTCTTAAAACTTCCTATAATATAAAAAATAACACCTGCAAAAATGCAGATGATATCTATATAAACTATGCGTTTTCAGTTTCTTTTTTTACTATTACTTCTTTACCATCATAGTATCCACAATTTGCGCACACTCTGTGTGGCATTACTGGTTCATGACAGTGTGGGCAAGTAGCAAAATTTGGGTTTTCAACTTTCCATGTTGATCTTCTTTTATGTGTTCTTGCTTTTGACCATCTTCTTTTTGGTTGTGCCATTGTAATCCCTCCCTTATTTAAAGATATATCTATATATCTAATAATTCACAAATTTATTAATTTAACACTATAAAATTATACAAGTATTTTTTACTTTTGTCAACAGTTTATATGCAACTTTTTGATATATCTGCATATAATATTAAAAATTATGGAGGTTTATTATGTGTGGAATTGTTGGTTTTGTAAATTACAAAAAAAATATATCTAATTACAAAGATATATTATCTGATATGAATAACACTCTATCAAATAGAGGTCCTGATGAACAGGGATTTTATATAAAAGAAAATGTTGCACTTGCCCACAAAAGACTTATTGTTATTGATCCAGAAGGCGGAAAGCAACCTATGATTGAAAAATATTCTTTTGGAGAATATGTAATTGTATACAATGGACAAATTTATAATACAAAAGAACTTCGTCATACTTTAGAAGAAAATGGATTTTCTTTTGACGGTCATTGTGATACAGAAGTACTTTTAAAAAGTTACATATACTATGGTAACGAAGTTGCAAAACATTTAAATGGTATATTTAGTTTTGCTATTTGGAATAGTCAAAAACAAGAACTATTCTTAGCAAGAGATCATTTTGGTGTAAAACCATTATATTACACTCAATTTAATAATTCTTTTATCTTTGCTTCAGAAATTAAAGCAATCTTTAAATATCCAGGTATAGAAAAAGTTATTGATAAACAAGGTATTTCAGAACTATTTGGAATTGGTCCTGCTCATACTCCTGGAACTAGTGTATTTAAAAATATTTACGAAATAAAACCTGCTCATTTTGCTGTTTATAATAAATCTGGACTTCATATAGAAAGATATTGGAAATTAGAAACAAAAGAACATACAGATAATTTTGAACAAACTTGTGAAAAGGTTAATTTTTTATTAGATGATGCAATTCAAAGGCAATTGGTTTCTGATGTACCTCTTTGTGTGATGCTTTCTGGAGGATTAGATTCTAGTATAATCGTTGCATATGCTAGTAATTATTGTAGAAAAAATAGTTTACCACCTTTAGATACTTATTCTGTAGATTATGTAGATAATGATAAAAACTTCGTTAAGAGTGACTTTCAGCCAAATTCTGATAACTATTATATAAATATAATGAAAAATAAGTTTCAAACAAATCATCATACAATTGTAATTGATACTCCTGAGCTTGCAGATAGTTTAGAAGATGCTATGATTGCACGTGATTATCCTGGTATGGCTGATGTTGATTCTTCTTTCCTTTTGTTTTGTAAAAATATAAAAAAAGAAGCAACAGTATGTTTATCTGGTGAATGTTCTGACGAAATATTTGCAGGATATCCTTGGTTTTTCCGTGAAGATGCTTTAAATAGTAATACTTTTCCATGGTCAATTGCTTTAACTGAACGTCAACAAATATTAAATCCCGATATTTCTTCTAAAGTTAATTTAAAAAGTTATATTGATTATAGATATAACCAAAGTTTATCTGAAATTGATTTTATTGATACCGATTCTGCTGAAACAGTTGAAAAAAGAAAAATAACTTACCTTACTATGAATTGGTTTATGCAAACATTATTAGATAGATCTGACAGAACTTCTATGTATAATGGCTTAGAACTACGTGTTCCTTTTTGTGATTACAGATTAGTTCAATATTTATGGAATATTCCTTGGGAAATAAAAGCTTTAAATGGTAGAGAAAAAGGATTGCTTCGTTATGTTGTTAAGGATTTGCTACCTAGTGAGATTGTAGATAGAAAAAAATCTCCTTACCCAAAAACTCATAATCCAACTTATTTAAAAAAGGTTAAAGAAATGTTAACAAATATTATGAATAAAAAGGATGCTCCTATTAATAATTTACTTAATAGAAATTATATTTTGGATATTCTAGAAACTGATGGCAAAGCCTTTTCTAGGCCTTGGTTTGGTCAATTAATGACTGGTCCACAATTGATGGCTTATCTATGCCAGGTTAATATGTGGCTTGAGAGGTATCAGCCTAAAATTGAAATTTAAGTAAAAATAGAGGTTCTGTGAAGAATCTCTATTTTTACATCGTATACAATTTTACTATTTTAATGATAAAAACTCGTTATACATTTGAGAATTATTTTTTCTCCTCACATAAAGTTTCAATATAATCTTTTATAGAACTTGATAAACGATTCATATCTTCAATATTATCAATAGTTGGAATATGTATAAAAGCAATTTTTGATTTTAAATTATTTTCTTGTTTAAAATTTAATGCTCTAAAAAATACATTGTTACATAAATATTTTCCAGCATCATATGAACTCATTACTTGGTAAGCATATTGTTCTAAATTTTCTTTTAAAGCACCATAATAGTAATCTGTTACTAATTTTTTTCCTTCTAATATAGCATTATTTTCAAAGTAAATATTTGTAGTATTTGGTTTTTGACCAAAAATCAAAACATTATCATAATTTTCTAATAATTTTTCTTGTATTTGTTTACTACTTATTTCAAAATCATTTTCCAAATATAAAATATCTTCATTACATACTTTTTTTATATAGTCTAATAATATTTTTGCGGAGTTATCATCTCCTTTAAATCCAGCTATTAATATTTTCATTATTTCACCTCATAATTTATAAATTGTCTTTCACATCATTTTTTTACATAAATATCTTTCCAAAATTCTTTATTACTAAATTCTAACCCTTTTTCACTTTCATCATACCAAAATTTATCTTCTTCAGATAATTCTCCTAGGGTATTCAAATGACTAATTTGCAAAATTCCCATTGCATTTGCAATATCAAAAAATAATGGAAATTGTTCTAATTCATAATCTGTTAATTTATTATATTTTTGATATTCTTCTAAAATCATTTTTACTTTTTTCTTTGTGTTTTCTTTGTTTTCTGCATCTAAACATAAATTACAAGAACTTACTGCTAAGTCAATAATTCTAGGAATATAATTAGAAACTGCAAAATCTATAATCCATAATTTATTATTTTTATCTTTCATAACATTTGTACTTATAATATCTCCATGAACAAATGCTTTTGGTAATTTTTCTATATCCACCTGAAAAAATCTATTATATAGTTCTTCTAATTTTTTGTAATCATTTCCGTTCAAATATTGTTTTTTATTTTGAAATTCTTTTACAAAATTTATAATAGCCCACTTATCATAAATAAAATCTGATTGTAATGTTGCTTTATGTATTATAGCCATTTGTCTTATTATTTCGTTTATTTCATCTTGATTTGGTATTTTGCCTAGATCATAGAAACTTTTTCCATCTATGTAATCAAATACACACAATCTGTATTTAATATTCTCAAGTTTTATGTTACATTCACTTTTTTCATCAACTCTATATAATTTTGGAGTATTAATATTAAGTTTTGAAGCTAATTCAATTCTTTCAATATATTTTTCACATTCTATATCTGTTCTTTCTTTATTAAACACCTTCACACAATATTTTCATTGAGTAGTTTTAAGTGTATAATTAAAATCTTCATATCCTACTGTAATAACAGCATCTGAAATATATTCTCCTAAGTTATATTTATTACATATTATTTTTGAAATATTACTTAAATCTGTATTTAAATTAATTCTATTGGCAAATTCTTCTTCCATTAAAATCTCCTATCTAATATATTTTTAACTTATTCTTTTTTGGTCAAATTTGAATTTTCTTGTATTGGAATTATTCTAGTTTTTATAGTATTTATAAAAGCACATTTATGTTCTATTTCAAATTTTTCTATATCTGTTGTTAATTCATACTTTATAAAAATATTTGGAATAAACTCATATTTATCACTTTGATAATTTCCATATTGCGTATTGCTTTCTGTATAGCTGCCTTTTAGCATATTATATAAAAGATTCCATCTATCACAAGAACCGACATCAATTTCTTTAATAAAATCAGCATTATTAAAAATCGGTGTTTTTTTATATCTATTATAGATGATTTGATTTGTAAATTATCATATAAAACTTGTAGTGTTTCATTTTCAAAGTGTTGAGTTAATGCTATTTTTATACATTTATCAATATCTGTATTTTTATTTATAACCATTAATCTAACAGGATTTTTGTCTTTATAAAAAACAATAGCATTGTGTTTATTACTTATATTGATATTTGGATTATTAACAGTTATTATACAATTACAGTTTTTTATTATTTTATATTCATCAAATGCAATTTTATTGTTCTCAAATCCATCAACAAAGGCTCCATTAAAACATTCATAATGGTTTTCATTTTGTTCTGTCCATAAATCTATGCTCTTAATTGTTTTCATATCTACCTCTTTCTATACTTCTTAATTTTGTTTTATATTATCATAAATACCAAATTATTACAATGAATATATAAAAAAATAAGTGCTATTAACTAACACTTTATTTTAGTAATCACATATGTTTTATATTATTTTTATAAAAAAGCTCATTTTTGCAGATTGTACTTTTTCTCTTTTTCTCACAGTATCAACAGTTGACTGTTCGTGTTGTTTTCTGATACCCAAGGACTGGGCCTCAACTTATGGCATATCTCTGCCAGGTTAATATGTGGCTTGAGAGGTATCAGCCTAAAATTGAAATATAAATTTTGAGCAAAGGTTTTTACCCTTGCTCTTTTTATACTCTATTATATCATAAAATCCTTATTTTTTTATTATTTTAAAATTCATTAATTTCTTTTATTTTATCTTCAACTTTCTTACTAAATTTGCTATTTCTGTGTTCATCAACTAGTCCGTTTATTTCTTGTTGAACATCTGTAAGTTGAGTATAGCAATATCCAGATATATAAGGTATTTTTTTTATATTTTTAGTTAATAATTCAAACCTTTGTATAAATTCATCTTCATTAGCTACTTGCTTTCCGTATCCCCATCCTTTTTCAGAATCTAAAGCAATTCCACCATATTCACTCATTATAACTGGTTGTCCATTATATCTATATCCTTCAGCGAATAATCTGTGTTTCCCATTATGTTTTTCCATATTGTTTAATACTTTTTTCTCATCATCAGTATATGTTAAATAAAACAATTCTGGATCTTGTTTATAATCATGAATAGTTATTATGTCTGATATTGTATGTTCCCAACCATCATTTGAAATTACAGGTCTTGTATTATCTATTGATTTCGTTAAATAGTATAAACTATTTGCATAATTTTGTTGTTTTACATTATCACTTATATTTGTTAAGCCCCAAGATTCATTTATAGGAATCCATGTAACAATTGATGGATGATTATAATTTTGTTTTATTACTTTAATCCATTCATTTGTAAATTGCTGTATTGATTTATCATTATAATTGTAGCAGTTTGCCATTTCACTCCAAACTAACATACCTTTTACATCACACCAATATAAAAATCTTTCATCTTCTATTTTTTGATGTTTTCTAACTCCATTGTATCCATATTTTAATGCAATTTCTATGTCTTTAATTAAGGTGTCTTCACTTGGTGGTGTTAAATGTGATTCTTTCCAATATCCCTGATCTAATATAAATTTTAAATATAATTCATCATCATTTAAATATATTCTATCTTTTTGAATTGATATTTTTCTAAATCCAAAATAAGAATATGCAATATCTATAAGTTTATCATTACAATATAATTTATAACAAATATCATATAAATTTGGTTCTTTTGGTGACCATTTTTTCACTTCTGCATTATTTTCACATATTAATATTTCATTTTCTTGATATAATTCTGTAAGCTGAATTTTATTTGTGATTAGTAGTTCATTTTCAAAAGAAATTTCTGTTTCTATATAAAAATTTTTTTCTTCTAATTCTTTTTCAGATATATTTGTTTCATATTCTAATTGTATATTTTTATTATCTAAATTTGGAGTTAATTTTACACTTTTCATATAGTATTTAGGCACATATTCTATCCAAACTGTTTTCCATATTCCTGTTGTTTGTATATACCAACATTTCCAACTTTCTTTTTTATATCTTTGTTTTCCTCTAGGTTGCTCTTTGGCTAATGAATCCTCTACTCTTACGGTAATATCATTTTCGCCTTCTTTAATATATTTATCTATCTCGAATGAAAATCTATGGTATCCTCCCTCATTTGTTCCTATATATTTTCCATTAATCCATATTTTGGTTTTATAGTCACTTCCTTCAAAATGTAATATTGCTTTTTCATTTTCTTTTGAAATATGTATTTTTTTGTTATACCATACTACATAATGCACACTTTCATCTTTTATTCCACTTAATTCAGTTTCATATGTAAAAGGTACATTGATTTTATTTCTTGTTGGAAAACTAATATAATATTCTTTTTCTTCTCCTAAATTTTCATCATCAAATATAAAGTTCCAATCTCCATTTAAATTTTCCCATTTATTTCTAATAAATTGTGGTCTTGGATAATTTTTTATATAATTTTTCATTTCTTGATTCATCTCCATTTTTTCTTTTTTAGTTGAATTTGAAAGTCTATACTATTTATAAAAAACTAATTTTTGCAGATTGTGTTTTTTCTACATGTTCATATATTAATTTCTGTGTTTTAATTGTTCATTATCAATTCATTTAATTTATCTGGAAAATTTACAGTCATTCCATCTATATCTAAATTATATACTTTTAACATTATATTTTCATTAGAAACTCCCCATAATCTAACACCAAGATTATTTTTTCTTGCTAATTTAATTCCATTTTCTGAAACTAAGTCAGCTGGTGGACATATTTGATTTCCAGAAATTTTCATAAACTCTAATATATTTTTTTGATTTATATCTTCTTTAATAAGCCATCCTATTTTTATAGTCTTGTCTAATTTTCTAACATTTAATAATGCATTATATATGAATGAGGTAATAAAAACATTAGCTTTATTATAATATTTATTTATAATTTCTAAGGTTTCTTTTTCTATTCCTTCTTCTTTTAATTCTATTGCTAAAATTAAATCTTTGCTTGATACTTCTTTCATAAAATCTTCAAATAGAACTATCTTTTCATTTTCAAATTCTTTACTAAACCAACTTCCAAAATCAAATTCTAATAGTTCTTTATATGTATAGTCCGATATTTTTCCTGTTCCATTTGACTTCTCATCTATTTTATCATCATGAAATATAACTATTTTTTCATCTTTAGTCTTTTGTAAATCTAGTTCTATTCCGTTTGTTCCTATTTGAAATGCTTTTTTAAAAGCTGCCATTGTATTTTCTGGTGCATATGCTGATGCTCCTCTATGTGCATAATTAACAAAAGTATTCATATTCTTTCCTACCTTTCTTTATAACTTTTATTATTATATATTTTCTTACTAAATTTGTCTTTGTTTATAAATAAGCATGTTCTTATAAAATTTATTATGCTTAATACTACACCTGTAAATGCGGATATAATAAAATCATATATTGTAATACATAATCGTATATTTGCTACTCTTATAATTCATATTCATATATTTTACAATTTTCATTAATGTTTGATGAATTACCATTTTCAGGTATTCCATTAAGTATGTTTTGCTCGTTCTATTGGAGAGCAGTAAATTACATCTATGTCTAATTTTCTCAAATTTTCTCCAACTTTTTTGGCTTGCTGAATTCCAAATTCATTTAACGGCTCATCTTCAGTAGCAATTATTTCATTTCTGCCCATTTCAGTTTCACCATGTCTAATTACATATAATTTCATTATTTTGTTTCTCTCCTATCCAATCTAAATACCCTTTATATCCATCTACAATATCATAAGCAATCAATTGTGGAGTTTCATAACTATGATTATATATTTGGGCATTGCTTATCCTCCTCACATACAGTTTCAATATAATATTTTTAATAAATAATATCATAGGCAATTTAAAAAAGTAAAGTGCTATTGTCAAAAAAATTTTCTTAGTACTAACATGTCTTATATTATCCTTTTTATTTCTTATTTGCGTCAAGTTAATATGTGGCTTGAGAAGTATCAACCTAAAATTGAGATTTAAAAATATATTATAAAAAGGTCGCAACTGCGACCCTTTTTGTGTGCGAAGAAGATTTTTTATTTTTTTGACAATATTAAGACACCCATAAACTTCAAATCATATTCTGATAAATCTGGAGGAGAATCACTTTTTTCGTTCTCATTACTTACCATAGCTTTCCATGACTTTTTTTCACTCCAATATCCATCTTCATCTTGTCTAACAAAGTGAAAATCTATAGGTAAGTCATGAAGTGTAGGAAAATAATAAAAAGCAATTCTCCATTCGCCTTCTTTTAGCTTACCATTGTCTTTTCTATAAGCCAAACCTAAAAAATCCAAATCTTTTTTTAACCGAATTATTAACTCATTTGGGTTAAATATTGCTGATTTAACATATGGACTCGAAATACATCCTGGAATAAAAATTCGCATTTTTGTATCCCTAACTGGCAAATCCAATGCATATGCATAACAATTTGTATGTTTTACACCTTTCCACCGTTTTTTATTAAATTTAGGTGGATATACATTTGTCTTTATTACATTTTTAATTTTTGTTGTCATTCTTTCATAATAAGGCATAATGTTCTCCTTTCGTAACTTCGCACACATCAAAAAAATTTACATAAATATTATATCATATTTTCCTTATATATGTAAAATATTTATTTTTCGTCAAATTTTTACACCTTTGAACTTCATCTATTAATATAAAAAGGCCGCATTTGCGACCTTTTTATATTGTTTCTCATTACAAACCCATAAGTTTGCTATTTACAATAAAATAACTTATTTAAATTAATTCAATTGTAAATTCTCCTAGCCTATTATTAACATCAACTACTTTAAAATTTTCAGAATGAAATGAATTTTTTAAGCTCTCTAAAAAAGATTTTATGAAATCATTTTCGTACTTTTTGTACCAATCAGATAATACACAATAACCATCATCAGTATAACTTCTAATGCCGTCATCAAAACAATAGTCTTTCGTAATAGCAATTCTTTTTAAACCATCTTCTTCTATTTCAAAAAGTCCATTAGGTTTATAATGACAACTCTTCATACTTCTACTAACTCTACAAGGTTTAATTGTAAATTTATTTATTATTTTTTCCCCTAACCTTCTTTCATTTTCTTCAACATAATTCATGAATTCCAAAATCAAATAATCAACTTGCTCTTTGATATATAATGATTTATCAGTACAAAGTTCATGAATTCTATTTTTGATAGGCTCATTTTCATTTTGTAATTTTTTTATCTTCTCATTAATTCTTTTAATCTTATCTTCAATTTCCTTACTCTTTTGATAAAATTCCTCATAAATTTTTTTTGCAAGTTCTGATTTTTTATCTTTGAATTTGCTTAAACTCTCCTGCGTTTCTTGCAAATTCTTGATTTCCACACTTTTTTTATACTCCTCCTCTTTAATTTTCTTTTCTAGTTGATATTGTTCTTTCCGTAATCTTTCTAGTTTTTCTTTAATTGACATAATAGGCCTCCTGTTTATTTACATCTTCTTAAGATACAGTAATATTATACCATTGGTAAAACATAGATGTCAACATAACTTTTTTGAGAGATATTAATCTAAAATGGGGATATAATTTCAACTTTATTCCCCCAAAAAAATTTTATATATTTTTTAAAGATGGAACCTGCAAAGCAGATTCCATCTTATTCTTGAAATAAAAGGTTGTCATATTTTAATCCATTGCAAGCATACCAACTGCAAGAAGGTCATCCATATTTTTAAAACAGCAATGATCCATTGAAGCAATAGTATCGGCACTTTGACATCCACTCGCCTTCCAAAAACCACTAATTGTTCTTTTCCATGGGTCTTCTGCAAGTATCTTCTCATGATTGCCTAAATCGCAGAATCCACAGATTTCTCTGCTTCCTGATGGTTCAAACCTAAAATCATCCTTTCCTTCTTTTTTATGAAAATTACCAAGATTTTGGGAATTATCACATACTTCTTCCCACGCTTTTGCAATTTCATATCCAGACTCCACAACAAGTTTCTGAATAAGAAAAAGGTTCCTGCATACATATTCTGTTCGAGTCATCATTCGACTATTTCGAATCGGATCGTAATGTCTCAGCCAACTTTCCCATTGTTTTGCACTATATCCAGTGTTTACCTTCAGCCCTTTCTCATATCGCAATTTTCCAATGTAGTAATCAAATGATGGTTCAACAGTCATACAAGTAAAAGCATGTAATCTGCCTTTAGCCTTTGCATCTTGATATAAATCAAGCATTTCTTTCTGTGCTTTTGTAGTTGGCTGATGTTCTAACCATTCACCAGCAAAAATATTTGGATCTATTCTACATTCCAACTCACTTGAAATAGAAGATTTTTCACTTTCTTCTACTGCAAATGTTAACAAAATGTAACCATCCTCAATTTCTGTTAAAATACACCGTCCTCCTTCTACTTCAGGAATTGCAATTTTCATTTCTACTGCTCTCATAAATTGTCCTCCTTTAAAAAAAATTTTTTTTGAAATGAAATTATATTTTAATAAATCAAAATATTTCTTATTATAACACAACTTAACATAAATTGCAAATCTACAGTTTTTCTTAATATTTTTTCGAATTTTTCTTGCAAACATTTGTACTAAATGATATAATTTTTGAAGTTAAAGGAGAATATTATGGAACACTGGTCTGTTGATGATTATAAAAATTTCACAAATGGAACTAAAAGAAAAAGTAAATATAGAGCAAATAAAGTCTCAATAGATGGGCATACTTTTGACAGTCAAAAAGAAGCTGATTATTATTGTGAATTAAAATTAAGACTACAAAGTAAAGAAATTAATGGTTTTTGCTTACAACCAACTTTTATTTTAGCACCAAGTTTAAAATATAAAGCTGATTTTATTGTATTTCACAAAGATAACTCCACAGAAGTTATTGATGTAAAAGGTTTTAAGACTAAAGAATATATTGCAAAAAAAAAGGTCTTTGAAGATAAATTTAATTTAAAAATAACAGAAATAGAATAAAGGATTGCAAAAAGCAATCCTTTATTTAACTCATTTTTTCTTTAATTTTTACTAATGTATTTAATGCGTCAATTGGTGTTAATTCGTTTAAGTTAATTTTATCTATTTCATGAGCAATTTCCGCTATTTTATAATTGAACATATCAAATTGACCTTCTACTTGTTTTTTGTTTTCAATTTTCTTGTTTGTTAATATGTTCTTTCTCTCTAATGATTTTAAAATTTCATTTGCTTTTTGTGTTACAGCTTTTGGAACACCTGCTAAACGAGCAACATGTATTCCATAACTTTCATCTGTTCCACCTCTTACTATTTTTCTTAAAAAGATTATATCTTCACCTTTTTCTTTTACAGCAATTGAATAATTTTTAATACCATCTAATTTTTCTTCTAATTCTGTAAGTTCATGATAATGTGTAGCAAATAAAGTTTTAGCACCACATTTTTCTTTATCTGCAATAAATTCTGCAACAGCCCATGCTATTGAAAGTCCATCATATGTAGAAGTTCCTCTTCCTATTTCGTCTAATATTATTAAACTGTTTGCAGTTGCTTCTTTTAATATTGTTGCAACTTCCATCATTTCTACCATAAATGTACTTTGACCTAAACTTAAGTCATCTGATGCTCCAACTCTTGTAAATATTTTATCTACTACTCCTATATCCGCTTCTGTTGCTGGCACAAAACTTCCTACTTGAGCCATTAATGTAATTAAAGCAACTTGTCTCATATATGTAGATTTACCAGCCATATTAGGACCTGTAATAATAGATAATCTATTTTCGTCTTTATCTAAATATGTATCATTTTCTACAAATGAACCTGCTCCTAGCATTTTTTCTATTACAGGATGTCTTCCTTCTTTTATGTTTATAATTCCATTAGAATTTACATTTGGCATACAATAATTCATATCTTCAGCTACTTGTGCAAATGATGCAAGAACATCTAATGTTGATACAATATTTGCAGATTTTTGTAATCTTGTTATATTTTTAGAAATTTCATTTCTTATTTCTGTAAATGCATTATACTCTAGATTTACAACTTTCTCTTCTGCTCCTAGTATTTGATTTTCTAAATTTTTAAGTTCTTCTGTTATATATCTTTCTGCATTTGTTAAAGTTTGCTTTCTTATAAATCTTTCTGGAACTTGATCTAAATAAGATTTTGTAACTTCTATATAATATCCAAATACTTTGTTAAATCCAACTTTTAATGCTTTTATTCCTGTCTTTTCTCTTTCTTCTGCCTCTAACTTAAGTATCCAATTTTTTCCCTCTGTTGTAGCAGTTTTTAATTTATCTATTTCTTCATCATATCCCAATTTTATTATTCCACCATCTTTTATAGTCATAGGTGGATCTTCTACAATAGATTTTTCTATTAATTCATATATATCTATAAGTTCATCTAAATTTTTATATAATTCTTGTAATAATGGAGATTTTGTATTTTCTAAAACTTTTTTAATGTATGGTAATTTAGATACAGAATTTTTTAATGTAATCATATCTCTTGCATTTGCATTACCATATGCCATCTTACCTGCTAGTCTTTCAATATCATAAACTTTTTTTAAATTATCTATAATATCTCCTCTTAAAATTATATCTTCCTTCAATTCTTTTACAGCATTTAATCTTTTATTTATTTCATTTACATCTATCAAAGGATCATTTAACCATCTTCTTAATTGTCTTCCACCCATAGATGTAGATGTTTTATCTAATACCCAAAGCAATGTCCCTTTTTTAGATTTATCTCTCATTTTTTCTGTAATCTCTAAATTTCTTCTTGCACTTATATCTAATGACATATATTTTGAAATATTATATATTGAAATTTTATTTATATGATTTAAAGAAGTCATTTGAGTTTGATTTAAATATTCTATTAATGCATTTATAGAACATACTGCAAAATTTTTATCTTTTAAGTCTTCTATTTTTCTTCCACTGTTATCTACAAAATCATATTTTAATTCTAAATCTTTGTAATCATTATTAAAATATTTTTCATTAAATTTAGTTATATATATACTAAATCTTTCTTTTATTTTTTGCATTTCTTCTGTGCAATCAAACATCATTGTATTTGTTATAATTTCAGATGGAGAAAATCTTGCAATTTCATCTAACAAAGTTGGAAAATTGTTGTTATCTTTTATTTCTGCACTATAAAATTCTCCTGTTGAAATATCACATACACTAATTCCAAAATATATTCCACTTTTATATACTGCCATTATAAAGTTATTTTTTCTTTCTTCTAGCATATTGCTCTCTATTACAGTACCAGGTGTTACTACTCTTATAACTCCTCTTTCTACAATACCTTTTGCTTCTTTTGGATCTTGTAATTGCTCACATATAGCAACTTTATACCCCTTTGCTATTAATCTTGCTATATAAGTTTCTGCAGCATGATGTGGAATTCCGCACATTGGTGCTCTTTCTTCTTGTCCACAGTCTTTTCCTGTTAATGTAAGTTCTAATTCTCTTGATGCTGTTATTGCATCATCAAAAAACATTTCATAGAAATCACCTAATCTATAAAATAATATACAATCTTTATATTGTTCTTTTGTTTCAAGATATTTTTGCATCATTGGTGAAAACTCTGCCATGTAATTTACTCCCTTTCATCACTTTCATTATTAATATTTATTTGGTTATCTATTCTTTGTATTTCTTCTTTGTAATGTTGTATTGCTTGTTTTTTTGCACCCTTTGGATTTTCATCTTGTAATACTTTTATTCTATCTAAAAAATCATTTTTTCTTTTTTCCAATTGTTTCTCTTCATTTAAAGGTTCTTGCTCTTCATAATCTACTAAAGCTTTTTCTATAATTGGCATTAACTTTTCTTGGCTATCTATCATTAAATAATTTTGATATAAATTAAATAATTCTGGATTTTCATCATGAATTTTTCTAAATTTTCTTTGTATAGTCCTTTTTGGAACACCATATTTATTTTCTAAATCTTTTTGAGAAACTCCACATATAATTGATTCTCTCATTAACTGTTCAAAATCAATAGTTGATATATCTCTTGGACTATATGGATGTTTTTTTATGAATTCATTAAATATTTCACTATCTGTTTCTTTTAGGCTATTTACTTTTCTATACAAAGTATTAAGTCCTACACCTCTTGCTTTACATTCCTTTTTTAAATCAACTTTTTTATCTGTTTGATTTAACTCTATTATAAATTCTTTCCATTCAAAATCAGTCATGCATTACTTCTCCTTTTAGATACCACATATGTTCAGAAACAATTTTCAAATCTATCATTTGATTAATTAAGTTTCTATCTCCATCAAAAATAACGACTTTATTACTATCTGTTCTTCCAGTTAACATGTCTTTATTATTTTTACTTGGACCTTCCACTAATACTTTTTGAATAGTTCCTACATATTTTTTGTTATTTTCTTCTATTTGACTTTCAACTAATTTTTTTAATCTATCAAATCTTTCATGTTTTATATTTTCTGGAATTTGATTTTCCATTCTATCTCCAGGTGTACCAACTCTTCTTGAATATATAAACATATATACTTGTTCAAATCCTACTTTTTTTACAACATCAAGTGTATCTTCAAAATCCTCTTCTGTCTCTCCTGCAAATCCAACAATTATATCTGTTGTTAATGCTAAATTAGGAATTGTTTTTTTCATTTTATCCACTAAATCTAGATATTGTTCTTTTGTATACTTTCTATTCATTACCTTAAGCATTTTTGTACTTCCAGACTGTAATGGTAAATGAATTAATTTACAAACTTTATCACAATCTCTTATTGCTTCTATTACATCATCTGTAAAATCTTTTGGATGTGGTGAAACAAACCTTATTCTTTCTATTCCATCAATTTTATTTATTTCTCTTAAAAGTTTTGCAAACGAATTTACTTTATCATATTTTCCTGTATCTTCTATTTTTCCTTTTTTGATATTTTCCATTTCAACTCTTAAATAAGAATTTACATTTTGTCCTAATAATGTCACTTCTTTGTATCCATTTTGTGCTAATTCTTTTACTTCATTTATAATATCTTCTGGATCTCTGCTTCTTTCTCTTCCTCTTACATATGGAACTATACAAAAACTACAGAAATTGTTGCATCCATTCATTATTGTTACAGATGCTTGTAATCTACTATTTCTACTAATTGGAATTCCTTCATATATCTTTCCATCTATATCCAAAACATCATCTATTTTTTTCTTTTCCTCAACTGCTTTATATAAATCTTCTGGAAATCTATGTAATGTATGTGTTCCAAATATTATATCTGTGTATGGATAACTTTCTTTTATCTTTTTAGTAATATGCTCTTCTTGCATCATACATCCACCAATTGCAATTATAGTTCCCTTTGTTTCTTTTATTCTTTTTAATTCTCCTAATTTTCCAAACAACTTATCTTCTGCATTTTCCCTTACGCAACAAGTATTAAGTACAACAACATCTGCATCTTTAAACTCTTTTGTCAAAGTATATCCCATTTCATTTAACATTCCAGACAATTTTTCTGAATCATTTTCATTTAGCTGACATCCCATTGTTAATATGGCATACTTTAACTCTTTATCTTTATTTAATTCTTTTAGCTTTTTTATGTACTCTTTTTGTTCTCTAATTTCTTGTATAGTATCCATTTTTTTCCTCCTTAAGCTATTGATTATTTTATTATATTTTGTCGTTTTTTGCAAGGTATATAAAGAAATAATTTTACAATAAACTCTCAAAAAATTGTCAATGTTGTCAATGGGTGTTGTCAATGGGGACGTAGTTTTTTGACAACTTTATTATTCTATGTAAGTTTTTCTTATTGTTTCTCTTCCTATTTTTGTTTCTTCTGATATTTTTCTTAATGAAATATTGTATTCCATTTTCAAAATTGCTATAAGCTCTTTCAATTTTCTTTTATTCTTTTTTAAATCATTAATATCCATATCATTTTCATTTAAAAAGTTTTGTATTAATTCTTTACATATTTTAGAGTCATTATCAATATCCATAAATGTGTAATTTTCTTTTATTTCTTTAGTAATTATTTTATAATTTGAATATGGATAATCTTTTGCTTTACTACAAATACCAGCCTTGACAGGATTATCGTAAATATACTTTATGCAATTATATAAATGTTGTTCATCATAAATTCCCTCTGATTTGTATCTGTCTCGAAATACATATCCTACTCTATCATATTTTTTATTATAATATCTTGCATATGTACAATTAAGTCTTTGCATATATTTACTTAATTCATCTGATTTTTTTGTTTTTATTAACATATGTGCGTGATTATTCATAATGCAATATGCTATTATCTCTATCTCATGCTCCTTGCTTAATTTATATATAAGTTTTATATAATATTTAATATCTTCTGATTTATCAAATATATAACTTTTATTTATACCTTGAGTTATTACATGAAAAAAAGATGTTTTTATATGTTTTCTTGGAAATCTTGGCATATGTGCCTCCTTAGAAATAAAATTTTATTGAAAAAAAAATAATATGGCATAGATTTTACCATAATATTTTTGAAAAATTTGTCGAAATTTATTTTAATTTTAAATTTTTTAAGTTGTCAAAAAACTACGTCCCCATTGACAACCATTGACAACCTATTTTTTATTTGTCTCCTATTTTATAAAATTGACATATTGTAACATTGTTCCATGAGTTGGCAATTATTTTTATTGTATAAGATTTATTGTTTTTAAATATAAAGTCTTTATATCCTTGAGAAACTGTAGCGTCTTCTCCATTTTTTATATATGTAATGGCTTTTCCATGTTCGTGTCTTTCTACAAGTTTCATTTTGCTTTGCTTAACACATTGATATAAGTTAGTACTTACCTGGCAAACTCCTCCTCCATATGCCATTCTATTATTACCATTAGCATATGCAATTGCTTTTCTATATCCTACCGCTTCTGTCAATTTTCCAACTACTTTTGACCATACAAATTTCTGTCCTGGCTTTAATATTATTCCATTTATTTTTTTACAGGCAATTCTTAAATTAGTATTTCTACTTTCATTATCACTTGTAGAAGTTAAAACTTTTGATGCAATTATTCCTCCTCCGCTTCTTATGTTACTTGACTTAGAATATATTTTTTTATCTTTAACTAATTTAAATGTTTTTATCTTAAAATAATATTCTTTATTACAATTCAAGTTTTTCTTAGTATAAGTTATATTCTTACTTCCATATATATTCTTAATTTTCTTATACTTACCATTTTTTGAAGTAGACATATACACAGAATAACCATCTACATTTTTTACTTTCTTCCAACTAATAATTGCCATTCCATTATCAACTGTTACTTTAATTAATTTGGTTTTATTTGGTTCTTTACTATCACTTGCTAATACATAATAATTTTGTAGTATTAATAAACAAAAAGTTATTAATACTACAAAAATCTTGAATAAAGTTTTCTTCATTTTATCCTCTTTTATTTAGATATTTTTACATTTACACTTGAACTCATATCACTATTGTATTTGCTATCTGAATAATTAGCAACTACTTTATAATAATATTTTTTTCCTTTTTTTAATTTAGCATCTTTATATGAATTTGTTTTAGATGTTCCTATTTTTTTATACTTACCATTTTTGCTTGTTGATCTATAAACTGTATATTTAGTTGCTCCTTCTACTTTGCTCCATTTTACTTTTGCATTATTTTTTCCAGATTGAGTAGCTTTTAAGTTAGTTGGTTTACTTATTTTCTTGTATTTATCTTTTCCGCTTCTAACTTTTGTTAATTTAGGACTTTTTCCTCCTATATCTAATCTCCAAATGCTTCCATCCTTGCGAACTATTAATGCTGATTTGTTTTGTGTTCCATTTGTATACTCGATATTATCAACATTATTCATTATATAAACATTATTTAAATATACTTTATTATTTTCTTTTAAACATAATTCATTATCAATACCATTTAAACCTAAAAATACTCTTTTTATTATAGATTTATTGTCATTATCATTAAATTTATATCGTTTTGTTTTTCCGTTTTTTGTTTTATAAATTCCATTTCCTATTATACTTTTTACATTTTTATCAACTTTTTTTACTATATATTGTTCTTTTCTAACTTTTTTATAAGTATAATTAACACGATCGAATTCATAGCCAAAATCATATTCATAATAATATAAATTTCCTTTTTTATCTAATAATAATCCAAAACCACAATTACTTACATCTTTGTCTGCTTCCACTGCTTCAAAATCACATATTTTTTTGCCAGATAAAGCATATGTTTTACCTTTTTTAGTTAATATATAATCTGAAAGCATTTTGTTTACACCTTGAAGTCTTAATTCTTTTCCTAATTGGCCATTTTTGTCTACAACATAAAAGTAAAATTTACCATCATTAGTTAAGTATCCATCTTTAGATATGCTTTTAACATTAGATATTTTTTTAGTTTTTAACTTATCTGTTGCTGAATAATTATAAAAAGTGCGTTTTTTACCATCAATATTCTCTGTATATGATTTTCTCTTCATTTTAGGATAACTTAAAATTAAATTTCCATCTTTCTTAAAAATTGATTCTACATTTAATCCAGTTACTCCGTCATATATACCTGAATATACATATTTTGCTACATTTCCAGTTTTTTTAGTAGTTAATTTATATGTTTTGTCCTTAGCATTCCATAACTCACTATTGGCTAGTAATACTTGATTTTTAGCATCAGCACTTTGTGTTATTAAAACAACATCATTTACTTTTGATTCTAATTTTGTATTTTCTTTTGTTTTAACTACATTTACTTTGAAATTTTTAGTTACAGTTACTCCATTATATGTAACACTAACACTAACTTTTGTACTCCCTACTTTTTTGGCTTTTAACTCAAAATTATTTTCTACTTCTACCGTATTTAAATCATTAACATTAACCGTTGGATTTAAGTACCAAACTAATCTCCCATCTATAGTTGAAATCATTTTTTCACCTATATATAAATTATATTCTGAGTTATATTTTTTATCTTTAAATGTATTAAAAGCTTGTTCCATTGAAGAATATCCAAATGACTCAGTATTTTTTAGTAAAACAATACCTATAATTAATAATACTGTTATTAACAATTTTTTTATAGTTTTATTCATTTTCTGAAACCCCTTTCATTTTTTCTATATAATTTTCAATTTCTGCACTAAATTCAAAATTCGGCACATCATTTATTTTATAAGCAATACTACTTGTTGACTTTTTTAAATTTTCTATTTGAGAAGGAACTTGTAATATTAAATTTATACATTTATAAGCCTTATTCATATCATCATTTTTTGCATAATAATCAACTGCTTTACTTAACATTACTATATATTCTTCATAATTTGTTATATCATATTTGTTTATTTCTAATGCTTTTTGTTTATCTTTTATCATCTGTTGCCAATTGTCATTTTCTGAATTATATATTGATTTTATTTTATATGGTAATGCAACATGTGTATTAGTTTTTAACACATTAATAGCAATTTTATTGGCATATTCTAAATTATCGTTTGCATTTTCATACATAACATTTAAATTTGCATCTGTATACATAGGATACATTTTTATAGCAATATCACTTTTATTTATATACTGTAAAAATGTACATACTCCAAAATATAAATAAACACTTCCTATTAACACTATTGATATGATTGTTATTTTCTTATTTGCTTTTACTATATATCTTTTTCCACTACAAATATTCAATACCATTATTAATATCAAAAATATTGATAAAAACTGTAAATCAAAATCAAAAAGCATATGTATAACTATTGTTAATAATATTTGTTTTTGGGTTGTAAATCTAGCTTTTGTTATCAAATTTGTTGCAATTGCAACTACAAATACAATCATAGAAATAATTCCTATATCTAATGCTATTTGTAAAAATTCATTATGAACATATAAAGTTGAATACATACCTGTTTGAATTGATGTTTGAATATATGAATATCCCATATATCCTAATCCAAATGGAAATTTTAATAACATTATTGTTGCATCTTTATAATACAATAATCTTTCTAATAAAGTATTTGAATTTAAAGATGTTGTAAGATATCTTCCAAATGTATTAAAATTATTTGTACTAATTGTATATACAAGAGTTAGTAATATAGCTATACAAATTAATCCAATTAAATATTTTCTTAGGCTTTTGTTCTTTATAATAAAAATTATAAAATTTAATATTGTAAGTAAAAATATTAATCTACTACCTGTTGCAAATATACCTACTAATAAAAAAGCTGTACCTAAAATTACATTTATTTTTTTAAATTTGCTATTTACTAAAACAATAATTCCTATTAGCAAAAATAATGCAAAACTGTTAGAATATTGGAAAAATCCCGCCATCCTTCCATTTGGTAAATAAAAACAATCTGGCAATATTGGAATATATTTAAATATGAATGATAAAATTATCATTAAAATTCCAGCAAAAGGAATTACATTAAATACTTTTCTTATATGCTTTTCTTTATACTGCATTAATATAATTGCAAATGTTAATGGAATTGTAAATTTTAAAAATCCTAAAAATGCCATGCCAGTATCTATTGCATAAAAAATTGAAAATAAATATCCTAATGAAATTACTAGTAATGAAATATTTGACAAATTTAAATATATTCTTATCTTTTTACGCTTTATAATCAATAATGATAAGATTACTAATAAAAATATTTGTGCAAAATATGACGTAAATTCATAAAATAATCCAAATGCAAACGGAATAACAAATATAAATATTTGTAGAAATATTATGTCTAAATGTTTTATTTTTCCGTTTTAACAAATTTCTCCCCCCTATTTGTTAAAATAATATCACAATCTATTTTTTTGTTCAATACTAATTATATTTTTCATATTGCTAATTTTGTTTTTATATATTTTATTTTTTAAGTTGTCAAAAAACTACGTCCCCATTGACAACTTTTGGGCAAAAAAAAAAGAGCTTGATGTATACCAAACTCCAACTCTCTATGCAAGACCATATTTCTTTTTAAATTTATCAGCTCTACCACCTGTTGTATCTAATCTTAAATTACCAGTCCAAAATGGATGACATTTTGAGCATATATCTACTTTTAAATCTTTCTTTGTTGATCCAACTTCTAAAACATTTCCACATGCACATGTGATTGTTGTTTGATTGTATTCTGGATGTAAATCTTTTTTCATTATGAATTCACCTCTTTCTTAATAGTTAATAAAATTTGCTAAATAATATATTATCATATTTTAAAATATATTTCAAGTAATATTTATTTTATTTTTTAATTTCTTTTATTTGTTCTTCATATATGTATTTGGCAGAATCTTCTAATTCTGTATTTAAAGATACTTTTTTTATTAATTTAGCCATAATATTAAAAATACAAGCTATTATTAAAATTAATATACAAATTTTTTTCCAATATTTTGCTAACATAATTCTCTCCTATTTTTCAAATATATACATATATTATTATACTATATTTTTAAATTTTGTCAATATTATTGACTTTTTTGGGTAATAATATTTATTAAAATACTTATTAATTTAATTTCTAAATAGTAATTTATTATATGTTTTTACAAGTGACATTCGTGGGGACCGACAAGCTACAGTCTGTTATAAAATTACAGACTGTGTGCAGTTGGGAGTCACAGTAAAAACATATAATAAATTGCTAAACAACAAACATTACTAAATATCAAAGGAGATTTTTATGAATAAAAAATATTTTTTTATTATTATTGTTATAATAATAGTTTTAATTGGATGTGTTTATTTTTTCTTTGCAAATAAAAATAAAAACTCAAATAATCAAAATAATACTGAAAATACCTCAATAAACAATACAAATACCAATACAAATTTTAACAATTCTAACAACACATCAAACAACACTAATACAGAAGAAAATACAGTAGAACCATATACTTCTCAAAAAATTTCAACTACTAAAACTAAGGAAAATAACGAATCAAAAGAAAAAAATGATGAACAACAACTTGCAACTTTTTCTACAAAAATTTATACAAAAGATAGTGCTAGACAAAATAATTTAACAATTACTTGTTCTACTTTAAATGATACAATTGTTAAGGCGCGGAGAAACTTTTTCTTTTTGTAATACAGTAGGTAAAGCAACTAAAGCTAAAGGTTATCAAGAAGCTGATATTTTTACATCTAATGGGCAAGTAAAAAAAGGTCTAGGTGGCGGAAATTGTCAAGTTAGTACTACCCTATACAATGCCGTTTTGAAGGTAAATGGTCTTAAAGTTACAGAAAGACATGCTCATAGTAATGATGTTCCTTATATAAAAAAAGGAAAAGATGCAGCTGTTGCATATGGAGGTTATGATTTAAAATTTGTAAATAATTTAAATGAAGATATTAAAATAAAAGCTAGTAACACAAAAAATAATGTTACTATAAGTTTAGTAAAATCAGGCTCATAATTTTATTTTCTATGCATATACTTTAGTAATTATTGGAGGGATTTATATGCATAAATTTAAAATTATAATATCTTCTATTTTACTATTAACAATTGTTTTCTATATTACTCCTTGTACTTTTGCAATAAGTGATTCTTATATATGGTCAACTGTCGATTTAACTGTACCTACCACTACTCAACTTAATGAAGATGAAAATAAAAATGATAATAAATTATCTTTGGAATCTGGTTCAGCCATTTTAATAGAGCAATCAACAGGTCAAGTATTATATTCTTATAATGCACATGAACAATTAAGACCTGCTAGTGTTACAAAAGTTATGAGTCTTCTTTTAATAATGGAACAAATAGATAATGGAAAACTTTCTTTAGATGACCAAATTTCTTGTAGTGAACATGCTGCTGCTATGGGTGGATCTCAAATATGGCTTGATCAGACAGAAACATTATCTGTATCTGACATGTTAAAAGCTATTTGTGTAGTTTCTGCAAATGATTGTGTAGTTGCTATGGCAGAACATATTGCAGGTTCTGAAGAAGCCTTTGTAGAAATGATGAATAAAAAAGCAAAAGAACTAGGTATGAATGATACTTGTTTTAAAAATTGTCATGGAATTGATGAAGATGGACATGTGACATCTAGCTATGATATTTCACTTATGTCAAGAGAATTGTTACAAAAACATCCTAAAATAAAAGATTATACAACTATTTGGATGGATAGTTTAAGAGATGGTAAGTCTGAACTTGTAAATACTAACAAATTAATAAGAAACTATAAAGGTGCTACTGGATTAAAAACAGGTTCTACTTCACTTGCATTATTTAATTTATCTGCAAGTGCAACAAGAGATAATTTATCTTTAATTGCTGTTATAATGAAAGCCCCATCTTCTGCTAAACGATTTAGCGAAGCCGAAAAACTTTTAAATTATGGTTTTAATAATTTTTCATTTAAGCAATTTGCAAAAAAAGGAGATAAATTAAAAAGTGTTAATGTAAATAAGGGTGTTAATAAATCTGTTGATGCTGTTTTTGAGGATGATTGCGGTGTGTTAGTAGAAAAAGGAAATGACAAAAATATTTCTCAAGAAGTTGTATTAAATGATAATATCTCTGCTCCTATTGTTAAAGGTCAAAAATTAGGTGAAGTAAAATATTGTGCAGACAATAAGACATTGTTTGTTTCTAATATAATTGCTCAAGATAATGTTGATAAATTAAACATTTTAACTATGTGTAAATATGTTTATAATTCTTGGTTTACATTACTAAGAATAGTTTAAAATATAAAAATTATGCACAATAAATAATGTGCATAATTTTTCTTTTATTTGTCTGCTAAAATTAATTTATATAATCTTATACTTATTATTATTTCTATAATTGATAATATACCTAATATAGAAATTACTATAATGATAGGTTCTTTCAATAAAATAATTGTAAAACTCAAACTTATTATTGTTCTTACTATTTTTCTTGATAATTCCATTGTTGTTAATATTGTCTGTTGTTCCTCATTTTCTACACACCTTAATGCTAAATCTTGCATATAAACTTTAAAAGGATCTCTTATAAATAATATAATCACATATCCACAACTCATAATTACAAATTTTAATAATAAAGAACTTTTTATAAATGAACCTGCTATCATAAACACTATTGATAAAAATAATAATATTGGTAATAACACTCCTACTTTTTCTTTATATTTATTATGTATTTTATTAAAAGTCAAATTAGAAATTACTCTTACTATACGTGAAACACATAAAATTGCTCCTATTATTAAAGCTGTTATTTCTACACTAAAATTCAAAAGTAATTCCTGTTGTATAAATAATTTTCCATTTTGTTGTCCAGAATTTACTATAGGATAAAATAATCCATATGAAATTAATAATATAATAATTATTTTACTATATTTTATTTTTTTCTTTTTATTTGTTACTTGTTTTTCTTCAACTTTATCATAATCTGAAAAATCTATTATATAAAATGATAATATAAAGCATATTAAACAAAATATTATACATCCAATCATTGGTAAATAATTATTTATATCAAACATAGGACTAGCAATAAATGCAATAATCATTGTTACTACTGCATATATAGTATTAGAATTTGTTTTTATTTTTATATATTCATTACTTTTATTTTGTAATTCTAAATTATTTTTTAATATTGCATTTGCCATATTTTGAAATGTAAATGCAACTTCATATGTCACTTTTCCTAGGGCTATACTTAAATAATTTGTTCCAAATGTTAATAATAAACTAGATACTAACAATAATAAAGAACCTAATCTTACTGAATTGGTATTTCCTATTTTTTTTATCATTTTTAATAATGGTATTTGTAAAATTATACAAATTATTAGTCCTATTGTTGTTAAAGAAACTATTTGTGATGCATTTAGTTTTTTTACAACTGTCAAAAATAATGTGTCTATTGCAACCCAAAAAAGTAAATCCCCTGATAGTCCTGAATACCACGGAAATATTTTATTAAATCTATCTATTTTCTTTTGTTCCATTTTTCCCTCTTAATCGACTTTTTGTACTATAATATCATATAAAAAAATAAACAACAATAAAAATCTTAACAAATTTTAATCACATTAAAGACAATCTTAAATTTTTTATAAAAACAACAAAAGAGTCAGCAAAAACTAACTCTTTTATTTCAAGATATAAAATATTTAATTTATATTTCAAAATCTTTTTATTCAAAACTAGAAATCATTTTTTTAGAAATCTCTTCAACAGAATTAACTACAAGTCCTATTTCTGGTTTTACTTCTATTTTTTTACTATTTACAAATATTGTATTTAATCCCTCCTGTTTTGCTCTTGTAATATCTAAATAAATATCATCACCTATCATTACACATTCATTTGGCTTTCTATTTCTACAAGCACTTAAATAAGCTTGTTTATTTGGCTTTATAATTTTTTCTCCATAACATTCACTAAAATACTTCCCTATTCCCATATTATTTAATCTATTTAATTGAGATTGTGCAAAATAATTTGTTAATAGTACCAATTCGTATTGTTGTGATAATTTATGTATATTATCTATCAATAATTCATTTCTTGGTGGTATACACGTTTTTAACTCATCAAAAAAAGTTTGAACAAAATTTTCTGGTAATTTTTTATTTATTGCATTTCCCATGTGTTGTGTATAATCTATCAAATTATAATTATCATATAATTGTTCATAAGTGTTTATTCCATTAAAAAATAATTTTACATTTTCTTCAGAATAACACCCCATCTTTTTAAGTGTTTTAGAAACACTTAAAATAAAATCTACACCTTGTATAAGTGTACCATCCACATCAAAAATTAATCTTTTTATCATTATTATTTCCTTTAAATATAAAACAAATTTAATTATATTATCTATTTATTTTTTAATAAAAACATATTTGGTGCCGTTGGCGTAGTTATCTACAACTTTTTTCGGTTCTCATAACGATTGATACAAATATCAATCAATTTCCTTTATTATATCATATTGTAATAGAAAAAAGCAAGACATTTTGCCTTGCTTTTCTTATATCAGACGCAATATTAATATTATATACTAATTATTTATTTTTAAAACTAGTGATTTTAATTTTATCGCCAAAGCATCTTCTATAATCTCCACATGTTGAATACCCGTTTTCAAAGATAACTGTATATGAATAGGTATGTGAACCTTTTCCTTCTTCAATTTCTACATAAAAGGTTGGTTCTGTTTTAGAAAATCTTTCCCATTTAGTAATAATTTCTATAACTTCTGACATCTTTTCTCTGTAATTTCCATCAAAAGACATTTCAATCCATGTTTTGTCTGCATAAATCATAAAATATGCATCATCATATTTTGCCATTATGCTATTACCAAACTTAAGTTTAGAAACTTTTCTAAATCGAAAATTATTAGCATTCAATGTTACCGCTAAATACCGAACCACCTCTTCATTTGAAAAATACTGTAACTCTATCCATTTTCCGTTGCGTTCAAGAGTAATTGACATGTTTTTTCCTCCTTTACAATAATAATTGTTAAAAGTTTCTATATTTAATTATGAACATATTTTACAATAAAATATTGAAATATTCAATAATTGGGACAATTTATTTCAAAATTTTATATAGATTATTTATTTAACATTTTTTTATTTTCCTTTTCTAATTGTTTTAAACTCTTTTTAGGTGTTGGTAAATCTTCTGGCATAGTTCCACCATTCTTTGCAATTACTTCTCTTATATTTTTTCCAATGTTATAATGAGTTTTGTTTTCCTCTTTTTCAGTAGAAATATTATCTTTTTTTAATTTTGATTCAGTTTGTGTAATACGAAATAGATTCGCTGCAAGTTCTTCGCTTCCCATATTGTCTAAAATATCTTCTCTATATTTTAATCCTTTTCTTTTTGCAATATCATCAGCTGTTTCACCATTATATAAACCTTTATAGCCTGAATTGTGAAATTTGTCAAAATTTTTAACTCCTGCTTTTTTCGCAGCTTGATTAAGTGAGTAATTTCCTTTTCGTGTTAAATCTCTTTGATAAAATCTTTTCTCATCTTCCGTTAACATACTATATTCTTTTTTACTAATTTCTTGCTTTCTAGTTTGAACTGCAAAATATGTTTGAGCAAGAGCTATTACTTTTTTTCTGCTATCTCCATTTTGAGCTATTAAATAACAAGCATAACGAGTTAATTTATAATCTTTTTGCTTTCTTTCTGCTTCCGAACCTATTTGTACCATTTTGTCGACGTCGACAAAATGGTCAAATACACTAGCCTCACTGTTTTAGCAAGCTTCTTTTGCTTTGTTTATTCCATTTTCAAATTTTCTCCATTCTTTATAGTTTAAAATAACTTGTAGTTCCCTAGCGTACCAAAATTCACACCATTTTCATCAATATGTTTAATATCCTCAAATGATTTATTAGTCTTATCTATATCATTCAATAATATCATCTCCATTTCGTAATATTTTATTTTTAATTATTTAAGCACTATTATAAAACAATTATTTGTAAAACTCAATTACTTTTTATATAATTTTTATATTATTAAATAAATATAATACTACTTTATTTCTATCAGTTTGTTCCATTTCCATAAGTTTTGCCATAGTAAAATTTATATTAAGATATTTTTTACTTTAAACCATTATTGTTTTTAGGCAAACAAAAAAATCAACCATTTTACTGATTGATTTTCATATCTATCTGTTCTATTAGTTCGAACAGAAACGTCATTGGTGGAGGTGAGGAGAATCGAACTCCTGTCCATAATACTTTCCACATAAATTTCTCCGAGTGCAGTTTATTATTTATTTTCATTTAATTTACACGAATAAACACGTTTAAATTAAATATAGCTTTATAAATTACCTACTACTTCTAAAGCAAAAGTAGCTTTGTTTCCCACTAATATTGTGCCTTATCTAAATGTGTGGGACATCTAGTAAGACGTTGCTGCAATTAGGCAGCAAATGCTAATTCTTGATTATCAGCGTTTATTTTTATTTTCCCGTTTTTTTAAGTGGCCAACGAGAATCCACTACTCGCTATTTATGCTTCTGGTATAATGTCGAAGCCATTACACCCCCATAAACTATTATTAATTATACTATGATTTACTTTTTTTATCAAGAAAAATCTCTCTTCTCTGACATTTTTTATATTCCTTATATTTACCGTATAATTTTTATTCAAATTTTTTATATAATAAAACTTCAAAAAAATTTTCTATTATAGAACAAAAGCGGACATTAATAACTTTTGTACTTATTAAAACATTTTGAAGTCCGCGTCTTTGTTCGTGCGTGAAATTTGCAAAGCAAATTTCTGTGCAATATATTTATATTATAGGAAGTTCGGAGAACTTTTCTATAATATAAAATAAAAGATAAATAAGAACACTTTGCCCTTATTTATCTTTTAATTCATATTAATAATTTTCTGCTTTTATTTCAAAATATGCTTTTGGATGACTACATACTGGACAAATTTCTGGTGCTGATTTTCCAATAACAATATGTCCACAGTTTCTGCATTTCCAAATTCTATCTCCGTCTTTACTAAATACTAATCCATTTTCTACATTATCTAATAATTTTTTAAATCTTTCTTCATGTTCTTTTTCTATTTTTCCAACAGCTTCAAATAAATAAGCAATACGATCAAATCCTTCTTCTTTAGCTGTTTTAGCAAATTCATCATACATATCTGTCCATTCATAATTTTCTCCTGATGCTGCATCTGCTAAGTTTACTTCTGTTGAAGGTATTTCACCATCATGTAATAATTTAAACCATATTTTAGCATGTTCTTTTTCATTTATAGCTGTTTCTTCGAATATTGCAGCAATTTGCTCATATCCATCTTTTTTAGCTTTACTTGCATAATAAGTATATTTATTTCTTGCTTGTGATTCTCCTGCAAAAGCCTCCATTAAATTTTTTTCTGTTTTTGATCCTTTTAATTCCATACTCTTATCCTCCTATTTATTAAATTTATTTAAGCAGTTTCTTGCTTTTTAGGCACTTGTCTTTTATTTTTTACAATTTCTTTTGCCTTTTTATTTTCATTTATAACTACTTCTGGTTCAGAATTTTCTAATACTGTTTTTTCTGTGATTATACATTTTTCTATATTTGGATTTGATGGTATGTCAAACATAACATCTCTCATAATATCTTCTATAATAGAACGTAAACCTCTAGCTCCTGTTTTTCTTTCGATTGCTTTTTCTACAATTGCATTTATAGCTTCTGGTTTAAATTCTAATTCTACATCATCCATCTCAAATAACTTTTTATATTGTTTTACTAAAGCATTTTTTGGTTCTGTTAGAATTTTCTTTAATGCTTCTTTATCTAATTCTTTTAATGTTGCAACTATAGGTAATCTTCCTATAAATTCTGGAATCAAACCAAATTTTAATAAGTCTTGTGGTAATAATTGTTCAAAAACTTCATATCTTCCAACTTCTTTTGTACTTTGTATTTGAGTTCCAAATCCTATTGATTTTTTACCTGTTCTATTTTTTATTATATCTTCTAATCCTTCAAAAGCTCCACCACAAATAAATAAAATATTTTCTGTGTTTATTTGTAGTAATTCTTGGTGGGGATGTTTTCTACCACCTTGAGGTGGTACTGATGCTACTGTTCCTTCTACTATTTTTAGTAATGCTTGTTGCACTCCTTCTCCACTTACGTCTCTTGTTATCGAAGGATTTTCAGATTTTCTTGTAATTTTATCTATTTCGTCTATATATATAATTCCTTTTTCTGCTTTTTGAATGTCTCCATCTGCAGCTTGAATAAGTTTTAATAAAATGTTTTCAACATCTTCTCCAACATACCCAGCTTCTGTTAATGTTGTTGCATCTGCTATTGCAAATGGTACATTTAATATTTTAGCAAGAGTACTTGCTAATAATGTTTTTCCACATCCTGTTGGTCCTAAAAGTAATATATTACTTTTTTGTATTTCTACATCATCTTTATCTGATTCTTCTTCGTGAGCAATTCTTTTATAGTGATTATATACCGCAACAGATAATGTTTTTTTAGCATTTTCTTGTCCTATTACATATTCATCTAATATTTCTTTTATTTCCTTTGGACTAGGTATTTTTTCTAGTCCATCTAAAGTATAATTTTCATCTTCTTCGTATATTTCATTTTCTATAATACTATTGCATAGTTCTATACATTCGTCACAAATATATACACCTGGTCCAGCAACAATCTTTTTAACGTTTTCTTGTGCTTTACCACAAAAAGAACATCTTACATTTTTAGGTATATCATTTTTTGGCATTGTATTACTCCTTTTCATTTATTGTTTTTATTTTCTTTTGTCCATAATTCCATCTATTAAGCCATATTTTAAAGCTTCTTCTGCAGTCATGTAATTATCTCTTTCTGTGTCTTTTTCTATTGTTTCTAAACTTTGACCTGTTCTATCACTTAATAATTTGTTTAATTTTTGTCTTGTTTTTACCATATGGTCTGCATGTATTTTTATTTCTGTAGTTTGACCAGAAAGTCCTCCACCACCGATTAATGGTTGATGTATTAATATTTCTGCATTAGGTGTTGCAAATCTTTTTCCTTTTTCTCCTGATGCTAATAATACAGCTCCCATACTTGCAGCCATTCCTACACATATTGTTGAAACAGGACATTTTATATAGTTCATTGTGTCTACTATTCCCATTCCATCTGTTATTGATCCTCCAGGTGAATTTATATATAAATAAATTTCTTTATCCGGATCTTCTGACTCTAAAAATAGTAATTGAGCAATTACTAAGCTTGATGTTGTTGGGTTAACATCTTCTCCTAAAAATATTATTCTATCTTTTAATAATCTAGAGAATATATCGTATGATCTTTCTCCTTTACTTGTTTGTTCTATTACATAAGGTACTAAACTATTTTTTTCTAACATATCTTTTCTCCTTTACATTATATTAAATTATAACAAAAAAGTTAGGTAAATTTAATTTATTTAAAAACAAAACCTCCCTAACTTTTCTTATTATTTTATTTTTGCATTTTCAACTAAGAAATCAATTGCTTTTTCTGATTCTATTCCTTGTTTTATATAATTTCTTATATTTTCATTATCTTTTATTTCTTCTTCTTTCTTTCCATAGTTTTCTGCCATTTCTTTTATTTTTGCATCAATTTCTTCATCTGTTGCTTCAATTTTTTCTTTTTTAATTATTGCTTCTAAAGTAAGTCTTGATTTTATTCCTTCTATTGCTTGAGGTTCATATTCTTTTCTTACTTCTTCTTCTGTTTTACCCATCATTTTGAAGTATTGTTCTAATTTTAAACCTTGATATGAAAGTCTTGTTTCTATATCTTTTAACATATTATCTATTTCTAATTCAATCATACCTGATGGTATATCTAATTTAGTATTTTCACTTACTGCTTTTATAACTGCATCTTGTGTTTCGTATTTAGCTCTTTCATTATTTTGTGTTTCTAATTTTTCTTTTATGCTATCTTTTAATTCTTTTAATGTATCAAATTCACTAACATCTTTAGCAAACTCGTCATCTAATTCTGGTAATTCTTTTTTCTTAATTTCATGTAATTTCACTTTAAATACAGCATCTTTTCCAGCTAAATCTTTTGAAAAATATTCTTCTGGAAATTTTACATTTATATCTTTTTCTTCGTCAATTTTCATTCCAACAATTTGATCTTCAAATCCTGGTATAAATGCTCCACTTCCTATTTCTAATTCATGTCCTTCTGCTTTTCCACCATCAAATGGAACTCCATCAACTGTTCCTTCGAAATCAATAACTGTTATATCTCCATTTTCTACTGGTCTATCATCAATACTTACTAGTCTTGAATTTTTTTCTTGCATATGTCCTAATTCATGTTCTATATCATGGTCTGTTACATTATACTCAATTTTTTTAATTTCTATACCTTTATATTTTCCAAGTTCAGCTTCTGGTTTTGTTTGAACAACAGCTGTAAATATTAAGTCTTGTCCTTTTCCTATTTGTTTTATATCTATATCAGGTCTACTAACAGCTTCTATATTATTATCTTTTAATGCTTGTTCAAATTCTTCTGGTACTACTTCGTTAAAAGCATCTTCATAGAATATTTCTTTTCCATAATATTTTTCTACTATATTCATAGGAGCTTTACCTTTTCTAAATCCTGGTATATTAAAATATTTTGCGCTTTTGAAATATACTTTTTTCATAGCTTCATCAAATTTTTCAGCTTCTATTGTTATTTCTAATTTTACTTCATTTGCATTTTCTGTTTTTTCTACTTTACTATTCATTTAAAATCTTCCTTTCGTCTTTATAATAGCCTAATAATTATACCATAAATTTAATATATTGCAATATTTTTTTAATATTTTTTTAAAATACTTGTTTTTTTATTTTTTTTGTGTTAAACTTATTGTTAGTCAGTTTTAATAACTAAATAGGAGGTGCAATTAAGTATGGCAAAATGTGAAATATGTGACAAAGCAGTAAGTCATGGAAATCAATTAAGCATAACTCGTTCTCATATAAGCAAAAGATCACCAAGAACTTGGAAACCTAACTTAAGAAGTGTAAAAGCAGAAATAAATGGCGAAGTTAAAAGAATCCATGTTTGTGCTAAATGTTTAAAAGATGGAAAAGTAAAAAGAGTATAATAAAAATGGATAGATTTAATCTACCCATTTTTATTTTGCTTTTTGATGCAAAATTTGTTTAATTAATTTTTTATTCCAAATATAAATTTTACAAATCCTCGTAAACATTTTGGAACTTTCTTTACTACAATAGTCATATGTATACCTCCCTTTTTAACATGCTAACCACATAAAACCAACACATACAATAGTTAAACCTATTATAAAAAACCATCCTGTTATTGGAAGTAATAATACAAGTAATATTCCAAGTCCAAATCCTATTAGACATACACCAATTGTTTTCTTTAATATTCCAAACATTTTTTACCTCCAATAATTTATTTGTACTATATTATATTAAGTAACCTTTTTATTTGTTCCTATTATGTTAAATTCAATTATTATTACCCAAAAAATCGTTTATAAATACTAGCATGTTTAGCACTTTTTCATATATTTTTTAAAATTTTTTACCATATAAAAAAAACCTAAAAATTAGAAAATCTAATCTTTGGTTTTTTATTTATATATTACACAGAAATTTATTTTATAAGTTTTCTGATTTTTTCTTATTTTTATATTGTAACTGTAAACTCTGGTATTGGGTATCCTGTTCTATTATCTAATTTCCAGTTAACTGCATTTTCTATATTTGCTTTATTTGCATTCAATAATTCCACAAATGTTTGTGATTTCATTTCAGTTTCTGGTTTAGATATTATTTTATTTATTATAGTTTCTTTATCTGTAGGTTGTACATTATATTTTCCTGCTAATTCTCCTTCTAATGAATTTAAATAATATGCATTTTCTATATTAGTATTATAAATTACTCCTAAAATAATACCAACATATGTATTTCCTGTAACTGTACCTGTATTATATACATTTTTTATAGTTCCTGTTGAATAGCCTGTAACTCCTCCAACATAACTATCTCCAGTAACACTTCCAGTATTTTGTGCATTACTTAAATTTTCATAGCACTCTCCTGCTATACCACCAACATATGAAGTTTGTGTTGCTAAAACTTCTCCACTATTATAAACATTTATAACTTTTCCTGAATCTATTCCACCAACAACACCGCCAACCTTTCCTTCCAAATCTGATGTACCATTTCCAGTAACTTTTCCAGTGTTATAAGCTTTATTTATTGAACAAGAATTATTAAACATAGCTCCACAAATTCCACCTGTATATGATTTTCCTGATATTTCTCCTATATTATATGTATTTGTCATTGTAAATCCAGAATTTCCATATCCAATTATTCCAGCAACATCATCACTCTCAGGTCTAATTATATTTCCACTATTGTAGCAATTATTAACTATTACTCCTTGACTACCTACTTGTCCTATTATTCCACCTACTGCCATACCATTTTTGGTTGAAGTTGATTCTATTCTTCCATTATTATAACATGATGTTATTTCAGAAACTGCTGAATTATCATATCTTCCTAATATTCCGCCTATACTTTCATATCCATTTTTTATAGTTGCTTCATTTCTGCATCTATTTATTGTTATAGCTCCTGTTGAATTTCCTAGAATTCCTCCTATATCTATTGTCTTTGTTCCATCTATAGTTCCTTTATTAACACATTCACTTATTACAAATTTTCCTCTTCCTGCAATTCCTCCAGTAAAATATCCATTAGATGTAATTATTGTAGAATCATTTATACAATTTTTTATTGTACCATTTCCTTCTCCAATAATTCCTCCAGCACGACCAGATGTATCATTAATATTTCCAGAATTTTCACAACTCAAAATATTTACTGTAGCATTTGAGTATCCAACAATTCCTGATACATATGAATCTCCATTTATTACTCCTATATTTTTACAATATGATATATCAGCTGTACTTGAATTGTTTGCTATAATACCAGCTGTATATGAACTTCCGTTTAATTCTCCTTCGTTTTTACATTCTTTTACTGTACCATTATTGTAACCTACAATTCCAGATAATACTGAATATGCATGTAATTCTACTGAAGATTTGTTTGTACATTTTTCCACAGTTCCATTATTATGTAAAACAAACACTGCAACATATGCCCCACCTGTTATATTAGCATTTTCTATAACTAATGAACTAATTTTTCCTTTATTAAATGCAACTAAAGCTACATTATTTGGACCTTTTAATTTCACATTCTTTATTGTATGTCCATTTCCATAGAATTCACCTTCATATTGATTACTTTCACTTGTTCCTATTGGAGTAAATCCATCTGTTGATAATTTTGACATTAATGTTTCTCTATTTGTATCACTTGGATCATAACTATTTATATCTGTAAAATCCAAATCATTATTTAATATAAATCTTTTTCCACTTTGAGTTTCTCCACCATTTACTGCTGTTTGTAAATTTACTAAATCCTCTACATATGAAATAACTGTATCTCCATCTTTAGGATCTACAACTTCTGGCACTGGGTCAGGTATTGGTGGTACTGGATCTGGATCAGGGTCTGGATCTGGCGTTGTATTTGGATTTTCTATTGTTCCATTTGCATACAAATATAATAAATCTTTTGATTTATTCTCTTTTTCATAATATCTTAATACATATTTTGTATTTCCTACTGTTGTATCTGCTACTTTTATATCACTTGTTACAGTTGAGGCAATTTTTGTGTTTTGGGCTGTGGTTGTATTTTCTTTTTCTATTACATATATGTCCCCTTCTGCTTTTGTCTTTCCTTTTCCTGTTTTTATTGTTGATGCAACTTTTTCTACTTTTACTCTGTAATAATCATCTACTACTTCTGTGTAGCTTTTTTCATTTAATAAATATTTTATTACATCTTCTTTGTAGCCATCTACATTTTTTGCAGTAAAATACTCATCTGCTCCTAATATTATTTGTTCTTTCACAGTTCCATGGTATGTTTCTATTGTTGACTTTGTCGCTTGGTTTAATATTCCATTTTCTCCTGTTAACATTGTAATTGTTACTCCTACTAGTATTAATAAAACTATTATTGTTATTACTAATGCTATTAGAGTTATACCTTTTTGTCTTTTCATTTGTATCTCTCCTTCTTATTTTTTTCTTAAGCAAATTATATATTATTATACATTTTTTGTAAATTGTTTTTATAATTTTTTTATAATAAATATAAAAACCAAATTTATTAGATGATTCCTAATAAATTTGGTTTTTTTAACCTTTTATTTTTTAATTTTCCTCTAATGTAACTGTGAAATCTAATACTGGATAACCTGTTTTGTTATCTAGTTTCCAATTAACTGTTCCATCTATACCTGATTTATTTGTATTCAATAAGTCTACAAATGTTTGTGATTTCATTTCTGCTTCTGTCTTACTCACCATTTTTCCTGTTAATACTTCTTGATCAGCTGATGATCCAGCAAATGTTCCTAAAGCATTTCCTGATAATGAGCTTAAGTAATACAGATTTTCACTTGAATTTGCGCCTGAATTTGCCCAAGCTATAACTGTTCCAACATCTGAATTTCCTGTAACAGCTCCTACATTATAGGCATTTTTTAAAGATTTCATAGCATAACCAGTAATTCCACCAACATATCCGGAACCTGTAACATTGCCTAAATTAAATGCATTACTTACACTTCCTTCATAATATCCAGCTACACCTCCAACATATGTTGCATTAGGAGCATAAACTTCACCTAAATTATAAACATTTATAGCCGTTCCTTCATTCATTTTTCCTATAATACCACCTGCATTTGTATCTGTACCATTTATTGCAATTTTTCCTGTATTATAAGCTTTATTTATTGAGGATTTTGAACTCATACTTCCAACAATACCTCCTGTTTCCGTTTTACCAGATATTGTTCCTGTGTTATATACATTTGACATTGTAAATCCGAAACATCCGTATCCTAATATTCCTCCAACTTTATCTGCATTAGGATAATTTACATTTCCTGTATTATAACAGCTATCTATTATTACACCATCCAGTACAAAATCTCCTACTATTCCCCCAATATAACTACAATTACCTGAATTTTGCATTTCTATATTTCCAGTATTATAACATGAGGTTATTCCAGAAACTTGTGAAGAAGCAGTATTTCCTACTATTCCTCCTACATATTGTGTTGCATTGTATATATTAGCTCTATTATTACATTTATTTATTGTTATAGCACCTGTATTTACTCCTAAAATTCCTCCTACATGTGTTGCTGATTCAGCATTTATGGTTCCTTCATTAGAACAATTATTTATTATCAAAGTCCCGCTTCCTGCTATTCCTCCTACATTGTATCCATGAGCAGATATTGTAGAATTATTTGTACAATTTTCTATTGTTCCATTTCCGTCACCTAAGATTCCTCCACAATATGAATATCCTCCACCATAATTACTAACTATATCTCCTTCATTATTGCAATTAGATATATTTACATCATTTTCAGAACAAGCAACAATTCCTGATACATAACTAGAATACGCTGTTATTGTTCCTGTATTTTTACAGTTAATTACATCAGATGTGCTTGAATTTTTTCCTATAATTCCTGCACTATAAGCTCCTCCTGTTATATTAGCTTCATTTTTACATTCTGTTACTGTTCCATTGTTAAAAGCTGTTATTCCAGCTATTGTTGATGCATATTGACTATTGATTTCTGATTTATTTACACATTTTGTTATTGTTCCATTATTATATAACGCAATTGCCGCAGCCCATCTAGATGGTGTAATATTATTAGTTTCAATTGTTAAAGAACTTATCTTTCCTTTATTATATAAAAATAATCCCAAATCTGGACTTATCTTTATTGTTATATTTTTAATTGTGTGTCCATTTCCATAAAATTCACCTTCAAATTGATTACTTTCAGTTATTCCTATTGAAACAAATCCATTTGTTGATAAATTTGACATTAATGTTTCTCTATTTGTATCACTTGGATCATAACTATTTATATCTGTAAAATCCAAATCATTATTTAATATAAATCTTTTTCCACTTTGAGTTTCTCCACCATTTACTGCTGTTTGTAAATTTACTAAATCCTCTACATATGAAATAACTGTATCTCCATCTTTAGGATCTACAACTTCTGGCACTGGGTCAGGTATTGGTGGTACTGGATCTGGATCAGGGTCTGGATCTGGCGTTGTATTTGGATTTTCTATTGTTCCATTTGCATACAAATATAATAAATCTTTTGATTTATTCTCTTTTTCATAATATCTTAATACATATTTTGTATTTCCTACTGTTGTATCTGCTACTTTTATATCACTTGTTACAGTTGAGGCAATTTTTGTGTTTTGGGCTGTGGTTGTATTTTCTTTTTCTATTACATATATGTCCCCTTCTGCTTTTGTCTTTCCTTTTCCTGTTTTTATTGTTGATGCAACTTTTTCTACTTTTACTCTGTAATAATCATCTACTACTTCTGTGTAGCTTTTTTCATTTAATAAATATTTTATTACATCTTCTTTGTAGCCATCTACATTTTTTGCAGTAAAATACTCATCTGCTCCTAATATTATTTGTTCTTTCACAGTTCCATGGTATGTTTCTATTGTTGACTTTGTCGCTTGGTTTAATATTCCATTTTCTCCTGTTAACATTGTAATTGTTACTCCTACTAGTATTAATAAAACTATTATTGTTATTACTAATGCTATTAGAGTTATACCTTTTTGTCTTTTCATTTGTATCTCTCCTTCTTATTTTTTCTTATTAAGAATTATATATAATATAATAATTTCTTGTCAATAAAATTTTGACCAATTATCATATATTTTTTATAATATTGACTCTATTTAATTAACAATATATAATAAAAATAATTATTATAATATTATAGAGGTATTTTATGAATAAAAAAGATATAGTAAATTTAATTGAAACATTAAAAATCACCTATCCAGATGCACAATGTAGTTTGGATTTTAAAACTCCTTTTCAAATGGTAGTTGCTGTAATGCTTTCTGCTCAATGCACTGATGAAAGAGTAAATAAAACAACTCCAGTACTATTTAATAAATGTAAAACTATAGAAGATTTTGCTAACATAAATATAAAAGATTTAGAAAAAATAATACACCCTTGTGGTTTTTATAAAAATAAAGCCAAAAACATTAAATTATGTGCCAAACAAGTTTTAGAAAATTTTAATGGAACTGTTCCAGATAATATAGAAGACCTTTTAACTCTAGCTGGAATTGGCAGAAAAAGTGCTAATGTTATAATGCTTGAAGTATATGGCGTTGCAAATGGGGTTGCTGTTGATACACATGCAAAAAGAATTTCCAACAGATTAGGTCTTTCAAATAATAAAGAACCTGAAAAAATAGAACAAGATTTAATAAAGCAAATCCCACAAAACTACCTAAAAGATATTAATCATTTATTTATGTGGCACGGTAGAAATACTTGTACAGCACGAAATCCAAAATGTGAAATTTGTACTGTTAAAAAATATTGCAAATATTATAATAGCTAAATTTTATGAATATTTTTAATTTCATTGTAAACACTAAATTTAGAGGTGGTCATTTTGACAAACATCAATTGTTCTTCAAATTGTATTTATCAAAAAGATGGTAAATGCTGTTATGAAATTATTTCTAAGTCAAATTTAGCAACTGCTTCCAATTGTGCTTACTTCATAGAAAAAAATAACACACATTAATTGTGTGTTATTTTTATATAATAATAAAAACACTTTGTACATAAATCTATTTTATGTACAAGCAAAACAGTTAATTTTAAAATATATTAATAAGTTCAAATGTTATTAATGTAAGCTTTTTTCTTGACAAAAAAAATTTAAAGATATATATTTATATCAAATTTTATTAGGAGGTTTTTTTAATGTTAAAAAGTAAATTAAAACTTATTTTATTAATTACTTTATTAGTAGTTATCTGCTCTACTCCATTTGTTCAAGCAGTAGATTCAGAAAACACTAATGATGAATCAATTGAAACTACTACAATTACTACAACATCAGAAGATCAAGCAGAAAATACTGACAAAGGAAATTACAAAAATTCAGATGTATATTTAAACGGTAATGATATAAATGTTGATTACACTGTAGTAGGAAATGCATTTATTGCAGGAAAAAATATTACAATTTCTGCCCCAATAGGTGGAGATGCATTTATTATAGGAGACACAGTAACTATAAATACTAAAGGATATATTTATAGTAATTTATTTGTTTCTTGTAACAAACTAACAATAAATGGTATTGTTTACGACTTATATGCAGTAGCTAAAGATATTACAATTGGAGAAAGCGGATATATTTATAGAGATATTCGTACAACTTCATCAAATATTGATATCTTTGGAACAATAGGAAGAAATGCTTATGTATTTTGCAATAAAATAGCTTTATCTTCAAAAGAAGGAACAACTGGATATGCAACAAAAGATTCAATGGATTTAAATGGAATTGTATATGGTAATTTAGAATATAATTCAGACAATGAAATAAATGTTCCAGAAAATTCTGTTAAAGGTGAAGTTAAACATTCTACTATAAAAACAGATAACAAAGCATCAAATATATCTTATATAATAATAGTAGCTCTAAGTTCAATTGTATTTACAGCAATTATATGGTTATTATTAAACTGGTTATCACCTAAATATGTATCAGAAGCAAAAGAATTATTAACTACAAAAATCGGTGCAGTTATTGGATTTGGTTTATTAGGATTAATATTATTACCAATTATATCAATTATTTTATTAATAATTCCAGTAACAACTAAATTTGCAGCAGTATTAATTGGTATTTATATTTTATCAATAGCTATTAGTACTTCAATATTCACTTTAGCAATTTCTGAATTTATTTCTAATAAATTAAATTTAAAAAATAAATGGTTACATTTAGCAATTGCATCTGCTGGCGCTCTTGTAATTTATTTATTAAAACTTATTCCTTATGTTGGTGCTTTAGTATCAATAATATGTATAGTTTTAGGTTTAGGTATTTTAACAAAAAAAGTTTTACCTAACAAAAAAATAGAAGAATAAATAAGATTAAAAAAGTAGATTTATAAAAATCTACTTTTTATTTTTAATTAATATCTATATAAATAAAAATAATCTTTTTTTGCACTTTGGTGTCGCAACCTTCTATTTTTTTTATTTATGGAAGGTTGCTCAAATTCGCCCTTCGCTATCGCTACGGTTGGTCGCTTACGCAGTGCTTAAAAAAGATTATTTTTATTTTAAATTATTTTAATCCTCATTTTTTTAATTCGTCTATAATTGTTTTATAGTCAACGGCAGAAAGAATTGCAGTACCAGCAACTAATATATTAGCTCCCACTTCTTTAACTTTTTGATGATTTTTTAAATTAATTCCCCCGTCTGCTTCTATATCTACTTCTAAATTATTCTCGTCAATATATTTCTTCAATACACTAATTTTATTTAACATATCAGACAACAATGTTTGTCCACCTTTACCTGGTTCAACAGTCATAACAAGTACAGTATGAACATATGGTAAAAATTCATATATTTCCTCTATATTTGTATTTGGTTTAACAGATATACCAACTTTACAATTATTATCTTTTATTTGTTTTATAATTTCAAAAACTTCTTCTTTATTCTTACAAGCTTCGTAATGAAATGTTATTATATTAGGTTCTACACCTGCAAAATCATTTATTGCTGATTTTACATCTTCAACCATTAAATGAACGTCTAATGGTAAATTAGATATCCTTTTTATGTATTGAGCATATCCTAACATTTTTTCATATGTGTCATTTTCTACAAATTTTCCATCCATAACATCTATATGAAAATAATCTGTTTTTGCTTTTTCTAATTTAAAAAATGTTTCTGATTCATTTCCCTTTTTTACAGAAAGAATTGATGTTGATACTTCTACCATTTTCTTGCCTCCTTATCTTTTAATTCTTGATATATATAACAAAATCTATTATATCTATCTTGATTTATTTTATTTTCTTGCAATCCTTTTTTTATTCCACAATTTTCTTCTTTTATATGCGTACAACCTACAAATTCACATTCATTTATATACTGTTTGAACTCTATAAAACATTTATCTAATTTATTGCTTTCTATTTCTTCTATGCTAAAACTTGAAAAGCCAGGTGTATCTGCAATATATGAATTATCTCCTAAATCATATAATTTAACAGTTGTTGTTGTATTTTTTCCTTTTTTATTTTTTTGGCTTATTTCTCCTTCTTGTGTCATGTTATTTTCAAACAATGAATTTATAAGTGTTGATTTTCCAACACCAGAATTACCAGAAAATACGCTAATATTATTTTTTAATGCTTCTTTAACTTCTTTTATACCTTTTTGTTCTTTTGCATTTGTTAATATAACTTTATATCCTATACTTTCATATACTTCTTTTATTTCTTTATAAACATCACTTAAATCTATTTTATTTATTATAATTATAGACTTTATTCCTAAATACTCTGCATATGCTAATTGCTTATCTAACATTAATAAATCTGGTTTAGGATTTTTGGTTGATAATACAAAAATCATTTGTGTTATATTTGATATTTTAGGTCTTTTTATATATGTTTTTCTTTCATATATTTTTTCTATTACTGCTGCATTTTTATTATCATCTATATTTTCAATTTCTACTTTATCTCCAACAACAGGAGTTATTTCATCTTTTTTAAACTTTCCTCTTGCCATTGTATCATAAATTTTAGCATTTGCTTCTACTTTATATAAATTTGATATATTTTCTACTATTATTCCTTTCATATAACCTCTTTAATTTTTAAATAGCTATTATTTCTTTTGAAATAATAGCTACTTATTTTTTATTAATTTTTATTCAGCTGTCCATTTTGTTGAGCTATTTAAATTTAATGTTCCTGATTTTTTTAGTACATCATCTATATAAACTTTTATATCTACTGTACCTTTTCCACTTATTTCTTGAGAAACTTTTGTTGTAGTTGGATCTACTTTTTCTTTATAAACAGTATCATCACCTACTACAATTTTTAATTCAACTTTTTTAACAACTTTATCTGTTGTTGTTGAATTTCCATCTGTAGTATTTGTTTTTTCATATTCTACTTTTCCTTTTAATAAAGATTTAACATTTACTACAACTTTTCCTGTTTTTGTTTCTGCTAATTTATTTACTGTAATTGTTATACTTGTTCCTTCATCTACAACAGAACCAGCATCTATACTTTGTTTAACTACTTCTCCGTTGTTTTTTGTACTATCTTCTGTATATGATACAGTAACTTTTAATCCTGTATTTGATAATGTTTTTTTAGCATCATCTTCGCTTTTTCCTACAACTGAATCTACTGTAACTTGATTTATTCCTGTACCTGTACTTACTGTTATTGTAATTGTATCTCCTGCATTTACTTGTTCATCTTTATTTATATCTTGTGCAATTACATATCCTTCTTCTACATCTTTACTTGTTTCTTCTTTTACTTCTGCTTTTAGTTTGGCATCTTCTAAAGTTTTAATAGCCTCATCTTTTGTTAATCCTACAACTTTAGGAACTATTGTTGATTCTGTTCCTTTACTTACAACTACTTTTATAACACTTTTTTCTTTAACATTATAATTATCTACATATGATGGATCTTGAGAAATTATATATCCTTCTGCGTATTGTGAATTATATTCTTCTGATTTTATTTCTAATGTTAATTTATTTTCTTTTAAAGTATTTTCTGCTTCTTGTTTAGATAATCCAACTAAATTTGGTAATTTAACTTCTTTTGGATTGGTAAGATTTAAAAATCCCATTGTTCCGCCTAAACTTATTGCAAATAATAATACTAAACCTATTACACTGCTTAATACTTTATGCTTAGCTATAAAACCTTTAAGTCCTTTTTTCTCTTCTCCTCTATCTTGTTTTTCTTGATAATTAGTTGATATTCTTTGAGTTTTAAATTCATCTCCACCATCTGGTACTTTTATAAAATCTCCGTCTGGATCTTTTAATGATTTTCTTAAATCTTTAAGCATTTCTGTTGCTGATGCATATCTATAATTTGCATCTTTTTTTAATGCTTTCATTATTATATCATTTACTGCTAATGGTATATGTCTATTTATTTCTATTGGTGGCACTGGTTCTTCTTGCATATGTTTTAAGGCTATTGATACAGGTGTATCTGCATCAAATGGAACTTTTCCTGTTAGCATTTCATACATAACAACACCTAAAGAATATAAATCTGATTTTGCATCTGTATATCCACCTCTAGCATGTTCTGGTGAGAAATAATGTACAGATCCTATTGTTGTTCCAAATGCTGTTATTGTTGAATTTGAAACTGCTTTTGCAATACCAAAATCCGTTACTTTTGCAACTCCATCTTCTGTAATTATTATATTATGTGGTTTTATATCTCTATGAACTATATTGTTTTTATGTGCCACTTCTAATGCTGATGCAACTTGTATTGCTATATTAACAGACCATTTCCAAGGAAGTGGACCTTCTTCTTCTACTATAATCTCTTTTAATGTTTTACCTTGTACTAATTCCATTACTATATAATATAAGTTTCCATCAACACCTACATCATATACAGAAACTATATTTGGATGTGTTATACTTGCTGCTGATTGTGCCTCTACTTCAAATCTTTTTATAAATTCTTGATCTGTTGTAAATTCATCTCTTAGAATTTTAACAGCAACATATCTATTTAGAACATGACATTTAGCTTTATATACTGTTGCCATTCCGCCATTTCCTATTTTTTCTATAATCTCATATCGATTTCCTAATAATCTTCCCTCTAAATCCATTTTTTTATCTCTCCTTATATGTAAAAAATGTAGAAATTAAATATTTTTTATTACAACTACTGTTATATTATCTTGACCACCATTGTTATTTGCTATATCAACTAATTTTTGTGGTGCAAATTCTATGTTTTCTTTTACTGTTTTATATAAATCATCTTGACTAACAAAGTTTGTTAATCCATCTGATCCCATAAGTATTATATCATCTTTTAAAAATCCTTTTACTGCTACATCTGGTTCTACAAAAGCATTACATCCTAGAGCTTTCATAAGCATATTTTTCTTTGGATGATGTTCCGCTTCTTCCTTTGTTATTGTTCCATCTTTAACTAATTTTTGTACATAACTATGATCTTGAGTAAGTTTTCTTATTATGTCTTTTCTAATTCTATATATTCTGCTATCTCCAATATGTCCAATATATACTCTATTATTATATATTAAACAAATTTCCAAAGTAGTACCCATTCCTTCTAATTCTTTATTTTCTTGAGATTTTTCATATACTACCATATTAGCATATTCCATACTACTTTTTACTAGTTCCATTATGCTCTCTTTATCTTTTGGAGTGTCTTTAAAATTATTTTGTAAATAATTTTTGGCACAAGTAGTTGCTAATTTACTTGCTATTTCACCGCCATTATATCCGCCCATACCATCTGCTAAGATATATACTTGTGTTTCATCTAATGGTTCTGATATATAGAAGTAATCTTGGTTCATGTCTCGCACTTTACCTATGTCTGATTTAGCATAAGCTTTTATCATTCTTTCACCTCTATTTTTATCTTTCTAATTAATCTACCTATTACATTTTTTCTACATACTTTATACCATAAGTAAACTATTTTTTCAACCTATATTTATAAATTCTTTCTTCTTAATTGTCCACATGCTGCATCTATATCTGAGCCTAATTCTCTTCTTATAGTTGCAACAATTCCATGATCATTTAAATAATCTCTAAATTTTATTATATTTTCATTTGAACTTTTTGTATATGCTCCATTTTCTATTTTATTTATTGGAATTAAATTAACATGACAAATCATACCTTTTAATAATTTTACTAATCTTTTAGCATCTTCTAAATTATCATTATTGTCTTTTGCTAATGCATATTCAAATGATATTCTTCTATTAGTTTTATCTATATAATCTCTACAAGCTTGTAATAATTCTTCTATATTATAAGCATTATTTACAGGCATCATACTACTTCTTTTTTCATCTGTTGTGGCATGTAATGATATTGATAGTGTACATTGTATATTTTCGTTTGCTAAATCATAAATTTTAGGAACTAGTCCACTTGTAGATACACTTATATGTCTTGCACCTATATTAATTCCTTTTGGGTTATTTATTATTCTTATAGCATTTACTACATTATCGTAATTATCAAGAGGTTCTCCTATTCCCATAAATACTACATTTGATATTTTAATATTTTCATCTCTTTGAACTGCTAAAAGCTGTTCAACAATTTCTCCAGATGTTAAACTTCTTACAAAATTTATTCCTGTTGAAGCACAAAATTTGCATCCCATTTTACATCCAATTTGAGATGATACACATATACTATATCCATGATGATATTGCATTAATACTGTTTCTATTGCATTTCCATCTAATACATCAAATAAATACTTTTTTGTTCCATCTGATGCGACTTGTTTTTTTAATATTTTAAAATTACAAAGTGTATATTCTTTTTTTAGTTTTTCTCTTAATTCTAAAGATATATTTGTCATTTCATCAAAACTTGTTACATTTGCTTCAAATATCCATTTAAATACTTGCTCTGCTCTAAATGGCTTTTCTCCCATATTTATAAATTCTTGTTTTAGTTCGTCTAAATTATAATCCTTTATATTCTTCATTTTTATCTCCTAAAATATTTTAATTAATTATATATTTTTATATAGAGACTGTCAATACATCTTATATTTCTATAGCTTTTACAACTAGCCTTTTTAATGCTCCTATTGTACATGTAATTAATGTAACTTCTTTTTTATTATTAGTATTTTGATTTAATATAGAAACATCATCTGGACTTATTTCGAATTTATCATATACAACATATTCTTGTTCTCTTCCAAATGTATCTGTTAAAACTATATTATCATTAATATTCACTTTTTTTAATTTTCCAAACATATTATCTTTTAAATAATTATGTCCTGTTATGCAAAAATTGCCTACTTTATTAATTTTAGGCCCAGCAATTTTTGTAACTGAAACATTTAAAGTTTTTTCGTTAGTTTCATTTAATATATATGTATTTAATTCTATACTAGGAATAGCCAATTTTCCAATTACTTTATATCCTTTTATTTCACTTGGCATATTATTATATTCTTCTATCTCTATTTTTTCATTACTTATACTTTTTTTAAATCTATTTATGTTTATTATATTAGAATAATCTCTTGTATTATTTTTTTCTTCTTTATAAATATCTTTTTCTACAATTTTACTATTACAAAAACAAGCTACCATTTCTCCTGTTATAATAATAAAAAAGATTATGAAAATTTTTATTTTTTTCTTTTTATTAAATATAATTATTTTGCTTTTCATATTACACCACTTTAAAATTTATTATGTATCTAACAAAATACACATTTATAACATATATATTCCTATATATTATAAATGTGTATGTCTAATTATATTTAATTAAATTTAATTTGTTGCTTTTTTTCTATAAAGCACATAATATCCTATATAACATACTGAAAATACTAAAGCACACATTGCTGCATATTCTCCCATTGTTGTGCCTGTTGTAGGAATTTCAGTTACTTGATTTTCTTCTTCTTTCTTTTCATCCTCTGTTACATCATCTTCTTTATCATCATTATCTACTATATTGTCTTCAACATCTAATGTTATAACTTTAGATGTAATAACACTGTTACTGTTTTGTATATCTATTAATGATAAAGTTATTGTGTATGTTCCAGCTTCTGGAAATGTAGCTTTTATAGGTGTTGCATTTTCAAAATCACCTGCTACTGCAAATCCTGTTTCTGGTCCCCAATATCCAGTTTGAGCAATATCATATTTAGTTCCTGTAGAATCATAAGCAATAAAACTTGGTGTTGCAGGTCCAGATATATCTACTTTTATTCTAACTTTTGCATATGTAGGAGCTTTAACTCCTTTCAAAACCACTTTAGCATCTTTTTCCTCATTTTTTATTATATCTCCTGTATATGTTAAATCAAAACTCAGTTCATCAGCCGCATATACAACACTAACTGTAAAAACAAAGAAAAAAACAAGTAATAATGTAAAAATTTTCTTCATAAAAATCTCTCCTTATAAAATATAATACTAAATTATATTTTACTTAATTTAAATTATTACTTGTTTTTTATATTTATTTGAATTTATCCGAATATTCCTCTTTTTTTAATTGGAGGTTGCTCGTTCATTGTTTTTGCAAGTTCTACTAACAATTCTCTTTGTTCCTTTGATAGTCGTTTTGGAGTTTGAACAATTACAGTAAATACAAAATTTCCTTGAATATTAGAATTAATAGTTTTAAATCCTTTATTTCTAATAGTAAATTTTGTACCAGTTTGTGTTCCTTCTGGAATTCTAAATTTTTCCTTTGTTCCATCTACCATAGGTATTTCAAGTTCTGCTCCTAAAGTTGCTTGAGTTATTGTAATTGGTACATCACAAAGAACTGTATTTCCTTTTCTTGTAAAAATACTATTTCTTTTTATTCTTATTGTTATGTATAAATCACCTTTAGGACCACCTTTTTGTCCAGGTTCCCCTTCTTCTCTTAATACAACTGTTTGATTATCATCTATACCAGCTGGTATTTTTACTTTTATTTTAGGTTGTTTTCTTACATAACCTTTTCCTTTACAATTTTCGCAAACTTCTTTTATTACCTCACCTGTACCATGGCAATTAGTACATGTTTTAGTTGTTTGAACTTGACCTAATATAGTATTTTGGACTTGTTTTACTTGACCAGTACCATTACATACTGTACATTTACTTACAGAAGTTCCTGGTTTAGCACCACTTCCATGACATACTGTACATGTTTCATTTCTAGAAATTGTGATTTCTTTTTCAACACCTAAAAATGCTTCTTCAAAAGATATTTCTAAATTAACATTTAAATCAGCACCTTTTCTTGGTCCTCTTGCTTGTCTTGATGAACTTCTTCCACCAAAACCTCCTCCAAAAAATGATGAGAATATATCTCCTAAATCTCCAAAATCACTAAACCCATCAAAGCCTGAAGATGTATATGAGTAATATCCACCTTGACCAAATGGACCTCCTGAGCCACCGAATCCTTGTGGCCCATCATGTCCAAATTGATCATACATTTTTCTTTTTTGAGGATTTGATAAATTTTCATAAGCTTCATTTACTTCTTTAAATTTAGCTTCTGCTTCTTTTTTATTATCTGGGTTTGCATCTGGGTGATATTTTTTTGCAAGTTTTCTATATGCTTTTTTTAATTCTTCGTCTGTTGCATTTTTATCAACACCTAAAACCTCATAATAATCTCTTTTATCTGACATTTTCTCCTCCTAGAACTATAAAAATGTAAATTTTCAAAAATGCTCGTTCAAGCTAATTTTCGAAGAAACCTTTTTATTTGTTCTCTCCATTTCCATCGTCTTCTACTTTATAATCTGCATCATAAACGTTTCCATTATTTGCATCTTCTGTTGTTCCAGCATTTGCTTCTGTTCCTTGAGCTTCTGGATTATTTGCTTGTGCATTTTTATAAAGTTGTTCTGACATTTCATAGAATACTTTTGTTAATTTTTCTGTAGCTTCTTTTATTTGTTCTGTATTATTTGTTTCTAATGCTTTTTTAGTAGCTTCTATTTCTGTTTCTATTTTAGCTTTTTCTTCTCCACTAATTTTATCTCCTAATTCTCCTAATGTTTTTTCACTATTATAAATTAAGCTTTCAGCATTATTTTTAACTTCTATTTCTTCTTTTTTCTTCTTATCTTCTTCTGCATGTGCTTCTGCATCTTTAACAGCTTTATCAATATCTTCATCAGATAAGTTTGTACTTGCTGTTATTGCAACATTTTGTTCATTTCCTGTTGCCATATCTTTTGCAGATACATGAACTATACCATTTGCATCTATATCAAATGTTACTTCTATTTGTGGTACTCCTCTTGGTGCTGCTGGAATTCCTGTTAATTGAAATCTTCCTAATGTTTTGTTATATGCAGCCATTTCTCTCTCACCTTGTAAAACATGTACTTCTACTGATGTTTGACCATCTGCAGCTGTTGAGAATACTTGTGATTTTTTAGTTGGTATTGTTGTATTTCTTTCAATTAATTTTGTAAATACTCCACCATATGTTTCAATACCTAATGATAATGGTGTTACATCTAATAATACTAAATCTTTAACATCTCCAGAAAGAACTCCACCTTGAATAGCTGCACCAATAGCAACACATTCATCTGGGTTAATTCCTTTGTCTGGTTCTTTTCCTGTTATTCTTTTAACAACATCTTGAACAGCTGGAACTCTTGTAGATCCACCAACTAATAATACTTTGTGAATATCATTTGCTGTAAGTCCTGCATCTTTTAATGCTTGATTTACAGGTCCTGCTGTAGCTTCTACTAAATCATGAATTAATTCTTCAAATTTAGATCTTGTTAATGTTACATCTAAATGTTTTGGTCCTGTTGCATCTGCTGTAATAAATGGTAAGTTGATTTGTGTTTGTTGAACACCAGAAAGTTCTATTTTAGCTTTTTCTGCTGCTTCTTTTAATCTTTGCATTGCCATTTTATCTGATTTTAAATCAATTCCATTTGATTTTTTAAATTCATCTACTAAATAATTAATAATAGCTTCATCAAAATCGTCTCCACCTAAATGTGTATTACCATTTGTAGCTAAAACTTCAAATACTCCATCACCAATATCTAGTATAGAAACATCAAATGTACCTCCACCTAAATCATATATTAATATTTTTTGATCTTGTTCTTTATCCATACCATAAGCAAGTGAAGCTGCTGTTGGTTCATTTATAATTCTTAAAACTTCAAGTCCTGCAATTTTACCAGCATCCTTTGTTGCTTGTCTTTGACTATCACTAAAATATGCTGGAACTGTAATAACTGCTTGAGTTACTTTTTGTCCTAAATAATTTTCTGCATCTGCTTTTAATTTTTGTAATATCATTGCTGATATTTCTTGTGGTGTAAATGTATCACCTTCTATTTTAACTTTATCATTTGTTCCCATTTTTCTTTTTATTGATATAACAGTATTATCTGGATTTGTAACTGCTTGACGTTTAGCAATTTGTCCTACTAATCTTTCTCCATTTTTAGAAAAAGCAACTACTGATGGAGTTGTTCTATTACCTTCTGCATTAGGTATAACAACTGGTTCTCCTCCTTCCATAACTGCTACACATGAGTTTGTTGTTCCTAAGTCAATTCCTATTATTTTTCCCATTTTAAAATCCTCCCTTAATTTTATTTATATTTAAATTTAATAACTTAATTAATATGCTTTAGATTTATAAAATATAAATCTAATTTGCAACTACAACCATAGAATGTCTTATTACTTTTGAACCTATTTTATATCCTTTTCTATATTCTTCTACAATTTCTTGTTGCCCTTTTGAATCATCTTGTATACTACTTACAGCTTCATGTAAACTAGGATCAAAAGTTTCTCCTATTGCTTGTATTTCTTTAATTCCTTTTGATGCTAACACATCTTTTAATTGTTTTAACACAAGTTCTATTCCTTCTTTATATTTTACATCTTCTGTTTCAGCTTTTACCGCATTTTCTAAGTTGTCTACTACTGGTAATATTACTGTTATAACATCGGATAATATTGAGTTGTATAATCCTTCTCTTTCTTTTTGGCTTCTCTTTTTAAAGTTTTCAAATTCAGCTAAAACTCTTTTATATCTGTCTGTTATTTCATCTAATTCTTGTTGTTTTTCATCAACAACTTTGTTTTCTTCTTGTTTGTTATTTTCTGTTTCATTTTTTAAATTTTCATCTTTTTCTTTGTCTGCCATTATATTCTCCTTTCTATTTATCACCATTTAATTTTTTACTTATATATTTCATTACAGAAATTACTTTTGAATAGTCCATTCTTTTAGGTCCTATTATTCCTATTGTACCTAAATCTTTGTTTCCAACCTTATGTTTAAATGTTACTATACTAAAATCTTTTAATTCATCTTTTTCATTTTCTTCACCTATATAAACATTTATGTCTTTAGCAAATCCTGAATTCAACATATCTGCCATAAGTTCTTTAGTATCTAAAACATTAACAAAATTTTTAGCAACCTCTAAACTATTAAATTCCGGTAATTCAAATGCTTTATTAGCACCTTCTAAATATATATTTTCATCATCTGCTAATACTTTTTTAATTTGTTCTATTACTGGTTTTATTACATTTACACTATATGTCATTTCATCATATAAATAATCTTCTAATGGTCTGTCTATTTTTTCTATTGGCTGTCCCTTTAATTTATTATTAAACATATAATTCATTGTTTCTATTTGTTTTTCTGTTACATCTTCATCAAATTTTATAATTGTTTCCTTTACTAATCCCGTGTCTGTTAGTATAACAGCTAACATCATTCTTGCTCCAAGTAATACAAATTTTATTTCTTGAATTATTTGTGTATCTGCTTTTGGTCCTATTGAAACTGTTGTATAATGTGTAACTTCTGAAATTGTATTTGCAGCAATTTTTGTTAAATCTTCTATTTCATTTACTTTTGTTTCTAATTTATCACTTATATATTTAATTTCTTCTACACTTATATTGTCGTCTTTCAATAATTCATCAACATAAAATCTATATCCTTTTGCTGATGGTACTCTTCCCGATGATGTATGTGGCTTATCTAAAAAACCAATTTTTTCTAGTTCTGCCATATCATTTCTTATAGTTGCACTACTACAATCTAAATTATATTTTTTTAATATTCCATTTGAGCTTACTGGCTCTGCTGTATTTATATATTCTTCTACTATAGCTTGTAATACTTGTTTTTTTCTATCATCTAGCAACTTTTCATCACCTCTTTTAGTTTAGCACTCCTTTACTTTGATTGCTAATCTTTGTATATATTATACCCATTTTTAGCACTTGTCAATAGATATTGCTAATTTTGTTTGTGAATTTTTTGTGAAATTATTTTATTGTTTTTTTCAAAAAAAATACATCTAAGATGTTAGAAAATTTTAACATCTTAGATGTATTTTAGATATGTTATATTTTATTAATACATTCCATCCATTCCTGCTGGCATATCACTGTGTCCTCCACAATTGCATCCTTTTTCTTCTGGTTTATCTGCAACTAAACTTTCTGTTGTAAGTACCATTGAAGCAATTGATGCTGCATTTTGAAGTGCACTTCTTGTAACTTTTGTTGGATCTACAATTCCTGCTTTTTTCATATCTACATATTCTTCTTTGGCTGCATCAAATCCAACTCCAACCTCTGATTTTTTTACATTTTCTAGAATTACTGCTGGTTCTAATCCTGCATTTCTAGCTATTTGTTTTACTGGTTCTTCTAATGCTTTTAAAACTATTTGTGCACCTAATTTTTCTCCATCTGATAAACTTTCTACTACTTTTTCTACTGCTGGAATAACATTAACTAAAGCTGTTCCTCCACCAGCTACAATTCCTTCTTCAACAGCTGCTTTTGTTGCTGATAAAGCATCTTCTATTCTTAATTTTTTGTCTTTCATTTCAACTTCTGTTGCAGCTCCAACTCCTATAACAGCAACTCCACCTGCTATTTTAGCAAGTCTTTCTTGTAAGTTTTCTTTTTCAAATTCACTCTTTGTTTCGTTTATTTGTGCTTTTATTTGTCCAACTCTATCTGCTATTTGTTGTTTATCTCCTGCTCCATCTACTATTATTGTATTTTCTTTTTGAACTTTTACTTGTTTTGCTCTACCTAATTGTTCTATTGTTGTATCTTTTAATTCTAATCCTAAATCTGATGTTATAACTTCTCCTCCTGTTAATATAGCAATATCTTCAAGCATTGCTTTTCTCTTATCTCCAAATCCAGGTGCCTTTACTGCAACTACATTTAATACACCTCTTAATTTGTTAAGAACTAATGTTGATAAAGCTTCTCCTTCTACATCATCACAAATTATTACTAATTTTCCAGATTGTTGCATCAATGCTTCTAATAGTGGTAATATTTCTTGAATATTACTTATTTTTTTATCTGTAATTAATATATATGGGTTATCTAAAACTGCTTCCATTTTTTCTGTATCTGTAACCATATATGGAGATACATATCCTTTATCAAATTGCATTCCTTCAACTACATTTAACTCTGTATTTGAAGTTTTTGATTCTTCAATTGTTATAACTCCATCTTTTGATACCTTTTCCATTGCATCTGCAATTAATTTTCCTACTTCTTCATTATTTGCAGAAATACTTGCAACTCTTGCAATATCTTCTTTTCCATTTACAGAAACACTTATTTTTTGTAATTCTTTTACTGCTCCATCAACAGCTTTATCTATACCTCTTTTAACAGCCATTGGGTCTGCTCCTGCTGCAACATTTTTTACTCCTTCTTTTATCATAGCTTGAGCTAATACTGTTGCAGTTGTTGTTCCGTCTCCTGCAACATCATTTGTTTTTGTTGATACTTCTTTTACTAAGCGAGCTCCCATGTTTTCAAATTTATCTTCTAATTCTATTTCTTTAGCTATTGTTACACCATCATTTGTAATTAATGGAGCTCCAAAACTTTTATCTAAAACTACATTTCTTCCTTTAGGTCCTAATGTAACTTTTACAGTATCTGCTAATTTATTAACACCTTCTAATAAAGACTTTCTTGCATCTTCTCCAAATTTAATAACTTTTGCCATTTTATCTCACAATCCTTTCTTTTTATTTACTACTCTACAACTGCTAATATATCTTCTTGTTTTACAATTAAATACTCTTCACCATCATATTTAACTTCTGTTCCAGCATATTGACTAATAATTATTTTATCTCCTTTTTTTACATACATTTCTTCTTTTTTACCATCTGCTGTAATTTTACCAGGTCCTACTTCTATAACTTCCGCAACTTGTGGTTTTTCTTTAGCACTACTTGCTAATATAATTCCACTTTTTGTTTTTTCCTCACTTTCTTTCATTTTAATTAATACTCTGTCTGATAATGGCTTAATCATTTTTATTACCTCCTTTGATTTTAGCACTCTTATTGTTTGACTGCTAATAATTTATACCCTATTTTAAAAAAAGTCAATACTATTTTTTTATTTTTCACATAATATTCACATTTCTGTTACAAGCTTTTATATACCCATTAATATATATGCATTTAAGAATTTTTTATTACTTTTATATTAAGCTTTTATATAAAAATAAATATTATATTAATTTTAATATAATAGAAAAATCAGATTGTATATAAGAAAAAAATTATAAAAAAAATCCCTAGCTTAGCTAGGGTTTTTTTTATAATTTTTTTCCACATTCTGGACAAAACTTAGCATTTTCGTTTAATTTTGCTCCACATTCTGAACAAAATTTAGCCTTTTTTCCTTCTTCTGATGATTGTTGAACTGGTTGATTTACTTGTTGTCCGTTATTTTGCCAAGGACCTTGAGTAACTCCTCCCATCATTCCTCCTGAAGCCATATTCATCATACCAATTCCCATAAATCCATTTGCAGCTCCATTACTGTTATTTGCTGCATCTTTAACAGCATCAGCATATGCTCCAACAAGTCTTCCTTGTTGCATGTTAGCATTTGAACTTAATTCATAATCATCTATTTTCTTTTCTGATTCTTCATCTAATGTTACTGATTCAACAGCAAATCCTACTAAAGAAAGTCCTCTTCTTCTAATTTGCTCATCAAATACTTTTTCGTCCATTATTGCTTTTATTTCATCTGTTTGACTTGGCAATTCTAAAACTGGAACTTTATGTTCAGAATTTCCTAATTCATTTAATACATTTTGGAATGAACTAATTACTTCTGCTCTTATTTGTTCTACTACCATTTCTTTTCTATATACATCTGCTGTTCCAGCCATTTCATTCATAAATACTGCTGGATTTGAAACTTTAAATGTATATTTACCAAAACATTTAACTTCAACTCTTAATGGTGTTACTGTTCCTGTCATTTGATTTGGTATTGGATGTGACCAATCTTGGAAAGGTATTGGTGCTGGTGTTCCAAATTTATTATCAATTATTTCTTTAATATTAAAGAAGAATACAGCTTGTTGTTTTGCTGTTGCACCATTGTATGTAAATCTTTGCCACATTTCTTTAAAAACATCTCCAAATTGTCCTGCAAAGAATGATGGTGTTGATGAATCATCAAATGTATAAACACCTTCTTCTGCTGTCGCATCTATAACTCTACCGTTATCATATATAATAGCACATTGACCTGGTGCTACTATAACTGTACTTTTATTTGATATAACACCATTAGGTGTTGTCTTTTTTACCATTAATACATCATTTGACATATCTTCGCATCTAATTGCTTCCTTCCATTGATCATGTAGTGTACTGCTTACAGCACCTACAGCTGCTTTAATTAATCCCATAATAAAACCTCCATTTATTTATAATCTTCTTTATATGATGACATTTTCCATAATTTTAAATTTATTGGTTCAAAATGTGAAGAACAATATTCGCACTCACCAATTTCTAGATTTCTCAATGGTGCACCACAATTTGGACAATTAATTACAATTATATTATTTTTCTTTTCTAATTTTGTTTCATCATATATATATACAAATTGACATGTATATCTTGTTTGTCTTTTTATATTATTACATAAATTTTCTTTTTTGTCACTATTTTTATAATAATATTCTAAAGTTGTTGATATAGTAACTGTTGCCATTCCTTTTACTTTTTCGTACTTTTTTATTGCATTTTCATGAAATAATATATCATCATATTTAATTTCAACATTTCTATCTTTTATGTCTTTTATTTCTTCTTTTAATTTTGGTATTAATAATATTAGGTCTTTGTCATTATCAATTCCTGCTAAAGATTTATTTTCTATAGCAGAAAATATTTTTCTTAAATTCTTTTCTACTATAGAATATAATAAATCTTTATTAAAATCCGGAAAATCTCTTAATATCTCCGGTTCTAATAATACTGTCATTCCACTTACATTTTTTTGTCTATACGCATCTTCTTTTGCTATTTGTTTAGTATTTTTTGCAGCATTAAATATTGTTTTTAAATCATTTATTCCTATACTTTTACTAACACCAATCATTATGCAAATAATAATAACTACTATTATAACAATAATTCCAAGTATTGCTCCTAAAAATCCTAATAAAAAACTCATTTATCTTCTTTTTACTCCCTCTAATTGTGCAAGTACCCAACCATGTTTTCCTGTTGTTACAACACTTCCACAATATTCACATTTTCCCGAACTTGTAATTTGTACTTTTGCTCCACAATTTGGACACGTTATATCGCTTTCTTGTTCTTTTGATTTTACTCCTGCTTTTCTTATAAATGTTAAACTATATAACATAGTAATTTTTTCATTTGGATTTCCTTGAACCACTTCTTTTGTTTGTTCATCAACTGTATAATCTTTCATTTCTACTTCAATTGTTATTGCTAATAATTCTTTATCTCCAGCCTCTTTAAATGATTTTAAAAATGCTTTATTTATACCGATTTCTTCAATTACATTCATTTGATTGTTATCAATCAAATACTGTAACTGTTGTTTATGTTGTTCAAATAGTTCTTGACTTTCAAGTGGTCTAATTTCTTCCCACTTTTTATACATCCATGCATTTTGTAATTTTACAAATACTTCTTTTCCCCATTCCAAAAATTCTTCTGCTGAAAACATTGGATCTATAATTTTTATTTGTTTTTCTACTATTTCAGTATTATCAATTAAGTCTATATTTTTTATACCATCATTCGTAATATTTCTTCTTGGTTTTACTCCATAAGTATTCGAATACTCTTTTATAAGCATTATCATTATTAGCAAACAATATATCATAAACATAATATTAAAAAAAGGATTACTTTCTTTGCTATTACTATTTGAACTAGAACTTTTATGTGATGAATCTCTCCAAGAATATGAGGAACTACTTGAAGAACCCCAATCACTACTTGAAGAAGAAGAGGAACTTGAACTTCCTGATGAACCACCACTATAACTTGAATAATATCCTACATCTGCATATACTGGTATTGCTAATGCAAATACCAGTATTGCAGATATAATTATTTTTAAAAAAGTCTTTTTCATTTTACATTCCTCTTGATCCTTCTAATCCAGAAAGTACCCAACCGTGTTCTCCTGTTGTTATAATACTTCCACAATATTCACATTTTCCTGAACTTGTAATTTTTGTTGGTGCACCACAATTTGGACAATTTGTTGTAGCTGTTTTTTCTGTTCCTTCTTTTGTTTTAACTCCAGCTTTTCTCATAAATGTTAATGTATATACCATGTACACATCTTCATTTTTATTACCTTGAACTACTTTTTTAGTTTTATCATCTATTGTATAATCTTTCATAGCTGATTTTAATGTCATTGTTATTATTTCTTTATCTCCATCTTGTCTAAAGCTATTTAAACATGTATATCTTACACATATTTTTTCCATCATATTTGTTTGATTATTATCTATTAAATATTGTAATTGTTGTCTATGTTGTTCAAATAATTCATTACTTTCAAATGGTCTAATTTCTTCCCATTTTTTGTCCATCCATGCTGTTTGTAATTTTACAAATACTTCTCTACTATATGCCATAAAGTTTTCTGCTGAGAACATCGGATCTATTTCTCTTATTTTTGCTTCTACACTATTTGTGTTATCTTGAACTAAAATGTTTTTCAAATTAACATTTTGTGTTCCAAGTTTTCCATTCTTTTTCGTTACATAAATCATTATACCTATAAAAATCAAAACAACTATAAATCCAGCAAATGGATCTGCATCACTACTTGAAGAACTAGAACTACTATGTGATGATCCTGATGAACTGTGTGATGATGAGCTACGACTATGTGATGATGAACTATGTGATGAGGATCCACCACTATAACTTGAATGGTATCCCACATCTGCATTAATTGGTTTTGCTAGCATAATGCAAATTGCTATAAGTAAAACTATTACTTTTGAAATATTTTTTATAAACTTTTTCATTTTTATCCCCTTTTTATATTATTTTATTTTTTTTGCAGCTTCAACTAATCCTACAAATAATGAAGCTGGTTTATTTGGTCTTGATTTTAATTCTGGATGAAATTGCCCTGCTATAAAATATGGATGATCTGTTTCTTTTAATTCCACAATTTCTACTAATTGTCCATTTGGTGATGTACCAGAACATATTAATCCCGCTTTTTCTAATCTTTCTTTATAATCATTATTATATTCAAATCTATGTCTATGTCTTTCATTTATTATTTCTTGGCCATATAATTTTCTCGCAAGTGTTCCTTCTTTTATTTTACAAGGATAACTTCCAAGTCTCATTGTTCCACCTTTTTGATCAATATCTTTTTGATTTTCCATTATATGTATAACTGGATTTTGAGTGTTTTCACTAAATTCAGCAGAATTACTATCTTGTAATCCTAATACATTTCTAGCATATTCAACAACAGCCATTTGCATACCTAAACATATACCTAAAAATGGAATTTTGTTTTCTCTTGCATATTTTATTGTTTCTATTTTTCCTTCTATTCCTCTATTTCCAAAACCTCCAGGAACAACAATTCCTTGTATTCCTTTTAATTTTTCTTTTACATTTTCCTTATTTATTGTTTCTGAATCTATTAATTCTATATCAACTTTTACTTTGTTTGCAAATCCAGCATGTCTTAAACTTTCCATTACAGATATATATGAATCTTCTAATTGTATATATTTTCCTACTATAGCAACTTTTACAGTTTCATCACCTATTTGCCTAATATTTTGTATCATTTCCTCCCATTTGCTATTATCAGGAATATATTTATCTAATTTTAAATAATTACAAACTTCTCTTGCTAATCCTTCTTCTTCAAGCATTAGAGGTACTGCATATAAATTATCTGCTGTTTTATTTTGTATTACACTTGTTTTTCTTACATTACAGAATAAAGCTAATTTTTCTCTTATTGATTCTGGAATATCTGTTTCAGTTCTACAAACTAATATATTAGGTTTAATTCCATAACCTTGTAATTCTTTTACAGAGTGTTGTGTAGGTTTTGATTTAATTTCATTAGAACCGAATATATATGGTAAAAGTGTTACATGTATATATAAAACATCCTCTGGATTTTTTTCTAATCCAACTTGTCTTATCGCTTCTATTATTGATAATCCTTCTATATCTCCAACTGTTCCCCCTAATTCTGTTATAACTATATCTGTATCTGTATCTTCAAAACTATATATTTTTTCTTTTATTTCATTTGTAACATGTGGAATTACTTGTACTGTTTTTCCTAAGTAATCTCCTTTTCTTTCTTTTTCTATAACATGTGAATATATTTTTCCCATTGTTACACTTGAATTTTTTGTTAAGTTTTCATCTATAAATCTTTCATAATGGCCTAAATCTAAATCTGTTTCTGCTCCATCGTCTGTTACAAAAACTTCACCATGTTCATATGGGCTCATTGTACCTGGATCCACATTTAAATATGGATCAAATTTTTGTATTGTTACTTTGTATCCTCTATTCTTTAATAATCTACCTAAAGATGCAGCTGTTATACCTTTTCCAAGTCCTGATACAACTCCACCTGTTACAAAAATATATTTTGTATTCATTTTATACCTCCTAATACTTAAAACGAAAAAATAGATTAAAAAGAAATTCCAAAATTGGTTTTTTTTTAATCTATTATTTACATTATTTATATTATCATTGTTATTATCAAAAATCAAGTTTTTTCTAAAAATTTAGACAAATATATTTAAGTTTTTTATTGTTTATACATGCACCCAAAAGTATTCTATTATTTAGATCAAAATTTTTTTAATCATTTTATTTTTGATATTTACATTAGCAAATGCAAAGTTGTCAAAAAACTACGTCCCCATTGACAACTTATTTTTTGTCTTTTTTGAATATAACTAATTTGCTTAAAATATAATTTACTATTATAACTACTATATTTGAGAATACTTTTGTTATTATTGAGTTTACATTCATTAGGTCAATAAATACATATAATATTGCTTCTTCTAATAATAATGAGAATATTCTTGCTGATGTAAATGATAATATTTCTTTTATTAATACTTCTTTTTTAAAGCTTTTACTTTCAAATACATATAGTTTGTTTGTTATATATGCAAAGATTACAGTTATAACCCAAGCTATAACATTGCTTATTAGTGCTGGGATTCCAAATACTTTTTCAAATATAGTAAATGATACAATATTTACTACTGTTGATAGTACTCCCATTATTCCATACATTATTAATTCTTTATATTTTATACATAGTGCTTTTATTAATTCAATTACTTTTTTCATTTTGTTTTCCTTTCAGTTTTTATTTTTCCAATTGTTTATATCTTAATAAATTTAATTCATAAGATTCTCTATGATGTTTAACAACTGTGTCTAATATAACTCCACATTGTCCTACTATTACTGACAAAATCATTATTCCTGTGGCTAAAACTGCTGTTGGAACTTTTGTTATATATCTAGTTTTAAAGAATTCTACTATAACTGGAATTCCAAATGCTAGTCCTATTATAAATAATATTGCAGCAATTACTCCAAAGAATTTTAATGGTTTATAATCTTTAAACATTTTTACTATTGTTTTTACAACTTTTATTCCATCACCTATTGTATTTAATTTAGATGTGCTTCCTTCTGGTCTATCTCTGTATACAATTGGAATTTCTTCTATTATGAATTTTTTATCTAATGCATGTAATGACATTTCTGTTTCTATTTCGAATTTTGGACTTAATACAGGCATATTTTTTACAAATGTTTTATTAAATACTCTATATCCTGTCATTATATCTTTTAATTTTGTATTAAATAATACATTTATAGATTTTCTAACTAAATTATTACCAAATTCATGAAAATGTCTTTTATTTTCTTTTTGATAAGTTCCATTTGTTAGTCTATCACCTATAACCATATCTGCTCTTTCTTCTTCAATTGGTTTTATAAGTTTATGAACTTCTTCTGCTGGATAAGTATCATCTCCATCAACCATAACATATATATCAGCATCAATGTCCATAAACATTGTTCTTACAACATTTCCTTTTCCTTGTCTATATTCATGTTTTACAATTGCACCTGCATTTCTTGCAATTTCTGCTGTTTTATCTTTTGAATTATTATCATAAACATATATATCCGCTTCTGGAAGCTCTCTTTTAAAATCTTTTATAACTTTTTCTACTGTAAGTTCTTCATTATAACATGGTATTAATACAGCTATTTTTTTCATTTTAATTCTCCTTTTTATATTTTTTTACTATAAAAGATTTAATTTCTTCTATAGTTTTCATTATAGTCATTGTAACAAATGCTATTAATAATGGATATGCTCCAGATAAGTACATATAATATTTTGAAAAACAAGCTGTTATATGATTATATGATACTCCCGCTATTAACACTAAGAAACTGCACAATATTCCTGTTAACAACAACCATAAATCTATATTTTCTTCTCTTATTCTTTTTTTAATAATTATCAAAATTGTAAATATTATATATGCAACACATGCTAATATTGCAAATGGCAATCCAACAAATCTGTATATATCTCCTATTTTATTAAGTATTTTAACATATGGTTTTGAATATAAATAATAAGAATCTACATTGTCTTTTAACCCACTTATTGAATCAAAATTATAAATTAAATTATTTGTTTCTGTTATACCACTTTGTGCATTATTTAACTTTATTTTTTCTATTTCTTTCCCATCTTTATTTTTTATACTTAAATAAATAGTATCTGTTTCTTTTATTTCTGTAATATCAGAATTTATTTTAAATCTACATTTCTTTGTATTTTTATATTCTGTTCCAAAATAATTATATACATCTTCACTTTCTATTTTTGATATAGAATTTATTTCTTTATCATTTTTTAATAATGTTATATCAAAATCTTTGTCATCTTTTACAAATACCCAACCTACTGCATTTAATGTATTTGATTTTGAAGGATATATTGCAAAGTCATGTGTTAATGTTTCATATTGTCTTATTGGAGTTATTGTATTGTCACTTGATTTACTTTCATTTGATATTGTATAAGCTCCTTCATATGTTGCAACATAATTTGTAAATTCAACCATTGTAGATATTTCTTCTCCGAAATATCTTGCTTTCCAAGGTGACATTAATTTTGCTGGCATTGAAAATTGTGTTTCTAATTTTCCTTCTTTTATTGCTTGTTGTAATTCATCATATACTTTTTTATAAAAATTATCTGAATTAACTGCAGTATCATAATATCCAGCATTAGCAACTGCTCCTTTTAATGCCCACCAAAACCATCCATCTTCAACTTCGTTATCTCCTGGATTTCTATCACATAAATCCCATCCATTTAAAGATGATTCTAAATGTTCTTTAATTGAATTTAGTGTTGGAGATACTTCATATAATTTATTTATTTTTTCTCTACTAGCTGTAACATATTTAATATCTTTTTCTTGTTTTACAGAATATATAGTTTGAAGTACTTTTCCAAAATATCCATCATTTATTTCATTATAAGTATATACTCCATAAACTTTGTAATTAACTAATCTTGTTACTGTTAATGATCCTTGTAAAATAATTATTGGCAATATAGCAATAATTATTTTAGTTATTAATTCCTTTTTATTATCTTTATATTTTATTACTAAATTAATAATTACTAATATCATTACAACAAGTACAAATGGAAGAATCCATATTCCATCTTCTCTTGTTTGCCAAAATGTTCCGTAATACTAATCCAGAAATAATTGAATAAATAAGCATTACCTTTTTACTTTTATATCTATTTTGATATAATGCAAACATACTTCCTATAATAAATAAAACTTGTGCAAGTGTTATACCATTTCTATATAATCTTTGAAATGTCCATGATGCATAAGAAACTGGATTAAATAGTAATATTATATATATAACTGCTAATGATTTTTTTGATTTAAATAAATCCTTTATTGTATACACAAAAAAAACACATGATGCAATATATATAAGACTCATCACTGATATATATGAAAATCCAAATTTACTTATTGTTGCAATTAATAATGGAAAAAATGCTCCTTTTACTAATGTATTACTTGTATAAGCCCCCAACCATTTTCCGCAAAAAATATTGTTTGCCATATCATACATCATATTATCATCATAAAGTTCACTTGATAATGCCCATAATGGCATATGACATACTAAAAAATGTCTTATTAAAGTAATAACTAAAAGAAATATTGCAAATTTATATTTTTTTATTATATTCCATACTTTTTTCATTAACCTATCTCCATTTATATTTGTATTAACAAAGCTATTTTACACAACTTTGCCTAATTCGTCAATACTTTTAAATGTATGCTTTCTATATTATTCCATTTTTTTCATATTTATATTCTAAAAGAACTAATAGCATTTTTTTACTATTAGTTCTTTTAATTATAATATTTTTCTTTATTTAATTATATATTTTATAACAATAACTTTTATCTACATTTCCAGTTATACCATCGACATTTCCTGTACTTGTATATTGCCACATTGTATATGAATATTTATAATCTGTTTTGTCTGTATAATGTGCAAGCCAAGTATCATATTGACTTATTTGTTGTACATTTAAATTATCATATAGCCAATATTTGCTAGCATAAACCATTGGCTTATAACCTAATTGTTTAATAGTTTCACAAAAAGCTTTTACTACTTCTGTTCTTTTTTCTTTTGAAATACCGTCTGCTCTTCCTGTTCCAATTGGAGATAATTCTGTATCTATTGCTATAGGATATTTTACATCCATTCCATATTTTTTAATTAAATTAACAACAAATTTTGCTTCTTCTTTTGCTTCTTCTACATTTATTGCTTGAGTATAAAAATATATTCCTATATCTATTTTATTAGTTTTGGCTCCCAATACATTTTTAGAAAACATTGAATCTTCCACTAAAACACCTTTATCGCCATATCCTCTATATCCTGCCCTTATCATAGCAAAATCTACTCCCGATTTACTAACTTTTGTCCAATCTATTGTTCCTTGATATACAGATACATCAATTCCATTTAATATTTTTTTCTTTATTTGTGTTATTGAAATTTTTACCTTTGTAGTATTTCCATATATATCTTTTACATCTGTTATATAACTTTGGTTTTTAGTAAAATCTTTTGTATATGTTAATTTATCATCACTTAATTTCCATGTAGGTTTTGTATCTGCCATTATTTCATTTGATTTCATATTAGCAGTTACTATCCCACTTTTATCATTATATGTATATGTAACTTCTATTTCTGGTCCTTTATCATCTATTTGATTTATTTCTATTTTCGCCATTTTAGTATTACCAAAAATATCTTGTACAGGAGTATAATATGTTTCGTTTTTACTAAATGTTTTTGTATATATTAATTTATCATTACTTAAATTCCATGTTGGCTTTGTATTTGCTAATATTTTACTTGATTTCATTTTTGCAGTTACTGTATTGTTTTGTTTATTATACACATATTCCATTTCTATATTTGGTCCATTTATTTGAGTAACATCTATATTTACTTTACTTATATTTCCATATATATCTTTTACTTCTGTAATATATGATTCGTTTTTATTATACTTTTTAGTATATATAAGTTTATCTTCACTTAAACTCCAAGTCGGTTTTGTATTTAACATTATTTCATTTGAAATCATATTTACAGTTACTGTATCTGTAGAATTATCATAAATGTATTTGGTACTAATTTGAGGGCCTTTATCATCAATTTGATTAACATTAATATTAACTACTTTTCTTGATCCATTTGCTAATAAAAATGTTGTATTATATCTTTCGTTTTTATTATATTTTTTTATATATACTTTTTTATTTTTTCCTAGTTTCCATGTTGGTTTTGTATTTTTAAATTCTATTTCAGATATAGCTTTTACTGTTACACTGTTCTCTACATTGTTGTATATGTATGTTAATGTAATATTATCATTTGCTTTTACTTTATTAGGAAATATTATTTGCAATAGAAATATAAATGTTAAAAATATTAAAATAATATAATTTCTTTTATTTAACATAATATCACCCAATACTATTGTAACACTCTAGTTTCAAAACAGTCAAAGGATATTATTTCCATTACTATTATTATTTAATTAAGTATTTTTTATATCCATTTAATAGAACAAAAGCGGACATTAATAACTTTTGTACTTATTAAAACATTTTGAAGTCCGCGTCTTTGTTCGTGCGTGAAATTTGCAAAGCAAATTTCTGTGCAATATATTTATATTATAGGAAGTTCGAAGAACTTTCCTATAATATAAAAAAGTCAGATTTCATTATAAAACCTAACTTTTTTATTATTAATTTATTTTAAAATCCATTTGTAACTCCATTTATTGTTGCATTTTGAAGTGTAACAACCCCTGGTGAATCATTTTGTATTGCATATGTAGTACCAGAAATAGTTCCACCTGTTATGGTTAAATTTGCTATATTATATATTGCCTTTCCTAATCCTGCTGTTGCACTTATATCTCCACCATATATATTTAATACAGATAAATTATTTATTGCCACCGATGTTTCTGAAATACACTTAAGTATTCCACCATATATATTTGTTGTCCCTTCGTTATATATAACATTATAAGCTGATGCACTTCCTGCATATAAAGTTCCTTTTTTTATGTCTATAGTTGCTCCACTCCAATTAGTTATAACTCTGTTATTACAAGCTGTCATATCTCCACCATCAATTGTCATTTTTCCTGTATTAGAAATTATTGACATTTCTGTAGAATAGCTACTATATACTCCTCCTGTTATGTTTGTTGTTCCTTCATTTCTTATAATGTTACGTGCTGTTGAAGTATTAGCATTAAATGTTCCTCCACTTATATTTAATGTTCCTCCACTATAATTTGTAAAAATCCTATTATTTACAACATTAAATGTTCCTCCAGTTACAGTCATTGTTCCACCAGATTGGTTAGATACTATTGATGAGTTTGTTGATGTTCCTTCTATTATAGCATTACCACTTATAGTTACTTGACCTAAATTGTAAATAACATTTGTTGCTGACGTTGTTCCATTATATGCTTTTCCTTGTGACATATATATTTTTCCAACAGCATAATTATTGAAAACTTTATTTTTATTAGAAACTAATTCTCCGTTTGTAACATTTACAGTTCCTTTGTTTGATATACATGCTGCACTTGAAGAATTTGAAATTATTTTTCCTCCCATTATATTAACTTGTGTATTTTCATATGTTGTAATTGCTGCATTTCCTTCTCCCTCTACTGTACCATCATGAACATTTATAGTACCTCTATTTGAGAAACATGCACTTTTGGCAGCTGTACATTTTACATATCCTGATTTAACATTTACTGTTCCATAGTTCAAACAAGCATTAGATGATGAATTTATTAATGTTCCATTTGTAATATCCAAATTTCCTCTATTTGTTATTTTTCCAGTTACAGTCTTACCATTTAAATTTAATACAATATTTTTTCCCTCTGGTACTGTTACATTTTCAGTTTGGTTTATACATACAATTACAGTTCCACTAGATGAAATTGCATTAACAGCATCTGTTATTGAACTATAATACGTATTTTCAACTTTTGCTACTGCTGCCATTTCTGTAACTGTACATGATTTTACTTCTGATACATTTCCAACATTATCTTTTACCCATATATAATAGGTTCCTCCTGACGAAATTTTACTCGTAAAAGTACTAGATGTAGAACTTAACCATGTTACATTTGTTGATGTTGGTGTTGTAGAATTTGTACTTATATAATATCCTGAAATACCACTTCCTGCATTATCAGTTGTACCTGTTACTGTAATAGTCTCTGTATTTCCTGTAAATATAATACTTGGTGAAGTAATTGTACCTAATAAAGGTTTGTCTTTATCTATATTTTTTATATCTAATGTTCCAGCTCCTCCTATGTTAATTCCGTCTGTATAAATATAATAGATTGTACAATTGTCACTTACAGTAAAACCACTACTATATGCCGTACTAGTCATATTTGGCATTGTTCCATTTGTTGTATATCTTGTTGTAAATCCACTCTTTGTTGGTAATGTTACTGTTACATTTCCACTTGTCCAGCCTGTTGGTGTATAACTTGCTGTTCCTGCTGTTTCTATTGTTCCTGTTCCTTTACTTACTGTTCCTTGTTTTGTATTTCCTGCATTATCTTTTGCTTCTACTGTTATTGTATGGTTTGTGGTCTGAGCTAATTTATCCCATTTATATGTTCCACTTGCTTGATATTCTGTCCAACTTCCACTATCTAATTTAAATCTATATCCTGCTATTCCACTGCTTCCACTTGTTGAAGTAGCATCTGCA
>CAKPIA010000006.1 GCA_934162205.1 uncultured Clostridia bacterium
CAATACCAGAAGGTGCTAAAAAAATAGTGATTTCAGGAGACGCAAATAGAACAAACTTATATGAAATATCAATTTTTGATAATCCAGGTATAAATGTTCAAAAAGTTTATCCTACATTAACATCTTATGGTGTAGAACAAGGATATGATATTGCACAAATAAATTACTTTTCTACTTCATTACAGAGATTATATAAAATAGATGATGGAGATTGGACTAATTATCAAGATAAAAAAATAAAATTAGATATAGGAAAAACAATATATGTAAAGGGAATTGATAAATATGGAACTGAAACTAATGTGGTAAGTTATAAAGCAGCATTAGCTTCAGATGCATTAGGTGTAGCAGCATATGATGGAAATAAAAGTACGTATGCAATAGGTGGAACAATTAATATAGACGAATCAGCAATAGGAAAACAAGTAGCCACAGAAACGTATGCATATATGAGCTCAATAACACTTACGATATATGATGAGTTAGGAAACAAAATATATTCAAAAAGTATAACAAAAACAAATCTTAGCAGTCCTTTATTTACAATACCAGAAGGTGCTAAAAAAATAGTGATTTCAGGAGACGCAAATAGAACAAACTTATATGAAATATCAATTTTTAATAATTGAGTTGTAGGTGTTTGAAAATTTTTACATTTATTTTATAGTATAACAAATAACTCTAGAAAATAAGTTTTACTAAACAAAGGAGGAAAAAATGAGAGATTCAGAGAAAAAAGGAATAATAATATTGATAATAGTGTCAATATTAATAATAAGCATAATATTTATAGCGACAAGAAATAAAAATAAGAAAAATAATGAAGAAGCAAAACAAAACGAACAAGTACAAACAACAGAAAATGGAGTAAAACAAGCAACAAGTGGAAAACTACAAGAAACTAAAGTAGTAGGAGATTTAGAAATAAGTGATATACAAATAACAGAAGAAGATGGATTAGCAACAATAACAGCATCAGTAAAAAATAATTCAGGAGTATCAAAAAACGAATTTCCAATGAAAATAAGAGTATTAAATCAATCAGGAGAAACAATACAAGAAGTAGGAGCATATGTAGGAAAGATGCAAGCAGATGAAACAAGAGGAATAAATGCATCAGTAAATATGGATATTTCACAAATATATGATATCGAAATAGAATTATAAGGTGGTAAAAATGAAAAATAAAAAAGCAATTATAATAATATTGATAATAGTTGTTGTTATATTAATAATATTAGGATTAAAGAATATTTTAAATAATAATAAAAATAAAAGCACAACAATAGAAAATAATGTAGCAACAAGTGAAATAGAAATACAAAAAGTAACTTTTAGTAATATAACTAAAAAATACGAAAATGGAATAACAACAATAAGAGCAGAAATGATAAATAATACAAACAATAAAAAAGATTTTACGGTAAAAATAATCTTAAAAAATGAACAAGGACAAGAAGTGCAAAATATGATACAAATAGTAGAAAATTTAGAGCCAAATAAAAAGAAAATATTAAGTACAGGGATAATGGGAGATTACACAAATATAAAAGATATAGAGTTTGAGGTTATAAAATAGTAAATAAAAAGAAATACAGGTAAATAAGTACCTGTATTTCTTTTTTAAAAAATTATATTAATATTCTATAAAAAAACAGTTGACAACCATAAATATAAATGATAAAATTAATAACTGTAATCCGCTTAGTCAAGGTACATAAAAGTCAATTAAGTTTGTCTACCTTTTTTTAAGGATTAGCGAGTATACGAATAAGGAGGTGCATTTTAAATGTACGCAATAATCGAAAGTTGTGGAAAACAATACAAAGTAGCAGAAGGTGATGTTGTATTTTTCGAAAAATTAGATACAGAAGAAGGTAAAAAAGTAACTTTTTCAAACGTTGTTTTAGTATCTGATGGAGAAAAAGTACAAGTAGGAAGTCCTTATGTTAAAGGTGTAAAAGTTGAAGGTAAAGTAGTTTCACATGGTAAAGGTAAAAAAATCATTGTTTTCAAAATGAAAGCAAAAAAGAACTACAGAAGAAAACAAGGACATAGACAACCATATACAAAAGTTGAAATTACATCTATAAAAACAGCAACAGCTAAGAAAGCAACAAAGACAGAAGAAACAGCTGAAAAAGCTGAAGCTTAATTAAATTAAAATTTATTTGTAGAAGATATATACAAAAACCGAAGGGAGTGAGATTAAATGGCTCATAAAAAAGGTCAAGGTAGTAGTCATAACGGTAGAGAGAGTGAATCTAAAAGACTTGGTGTAAAAAGAGCAGACGGACAATTTGTTCTTGCTGGTAATATATTAATGAGACAAAGAGGAACAAAATTACATCCAGGAAATAATGTAGGAAAAGGTAGCGATGATACATTATATGCATTAGTTGATGGTATTGTTAAATTTGAAAGAAAAGGTAGAGATAAAAAACAAGTTAGTGTTTACCCAGTAGAAGCAGTAGAAACAGCAAAGAAAGAAGTAGCTGAAAAAGAAACTGCAAAAAAAGAAGTTAAAGCAAAATCAACAACAAAAAAGACTACAAAAAAAGAAATAGTTAAAGAAGCATAATTACGAAACAACTCTATAAATAGAGTTGTTTTTATTTTTTAAATATAGTATAATAATATAGAATTTTTAAGAGGTGAGAATTATGGGTAAAAAAAGAATTTTAACTGGAGATAGACCAACAGGAAGATTACATATTGGACATTATTTTGGATCACTTCAAAATAGAGTAAAATTACAAGATGACGAGAATTATGATCAATTTATATTAATAGCAGATGTTCAAGCTTTAACAGATAATTTTAATAATCCAGAAAAAGTAAGAAAAAATGTAAGAGAAGTTGCAATGGATTATTTATCAGTAGGGATAGATCCAGAGAAAACAACTATATATATACAATCAATGATACCAGAAGTTGCAGAACTTACTGTGTTTTATTCTAACTTAGTAACAATTGCAAGACTTCAAAGAAACCCAACTGTAAAAACAGAAATTGCTCAAAAGAAGGATTTATTTGGAGAAAGTGTTACATATGGATTTTTAGGTTATCCAGTAAGTCAAGCAGCAGATATTACATGTTTTAATGGAGAATTAGTTCCAGTAGGAGAAGATCAATTACCTCTTATTGAACAATGTAGAGAAATAGTTAGAAAGTTTAATAATATTTATGGAGATGTATTAAAAGAACCACAAGCATTATTGTCATCTGCAAAAAGAATAAAAGGTCTAGATGGAAACGAAAAAATGGGAAAATCATTAGGAAATGCAATATATTTATCAGATTCTGATGAAGAAATAACAAGAAAAGTAATGAGTGCAGTTACAGATCCAAATAGAATAAAAAAAGATGATTTAGGAAATCCTGATGTATGTATGGTTGCATATTATCATAAATTGTTTACAAATCCAGAAGATGTAAAAACAGTATGTGAAGAATGTAAAGCTGGTAAAAGAGGTTGTGTAGCTTGTAAAAGACAATTGGCACAAAATATAATAGATTACTTAAAACCTATAAAAGAAAAAAGAAAATATTATGAAGAAAGACCTGAATTAGTAGATGAAATACTATTAAAAGGAACAAAAAAAGCACAAGAAGAAGCTAAAAAAACAATGAAAGAAGTAAAAGAAGCAATGATGCTTAATTATTTTAAAGGAGAATAAAATGTTTACTGATTATACAAAAATATTTATAAAAGCCGGAGATGGCGGGAATGGTGCAACATCTTTTAGAAGAGAAAAATATGTTGCAGCAGGAGGTCCTGATGGCGGAGATGGTGGAAGAGGTGGAAATATTTATTTTAAAGTAGATCCTGATTCTAACACATTGATAGATTTTAGATATAACAAAAAATTTAAAGCAGGCAATGGCGAAAATGGTAGTGGAAGTCATTGTAATGGAAAATATGGAGAAGATTTATATATAAAAGTTCCAATAGGTACTGTTGTTAAAAATGCGGAAACAGGAAAAGTTGTAGCAGATTTATCAAAGGAAGGACAAGTGGAATTAATATTAAATGGTGGAAGAGGTGGAAAAGGTAATTCTCATTTTGCTACTGCAACAAGACAAGCTCCTAGATTTTCTCAAGATGGTGAAAAAGGCGAAGAAAAAGAACTTATATTAGAACTTAAACTTTTAGCTGATGTAGGTTTATTAGGATTTCCAAATGTAGGAAAATCAACGTTTTTATCAATGACAACAGAAGCTAGACCTAAAATTGCAAATTATCATTTTACAACATTAGAGCCTAATTTAGGAGTTGTAAAAACAGATTTTGGTGATAGCTTCGTGATTGCTGATATTCCAGGAATTATCCAAGGAGCGAGTGAGGGTGTTGGACTTGGTATACAATTTTTAAGACATGTTGAAAGAACAAGACTTTTATTACATGTTATTGATGTATCTGGAATGGAAGGAAGAAATCCTGTTCAAGATTTTTATGAAATAAATGAAGAATTGAAAAAGTATAGTGAAAAATTAAGTCAAAGAAAACAAATAATTGTTGCTAATAAAATAGATGTAATGCAAGATGATAGTGGATTAAAAGAGCTAGAAAAATTGGCAAAAGAAAAGGATTTAGAGTTATTTAAAATTTCAGCTGTAACAGGAGAAGGAATAAAAGAATTAATAACTAGGGTTTGTGAAGTATTAAAAACACTTCCAAAAGAAGAATTAATAGATATTGAAGATAAAGTTGTATATACATTAGAAGATAAAGATCAAGAATGGGATATAAGAAAAGAAAAAGATGAGTATATAGTAGAAGGAAAAGCTATTGAAAGATTAATGGGAAGAGTTAATATTCAAGATAATGAATCTATGTATTATTTCCAAAAATGTATTAGAAATATGGGAATAGAACAAAGACTTAAAGAAATTGGTGTTAAAGAAGGAGATACAGTAAGATTTTTAGATTTTTATTTTGAATGGTATAACTAAAAAATAAATAAAAATGTTAAGCAAAATCAAATTTTTGTTTGACATTTTTTTGTTTGTGTGATATTATTGAAAAAAATAATAAATGGGAGTGATTTGTAATGCCAAGAAGTAAAGCAGAAATAAATAAAAGAGAAAAAGCTATATTAAAATTTATAGAAAAACAAATAATGACAGATGGATATCCACCATCAGTTAGAGAGATTGGTAAAGCTGTAGGATTAAGTTCAACAGCAACAGTACATGGATATTTAGCAAAACTAGAAGAAAAAGGATATATTAAAAAAGAAGATAAAAAAGGAAGAACATTAAAATTACTAAAAGGTGGTTCAGGAGAACCATTAATGAAATCAAGCAAAGATTTTTATACACAAAAAGAATTAGTAGATGTTCCAATTATAGGAAAAATAACAGCTGGTGAACCTATATTAGCAGTTGAAAATGTTACAGACACATTCCCAATTCCAATAGATTTTGTAGGAAATTCAGAAAGCTTTATGCTTACAGTTAGAGGAGAAAGTATGATTGAAGCTGGAATATTAGATGGAGATTATATTCTAGTAAAAAAACAAAATACAGCAAGAAATGGCGAAATTGTTGTTGCGTTAATTGGAGAAGAAGCAACAGTTAAAACATTTTATAAAGAAACAGATCATATTCGTTTACAACCAGAAAATTCTACAATGGATCCAATAATAGTTCCAACATGTGAAATACTTGGAAAAGTTGCTGGTGTATTTAGAAAAATGTAAAATAATTAAAAATTTAATTTATATAAAAACAGATAATTAGTTGATAATTATCTGTTTTTATGATAGTATACCTTTGAAAAAAATGATTGGAGAGAACGTATGAAAAAAAGTAATAAAATATTAAAAAAGATATTAGTAATAGTGGCTATACTAGCTGTTATAGCAATTATATTTTTTGCTATAAGTAATTTTATAAAAAATAAAGAAAAGAGCATAACAAATTTGGTTATAAATAACAATAATGTTACTTCTAGATTAAAAAAGGATATAATAATAGAAGATGATGTTATATATTTATCAAAACAAGATATACAAAATTTCTTTGATAAATATATATATGAGGATAAAGATAATAATCAGTTGATTACAACATCAGATAAAAAAATAGCAACTATTCCATATGATCAAAAGGTAATAGAAATAAATGGATCAAAAAAACAAATAGTAGCAACAATAAAAAAAGTTGATGATACAATCTATTTGCCTATTTCGGAAATGCATGATGTATACGATATAGAAATAACATATATAAAAGATTCTAATGTTATAACAATGGACTCATTAGATAGAGAACAAAAAAAGGCATATGCATCAAAAAATATTTCTATAAAGGCTAAACCATCAGGATTTTCTAAAACATCTGATAAAGTAAAAAAAGGAAATTGGCTTTATTATATTTCAACAGATGAAAAAGGATGGGCAAAAGTAAGAACTACTCAAGGAAAAGTAGGATATGTAAAAGAAAATAAACTTACAAATTTTGTTACATCTAGGGAGGCTATGGAAAATGAAAAACAAATTTCAGGAAAAGTCAATTTGGTATGGGATTATTTTTCAGAATATGCAAAAGCTCCAGATAGAACAGGAACAAAAATTGATGGAATAAATGTTGTTTCACCTTCATTTTTCTATATAGATAAAAATGGTAACTTTAAAGAAAATATATCACAAAATGGTCAAAATTATATTCAATGGGCACACTCAAACGGATACAAAGTTTGGCCAATGGTTTCAAATTCTAATGTGGGATTAGAGATGACATCTAAAATAATGAATAGTTATGAATCAAGAAAAAAACTAATAGAAGCAATTGTAAATGCTTGTGTGAAATATAATTTAGATGGTATTAATATAGATTTTGAAAATATGAAAAAAGAAGATGTTGATGTATATTCGAGATTTATAATAGAATTGACACCTAGAATTAAAGATGTTGGATTAACTATTTCTGTTGATGTAACAGCACCAGATGGAGCTGATAATTGGTCAATGTGTTTTGATAGAAATGTTATAGGAAATGTTGCAGATTATATAATTTTTATGGCATATGATCAGTATGGAGCTGGAAGTAATAAAGCAGGAACAACAGCAGGATACAATTGGGTTGAGACAAGTCTCAAAAAATTTGTAACAACAGAAGAAATAGATTCAAATAAAGTAATATTAGCAATACCATTCTACACTAGACTTTGGTCAGAAAAGGATGGAAAAGTTTTAAGTAAAGTTGTAGATATGAAAGATATTGATAATACTATTCCTGAAAATGTAGAAAGAAAATGGAACGATACATTAAAACAATATTATGTTGAATATAATGATTCTCTATACACAAGAAAAATGTGGATTGAAGATAGCAAATCTTTAAAAGAAAAGCTATCATTAGTAAAACAGTATAATCTTGGTGGAGTTGCATCTTGGGAAAAAGATAAAGAAACAGAAGATGTATGGGAATTAATAAAAGATGCAATACAGTAATTTAAGAAAAACAAACATCAATAAAATAGAAAAGAATTTATAGTTGTATTAATAACAACAATAAATTCTTTTTTGCGTTCTAAAAAAAGAAAAATTTAATATAAATTAATAAAAAGGACAAGAAGGTGGTTTTTATTAATACATATTATATAAGTGAAAATAAAAATATTAAATTTATTGATAAGTTAAAGTGTTTTACAAAAAAAGATAATAAGATTTTAGTAAATTTTGATTTAGATAAATTTAATATTAAAAAAGCAAAGAAAATATTAAAAATATTAAATAAAAATAATGTAAGAAATGTAGTTTTAAGCAAAGAGGTACAGAAAAATGAGATATTAATAAATTACTTAAATTCTAGTAATGTTAATATTTTTAATGGTAGATGGCTTGAAAAATATTTAGTATATGAAATTGTTAAATATATATTAGTTAAGAAAAACATTAAAGAAGAAGAAATAGAAATTGCAATATTGATAAATCAAATAGATGAAGTATCAACAGAAAATATTAAATTATTTTCTAAAGAATTTAAAAGAGTAAATGTTGTAACTAATCATATAGAAAAATTAAAAAATATAGAAGAAAGTATATTTAATGAATTTGGAATTATGATAACAATTACTAATAATAAAAAGAAGAGTTTAAAAAATGCAAAAATTATTTTAAATATGGATTTTCCAAATGAATTGATAAATAAATTTAATATTTATGATGAAGCGATTATTTTAAATTTGGATGGAGATATAAAAATAAACAAAAAAAGATTTTCTGGATTAAATATTAATAATTATGAAATATCTTTAAATGATGTTGATTATTTATCTGAAGAATTTTATATTAGAGATATATTTGAATCACAAATATATAAAAAGGCAGCATTTAAAAATATAAGAAAAGAAATTAAAGAAAAAGGAGTAAATATAGAGCAGTTAATAGGACTTAATGGTTTAATAAAATTTAACTAAAAAAGAACAAAAAATGCTTTTCTTTTTTTATAAAATATACTATAATATATAAAGCATAAGTACAGTTTTAAGTTTATTAAAATAATAATTGTATTTAAGGAAGGAAATAAATAAAATGGCAGACAAAAGAAGTAATAAAAAAACAAATAAAATTAAAGAAAATAAAACAAAAAATGTTGATGGAAAAAGTAAAAAAATAAAATTTAAAGATAAACATCCTAAAGTATTACTAGCTATAAAGATTTTAATAATAATTATATTATTATTATGTGTGATAGGTGCTGGAGTTTTAGTAGGAATATTCTTTGGACTTTTTGGAAATGATTTTGAAATTTCTAAAGATGAATTAATAATTTCTGCTTCAAATTCTGTAGTCGTTGATCAAGATGGAAATGTAATTGCAGATTTAAGCGGAGATGAAAAAAGAAAAATAATATCAATATCAGAAATGCCAGAGTATTTACCTAAGGCATATGTTGCAATAGAAGATGAAAGATTTTATAACCATAGTGGTGTTGATATAAAAAGAACAGGTGCTGCAATATTAAATTTTGTTGTAAAAAGAGATTCATCATTTGGAGGAAGTACAATTACACAACAATTAGTAAAAAATATAACTCAAGAAGATGATGATACTGGTTTGGCAGGAATTGCAAGAAAGGTAAAAGAATGGGCTAAAGCAACTCAAGTAGAAAGAATGATTTCTAAAAATCAAATTCTAGAATTATATTTAAATATTTTATTTGTAGGTGGTCAAAATATACATGGTGTAGAACTAGGAGCAGAATATTATTTTAATAAGAGTGCAAAAGACTTAGATTTAGCAGAATGTGCATTTTTAGCAGGAATAAATCATTCACCAAATATGTATAATCCATATAGTGAAAAAGATCACTCAGAAAAAATTAAAACTAGAACATTAACAGTTCTACAAAAAATGAAAGAATTGGGTTATATAAAAAGCGAAGAAGAATATAATACAGCAGTAGCAAAAGTTAAAGAAGGCTTAAAATTTGAAAAATCTGCAAATCAGGGAAATGTATATTCTTATCACACAGATGCCGTAATATCTCAAGTAATTAATCAGGTTGCAGAAGAAAAAGGAATTTCTAAAGAACTTGCACAAAACTATGTATATAGTAGTGGATTAACTATTTATTCAACAGTTGATACAAATGTTCAAAATAGATTAGAAGAAGAGTTTGCAAAAGAAATATATGTTAGAAGTGGAAAAGTAAAAAATGCAGATGGAACACTTTTAAATGAACAAACTCAAGCAGCAATGGTTGTTATAGATAATAATACAGGATATGTTGTAGGTGTTGCAGGAGGATTAGGAGAAAAGACAGAATCAAGAGGATTTAACAGAGGAACACAAATGCTTAAACAAACAGGTTCATCAATGAAGCCTCTTGCAGATATTGTTCCAGGTTTACAAGAAAATATTATAACTGCAGGGACTGTGTATAATGATCAAAAAACAGAATTTAATAATGGAAAATATACACCTAAAAATTATAATCACTTCCGTGGATATATAACAGTAAGAGAATTTATAAAAACATCTCAAAATATTCCAGCAGTAAAAATAATGGCAGAACTTACACCTGCTAAATCTATAGAATATTTAAAGAAAATGGGAATATCATCATTAGATGATGAAAAAGATAATGTTTTATCATTAGCAATAGGAGGATTAACAAATGGTATAAGTCCATTAGAAATGGCTGCAGCATATGAAACTATTGCAAATGATGGAGAATATGTATCACCAACATTTTATACAAAAGTAACAGATAGCGATGGAAAAGTTGTTTTAGAATCAGCACAAACAAAAACAAGAGTAATGTCTGAACAAAATGCATATATTGCAAAAAGTATAGTTCAAGAACCTGTAAAATCCGGAGGAACAGCAACATATTGTGCAATATCTGGTATGGATGTAGCAGCAAAAACAGGTACAACAAATGGGGATTATGATAGATGGTTATGTGGATTTACACCATATTATACAGCAGCAACTTGGTACGGTTATGATAATAATGAATCAGTAACTGGTTGGGGAACAAATCCAGCAGGAAAATTATGGGATAATGTAATGACAGATATACATCAAGGATTAGAAGGTCAAAGGTTTACAAGACCAAGTGGAATTGTAGAAGCAACAATTTGTAAAGATACAGGATTGAAAGCTACAGATAAATGTAAAAATAAATATACAGAAATATTTGTAAATGGAACAGTTCCAAGTAGTTGTGATGGTCACTCAGGTTCATATGAAATTTGTAAAGAAACAGGAAAACTTGCAAATGAATATTGTCCAGAAAAAGAAACAATATATCAAAAAATTAATCCACCAAAAGAAAAATTAAGCTTATGGAAAACAGTTGGTACTAGTGAAGACAATAAACCTACAGATGTCTGTGATGTTCATAAAAAACCAGAAGATAAAAAACAAGAAGAAGAAAAAGATAGAGATAGAGTTGACAAAGATAAAAACAACAAGAATAATACAACTAATAATACAAATAAAACAGATAAAAATAACACAACCAATAGTACAACTAATAATACAACAACTAAAAATAACACAACTAATAATACAAACAAAAATAATACAACAAACAAAACAGACAAGAATAATACAACAGATAAAAATAATACTACAAAAAATAACACAACAACAGATACAACTAACTAATTATATAAATTAATATTATACGTAAAAGTTAGAGATTAATATTAATTTCTAACTTTTATGTTCATATAACATATATACATAAAGAAAGTGAGTGATTTTATGGACATATATTTCTATAATACATTAACAAAGAAAAAAGAAGTTTTTATACCTTTAAATAAAGAAGAGGTAAGAATATATTCTTGTGGTCCAACAGTGTATAAAGATGCAACAATTGGAAATATGAGAACAAATATATTTCAAGATGTATTAAGAAGAGTGTTAAGATATAATGGATATAAAATTAAACATGCAATGAATATAACAGATGTTGGACATTTGGTATCAGATGGTGATGAAGGAGAAGACAAAATGATTAAATCTGCAAGAGAAGAGCATAAAACACCATTAGAAATTGCAGAACATTATACACAACTATTTTTTAATGATTTGAAATCATTAAATATAGAAACACCAGAAATTGTATGTAAGGCAACAGATCATATTCAAGATATGTTAGAATATGTAAAACAATTAATAGAAAATGGTTTTGCATATGAAACTTCAACAGCTATATATTTTGATGTATCTAAATTAGATAAATATCCTATTTTAACAAATGTAGATGTAGAAAATCAAAAAGCAGGAGCAAGGGTAGATATAGATCCAGAAAAAAGAAATCCATATGATTTTGCCCTTTGGATAAAAGCACCAGAAAATCACTTAATGAAATGGGATAGCCCATGGGGACCTAGTTATCCAGGATGGCATATAGAATGTTCAGCAATGGGACAAAAATATTTAGGAGAACAATTTGATATACATACAGGTGGTATTGATTTAATTCCTACACATCACGAAAATGAGATTGCACAAAGTAAAGGTAAATGTGGCAAAATACCTGCAAGATATTGGATGCATGGAGAATATTTATTAATAAATGGCGGTAAAATGTCTAAAAGTTTAGGAAATGTTTATTTATTATCAGATATCATAAATAAGGGATATGATCCATTAGTGTATCGTTTATTTACTTATTCATGTACTTATAGAAATAAACTTAATTTCACTTGGGAAGGAATTGATGCAACTTCAAAAGCATTAAATAGATTAAGAGAAGGATATCAAAAACATTTAACTGGAACAGAAGATGTTTCTGATGAAATGTTAAATGAATATGAAAATAAATTTCATGAGGCAATAAATGATGATTTGAATATGCCACAAGCAATTAGTGTTGTATGGGATGTTGTTAAAAATAATACAAAATCAAAGAAATTTGCAGAATTACTAGATAAATTTGATACTGTTTTAGGTATAAAAATATCAGAAAAACCAGCAGAAGAAAAAGTAGAAATACCAAGTGAAATTTTACAAATTGCTGAAGAAAGAATATTAGCTAGAAAAAATAAAGATTGGGCAAAATCTGATGAATTAAGAAACTTAATTATTCAAAAAGGATATGAAGTAAAAGATACAAAGAATGGGCAAAAAATAGAAAAAATAAAGTAGAGGTAATATAAGAATGAAAAGTGATTATATATCAGAAATAAGAAGCAAAGTTGGACATATACCTATGTTAAGTCCTGTAGTTACATTAGTTATATATAAAGAGGGAAAAATACTTTTACAAAAAAGAGAAGATAATGGCTGCTGGGCAATACATGGTGGAGGTATAGAAATTGGTGAAAAATATATTGAGACTTTAAACAGAGAAATAAAAGAAGAATTAAATATAGAACCAATAAATCCAGAATTAATGGGGATTTATTCGGGAAAAGAATTATTTAACATTTATCCTAAAAGTAAAGATCAAGTATATGTGCTTAATCATGTATTTTTTTGTGAAAGTTATAATGGTGAAATTAAATTCAATGATGGAGAGGTTGATGACTTACAGTGGTTTGATTTAGATAATTTACCAGATAATATCTTTAAGGTAAACAAACCAATAATAAATGATGTAAAACAATTTGTAAAGGATCATAAAGTCATAGTAAATTAAAAAGTTTTTAAATTTCTACGTAAGTAGAGTTAATTTATATAATGATTGGGTTTACAGTCATTTAATACAGATTTGAATATGATTTTTAATAAAACAATTAAGGAGGATTGACATTATGGTAGAAAATTTAGAAAATATTTCGAAAAAACTTCAAACGGAACGGGAAGGCAAGAAAGTAGTTTTAGCAACAGGAACATTTGATTTGTTTCACTATGAACACTTGAAATATCTTGAAAATGCAAAAAAGCAGGGAGATATTCTAGTTGTTGCAGTAAAGAACAACAAATGTGTTAAATTAAAAGGAGAAGATAGACCAATAATTGATGAAAGACATAGGATTGCAATTGTTGATGCAATAAAATATGTAGATTATACATTTTTGGTCGATTATAATCCTAATGTTTTGTTAGAAGTAAAATCAGATAACGAGAACCAGGAAGAATGGTTAAAAATCTTTCAGGAAACATTTAAAATCTTAAGACCAGATATACTTTATTATGAAGATAATCCTATACTTTTGACGGCAAGGGAAAGAGTATTTGATAGATATGGAATAACTGGAATTAAGAAAGCAAGAGGAAAAGAAAGTTCTACGACAGACATAATAAAAAAAATTTCAAATCTGTAAAAATGGCAACAGTAGAGTTACTTACTCTACTGTTGTTAAATTTATAATATATTAATAAATATATTGATTTATTAATGCAAATTAAGTATAATTTACTTGAATAAATGATATAGGGAGGTAAATAAATGTCTATATTAGTAACAGGTGGAGCAGGATTTATAGGAAGTCATACAGTAGTAGAATTATTAAATTCTGGTAAAGAGGTAGTTATATTAGACAATTTTTCTAATAGTAACCCAGAAGTGCTGGATAATATAAAAAAAATAACAGGAAAGGATTTTAAATTTTATGAAATTGATTATTTAGACAGAGAAAAATTAGAAAAAGTATTTGAAGAAAACAAAATTGATGCTGTAATGAATTTTGCAGGATATAAAGCTGTTGGAGAATCTGTACAAAAACCAATAGAATATTATACAAACAATGTATCTGGGGCATTAGTTCTATTAGATACAATGAAAAAATATGGATGCAAAAAATTTATTTTTAGTTCATCAGCTACAGTATATGGTGAGAATGCACAAATTCCATATACTGAAGAAACAAAAACTGGAGATACAACTAATCCTTATGGAACAACAAAATTGTTTATAGAACAAATATTGAAAGATATATATAAATCAGATAATTCATGGGATATATGTATATTAAGATACTTTAATCCTATAGGAGCCCATGAGAGTGGTTTAATAGGAGAAAAGCCTAATGGAATTCCTAATAATCTAATGCCATATATAACAAAAGTTGCAGTAGGACAATTAAAGGAATTATCAATATTTGGAAATGATTATAATACACCAGATGGTACAGGAGTTAGAGATTATATACATGTAGTAGATTTAGCTAAAGGACATATAAAAGCATTAGAAAAGTTAGACAAAGAAAAAGAAGGTTTATACATATATAATTTAGGTACAGGTCATGGTACTAGTGTGTTAGAAATGGTTAATGCATTTGAAAAGGCAACAGGTAAAAAAGTACCATATAAAATAGCACCAAGAAGAGCAGGGGATTTAGCAGAATATTATGCAAAAACAAAAAAGGCAGAAGAAGAGTTAGGTTGGACAGCAACAAAAACAATAGAAGATATGTGCAAAGATTCATGGAATTATGCAAAAAATAATATGTAAAAAGAGGTTAATTTATGATGAATTTTAAAGAACAAATATCAGAAGCAATAGAAAAAGTTATAAATGTTGACTCTAAAAAATTAGAAACATTTATAGAAGAACCTAAAGATCAAGAAAATGGAGATTATGCTTTTCCTTGTTTTAGGTTGGCAAAAGAATTAAAAAAAGCTCCACAAATAATTGCTCAAGAGATATCACAAAATATAGAAATTGATAATAAATATGTTGAAAAAATTGACGTGGTAGGTGGATATCTTAATTTTTATATAAATAAAGATACATTAGCAAAAGAAGTTGTAAAAGAAATAGCAGAAAAAGAGGAATACGGAAAAAGTGAAATAGAAAATGGAAAAACTATATTAGTAGAATATTCATCTCCCAATATTGCTAAACCATTTCATATAGGACATTTAAGAACAACATTAATAGGAAATGCATTATATAAAGTTTATAAATATTTAGGATACAATACAGTTGGAATAAATCATTTAGGTGATTATGGAACACAATTTGGTAAAATGATAGAAGCATATAAATTATGGGGAAATGAGTATAATTTAGAAGAAGATCCTATAAATAAAATGATGGATATGTATGTAAGAATAAATGCATTGTGCAAGGAAGACGAAAAAGTATTAGAAAATTGTAGAGAAAACTTTAAATTATTAGAAGAAGGCGATGAATACTGTACTAAACTATGGGAAAAATTTAAAGATTTAAGCATGATAGAATTTAATAAAATATATGACATATTGAATGTAAAATTTGATTCTATAAAAGGTGAAGCATTTTATGCAGATAAAACAGACAATGTTTTGAAAATATTAGAAGAAAAAGGAAAAATAACAGAATCAGAAGGTGCAAAAATTGTAAATTTAGAAGATGTAGGAATAGAAACACCTGCAATAATACAAAAGGCAAATGGTTCTTCAATATATGCAACAAGAGATTTGGCTGCAATTATATATAGAGCACAAACATATGATTTTGATAAATGTTTGTATGTAGTGGCATATGAACAAAATTTACATTTTAAACAAATTTTTGAAGTAGCAAAATATTTAGTAGATGAAAAATATTATAAAGGATTAATACATGTATCATATGGAATGGTACAATTACCAACAGGAAAAATGTCAACAAGATTAGGAAATGTAGTAAAAATAGAAGATTTGATTAATGAAACAATAGAAAAGGCAAAAGAAATAATCGTTTCAAAAAATCCGGAATTAAATGATAAAGATGAAGTGGCAAAAAAAGTTGGTTTAGCAGCAATAATATTTAATACATTATCAACAGTGACAAATAAAGATCAAATTTTTGATTGGAATACAGCATTAAATTTCCAAGGAGAAACAGGCCCATATATTCAATATACATATGTAAGAACACAAAGTGTATTAGAAAAAGTTGGAGATATTCCAAAATATAATGAATTTGATACAAATGCTTTAACAGATAGTTATTCACAAAATATATTAAAACTTATATATAAATTTGAAGATATCTTAAAACAAGTTGTAGATAAAAATGAACCATCAATTTTATCAAGATATTTAATAGATCTTTCAAAAGCATATAGTTCTTTTTATAATGAAAATAAGATAATTGTAGAAGATGAAAATGTAAAAAAAGCTAGAGTTTTTATAACATATGCAACTGGAAAAGTATTAAAATTAGGAAGCGCTTTATTAGGTATAGAAATGCCAAATAAAATGTAATAGTAATAAAGAAAAGGGGAAGTTTAATGAAAAATAAAAAAGTATTAATAGGAGTGATAGTGGCAGTTGTAGTTGTTGCAATTGCATTAGTAGGAGGATTTGTTTATAATCAACAAAATAAAATAAAACAAGAAAACATATTAAAAGAAGAAGCAGAAAAGTTAGCTAAATTAGATTTGACAAAAGATGAAATAGATATGGATATTAAAACAAAAGGAAAATATGCAATTGTAGAAAAAACAATGAAAGATTATATGAAAGAGACACAAACAGTAATGACAGAATTAATAGACTTATTTAATAACAGTGATTTAGATAAAACATTATCAAGTGAAAATCTTTCAAAAGATGCACCAGAATTTGTAGAAACAAAAGAAAAACTAGCATCATTAAAAACAAAATTAAGTGAATATTCAGAAAAATGTGATAAATTATTAAATGCAGAAAATATAGAGAATGCTATAAATGATAAAGGTGTAAGCAAATATTATAAAGAATTATATGTTAATTTAATGCTAGATGACGAAACTAAAGAAAGCATAGAGAAAGAAAATACAGAATTAAAAAATTCAATTGAAGAAGTTAATAAGGCTATTGAAGGGTTAGAAAAAATAGTTAACTTTTTAACTGAAAATAAAGATGAATGGACAGTAACAGATGGAAGAATACAATTCAAGAGTATAACAAAATATAAAGAATATTATCAAATAGTAAATGAATTATAAAATAATAAATATAAATAAAAAGATGGCAATGGAAAATTATATAAATATAGTTTTCCATTGCTGTTTTTTTATTTAATAGAAAAAATGTATTGCATAAAATAATATATAATGATAATATGTAGAAAATTGAAAAAAGAGGTCGAAGAAAATGAATATTTTAAAATTAGAGGATTTAAAAGTAAATGAAATTGAAGAATTATTAGATAATGCTATTGATTTTAAAAGTGGTAAAAGAAAAGTTAGTTGTAATGATGATAAAGTTATAGCTAATCTTTTTTTTGAGCCATCTACAAGAACACATTATAGTTTTGAAATGGCAGAATATAAATTAGGATACAAAACAATTGATTTTACAGCAGATACATCAAGTATGAAAAAAGGAGAAACTTTATATGATACAATCAAAACATTTGAAAGTATAGGAGTAGATGCAGTTGTAATAAGACATAGAGAAGATATGTATTATAATCAGTTAGAGAACATTAATATACCAATTTTAAATGCAGGAGATGGAACAAAGGATCACCCATCACAATCTTTATTGGATTTAATGACTATAAAAGAAGAATTTGGGAGTTTTAAAGGGTTAAAGGTATTAATAGTTGGTGATATAAAACATTCAAGAGTAGCACATTCTAATATAAAAGTTATGGAAAGACTAGGAATGGAAGTATATACATCAGGTCCAGAAGAATTTAGAGATGAAAATTTACAATTTGTTGATTTTAACGAAATGCTACCTAAAGTGGATGTTGTAATGCTACTTAGAATACAATTTGAAAGACATGATGATAAAATGAGCATGACAAATGAAAAATATAATACTTTATATGGAATTACTATGGATAAAGTAAACAAAATGAAAGAAAATGCTATAATAATGCACCCAGCACCATTTAATAGAAATGTTGAAATTTCTGATGATGTTGTAGAATGTAGTAAATCTAGAATATTTAAACAAATGACAAATGGAGTATATGTAAGAATGGCTATGCTAGATAAAGCTTTAAATAACTAATAATTTTGTATTAATCTCTCATACATACTTGAAATGTTATGGAAACTAATGTATAATATAATTATTGTATGTAAGGATTGGAGAAAATTATGAAAAAAAATAAAGTTATAAAAATTATTACTATAATAATAGTTGTAATACTAATATTAATAGGAATTGTTTCAGGTATAATATATTTTTATATAAATAATAAACTAAACAAGATTAATAAAGTTGATGTAGACCTTAACAACATAACTATTAATGAAGAAGTTAAAGAAAAATTAACCGGTTATAGAAACATTGCATTATTTGGTATTGATACAAGATCAGATGATTACGGATTAGGCAATAGAAGTGATTGTATAATAATTGCAAGTATTAATAATGATACTAAAGAAGTGAAATTAGCTTCTGTATATAGAGATTCATATTTAGAAATTCCTAATAGAGGACTAGATAAAGTAACACATGCTTACTCATTTGGAGGTGCAGAACTTGCACTTAGCACTTTAAATAGTAACTTAGATTTAAATATGACAGAATTTATAACAGTTAATTTTGATGCAGTAGCAGAAATAGTAAATAGTTTAGGTGGAGTGGAAATAGATATTACACCAGAAGAAGTTGGATATTTAAAAAGTTATACATATGCAACTGCTCAGTCTACAGGAATTGCTTCTAGTGTAATTACTGAACCTGGAAAACATAATTTAAATGGAGTACAAGCTGTGGCATATTCAAGAATAAGATATACAGCAGGTGGAGATTATAAAAGAACTGAAAGAATGAGAACAGTTTTAACAGCTATAGTTGAAAAAGCTAAAACAAAAAATATTTCAGAATTAAATAAATTGATGGACACACTTTTACCAAGAATATATACAAATATAGATAAAAGTGAAATATTATCATTATTGCCAGAAGCTATGTCTTACAGTATAACAGATAGTATAGGATGGCCATATGAAGTCGATGGGGGAAAAATTTCCGGTATTTGGTATGGAGTTCCAAGTAATTTAGAAAACAATGTTTCAAGATTACATCAAGAACTATTTCCAAATGAAAATTATGAACCATCTCAAAAAGTAAAAGATATAAGTCAAAAAATTATAAACAAAACAGGACGTAATTAGAAAGTAGAGAAAGAAATGTAAACATAAAAATAATGTGTTTGCATTTTTTTTGCGTGATAGTTAAATTCTAATTTTCTTCAAATTATTGGAAAATATGTACATATGTTACATAAATTTACATAAAAGGTTGATTTTACATAAAAAATGTAGTATAATAGAAAATATAGTTAAAACAAAATTCTACAAATGATGACAAAATATTAGGAGGAATAAAATGAGTGTTAATTCAATAAATAGTAGCGCCATTAATGACAAAGACATTTTAACTATACCAAAAAAATCAAAAAGTTTAGTTTTAAAAAATCAATATAAAATAACGAAAAGAACAGCAGATATATTAGTTTCACTAATAGGCTTAATTTTTTTGTCACCATTATTTCTAATAATTTCAATTGCAGTTAAATTAGATTCTAAAGGACCTGCTTTTTTTGTACATAAAAGAATAGGTAAAGATGGAAAAATAATTAATGTATATAAATTTAGAACTATGGTAGATAATGCAGAAGGATTAATTAGAAAATTTACACCAGAACAATTAAAAAAATTTAATGAAAACTTTAAATTGGAAGATGATCCAAGAATAACTAGAATAGGTAAATTTTTAAGAAAGACAAGCTTAGATGAACTACCACAATTATTAAATATATTAAAAGGCGAATTATCAATAATTGGACCAAGACCTGTTGTTAGTAATGAAATTGAGAGATATGGCGAAAATAAAGAAAAACTTTTAAGTGTAACACCAGGACTTACTGGATATTGGGCAGCAAATGGAAGAAGTTGTACTACATATGAAGAAAGAATGCAAATGGAACTTTATTATGTTGATAATATTTCACTAAAAACGGATATAGAAATATTTTTTAAGACAATAATATTAGTTTTAAAAAGAGAAGGAGCTATGTAATTATGAATATAGATATTATATGCCCTTTGTATAATGCGGAAAAATACATACGAAATTTACACAAATCATTAGAAATGCAAAAGGGAGTAACAATAAATAAATATAGATATATTGTTACTAAAGGAACAGATAATACTGAACAAATATTAAAAGAGTTAAAAATAGATTATGAATTAATAAAACCAGAAGAATTTTCACATGCACTAACTAGGGAAAAAGAAGCTATGAAAAGTAATGCAGATATACTAGTGTTTATAACTCAAGATATAATAATTAAAGATGAATATTGGTTATACAATTTAGTAAAAGATATAGAAAAAAATGAGTGTGAAGCATGCTACAGTAGACAAATATGTACTAATAACACAATAGAAAAATACACCAGAGAAAAAAATTATCCAGAAGAGTCATTTGTAGTAACGAAAAAAGACATAAATAAATTAGGATTAAGAACATTCTTTTTTTCTGATGCATCATCAGCAATTAAAAAGGATGTTTTTTTAGAACTTAAAGGTTATGATGGTAAAAAATTACCTATTAATGAAGATATGTATATAGCGTATAAGTTAATTATGAATAATTACAGAATTAAATATTGTGCAGAGTCTAAGGTTATTCATTCACATAGATTTACTTTAAAACAAATATATAAAAGATATTATGATACTGGTAAATTTTTTAAAGAAAATTTATATTTAGATAATTTTAAAACAAATAAAACAGGTGGAAATTTAGCATTATATATTTTAAAAAGAGCTATACAAGATAAAAATGTAAATGTTTTAATTAATTTTATTCCTAATATGTCTGCAAGATTTTTAGGGATGAAGAAGGGAAAGTATGATGGAAGAAAATAATAAAATAGATTTTGTTGTTTTGTGGGTTGATAGTAATGACCCATTATGGCAAGAAGAAAAAAATAAGTATCAAGCAAAAAGTGATTCTGATAGTTCTAAATATAGATATAGAGATTGGGATTTATTACAATATTGGTTTAGAGGAGTAGAAAAATTTACTCCATGGGTTAATAAAGTTCATTTTGTAACTTATGGACATATTCCTAAATGGTTAAATTTAGATAATCCTAAATTAAATGTTGTAAGACACCAAGATTTTATACCAGAAAAATACTTACCAACTTTTAGTTCTCATTCTATTGAATGTAATATTCATAGAATTAAAGGATTATCTGAAAACTTTGTATATTTCAATGATGATTTTTATATTATTAAAGATACAAAGCCAAAACACTTTTTTAAAAATGGATTACCTTGTGAAACAATTGGATTAAATGTACATTGTCCAAAGAAAAATTTAATTGCACAAAAAATATGTTTTAATGATACAAGTATTATAAATGAACATTTTGATTTTAAAAAATCATTTAGAGAGAATATTTTTAAATGGCTTAACTTTAAAAATGGTAATATAAATTTGAGAACATTAGTTTTGATGAATTGTCCCAGATTTCCAGGATTTTGGCAACAACATATAGCTGAACCATATAGTAAAGAAACATTTAAGGATGTATGGAATAATGAGTATGAAATTTTAGATGAGACTTGTACTCATAAATTTAGAGAGAGTTCAGATATTAATCAATGGTTGTTTAAAGAATGGCAAATAGCAAGCGGAAAAATTGCTATTAGAAGTAAAAAGTTTGGAAAATCATATTTTATAGATAGAGATGGAATAAATAACATAAAAGAGGAGCTTTTAAATGCAATTCAAAAACAAAAATATAATATGATTGCAATAAATGATGGACCTATGAATGATAATGAATTTGAAAACTTATTAAAAGATTTAAAAGAATCATTTAATAAGATATTACCTGAAAAATCAACATTTGAAAAATAAAAAAGAAGGGTAGCAATTATTAAGATGTTTAAAAGTAATAATAAACTAATAAGTTTTATAATATATATTTTTCTGTTAATACCATTCTTTAGGATAACTTATCTTGTTGTTATGTATCCACAAACAGAATTAGTATATAAAATTTGGCAAATAATTTCAATATTAATAATTTTTGTAATATTAATGAAATATGGAAAATATTCTAAATTTCTTAATTATTTTATTGTGTATTTTATATTATTAATGTTGTCTACAGTTTTAAATAATGCAGATGTTCCCGGATGTATTTTTTTGGCAATCAGAACAATTGGTTTATGCATGATTGTTGATTATGGTATAAAAAGAGATGCTAAAGTTTTTTTAAATGCTTTTGAGTTTTTTTTATCTGTATTAGTGTATATTAATTTATTTAGTGTTATAATTTTTAAAGATGGTATGTATGTTAACAGTACTGTTGGTTATACAGAAAACTGGATATTGGGATATAGAAATTTACATATATTATATATATTGCCAGCAATTTTAGTTAGTTTTATTAATTCGTACTATAAAGAAGGAAAATTAACTATTAGAAATTACATTTTATTAATAGCATCATATTTATCAATTTATCTTGTGAAAAGTGGAACTTCTTTAATAGGCATGACAATCATAGTTGGGTTATTAATTTTAAATAATATATTTAAAAAAATAAAACTTTTAAATATTAAAAACTATTTTTTAGCATATATAATATTATTTTTGGCAATTGTAATATTCAGGATTCAAAATTTATTTGAATATATTATTGTTGATATTTTAAATAGAGATTTAACTTTAACAGGAAGAATATATATTTGGGATTATGTTATAGAGTTTATTAAAGAAAGACCAATATTAGGTTATGGTGTAGAGGATAGTATATTAAGATTAAATAAAACTAGTTTTATGGTTAGCACACATGCACATGATCAGATTCTAGAGATAATATATAAATCGGGTATTGTTGGATCTAGCATTTATTTTATAATTCTAATAAAATCTATAATTGAACTTTATAAATACAAAGAAAGTAAAATAGCACAAATTCTATCAATAGTTATGTTTGCTTATTTGTTTATGATGTTAACAGAGTTCTTTTCTTTAGATTTAATTATGTTTTTATTTGTATTTTGTTTAGATATTAAATTTTTTGCAAAAGAAGGAGAAAATAATGAAACAATTAATTAGTGTTATTGTTCCTGTATATAATTCAGAAAAGTATTTAAAGGAGTGTATTAATTCAATATTATATCAAACATATGAAAATATAGAAATTATTATTATAAATGACGGATCAACAGATAACTCTTTATTAATAAGTCAAGAATTACAAAAAGAAGATAAACGAATTAAAATTATAAACCAAAAAAATAGTGGCGTTTCATATTCAAGAAATAAAGGTATACAAGAAGCAACAGGTGAATACATTATGTTCGTTGATAGTGATGACTTTATTGTACAAAATTATATTGAATTAATGTATAAAGAAATTACAAAAAATAATTATGATGTATGTATTTCTGGTATGACTTTTTGTGATAAAAACAGAAAGATAATAAAAAAAGAAATGTTTGTAAAAAATAATATAGAACTAAATTTTAAAGAGATTATTCCAAGTTTTGTAAACACTTTATATTTTTGTTCGTCTTGTAAAACTTTAATAAATAGAAAAAAGATTATAGAAAATTGTATAAAGTTTAAAGAAGATTTAAGTTTTGGAGAAGATTTAAGATTTTCATTTGATGTAATTAGAAGTTGTAAAAGAATTGGATATCTAAGTGAATGTGGATATTTTTATAGACAAAATGGTGAAAGCATTACACATGAAAATGATATAGAAACTATAAAAAAATATTTAAGAGATTCTTTAGAAGTTTATATGTACATAGAAAATTTTATAAATGAACCTATATTAATATCTAATAGGTTGTTTACAAAATTAAATTATGCATTAAGAAAATTAACGATATTATCCAAAATAAATTATCAAAAATTTAAAGAATATTATAATTTGATTTTAGAAGAATTTGAAAAAAATGTAGATTTTAGCAATATTAATTTAAAAAATATAGATTATGAAACAAATATAAATTCTCTTTTACTATATATGCTTAAAAATAAACAAATTCATTTATATTATTCTTTAAATGTACTATTAAATAAAATGAAAAGTATATTAAGAAAGTAGAATTAAAATGAGAAAAGAAAATTCAATAAAAAATATAGTAGCATCAGTAACATCGAATATTATTACAATTGGAATTGGAATTATAGCTCAAGCGATATTTATAAAAATATTAGGAAATGAACTTCTAGGAATAAATAGTTTATTTAATAATATTATATCAATGTTATCAATAGTAGAACTAGGAATGGGAACAGCTATAATTTATAATTTATACAAACCTATAGCTGAAAACGAAACAGAAAAAGTTAAATCACTAATGAACTTTTATAAAAAAAGTTATAGAGTGATTGCTTTAATTGTGTGTTTTATTGGGGGATTAATAATTCCTTTTTTAAAATATATAATTGATATAAATACTATTAATGCGAACATAAACATATATATTATATATTTACTATTTTTAAGTGATTCTGTATTTTCTTATTTTTTATCTTATAAAAGAAGTATATTGTATGCAAATCAAAAAAATTATATAGTAAATATTATTCATATAATTTGTATTACTATATTAAATATTATTCAGATTATAATATTGTTTTTTACTAAAAATTTTTATTTGTATTTAATGATAAAAGTTATAATGAAAATTATTGAAAATATGATTATAACTTTTGTAGCAAATAAACTATATTCTTTTTTAAATGAAAAAGATTATGCAAAATTAGACAAGAGTGTGGAAAAAGATATTTTTACGAAAATTAAAGCATTATTTTTCCATAAAATAGGAACTTTTGTAATTCTTGGAACAGATAATATTATAATTTCTAAGTTTCTAGGTATTGTAGTTGTGGGTATGTATTCGAATTATTATTTAATAATAAATTCTGTACAAACTGTCTTTAATCAAATTATTCAGGCATTAACTCCAAGTTTAGGAAATCTGTTAGTAACAGAATCAAAAGAAAAACAGTTTATTACGTATAAAAGAATTAGATTTATAAATTTTTGGATTACTGCGTTTTCTTCAATCGCAATATTAATTATAATGGAAAGCTTTATAAAAATATGGATTGGAAATAATTATATATTGCCTAGAACGGTATTATATATTCTTGTACTTAATTATTATTTAAATAGTTCAAGAGCAACCTATATAGCTTTTAAAGATGCTGCAGGTATATATTATGAGGATAGATTTATTCCACTATTTGAATCTTTAATTAATATTATAGTTTCTATATTGCTTGTGAAAAAATTAGGTCTTGTTGGAGTTTTTTTAGGAACTATTGTAAGTGGCTTAGTTTTATGGTGTTATAGTTATCCGAAATATGTATATAAATTAATATTAAAAAGAAATTATTTTGATTATGCAAAGGAAAATATAGGATATTTAGTACTATTTATAATTACTGCATTTATAACGGTTATGATTTCAAATAGTATACATGTACAATCAATAGCTTTTCAATTTTTTTATAATGTAATAATTGCATTGATTGTACCTAATTTAATTATGTTATTATTCTTTATAAAAGATGAAAAACTAGTATATTTTTTTGATTTATTTAAAGAAATAAAAAATAAAATACAACATTAAATAAATAATTAATCATTGACAATCTAAAATATTAATAGTAAATTAGTATTGTAGACAAAAGAAAATAAAAAAGGAGAAAAATATAAATGGAGGAATTAGATTTTAAAGAGTTATTTAGTATATTTTGGAGTAAAAAAGTACAAATAATCTTAATTATTCTAATATTTGCTGTTTTAGGAGCAATTTATACTATGACACTTGTAAAACCTAAATACACATCTTCTACAACTCTAGTATTAGTACAAGCTGAAAGTAATAAAGGAAACACTGTTACAACAGAATCAATAACAACAACAGATATAACATTAAATTCAAAGTTGGTATCTACATACAGTGAATTAATAAAAAGTAAAAATGTACTAAGACAAGTTATGTCTAATTTGAATTTAGATTTAAATGAAGAAGAAATAAAGAAAAATATAAAGGTAAAATCAGTTTCTGATACTGCCTTAATAGAAATATCTGTTACTGATGAAAACCCTAAATATGCAGAAAAACTTACAAACGAAATTGCTAATGTTTTTGTGCAAAAGGTTTCAGAAATTTATAATATTAATAACGTATATATAGTAGATAAGGCAGAATTTCCAACAGAGCCATCTAACATAAATCATTTAAAAGATATAATAATTTTTGCTTTTGCTGGAATATTCTTTGCTTTTGTATCTGTATTTATAATAAATTTATTAGATACTACTGTTAAAAATTCAGAAGATATAGAAAAAAAATTAGGTATATCAGTTTTGGCGTCAATACCAAAGTATGATTCTAAATAAAGGAGATTTATAAATGAGAAAAGAATTAATTACACATGAAGACCCAAAATCACCTGTATCTGAAATGTTTAGAACATTAAGAACTAATATACAATTTATGAATACAGATGAAAGAATAGAAACAATATTAATAACAAGTACATTACCAGGTGAAGGAAAAAGTTGGGTTTCATCAAATTTGGCAGTTACATTTGCACAAACAGGAAAAAAAGTAATTATTATAGATGCTGACATGAGAAAAGGAAGACAATATAATATATTTAAAGTTTCTCCAAGACCAGGATTGTCTAATTATTTGTCAGGTGTTGTAAATGGTGAAAAATTAAATGTTACTAAAGATTTAGAAATGTTTATTAAGAAAACTGATGTAGAAAACTTGTATGTTATGCCAGCTGGAAATGTTCCTCCAAATCCATCTGAATTATTAGTTTCAAAAAAAATGGAAAAATTATTAAAAGAATTAAAAGAGATGTTTGATGTTATAATATTTGATGGTACACCAAGCCTTTTAGTTGCAGATGCAATAATTTTATCCAGAATAGTAGATACAACTATAATTGTTACAGCATATAAAGAAACAAAGATGGATAATTTGGATAAAGTTAAAAAAACAATAGAAAATGTTGGAGGAAATATAGCAGGAGTTATATTAAATAAAATTCCAATATCAAACAAAAAATATGAAGATACATATTATTATGGTAATAGTTCTTCAAAATCTTTTGATATAAAGAATATAGAAAAACATCAAGAAAGACCTCATAAAACAAAGCAGAACAATATTAATAGTAATAAAATTGTAACAGATAAATTATTAGACAAAAAAGTTAATAAAAAAATAGAAAAAGATAATGAAGATATTGAAACTCAAGTTCAAACAGAAGAAATTAAAACAATTGAATATGAACCTATAAAAGAAATAAAAAAGACTAAAAAAGTAGAAAAAACAATAGAAAATACGGTTGAAAACTCAGTTAAAAATATTGAAGAACCTAAACCAATTAGTGCACCAAGAAAAAGAAATTCAATATTAAATGATATAGATAATGAAGATGAGGTTGGAATAAGAGTTACAGATGAAGAATTAGAATTAAAAGCTAAAAATAGATCAAGAGATATATTACAACAAATAAATAGATATATGAAAGAAAAATAGGTGATTTAATGATAGACATGCATTCACATATATTACCTAATATAGATGACGGCTCAAAGAATATTGAACAGTCTTTGCAATTACTTAAAGAAGCGTCTGATGCAGGATTTACAGATATTGTATCAACTAGTCATTATTTAGAAGGTTATTATGAAGAAGATGTAGAAAAAAGAAAAGAATTATTAAATGTTTTAATTGATAGTTCAAATACAAATTTAAAATTACATTTAGGAAGTGAAATTTATATATCTGAAAAAATTATAGAATTAATAAGAGAAAATAAAGCTTCAACAATTAATAATTCAAGATATGTATTATTTGAACTTCCAATGAATAATAATGTGTTATATTTAAAAGATATTATTTTTACATTAATTGAAAATGATTTTATTCCAATAATAGCACATCCAGAAAGGTATTCATTTGTACAAAAAAATCCTAGTATGTTAGTAGAACTAATTCAAATGGGAGTGCTTTTTCAATCAAATTATGGTAGTATAGTAGGATATTATGGCAAAGATGCTGAAAAAACTGTAAAAATTTTATTGAAAAATAATTTAGTACATTTTTTAGGATCAGATGTACATAGGCCAAATACAATTTATAAAATGATGCCTAATATATTAAAAAAATTAGAAAAATTAATAGGAAAAGAAAAGTTATACGAAATAAGTACTTATAATCCTAGTATGGTATTACAAGATTATAATATAGATGTTAATTACCCTCAAAATATTAAATTAAGTTTTTGGGATAAGATTATGAAATAATGGCTTTTACAAGAAAGGAAGATTTAAAATGAGAAAATACTTTGGAACAGATGGTATAAGAAGAATTGCTAATACTGAACTTTCACCAGAATTAGTATATAAAGTAGCAAAGGCAGGTGCATATGTTTTATCTAAACATACAGATCATTCACCTACAATTTTAATAGGAAGAGATACAAGAATATCTGGAACACTAATAGAAAGTGCAATGGTTGCAGGATTTTTAAGTTATGGGGCAAATGTAAAATTACTTGGAGTTATACCTACACCAGCGGTAGCATATTTAACAAGAAAATTAAATGCAGATGCAAGTGTTGTTATTTCTGCATCACATAATACATATGAATTTAATGGTATAAAATATTTTAGTAATAAAGGTATGAAAATATCAGATGAGTTAGAAGAAGAAATAGAAGAAATAATGGAATCTGGAAAATTAGACGAGTTAACAGCTGTAAATGAAAAAATTGGAGTGTCTGAAGTTAGAACAGATTTATTAGATGAATATGTATATTTCTTTAGAAAAAATTTTGATGATGATATAGAAAAATATAATAATGATGATTTTGTTGTAGGTATTGATACTGCAAATGGTGCTACATACGAAGTTGCAGAAAAAGTATTCAAATGTCTTGGAATAAAATATAAAATAATAAATAATAATCCAGATGGAATAAATATTAATAAAGCTTGTGGATCAACACATTTAGAAAGTCTAAAACAATATGTTAAAGATAATAAGCTAAGTTTGGGAATTGCATATGATGGTGATGGAGATAGATGCCTAGCTGTTGATGAATTAGGAAATGAAATAGATGGAGATAAAATATTAGCAATTATTTCAAATACTTTAAAAAAAGAGGGAAAATTAAATAAGAATATAATAGTAGCTACAGTTATGAGTAATCTTGGATTAAATAAATATTGTAATGAAAATAATATGAACTTAATTCAAACAAAAGTTGGAGATAGATATGTTTTAGAAGAAATGTTAAAAAATGGATACAATTTAGGTGGAGAACAATCTGGACACGTAATACTATTAGACTATAATCCAACAGGTGATGGCATATTAACATCTTTAATGATAATAAGTGCTATATTAAAAACAGGTAAAAAAGCCTCTGAATTAGGAAATTTAGTTAAACAATATCCACAAGTTTTGGTAAATGCAAAAGTAGATTCAAATAAAAAATATGATTATGATAAAGACATAGAAATAAAAACAGCTATAGAAAATTTAGAAAAAGAATTTGCTGGAAATGGAAGAGTATTAATAAGACCTTCTGGAACTGAACCATTAGTAAGAGTTATGATTGAGGGAGAAGATCAAAAATATTTAGAGAAAAAAGCGAATGAAATTGCAAAATTAATTGAAGAAAAATTAAAATAATTATTGATTATTTTGTAAATAAGTGTAATAATATATGTATTAAAACAAAAGAAAAGGAGAATGAAAATGGTTTTTTTAGATTTAACTAATCCAATAACACTAGTATTAATGTTACTAGGAACAATATTATTAATTTTTTTAGCACAAGAAATGAAAAAAAGTTATATAGCTTTTGTGCCTTTAGTTACATTTTTACTTTTATTAATTACTCATGTAACACAATTAATGACAATAAAAGATGAGTTTAGATATTTAATATCAGCTATTTCAACAAGTGTTGCAATAGATTTTGTATTTATATTAATATCATTTTTTGCATATTTATGGGTTGATGATATTGAAGCTAAAGCAACAAATAAAAAGAGTATTGATAATAGTTTGGATTGGTTTTGGAAAAAAATTTAATTTAGATTTATAAACATTAAAATGATTTTGAAAATTTTTTCAAAATCATTTTATATTGTCTACAAGTATTTCTTGACTACTTTGACAAACAAGTGTATTATATATATGTATATTTTAAAAATAGAAGGAGAAAAAATTGAAAGTATCAGAATTTAATTATGAGTTACCAGAAGAATTAATAGCTCAAACACCTTTGGAAAAAAGAGATGAGTCAAGATTGATGGTACTTGATAGAAAAAAACAAACAATTGAACATAAGATATTTAAAGATATAATAGATTATTTAGAACCAGGAGATGTTCTAGTAAGAAATAATACAAAAGTTATTCCAGCTAGATTATATGGAAAAAAAGAAACTGGTGCAAATATAGAGTTTGTTTTGTTAAATAGAATTGAAGGAGATATTTGGGAAACTATCGTAAGACCAGGAAATAAACTTCATGAGGGAGCAAAAGTTATATTTGGAGATGGTTTATTACATGCAGAAATTTTAGAAACAATGCCTGGAGGAACAAGAAAAGTAAAATTTACTTACAAAGGTATATTTAATGAAATTCTTGATCAAATTGGTCTTATGCCATTACCACCATATATTCATGAAGAATTAAAACAAAAAGATAGATATCAAACTGTATATGCTAAATATGAAGGTTCAGCTGCTGCTCCAACAGCAGGATTGCATTTTACACCTGAATTGTTAGAAAAAATAAAAGAAAAAGGTGTAGAAATTGCAAATGTAACTTTACATGTAGGAATAGGAACTTTTAGACCGGTAAAGGTTGAAAATATTGAAGAACATAATATGCATTCTGAACATTTTTATATAAAAGAAGAAGATGTACAAAAAATAAATAATGCAAAGAAAAATGGAAAAAGAGTAATAGCAGTCGGAACTACATCTTGTAGAGTTTTGGAATCAATAGCAGATGAAGAAACTGGATTTGTAAAACCAATAGAAAATGATACAAAAATATTTATTTATCCAGGATATAAATTTAAATGTATAGATGGTCTTATAACTAATTTTCATTTGCCAGAATCAACATTACTAATGCTTGTATCTGCATTAGCTGGTAGAGAATATATAATGAAAGCATACAATGAAGCTGTAAAAGATAGATATAGATTTTTTAGTTTTGGAGATGCAATGTTTATAATATAGATACTAATTAGTACTTTATAAGGGGGAAAAATGAAACAAGCAGTAACATATGAATTATTACATGAATGTAAACAAACAGGGGCTAGAAGAGGAGTTATACATACACCTCATGGAGATATCCAAACTCCAGTTTTTATGCCTGTAGGAACACAAGCAACAGTAAAATCAATGACACCAGAAGAACTAAAAGATGAAGTAGGAGCTCAAATTATTTTATCAAATACTTATCATTTATATTTGAGACCTGGACATAAATTAATAGAAGAAGCAGGAGGACTTCACAATTTTATGAGATGGGACAGACCTATTCTTACAGATAGTGGCGGATTTCAAGTGTTTAGTCTAGGAGATTTAAGAAAAATTGAAGAAGAAGGAGTTACATTTAAATCACATTTAGATGGTAGTAAACATTTATTTACACCAGAAAAAGTAATGGAAATAGAAAACTCATTAGGTTCAGATATAATGATGGCATTTGATGAATGTTGTCCTTATCCTTCAACATATGAATATACTAAAAATTCTATGGAAAGAACTACTAGATGGGCAAAACGTTGTAAAGAGGCTCATAAAAATGTAGAAAAACAAAGTTTATTTGGAATAATTCAAGGTGGATTTTATAAAGATTTAAGAGAAAAATCTGCTAAAGATTTAATAGAATTAGATTTACCAGGATATGCTATAGGTGGAATTAGTGTTGGTGAACCTAAAGAAAAATTTTTAGATATTTTAAGATATACAACACCTTTAATGCCAAAAGATAAACCAAGATATTTAATGGGAGTTGGAACACCAGACTATTTAATTGAAGCAGCAATGGCAGGCATTGATATGTGTGATTGTGTGCTACCTACAAGAATTGCAAGAAATGGAACAGCTATGACTTGGAATGGAAAAGTAGTTGTAAGAAATGCTACATATGAAAGAGATTGGGGACCATTAGACCCAGAATGTGATTGCTATACTTGTAAAAATTATACAAGAGCATATATAAGACATTTAGTAAAAACTAATGAAATATTAGGTATAAGATTATTATCTATTCACAATTTAAGATTCTTAACTAAATTGATGGAAAGAGTTAGAACAGAAATTGAAAATGACAATTTAGAAACTTTCAAAAATGAATTTTACCATAAATATGGTTATGAAAAATAGGAGGAATTTTATGGAATTATATGATGAAAGTGAATTACAAAAAAGTAAAAAAAACAATAAAATTACAAACATAATATTAATTATGATTATATTAATAATATTAATTATAATTGGGTTAGTTGTAGGAATAATGTTGTTAAAGGAAAACAAAATTATAGTAACAGTTGACGGGAAAAAGAGTGATGAATTATTGTCTATTATAGAATTTGATGATGATAATTCAAAAATATATATTCCTATAAAAAAAGTTGCTCCATATTTAGGATATAATTGCTATAATGGAGATTATTCACAACCATCTGAAGATACAAGTAAATGTTATGTTCAATCAGAAAATGAAGTTACGAATTTTTCATTAAATTCTGATACCATCTATAAAATGAAAGTTAATACTGATTCTAATTATGAAGCCATTCAGATAGACGAACCTGTAAAAGCTATAAATGGTGAATTATATACAACAATTGATGGATTAGAAAAAGCATTTAATATTAGTTGTTCTTATAAAGATAATAAAATTGAAATTTATACAATTGATTTTTTAACTAGTTATTATTCGAGTGTTATAGTTAACTATGGATATACTAATATTGATGAAGATTTTAATAACAAGAAAAGTATTTTAGCAAATATGTTAGTTGTTAGAAATGATAATAAATACGGAGTTATAGATATAAACGGAAATGTTATTTTAGATGCAAAATATGATAATATACAATATATCCAAAATACTTCTGACTTTTTAGTAAAGAGTAATAATAAAGTAGGAATAATATCAAAGGAAAAACAAACTAAAGTTAGTGTTTCATATGATAATATAGAATTAATGGATAATGATTCTAATTTGTATTTAATACAACAAAATAATAAGTATGGTGTTATAGATATAAATGGAAACATAAAAATACATCCTGAATATGATAAAATAGGAATAGATATAAATTCGTTTAAATATAACAATGTTAAAAATGGATATATATTAATTGATACCCTTATTCCTGTTCAAAAGGATAATTTATGGGGATTGTTTGATAAAGCGGGAAATAAAATTGTTGATTTTAAATATAATAATTTAGGATATGTACAAAACTCATCTCAAAATATAAATAATTTATTAATAGTACCAAATTATGATGTTATTGTTGTAGAAAAGGATGGAAAATATAATTTAATAACACTAAAGGGAAAAGAAGTTATAGGATCATTTGTAGATGGTATATATACAACAATTGAAGGTGGAGAAACTAAATATTATATATCTTATAATGAGAAAACAATTGATTTATTACCACTTTTAAAACAATATAGTGCTAGTTCTAATAACAAAAGTACAGAAATAAATAATACTACAACTGATGATTATAATACCGTAACAAATAATACAGTTGTATCTGAATAAAGTAAAAAGCAAAAAATGAGAGTTATCTACATTTTTTGCTTTTTTGACTAGACAAAATACAATTTTTGGAATAAAATATTAATGTTAAATTTTATTAAGGAGTAATAGATAAAATGTTATTAGAACACATTATATTTACAATATTAGCTTTTGGATTATTTATTATTATTTTTATGAAAATGATTCAAAAAAATGATACAACATATGTTGCAATATTATTATTAGAAGCTATAGGAATAGCAATAATGTCAGTTGAAATGATATTTGATATTACACTAAATATGTTTCTAAAAATAGTAACATATATATTAGCTATAATATTACCAGTAACAATTGTAATAATGGAAAAGAAAAATAAAAGCTTACTAGAGTTTGTTAGCATTGTTAAAACTAAAATATGTTTAATGTTTGAAGATAATAAAAATGCTAAAAATATATTAATAAAACTAGTTACAAAATATCCTAACAGTTATGAGGGACATAAATTACTTGCAGAAATATATGAAAAAGAAGGCGGAATGAGAAAAGCTATTGATGAATATGTACAAGTAATAGATATAAATAAAAAGGATTATGATTCTTATTACAAAATAGCAAATCTTTTAAATGATTTAGATAAAAAAGATGAAGCATCAGAAATGTTAAGTAGTTTATTATCTAAAAAACCAGAACATCTACAGGCATCACTATTATTAGGAGACATACTAATAGATAAAGGTGATTATAAAGAAGCTTTAAATATATATAATGAAGCATTAAAATTTGATCCAACTAATTTTGAACTTAATTATAGTTTAGGAATTGCATATACAATGTTAAATGATTTTCAAAATGCTAGAATGTATTATGAAAAAGCAGCAGAATTAAATTCTTTATTATATAATTCAAAATATAGTTTGGCCGAAATTGCTTTAATATATAAAGAATTAGAAGAAGCAGAAAAAAGATTTATGGAAGTTTTGGAAGATGAAGAGCTTCAAGCAGATGCATACTTTGAATTAGCTAAAATTAATATGATAAAAGGTGAAAAAGATAAAGCTATTAACTATGCCAATATAGCAATAGAAAGTGATCCTAAAAAGATCGTAGAAAAAATCAAAAAAGATCCAATTTTTATTCCTATTTTAGCAAAAATTTCAATGCCTATAACTTTTGAAGTAGAAGAAAGTGAAGAAGATAAAAAGAAAAAATCAAAATTAACTAAAAAAGAATTAAAGGCAAAAGAGCAATTAGAAAAAATGTCTGAAATAACTAGAAAATTGAGTTATAGTGATATTAATTTACTTAAAAAAACTGAAGACAGAAAATATGAAATTAAATTTAAACAAAATGATATTCAAAAGGAAAGAGAAGAATAAACTTTATTCATAAAATTCAAGAATTTTAATATACTTTAATAAATAGTTAGAAAGGATGAATTTTATGAAAGTTGATAAAATTTCGGTTATAGGTGGAGATTCAAGAATAATTAAACTAGTAGAAATGTTGGCAGATGACGATATAAAAATAAAGCTTTATGGATTAGAAAAAGCAGAAGAATTAAAAAATATAAAAAATGTATCTTTTTGTAATAGCATAGATGAAGCAATAAATGATACTAATATTATTATTGGGCCTATACCATTTTCAAAAGATAATATAAAAATAAATACACCTTTTAGTAATAATGAAATAACAATTAAAAATTTAACAGAACAATTAAAAGGAAAAACTTTTATAGTAGGTTCGGTAAAAGATGAACATGTAAAAAATTTTGAAAACAACAATATAAAAATTATTGATGTAATGAAAAATGAAGAATTAGTTATTTTAAATACTATTGCAACTGCAGAAGGAACTATAAAAGAAGTTATTGCAAATACAGATATTATACTTCATAAAAGTAATTTGCTTATATTAGGATTTGGAAGAGTTGCCAAAACATTAGCACATAAATTTTCTGCTTTAGATGTAAATGTTACATGTGCTGCGAGAAAAAAAGAAGATCTAGCTTGGATTGACACATATGGCTATAGTAGTACAAATATAAATCTTTTAGGCAAAAACTTAAAGGATTATGATATAATAATAAATACAGTTCCACATCTTATTTTAGATAAAGAAAGATTAACGTATATAAAAAAAGATTGTTTACTTATGGATGTATCTTCAAAACCAGGAGGAATTGATGAAGAATATGCTAATAACAATGGATTAAATATGAAATGGGCATTAGCATTACCAGGAAAAGTAGCACCAAAGACTACTGCAAAATTTATAAAAAAAGTAATATATGAATTATTATAAAAATAAACAATATGGAGGAAAAAAGAATGGAAACAATAACAGTTTTTCAAGCGATTATTTTAGGAATAGTACAAGGATTAACGGAATTATTACCAGTTTCAAGTTCAGCACATTTAAACTTAATTCCATGGATATTTGGATGGAGTATGCCAGATAGTTTTGATGTAGCTTTACATTTAGGAACGCTACTTGCAATAACAGTATTCTTTTTTAAAGATTGGATAAATCTAATAAAAGGTGGTTATAAACAAGTAGTAAAAAAAGAAAAAAGTACAGAAGGAAAAATATTTTGGTACATAATTATAGCTACAATACCAACAGGAATATTAAGCTTAGTATTAGACAAATTTTCTGGATACATATGTGATAAATTTGGAATAGAAATGTTATTAATTGCTATTGCATTAATTGTAATGGGAATTATATTATATGTTGTAGATAAAAAATCAGAATCAAAAATAGCATATAAAGACATTACTTTTAAACAATCACTTTTAATTGCGTTATCGCAAGCAATTGCTGCAGCTTTCCCAGGTGTTTCACGTTCTGGAATAACAATGACTGTTGCAAGGGCTTTAAAAATAGATAGAGAAAGTGCTGCTAAATATTCATTTTTATTATCTACACCTATAATAGCAGCGGCAGTATTATTTAGTATAACAGACTTTCAATTTACACTTGCATTTTTCTTAGGAGTACTTGCAAGCTTTGTGGTAGGAATGTTTGTTATAAAGTTCTTGCTAGAATATTTAAAAAAGGGAAGTTTCAAAGTATTTGCGATATATAGAATAATTTTAGGAATAATAATTATAAGTTTATTTTTTATAAGAATGTAAATTTTAAAAAGGGCTATTAAATAGTCCTTTTTGTGGTATTAGTAAACTTTTTAAAAATACTTGACTAATACGTGTATATGACTATAAAATATAATTATAAAATGTAAAAGGATGTGGTAATATGACGATAAAAGAAGCTTTAAATAAAGGAACATTTATGTTGAAAAATAACAATATTGAAACACCAAAATTAAAAGCAAGATTATTATTGCAATTTACATTAAATAAAACAAGAGAGTACTTAATTATTTATGATAATGAAAGTATTTCCCAAGACAAAGAAGTACTGTATTTTAAATATATAGATAAATTAATACAAGGTATTCCATTGCAATATATTACAAATACACAAGAATTTATGAAAATGTCTTTTTTTGTAAATGATAATGTATTAATTCCGCAACCTGATACAGAAATACTTGTAGAAGAAACAATAAAAATAGCAAGAAATATTAAAAAGCCAACTATATTAGATTTGTGTACTGGTAGTGGTGCTATTGCTGTTTCATTAAAAAAATATTTGCAAGATAGTATTGTTTATGCTTCTGATATAAGCCCAAAAGCATTAGAAGTTGCTAAAAGAAATGCAAAAAATAATAATGTGGAAGTTAATTTTTTTGAATCAGATTTGTTTGAAAATTTACCAAATATAAAATTTGATATTATTGTTTCAAATCCACCATATATAAAAAAAGATGTAATTAAAACTTTAGATAAAGAAGTTCAAAATGAACCCAAATTAGCTTTAGATGGAGGAATAGATGGACTAGATTTTTATAGAAAAATTGTAAATGATGGATATCATTATTTAAAATATAATAGTTATTTGTGTTTGGAAATAGGTTATAACCAAAAAGAAGAAGTAATGGAAATAATAAAAAATGAAAGAAAGTATATAAATACATATTGTTTAAAAGATTTATATGATAATAATAGAGTAATAGTAACAAAAGTAGGTGATTAATATGTCATTTTCTTCTGAAACAAAAGAAGAATTAAGCAAAATAAATAATTTAGTTAATAAAGAAGCTGTTAAATATGAGTTAATTGGCTATTTATTAAGCGTTAATACAATTATAAATACTAAAAGTGTGAAATACTCTACTAGTAGTGAGTATAACATAAATAGATTTTCAAAATTGCTAAATAATATTAATATATTGGATTATAAAATATATTTACAAGGCAAAATATATTTTATTACATTAAGTAAGAATAAATTAAAAGATATCGTAGAAATAAATGATGATGAAATTATAATTAATCAAAGTATTGATAATGAAGAAAATATAAGAGCATTAGTAAGAGGAATATTTTTAGGATCAGGTTCAATTAATAATCCAGAAAATAAATATCATTTGGAAATAAATCTATCTAATGTTGAATATGCAAATAATATAAAGAATTTAATGGAAAAATACGATATATGTTTAAAAATACTAGAAAAAGAAAAAAATTATTCTTTATACATAAAAGAAGGAGAAGAAATATCTAAGTTTTTAGCTTTTATTGGAGCAAATAAAGCTGTGCTTAAATTTGAAGGGATACGAGTTCAAAGAGAAATGAATAACAAAATAAACAGAATAGTAAATTGCGAAACAGCCAATTTAAATAAAACAATAAATGCGTCTGTAAATCAAGTTGAAGCTATAAGATATTTACAAAAAATAAATAAATTTGAAAAATTAGATGATAATTTAAAAGAAATTGCATTGATTAGACTTGAGAATCCTAATATGCCCTTATCAGAATTAGGTAATTTATTAAAAGAACCTATAGGAAAATCTGGTGTGAATTATAGATTAAAAAGAATAATGCAAATAGCAGAAGATTTAAAAGGTGAAAATATATGAAAAAAGAAGAATTAGGAATATATATACATATTCCTTTTTGCAAGAAAAAATGTTATTATTGTGATTTTATATCTTATTGTAATAAAAGTGAATTTGTTGATGATTATATAAAATGTTTAAAAAACGAGATAATTAATTTTGCTCAAAGGCATAAAGATATACATGATATTACAACGATATATATTGGAGGAGGTACGCCTTCTTTTATTGAAGAAAAACATATAAAAGATATTATAGACACAATAGATGAAAATTTAGTAAAAATAAAAGATATTAAAGAAATAACCATAGAGGTTAATCCAGGTACTATAACAAAGCAAAAATTAGAACAATATAAATCAAGTGGAATAAATAGAATAAGTATAGGGCTTCAAAGTACAAATAATAAGCTTTTAGAAGAGATAGGAAGAATACATAATTTTGATGAGTTTTTAGAAACTTATAATATGGCAAGAAAAGTAGGATTTAAAAATATAAATGTTGATTTAATGCTAGGTTTACCAAATCAAACAATAAATGATTTAAGTGATAGTATTAATGAAATTATTAAATTAAATCCAGAACATATATCAATTTATTCATTAATTTTAGAAGAAAATACAGTGCTATATAATTTGGTAGAAGAAGGAAAATTAACACTCCCAACTGATGAATTAGAAAGAAATATGTATTGGTATGTAAAAAATAAATTAGAGTTAAACAATTATAATCATTACGAAATATCTAATTTTGCTAAGGAAGGATATGAGTCAAAACACAATTGTAATTGTTGGGAACAAAAACAATATGTTGGCTTTGGTACATCTGCACATTCATATTTAAAAGATAAAAGATTTTCAAATACAGAAAATTTAGAACAATATATTAACAATATTGAGAATAATAATATACAAAAAAATTATATAATACATGAAAATCAAGATATTGAAGATAAGAAAAAAGAATATATGCTATTAGGATTAAGAAAAGTAGAAGGGGTAAGTATACAAAAATTCAAAAATAAATTTAAAGATAACCCTATATATTTATTTAGAAATGAATTACAAAAATTAATAGAAGAGGGCTTGTTAGAAATAGATGGAGATAACATTCGATTAACAAATAAAGGGTTAGATTTAGCAAATATTGTTTGGGAAGAATTTGTATAATATTACATAAATGTTACAAATTATACTTTTTAGTTACAATTTTTTATTTTAATTGTAACTATTTTTTTGTTATGATAAAATTTAAATGTATATAAAAGGAGGATTCAAATGAAAAAGATAAAAAAAATGTCAATAGTTTTAATTATTTTATCTTTGTTATGCATGAGCATTGAAACAACAGCATTTGCAAATATAAATGAAAATAATACAGCATTACATAAATTATGGACAGAATTGTCAGAAAAACAAAGATTAAATACAATAGAACCATTACCATATAATGTTGATATTAATGATAGTATAAAAGCTTCTAATTTTTCAAAATATTTAAATTTAGGTGAAAGTTTAGAAACAAAATATGATATTAGAGATTATATTAAAATGAATGTAAAGAATCAAGAAAATACAAATTGGTGTTGGGCGTTTGCTACAACAAGTGTATTAGAAAGTAATTTAGCAAAAACAAGAAATAAGTATCTTACTTTTTCTCCAAAACATATAGCATATGCTACTACTGCTAAGTATTCTAATAAAGGATTTAATAAAGATGTAACTTCTGGTGCCAATCCATATTTATCATTGGCGTATTGTGTAAATGGAAGCGGACCAGTATTAGAATCAAAGGTACCTTTTGATAATAATCAAAAAGAATTAACTGCATCTGAAATAAATCTAAAACCAGAAATTAAAGTAAATGAATATACTAAATTTTCTGATATATACAAAGAATATACTAATGGCTATGTTTCTAATTATACTAATGGATTAACAGAAAACAATAAAACAACATATACAGATGCACAAGTAAAAGTAGCAAGAAATAAAATTAAAGAATATATAAAAAAATATGGAGCTATAACATCTTTAACTAATATTAGTAAATTAGAAAATTATTATCAATTAGTAGATGTAGATAAAGATGGAAAAAATGATCAATTAACATATTATTGTAATGATTCTACAGCAGAAGCAGATCATCAAATTACAATAATTGGTTGGGATGATAATTTTTCTAAAGATAACTTCAAAATACCAGCAAAGAATGATGGAGCATATTTGGTATTAACTTCATATGGAGAGGATTTTGCTAATAAAGGTACATATTATGTTTCATATGATGATGCTCTTATAGAAACTTATTTATTTGGTGTAAGTGAAACTTCAGATGTGGATTATGATAATATTTATCAATATGATCCATTAGGGTTTAGTTATCCAGGTACTTTTGCATCAACAGAAACACAAAACGCCGTAAATAATATTTATGCAGCTAATGTGTTTGAAACAAACAAAAAGAAATCTTATGAAGAATATTTAAAAGAAATTTCAATTTACATTCCAAAGACTTCTGATGTGCAAGTTTATGTAAATACAAATAATGATGATAAAACTAAAATAGAGTTAGTTGCATCACCAGGAATATTAGAAAGTGGATATCATACAGTAAAATTGTCTTCTCCACTAAAGCTATCAGGAAACAAATTTGTTGTGTGTGTAAGATTAAGTAGCGAGGATGGTGCCGAAGTTCCATTAGAATTAAATTACAAATCAAATGGAGTTACAACTGTACCAACTTGGGATACAGCAACTAGTGAAAAAAATCAAAGCTTTGTATCATTAAATAAAAGTATGTGGCAAGATTTACAAGATTTGAATTATAAAGATACTAATATATGTTTAAAAGCTTTTACTAAATATCAGGAAGTAAAAGATGTTAAAGTAACATCTGTAAGTTTAAATAAAAATAAAATGACAATGACAGTTGGAGATAAATCAAATTTAGTGGCTACAATAAATCCTACAAATGCAACAAATAAAAATGTTAAATGGACTACATCTAATTCAAATATAGTAACAGTAACAGAAAAAGGAGTTATTGAAGCAAAAAAAGAAGGAACTGCAGATATTACAGTTACTACTGAAGATGGATCAAAAACAGCAACTTGTAAAATTACAGTAAATAAAAAGACATCAACAGATGATGATAAATATAAAAAAGATGATGAGGATGGTCAGGTTAAACCAGATAAAGACAGCAGCAAAGGAGAAGAAAATAAAAAGCCAACAACAACAAATACAACAACAACGACTACAGCTACTACTAAAGATACAACAACTGCAAATAAAATAATTCCATATGCAGGAACACAAATATTAGTAATAGCTGTTATTGCTGTAATTACGATATCATGGATTATAGTATTTATAAAATATAAAAAATTAAATGATGTAAAATAATATTAAAAAGTGCAAGAAAAACCTTGTACTTTTTTTATTAAATGATATAATATAGCTGATTATTAAAAAGAAAGGATGTGCTAATAGCAATGAAAATTTTAATAACAGGAGCAAATGGAATGTTAGCAAGAGAAGTAAAAGAAAAATTTTCAAAGGAAAATGAAATTATATTAACAGATGTAGCAGAATTAGATATAACTGATGAAACTGCAGTGTTAAAATTTATAAAAGAAGAAAAACCAGGATGCATAATAAATTGTGCAGCATTTACTGCAGTAGATAAAGCAGAGGATTGTTATGAATTAGCTGATAAAATAAATGGTAATGGACCAACTAATTTGGCAAAAGCAGCAAAAGCAGTAGATGCAAAATTAGTTCATATATCAACAGATTATGTATTTGGTGGAGATTTAGACTTATCTAAAGATTATAGCGAAGATGATAAAAAAGAACCAGTAACAGTTTATGGTGTAACAAAATTACATGGAGAAGAAGGAATACAAGCTAATACAGATAAATATTATATATTTAGAACAGCTTGGTTATATGGAGTTGGAGGAAATAATTTTGTAAAAACAATGACAAAATTAGGTAAAGATAGAGATGAGATTAACGTAGTTTCTGATCAACATGGAAGTCCAACATATGCAAAAGATTTAACAGAAATTATATATCAAGCTATAGAAAAAGAAATACCATATGGAATATATAATGCAACTAATGAAGGCTATACAACATGGTATGATTTTACAAAAGAAATATTAAAAGAACAAAATATTGAATGTAAAGTAAACCCTGTAACAACAGATGAGTACATAAAAATGATGGGAGTTACACAAGCTAAAAGACCATTTAATTCTCAAATGTCAAAAAATAAATTAAAAGAAAATGGTATAAATGTCCCAAGTTGGCAAGATGGTTTAAAAAGATATTTAGAAGAAGAAAAACAAGTAAATGGCTAAAAAAAGAAAGGAATGAAGAAATATGAAAAATAGAAAAGGAATTATTTTAGCAGGAGGAAGTGCAACAAGATTATATCCAATAACATGTGCTGTTTCAAAACAAATGTTACCAGTTTATGATAAACCAATGATATATTATCCATTATCAGCTTTGATGATGGCTGGAGTAAGAGAAGTTTTAATAATATCTACACCAATACATATCGATAGATTTAAAGAATTATTAGGTACAGGTGAAGATTTAGGAATGAAATTTGAATATAAAATTCAAGAAAAACCTGTAGGATTAGCAGATGCATTTATATTAGGTGAAGATTTTATTGGTGATGATAATGTTGCATTAATACTTGGAGATAACCTTGTATATGGTTCTAGAATTGAAGAAGTACTAAAAGCTGCAAGTAAAGCAGAGACAGGAGGACTTATATTTGGATATCAAGTTGCAGATCCAAGATCTTATGGTGTTGTAGAAATTGATGAAAAGGGAAATGCTATATCAATTGAAGAAAAACCAGAAAATCCAAAATCTGACTTAGCCGTTCCAGGAATATATTTTTATGATAATAGAGTTATTGAAATTGCAAAAAATATTAAACCTTCAGAAAGAGGAGAATTGGAAATAACAGATGTTAATAAAGCATATATGGATATGGGAGAATTAAGAGTTATACCTTTAGGAAAGGGTTATGCATGGTTTGATACAGGAACACCAGATAGATTATCAGATGCTTCAGACTTTGTAAAAGCAATAGAATTAAGACAAGGAACACAAATTGCATGCTTAGAAGAATATGCATTTTACAATGAATGGATAGGTAAAGAAAAGGTTGAGAAAGCAATAGAAAAATATAAAAAAACAGAATATGGAAAATATTTAAGAAGAATGCTTGATAGAAGTGAAAAACCAAAATATACAGAAATATACAAAAGTGAATTGTTTCAATAAAATATAAGGAGGAACAAATGGGAAAGTTCAAAAGAATTGATACAGATATAGAAGGATTATATGTTATAGAGCCAACAGTATTTGGAGATAACAGGGGTTACTTTATGGAAACATATAGTAAAGAAGATTTTAAAGAAATTGGAATAGATTATGAGTTTGTTCAAGACAATCAATCAAAATCAAAAAAAGGTGTTTTAAGAGGATTGCATTTTCAAAAAGAAAATACTCAAGGAAAATTAGTAAGAGTTATAAAGGGAGCAGTTTTTGATGTTGTTGTTGATTTAAGAAGAGAGAGTCAAACTTATGGAAAATGGTATGGAGTAGAATTAACAGAAGAAAATAAAAAAATGTTCTTTATACCACCATATTTTGCTCATGGATTTTTAGTATTATCAGATGAAGCTGAATTTACTTATAAATGTACAGATATATATAATCCAGCATCAGAATCTGGGATTATGTATAATGACCCAGATGTTGGAATTAAATGGCCAGAAGTTGATGCTGAAATATTAACATCAGAAAAAGATGCTAAATGGCAATCATTAAAAGAGTTTACAGAAAGTGACGTATGGAAAAAATAAGCATATATTCAAAAGAAGATTAAAGGAGAATTTTTAAATGGAAGAAGAAAAAAGTAATAATAAAGGTAAAATTATAGGAATAGTTATAATAGCATTAATTGCAATAGTTGCATTTTGTTGTGGATACTACTACTATAAGTCAAATGATTCAAAAACTGTGTTTGTAAGTGCAATAAATAAAGGAATAGATAAATATGAAGAAAACATTTCTAAAACATGTAAAACACAAGATGTTACATTAAAATTAAGTGGAAATATTAATTCAGATAATGATGATGCGAAGAAGGTGGCAGAATATATAAATAAATCAGCTTTACAGTTAAATACGCAAATAGATTATGAAAATAAAAATGCTTTAATAAAATTAGGTGTTGATTATGATAATGACAAATTAATAGGTGGAAGAGTGTATTATAATTCAAATGACAAGATGGCTTATGGATATATTGAAGAATTATTTGATAAGTATTTTAAAATGGATTTAAGTTCATCTGATTATAACGAAATGAATGAGACATTTAATGATATATTTGAAACACAAAGTGAAATGAAATTAGGAGAGAAAGTATCTTTAAAAAAAGCTGTTAAAATATTAAAAGAAGAAATATCAGATAAACTTAACAAAGAATATTTTTCAAAGGAAAATTGTAAAATTAATGTAGCTTCTAAAGAAGTAAAGGCTACAAAATTTAAATTAATTTTAACAGAAAAACAATTTGTGGAAATGCTTCAATCAATATGTAAAGAATTATCAGAAAATGATGATTTCTTAGAATGTTGGGAAGAAAAGGACAAAATAAAAGATGCTTTAGTACAAATGTCAAATCAATTGAATGAAACAGAAAAAAATGATGAAGTAAAAATTGAATTTAATATTTACAAAAAAGGTATATTAAATAAATTTGTTAAATTTGAAATTAATATGTATGAAGTAAATAATGAAGATGAAAAAATTAGTTTTGACGTTGTAAAAGAAAACGATAAAAAATACTTATTTAATGCTAAATCAGAAATAGAAAAAGAAAATGTAGAATTTTCAGGAGATATTAATATAGAAAAAATAGATTCTGATACATATAAATATGTTGTTGGATCAAACATACCTGAATTTGGAAACATTACTTTAAATATAGAAGTATCTAATAAATTAAATGGAACAATTGAAAATGTAAATAAATCAGATGCTGTTTCATTAGAAGATTTAACAGAAGAGGAACAAGAAACAATATATAATAACTTACAGAGAATGAAACTTTATGAGGTATTACAAAATATTTATAAAAATAATCCAATTGAAGATGTAAATACTGGTACAGATAACGACATTAATACAAATAAAGGCGAGAATGAAATAACAACAACTACTAATACATCTAATCAAAGCATAAAAGATTATTCAGGAAAAATAGTAGTATCATATGGAGTTCCAGCAAATTTTGTTTTAGGAAATTATAGTGAGGATACATATAAAATATACAGAAATGAAAATAGTGACGTTAAGGTAACTGTAACTATGCAAAATAAAACTTTAGATGAATTTTCTAAAGAAATAGACAAAAATAAAGAATATTTTGAAGAAACAAAAGATTATACAGATGTAAAGGCTACAGATTTAGAAACTAAGAAAGTTAATAATAAAGATTTTAAAATAAGAACACTTTCTTATACTTATAAAAGTTCTATATCAAGTGAGTATGATATAAAATATAAAACTATGTACATTTATTATGATATAGATGGTGAGAATTCATATAATGTAGAAATAGAAAATGCAGACAATATTACAGAAAACGAAATAAATCAATTTTTAAATATTACAAAATAGGAAAGGAAGTTAAAAATGAAAAATATATTAGTAACAGGTGCAGCTGGATTTATTGGAGCAAATTTTGCAGAATATTTTGTAAATAAATATCCAGATTATAATATAATTGTTTTAGATAAACTTACATATGCAGGAAACATTCATAATTTAGATAATGTAAAAGATAAAATAACTTTTGTACAAGGAGATATATGCGATTTTGACTTTGTATCAGAAGTATTCAAAAAATACGAGATAAATGGAGTAATTCATTTTGCAGCAGAATCACATGTAGATAATAGTATAAAAACACCATTTGTATTTACACAAACAAATGTAATTGGAACACATACACTTTTAGAAGCAGCTAAAAGAGCATGGGGAGAAGGTAGTGAAAATAAATTTGTACATATATCAACAGACGAAGTTTATGGTTCTTTAGGAGAAGATGGATATTTTACAGAAAAATCACCAATTAAACCAAGTAGTCCATATTCATCATCAAAAGCAAGTTCAGATTTAATTGCTTTTGCATATAAAGAAACATACAAAATGAATATTAATGTAACAAATTGTTCAAATAATTATGGACCATACCAACATAATGAAAAATTAATTCCACATATGATTAAATTAGCTTTAAATAACGAAAAATTACCAGTGTATGGAACTGGAAAAAATATAAGAGATTGGCTATATGTAGAAGATCATTGTGAAGCTATAGATTTAGTATTCCATAAAGGTGTATCTGGTGAAAGATATAATATTGGTGGACACAATGAAAAAAGAAATATTGATATTGTTAAATTAATATTAAAAAGATTAGGTAAATCAGAAGATTTAATAGAATATGTAGAAGATAGAAAGGGACACGACTATAGATATGCAATAGATCCTACTAAAATAACAAATGAGTTAGGATGGTTCCCAAAAACTAAATTCGAAGATGGAATAGTAAAAACTATAGATTGGTATTTAGCTAATCCAGATTGGTTAAAATAAAAAGTAAAAGCAAATTAGAAAAATCTAATTTGCTTTATTTGTATATAATTTTATTTTTTATAAATTTTCATTTGGTCCAACCATAAACCATGGCCAATAATTTTCATATCCTTGAAATTGGTAAACTTCTGGAAGTTCATCATATGTTTTAAAGAAATAATTATATGATGTACTTTTTTTAGTACGATCTGCTGAATGTCTATCTAATGAAGCATCAAAAATATATTCTGTACCATTAATATTTATTACTGTCCAAGTATGTGCTGTATAACCTCCACCAGAAGCTCTAGTTTGACCAGTAGGACAATATGCATTTAATCCCATAACTCTACATATTCCAGTAAATGTACCTGCATAGTTTTTGCAATTATAACCATCTTTATGATACATATGTTGAACTAAATATTTATACATTGTTTTTACTTTAGTGTATGTAGACATATTTGAGTTTGTATTTTTATTAATAAGTTTCTTATAATAATTATAATAATTTACAAGTGAAGAATTTTTAAAATCTTTATCTGGAGATAATGTGGTTTTGTTTAATTGTTGTTGTCTGTTTCCAGTTATAGCTGATTTTATTTCAGAATATTGTCCATGTAATTCTTTTCCGCTTCTATTTTTGTATGTTCTAATACGATAAAAATATACTTTACCTTGACTTAACTTATAATCTTTGTAACTTGTTTTTTTAGAAGAAACAGTTGCAATTTTTGAGTACTTTCCATTTTGTGATGTTGCTCTATATATTTTATAACCTTTTATTTCATTTACTTTTTTCCATTTTAATTTAATATAATTACCAGTATAAGTTACATTTTTTAGATTTGTTTGAGCTAATGCTTCTTTTGCTTTTATATCAGTAAAATTACCATAAACTCTTCCAACTGACGTATCTGAATAAGCTCTAATTTTATAATAATATTTAGTAAAGTTTTTAATTTTTTTATCAGTGTATTTGCAATTATTTTGACCTTTTATAGTTTTAATTCTAACATATTTTCCATTTTTGTTTGTTGATCTAAATATTTGATATGCAGTAGCACCATTTACTTTGTCCCAACTTAAATAAGTTCTATCATTTCCACTTGATAAATTATAATTTACGCCTTGAACAAATATTATACTAGAAATAGAAGAGTAATTACTGTATATTTTTGTTCCATTTACATATTTATAAGAACGAACTTTATAATAATATGTTTTTCCACTAGTAGCAGGTGTTATATCTATATAAGACAAATCTTTTTTTGAATGATATGCTATGACTTTTTCTTGTTTATTTGTTGAAGTATATCTACAAATTTCATATCCATCTACTTCTAAAGATATTTTTTTCCAAGATATTTTTATTCCATTTGTTTTTAGCGTTGTAGATATTTTTGTTACTTTGGGTAAAATAACATTGTATGATATACTTTTATATCCATAAAATTCAGAATTAGGAGCTCCTTCAAGAGAAATGTATGCTGTTCCTACTGGAGTACCAGATGAATAAGATGGATAATTAATTATATAATCTTTTCCTTCTTTTAATGTTTTTCCTTTATATGTTACTTTAAAGTTTTTAGGTTTAATTTCTTTACCAGTATATTCTTGATCGGGTATAGCTGAAACATTTACATTATAAAGATTATATTTACAAATTACATAATATACATATTTTGTTCCTGTGTAATTTCCTTTTCCTTTTATAGTTATTTTTTTTGAAGTACCAATATTAATATTGTCTTCGTATGTAACAGTATAGTCTTTTCCTAATTTTAGTTTTCTATATGGGTTATTTCTTATTAGTTCAACTTTTGGTTTTATTTCTTTTCCTGTATACTCAAAAATGTTTTTTTCAATAAATGCATAATAATTAGAAGAAGTAATATTTTCTTTATTGCTAGCATTTGATGGAATAGCCAAAGCCATAAGTAAAATTCCAAAAGCTAAAATAATAGAAATAAACAATTTTTTACTAACTTTCATTTTAAATCCCCCTTTATTTAATATAAAACAATTTTAAAACATTATTAAATTTTTTTCAATATATTGGTAAAATATAAGACGAATTTGTTGCTTTTTTTATTAAAAATATAATATAATATTGCTAGAGGGGAAAATTATGCCAAAATTTTTTGTAGAAAATAGTCAAATTAATGAAAATAATATAGAAATTATAAATGATGATGTTAAACATATAAAAAAAGTATTAAGGAAAAATATAGGCGATACATTAGAAATCTGTAATAAAAATACAGGTGATAATTTTTTGTGTAAAATAGAGGAATTTAATAATGAAAAAATTATTTGTAATATAGATAAAATAATTGAAAATAAAGCAGAAAATAACATATATATTAATATATTTCAAGGATTGCCTAAACTAGATAAAATGGAATATATAATTCAAAAATCTGTAGAGTTAGGAGTGTCAGAAATAACACCACTAAATATGAAAAGATGTGTTGTTAAAATAGATGCTAAAGACGAAAACAAAAAAATTCAAAGATGGAATAAAATATCAGAAGTTGCAGCAAAACAATGTGGAAGAAATATAATACCTAAAGTTAATAATATTGCAAAAATTAAAGAAATTAAGAATTTGTGTAACGATTATGATATAATATTAGTTGCATATGAAGAAGAAAAAGAAAATAAACTAAAAAAAGTGCTACAAGAATTAAAAAATATTTATAATAAAGATGAAGTTCTAAAAATTGCAATAGTAATTGGTTCCGAAGGTGGAATTGATAAAGAAGAAGTAGAAGAATTAAAAAATATAAATAATGCAAAAGTAATAACTCTTGGTGATAGAATATTAAGAACAGAAACTGTTGCTTTGAATATTATAAGTATTATAATGTATGAGTTTGAAGGATAATGGAGGAAAATATGAACGAAAATATTAAAGAAGAAAAAAATAAATTATACAAAAAATTGTTTAAAAACATAATGATAGCAATAATTATATCTATATATTTTATTTTTCTTAATTTGGGAAATATAAATATAGATGCCAATATATTTTTAACAGACATAAAAGTTTTTTCTATAATAATTTTAGGAATATCAATAATAATTTTTGAAAAAGCTTATAAAAATGATAGTGGAGAATTAACTATTAATGCTATTGAAATATTAGTATTGGCATGTCATACTCTATCATTAATATATGTTACAAATATTTTTAAATTTGATTTTAAATATTATGTTTTAACATCTTCTTATATTTTTTCTATTTATTATACTTTTAAAGATATAATAATTTATACACGAGAAAATAGAAAATATTTAAAACAATTAAGTGATATATCAGATATAGTGAAAAAAGAAAAGCCTTCAAAAAAGAAAGCTACAAAGAAGAGTAGTAATATAGAAGATACAACAAGTGTAGAAAGCAAAAATGAAGTTAAAGTAATGGATGATAATATAAAAAAAGAAAAAATAGATGAAGAAGAATTTGCTAAAGAAATAGTAGAAGAAACAACAATTCCAAAAAAAGAAACAAAGAAATCTACATCAAAAAAATCAACTACTAAAAAAAGCACAACAAAATGTAAAACAACTAAAAATACAACTACAACAAAAACTACAAAAACAACAACTAAAGCAACTGCAAATAGCAAAAAGAAAAGTGAAAAGCAAAATGATGAAAAATTAGAAAAAAGTGTTGAAGAAGAAAACAAATCAAAAAGAAGAGGAAGACCAAAAAAGAAGGTGGAAGAATAAATGATAAAAAGTATGACAGGATTTGGAAGAGCCAAACTAGTAAAAGATTTAAGAGAATATCAAGTAGAAATGAAATCTGTAAATCATAAATATTCAGATATAAATGTAAAATTACCAAGAAGTATTAGTTATTTAGAAGAAGACATTAGAAAGATAGTTTTATCAAAAATTAAAAGAGGAAAAGTAGAAGTTTTTATAACTTTTGATAATTATAGTGATGAAGGCAAAAATATAATAATTAACAAAGAAATAGCAAAGGTTTATATAAATAATTTAAAAGAATTAGCTGATGAAGAAAATATATCTTCAAATATAGAAGTTACAGAAATTTCAAAACTTCCAGATGTTCTTACAATAAAAAATGTTGAAAACGAAGAAAAAATAAAAGAAGAAATTGTACAAGCTGTAACAGAGGCAACAGAAAAATTAGTAAATATGAGAAAAATAGAAGGAGAAAAAATTGCAACTGATTTACTAAATAGAATAAACAACATAGATGTAATTGTAAAAGAAATTTCTCAACTTTCTACTGGACTTATTGAAGAATATGTAGTAAAATTAGAGAATAGAATAAAAGAAATTTTAAAAACTGAGCAAGTTGATAAAACAAGGCTAGCACAAGAAGTTGTAATTTATTCAGATAAATGTTCAATAGAAGAAGAACTAACAAGATTAAATAGTCATATTGCTCAATTTAAAGATTTATTAAATTCAGAAGATGCAATAGGAAAAAAATTAGACTTTTTAATACAAGAAATGAACAGAGAAACAAATACAATAGGTTCAAAATCAGTAAACTTAGAAATTACAAATAAAGTAATAGACATAAAAACAATTTTAGAAGATATAAGAGAACAAATTCAAAATATTGAGTAGAAAGGGTGATTTTATGCAATTAGTAAATATAGGATTTGGAAATATAGTTTCTGCAAATAGAATAGTTGCAATAGTAAGTCCAGAATCAGCACCGATAAAAAGAATGGTGCAAGAGGCAAAAGATAATAAAACAGCAGTAGATGCTACATATGGTAGAAGAACAAGAGCAGTTTTAATTATGGATTCAGGACATATTATTTTATCAGCAGTTCAACCAGAAACAGTTGCAGGAAGATTAGATAAAGATATATCTCAAGAAGAAAATTAAAGGAGGCGAATTATTATGATGGTAAAACCAACAGTTGCAGAATTATTAAAAAAATCTACTAATAGATATGAATTAGTAATAGCTACTTCAAAAAGAGCAAGACAAATTGCAGATGGTGATGCACCAAAAACAGATGTTAAAGAAGAATCACCTGTAACATTAGCTGCAAATGAAATAGCAGAGGGAAAAGTTACAATTATAAAAGGTGAAGACCCAAATAGTGAAGAAGAAAATGAAGAAGAGGAATAAAAAATGTTAGTATTATTATCTGGAGTATCAGGAGCAGGAAAAGATACAATAAAAAAAGAATTAATAAAAAGAGTGGCTAATGTAGAAACATTACCATCTATAACCTCTAGATCTCCTCGTCCAAATGAAGAAGAAGGAGTTCAATATCATTTTATATCAAAGGAAGAATTTGAAGAAAGAATAAAAAATGGTGAGTTTTATGAATATGATTTACACCATAATAATTATTATGGAACTTCTAGAAAGATATTAAATGAGAAAATAGCAGGTGGAAAAATAATTGTAAAAGATATAGAAGTAAATGGAACAGAAAATTTATTAAAACTTCTAAAAGATGATGTTAAAATTGTAACTATTTTCTTAAAAGTAGATGAAGCAGAATTAAGAAAAAGATTACAAGAAAGAGGAGATTCTGAAGAAGATATCGAATTAAGACTTGGAAGATTAGATTATGAAGAATCTAAAATGAATATATATGATTATGTTATAAAAAATAATGATTTTGAAAAAACAGTTCAAATTATTATGACAATAATTCAAAATGAACAAAGATTAGAATCATATGAATAAAAAAGTATAAGAAACTAGAAACTTTCTAGTTTTCTTTTTTATTTACTAGATTTTTAAAAATATTTAATATATAATATTCAAAGAATTAAAAAGGAGATAAAATGGTAGCAGAAGTTATAATAAATAGTACAGCAAAAAAATTAAATAGAATATTTGATTATAATATTCCAAAAGAATTAGAAGATTTAATAGTAGTTGGAAGTAAAGTTTTAGTACCTTTTGGAAATATGAAAAAGCTAGAAGAAGCATATGTTGTAGCAATTAAAGAAAAATCAGAATTTAAAATAAAAGATATTGCTAAATTAGAAGAAAATCTAACAAATAATCAAATACAATTGGCTAGATGGATGGCAAAAAGATATTTTTGTAATGTATCAGATTGCATTAAACTTATGCTAACACCAGGAACAAGAACTAAAAACAAAGAAAATAGAATTCAAGATAAATTAATAAATTGTGTTTACTTAAAAAAAGATATTGAAGAGATTAATTTTGATATAGAAACAAATAAAATAAAATCAGAAAAACATAAGAGGGTATTAAACTTTTTAAAAGAAAATGAAGGGTGTACAATACCAGATATAGAAATGTTTACAGATTGTTCTAGAGCTATTGTAAACACTTTAGTAAAAAATGGATATGTAGAAATTTTAGAACAAAAGATAGAAAGAAATCCATTAGCAAATAAAAAAATAGAAAGAACAGAAAATTTAAAGTTAACAAATGAGCAGGAAAACGCTTTTAATAAAATTTCTAATTCAATAAAAGACAATAAATATGAACAATATTTATTGTTTGGTGTTACAGGTTCTGGAAAGACAGAAGTATATCTTCAACTAATAAAAGAAGTAATAGAACAAAATAAAACTGCAATAGTATTAGTTCCAGAAATTTCACTTACACCACAAATGATAGATAGATTTATTAGTAGATTTGGTAAAGAAACAATAGCTGTTTTACATAGTAAATTATCAATTGGCGAAAGATATGATGAATGGAATAAAATAAAATCAGAAAAAGCCAAAATAGTTATAGGTGCTCGTTCTGCTATATTTGCTCCTCTTAAAAATATAGGTATAATTATAATAGATGAAGAACATGATAGTTCTTATAAATCAGAATCAACGCCAAAATATGATGCAAAAGAAATTGCAAACAAATTGGCAAAAGAAAATAATTGTCCATTAGTTTTGGGTAGTGCTACTCCAGATTTAAAAACATATTATAATGCAATTAATGGAAATATAGAATTGTTAGAATTACCAACTAGAGCAAATCATTCTAAATTACCACAAGTAACAGTAATAGATTTAAAACAAGAATTAGCCAATGGAAATAGATCAATGTTAAGTTTTGATTTATATAATGCAATAGAAGAAAATTTAAAGAACAAAAAGCAGACAATTTTATTTTTAAATAGAAGAGGCTTTTCTACTTTTATAATGTGTAGAGATTGTGGGTATACTGTAAAATGTAAAAATTGTGATATAAGTTTAACATATCATAGATTCGAAAATAAATTAAAATGTCATTATTGTGGATATGAAGAACCTGTTGTAAAAATTTGTCCTAATTGTAATAGCAATAAAATTAGATATTTTGGAACAGGAACTCAAAAATTAGAAGAAGAAATAAATAAACAATTTCCAAATGCTAAAACAATAAGAATGGATATAGATACAGTAACAAAGAAAAACTCTCACGAAGATATATTAAATAGTTTTAAAAATGATGGAATAGATATTTTAATAGGGACACAGATGATTGTAAAAGGTCATCATTTTCCAAATGTAACTTTAGTTGGAGTTATGGCAGCTGATAGTAGTTTAAATATTGATGATTATAGAGCAAATGAAAGAACATTTCAAATATTAACACAAGTAGCGGGAAGAGCAGGAAGAGAAAGCGATGATGGAAAAGTAATTATACAAACATATAATCCAGATAGTTTTGCTATTCAAACTGCAAAACAACAGAATTATAATATGTTTTTTAATACAGAAATAGCATTAAGAAAACAGTTGAAATATCCACCTTTTTGCGATATAATATTAATTAGCTTTAATAGTACAAGAGAAGATGAAATTGCTAGTATAAGTAATAAATCATATGAATATTTAAAAGAAAAAATGGAAAATACAGGATTTAATGTATTTAAACCAGTACCATCTCCAATAGATAGAATACAAAATAAATTTAGATGGAGAATTATTTTAAAAGGAAATATGACACAAGAAGTAAATGAGATTTTAAATGATTACTTAAAGAAGGTTTATGATAAAAATTTAAGAAACACAAAAATATCAATAGATGTAAATCCAAATAATATGATGTAAAAAGTTAGGGGGAAAAATACAATGGCAATTAGACAAATAAGACAAGAAGGAGACGAAATATTAAAAAAGAAATCAAGAGAAGTAGAAGTTATTGATGACAAAATTCAAGAATTAATTGATGATATGATTGAAACAATGCATAAGTTTAATGGGGTAGGACTTGCTGCTGTACAAGTTGGTGTATTAAAAAGAGTAGTTGTTATTGATTTATATGATGATAATGGAGTTCTAGTTTTAATAAATCCAGAAATAAAAAAAGAAAAGGGAGAACAAGAAGTAGAGGAAGGATGTTTAAGTTTTCCAAATCAATTTGCTAAAATAATAAGACCTATGGAAGTTACAGTAGAAGCATTAGACAGAGATGGTAAAAAAATAAAAGTAAAAGGAAAAGAATTGTTAGCTCAAGCTATGAGTCATGAAGTAGATCATCTAAATGGAGAATTATTTATAGATAAAATAATTCCAGGAACTTTAGAATATATTGAACCTGAAGATAATAGTAAATCAAGGAGGAAATAAATTGAAAATAGTTTTTATGGGAACACCAGACTTTGCTAAAGAGTCTTTAGAAGCTATATATAATGAAGGATATGATATAGAAGCGGTTGTAACAAATCCGGATAAACCAAAAGGAAGAGGAATGAAAATGATTGCATCACCTGTAAAGGAATTTGCAATTGAAAAAAATTTAAAAATATATCAACCTGTAAAAGTAAGAAATAATACAGAATTCATTGATGAACTTAAAAAAATTAATCCAGATGTTATATGTGTTGTAGCATATGGAAAAATATTACCCAAAGAAATATTAGAAATTGCAAAATATGGTTGTATTAATGTTCATGGATCACTCTTACCACAATACAGAGGAGCAGCTCCTATTCAATGGGCTGTACTTAATGGAGATAAGACAACAGGAATAACTACAATGTATATGGATGAAGGAATGGACACAGGAGATATTATTTTAAAAAGAGAAGTTGAAATTGGAGAGAATGAAACAACAGGAGAATTGTGGGATAAGCTTTCTAAAATTGGTGGAGAATTATTAGTAGAAACTTTAAAAAATATAGAAAATGGAACTGCACCAAGAGAAAAACAAGGCGAAAATTTTACAATGGCACCAATGTTAAATAAAGATATGGCAAAAATTAATTGGGAAGATAAAAACTCTGAAGAAATCAAAAATTTAGTTAGAGGATTAAATCCAATTATGGGAGCTTATAGTTTTATAGATAATAAAAAAGTTAAATTTTGGAAAGTAGAAAAATTAGAATTGCCACTAGACAAACAAACTTTAAAAAATGGAACTGTAATAATATCAGATTCAAAACAAGGATTACAAATTAAAGCTAAAGATGGAATTATAAATGTAATTGAAATCCAAGGAGAAAATGCTAGAAAGATGGGCATTGGCGATTATTTAAGAGGAAATAATATAGAAGTAGGAAAAGTATTTGAATAGATCTTTGAAAAGTAAATAAAAATATTACTAATTATTTAAAAATAGTTGTAAAAAATAAAAAAGATTGATATACTTATACTACAAAAAAAGTATATCAATTTTTTATTTAGGAGGTAAAAAATATGGAAGAAAATAATAATGAGGAAGTATTAGAAATAAAAGAGGAAACATCTACAGAAAATGAAGGTGTTAAAATATCAAATGATGTAATTGCAGTTATAGCAGGTGTTGCAGTATCAGAGGTACAAGGCGTTGCAAGTATGTCAGGAGGCTTTGCAGGAGGTATTTCAGAAGTTTTAAGTGGAAAGAAAAATTTAGCAAAAGGTATAAAAGTAGAAGCAGGAGAAAAGGAAGCTAAAATAGATGTTAATATTGTAGTTGAATATGGTACAAGAATACCAGATGTTGCATTTGAAATACAAAACAGAGTAAAAAAAGCAGTAGAAAATATGACAGGTTTAAAAGTAGAAGAAGTAAATGTACATGTGCAAGGTGTAAATACAGCTACAGTAGAATCTAAAGAAGATGTAAAAGAAGAAACTAAACAAGAAGAAAATGTAGATAGTCAAGAAGAAAATAGTGAAAATTAGTAATAAAGATGGGAGAAAATAAAATGAAATTTATAGAAAAAATTGTACTAAATATATACTCAATAATTATGTTAGTAATATCATTAGTTTTATGCTTATTAGTATTTGGATGGGTTGATATAGAAATAATAGGAAATATGATATCAAAAGTGCTATTTAATTCAGTATACTCAAATATAGTTTTAGGAGTAAGTATTTTATTTATTTTATTATCACTTATATGTATATTTTTTGATTCTTCAAAAGAAAGTCAAAAAGATAAACAAGGAGTTTTATTACAAAACGAAAATGGTAAACTTATGATATCAAAAGATACGTTAGAAAATTTAGTAAATACAGTAGCAAAAGATTTTGATAGTGCAGAAGAAATTACAACTAATGTAAGTTTAGATGCAGAAAATAATGTTACAGTATATGTTAATTTAGTAGTAAGCCAGAATGCAGTAATAAAAGAATTATCTGCTAATTTACAACAAAAAATAAAAGAAGCTATAAAAAACGCTTCAGATTTAGAAGTAAAAGAAGTAAATATTAAAGTAAAAAATATTGCTCCAAAAAAGGAAGTAGCAAAAGAATAAATAATAGAAGGGAGCTATAAATATGAACGATATAAAAGAATTTATAAAAAATTATAGAGGTGCAATAATTGGTATTATAATTGCTATATTAATTCTTCTTACAAATTTATATAAATTAATTATTGCTATAATTTTAATAGTAATAGGAGCATTTGTTGGAAATTATGTTCAACAAAACAAATATGATGTAAAAGAAAAAATAAAAAAATTTATAGATAGAATGTAGTAAAAGGAGCAAAAATGAATAGATCAGCAATTAGAGAATTAACTTTTAGGCTTATATATAGTATGGAAATTCAAAAAGAAACAAATATAGAAGAACAAGTAGATTTATATATAGAAAGCAACAATATAGATGATGAAAATGCTAAAGAATATATAAAAGATGTTATATTCGGTATTAATTCAAATGTAGAAGAAATAACAGAATTAATAGAAAAACATTTAAAATCTGATTGGAAAATAGATAGAATTTCTAAAATTGATTTAAGTCTATTAAAATTAGCAATTTATGAAATAAAATATAAAGAAATACCATATAAAGTTGCAATAAATGAAGCTATTGAATTGGCCAAAAAATATGGCGAAGATAATTCAAAAAACTTCGTAAATGGAGTTTTAGCAAGTGTTGTAAAAGAGTTAGATATATAGGAGTTAATAGTAATGAAATATAATGCAGTATCAGTAACTGATTTAAATAAATATATAAAAGATAAATTTGAATCTGATGAACTATTAACTGATATATTGGTAAAGGGAGAAATATCAAATTTTAAAAGCCATTACACAGGACATCTTTATTTTACATTAAAAGATGAAAATTCTTTAATTAAATGTATAATGTTTAAAAGTTATGCAGAAAGATTAAAATTTAATGCAAAAGATGGAATGAAAGTAATGGTTTTTGGCACTGTTTCTGTTTTTGAACGTGATGGTGTATATCAAATATATGTAAAAGCAATGCAAGAAGATGGTTTAGGTGATTTATATACTAAATATGAAGAATTAAAGAAAAACTTAGAACAAGAAGGACTTTTTGATATAAGCCATAAAAAGAAAATACCACAAATGCCTAAAGTTATTGGTGTTTTAACATCACAAACTGGATCTGTTATAAGAGATATAATTAATGTTTCTACAAGAAGAAATCCAAATGTATATATACGATTACTACCAGTTCCAGTTCAAGGACAAGGTGCAGCAGAGAAAATTGCAAAAGGAATTCAATTAATGAACGAAAAAAAACTTGCAGATGTATTAATTTTAGCAAGAGGTGGAGGTTCATTAGAAGATTTGTGGCCATTTAATGAAGAAATCGTTGCAAGAGAAATTTATAATTCGGAAATCCCTATAATATCAGCAGTAGGACATGAAACAGATTTTACAATAGCAGATTTTGTAGCAGATTTAAGGGCACCAACCCCATCTGCAGCAGCGGAATTAGCAGTATCAGATATTTATGAATTAAATGATAAAATAAATTTATATAATAAAAGATTAAGATTAGCATTAAAAAAGAAAACAGAATTAATGAGATTAAGATATGAAAAATGCATGACAAGTAGGGTGTTTAAAGATCCATTAAAAAATATAAATGACAATTATTTAATAATTGATAATTATATTAAGAGTCTAGTAAATAGCATTAGAATGAAGCAAAAGGATTCATCATCAAAATATATAGAACTGGTAACAAAACTAGATACTTTAAGCCCATTAAAAACTTTAACAAGAGGATATAGTTTAACAGAGATGAATGGAAAAATTATAAAAAGTTCTAAAAGTTTAAAACAAGAAGATGAAATAGATATTAAATTTTATGATGGAACAAGAAAAGCAAAAGTAATAGAATAAGGAGTGGTAAATTTGAATAATAAAATAAAAAATGTAATAATTGTAATTATTTTTTCATTAATATTTAGTATATCACTTATTATGATTTTAGATAGAAAAGATTCTTCAATAGATCAAAACTTAGTAAAAATAGAAAATGAAAATGTAGTTAATAATACAGTTAAAAATCAAATAACAAGTAATAATACTCTAAAAGAAGAGAATAATATTGATGCAAACAATATAAACGAAAATACAACATCAAATGTTATAGGAAAAGAAGAAACTAATTCTGAAAAAGAAGAGGATTCATCACAAAATAAAGAAGAAAAAGCAATTAATTTAGTAAAAAAAGAATGGGGAAGTGATGATGATTCTGTATATTTTAATATAGCAAATAAAAATGGTAATAAATATACAATATCAGTAAATAGTAGTGAAACAACAGAAGCAATTGCTTGGTATGATGTTGATTTAGATACAGAAAAAGTAACATCAAATTAATGATATATAGGAAGGTAAAAAATGAAGGAAGAAAATAATTTTGAAGAAAAAATGAAAGATTTAGAAAATTTAGTTACTGAACTTGAAAAAGGAGATTTAAATTTAGATGAATCTGTAAATAAATTTGAAGAAGGTATGAAATTATCTAAAGAATGTAATGATATTTTGCAAAAAGCAGAAAAAAGAATATCAATTCTTCTTGAAAAAGATGGAGATATTACAGAAAAAGATTTTAACAATAATGAAGATTAGGAGATAAATAAAAGGGTAAGATGGAATATTTAATTAACTTTATACAAAATAAATATATATATATACCATTACTTTCATGGTTTGGTATACAAACATTTAAAGTGATATATGATTTAGTTACAACAAAGAAATTTAATTTTAAAAGAATATTAGGTGCTGGTGGAATGCCAAGTTCTCATTCAGCTGTTGTTATGAGTTTAACTACTTTAATAGGAAAAAATTATGGATTAGACAGTGCAATTTTCGCTATATCTTTAATATTTTCTTTTGTAGTTATGTATGATGCTGCTGGAGTAAGAAGAGCTGCTGGAAAACAAGCATCAATATTAAATAAAATAGTAGAGACACCTGGATTGTCAGGAGTAGAGGTTTCAGAGAGATTAGCAGAAGCATTAGGTCATACTCCTTTACAAGTATTGGTAGGAGCAATAATTGGTATAATAATGGGATGTATCTTTTAAAAGAGGGTGAAATTTATGACAGATATAGAGATTGCAAGAAATACAAAATTAGATAATATAGTAGATGTTGCAAAAAATATAAATATAAATGAAGATGATTTAGAATTATATGGAAAATATAAAGCAAAAATATCAAATGATTTATATAATAAAATTGAAAAAAATAAAAATGGTAAATTAGTATTAGTAACAGCAATTAGTCCAACACCATTAGGAGAAGGAAAGACAACAATATCAATTAGTATAGCAGATGGACTAAAAAAAATTGGGAAAAAATCAATATTAGCTTTAAGAGAGCCATCATTAGGACCTGTATTTGGAATTAAAGGTGGAGCAACAGGCGGAGGTAGAGCTCAAGTAGCACCTATGGAAGATATAAATTTACACTTTACAGGTGATATTCATGCAATAACATCTGCAAATAATTTATTATCTGCATTAATAGATAATCATATATTTTCAGGAAATAGTTTAGAAATTGAAAAAGTTATTTGGAAAAGATGTGTTGACTTAAATGATAGACAATTAAGAAAAGTCCAAACTGGTTTATCTGGCGAAAAAAATATGCAACCACGTGAAGATTCATTTGATATAACTGTTGCTTCAGAAATAATGGCTATTTTGTGTTTATCAAAAGATTTAATTGACTTAAAGAAAAGGGTTGGAAATATAGTTATAGGATATAACAAAAAAGGAGAACCTGTATATGCTAAAGATTTAAAGGCAGAAGGAAGTATTGCTGTCTTATTAAAAGATGCAATAAAACCAAATTTAGTACAAACCTTAGAACATACACCTTGTTTAATACATGGAGGACCTTTTGCAAACATTGCACATGGATGTAATAGCATAATTGCGACTAAACTTGCTTTAAAATTAGCAGATTATGCAGTAACAGAAGCAGGATTCGGGGCTGATTTAGGTGCAGAAAAATTTTTAAATATAAAATGTAGACAAGCAGAAATAAAACCTGATGTAGTTGTATGTGTTGCAACACTTAAAGCTCTTAAATATCATGGTGGAGTTGAAAAAGATAAAATTCAAGAAGAGAATATAGAAGCTCTTGAAAAAGGCATGAATAATTTATACAAACATATAGAAAACATAAAAGATAAATTTGGATTAAATGTTATAGTAGCATTAAATAAATATAGTAAAGATAGTCAAAGAGAAATAGAATATTTAAAAAATAAATTAAATGAAAAACAAATAGAATTAAGTCTTGTAGAAGGTTGGGAAAAAGGCTCTGATGGAGCAATAGATATAGCAAATAAAATTGTTGAATTATCAGAGAAAGAAGAAAAATTTACATACACTTATGAATTACAAGATGATGTAAAAACAAAAATAGAAAAAGTTACTTCTGAAATATATGGAGCCAAATCTGTTATATACGAAGATCAAGCTATAGAAAATATTGAAAAAATAGAAAAAATGGGATATGGAAATTTACCAATTTGTATAGCTAAAACACAATATTCTTTTTCTGATAATGCAAAAAATCTAGAATGTGATGATGATTTTAGTATAACAGTAAGAAATGTAGAATTAAAATTAGGAGCAGGTTTTATAGTAATTTTAGCAGGTAAAATCATGACAATGCCAGGACTTCCTAAAGTGCCAGCAGCAGAAAATATAGATATAGATGATAATGGAAATATTATAGGAATTTTTTAAATTAATAAAAAAAGTATTGTAAAATAAAAAAGTGTACAAAATAAATAAAGATAAAAACAAGGAAAAAATACAAAGGAGCAAAAAGTATGAAAATAAAGCAAACTAAAGGTATTACATTAATAGCATTAGTAATAACAATTATAATATTATTAATACTAGCAGGAGTAACAATAACGATGTTGACAGGAGATAATGGAATACTAAAACAAGCAACAAATGCAAGAGAAACAAATAGTAAAGCAGAATTTGAAGAACAAGTAAAATTAGCAGTAATAGCATCAAGAGTAAATGATACAGCAAGTATAGATTTAAAAGCATTAGATGAAGAATTAAATAAAATAAGTGGAACAATAATAACAAAATCAGCAGATAATAATTTACCATGGACAGTAAAAAAAGGAAGTTATGAAGTAACAATAACAGCAGATGGAACAATAACATCAAACACAACAGGAAAAGATGAACCAGTTGTTGAATCAGAAGTTGTAAAACAAGCGAAATCAGCAATGCCAGAAGGAGCATCAATAGACGCAACTACAAATGAAAACACAGGAATAGTAATGATAGATAGTAATCAAAATGAATGGGTATGGATAGAAGTACCACCAACAGTATTTACAACTGCAAAAAATAGTACAGATTATGATAATATAAAAGCAGATTTAATAGCATATGCAAGTGATTATAGGGAAAGTTATACAGATAAGTGGTATGCTATGGATGGAGAAACATTAGTAACAGCGAGTACAGAGGGATTAACAGAAGCACAAAAATTACTAAATAATGGATGTGGATTAACATATAATGAATATAATACAAATTATAATAAAATGTTAAGTAGCATATATAAAAATAAGGGATTTTATATAGGGAGATATGAAGCTGGAATAGCAGGTAGTGATGAGAATACAAGCTTAGCAAGATATAGTAGAACAGAAATAACAAGCAACACACCAAAAGCTGTAAGCAGAAAAGATATGATACCATATAATTTTGTGACTTGTAGTGATGCACAACAATTAGCAAATGGAATGAGTACAGGAAATAAAACAAGTAGTTTAATGTATGGAATCCAATGGAATTTAGTATGTAAGTTTTTAGAAGTAAAAGGTAATTGGGATACAACTGAGAATACAGCACAATATTATATAAAACAAAATAGTACAAGTTGGGGAAATTATGCTAATAGTAGTATAACATTATCAAGAGGAAAATATAATATAAATCCAAGTTTATCATCAAGCATATGGACACCATTTGGTACAGATACATTAAATTATGTAACATCAAGTAAAACCAATAGCAGTACATCATACTACCAATTATTAACAACAGGAGCAAGTGAAGATACTAACAAAATGAATATATATGATTTTGCTGGAAATGAATATGAGTGGATATTAGAGACTACTGCCAACACCTACAATCCTTGTAACGTTAGGGGAGGTAGTTGCAACAACGGTGGCAACAATCCAGCTTCTTGTTGCAATGCCAGTAGGACGACTAACAGCAATTGCGTCATTGGACTACGTTCCTCACTTTATTAGTAGAGTGGTACTCTAAAGCCGTGATTAGAGTATAGCAATAAAATAACTTTAAGTGGAAAAAAGAGATTGTATTTTATAGTGTATACATTTGAAAAATAATGTATACACTATTTTTATATCAATATAAATAGATCAAAAACATAGGAATTTTTTAAACATTGCATTTTACATAAAATTGTGGTAAAATAAAAACTATAAAAAGTAAAAAAGCTAATCAAAAATTAGGTTAGCATACATTATGATTAAGACAGGAGGGAAAATTTATGAAAACTTTAGCTTATGAAGTTGTTTTTCGGTTAGAAAATACAATACATGAACAAATCATTAATAATGGATTTATAGTTGTTTACTTTAATGAAGAAGATAATTTTAAGTTTTTAGAAGGCTTACTAACAAATGATTATATGTATGGAAAGCTGGAAAATGATAAATGGATTCTTAATTTGTATTCTTCATATATTCTTCAGGAATTATATTCTAGAAATGATGCAATGAAATTAACTGAAGAATTAGTAAATCAAATGGAAATTTCTTGGCAAGGAATTATGGGAATAGATGAGCTTGAATTTCCATTTGAGATTAATTTAGAATTGGAATATCCAATTAATAATGGTAAAGAACTTGTAAAGGAAAAAGTAAACATTGCTTGTGGGAGACCATTAAGTGATGTTGAAAAGTATAAAAGTCTTATTGAAGATTTTAAAAATAATAAAGTTTTTGTAAGTTTATAAGAACGGTCAATGACCGTTCTTATTTATTTTGCATAATTTTGTAAAATATATAAATAATATTAATAGATTTATTTAAGGAGTTGATTATTTATATGTATAATTTTAGAACAGATTTAGCAACAGAAAGAAGAGATATATACAAAAAAGCAAATAGTATAGAAAATGATATAAATGGTATAGAAAGTACAAAAGAAGAAATTAATGATAAAATCTCAGTAGAAAAAGTAAAAATATTAAATGAAGAAGGAGAAAAAGCAATAGGAAAACCTATTGGAAATTATATTACAATAGATATTAAAAAATTAAAATTAGCACAAGAAGAGGATATACAAAATGCATCAGAGGTATTAACAAATGAATTAAAAAATATTTTAGATATGCATGTACAAAAACAAGATGAGATTATAATAGTTGGATTAGGTAATATATATGTAACACCAGATAGTTTAGGTCCTAAGGTAATTAATGAAATAGATGTTACTCGTCATTTAATAAAATATGTGCCAGATGTTGTAGAAAAAGATACAAGAAGTGTAAGTGCTGTTGCTCCTGGAGTTTTAGGAACAACAGGAATAGAAACAGTTGAAATTTTAAAGGGAATTATAGAAAATACTCATCCAAAATTAGTTGTAGTAATTGATGCATTAGCATCTAGAAGTATAGAAAGAATTAGTAGTACAATACAAATTTCTGATACTGGAATAATTCCAGGTGGTGGCGTTGGAAATGCAAGAACAGAAATAAGTGAAAAAACTTTAGGAATTCCAGTAATAGCTTTAGGAATACCAACAGTTGTAGAAACAGCGGTATTGGTAAATGATTCGTTAAATCTTTTTATAGATAAATTACAAAATGATGCCAAATCTAATTCATATTTAAATGAAATAAAAGAAAAAGATAACTACGAAGAAATAAAAGATGCTTTAAATCCATCTGATTATAATATGATTGTTACTCCAAAAGAGATAGATGATTTAATAGAAAATATGAAAGATATAGTTGCAAGACGGCATTAATTTTGCAATAAATTAGTAATATTTTTTTCATAATAATCCTTCATACATTTGTCATAATTTGACAAGACAGTAATAAAATGGTATAATGAAGAGGTGCTTTCAAAAAAAGGAGGAAAATATGAAAGAAAATAATAATACTAAACTAAGAATTGGACAAATAATATATGTAAGTTTAGCAATAGTTTTTTTAACAATATTTATAACAATAAACAATTTAAATAACCAAGAAATAGAAGTAGCTGATAAAACAGTAAATAATGAAATAGTAGAAGAAACAAATAAAGTAGAAGTAGCAGAACAAAGCAAAGAAACTAGTAGTAGAAGTACAATAAGAGAAAAAAGTGCAACAATAACAAGCAGATCTTCATCAAGTATTAGAGAAGCTGTATCAGAAGAAAAATATGTATCATTAGATGAAGTATCTATATCAAGAAATATGGATTTAACAGAAAGAACAGGATTATCAAAAGAAGATTTTAAAACATTAGTAGCAAATACAAAACAAGACACAACAAAGTTCTTCTATAATAATAGTGATACAATATATGACTTATGTAAAAAATATGAATTAAATGAAATATTTTTCTGTGGTTTAATAGCTGGTGAATCAGGATGGAATATAGCATCTAATCACAGAAATACTCATAACTATATAAGCTTAATGTCAAATGGTAAATTATTAAGATTTGCAACTGTTGAAGAAGGATTAGAAAAAGCGGCTAGTACTCTTCACAATAAATATTTATCTACAAGTGGTAGATTTTATGCAGGTAAAACATTAGATGGTGTTAAAAAAAGATTTTGTCCAGCATCATCAACTTGGACAAATTTAATATATAAATGTATGAGTCAAATGGTAAATTAGAACTTTTAAATAAGTTCTAATTTTTTTGGCATTAACAAATTATAATTTACAATTAATGGAGCATTTGCAAATATTATGTAAATATGATATAATATAAGATAGTAGTTTAAAAAAGGAGAATTGTATGAAAGATTTAAAAGATATGTCTATTGGTGAAGTTTTAGAAAAAATAGGAATATTTGCAAGCAATATTGATTTTCAAATTTTTATTAAAGATGAACAATTAATTGAGGAAATTAATAATCTTTTTTCTCAAAAAAGACATACTACTAAAATGGATTATATTACTAATTTTATAAAAGAAAATGAAAAAAATATAGATATTGAAAAATTTGTTTTGACACAGCTATATAGAATGGAAACAGTAAAAAGAGAAATGAAAAAAGAAAATAAAAGATTTGAGATAAAACAAGTTGGAGAAAAGGTTTCTGTTCCTGAAGAAAGTATAGAAAGAAAGATGAATATAGCAAAAGAACTTTTAAAAAACTATAAAGGTAGTATATTAATCTTAGATGAAAACAATAAAGAACAAATTGTAAATATGGATATTTTGAATAATGGAAAAACTTCTCAAAAAAATACTCATAAATTACAAAAACTTGATGAAAATGAAAGTTTAGATTTGATTTGTTCAACTTTAAGTTGGGAAGATATTCCAGATTTGGTTTCATCAAATGATCCTAATTTTTCAGAATATTTAATAGACTATACTGTACAAAATACTGTTAATAATACTTTACCTACATATTATAATTGTAGTGAACAAGAAATAGAAAAGCATATGCAAACACCAGAGTACAGAAAAGAATTTTATAAGCGATTAAAAGAAACATTTAAAGAATATTCAAAGTTTATACAGGTTGATAAAATGATGGCTATAGGAATTTATAGAAACTTAAAGTATTTAGATGTTAAAGAGATTGAAGGAAATATGTGCAAATTAATTATAGAACAATTAAAAGAAATTTATAATCAAATTGATCCAAAAACAAAAACATCAAAAAGTAAGTTTAAAATTTTAGAAGATACAGATAGCCAAGAAAAAATAAGTATTTTTCCAAAAGAGTTAAAGAAAATGTTAGATGAAAACTTTATAGATAATAAGTTTATAGGGAAAAATACAATAAAAGCTATGAAAAGAGAAATATTGGAATATGAGGTTCCATTAACAGAATATGATCCAATAGTACTAAAACTATTAGAAATTAATATGGATGAATTAATGCAAATATTAAATAATCCATCAAACTTTGAGTATTTAATGCAATATGAAATGATAAATGATGAGGTACTAGAATATGTATTAAATACAAAAAATGATATGCCAGTAAAGATATATGAGCAATTATTAAATGGTGGAATGATTGATAAACAATATATATTAGACTTATATTCAGATGGTATTATTACTTTAGAACAAATAAAAGAGTTAAATGAATTTTCTGAATTACATATAGAAGAAATTGTTCAAGAAGAAGAAATGATAAGATTATATAAAGAATTTTATATGTACGGAAAAGATGAAGAAACATTTAATAGTTATATGCAATTATATAAAGAATTAAGAGTTAAAGGTAAGGATATATCAGAAAAAAGAGAAAATGGAAATAGATTGGTTGAAGAACTTGGAGAAGATTTTGAAGAAGAGGATTTAAAACAAATGTATAAATTAGGAATTATTCCGGTTGATACTGCAATAGAGTGGGGAGGAGATTCAATAACTCAAGATATGTTTAACAAAGGAATATTAAAACCTATAGATGCTAAAAGATTATATAAAGAAAATGTTTTAAATTTAGATATGATAAAACAAGTATTAAGATCAAAAGAAATATCAGATGAAGATAAATTAGCTTTAATTGGAAGTACTTTTGATGATGAACAAGATTTTGAAATGAAAATGGAATTAATGCAATATTTAAATTTAGTTACAGACGAAAATAGTTCAAATAGTAAAGGCCAAAAACGTTTAAAAAGAAATAACAATTCTATAATAGATGTTAAAAATGCATATATTACAGATCCATTTGCAAGATGGCAATTAATATCTTTATTAGATAATGAATATTCACAAGAAGTTTTAAGAGATGGATATATTATATTTGAATTACCAAATATAAATGATGGTACTGTAATAATAGAAAAGATGTTTAAAAAATCTCAAAATAGAGTTGTTCCTTCTTATGGAAATGCTACATATATATTATCTAAAAAACAATTTGATAAATCAAAAAATTATATAACTGATGAAACCTTAGGTGGTAAAGTTATAAATTTAGGAGAATTAGCAGAAGTAAGAGAAGCTAGAAATGCTGATAGATTGAATCATTCTAGTAGATGGGGAAGTAATATAAAGGATTATTTTGAAGTTGGAAAAGACCAAAGTAGATATACTGAAGAGCAAATACAAAAAATAGATAAAACAATAGAAAGTATAGAAAATTCTAGAAGATTAAAATAGGAGAAAAACATGGAAGAAACATTAAAAGATGTTTTAAAAAAGAAAAGTACTAATATAAGTATAAATAAAGATAGATATAAAAAAATATTAAATGATATTATGTTAGAAATAAAAGATAATAAAGAAGAATTTAAAAGGGTTAATGATATAGATAAAAATATATATGATACTAATATAGATATAGAAAAGCTAGTAAATATTATAAAAAATTCACAAGAAAAAGAATTAATATTAAATAAAAATTCTAAAAATATATTAATATCTTATTATGGAAGTCCATATATTACTTTAGAATTGTGCATAGAAGCTATTAAAACGAATAATAAGCTAATTTTAGCAATAGAGGATTATATGTTAGGTATAAATAAATTAATAGTTAATATCGTTCAAAATATATTAAATGATTATAGAATCGAAAACAAAATATTTATATTTAATTTATTAGATAAAAATGCTATTGCTCAAAATGCTGAAATTGATAAAGTTATTTGTATAGGAAACAAAAATACATTTGAGCTATATAAAAAGATACAAATAAATAATTTGATATATTATCCGTTTAATAATATTGATTTATATTGCGATACAGATGAATTAGAAGAATTACAAGAAATAATATATCAATATGCAGAAAAGAATTTTATTGATTTAGAGATTTATGATGAATTCGAAAATATTAATAAAGCTGTTGAATATTTAAATAAATATGGTAATAAGTTTTGTACAGTATTACTTACTAAATCAAAAGAAAGTGAAGAGATTTTTAGAAATAGTATTATATCAAATTATATCTTTGTAAATGAAAATCCATTTGGCAAATACGAGTTTAACATTGATGAATATATATAAACATAAAAGAAGCGGTTTAATACTGTTTCTTTTTTTCTTGACAAAAGCAAACAAATATTCTATAATAATTTTAGGTGATAATTATGGAAAGACAAATATTACATGTAGATGTTAATAATGCCTTTTTAAGTTGGACTGCTGTAGAAAAACTAAAAAACGGAGAAGAAATAGATATAAGAAATATACCTTCTGTTATAGGTGGAGATGAACAAAAACGTTCTGGAATAGTTTTAGCTAAAAGTATGAAAGCAAAAGAATGTGGAATAGTAACTGGCGAAACATTATATCAAGCAAGAAAAAAATGTCCAAATTTACAAGTATTTTCAAGTGAGTTTAAAGTATATAGAAAATATTCAAATCTATTATATAATTTGTTATTAGAATATACCGATAAAATAGAAAGATATAGTATAGATGAATGTTTTTTGGATATGACTAATTTTTTGCTAAATAGTACATTATTAGAGAAAGCAAAAGAAATTAGTAAAAGAGTAAAAGAAGAATTAGGATTTACAGTAAATATAGGAGTAGCACATAATAAGTTATTGGCTAAAATGGCATCAGATTTCGAAAAGCCTGATAAAATACATACATTGTTTGAAAATGAAATAGAAAGTAAAATGTGGGCACTTCCAGTAAAAGAATTATTTATGTTAGGAAGAAAAACAGCACCAAAATTATACAATATGAGAATAAAAACAATAGGTGATTTAGCAAAAACAGACAAAACAATATTAATTAAATTGTTTGGAAAACATGGTAATATGATGTGGGAGTATGCAAATGGAATAGATACAACACCTGTAAAATATATAAAGGAAGATCCTAAAAGTATAGGAAATTCTGTTACGTTACCAAGAGATATTTATAAAATGGAAGAACTAAATGAAATTCTTCTTACATTAGTAGAACAGGTATCATACAGACTTAGAAAGTATAATATGGTTGCTACAACTGTTAGTGTACAACTAAGAACAAAAGATTTTGAAGATTATTCTCATCAAAAAAAGTTAAGTACAACAACTTCTAATACTAAAGAAATATATATAAAATCAAAAGAATTGTTACAAGAAATGTATAAAAATCAAAAACCAATAAGATTAGTTGGTTTAAGAGTAGATGGACTAATAAAAAAGGATGAACTGCAAATATCTTTATTTGATAATAATAACAATAAAAAACAAGACAAATTGGATAGTGTAATAGATAATTTAAATGAAAAATATGGATATAATTCAATTACTAGAGCAGGAAAACTTAATATAGAAGAAATAGTAAAAATGAACCCTAAATTATAATTTAGGATTCATTTTTTATAATATAAATTATTATTCCCATTCAATTGTTGCTGGTGGTTTAGATGTGATATCATACACAACTCTGTTAATATGTTTAACTTCATTTACAATTCTACTAGAAACCTTTTCTAATATATCATAAGGTATTCTACTCCAAACACCTGTCATAAAATCAGTTGTTTCTACAGCACGAAGTGCAAGTGTATAATCATAAGTTCTTTCATCACCCATAACACCAACAGATCTTAAATTTGTTAAAACAGCGAAATATTGATTTATATTTTTATTTAAACCTGCATTTGCAATTTCTTCTCTAAAAATATAGTCCGCTTCTTTAAGTATATCTAATTTTTCTTCAGTTATATCTCCAATAACTCTTATAGCTAATCCTGGACCAGGGAATGGTTGTCTATAAACTAATTTTTCTGGTATTCCTAATTCTAAACCAGTTTTTCTAACTTCATCTTTAAATAAACTTTTTAGTGGTTCTACAATTTCTTTAAAATCAACATAATCAGGAAGTCCACCAACATTATGATGGCTTTTTATTACAGCACCTTTACCAAGACCACTTTCAATAACATCAGGATATATAGTACCTTGTACAAGAAAATCAACTGTACCTAACTTTTTAGCTTCTGCTTCAAAAACTCTAATAAATTCTTCACCAATTATTTTTCTTTTTTGTTCAGGATCTGTAACACCTGATAATTTATCTAAAAATCTATCTTTAGCATTAACTCTTATAAAGTTAATATCATATTGTTTTGTGAAAATTTCTTCAACTTCATCACCTTCGTTTTTACGAAGTAAACCATGGTCAACAAATATACAAGTTAAGTTTTTTCCAATAGCTTTACTTAATAAAACTGCTGCAACTGAAGAGTCAACACCTCCAGATAATGCACATAAAGCTTTTTTATCTCCGATTTTTTCTTTTAAAATTTTAATTGAATCTTCAACAAAAGAAGACATTGTCCAATCTCCAGTACATTTACATATATTATATAAGAAATTCTTAATTACTAAAGTACCATTTACAGAATTATTAACTTCTGGATGGAATTGAATTCCATAAAGTTTCTTTTCTTCATTTTCCATTGCAGCATTAGGACAAGAAGATGTATAACCTATATTTTTAAAACCTTCTGGAACTTTTTCTACATAATCTGTATGGCTCATTAAGAAACCATTTGTACTTTCAAACCCTTGAAATAATAGGGAAGTGTTATCTATATTAACATCTGTTGTTCCATATTCTCTTTTATTTGCTCTTGCAACTGTACCATTTAATGTATGTGTAATAAGTTGCATACCATAACATATACCTAAAACAGGTATTCCTAATTCAAATATTTCTTTAGAGCATTTTGGAGAATCTTCTCCATAAACACTAGCAGGTCCACCTGTAAATATGATTCCTTTAGGATTTTTTTCTTTAATTTTTTCTATTGAAATATCAAATGGTACTACTTCAGAGTATACATTACATTCTCTTACTCTTCTGGCAATAAGTTGATTATATTGTCCTCCAAAGTCAAGTATTAATATTAGCTCATTATTTTTCACAATTTTACCTCCAAAAATCAATTTGTATTATTTTATCATATTATACGATTTAAGTAAATAAAAATTTGAAAACTATCTCATAAATTTACATAATTTCATATTATATATAAAGTAATATGAAAGGGGGAAGTGATATATTTGAATTTTGAAGGAGTAAAAATTGGATTTGTACTTACAGGATCTTTTTGTACTTTCAGTAAAACAATACCTAAAATGAAAGAATTAGTAAGATTAGGAGCCACAATTATTCCAATAATGTCTTTTAATGCATATAATTTAGATACTAAATTTGGTAAATCAGAAGACTTTATAAAAGAAATAGAAGAAATAACAGGAAATAAAATAATTCATACTATAAAAGATGCAGAACCTATAGGGCCTAAAAAGATGACAGATATAATGGTTATAGCACCAGCTACAGGAAATACAATGGCAAAACTTGCAAATGATATAATAGATACACCTGCAACAATGGCTGCAAAATCACATTTAAGAAATAACAATCCACTAGTTATAGCAGCATCAACTAATAATGGTTTAAGTGGAAATGCAGAGAACATAGGAAAATTATTAAATAGAAGCAATTATTATTTTGTACCATTTAGACAAGATAATCCTATAACCAAACCACGTTCATTAGTCTTTGATCCTGATTATATAATAAAAACAATAGAGACAGCTTTAAATAGAGAGCAAATACAACCGATATTGTTATGAATATAAATAAAATGCACTTAAAATATTAAATCTTTTAATAAATTTAATATTTATAAGTGCATTTTTCTTATATTAGATACTATTTATTTTAATTTTTACTCTTTATAAGTTTATACTTAAACCAATAATTTTTCTTTAGAAATTTTGAAAATTCATCAGCTGTTCCATAGTAGAACCCTTTTTTGTCTACTAGAAGGGAATTTTCATCATCTACATATAAATAAAAGAAATCAGTTGTTTCAAATATTTTATATAGCTTTGTATATTTTACTTTATCATATTTTAAATTGTTATATATTTTAAAATAATTTTTGCAAAATATAAATTTAAAAATTTTTTCATTTTGAATTTTATCGCTTTCAAAGTCTTTTTTTACCTTTAATGTCGGTTTTATTATTTTTAATACTAAAAATAATGCTAGTAATATCATTGCTAAAAAAGCTTGTAAATAAAAATGATTAACAAAGTATAATATAATACATGTAAATAAAATCATACTCATAAATAAAATATAAAATGTATTTTTAAATCCAAATTTATTACTATGAAATTCTAGAAATTTTTTATAACTATTTTCAGTATATTTAGTTTTATTTTTAAATAATATTTTCATACAAAATCACCATTTGAATTATACCATATAAATGAATTTTATCAATTCTATAAAAAATATTTATAAAATTAAAAAAAGTATTGACATAGAATATATGTTCGTATATAATAATTTCAACAAGCGAACATATATTCTATGGAGGTAAAATATGAAAATAAAAATAGTTAATGTAAAAAAATTTTTTTTAAATTGTACAATATTGTTAGGAATTATAGTAATGTGTGGAGTTATATTCACAAATAAATCTTATTCTAAAACAGAAGAAGTATATAAAAATGAAATAATAGTGCAAGGTGAAACATTATGGGGAATAGCTAAAAACGAAAAAAAAAATAATGATTATTATAAGGATAAAGATGTTAGATATATTGTATATGATTTACAACAAATTAATAATTTATCAAATACTAATTTATTAGATGGACAAGAAATTATTATTCCTACTTATAAATAAAAGAAACTTATAATAAATAAGCTTCTTTTATTTTTATAAATTTGATAATGGATTACTTTCAACAGCATTTCTAACTTGTTCATTATTTACATGGGTATATATTTCTGTTGTAGAAATACTTTCATGTCCGAGTAATTCTTGTAAAGCTCTTATATCAACATTACCATACTGATACATAAGAGTGGCTGCTGTATGTCTTAATTTATGTACAGAATATCTTTGGCTATCAAGTCCAGCTTCTTGTAACTCTTTATATATAATGTGCTGAACAGTTCTATTGCTAATACGTTCTTTTCTTTCACTTAAGAATAAAGCTTTATCAGAATTTTTAGAATCTTTTTTTGCATTTTTAGGTCTAACTTGTAAATAATTGTTTATTGCTCTCATACAAGCACTATTTAAATAAATTGTTCTTTCTTTGTTCCCTTTACCAATAACAGTCATCTTACATTCACTAAAATCAATATTATTTACATTGATTCCAACAAGTTCAGATAAACGTATACCGCAATTTAAGAAAAGAGTTGTAATTGCATAATCTCTCTCATTATTTCTATTGTCTTCGTTACTAGCAACATCTAAAAGTTTTTTACTATTTTCTAATGATAAATATTTTGGCATTCTTTTATCAAGTTTAGGAGTTTCTAAGTTTTGTGCTGGATTTTCAGTTAGAATATTTGCTTTATTAACTAAATATTTAAAAAATATTCTTATTGTAGAAATTTTTCTAGCTCTTGTAGAAGCTTTGCTTTGGTTAGTTGTAGCTAAATATGAAATAAAAGAATGAATGTTATTTAAATTAATTTTTTTCAATGTATCTACACTAAAATTTGATATATCTATTTTATCAAAATCTTTTTCATTTGTATCTTTAAATTCTATCATCATATATTTTAAAAACATATTTAAGTCATAATTATATTCTTTAACAGAGTTAGGTGATTTATTTAAAATAGTAATAGAATAGTCTAAAAATGAATTTAAAAATTCTGGATTTTTATCTCTGTTTATCATTTGAATTCACACTCCATAGATATTTTTTTATATAATATCACTGATTTAAAAAAAATAAAAGACTTTTGTGCAATGTTGAATAATAATTACAAAATAAATAAATTGACTTTTTAAGGTATAAAAACTATAATTGTTAATGAATTATAATGTATTTGAACAAACAATCCTTCTTGTTTGCTTAATTGTATGAGTAATAAGAAGTTAAAAGGAGATGTATTTATATGTTGAAAAAATTGTATCCATTTGAATATGTAGAAAATGTATTTACAATAGATTACGAAAAATTATATGATAAAGGTTATAGAGGCTTAATATTTGATATAGATAATACCTTAGTACCTCACGGAGCTGATTCTACTCCTGAGATAGATGAACTTTTTAAAAAAATTCAAAAAATAGGATTTAAAACATTTTTATTGTCAGATAATGGAGTAAAACGAATTGAAAGATTTTTAAAAAATATTGAAAATTGTTCATATATTGACAATGCTGGAAAGCCTAGTCCAGTAAATTATTTAAAAGCTGTAAAATTAATGAAACTTGAAAAAGATAAAGTAGTATACATTGGAGATCAAATATTTAAGGACATATTAGGAGCCAATAAAGCAGAAATAGCTAGTATATTAGTAAAATATATTGGTTATTATAACAATGATAAAAAGGGAATAAACAGAAATATAGAAAAATATATATTAAAAATGTATCGTAAAAGTAAAAAATACCAATATAGATTAGGAAACATTGAAATAAAAGAAGAAAATAAAATGGAAGAAAAAAAGAAAAAATTATTTTGTGAAAGAAACAAACTATTTTTTAAATTAGCTGTTCAAAAAGGAATTTGTAAAAGACACATACAAGACTTTTTTAGTAAAGAAAAATTAGCAAAAGAAAAAAACATGAAAAAATTACCTAATTTAGTATCTAGCTATAATTCTTATTTAATAAAAAAAGGAACAGAACCAGACTTACAAGAAAATAAAGTAGTAAATGTAAATATAGCAGCGTCTAAAATAAATGGGTTAATCATTCATCCAGGTGAAATATTTTCTTATTGGAGACTTATAGGAACAGTAAACAAAAGAAAAGGTTATAAAGAGGGTAGAGTTTTAAGAAACAATAAGCTTCAAGCAGGCATGGGCGGAGGCCTTTGTAATTTAGCAAATACAATTAATTTAGTTGTTTTAAATAGTCCATTGGAAGTAACTGAATTCCACACTCACTCTGATGCATTAGCTCCTGATTATGGTGAAAGAATACCGTTAAAAGATGGAACTTGCGTAGGATACAATTATATAGATTATAGATTTAAAAACACAACTGATCAAGATATTCAATTATTTGTATGGGTTGATAACAAAACATTATATGCTGAACTAAGAAGTGAAAAAGAGTTTCCATGGAAATATAAAATAACTGAAGAAAATCATCATTTTCAAAAAGAAGGAAAAGATTATTATAGAGTATCAAAAATTTATAGAAATAAAATAGATAAGGAAACAGATGAAGTATTAGAAAAAACACTTATTTGGGATAACCATTCAAAGGTTATGTATGATTTTGATTTAATCCCTAAAGAGTTAATAAAATAATATTTATGAAATGAATATTGATATTATATTCTTTTTACTTCTATGTTTGTTGCATTATAAATAATAAAAGAAAGGAAGATTCATATGAATAAATTTATGGAAATGGCAAAGAATAATGCTGATAACGGAATAATAAAAAAAGAAGGAGGACCATTTGGAGCTGTAATTATTGATAAAGATGGAAATATAATTGCAAATGGAAATAATCAAGTTTTACTTCAAAATGATCCGACAGCACATGCTGAAATTGTAGCGATAAGAAATGCTTGTAAAATTTTAAATACCTATGATTTATCAGATTATATATTATATACATCATGTGAACCTTGTCCAATGTGTTTGTCTGCTATAATTTGGTCAAATATTAAAAAGGTATATTATGGGTGCACTAAAAAAGATGCAGGAGAAATAGGGTTTAGAGATGATATAATTTATGATTATTTAAGTGGAAAAAATGATGATTTAATAGATTTACAAGAAATGGATAGAAATGAATGTATAAAAACATTCGAAGAATATAAAAAACAAAATGGAGTTATATATTAAGATTTTTAGGAGGTTAAATATATGTATAAAAATATAAACAAAAAGGAAATTTTAGAATTAAAAATATTGTTGAATATCAAGAATGGCAAGTTGTTAGTAAAACTTTAGTACAAAATGAATTAGTGAGTGTTACAGTTTTTTCATTTGATAAAGGAGAAGAAAAATTTAAAATGTTATTAGTGGTTTCTTTTTAAAAATATAAATTTAAAATAGCAAAATTTCCAAAAAATATTAATCAAAATTTAATGTTTTTTGGAAATTTTTTAATTTTTTGAGGTTATTTTGTTTGACAAAAAAATTTTTAGGATATATAATAGACAGGTTGGCAGTAGTGCAATACAGGCTATAAAACAAAAGAAAGAAAGGAGAAAAAATGGAACAAGAAGAAAATATTTTAGGAAAAGAAAAAATAGGAAAATTAATAAGAAAATTCTCAATTCCTTGTATAATATCAATGTTAGTAAATTCATTATATAATATTGTTGACCAAATATTTATAGGACAAGGAGTTGGATATTTAGGAAATGGTGCAACAAATGTAGTATTTCCTTTAGTAATGATAGGTTTAGCATTTTCACTTATGTTTGGTGATGGTGCATCTGCTTATTTAAGTTTAAAACTTGGAGAAAAGAATAAAAAAGAAGCAGAAAATGGTGTTGGCAATGGAATAATGCTTTCTATAATTGTATCTTTATTATTTTGTGTAGTTACATTATTATTTTTGCCACAACTTTTAAAATTATTTGGATGTACTGAAAATTTAAAAAGTTATGCAATAACTTATGGAACAATAATTGCCATAGGATTTCCATTTTCAATGATAGGAACAACTTTAAATTCAATTATTAGAGCTGATGGTAGTCCTAAATATTCTATGTTTAGTATGATATCTGGAGCTGTATTAAATACTATTTTAGATCCAATTTTCATATTTGTATTACATAAAGGGGTAGAAGGAGCAGCAATTGCAACAGTTATAAGTCAAATAGTAACGTTTATTTTAAATGTAATATACATTAAAAGATTTAAAACAATAAAAATCTCAAAAGATTGTTTTAAATTGCAATTAAATATATGTAAAAAAGTTGCAATGCTTGGAGTAAGTAGTTTTATTACTCAAATGAGCTTTGTTTGTGTTATGGCAGTTGAAAATAATTTACTTGGAAAATATGGTGCAGAAAGTAAATATGGAGCTGAAATTCCTATTACAGTTTTAGGAATAGTAATGAAAATAAATCAAATATTAAATAGTATAATTATTGGTATTGCTGCTGGAAGTCAACCAATTTGGGGATATAATTATGGTGCTAAGAAGTTTGATAGAGTAAAACAAACACTAAAAATTGTATTAAGCGCAAGCGTAATTATAAGTACTATTGCATTTATATTATTCCAAACAATACCAGATAAATTGATATTATTATTTGGTAGCGGTGATGAAAACTATATGGACTTTGCTTGTTTGGCATTTAGAACATATTTAATGCTTTGTATATTTAATGGTGTTCAAATACCTTCAGGGATATTTTTCCAAGCAATTGGTCAAAGCACAAAAAGTGCAATATTATCACTTTCAAGACAAATTGTTATTTTAATACCATCAATGATAATATTAAGTCAATTATTTGGAATTGTTGGGGTATTAAGTGCAGGACCTGTAGCTGATGGATTAGCATTTATATTAGCAGTTAGTTTATTATTAAGAGAAGCTAAGAAACTAAAGAATGTTAATATTGAAACAAATAATATAGATCAAATTAGTAAAATAAATATTGATGATAATCAAAAAATAATAATTACTATTTCTAGAGAATATGGTTCTGGTGGAAGATACATTGGAAAATTAGTTGCAGAAAAATTAGGAATAAAATTATATGACAATGAATTTGTTTTTAAAATGGCTGAAGATACAGGATTATCTGCTAAATATATTGAAGATAATGAACAAAAAAGAAATATATTAGACAATTTCAATAATGGATATTATTATGGATTAAATAATTCAGATGAACTATTTATTAAAGAATCCGAATTAATAAAAGAAATCGCTAATAAAGAATCATGTGTTATAATAGGTAGATGTGCTGATTTTATACTAAAAGATAGAGATAATGTTCTAAAAATATTTGTAAGTAGTAGTATGGATGATAAAATTAAAAGAGCTACTAGTTTTTATGGATTAAATAAATCTAAAGCTGAAAAAGAAATTAGTAGAATAAATAAATTAAGAGCAAATCATTATAAATATTATACAGAGAAAGAATGGAATAATCCATCTAATTACGATATTTGCATAAACAGTGATGCGATTGGAATAGAAGAAGCAGTTGAATTAATTTCTAATCTTGCAACAAAAGAATTGATAAAAAAATAAAATTATTATAAAAAACAGAGTTTAACTAAAGCTCTGTTTTTTTTTGTGAATATTGTGTGAAATAAATATTAAACATATTGACAAAAAAGAATAGAATTGTTAAATTACTTAATAGTATTAAGTAAAAGGAGAAGAAAAATGGATGCAAGAGCAAAAGCTGAAGAATTTTTTGAAACAATAATAAAAAGAAAGAAATCTCTAATTGAAATACCTCGTAATTGTTCACAAGGAGAAACAGGGGTTTTATTATATCTAACAAAAGTGGATTAGAGAAATTGCCAGAAGCAATTGATATAATAAAAAAATAAATGGGAGTAAAAACTATGGAGTTAAAAAAATTAGAAGAAGAAATTGTAAAAATTAAAGAAAGAAACAAAAAAGTAGAATTAGACAAGGATTGGGAAACAAGCTGGACAAGAAAAATATGCATAATGATTTTAACATATATTGTTGTAATTATATACTCTTATGTAATAAAAGAATTTGACAATATATTTTTAAGTTCTTTAATACCAGTAATTGGCTTTACGCTATCTACATTATCGTTAGGTTTAGTTAGAAAAATATGGGAGAAGGGTAAATAATCTTGAATAAGTACAAAATAGAAATAGTACAGAATACAAACTGTGAAGAGTATTATGAATTAAAAAAATTAATTAAAGAGTTCGCAATTAATGTTTTTATGGCACAAAATATTAATTTAAAAAATCAAACAAAATCGGAAAAAGTAATAGCTGTAAAAAATTTTGAAAATTATTTGTCAAAAGATGAATTAGATAGACTTAATGTAGATATATCGAATAGAATTGATTTGACTAAAAAATTGATTAATGAAGATGTTAAAGATAAAATAACAAGATTTTATATTGTAAAAAGCGACCAAGAAGTAATAGGCTTTCAAACTGCACAGATTAGAATAAATCAAAATAAGGTTGAAGGTTGGAGAAATTACGCGTATATTAAATCAGAGTTTGTTGGAAGAATAGAATGTGTCGAAGACATATATGGTAAAATAAAAAAAGGCAACATTTCCAATATAATATATGAAAACATAACACAATGGTTTAAAGAAAATGATGTAACTATTGAAAGAACTGCAACAGGAAAGAATATGTATAAAAATATATTGACTTATATTGTTGTAAAAGGTTTTATTCCAGAAAAAACAGATAATGAAAGAGTATATTTAATGAAAGAGTATGATAAAATTAAATCTAAAGAGGAGTTAAAGAAGATATATAAAGATTACATTAAAAGTAATCAATAAAAGAGGTGGGAATATTATGAGTAGAAAAATAGTTGCAATAGGTGGAGGAGAAAATGGTAGATTCAGCAAATTCAAAGGCAACATTTGATTTGAAAAAAGTTCAAATGGATAATATATCAGATTTTGGCAAATTACTACTTAGGTATATAAATTCATCTAAATAATTAGTAAAAATTATGGGAGAGAGTTTCATAATAAAATAAAAACTAATTTTTGTAATTAAGCATAAAAGTCGTTGCTTAGGAAATTTCTTCCTAGGCAATTTTTATTATAGGAGAGGATAGGAAATATAGACCTAGATAGACAAAAAATGCAATATTAAACATTGCACAAAATCAAAGCAATACGACCAATTAAAAGCAAAATTTTAAAACATATCTTGTATAATTTATAATAAGGTTGAACGATTAGAAATGGAGGTAAATAGCATGAATGAGAATGAATCAATAGAATTTAAAGAAAATTATACAGAAAAAATATATTATGTAGGAATAAAAAATGGCAGACAATAAAAAATAGTAATTTGGAGGACAAACAAGTAATGAAAAAGATAAATTATATATTGATAATAGTTGCTATATTAGGAATTGTACTTGCATTTTCTATTTTCAATAAAGAAGGGGTTGCAATAAATGTAAGTTTAAAAAATAAAGATTTAGTTTATCAGTCATTAAATGAAGAAATAGAAAATGTTGATAATGTTACAAAAATAATATTAGGCAATGGGTGGCATTCAGGAGAACTAACCATATATCATTCTTTTGGAAAAACAGAAACAATATATATTACAGAAGGAAAGTTAAATTTAGGAGAATTAGAAAAATACATTAGAGAGAATGGATATAATTTAGATAATATAGGTTTTGCTTTAATAGGAGTGTCTGGCTTAATTTTAATATACTTACTTATTTATAGGTATGTAAACAAAAACAAATCTTAACAAGAAGTAGGCTAGATAGGTATTTACCTTAATTTATACTAATAAGTCAATTACAATTAATTTACTAATTTCTATGTTATAATGTATTAAAATTAATATGAGGGGAAATAGAGATGGAAGAAAAAAATAAAATATTGTTAAAAAGATTACTAATTGCAGTATTAATTATAGTTATAATTAGTATAGTTGCTACTATTGGAATTGGAAATTATTTTGTGAACTATGCTATATTAAGAACTGGAAATGGTGGAGATAGAGAAGTAAAAAATGCAGATTCAATAGCAGTTGCAAACATAGATAATGAAGCAGAAAAAATTATAGAAGAAAATAAAAAGAATGAAAAACAATTAGCAAATGAATGGTCTGAAACTATTGAGAATAAAAAAGTAGAAGTAAAAGCAAAAGACGGAATTACTTTAAGAGGGACACAATATATAAAAGATGAATCAAGTAACAAATGGGCAATAATATTACATGGTTATCGTTCAACTCCAAATTCTATAATTTCAATAGGAATGCATTTTTCAAAAGAAGGCTATAATGTTTTAATTCCAAGTATGAGAGCATGTAGTGAAAGTGATGGAGAATATATAGGAATGGGGTGGCTAGATAAAGAAGATTTACAATGTTGGATAAATTTAATTATTAAGCAAAATGAAAATGCAGAAATTATACTACATGGTTCATCAATGGGAGCAGCAACGGTCTTAATGGCATCAGGTGAGGACTTACCTACAAATGTAAAAGCAATAGTAGCAGATAGCGGTTATACATCAGTTTTGGACATATTTGCATCAGAGGCAAAAGCAAGGTTTAATTTACCAACATTTCCTATACTAAATATGTTTGAAATAGTTGCAAACGTAAGAGCAAATTATGATATAAAAGAAGCATCTGCATTAGAACAAGTAAAAAATAGTAAAACACCAATTTTATTTATACATGGAGATGCAGACGATTTTGTACCCGAATATATGTGTGAAGAACTATATGAAGCAGCAAATTGTAAAAAAGATAAGCTAATAATACATGATGCAGGACATACAGACTCTAAGTACAAAGAGCCAGAAACATATTATAATAAAATATTTGAATTTTTAGGGAATATTTAAGCAATTTTAATTATATCAGTAATAAGAAAAATAAAAGAAGAATGGAAAAACATAAAATTAGAAAAATAGTAATTTATCGAGGAGGTATTTGTAATGAAAAATAAAAAAAATGGTATAGGTTCATTGTCATTGTTACTAGTAAT
>CAKPIA010000007.1 GCA_934162205.1 uncultured Clostridia bacterium
CTGGGGTACTGTGATTCGAACACAGGAATGTCGGAGTCAGAGTCCGATGCCTTACCGCTTGGCGATACCCCAATATTAAATTTATCACAATATTTTCACATGCTGAGGCTGTAACTTGCTTTGCTCGAACACCAATCCCCCCATATATTGTTTATATTAAGATTATAACAAAAAAAATAATTGTTTTCAATAAAACAATTATTTTTTTAATAATTTACACCTACCATATATGTGTATGTTTCATAATTTGGCATATAATGTTTTAACATTTCTATAAAATTCTTTGAATTTGGTCTATATTTTAATTTACAATATTCTTGCAATATTATAGATTCTATTGTTTTTTTACTATATTTTACTATTTGTGGATTTATAATTATTTTTTTATCTTTTGTACATTTTGCTAATCCATTTTTGATATTTTTAATTTCATAATCCTCTGGAGCATATCCTAACATTAATCTTGTTTTTTCCATTACATTTTCTATTTCACTTTTAGCAATTTCTAAGTACATTTTTTCTATAACTATTTTTAATATATTTTTCTTATCTATTTTTTTATATTTGTTTGGAAATGATATTATTATGTTGTTGTTTTCTATATTTAATTCTATTATTTTTATGTTTTTATATATAATTTTCAAATTATAATTTTTCCCGTATATTTCAACTCTTTCATTGATTTTGTTTGCTATTATTTTTTCTTTAATTATACTCATATAAACCATCTCCTGACAAATTATTGTTTTACGAATTGTTGTTCGTTTTTCATTGATGTTATTTTATATTTTTTTGTATTCTTTGTCAATAGTTTTTTAAAATTTTTTCAAATTTTTGTTCGTATTTTTTGCGTATTATTTTTTATTCTTACAACTAAAAGAACTATAGCATTTTTTTACTATAGTTCTTTTATTTTTATATTCAAATTTTTTAAATTATCAATTTTTATTTAATGTTTTTGGGAGTTGTCAAAAAACTACGTCCCCATTGACAATTTTTTATTTCATAGCTTCTTCTACAGCAACAGCTACTGCTACTGATGCTCCAACCATTGGGTTATTTCCCATTCCGATTAGTCCCATCATTTCAACGTGTGCTGGTACTGAAGAACTTCCTGCAAATTGTGCATCTGAGTGCATTCTTCCCATTGTGTCTGTCATACCATATGATGCTGGTCCTGCTGCCATGTTGTCTGGGTGTAATGTTCTTCCTGTTCCTCCACCTGAAGCAACTGAGAAATATTTTTTACCTGCTTCTATTCTTTCTTTTTTGTATGTACCTGCAACTGGATGTTGGAATCTTGTTGGGTTTGTTGAGTTTCCTGTAATAGATACATCAACATCTTCTAACCACATTATAGCAACACCTTCTCTAACATCGTTTGCACCATAACATCTAACTTGTGATCTTTCACCTTCTGAGTATTTTATTTCTTCAACTATTTTTACTTTTCCTGTAAAGAAGTCAAAGTCTGTTTTTACATATGTAAATCCATTAATTCTTGATATTACTTGTGCTGCATCTTTTCCAAGTCCATTTAATATAACTCTTAATGGTTCTTTTCTAACTTTGTTTGCTGATTTTGCAATTCCTATAGCTCCTTCTGCTGCTGCAAAACTTTCATGTCCTGCTAAAAATGCAAAACATTTTGTATCTTCTGATAATAGCATTGATGCCAAATTTCCATGTCCTAATCCAACTTTTCTATCATCTGCAACAGATCCTGGAATACAAAATGCTTGTAATCCTTCTCCAATTGCTTTTGCTGCATCGGCTGCTTTTGTACATCCTTTTTTGATTGCTATTGCTGCACCTAAAGTGTAAGCCCAACAAGCATTTTCAAAACAAATTGGTTGTACTCCTTTTACTATATCATAAGGATTAAATCCTTTTTCTTTGCATATGTTTAATGCATCTTCAAAATCTTTTATTCCGTATTTTTCCATTACTGGTTTTATTTGATCTATTCTTCTTTCATAACTTTCAAATGTTACTGCCATCTTTTATTCCTCCCTAATATTATTTTACATTATCTATTACTGTATTTCACATCAATATTATTCTTGACGTGGATCTATTTTCTTAACAGCTTCATCAAATCTTCCATATGTACCAGAAGCTTTTTCAATTGCTTCTTTAGGATCAATTCCTGCTTTTATATTATCCATCATTTTTCCTAAATGAACATATTTATAACCAATTATTTGGTCCTCTTTATCTAAACCAATTTCAACAATATATCCTTCTGCTAAATTTAAGTATCTTGGTCCTTTTAAAGAACTTGAATATATTGTACCTACTTGACTTGTATGTCCTTTTCCTAAGTCTTCTAGTCCTGCTCCTACTGGTAATCCTCCTTCAGAGAAAGCTGTTTGTGTTCTTCCATATACTATTTGTAAGAATAATTCTCTCATAGCAGTATTTATAGCATCACAAACTAAGTCTGTATTTAATGCTTCTAATATTGTTTTTCCTGTTAAAATCTCTCCTGCCATTGCAGCTGAGTGTGTCATTCCTGAACATCCAACTGTTTCTATTAAAGCTTCTTGAATAATTCCGTCTTTTACATTTAATGTTAATTTACAAGCTCCTTGTTGTGGTGCGCACCATCCAATACCATGTGTTAAACCTGAAATATCTTTTATATCTTTTGCTTTAACCCATTTTCCTTCTTCTGGTATTGGTGCTGGCCCATGGTCAACTCCTTTTGCTACTACGCACATTCCTTCTAATTCTTTTGAATAAATCATCTTTTTTTGCTCCTTCCATATTTAATATTTTAAAATTTGATTTTTATTAGATTTATTTTCTTTATCTGATACATATTCTATGCTTTTGTTAGTTTCATATGCTTCTGTATCATAGTCAATAATATTTTTTATATCATTAATATATATTCCTTCTTCATATGTTTCAACTTTTGTTTGTATATATTGTGTATCAGCTAAATATCTTTTTACTATATTTCTTTCTTCTTTATTCATATGTTCTAATTCTAAGCCTAAATATTTATACCTCCAAATTATATGTCTTTCATAACTCGAATATTCGCTTCCTTGCAATTTATCATAGTTAAATTCTATTTTAAATTTGGTATTTTCTATTGATATTGTTATATTACTCCATAATTCTTGACCTGTCGTTCTAAATTCTTCTCTTAGTAATTTTATACTTTCATATAACATATCTACTAAATTTATATAGTCATTTTCTTCTATGTTAAATTTTGATGGAATTTCGTATACATTTACAGGATTCTTCTTTAATATTCCTCTTGGAATGTAATAGAAAAATAATTCTCCTGTTTGTACTTTTTGAAATTGATCTATAACTGAAGCATATAAATATAATTTATCCCATTTTTCAGGAATCATATAAAATAATCTTTTTTGTATATCTTCATATCTTTCTTTTATCTTTTTTGTATGTCGTAACATAAAATCACTTATTCCTTTATTAATAAACTATTTCCTGTCATTTCTTTTGGCTTTTCAATATTCATTAATTCTAAAAGTGTTGGTGCTAAATCTGCTAATCTTCCTGTTTTAATTTTATATTTATTATCATTACTTACTAATATAAGTGGTACTGGATTTGTTGTGTGTGCTGTATGTGGTTCACCTGTTTTATAATCTATCATTTGTTCTGAATTTCCATGATCTGCTGTAATTAGAAGTGTACCATCATTGTTTAATATAGCTTCTACTACTTTTCCAACACATTCATCTATTGCTTCTATTGCTTTTATTGCAGCCTCTAAACTTCCTGTGTGTCCTACCATATCTGGATTAGCATAATTTAATATTATTGCATTATATTTTTGACTATTTATTGCATCTACTACTTTTTCTGTTACTTCATATGCACTCATTTCTGGTTTCATATCATATGTTTCAACTTTAGGTGATGGAATTAGTATTCTATCTTCGCCTTCATATTGTTTTTCTTCTCCACCATTAAAGAAGAATGTTACATGTGCATATTTTTCTGTTTCTGCTATACGAAGTTGTGTATAACCTTTTTTGCTTATTACTTCTCCAAATGTATTTATTAAAGGTTCTTTTTTAAATGCAATACTTACATTTGGCATTGTTTCATCATAACTTGTAAAACATACAAAGAATAAATTTAAGTCTTTATTTTCAAATCCATCAAAATTTGGATCTACTAATGCTCTTGTTATTTCTCTTGCTCTATCTGGTCTAAAGTTAAAGAATATTACTGAATCGTTTTCGCTTATTGTTGCAATTGGTGTATCGCCATTACAAATTAATGTTGGTTCTACAAATTCATCAAATACTTCTTTTTGATATGAACTTTCTATTGCAGATATTGCAGATCCAGATTTATTTCCTTCTCCATTTACAATAGCATCATAACATTTTTTAACTCTTTCCCATCTTTTATCTCTGTCCATTGCATAAAATCTTCCAGAAATACTTGCTATTTTTCCTACACCTTTTTCTTTCATTTTTTCTTCTAATTGCATTATATAAGTTTCAGCTGATGCTGGTGGTGTATCTCTTCCATCTAAGAAGCAATGAATATAAACATCTTCAAAATCTCTTCTTTTTGCCATTTCTAATAATCCATATAAATGTCTTATGTGACTATGAACTCCACCATCAGATACCAATCCTAAAATGTGTAATTTAGAATTGTTCTTTTTACAGTTATCTATTGCATCAATAAATTCTTGATTTGTAAAGAAATCCCCATCTTCTATTGATTTTGTTATTCTTGTTAATTCTTGGTATACAATTCTTCCTGCACCTATATTTGTGTGTCCTACTTCTGAATTTCCCATTTGTCCATCTGGAAGTCCAACATCTGCTCCACTTGTGTGCACTTCCGCAACTGGATATTTTTTCATTAGTTTGTCTATATTAGGTGTATTAGCTAATGCTATAGCATTACCTTCTTTATTTGGATTAATTCCAAAACCATCTAATATCATAAGCATTTTCACTTTTTCGTTCATATGTTTTTACCTCTTTCTATTATTTATAGTTTACTATTTTTGAAAATTCTTCTGCTTTCAAACTGGCTCCACCAACTAAGCCACCATCTATATCTGACATCTCAAATAATTCTTTTGCATTTGATGGCTTAACGCTACCGCCATACTGTATTATAACTCTGTCTGCAGTATTTTGTCCATATATTTTTCCAATTTTATTTCTTATTTCTTTAATACTATTATTTGCATCTTCACTTGTTGCAGTTTTTCCTGTTCCTATTGCCCATATTGGTTCATATGCTATTATAATATTTTCTACTTGTTCACTAGTTAGTCCATCTAAAGCAAGTTGTGTTTGTTTAGTTATAATTTCTACTGTTTTTCCTTCTTCTCTTTGTTCTAACGTTTCACCAACACAAACTATTGGCTTTAATCCGTTTAAAAATGCTGCTTTTATTTTTTTATTTACACTTTCATCAGTTTCAGCAAAATATTGTCTTCTTTCAGAGTGACCTATAATTACATATTCTACTCCAATTGATTTTAGCATCTTTCCAGATACTTCTCCTGTATATGCTCCTGATTCTTCAAAATGCATATTTTGTGCTCCTATTTTTATGTTTGTTTCTTGGGCTGTAAGCAAACTATAAAATAAATCTGTATATGGAACACAAAGAATTACTTCATTTTCTGTATTTTTTACTAATGGAGCTAATTCTTCAATAAATGCCATAGCTTCATTAGGAAGCATATTCATTTTCCAATTTCCTGCAATTACTTTTTTTCTCATATTACATCTCTCCTTTTAATTTTTGTCTTATAATATCTAGTAATTTATTTTTTGAATTTTCTGTATAGTCATTTATAAATATGTAATCAAACTGTTTTTGAAGCTCTTTGTTAGAATTAAATTCTTTTATATGTTCTTCTATTTCCTTTAGCCTTTTTTCTTCTACATCTTTAGGTAACTCTCTTTTTAAAAGTTCTTTTTTTGCTCTTTCAAAATCTGATGGAATCATATATATTGCAAATACATTTTTTGCATTTTTCTTAAACTCATATATTGTATTATAATGTACTTCTGTAACTTGATCTTCGTCTGATTGTAAATCTTCTATTTTATATCCATATTTGGCTCCCAAAAATTCGAAATCTACTGCAATTTTTTTATTGTGTCTTAATTCCTCAAAATCGTCATCTGAAACAAAATTTTTATCTATACCATTAATTTCATTTTTTCTTTTTGGTCTTGTTGTAACTATTACCATATTTTTAAATTTTAGTTCATCTACAATTACATTTTTAAAAAAAGATTTTCCTATTCCTGTTATTCCAGATAATGTTACTATCATCTTTTATTCCTCTCATATAATATTAATCTCTTAATTTATCATCTTCTATATTTCTAGGATTTACTAAATCTCTTACCTTTTGAAATATAACTTCATAGTCATAATTAGCTGGAAATTTTGTATTTCCTGTTCTTATTAATTCAAAACATTTTTCCATATCAATCCATGCTACATCAGCAACTTCTTCTTTTTGAGTAATAACATTTGACTTTTTTCTTTTTAAACAATAAAAATCAATTAAAAAATTTTTCTTTTTTCCTGAACTTTCAAATACTAAAGGACTTGGTTGTTCTGTTAATTTTATAACATCCATTGATTCTTCAAGTTCAATTCCTAACTCTTCTTTCAATTCTCTTATCATTGCCTGTGTAGGAATTTCATCACTATCAATATGTCCAGAACACAAATCAAGCTTACCAGGAGTAAGCCCTTTGTTTGATCTTTTTTCAATCAAAACTTTGTTATCTTGATTTAAAATAAAACAACTTACTCCTTTAAGCCACATATTATCTTCTAAACTTTTTTCTTTACTTTTTTCTATTGTTCCTTTTAAATTACCATTAATATCATACATTTTATAATATGTTTCATTTTTATTTGGTCCTTTGATATTTTTCATATATTTTCCCTTCAATTCTATTTATCTTGTAAAGCTTCTATTCCTGGTAATTTTTTACCTTCTAAGAATTCAAGTGATGCCCCACCACCTGTTGAAATGTGTGTCATTTTATCTGATAATCCAATTTTTTCTACTGCAGCAGCTGAATCTCCTCCACCTATTATTGTTGTTGCATCTAAATCTGCAAGTATTTTTGCTATAGCATTTGTTCCTATTGCAAATTGATCAAATTCGAATAATCCTAAAGGTCCATTCCATATAACTGTTTTTGCTGTTTTTAATTCTTCTGCAAACATTTCTATTGTTTTTTCTCCAATGTCAAATCCTTCCCATCCATCAGGAATTTCTGTCCAAGCAACAGTTTTACTTTCTGTATCTGGTTTAAATTCTTTTCCTATTTTTGTATCTATTGGTAATAATAATTTTACACCTTTTGCTTTAGCTTTTTCCATTGCTTCTTTTGCTAAATCTAATTTATCTTCTTCACATATAGAATTTCCTACATTATATCCTTGTGCTTTAAAGAAAGTATATGCCATACCTCCACCAATCATTAATGTATCTACTTTTTCTAATAAGCTATCTATAACCCCAATTTTATCTGAAACTTTTGCTCCACCTAATATTGCAACAAAAGGTCTCTCTGGATTTGATATAGCATTTCCTAAGAAATTTAATTCTTTTTCAATTAAAAATCCAGATACTGCTGGTAAAAATTTAGCAACGCCTGCTGTTGAAGCATGTGCTCTATGTGCCGCACCAAAAGCATCATTTACAAATATTTCTGCAAAACTTGCTAGTTCTTTAGCAAATTTTTCATCATTATCTGTTTCTTCTCTGTGGAATCTAACATTTTCAAGAAGCATTATTTCTCCTTGTTTTAAATTAGAAGCTAGTTTTTTAGCATCTTCTCCTATAACATCTTTAGCCATTTTTACATCTATATCTAATAATCTTGATAATTCTTTTGCTACTGGTTTTAGTGAAAATTCTGGTTTAAATTCTCCCTTTGGTCTTCCTAAATGTGAACATAATATAATCGCACAATTATTTTCTAATAAATATTTTATTGTTGGAATAGCTGCTACTATTCTTCTATTATCTGTAATATTCTGATTTTCATCCATTGGGACATTAAAATCACATCTTACTAAAACTTTTTTTCCTTTTAAATCAATATCTCTTATAGTTTTTTTATTCATAATTAAATCCTCCTTAAAATTATTATTCCATAATTTTCTTTTAACAATTCAATTCTATACCAAAAAAGAACACTTTTCAAGTGTTCTTTTTGTTTTATCTTAATTTACTGTTAATATTGGACAATTTGAGCCCCAATTTTTTATTGTTTGATATGTTGTTGTACTTGTACCAGGTGTATTTATTACAATATTCATTTTAAAATTAACACAATAATTTAAATCAATCATTGAAGTACATGAAGAAATATTTGCTGAATTTACTGTTAATGTTCCTGATAAAGATGTGCATTTATCAAATGTATAATTCATAGTTGTAACATTTTGTGGAATAATAGGAAATTCATTTAAAGATGTGCATTTATCAAATGCATAATCCATCTTTGTCACTTCTGATGGTAATTCACAATATATATTTTTTAAAGATGTACAATCTGAAAATGCTGCTGTCATATTTTCAACATATTTAGGTAAAGAATATACTGATTCTAATGATGTACACCTATAAAACATTGATGCAAAAGAATTCTCTTCTACTCTAACCTCACTACCTATATTTATTCCCTTTATAGCAGTATTTTCCCTAAAGCCTTTACTAGATTTCATTTTCAAATAAGTATTATATATTCTTCCATTAACCTTATATTTATTTGCTACTGTAACAATTTCTGAATTTCCTTTATATTCAGTTAAGTTTACATTATTACTATCTACAGTATATGCCCATTCATTACTATCTATTTCTTCTATGGCATTTACATCTCCAATTTTTGCTGTTACTATTTTTACATATGTATAATAATTAGAATCAAACCAACTTGAAAATGATTTATATGTATCTGAATCTTCTCCATTGACAATTATTGTAAAATTCTTTTTATATTGTTGATAATACCCTGCTGTTACTATATTTTCTGTATTAGTTACATTTACACTATTAATGCATAATGTTCCTTCTAAACTTATCGCTCCATAAAATGTTGAATTTAAACTTCTAACACTTTCTGGTATTTGCGGAGCTGTTTTTAAAGATCTACATCCTGCAAATGTATAATTCATTGTTTTTACATTTTCTGGAATATTTTTTACAGATTCAAGTGAAGTACATCCTGCAAATGCATTATCCATCTCATTCCAATAAAAATATGTATTTTTATCTAAATTTACGTTTCTAATTGTTGTATTATTTTTAAATGCACTATTTGAATTTATTTTAGTTTTATATATGATGTTATCTACTTTATATGCTGCATGTACATAAACATCTTTATTAGAACCTTTATATTTATTTAATATAATTTGGGAATTTTCTGAATCTATTTTATACTCCCATTCGGAATCACTTATTTCATATTCTGTACCATCAGTAGATGAAGTTGTTATAAACTTAGTTGTAGTATTTCCAACTACATCTTCAACTCTTATTTCATATCTTGTATTTTCCTTTAAAGATAAACTTTCTTCTAATTCTGCTACTTTGTTTAATTTATTAGCAGCTCCAGCAGAAGAGTTCAAATCACACTCCATAACCCATAAATATTGCAACCCACTTAAATCATCCTTTAACTTGAAATGTATTAGACTTTTATAAAGTGTCATTTCTAATTCTGGTTTTACTTTATCAATATTTTTAACTTCATGTGTTGCCATAGTTTTAGTTACAGCATTATCTTTTTGTAGTTTTGCATAAATTATTGTGTTATTATTTTCTACTACTATTTTCTCTTTATAATTTTTCCATTCTACTGTATCTAATGAATATAATATATTATAATCTTTATATTTGTCATTACCTATACTTATTTCTACTTCTACGTTATTTTTTGTCCATTCATTTGTTGATTGAGTAAACTTAATTATAGCATTATTTTTATCTTCTAAATCAATATCTAATTCTTTTTCTATTTCACTATCCTTGCCTATATATTCTGTTTTGTCTGTAAACACATTAAAAACATAACCTTCTTTTGTTGTTACAATCAACTTAGGATTTTGTGAATCATTATAATCTTCCTTTATTCTATTTTTAAAATCATCATCTTCTTCTAGTATTGATTTTACATTTTTAAGTATTTCCTGTTTTGTTGAATATTTTTCTCTGTCTAAATATGCATCACCATTTCCTTGAGTAACAGCCATATCTATTTTTTCTTTATATTTACTTATATCGTTTATTTCTCTTGCTGTCGCTGCTCTTTTTAATATTCCATTTTCTCCCGTTAGTAATGCAATTGTAATACCTGCCAAAATTAAAAGAATAATTATTGTAATAATTAAAGCTATTAATGTTATACCTTTTTTAGATTTAATCATTTGTGCATCCTCCTTATTTTTTCTGTATAAAGTATATATTAGCTATATAATTTTTTCAATAATTGTAATTAAATTGTAATAAAAAAATCCAAATTATTAACAAAAATTAATAATCTGGATTCATTTTTATATAAATGATTATATATTATCCTAATTCTGCAAAGTATTTGATTGTTCTTACCATTTGGCTTGTATAAGAGTTTTCATTATCATACCAAGAAACTACTTGTACTTGATATAATCCATCTCCAATTTCTGTTACCATAGTTTGAGTACTATCAAATAATGATCCATATCTCATACCTATAACATCTGAAGAAACTAATAATTCATCTGTATATCCAAATGATTCGCTTGATTCAGCTTTCATAGCAGAATTTATTGAATCAACTGTTATATTTTCTCCTTTTACAACTGCAACTAATATTGTTGTTGATCCTGTTGGAACTGGAACTCTTTGTGCAGATCCAATTAATTTACCATTTAATTCTGGTATAACTAATCCAATTGCTTTTGCAGCTCCTGTTGAGTTTGGTACTATATTTACAGCAGCAGCTCTTGCTCTTCTTAAATCACCTTTTCTATGTGGTCCATCTAAAAGCATTTGATCTCCTGTATAAGCATGTACTGTTGTCATTATTCCTGATTGAATTGGTGCATAATCATTTAATGCTTTTGCCATTGGTGCTAAACAGTTTGTTGTACAAGATGCAGCTGATATTATTTTTTCATCTGCTGTTAATGTTTTTTCATTTACTCCATAAACTATTGTTGGTAAATCTTTTCCAGCTGGTGCTGAAATAACAACTTTTTTAGCTCCTGCATCAATATGTGCTTGTGCTTTTTCTTTTGATGTATAGAATCCTGTACATTCTAATACAACATCTACACCAATTTCTCCCCATGGTAAATCTTTTGCATCTTTTTCTGCATATATTTTTATTGTTTTTCCATCTACTGTTATAGAATCTTCTCCAGCAACAACTGTATCTGCTTTTTCGTATCTTCCTTGTGCTGAATCATATTTTAATAATTGAGCAAGCATAGCTGGACTTGTTAAGTCATTTATTGCTACAACTTCATACCCTTCTGCTCCAAACATTTGTCTAAATGCAAGACGCCCTATACGTCCAAAACCATTAATGGCTACTTTTACTGACATAAAAATTCCTCCTTTAATTTAAAAGCTTTTTGCTTATTATACATTTTTTATATTATTACCTATTTTACTTAGGCAATACAATTCTATATCAAAAAATATTACATTTCAAGTATTATTTTATATAACTTTTAATTATTTTATTTTCATTTTACATAAACTGTTGACTTTTTAATAATTATATGTTATCATATATTTATGAAGTCGGTGACTTTAGTAAAACATAAGGAGGAGTTTGATGCGGAAAATTAGAGCACCTACATATTAAAATATTTATTTAAAAAATTAAAAATTTAATATTAAGATTTAAAAAACTTACAAAAAAAGTCGCAACAAACTAGAGAAGGAACTTGTTTAAATAAACATGTTCCTTCTTTCTTTTTATTTATCTCATCATTTTTTCTAATACAATTATAAACATTGCATGTGACCAACCTAAACCTAACACCCAATTTGGTTTTAAAGTACTATTATCTATTTGTTCTCCTAGAAAATTGTGCTTTCCAGCTGTCTTTACTACAAAATCAAATGCTTCTTTTGCTTTTTTCTTTTCACCTTTTTCTAAATAATATAAAGCCATCCATAAATTTGCAATTGGCCAAGGATTTCCATTCATATAGTGATCATTTTCAAATCTTTGGTATCCACCTGTATATGTTCTTAAAGTTAAATTAATTCTTTCAACAGTATTTTGTATTTTCTTTTCTTTTGGTGTAAAAACTTTAAATGGAACCACTGCACCTAACATACTTATATCCATTTTTCTATCTTCTATATTTCTTACATAAGAATTTTTTTCTTCATCATATAAATTTTCATTTATATATTTTTTTATTTCAACTTGAAGTCTTTCTATTTCTCTTTCAGATTTAGAAATCTTCTCATCTTTTAATCTATTATTATCAAAATCTGAAACATTTTTTCCAAGTATTGAATATATTTTTAATATACATTCAAACGCAGAATAGATACTAGCTAATGAATAAAGATGTATACCTTCTGACATTTCCCATAAATCATAACTTATATGATATTTATTTGTTTTTTCAAATAAATCATTTATATATCTTTTTAAGAAATCTATTGCTTTTTCACACATTTTTAAATTATCTTTTAAAAACTTTTCTTCTTTTGTTTGTTCGTAATGAGAATAAATTCCATAAACAACACTTGCTGTTTCATCTATTTGATATCCCCAACAAGGTGCTAATTTTCCATCTGTATAAAATCTTTGTTCCCACATTCCATTTTTGCTTTGTGTATTTTTACAAAAGTTTTTATAGAATTTTTCTGTTTCTTTTTGCATTTGTAATATATCTAATGCTTTTGTTATAAATACAGCATCTCTAGGCCAACAATATGCGTATCTTCCGCATTTTGTTAAGTCCTCATCTATTTCTGGAGCTGCTATAATTCCACCTGTTGTTTGATTTTGAAGCAATGGAAATAGTAATATTGTCCTTTTATATATTTCTTGTATTTTCTCTTCATAACTATTTTTTGGTTCTTTTAGGTTTAATCCATTATGTGTTTTAACAAATTTTCTCCAATAAGATTTTGTATTTGTATATTCTTTTTGAAAATCTATTTTTCTTATTCTTTCTATTTCTGTTTCTAAATCGCTTATTTTGTTTACACTATCTTGTATTAAAATACAAATTTCTAAAGAGACTTTTTCTCCTTTTTTTACTATTCCCAAATCATATTTAACACTGGAGTCTTTTGACATTCCTATATAATCTTTGTCATATATACATCCACTTTTTATAGTGTTTTTACTACCATTTATTTGATGTCCAGATATTTTGTTACTTTTTGCAAAAGTAGAAAACATAAAATCATGTGAATATTGAATCATTCCATTATCAATAATTTTTGCTCCAACAAAATTATTATGATCAGATAATAATTCTGAATGTATAAAAAATTCTATATTTAAGTCTATATTGTTTTCATTAATAAAAGTATATCTTTTTAATAAAACATTTTCTTTTATTAATATAAAATCTGTTTGTACTACTTTTAAATTAAAATATGTGTTATCTATTTCAGTATTTAAAACATTTGTATCTGTATCATAATATTGTTTGTATGTGTTGTTAATATCATCATGTAAATATATTAAATCTGAATCATTAACTTTTACTCCTGTATGATAAAAATTAATATATTGCTTATTATCTTTATTTGGATAATAAATTCTTTGTAATTCTCCTTTTGCTGTATATGTTGCAAGCATATCTTTATTACCAATTATTGCTTCATTTAAATATTTGTTACTCATCTTAATTTTTAACTCCTTTGTATTTTATGACAAGATATCAACTATTTGTTTTTCTAACTCTTTAATTTTTTCATTTATTCTAAATGTCTCTTCATCTTTTATATCTTTTCTCATATCATTTCTTATCATTGTATCCATGTCATTAATTTCACTTTTTAGTTTATTTAATCTTTCTAATACTTCAACTTTTAATTTATCATGTTTTCTTGGTTTGCCTTTTTCTATTAATTGTACTTCTTCATTTGCTAAATTATATATATCTCCATAATCTGGTATAATAACATCAATTTTTGTTTCTTCTAAAATTTTATCTTTTAATACTACTTGAGATTCTTCTTCTCCATGTACTAAAAATATGTGTTTTGGTTTCTTTTCAAATGAATATATAAAATTCATAAGCCATTGTTGGTCAGCATGTCCAGAATATCCTTCAATATATTCTACTCTTGCATTTACAGCAATTTCTTCTCCAAATATTTTAACTTTTTTAGCACCATTTACAATACTATATCCTAAAGTTCCAGGTGCTTGATATCCAACAAACAATATTGTACTATTTGTTTTCCATAAATGGTGTTTTAAATGATGTTTTATTCTTCCAACTTCACACATACCACTTGCAGATATTATTATACAAGGTGTTGGATCTTCATTTAATGCTTTTGATTCATCAGCTGTTACTGTAAATTTAAGTCCAGGAAATTCTAATGGGTTATCACCACTTTGTATTTCTTTTTGTACTTCTTCTTCAAATAAATCCATATTTTCTCTAAAAACTTCTGTTGCAGATATTGCTAATGGACTATCTACATATACTGGCACTTTCATAAGAGTTCTATATTTTCTTATAAACTCTTCATCATTTCTTTCTTCTTTTATTTTATTTAATTCATATAATATTTCTTGTGTTCTACCTACTGCAAATGATGGTATTACAACAGTTCCACCATTATCAATTGTTTCAGAAACTATATCCAAAAACATTTCTGCTTTTTGATCATTTTTTACATGAAGTCTGCTTCCATATGTTGATTCCATTATTAAATAGTCTGTATCTTCAATCATTGTAGGAGAATCTAAAAGTGGTATATCATTATTTCCTATATCTCCTGTAAATACAGCTTTTTCTTCTCTTCCATTTTCTTTTGCCCATACTTCTATAATACTTGAACCTAGCATATGTCCAGCATCATTAAATCTTACATGTATGTTTTCATCAATATCTATTATTTCATCATATTTTACTGGCACAAAAACTTCCAAACATCTTGCAGCATCTTCTGCTGTATATAATGGTGGAATTTCTTTTTCACCTTTTCTTACTCTTTTTCTGTTTTTCCATTCGTTTTCCATTTCTTGAATATGTCCACTATCTGGTAACATTAAACTACATAAATCACATGTTGCTTTATGTGCATATATTGGTTTTCTATAACCTTCATTATATAATTTTGGTATTCTTCCAGAATGATCTATATGTGCATGTGTAAGTAGCATAAAATCTATTTCTGTTGGATCAAATAAAAATGGATCATTATTATCCTCTTCTAATTCAGCACTTCCTTGAAACATACCACAATCCACTAAAAATTTTTTTCCAGCAGCTTCTACTAAATAATTTGAACCTGTTACAGTTTTTGTTGCTCCTAAAAATTTTATTTTCATAAATACCTCCTAATTAATTAAACAACTTTATTTTTTTGTTCAATTTTACTTCAAAATCCTTTTTTGTTATTTCTTTATCATAAGTAATTTCAATTTTATCTTCAAATAATTTTTCGTCAAATAATTGAATATAAAATTTATTTTTTTCTTTTGTTATTTTTAATTGTAATTGTTCTAATGCAATAGTTCTTACATTAAATATATTTTCTAATATTATATAATTTAAATCTCTATTACCTGAATATTCAATTACTAGCTTCGTTTCTATTGCCTTATTTATTAATAACCTTTTTGTTTTTTCTAATTCATTTTGAATTTCTTTTAAATTATTTACATTATTTTTTCTATCAAAGGGTAACAAATTATAATATCTTAGCAAATAAAATAATTCTAAAACATCTTGTTTAGTTTCTGCTTTTTCTATTTTAAATTTGAAACATTCTAAAAAACTTTTTTGGAGTTTTATCATCCTATTTTTTATTTCTATATCTTTATTTTCTATATCTATTAGTTTTAAATATTTATATTTTTCATCTAATTTAGTCTTATTTTTTAAATAATTTTGCGGATTAAGTAACTCATTATATTCTTCTATTTTTTCCAAAATTTCTTGTTTTTCTTTAACTAGTATCTCTGCTAACACTCTAATACTAAATATTTTATCTTTTAATTCTAGTTGACTGTTTCTTTTTATATATTCTTTTTCTAATAATTCTTTATTATTTAAAATCTTATCTAATTTGTCAAATTTTTTATTTTCTTCTTTTTTCTTTTGCGTAATATCTAATATATATTGTTCTTTATTATTAATTATATTTAAACTTTCTTCCACCTTGTTTTTTTCTTTTTTAAAATTATTTTTTACTGTATTATCTACTACTACATCCAACAAGAAAGATATTTCTTTTAAATTTTCTATCAAATCTAATGCAATGTCTTTTCCATAGTTTGCTTCCATTTTATTTTGAAATTCTTCTAAATAATCAATTAAATATTCTTTATTACTTATCCATTTTTTTAAAAATTTATTTCCTACTAAAATGTTTAAATTTTGATAAATTAAGTTATGTTCTATACTTTCTATCTCACTTGGAATAGTTGTCCAAGAAAAACCATTAAAATCTCTTAATGGCTCAACATCATTAATATTATTTCCTATATTTAGCAAATCTGATAATGTTTTACATATAATTACATATTTTTCTTTTATTATTTTGTCTTTATTTGAAATTTTAGATACACAATATAATAACTTTCTTTCTACTGGAAAACAAATTATTTCTTTTGCCTTTTTATCAACAAAAAAAGTTCTATTTTGCAATATTTCATTTTCTTCTGATGTATTTTTTACTATTTTTATCATGCTACAATTATTTCTTATAACATCAATTATTTTTTCTATATAATCTTCTTTAGTTGAAACATCTCTTTTGACAATTTCATAATCTTTATAAGATGCTTCTACTTTGTATAACATACTAAGGAGAAGATTTTTTGCAGACTCATCAAACTTTTTATTCTCTAAGACTTCTTCAATTTGATCATTATAATTTTTTTTAACTAGTTTATCTAAAAAATTATCTTTTTTTCTTTGCAAACTTCTTCTCCTTTCTTATTTATTCTTCTTTTTTTACATCATTTGGACTCATCTTTAGTTCTTCCCATTTTTCTTTTGACATTAGTACTTGTCTAGGTTTACTTCCTTGATATCCAGATATTACTCCTCTTTCTTCCATTTGATCAATAATTCTTCCTGCTCTTGCATATCCAACTTTAAATCTTCTTTGAATAAACGATGTAGATGCCTGTCCAGTTTCAACAACAACATCAATTGCCTCCATTAAAAATGGATCTGTGTCATCTTCTTCTGACATTTCTTGAAGCTCTTTGTCTGACTTGTTGCTATTTTCTATTGTTTCCAAAATATCCTCACTATAATTTGCAGTTCCATTTGATTTAATAAAATCAACTATTTTTTCTACTTCTCCATCTGATACAAAAGCACCTTGAACTCTTATAGGTTTTGGAGCACCTGCTGGATAATACAACATATCTCCTTTTCCTAATAATTTTTCAGCCCCAACTTGATCTAAAATAGTTCTAGAATCAACTTGTGAAGATACTGCAAATGCTATTCTTGATGGAATATTTGCCTTAATTAAACCTGTTATTACATCTACAGATGGTCTTTGTGTTGCAATTACTAAATGCATTCCAGCAGCTCTTGCTTTTTGTGCAAGTCTACAAATTGCATCCTCTACGTCTTTTGCTGCTACCATCATTAAATCTGCAAGCTCATCTACTATAATTACTATTTGAGGTAATTTTCTTGCTTCATCTTCTTTTTCTATTGCTTTATTATATCCTTTTAAATCTCTTACACCTTTTTGTGCAAACTTATTATATCTATCATCCATTTCTTGAACTGCCCATGCTAATGCTCCTGCTGCTTTTTTTGGATCTGTAACTACTGGAATTAGCAAATGTGGTATTCCATTATATACAGAAAGTTCAACAACTTTTGGATCTATCATAACAAGTTTTACTTCACTTGGTTTTGCATTATATACAAAACTTGAAATGATTGTATTTATGCAAACACTCTTGCCAGAACCTGTTGATCCTGCAATTAACACGTGAGGCATTTTTGCAATATCTGCTATAATAGTTTGTCCTGCAACGTCTTTTCCTAATGCTACACTTAATTTTGAACTATTATCTTCAAATTCTTCACTTTCTATTACATCTCTAAAGTGAACAGCTTCTTTTTCTTTATTTGGAACTTCTATACCTACAGCTTGTTTACCAGGTATTGGAGCTTCAATTCTTATAGTTTCTGCAGCTAAATTAAGTGCTATATCATCTGCTAAATTAGCTATTTTACTTACTCTTACACCTTCAGATGGTTTTAACTCATATCTTGTTATTGTTGGTCCAACTGACACATTTTCTACCTTTGCAGATACTCCAAAACTATACAATGTTTTTTGTAATTTTGTTGCAGTATCTGTCAATGCTTTTGCACCACCCTTTAAGCCCTTTTTACTTCCTTTACTTAGTAAAGAAACTGGCGGATACTCATAATGTTCATCTTCTACAGTAACAGCATGTTCAAGTTGTAAAACTTCTTTTGTTTTATCTTCTTTTTTCTCTTCTTCTTGTTTAAATAAATTGTTTTCTATATAATCTGGTGCAATTTCTTCCTTTTCTATTTTTGGTTTTAATTTTGTTGGTACATTTTCCAAACCTAATGGAATAATGTCATCTGCTTGATGATTATATTTCTTCAATTTATTTCCTTCATTTGGTTCATCAATTAGTCTTCCATTTAAATTAATTTTTATTTGTTCATTTTCTTGTTGTTCTAGTTCTTTTTGTTTTAAAACTTTCTTTTCTTCTCTTCTCTTTCTTCTTCTCTCATTTAATTCTTCTGCTTCTATTTCTCTATTTTTAGCTTTTTCTTCTTTTCTCTCTTGCATTTCTTCTACTTTTTGATTAATTATATTTGATAAATCTATTCCAAATGTAAATACAAATAACATTATAGAAATACCTACACTTAATATTACAGCTCCAAAATTCCCAAGAAGTTTAACTAAAGGAATTGCAGCAAGTGTTCCTAATGCACCTCCACCAATCTCTTTTGTTCCTAATTCATAACCATCTTTTACAACTTGTGAAAGTTCATTATTTACATTTATATTTCCTTTTGATATTTGATATACACTCATTACTACTGCTATACATAACAGAAACAAAGCATATTGTAATAGTTTAACAGTTAAATAATCATTATTTTTACATGCAATTTTTATAGCAATTGCAAAAGTTCCTATTGGTAATATATATTTTAATATTCCTACCATTCCACCAAATATATCATTTAAATAAATTCCAGCATATCCTGATTTTGTGTAAATCAAAACTGCCAAAAGAATACTAAGAATAATAGTTCCTACTACTTCTAAATTAACACTTGAAGATTGTTTTTTTCTTTTATTATTTGATAATGTAGTTCTTTTTTTATATTTTCTCTTTGCCATTTAATTATTCCTTTCATAATAAAAAGCCAGATTAAGAAGTCATCTTATCCAATTATGACTTCTGACTTCTGACTCTTAATTTATTATTCTAATTCTTTTCTACTATTTTGAATTGTTTTTAATGTATCTTCTAAAGAAATTTGCATTAGATTTAGAGCATCACTCATATTTTTCTCCAAATTTGATAATGTATCTGTAATTACTTGTTCTGTTCCTTGTAATATTGAGTCTGCATATTCTTTTGTTCCTTTTGATATTTCTCTAGACATTTCATTTGCAGTTTCAATTATTTCTGTTTTTTGATCATATGCTTTTCTTGTAATTTCATGTTCATCTATCATGGCTATTATTCTATTTTCTGCCTCTTTTACTATTCCATCAGCTTCTTTTTGGGCTTCTACTAATATTCTTTGTCTTTCTTCTTTTACCCATTTGGCTTGCTTTAACTCATCAGGTAACTTTAATCTAATTTCTTTTATAATATCTAGTAATTCTTCTTTATCTACTATACCTTTTGATGTGAAAGGTAAGTTTTTACTTCCTTCTAATATTTCCTCCAATGTTTCTAATAATGTAAATATTTCCATAGTTTAAACCCCTTTCTGTTTTAGCTTACTATGTTTATTTTTTATATTTTAAAAATAGAATTATAGCTCTACCATATTTTCTTTCTTTAATAATTTCAAAGTTTTCTTCTATATATTTTATTACTCTTTCTCTATCATCTGTTTCCACTATTATTTGTGTATCTTTTGTATTTAGTTTTAAATCATTTATAAGATTTAAAGCTTTTATAACATAATCTGTCTTATATGGCGGATCTAAATATATATAATCAATAATTTCATTTTCTTGTTTTATTTTATGTAATGCTTTTTCAAAATCAAGATTATATAATGTAATCTTATCTTTTAAATGTGTTTTTTCTATATTTTTATTTATAATATCTACTGCTGATTTTGAATTATCACATAATATTGCTTTTTTTGCTCCTCTGCTTACTGCCTCTAATCCTATTGCTCCACTTCCAGAAAATAAATCTAAAAATACAGTGTCTTGTATGTCTTGATTTATAATATTAAATATTGATTCTTTAACTCTATCTAATGTTGGTCTAGTTTCTAAAGAATCTAATGTATATAATTTTGTTCCTCGAGCAGTTCCGCTTATAATCCTCATATTTTACCCTCTTTATTATATAATAATATTTTATATTTTTTTCTATTAAAGTCAATAGTATTAATAGAATTGTAACATATATTTAACAGTTTTGTAACAAAGTAGATAATTAGTAATATTTGTCATAATACGCATAAAAGGCTATCTTGTTTTATAAGATAGTCTTTTGTTATTTTTTGTATTATTTTAATCTTCTTTTATATCTTTTAATAATTCTAATTGTGATATTAATAAAGATTCCATTTTTGCTTTATATATATCAAATTGTTTTTTAACGTCATCTAATTCTTTTTGTTTTAATTTTATTTCTTGTTCTAGATTATCTGCTTCTTTTTGTGCATTTGCTTTTGCTTCGTTTATTATTTGTTCTGCTTGTTGTTTAGCAACGTTTTTTACATCTTCTGCAGTTGATTGAGCCATAACTAATGTATTTTGAAGAGTTTCTTCAATTGATTTATATTGAACTAAACTTTTATTTAATTCTTCAACTTTTGTTTTTAATTCTGTTACATCTTTATAATTTTTACTATAGTCTACTGATAATTCATCTAAGAAATCATCAACTTCATCAACGTTATAACCATTCATCATTTGTTTTGAAAATTTCTTATTTTCTATATCAAGAGGTGTAATCATAATTTTGTTCCTCCTTATTAGTCTTTGTTAATTAGTTTACACTATTATTTTTTAACCAAGATACTGAAAGTTTATTTTTTATTTCTTCTCTTGCCATTTCATTTGTTATTTCATAATTCATTGGTGCTATTAAGAATATTGAGTTTGATATTTTTTGTATATGTCCATCTAAAGCATAAACTCCACCACTAATAAAATCAATTATTCTTCTAGCAACATCTTTATTAACATATTCTAAATTAACTATTACAGATTTTTTTTCTTTTAATAATCCACATATTTCCTCAGATTGTTCAAAATTTGTTGGTTGAGAAATAACCATTTTTATAGTTTGTCCTTGTGCCATTGATACAACTTTATCTTTATTTTTTCTTCCAAAAAATTTTTTTTCTTCTTCTTCGTTTTCTTCTTCATAATCATTATCATATTCATAAACATTTTCATCTTCTTCTGGCTCTGCAGTATCCATTCCAAATAATCCCCATACTTTATCCATTATTGCTCCTGACATTAAAAAAACCTCCTAAATTAACCTTCGTTTTATTTGTTATTAGTATCTATCTTTTTTTGATAATTGTCAATACTTTTTGATATTGTTTTCAATTTTTAATATATTTGTAATATTTCTGTAATATTTACTTAATTTTTCCTAAATCTGGGTTTAATAAAATTTCATCATATAATGTAATTTTTTTATATGAATTAATTTCTGAATTACTATATCCCATATCTTTTAGCTCATCTGTTGTATAAGTTGTAACTATTGAATATTTTTCGTTTTGTTTTAAAACTTTTACTAGTAATTTACTTAGATATCCTGTTCTATTTCTAACAACATAATTTTTATCATTTTCTTGTGCTATTGCTTGATTTGGAACTTTTAAACCTGAATAACTCCACCAAACTATATCAAACGATATTTTTCTATAATTTATTAATTCTTCTGGCAATTCATTCAACTTAAATATTACAACCATTTCATTATTTTCTTCACTAACATATGAAACTTCTGTATCTAATTCTTGTCCACTTGAAAGTCTTATTTTTGCTTTGGTTCCAACTTTCATTTCTTGATCTTCTCTTTTTCTTATAACACTAGCGATGTAACATTCAAAATTATTAACTATTTTTCCACATTCTTCACTTGTTGATATTATTTTTCCAGTTTTTAAATTAAAACTCTCAAGTTTTTCTTTTGTCAACGTACTAAAATCTTCAGTTGTAAGTATGCTTTCTAACCCATCTACTTTATATGATACCATTCCACTTTCTGGTGCAGTAATATATTCAGAGCCAGAATTTAATTCATTTTCATACTCACTTCTTTGTTTTATTAATTTTTTTATATACGAACCAGATGCACTTAAATCTCCTACCATTTTAGCTTTTTTAGTTATTAATTTACTAATTTCTTTCTTATATTCTTCTATTTTTTGTAAATCGGTTAAATTGTTTAACTCTTCTGTTTTGGTATCAATTTCTTTTTCTATTTGTTTTAAATCTGGTGAATACAAATCTGTTTCATTAGATAGAGCCGTTTGTATTTCTTCATCAAGTTTTTGTATTTTTTCTAATAATCCATTTTCATTTTTACTATAATATCTAAATACATTTTCTCCTTTGGCAACTCTATTTCCTTCAGAAATTATTTGTATCATTCCGTTTTTGTAATTTTCACCTTTTATTACAGTTTCATCCCTTATTACATATCCTACTGCAGATTCTTCTTGTGACACTGTTCCTTCTTCAACTGTAAATGTATCTGTAGGATCTTTTACTAAAAGATATATTGCATATATTATATAAGCCAATATAACTAGTAAAATTATTGATATTAATATTTTATTTTTAGTTAATTTAGTATTTTTACTAATTTCTTTCAATTTATAACCTCCAAAATAATATTTATATTATTTTGCATACTATCTAGTCCATCTAGCCATACTGTTTGTTTATTCTTTCTAAACCATGTTAATTGTCTTTTTGCATATCTTCTGCTTTCTTGTTTAATTATATCAATCATTTCTTCTTTGCTATATTCATTATCTAAATACTTAACTACTTCTTTGTATCCTAATCCCTGCATTGCTGTAGGAAATGTTTTATATTTTTTTAATAAATTTTCAACTTCTTGGACAAGATCTTTTTCTATCATAATGTCTACTCTTTTATTTATTCTTTCATAAAGTTTTTCTCTATCCATATTAATTGCAAATACTTTATAATCATATTCTAATTCTTTTTTTCTAGATTCAATTTCTTGTTCTGTTTTGGTTTTACCAGTTGCTTTATATATTTCCAATATCCTCATTATTCTTTTTTTATCATTAGAACTTATTTTTTCTATTGCTATTGGATCTATTTTTTTTGCTTCTTCGTATAATTTTTCTAGGCCTTCTTTTTCAATTCTTTCTTCCAATTGTTTTCTATATTCTTCATCAACTTTTATTTCACTATATTCTATTCCATATATCAAACTGTCCACATAAAGGCCAGTACCTCCAACTACTATTGGTACTTTGCCTTTATTTAATATTTCTTTTATTGCATTTATAGCATCATTTTTAAAATCTGCTACACTATATCTTTGATCTGGTGAAACAAAATCCATTAAATAATGTTTTATTCCTTGTTTTTCTTCTTCATCTGGTTTTGCTGTACCTATATTCATATCTTTATATATTTGCATAGAATCACAAGAAACAATTTCTCCATTAATCTTTTTTGCAAGTTCAATTGATAATGCTGTTTTTCCGGAAGCTGTTGGTCCACATATTACTATAACTTTAGGCTTTGACATATTGCACCTCTATTTTTGTTTTTTATAAATTTCCAAAATTCCTATCTGTGTATTTACTAAGTAATTATATTCTATAATTAGAACAATTAGAAAAATAATCAATATTTTTAATATTCTAAATTTAAGTTTTTCTTTTTCAATTTCGTTATTTTTTATTTCATTTAATATTTTTGCAAATGATGGCATTAAAAACAATGCATTCACTGGAGTAAAGATTAACACTAGCATTTTTCCTATATCATTTTTCATTTCAATTTTTTCATAATCAATATTTGTTGAAGAAATATTAAATAATACTAATGTTATAAATGCTACAATTAGTAATCCTAAAACTATGTATATAATTTTCGTCTTTTTTTCTATATTACCTAGTTTTTGCCATGTATAAACTCCTAGAACTGCAAATAATATTATTGTAATTATTGATATTATAATTATCATTTTAACCTCTATTTTCTTGCAAATTTTCTTTCTATATCATATTTTGTCATCTTTATTGCTGTTGGTCTTCCATGTGGACATGTAAATGGATTTGGTAATCTTAACAATTTGTCCATTAAACTATCAACTTCTTCTTTTGTTAAAGCCATATTAGCTTTAACAGCAGCTTTACACGCAACTGTTGCTATAAATTTTTCTTCTTTTTCCTGTTTTGCTGTTCTTGCAACTGTATTTATTTCATCAAGAGTTTCCAAAAATAATTCTTTTGTATCTAAGTCAACACATATATTTGGAACTCCAGATAATTTAATTGTATTTTCTCCAAATTCTTCTAATGTAAATCCAGCTTTTCTAAACATATCCATATTTTCTTTTGCAATATCCATTTCTTTATGTGTTAATGTTATTACATCTGGTAGGAGTAACATTTGTGAATCTTTGGTAGAATCACTATAATAATTTTTCTTTATTTGTTCATACATTATTCTCTCATGTGCTGCATGTTGGTCTAATATGTACATTTCTTTATTCATTTCAAGAATAATATATGTTTTAAATGCTATTCCTATAAATTTATATGTTGGCTTATTGTATTCCTCAATATCTTCAAATACAGAAACATTTTCTGTATTTTCTAGAATATCTTCGGCATCAATTTGCTTTTCTGCCTCTTGTTCTTCTTGAATAATACCAATTGGTTTATTTCCAAAAGTTTTTTCATACATTTGGTCAAAATTTTCTGTCTCTTGTTCTTCTGCTTTTCTTAGCATATCTATTTGTTCTTTTAATTTTTTAAACTCTTCATTTTTAGCAATTTCACTTGGTGTTTCTTCTTTTTCTTCTGCCTTATTTTCTTCTTTTATTTCATCAACAATTACATTTTCATTTTTTTCTTCTAAATCTTGTGATTCTTCTTTTTCTTTTTGTTCTTCTAATTTTTCATGTTCTTCAATTTCAATCTCTTCTTTTTTCTTATTTTCTTCCGTTTCTTTTTTTAATTTTTCTTGTAATTGTTTTAATTGATTTAATATGTTTTCTGTTGATTGAGGCATATCGCCTTTAATTGTATTAAATGAAATATTCTTTTCTTCATTTTTCTTATTTATTTCTTCTATTTTTTTAAATAAACTTGACTCTTCTTTATTTTCTTTTGGTTGAATTTTTTCTTCTATTTTTCTTTCATCACTAATAGTTTCTATTCTTTTTGTTACATCTTCAAACACTTTTTCTTTAGATGTATTTGCTACAAGTTCTGATTTTAATAATGTATCTTTTATAGCATGATATATTGCTTTAAAAACTTTGTTTTCTTCTTCAAATCTTACTTCTAATTTTGCTGGATGAACATTAACATCAACTTTACTTGGATCCATTTCTAGATTTAAAACTACAAAACCAAATTTTCCTATTGGAAGCATTCCTTTAAAAGCTTGTTCTGTTGCTGAAGAAAGAGTTTTATCTTTTATATATCTTTTATTTACAAAAAATAATTGATTTGATCTATTAGATCTTGCTATTTCTGGTTTTCCTACAACTCCAACAATATTAATATCTTCGTAATTATAATTAACTTCTAATATCCCATCTGAAACATCTTTTCCATATATGCTATATATAACAGTTTTTAAATCACCATTACCATTTGTTTGGATTACTGTTTTCCCAGTATTTATTAATTTAAATGAAATATTAGGATTAACTAATGCAATCCTTGTTATAACATCTTCTATATATCCTGATTCTGTATAGTCCTTTTTTAAAAATTTATATCTTACTGGTGTGTTAAAGAATAAATTTTTTACAGTAATTGTAGTACCTGTAGGGCATCCAACTTCTTCTTTATTTAAGACTTTTCCACCTTCTACAGTTATTTTATATCCAGTTTCTTGACTATCAGTTTTTGATACTAATTCAACATTTGCTATTGCTGCAATACTAGCTAGAGCCTCTCCTCTAAATCCCATAGATTTTACATTTTCTAAATCATCCGCACATCTAATTTTGCTTGTTGCATGCCTTTCAAATGCTATTTCTAGATCATCATTTGCTATTCCTTTTCCATCATCTATTACTTTTATATAAGATATTCCACCATTCTTTATTTCTACTGTTATATTTTTTGCTCCTGCATCAATTGAATTTTCTATCATTTCTTTTATTACTGAAGCAGGCCTTTCTATAACCTCTCCTGCTGCTATTTTGTTTATTGTTAAATCATCTAATAAAACTATATTTCCCATCTTTTCCTCCAATTTTGCATTTGTACAATTTTTTAAATTATATCATTACTTTTTTTGTTTTGTATAGAGTTTTAGAAAAATTTGTAACAAAATTTTTACCAATTCATATTATATATCATACAAAGGAACACAAACAAAAGATTAAACTCAAATATTTTTTCAAGGAGGTACTTACTTATGTGTTGCTGTAATGATGAAATTCTTTGGTTCATTATTCTTTTCTTACTTCTTTTCTGTGGTGGCTGTGGCAACAGAGGTTGTTGTTGCAATAACGATAACTCTTGTTGCTAATTGAAAAGAATAATACTTTTTTAGGAAAGGGGGTTTTCTTATGCCTGAAAACAGAGGATGCGGATGTGGTTTCGGATTTGGTGATGACTGCTGCTGGATAATAATTCTTATAATATTAATCTGCTGTTGTTGCGGTGGTAACAAAGGATGTTGCTAATTCAATAACCAAAAAATAGTACCTATTTTTAGGTACTATTTTTTATTGCCAAGACAATATTGGATATCCTCCATTTATATTACTACTATCATTCTTAAAAGCACTTCCTAGTGTACCTGTTAGTCCCTTTAGTTGTGTTGCTGTTTGTGAAACAGCATTTGAATTACTTGAATGACTTACAATACCATATGTTGCTCCACATCCGGATGTGTGTACTCTCGCAAGTGTTTTAACCTTTATTTTCATTTGTATTATTCTTCTTTCGTCATTATATTTTAAGTATATTATTACGAATACTATTTGTCAATATTGTTTTTTATATTTTTTCAGATCTTTTCAAATCATTTTTTAAAATATTTTTAATTAATTTGACAAATATATTTATTAAACATATAATTTGAATACAAATAATATTAAAGGAGGAATTTACATGTCTACACCTCATAATGAAGCAAATTTAGGAGATATTGCAAAAGTAGTTATAATGCCTGGTGATCCATTAAGAGCAAAATATATTGCAGAAAATTTTTTAGAAGATTATAAATTGGTTAATTCTGTACGTGGTATGTATGCATATACTGGAAAATATAAAGGAAAAGAATTAACTGTTATGGCACACGGTATGGGAATGCCTAGTGTTGGTATTTATACTTATGAATTATATAAATTTTATAATGTAGAATCTATAATTAGAATCGGTTCTTGCGGTGGATATATGCCAAATAATAAATTGTTTGATATTATTTTATCAGAAGCTGTATATTCAGAAAGTAATTATGCATTAACATTAAATAACGACGATTGTCATTTAGCTTATTCTGATAAATATTTAAATGATATAATTTCTAATACTGCAAAAGATTTAAATATAAATATTTTTAAAGGAAATACAGTTTGTACTGATTGTTTTGATGTTTATATGACTGATGTAAATAAATTTTTAGAAAGATTACCCAAAGATCTTAATCCACTTGGTGCAGAAATGGAAGCATTTGCTTTATTTTATAATGCAAAACTTTTAAATAAAAAAGCTGCTTGTTTAATGAGCATAGTTGATTCAAAATATATTGACAAAATAGCAACTCCTGAGGAAAGACAAACAGGTTTAACTAATATGATTAAACTTGCACTAGAAAGTGCTTTAAATATTTAAAACTTTTATAGTAAAAAACAAAAGCGGACATTTTATAATGTCCACTTTTTTACTTACTATTTTTTTATTGATAAAATTTTATATTGCATAACACCTGCTGGAGCATCAACATCAACAACTTGACCCTTTTTTGCACCTAAAAGAGCTTTTCCTACTGGTGATTCATTAGAAATTTTATTTTCTGCTAAATCAACTTCTGTTGATCCTACTATTGTATATTCAACTTCTTCATTAAATTCCATATCTAAAACTTTAACGCAATTTCCTATTTGAACTGTTTTTGTATCAATTTCTGATTCATCTATTATTTTTGCATATCTTAATTTGTTTTCTAATTCAGCTATTTTTATTTCATTTTCAGATTGAGCTGTTTTTGCTTCATCATATTCTGAGTTTTCAGATAAATCACCAAATCCTAATGCTACTTTAATTCTTTCTGCTATTTCTGTTCTTTTTTCAGTTCTAAGATATTCTAATTGTTTTTCTAAATTATCATATCCTTCTTGTGTTAATATTACTTCTTTCTCGTCCATTTTATTTCCTCCTTATTTGTGGATTGAATTTCTTAATATATTAATCCAATTCCTTTATTTTGTCAAGTTTATTACATTTTTATTTAATATTTATACATTATTACGCATTATATTTTTAATCTTTAAGCAAGTCTTTTCCATCTTTTATATAATTCCAACCTGAAAATATAGTTGCTATAACAGATATTATCATTAAAATTGTTACAATTAAATTAATTATAAAACTATATCCTGATAAAGTTCCTTTAAAACATGTTGCAAATGCATTTAAATCTATAAACGCTAATATAATTGCTAACATTTGTGTAACTGTTTTTAATTTACCCCAAATTGATGCTGCAATAACTTTTCCACCTTTTTCTACTGCAACTAATCTATACCCTGATACTATAAATTCTCTTGCTAATACAATTATAGGAATCCAAGCTGGTAATTTTCCCATTTCTACAAGCATAATCATTGCTGCTAATACTAATATTTTATCTGCTAATGGATCTAAAAACTTACCAAATGTTGTTATTTGATTTCTTGATCTTGCTATATGTCCGTCTAATTTATCTGTAATAGATGCAATTATAAATATTGCATCTATTACAAGTAAGAAATGTGGTATACCATAAAAATCTCCTGGTATATTTAAAAATGGAATTATTACCATAATTGGAACTAAAAAAATTCTAAAAATTGTTAATTTATTTGCTAAATTCATTTTGTTCTTCTTCCTTTACTTATTTTTTATTATTTCTATTGCTTTTTGTAATTGAGTATCATCTTTTTTATCTACAGTTAAAGTATTTTTTACGCTATCTGGTAATTCTACAACTTCATTTGGTTCTATTCCAACTTTATTTATTGTTGTTCTGTTAGGTGTAAAGTATTCTTCTGAAGTTATTTTTAATCCACTTCCATCTGATAGAGTTATAAATTGTTGAATAACACCTTTTCCATATGTTTTTTTGCCTACTATTGTAGCTTTATTTAAATCTTTTAAGGCTCCTGCTAATATTTCAGATGCACTTGCTGTATTTTCGTTTACTAATACAACTATTGGCATATTTATAATTGGATCTTTTTTAGATTTTGTTATTTCTTCCTTTTTGTTTTTATCAACTGTTATTAATAATGTTGAACCTTTATCTGCAATACAGTTAGCAATTTCTATTGCCTCATCCACAATTCCTCCACCATTGTTTCTTAAATCTATTATTAATGATGTTATATTTTGTGATTTTAATTCTTCAAATTTTTTTTCAAATGATTTACTTGTTTCTTCATCAAAACTAGAAAGTGAAATATATCCTATATTATTTTCTAATTTTTCTGCAATAACTGGATTTGTTACTATTTTTTCTCTTTTTATATCAAATGTTAATGTTTCGCCATTTCTTAATATTTCTAATTTAACACTAGAACCATTCTCACCTTTTATCTTGTTTGCAGCAACAGTCATATCATCTGCAGTATATTCTACGTCATCTACTTTAACAATTAAATCTCCTGGTAGTATTCCTGCTTTTTCTGCTGGACTATCTTTAATTGGTGATAATACTGATATTTTATTATTAGTTTCATCTTTAACCATATATATACCAATACCAACAAAGTTTCCTAATATTTCAGAAGTATAATCTTTCATATCTTCTTTAGAAATATACTCTGTATATGGATCATCTAATGCCTCTATATAACCTTTTATTGCTCCTTCTTCAAGCTTATTTTCATCAACATTTCCTAAAAAATATTTATCAATCATAGATTTAAATTTACTTAATTTACTTTCTAGGTCTGTTGATGATTTATCTGATTGTACTACAAGAAGTCCATCACTATTTTTTGTAAAATATGAATACATACTTAATGATGTAACAAAAAAAGTTATAAATGCAGTTATTAATATAACCATTATAATTTTATAAATTTTTCCTAATTTTTTTTCTTCTTCCATTATTTTCTCCTTTATATAATATTATACTTTGTTTTTTATAATTTAGAAGTATAATAAATTTTATTTTTATATAAAACAGAATTTAAGAATTTCTAAACGATACAAAATCGAAAAGAAATTCCTTTTAATTCTATTTTAATTTAGTTTATGGTAAATATGGTAATGGATTAACAGGTCTTCCTCCTACCCTAACTTCAAAATGTAAATGTGTTCCTGTTGAATTTCCAGTTGATCCAACTGTTCCTATAACTTGTCCTTGTGATACATGTGAGCCAACTTGGACTCTTCTTGAATTAGCTAACATATGTGCATAAAATGTCATAGTTCCATCTCCATGACTTATTACAATATATTCTCCATAGCTTCTATAACTACCATTTGAATTTCTTAATGCTTGTGATATTACTACTGTTCCTGATTTTACTGCAACTACGCTTTTTCCTGCAACACCAATATTCACATCAACTCCTGTATGTCCTCTATAAGATGGATAAGATTTATTTCTTATATTTGCTTTACTTAAACCTGATACAGGAAATATATAACCACTTGCACTTGGATTACCAGATATTATCGTTGTTCCGCTATTTCCATGTTGTCTTCTTGCAGTTTCTTCTTGTTCTGCTATTTTTTTCAATTGTGCAGTTATTTCTTGTTTATCTTTTTCAAATTGCTCTAGTTCTGCTTGTGTTGTTTTTTCATTTTCAGAAAGTTTTGCAGCGTATTTACTTTTTTCTGTTTTTGCAGTTGATAATTGTTTTTGTTTAGATTCTTTACTAGTTTTCACATTGTTTAACTCTGTTTTACTTTCTTCCAATTTTTTCTTTTGTTCTTCTATTTCATTCTTTTTCTTTTCTATTGATTCTAACAGGTCAGTGTCATATGTAGCAAGTTCTGATACCAAAAAATAATTAGATATAAAGTCTGTTAATCCATCTGATGAAAGTAAAAAATCTAAATATGATGTTTCTCCATTTTCGTACACAGCAACTAGTCTTTCATTTAAAGCCTGTTGATTTTTATCATATTCCTCTTGTTCCTTTTTTATATTTTCCTCTACATCAGCAATTTTACCATTTAATTCTCCTATTTGGTCATTTAAATTATCTATATCTGATTCATACTCTGAAATTTGAGAAATTAAAGTTTCAACTTGTTTTAATGTTTCTGATTTTTCAGTTTTTATTCCTTCTAACTCCTCTTCTTTTTCTTTTATTTGTTGATCAATTTCTGATTGTTGACCTTGCAGTTCCGATTTACTGCTAGTTGCTATAACAAAACTATATTGTACTGTAAATAATATTATTAACATCACTGCTAATATTTTTACAAATATATTTTTCATATTTTTCCTCCGAATATTTTTCCATTAATTTTCTGTATTTGCACTATTTTCTTGAGTTGTGTTAGTATCTGATGATTTTGTATTAACTGAAGTTATATATTCTATTGGATTTACTGTTTGCCCATTTATTCTAACTTCAAAATGTGCATGAGCACCTGTTGAATACCCTGTTGATCCAACTTTTAATACTACATCTCCTTTTTTTACTTGTTGTCCTACTTGAACAACTATTTCAGAACCATGTGCATATAATGTTGAAACACCACCACCATGATCAATTATTACCATGTTTCCATAAGCTCCATTATAACTTGCTTTAGTAACAATACCATCATTTGCTGCAATAAAGTTAGCTCCTATTGGTGCACCAACATCAACACCTGTATGTAATTTATATACACCTGTAATTGGATGTGTTCTCATTCCATATTCTGATGTGATTCTTGTATACCCTGGAACTGGCCAAGCCATAACTCCACCAATATATTCTTCACTTATAACATTTTTAGACAACATTAATATTTCTGCTTCTACTTCTTTATATTGTTTATTATATTCATCTATATTATTTTGAATATTTTGTTCTTCTTCTGATAATTGTAAAATATAATGTTCTCTTAAATTTTTTGTATTTTGAAGAACTTTAGCCGTTTTTATTTGTGTTTGCTTATTTGTTGTCATTTGCTCTTTTTGTTCATTCAATTTTTTATTTTGTTCTTCTATAATATTTTTTTGTGTTTCAACTTCATTTAATAATTGTGTATCATATGTTGCTAATTCTGTTATTAAGTAATAGTTTGATAAAAAATCTGATAAACTAGTAGAACTTAGCAATACATCGATATATTGCACATCTCCCTCTTCGTACATAGATACTAATCTTTCTTCTAACAATTTTTTTTGTTCATCATATTCTTTTTGAACTTTATCTAATCTTTCTTGTATTTCATTTATTGATTTTTGCAAATTTTCTATTTTTATATCTAATTCTTTAAGTTGTTTCTCTGTTGTTTCTATTGTTTCATCTAATTTTTGAACTTGTTGTAAATTAGTTGATAATTCTTCTCTTACATCTTCTAATTTTTCATTTGATTTGTTTATTTGATTTTGTATTTCATTAGATTTTGTTTGTAATTCTTCTACATTTTCTGCATACGAAAATAGAGTTATGCTACTTATTACTAAAGTTAAAACAATACATAATACTTTACGCATGTTTTTACTCCTTTAAACTTTTAAATATTTTCTCATAGAAATAGTACTTCCTATAACTCCTATTCCTATTCCTAATAACAAATATATTATTATAATTAAATTAAACACATCTGAAAATCCAACTAAACTCATATTTGTTATTTTCATAAATTGTGAATTTACAATTTGATCTGCTATAAAATTATATCCTCCACCAACTATTGTTAGTGAAATTGCTCCTGATAAAATTCCTATTATTATACCTTCTACTATAAATGGCCATCTAATAAAATTGTTTGTTGCACCAACATATTTCATAATAGAAATTTCTTTTCTTCTAGCATGAACTGTAAGTTTTATTGTGTTTGAGATTATAAATACTGATATTACAACTAATAATATTAATATTACTCCTGTTATAATTCTTACACCATTTGCAAGATTAATTAATGTACTAACAGTTTCATCTCTACTTGTTATTCTTTTTATGTGTTCCATTTGATTTATTTGTTCTTGAACTTGACTACTTAAATTTAAATCTGTAAGAGTTACTACATATGAATCTGGAAGTATATTATTGTCTTTATATGTGTCTAAAAGATATTCTTTATCTTTAAATTTTTCTTTCATTTGTTCTAATCCAGATTCTTTTGATACAAATGTTACTGTATTTACTCCATCTAGTGAACTTATTTTTTCACCAATTTCTTTAATTTGATCATCTGTTGCATCTGTATTTATAAACACTTGAATTCCTTGTGCACTTTCTACTTCTTTTACAAAATGATTTATATTTTCTCCTATTATAAAAAACACTCCAAATATAATCATGGTTGCACACATAATCATTAAAGATGCTGCTGTTGATTTTTTATTTTTAAATACGTTTTTAAATCCTTCTCCTATTAAATATGTAAATATATTATATTTCATAATCATAACCGCCTTTTTTATCATCTCTTACTATTTCGCCTTTATTAATATGTATAACTCTTTTTTTCATTTTATCTACTATATCTTTGGCGTGTGTTGCAACAACAACTGTTGTTCCTCTCATATTTATATCATTTAATAAGTTCATAATATCCCATGCTGTTTCTGGATCTAAGTTTCCAGTTGGCTCATCAGCTATAAGCATTGATGGATTATTAACTAACGCTCTTGCTAATGCCACTCTTTGTTGTTCTCCACCAGATAATTCATTTGGATACATTTTAGCTTTTCCGCTTAGTCCTACTAAAGAAAGTACCATTGGAACTTGTCTTCTAATATGTCTTGGTGTTGCTCTTACTATGTACATTGCATATGCAACATTGTCATATACTGTTTTATCTGGTAATAATCTAAAGTCTTGAAAAACAACTCCCATACTTCTTCTTAAATATGGAATTCTACTTTGTTTTAAATATGTTGTATCTTTACCATTTATTATTATATTTCCTGATGTTGGTTCTTCTTCTTTTAATATTAATTTTATTAAAGTAGACTTTCCACTTCCAGAAGTTCCTACTAAAAATGCAAATTCTCCTTTATTTATAACAAAGTTGGCATTTTTAACAGCTTTTGTTCCTGTATCATAAGTCTTGCTTACATTTCTAAATTCTATCATTTTTATCTCCTCTAATATATTGTCAATTCTATAATTTTATTCAACAATATCATAACAATAAAGTACATTTTTTGCAATACTTTATTATTAAAAAAAAAATAGAAATTATTACATTTTTGCAATTTTCTATCGTTTTTCTCCTGTTTTCTTTTTTTTACATTTTTCACACAAATTTCACATAAAAAAATCAATATATGTAAAAATATATTGATTTTTTTATTATTAAAATTTGGCTACTATATCATCACTTGTTATTTTAAAATATTTCATTAATTCTTCTGCTTTTCCTGATTTTCCAAAAGAATCATTTATTCCCATTCTTTCTAATTTTGCAGGATATTTTGATGTTAATACTTCCGAAATAGCTGACCCCAATCCTCCAATTACATTATGATCTTCAATGGAAATTAATCTAGTGGTTTCTTTAACACATTTTATAATTGTTTCTTCATCAATTGGTTTAATTGTATGAATATCTATAACTCTTATATTAATTCCAATCTTTTCTAATTTTTCTTTTGCAATTAATGCTTCTGCAACAGTAACCCCTGTTGCAAAAACTGTTGCATCTGTTCCATCTCCAATTTGAATAGCTTTTCCTATTTCAAATTTTTGATTTTCATCATATATTACATTTGATGCTGTTCTGCATAATCTTAAATAAACTGGTCCATCCACTTTAGAAATCTCTTCAACTGCCCATTTTGTTTGAATATCATCAGATGTACACATTACTGTCATATTAGGTATTGTTCTCATTAATGATAAATCTTCTATCATTTGATGTGTGGCTCCATCTTTTCCAACAGTTATTCCAGCATGTGTTGCACATATTTTTACATTTAGTTTGGGATAACATATACTATTTCTTATCTGATCATATGCTCTTCCAGCAGCAAACATTGCAAATGTACTTACATATGGTATTTTACCACAAGTAGACATTCCAGCAGCTGTTGACATCATATCTTGTTCAGCAATTCCCATATCAAAAAATCTATCTGAAAATTCTTTTGCAAACATTGCAGTTTTTGTTGCAGTAGATAAATCCGCATCAAAAACTACTACATTTTCATTTTTTCTTCCAAGCTCTACTAAAGCTTCTCCATAACTTTGGCGTGTTGCCTTTTTTTCTTCTTTCATATAATATTCTCCTTTAATTTAATTCTTTCATTGCTAAATTATATTGTTCCTCTGTTGGAGCCTTACCATGCCATTCTGCTTTATTTTCCATAAAAGATACTCCTTTACCTTTTATAGTCTTTGCAATTATACATGTTGGTTTTCCTTTAACATTTTTTGCAACATCAAAAGCATCAATTATTTCTTGAATATTATGTCCATCAATATTTATTATTTGAAAGCCAAAGCCTTTAAACTTTTCATCTATTGGATATGAACTCATTACTTCTTCTATTGTTCCATCTATTTGCAAATTATTATTATCAACAATAACACATAAATTATCTAGTTTATATTTATTAGCAGTCATTGCTGCTTCCCAAACTTGTCCTTCTTCTATTTCGCCATCACCTAATAAACAATATACTCTATATTGTTTATTATTCAATTTACCAGCAATTGCCATACCATTTGCAACAGATAGTCCCTGTCCTAATGAACCTGTTGTCATATCAACACCTGGTACCTTATTCATATCAGGATGTCCTTGTAAATTACTTTCTAAATTTCTAAAAGTTTTTAATAATTCCTTATCAAAATACCCTCTATTTGCAAGAATGCTATAAAGTGCTGGTGAACAATGTCCTTTTGACAAAACAAATCTATCTCTATCTTCCCATTTAGAATTTGTAGGATCTATATTTAGTACATTAAAATATAAGACAGTTAATATATCTGCAATTGATAAAGAACCTCCTGGATGACCAGATTCTGCTCTATATACTTCTTCAATTATTCCTCTTCTAACCTCTTTAGATATTTTCTCTAATTCTCTTGTATCTTTCAAAATATCTCCCTCCTTAGCATTTTATATTTGTTTAGAACTTAGTTCAATTATTAAATCCATATTATCATCTTTAGCTGCTTTGTTTTTTCTTATTTTTCCACATTTTTTACATTTAAATACAATAACATATCCTTTTTTACTATCAATTTCTAAAGTAACTGGTTCCAAATCGCCTTTACAATCTTCTGCTCTATCACCTGGATTTACATCTACATGTTTAGAGTGTAAACAATACGGACAATGATTTCTACATGAATATCCTAATTTTGGAACTTTTTTTCCACAATTTTCGCAGATAAATTCCTCATCTATTTCTGCAAATTTACTATTTTCTAACATATTATACCTTCATTCTAATCTCCAAAAACACTTCCACCTAAAAATTCACGTAATAATGAATTGGTTGGTACTTTATTTTTTGGAATTGATTCAAAATATTTTAACATATTTATTAATCTTTGTGCTTCTGCATATTCAGTATTTGTATTATCTATTTCTTCTAACAATGGCATAACATCATCTTTTAATGCTGCTAATTCATAAATTAATGAAGTATTAAATATACTATCAGCTTCTTCTTGAAATGGAAATATATTAGAAGCCTCACCTTTATTTACTTTATGCCATGTAGCAATAGTATGCTTAGCAGAATATCCTCTAAACTTATTATCTCTTGCTATTCTTCTTATTAATCTTGTATCTGTTGTTGAAATTCTATTATAATAATCCATTTTTAAAACAGTTAATGCACTTATATAAATTTTATATTTTTGATCTTTTGGAATTTTAATTGTTAATTTATCATTTAAGCAATGTATTCCTTCTATAACAAGTACTTCATCTTTTGCTAAAGACATTTTTTTGCCATTATATCTTTTGGTTCCAACAACGAAATCAAATTCTGGCATATCAATTTCTTCACCATTTAATAATTTTACTAAATGTTCATTAAATAAGTTTAAATCAATTGCTTCAAGACACTCGAAATCATATTCTCCATTTTCATCTTTAGGATTTTGATTTCTTTCTACAAAATAATTATCAACTGAAATTGTAACAGGTTTTAAACCATTTAATCTTAATTGAATACCTAATCTTTTAGCAAATGTAGTCTTTCCAGAAGATGATGGACCTGCGATTAGTATCATTTTTACTTTTCTATTTTTTACTATATTATCTGCTATTTGTGCAATTTTCTTTTCATGTAATGCTTCATCTAGCATTATTATATCTTGAATTCTTTTTTCTTTTATTGCTGTATTTAGTTTGTATACAGTATTTAAATTTAATAATTTGTGTATATCATCATATTCATTTAATGCCCATGATAATTTCTTAGTTTCTTGATATTTTGGAAGTATGTTTGGATTTTTTGAACTTGGAAATCTTATTAAAAATCCATCACTATATTTTTCCATTTCAAATACCTTAGTGCAACTTGTTCTATTTGCAAGAGTTCCATAACAATAATTGAAATAATTCTCACAAAAATACATATATATTTCTTGGTTATTCTTTAAATCTAATTGTAATCTTCCTCTTGATGTATTTTCTTTTTCGTAAAAATCTTTTGCTTCTTCTCTTGTCATTACGACTTTTTTTATTTCTAAATCTTTTTCAATTATTTCCTTCATCTTATTTTTTGCTGTTTTAACTATTTCGTCTGTAACTTTCATATTATCTATATCACAAAACATAGCATTATTAAGTTGATAATTAACAGTTATTAAAGATTCTGGATAACATTCTTGAAAAGCTTTTCCCATGATATATACAAGTGTTCTTTTATATACTTTCATACCTTCAGCAGAACTAATATCTATTAATTCTATTGTTCCATCTTCATCTAATTCATCTTGCAAATTTTTGTATTCATTATTAAATTTAGCAGCAATTACTTGATATTCACTATTTTCTATTTCACTTTTTAATACATCCGAAATCTTTTCATTTTCTTTTAATTCAATTTCTTTATCTTTATATTTTATAATCATTTTCTTTTCCTCTTTCTTTAGTTTTTTACATCACTATTTTATATTATAAATAATTATAAGTCAATTTTTAGTTATATTTTTATATTATATGGATATAATTATATTAAATTGACAAGCTATAAGGAGGTTTTTAATGGAATTACAAAGAATTAACAATATTTTAAATAATAAAGAAAAATGTGATGTTTTTTATGATGATAGACTTGTGTGGATTCAAGGAATAAATGATAATGTGGCTAAAGTTGGATTTGTAGATAATTTTGAAGAACAAAATGTGTTTATAAAAGATTTATATGAAAAAAATTTATAGTTGATATTCATTTAAGCTTCTATATATTGTTTTTTATGCCTTGTTGTCGCAGCCCTCGGAATCCTTCGGGAAGGCTGCTCCATTCGCCCTTCGCTTACGCTTCGGTTGATCGCTACGCGGCTATTACAAAACAATATATAGAAGCTTCATAATATATGCAAATTTTTTGCATTTATCTATTTTATATTAAAGAAGTGGTCTTATTCAGACCACTTCTTTAAGAAATTTTGCAATTCCATAATTCCAATAACAAACGGAGTTTGCTTAGAATTATTTATTAGAATTAGATAATCTAAAAACTTTTTTAGTTCATCAAATCCTTCAGGAGATAGATTATCAAACTCTCCTGAGCAAATTAATTGTCCTCTTTCGTCATAAAAAAATGCTTTAGTTTTATCACCTTTACCCTTTTCTATAACTCTAAAGAGTCTGTAATTTGTTGGAGCAATTATCATAATCATCCTCCTTGACAATAATTTATATGTTTTATTTTACCATATAAATTATTAAAAGTCTAGCAAATGATTAATTAGAATTCTATTCTTTCATTTATCCATTTTTCTAATTCATCAATATTTAATCTTATTTGTTCCATTGTATCTCTATCTCTTATTGTTACACAATTATCTTCTAATGTATCAAAATCAACAGTTACACAATATGGTGTTCCTATTTCATCTTCTCTTCTGTAACGTTTTCCTATACTTCCAGCTTCATCATAATCACACATAAATTTCTTAGAAAGTTTTGAATATACTTCTTCTGCTTTTTCTGATAATTTTTTAGAAAGTGGTAATACAGCAACTTTATATGGTGCTAGTGCTGGATGTAAATGTAAAACTGTTCTTACATCACCTTCTGAAATTTCTTCTTCATCATATGCATTACATAAAAATGCTAATGCAACTCTATCTGCACCTAAAGATGGTTCTATAACATATGGTATATATTTTTCGTTTGTTTCTGGATCTTGGTATGTTAAATCTTGTTTAGAATGTTCCATATGTTGTGTTAAATCGTAATTTGTTCTATCAGCAATTCCCCATAATTCTCCCCATCCAAATGGGAATGCAAATTCTATATCTGTTGTTGCAGCACTATAAAATACTAATTCTTCTGGCGAATGATCTCTTAAACGAATATTTTCTTCTTTCATTCCTAAATCTAGTAACCAATTTTTACAATAATCTTTCCAATATTTATGCCATTCTAAATCAGTTCCTGGTTTACAGAAGAATTCCAATTCCATCTGTTCAAATTCTCTTGTTCTAAATGTAAAGTTTCCAGGTGTTATTTCATTTCTAAATGCTTTTCCTATTTGAGCTATACCCATTGGCATTTTCTTTCTTGATGTTCTTAGAACATTTTTAAAATCAACAAATATACCCTGAGCTGTTTCTGGTCTTAAATATAACTCAGATGTTTTATCTTCTGTAACTCCTTGAAATGTTTTAAACATTAAATTAAATTTTCTTATGTCTGTAAAATTTGTTTTTCCACATTTTGGACAAGGAATTTTGTTTTCATTTATAAAATTAATTAATTCTTCTGATGTCATACCATCTGCTATCATATCTTTTCCTTGATCATGTGCCCATTCTTCAATTAATTTATCTGCTCTATGTCTTGTTTTACATTCCTTACAATCTATTAATGGATCTGAAAATCCACCAACATGCCCTGATGCTACCCAAGTTTCTGGATTCATTATAATTGCAGCATCTAATCCTACTATATCTTTTTGTTCTTGAATAAATTTTTTTCTCCATAAATTTTTAATATTATTTTTTAATTCATTTCCTAAAGGTCCATAATCCCAAGAATTAGCTAATCCTCCATATATCTCAGATCCTGGATATATATACCCCCTATTCTTACAAAGTGAAACTAAAGTGTCCATTGATTTTAACATAAAAATTCCTCCTTTTTTGTTTTATGAAATTTCCTGTGCAAAGTATTTATATTATAAAAAGTTTAAAAAACTTTACTATAATAATCAAAAAAACTTTCATACCTAGCACTTTTGCTAGGGACGAAAGTTTTATTTCCGCGTTTCCACCCTAATTCTTAGTTTTAAAAAAACTAAGCACCTCAATTTAAATGTTGCTCCAAAGCTCCCCATACTAATTTATTACTGGTATTTCACCATCACCAGTTCTCTAAAAATAAATTTAATAGTATTTTTTCTTCTTCTACGCAACTTATATTTAGCATATATTTTATTATCTTTACTCAGAAATGTCAATATTTTTTACAAAAATTATTGCCAAACTAAAAAATATATGCTAATATATTTATGTTGTTAAAATTTTATAGGGGTATAGTGTCAATGGTAGCACATCGGTCTCCAAAACCGCCTGTGAGGGTTCGAGTCCTTCTACCCCTGCCAGCAATCATTTTTACAAAAGGGGTTATCTTTTAGATAATCTCTTTTCTTATTCATATTTATATCTATATTTTTAGTTTTTGAGGTGATATTTATTCAAAAAATTTTTATTTCTATTATTGTTTTTTCAATAATTATTTGTATCTTTTTTATTCCTATTTTTAATAATAGTGAATCTTTTAATTTAAACGAATTTAATCAAATAATTAATTTTGAATCCACAGATGGTTTTCTTTGGCCAGCTCCTGGTTACACTCGAATTAATTCATATTTTGGTAAAAGAAATGCTCCTACTTCTGGTGCTTCTACTATTCATAAAGGAATTGATATTGGTGCTCCACAGGGGAGTAAATTTATTGCAGTAACAGACGCAGATGTTACATTTACAGGATTTCTAGGTGGTGGTGGTTATACTATTACAATTACTACTGGAAATATGAAAATTTCTTATTGTCATTGTTCACCAAATTATATTGTAAGAGTTGGTGATAAAGTAAAAAAAGGACAAATTATAGGTGAAGTTGGTCCAAAAAATGTATATGGAGTTCCTGGAAATACTTATAAAGATTCAAATGGGAATCCCACAAATGGAGCAACTACTGGTCCACACCTTCATTTTGGAATTAGAGTTAATAATAACTATGTGAATCCTTTAAATTATTATCAAAAACAATAAAAGTGCTATTTTTACAATAGCACTTTTAAACTTAATTACATATCATCGTCTTCATCTTCGTCAATTACTGGTCCACATCCATGACAATGTGAACATCCTCCTGCAGAACATCCATCTTCTTCATCTGTCCAATCTAATTCTATAATATTATTACAATTTGGACATTTTACTTCTGTTCTTTCGTCATCTTCATCTACAACAAATTCTGCATCACAGTATGGACAAACTATTTCAAAATCAAATCCTTCATCAGAATAAATATCTTTTTCTATATTATCTATAATTTGTTCCATTTTTCCCATTTTTGCTTCTAACTGTTGTTGTGTTTGCATAATTTGATTCATTTTTTCTTCTTTTACATTTATTACTTTTTCCATTTCATCAAGAATTGCTTCGAATAAATGTGGCATTTTTTCTTGAATATATTCTAAATCTTTTTTGTTTTGAATATTTTTTTCTAAGTCTGTCATAAATTTATTCATTTCTTTTTTTAAGTCTGATATCATATTATCACCTTTCTAAACTCTTTCCATGTATTCACATGTTCTTGTATCAATTCTTAATACATCACCAATGTTTATAAACATAGGAACTTGTAATTCTAATCCTGTTTCTAATGTTGCAGGTTTTCCAGATGTTGTTGTTGTATTTCCTGCAAATCCTGGTTCTGTATATGTAACTTCTAATTCAACAAATGTTGGTGGTTCTACTGCAAATACTTTTCCTTTAAAAGAAAGTATTGTAACTTCTGTATTTTCTTTTAAATATTTTAAACAATCACCTAATTGTTCTTCATTTAATGGTGTTTGTTCATATGTTGTATTATCCATAAAATAATATAATCCACCATCATTATATAAGTATTGCATTACTTGTTTTTCTATTTCTGCTCCTGGGAATTTGTCTGATGGGTTAAAAGTTTTTTCTAAAACTGCCCCTGTTATTACATTTTTTAATTTTGTTCTAACAAATGCTGCTCCTTTTCCTGGTTTTACGTGTTGAAATTCAACTACTCTATAAACATTTCCATCCATTTCAAATGTTGTTCCATTTCTAAAATCTCCTGCTGAATATACTGCTGCCATATTATTACCCCTTTCAAAATTTATTTAAACTTTATTTATTTTACACTATTTTTCTACTAAAATCAATACTTACATTATATTATAATATAATTTTTCTCAGATTTTGTTAAATTTATACAACCAAATTTTGTTATTAATACTGTATCTTCTATTCTTACACCGAATTTTCCTGGTAAATATATTCCAGGTTCATCTGTTACAACCATATTTTCTTTTAATTGATTATCATTTCTATAACTTATAAATGGTCTTTCGTGTATTTCTAATCCAACTCCATGTCCTAAACTATGAATCAAATCAAAATTATGCAATCTAAAATCATTTTCAACCATTTTAGTTAATAATCTTATATTTTCTCCGTCTTTCATTTGATCCAATGTTTGAGTTTGATTTTTTAAAACTAAATCATAAACTGGTTTTACATATTCTGGTACACTTCCTACAAATATTGTTCTTGTCATATCTGAGCAATATCCATTATATTTGCATCCCATATCAATTGTAATTATATCTTGCTCTAGTATTTTTCTATCTGTAGGTACTGCATGTGGTTTAGATGAATTTTCTCCAGATGCTACTATTGTATCAAAAGATAATCCATCTGAATTAGTATTGTAGAATTCATCAATTTCTTTTGCTATTTGTTTTTCTGTCATACCTGGTTTTATAAAATCTAACAAATGTGAAAAACATTTATCTGTAATTTCGCATGCTGTTGTTATATTTTTTATTTCATCATCATCTTTTATTGCTCTTTGTTTTTCTATAATATTTTCTGTTTCTACAAAATTATTTATTTTAAATTTATGCATATACTCTTTATACTTTGCATATGTAACATAGTTTTCCTCAAAACCAACATTTTCACAAAACATAAAGAAATTTTCATAATCATCTTTTGAAACATCTGTTATATTATAAACTATTATTTCATCTTCTATTGTTAATATACTATGAACTGCTTCTACATATCTTCCATCTGTAATATATACATTTTCTTTTCTTGTTACTAATAATATTCCTTCTGCATCTATGTTTGTCAAATATTTTATATTTATAGGATTAGAAACTATTATTCCTTGTAAATCTAAACTTGCCATTATATTTCTAAGCCATTGTATTTTTTGATTCATATATTACACCTCTTTTATCCTTTATATAATCCCAATGTAAATATTTTCATTAATATTACTAATATTGTGTTATATGGTACAAACATCGCTATAAATGTACTTAAGACTATAAATGGTCCAAATGGTATGTACTCATCAGATTTTTTTATTCTTGTAACTAATAATATTATACTTAAAATTGCTCCTATTAAAAATGACATTAACGCTATAATTATTATTTCAGAAAGTCCAAACCACAATCCTAAACATCCCATTAATTTAACATCACCAAATCCCATTGCTTCTTTTCCATAGACTAATCCTCCAAGTAATGTAATTAATAAAAATATTCCTGCTCCTGCAACCATTCCTAATATCATATTTATTGAAATTGCAATATTAGATAATCCATATATAAATGCAAATACTAATCCAATTTCAAACATTGTTAGTGTTAATCTATTTGGTATTATTTGATGCTTGTAATCTATAACAAATATTGATAATAATATTGGAGTTAATATGTAATATTTTATTAAATCTAGATTTGCAATAAATGTATCTTTTATTCCAAAAATATATAATATAACAACATATAATATTGCATTAATTAACATCATTAAATAATTTAATTTGTAATCTCTTTTATACTCCTTAAATATTTCTTTAGAAAAAACTTTCTTGTAATCCGGTAGGCGCTTTATCATCCAGTCAACAAATTGTCCCATTAATAATCCCAATATTATTGCAAATACATACCAATATATGTGTACATCATTAAAATACATTTTATTTTTCTCCTTTGTTTTCCTTTTTTATTTTATTTTTTATTTTATCTTCTATTGGTCTTTTCCAAGCTGTAAACCAAAAGTCTTTTTGAATAATTGGATCAACTAATATTGTATACATTTTGCATCTATTTCCACCAATTACATCTGTAAATATTTGATCTCCAACTACTCCAATGTTTTCTGGTTTTATATTTAATATTTTTTGTATCTTTAAAAATCCTTTTTTAAATGGCTTTTTTGCAAAATATTCATATGGAACTTCTAATTTTTCTGCTACATTTTTTACTTTTTCTTTTTTATTAGAATTAGATAAAATGTATAATTTTATTCCATCTTTTTTTAGTGTTTCAGCCCATTGTATTGTTTCTTTTTCTAAATTTTTATAATAATCTATTAAAGTATTATCAACATCTAATATTAAAGCTTCTATATTATTTTGTTTTAAAAAATCTATTGTTATTTCTCTTACATTTTTTAAGTAAGCTTTTGGATATATTGTCATTAATTTCCTCCATATATTTTTTGACACTTATATATTAACAATATGAGATTTATTTGTCAAATATAATTTTCTAATTTTTCAGCTGTTACTTCCCAATTGACCATCTGCGGAGCATCTTTTTTTGCTCTTTTTTAAACTAATGAGTATTATAACAAAAAAATCGTTTCAAATCGAAAATAACGATAAATAAAGCAATTTTTTTATAGAAGCGTAAGTGATTTTATATATTTTTAAAATTAATAATATATTAAATTTATTAATGCTCAAATTTTTTGAGTGCAAATGTCTGTGGGCACACAAAAAGCTAGCAACAAAAACCTATATTTCTATAGTTTTTATTGCTAGCTTCTTATTTATTTTTATTATTTTTTTACTTACTAAACTACTTGTCAATATCACTTTTCATATTTTCCAATTCTTCCACAGTTACTCATGTCACTTCTTCTATTTTTCCATTCTCACTATGATGAACCATAGCCATTGTTCTAATTACGAGAACTCTTATTGATTTTTTAGTATTTTTAAGATTTTTATATAATTTGTAAATCGGTATATTTTTATCAAAAACCACGTTTAATTAACAGATTTGACAGATTTGATTTTACTCTGTATTTTTAGTGTATTCTAAAACTATATATCTAACAACACTATATTCTTTTTTTTCATAACACCAAATTTGTAAATTACCATTTTCATCTAATTTTAATAAGTTATCTCCTATATCTCTTATCGCTCCTTCATCAGATATAAATTTATGATCTATCAATTTATCACTGTTAATAATATTTGTCTTATATATCGTTGTCCATTTATTTAACGTTTCTAGAAAATACGTATCAACACCTAAATCAAAACATTTTCTATAAATATTCTTACCATCTATCCATTTTCCAACTACTTGTTCTTCTGTTAAATAATTTTCATTTGTAGTAGTATTATTTGAATTATTTTCTAATGCTGTTAATCTATTTATAACAGAATCATATTGATTTTTAGTTAATGTCACTATTTCATCTTTATTATTATCTGCAACTTTTATTCCATCTATACTTGCTAATTGTAAAGAATCATTTATTTCGAATTCATAAGGATACTCTTTTAATTTTGTATATATAGACGATAAATTTGTTGTATCTATTCTATTTAAACTTGCATGTGTTTTACTTTGGGTTAGTACATACTCCATATCACTATCTTCAACTAATTTATCTGCTAAAAATTGTAAGTTTGGTAATGTTTTATTTTCAGTATAATTGGCGATTTGTATACTTGTTATTTTTAAATTCATTACTTCTTTTGCTGTTTGCTTTAGATTTTCTTCTTTTGCTTCTTCTGATTTTGTTATTATTCCAGTATCCCCAACAACCAATTTTATACTTACTCCTGCTAATATTAATAAGATAATTATTGTTATTACTAATGCAATTAATGTAATGCCTTTAGTTTGTTTGCTTTTCATATTATTTTTCTCCTTTGTATTTCTACTATTTATTTCATTTTTCAAATTTTATACTATTATTTTTTCTTTGACAATACTTTTTATAAAATTTTTAAATTCACCTATTTACAAAATCTATGTTTTCCTATTGTTACAGTAAGAGGTCTAGACCAAATCCATTTATTTGTTGCAGTTGAAGGATTAAAATAATAAATTGCTCCATATGACGGATCCCATCCATTTATTGCATCTTGTGCAGCTTTTAAAGCACTACTGTCTGGAGATAAATTTATTTGTCCATCAGAAACCGCATCAAAAGCTCCTTTTTGATATATTACACCAGCAATTGTATTAGGAAAAGAACTACTTTTTACTCTGTTTAATACAACTGCTCCTACTGCAACTTTTCCTGTATATGGTTCTCCTCTGGCTTCTCCATGAATTAGTCTTGCTAACAAATTAACATTTGAAGAATTACTTGAAGTTCCAGATGAACTAGAACTATTAGAAGAGTTATATATTCCCATTGCAGCCAAAGTATTCTTTCCAGCAATTCCATCTACTGTTAATCCATTTTTCTTTTGAAATTTTTTAACAGCAGATACAGTCTGACTTCCATAAATTCCATCTACACTTCCACTATAATATCCCCATCTTTTTAATTTTGTTTGTATTTGAGTTACTTCACTTCCTCTTGAACCATATTTAGATAATGCTTCTACTGCATTATTTCTAAATAAATAAAGTGATGTACATATTCCTATTAAAATTAGCACAGAAAAAATTATAACTATTTTCTTTTTATTTATATTTTTTAACATAAAACCACCTTTGAATAATTTTATATTTATTTTTATCCAAAAGTGGTTTTTATATACATTAATTATGAACAATATGTACAAAGTATTGTTTCTAAGCCAATATTTATATCTATTAATCCAATTTTATATTTATAATCTAAATCTGCTAATTCTTGTAAGATTGTTCTTAAATCTTTTTCATTAAAGTAACTTGCTTGATTTTTATATTTACTAACTAAAAATGTTTGATTAGGCTTTAAATTTAATGCTTGTGTTATATCTTTATTATATTTTAATGCAAATTTTACTAAATATAATTTCTTGAAATGATTATATAAAGTTACTAATATTTTTTGTATTGGTTCTTTTAAATACAATAAATTTTGAAGAACTTCCATTGCATTTTTTATATTTTTCTTTCCTAAATTATCTGTTAAATCAAATATTACACTATCTATTTGTTTTATTGATAATTTATCTATATCTTCTTTTTGTATAGTTCCATTTGTACCTACATATTCAATTAGTTTTCTAATTTCATTAATCAAATCTTGCATACTTGTCCCACAAGACTCTATAAAATATTGTAATGTAAAATTATCTATATTTACCTTATATGCTTGACAAATTGCTTTTATTCTTTTTTGTAATTCTATTGGTTTTTGATAATCAAATTTACATGTACAACCTATTTTATCAATGGTTTTAAATAACTCATTTTTGTCTGCATCATCTTCTGTAAAAATAACAACTGCCATTTCGTTTATTATATCTATATTATTTTTTATATATTCATTTAGTTTTTCTCTTGTACTTACTGTTTTTGCATTTTTCTTTTTTCCATCTTTTTTAAATAAACCTGTATCTTTTGCAATTATTAGTTTTCTACTATATCCAAATGCAGGTGTTTCAATATCTGATATAATTTCATCTATATTATTTTCATCTATTAAAATATAATTTATTCCTTTTATTAATTCGCCAAATATTTTTTTTATTTTTTTTATATCATTTTCTATTAGATATTTTTCTTCACCATATAATAAATAAATACTTGATAATTTTCCACTATTTAATTGTCTTTCTAATTCTTCTATAGATACCATTTTTCCATCCTTATTATTTTTCCAAAATTATTCTAAATACTTCTGCAACACTCCAAGCTTGTGCAAATGCTCCTTTTGGTAATTGTGGTTTTGTAGAATCATATATTTCAGAAATACTACCTATACAACCATCTTCATTTATATCTTTTGTAAAAGTTTTTGTTGTATTTCTTATTAACTTTTTCAATTCTTCTTCAATTTCTAATTTATATTTTTTGTTTTTTGTTGTTTTTAATATATTTTTTAGAGCATTATAATATAACCCCAAAAGCCAAGTCCATGTTATTCCTTGATGATAACTACTATCTCTTTTTAGAGAATCTCCTTCATATATTGGAGTATAATTCTCTTCATCTTTTGCAAGTGATTTTAATCCATAATTATTTAATAATTTCTTTTTACATACATTTATTATATTTTGAGCTTTTTCTGAGTTACAATCTATCACTGGATAAGTTAAGCTTAAACTAAATAATTGATTTGGTCTTATTTTACTATCTCCTAATACGTCATATAAACATTTTCTTCTTTTATTGTAGAATTTTTCATTATATGCTTTTTTACATTTTTTAGCTAAATCCGCATATTTTTTGCTATCAGTTTTTTTACCAATTTTATTTGTTAATTCTTCCATTATTTTTAAAGCATTATACCACATTGCATTTATTTCTACTGCTTTACCATTTCTTGGTGTTATAGCTATTCCATTACACTTTGCATCCATCCAAGTATTTTGTGTATTTTCTGTTCCTGACACCAATAAATAATCATTATCTAAATAAATATTATTATCATCAACATCTATTCCATTTATATAATTACTAATAATATTTTCTAAATGACTATAAATATTTTCCTCTACAAATTTACAATCATTTGTGTATTGTATGTATTTTCTAATTTGTTCAAATAATAAAAGTGATGCATCAACACTATTATATAATGGTCTATTATCAAATCCTGAATAACCATTTGGAACCAATCCAAATTTTATATCTCTTACATATGTAAGTAATACTTCTTTCGCAATTTCAAACCTTTTAGGAATTAATAATAATCCTTCAAATGATATTAAACTATCTCTTCCCCAATCTAAAAACCATGGATATCCTGCAATTAATGTATGTAACCTAAATGATGGCCTATATACAACAAAATTGTCAGCAGCTATTAAGTATTCTTTTACTAATTCATCTCTTTCGATTTCTTTTTTAGTTTTACTTTTTTCTCTATTATCAATTAATAAAGATTCATTAAATATTTTATTTAATCTTATAATTTCTTTATCTATAAGATTTTTAACATTAATTTCATCTATATTTTCCTCTAAAGAACAAACAAATGAAATTTCTTTTTCTTCTTCTGGATTTATTTGTATTTCAAATACTCCAGGAACAGCATGATTTTCCTCTGCTAAAAATCCTCTTTTTTCTTCCTCTATATAAAACATATTGTTAAATTGATCATCTTTATGTTCTATGTATTGTCCATCTGATACTTTTATATATATAGGGTGCGCAGAATTTTCGTCTACAATCACTTTTATTTTAGTATTTTTTACTTCTTGTTTTATTTTAAAATTGTGATTATTATTTACACAATGAAAATCTCTAAAGTTTACTATTGGAGCTAAATTAATTTTTGCTTTTTCTTTTCCATTTTTTATTTTGTAATATATACCTACTGTATTTTTTCCATATTCCATGCAAATAATTTTTGTTATTTCTGTGTCTTCTACTTTATATGTATAAATAGGTACAAAGTCTTTTCTAAAACTTTGTTGATTTTTAAAACCTTCTGATATAAATTGTTTTCCTACATTTGTAAACAATTCATATTTTTTATTACCAATTTCAATACTTTCATCAACTTTAGATAATATTACATATCTTCTTGCTGGTGGTGTAAGAGGAGCCACAAGCAATCCATGATATTTTCTTGTATTTGCTCCAATTATTGTTGAAGCAGAATATCCTCCAATACCATTTGTTATTATCCATTCTTTTTTTAAACCTTCTTCTAAAGTTAATTTTTCTTTAGTAAATTCCATCTTTTCCTCCAAATTATTTATTCCATCTACTATTTTGTAACTTATCCATCATTTCTTGTCTTATTTCATCTGGTGTTTTATGTTTTTGCTCCTCTGTTGCTTTTATATTTACATTTTCTTTTTTCTTAGTAGTTCTTGATTTTGTTTCTGTCTTTTTAGATTTTGTAGTTTTTGTTTTCTTCTCAACATTTTCTTCTTTTTTTACAGGCTTTTTCTTTTCTTCCGTCTTTTCTTTTTTTACTTTTTCTTTTGATTTTTCTTCATCATTAGATATGTCAAATTTATATATATCTTCTTCATTTTTCTTTGTTTTAGTAGCTTTTGATGTTGATTTTCTCTTTATTTTCTCATCAGCTTCTTTTATAGATGCTATTCTATCACTATATTTGTTACTAAACTTACTTTTTCTTTTTGACTTATCATCTTTGTCTGCCTTTTTATTTGTTTTACTTGATAATTTTTTTATTTTCTCAATTCTTTTATCTGATTGTAATTTACTATTCATCATTAAGTATTGAGGGTCATTTTGTTTATCTTTATATTTTAAATCATCACAAATTATCTCTATTATAGATGCTGCAACTAAAATAGGATCATGTCTTATTCTATCACCTTGTATCATTGATAAATTTCTTTGAATAAAATATATTCCCTTTTCTTTTACATCATCAACTGTTTGTTCTACTATATCTTTTCCTTCCATATTATATTTTTTAATAAACTCTGGAATAACTTCACCAGTATCATATATACAATAATCAATCATTCCTTCACCACAATGGTCTATTATTGCATTTAAATGATCTGCAACACTAAAGTTATCTGTTTGACCTGGTTCTGTCATAATATTACTTACATATATTTTTATTGCTTTGCTATCTTTTATTTCTCTAGCAACTCCACTTACTAATAAGTTAGGAATTACATTTGTATATAAACTTCCAGGTCCTATTACTATACAATCAGCATTTCTTATTGCATCTATTACACCTGGTGCAGGTTTACAATTATTTGGATTTAAAAAGATTCTGTTTATTTTTGTTACTTTATCATATGCAACTTCTGCTATTCTATCTTTATCTTCTATAATATATCCATTATCTAGTTCTGCACAAATTTTCATTTCTTCTAATGTAACTGGTATAACTTTTCCTATCATATTTATAACTTCATTACTTTTTATTACAGATTCTTCAAAATTTCCATTTATATTTTTCATTGCTGAAAAATATATGTCAGAAAAAGATAATCCACTTAATTTACCAGAATCAAATTTATAATTAAACAATTTATCAACTTGTCCTTCTTTTGAAGCTAATGCAACAATACTATCTTTAACATCATCTAATGGCATTACTTGCATTGTTTCTCTTGAATTTGAAGGAGTTTTTCCATATTCAGATACTGTTACTATTGCAGTAACATTGCTTGTATATGATTTAATTCCTGAAAGAACAGTATTTAATCCTGTTCCACCACCTATAACAACTATGTTAGGACCTTTTTGAAATACTGTTTTATTAAATATTAATGAGTTTACATTAACATTTTTCTTATTTTCCATTCTATCATCTGTTGCTTCTATCATAAGTTCTAGGTTTCTTTTATTTATAAAAATAATTCCTAATACTATACAACTAAATCCAATAACAAATGATATTACAATCTTTCCTATTTCTACAAATCCAAAATCTATTTCTTTAGATACTATTATTTTAGATATTCCATAACAAGTTAGAGCTATACCAACTAATATTAACAATATCCATCTTTTCATTTTTGCTCCTGATTTAAACCATTCAAAAAAGCCTTTCATTTTTATTCTTCCTTTCTTATTGTTACTAATTTTCACCAATTATTTCTATTTCTAAATTTATTTTCTTTTTAAATTTTTCATAAACCTTTTGTTTTACATATTCTGTTAGTTTTATAACATCATCTGCCGTTGCATTTCCTGTATTTATTACAAATCCAGCATGTTTATTAGATATCTCTGCCCCACCAATTTTATAGCCTTTTAATCCACACTCGTCAATTAATTTTGCTGTTATAAAATCTTCTCCTCTTTTAAATGTACTACCTGCACTAGGAAATTCTATTGGTTGTTTTTCTTTTCTATATGTTGTATATTCTTTCATTTTGTTTTCTATATTTTCTTTAATTCCTTTTTTTAATTTTAGAGTAGTCTCTAAAATTATATATTTTTCTTTACTAAACAAACTATTTCTATATTCAAATTGATGCTCAGCATTTGTAATTGTTTTTATATTTCCATTTAAATCAATATATTTAGTTTCTAGAACTATATCTTTCATTTCTTTTCCATGAGCTCCTGCATTCATTCTTATTGCTCCACCTATAGTTCCTGGTATACCGGCAAATTCTTCAAATCCTTCTATACTTTCATTTAGTAGTTTGTGTGCCAAAAAGCCCAATTGAACTCCACTACCAACTTTTACCAAAACATCTTCATTTTTATATTCTACATTAAATTCTTTTAATTCTACTTTTAATGTAATTCCTCTTATTCCTTTATCTTTTACTAAAATATTACTTCCATTTCCTAAAACGTATAAAGGTATATTATTAGTAGTAGCAACTTTAATTGTATTTTTTACATCATCTAATTCTGTTGCTTTTATAAATATATCAGCAGGTCCTCCAATTTTAAATGAAGTGTGCTTGCTCATATCTTCATCTATTTTTATCTTTTCTGTTGAAATCCCCAACTCTTCTAAACTAAGTATTATATCTTCTTTATTCAAGACGACATTACCTCCAAATTAATTATTATTAACATATAATGCCTCTCCCGCATTATTTTTTAATTTTGTTTTATTAATAGCCTCACCAGTTGTATAATTAACTATATATTCATCTTTTAATTTTGCTATTCCTAATTTTTCTGCATTATTTTTTGTAATTAAATAATAATTTTCTATATTTGTATCTTTTAATTCTATTTTATTAGTCTCATCAAATTTAAAATAATATTTTGAATTTTCTTTTACTATATTATTATTATTTATGTTATCATCTGTCAATTTAACCCCAACAAAACTAGAATTTATATTAACTTTACTTGTTGCACTATATTTTGTATATTCCTCCAATACTGCATGTTGAACCATTAATAATTCTGTAGATAATTTACCATCTTCTGAAGTTTTTATTGAATTAAGTCCAGTATATGTTCCTACTCCCGCTAATATTAATATTAGTATTATTGTTACTATTAATGATAATAACGTTATTCCATTTTTTGATTTTAACATTTATTTTTCTCCTTTGTTTTTTTCATTAAGATATTATCATTTTTTTTGTAAATTTACAACCTGTTTACAAAATTTTTGTTATTGGGAGACAAAGTAATATATTAACAATATTAATAATTTATTAAATTAAACAAAATATTTGAAAATTAAGGAATTTTATAGTATAATAGAAATAGTTTTATTATTAGGAGGTAATTTTTATGTGGCAAATTTGGTTAATAGCAGCTGGCATATTTTTTGTAGCTGAAATTATTACAATAGGATTTTTAATTTTTTGGTTAGGAATTGGTGCACTTTTAGCAATGATAGTTAGCTTTTTTACAAGCAATATTATTATTCAAACTGCTGTATTTGTAATATCATCAACCATACTTATATTTGTAACAAAGCCTTTAGTTAATAAAATTACAAAAAATGATAAAACAGTTTCAACAAATGTTTACTCTATAATTGGAAAAAGAGGTATTGTTATTGAAGATATAAACTTAGTTGAAGGTAAAGGTCAAATAAAAGTAGATGGAGAAGTTTGGTCTGCCATATGTAATGGTAATGTAACCATACCTTCTGGAACAGAAATTACTGTTTTAGAAATAAGAGGCGTAAAAGCATTAGTAGAACCTATTGATTCTACAATTAAAATTTAGTTATTAATATTTTATTATTTATATATTTTTAATATAAGGAGGAAATTAAAATGGCTTTTTTATTAATTTTACTTGTTATAATATTAATTATAGCATTTAAATCAATTAAAGTTGTTAGACAATCTGAGGTATATATAATTGAAAGATTAGGTAAATTCCATAAAGTTGCTGATGCAGGTCTTACAATTATAATTCCATTTGTTGATCATGTAAGAAGTGTTGTTAGTTTAAAACAACAAACAATGGATATTCCACCTCAAGGTGTTATTACAAAAGATAATGTTACAATTACAATAGATACTGTTGTGTTCTACCAAGTAACAGATCCAGCTAAAGCAGTATACGAAATTCAAAGTTTAAAAAAAGGTATTGAATATCTTGCTATTACAACTATTCGTGATATTGTTGGTAAAATGGATTTAGATGAAACATTTAGTTCTAGAGACGGAATTAACCAAAAATTAAGAGTTATTCTTGATGAAGCAACAGATAGATGGGGATGTAAAATAGACAGAGTTGAAATTAAAGATATTAACCCACCTGCAGACATTAGAGATGCAATGGAGAAACAAATGAATGCAGAAAGAAATAAAAGAGCTTTAATTCTTGAAGCTGAAGCTCAAAGACAATCTGCAATTACTATTGCACAAGGTAGAAAAGAAGCTGCTATATTAGATGCAGAAGCTGAAAAAGAATCAAAAATAAGAAGAGCTGATGGTGAGGCTCAAGCTATAAAAGCTGTTGCTGATGCTAAAGCTAAAGAAATTCAAATGGTTTATGAGGCAATAAAAAATGCTGATCCAGATGAAAAATTAGTACAAATTAAATCTTTAGAGGCTTTAAAAGAAATTGCTAATGGAGAAGCTAATAAAGTATTTATACCTTTTGAAGCAACAAATACTTTAAGTAGTTTAGGTGCAATTAAAGAAATAATTAAAGATGATAAAAAATCTAAATAGTATTTAATTACATAAAAAAGAGAGATTAATTATAATCTCTCTTTTTTTTATAGTTTTGCTATTTAGCAACCGGATTTTATAATCATTTTCATTGCAGAAAATACATTACTATCCCAACCAGAACCACTATATCCTACATAAGTAGGTGCTATACTAGATACAGTGGTTAAGTCCTTTGATATGTAGCCATTTTGCAAATTGTTAAAAGTATATTCTATACCTTCTTCTTCGCTTTCAAAGCTTGCATAACCATTGCTACCCATTGTACCTGTATAATTGTTTAGACAAGCATCATATTGAGCCCATCCTGACTCTTGAGCAATAATACCACAAATAAATATAGCATTTACATTATATTCTTGCTCCATCTCCCAAATGAACTCTGCATTTCTTTCATAGAAACCAGTATAATCATATGGAAGTTCTTCCATTAATTTTACAAAGTCCTCTTTAGATAAACCACATGATTCACCCAAATTCATCGAGAAATTCATTTTTTCCAGTACTTCTTCTACAGAAATGTAATTTATTTCTTCTTCCGTTACCGAAGTATCTGTTGAGATATTGTCATTATTAACAATTATAATCTCTGTTGTTTCTAATGCTTTTCCTGCAATTTCTTTAGTCTTTACCTCCTTGAACCGGTTACTTTGTTCAGTTGTTGCTTTAATATTATTTACACATGTAAATAATATCATTCCGCCTAAAATCATACTTGTTGCAACAACCTTCATAACTTTCTTCATTCGTTCTTTTCCTCCTTAAACTATAAAATATATAAAGTTACATAATATATTATACCATATTTTTACATTTATCTCAACCTTTAAAGCCTATTTTCCAGCATTTTCTTTAAAAATGGCAAAAAAAATTAGATGTTTTATCATCCAATTTCTTAATATTATTTAATTTTAGTTTGATGCCCATCTTAACATCTTAATTTCTTTATACTTGTTTAACACTTCTGAATATTTTTCATAATCTTCTTCCCATAATGTATTAGGTACTTTATCAAATGCATTAAATATTTTTTCAGCTTCTGATAAATATATAATTTGTTCTTGTACATTTAAATTTTCATATCTTTTTGAGAAATTATATAATTTATCTAATGTTTGGTTTGCTTCTATAAAAGTCCAAAAATCTTTTACATTAACTCCAAATAATTTTAATTGTAAAATTGCATATCCTATTAATAATGCTATTACAAATAATAAAATATAAATTACATAAAACAATTTAAATTCCTCCTTATTGATTCTATTGAATCACCACAATATCTATTATAGCATATATTTGAAACATTTGCAACACTTTTGAAAAATTTACATAAAATATTTTAACATTATTGTTTTTTTACTATATAAAAGAGACAAACTATATTATAGTCCATCTCTTTTATAACTTTTTATTTACATTATTATAACTTTTCCATCTTTTACTCCTATTTTAGTTACTTTACCTTTATTTAGTTTTCCATCAATTATTTCTTCCGCTAATCTATCTTCTAATAAGTTTTGAATAGTTCTTCTTAAAGGTCTTGCACCAAAGTTTTTATCTATTCCTTTTTCTGCAATTAACTTTTTAACAGATTCATCTAATTCAATTTCTATTTTTTGTGCTTTTAATCTTTCTACAACTTGTTTTAACATTATATCTATAATGCTACTTATTTCATCATCATTTAATTTATGGAATACAATAATTTCATCAATACGGTTTATAAATTCTGGTCTTAATTCTTTCTTTAGAACATCCATAACCTCTTTTTTAGTTTCTTCATATTCTTTATTACCATCTTCTTTTTTATCTTCATTATTTGCAAATCCTAATGTTTTTTTATCTGTTATTAATCTAGCACCTAAATTAGATGTCATAATAATTACAGTGTTTTTAAAATTAACTGTTCTGCCTGTTGAATCTGTTAATCTACCATCTTCTAAAATTTGTAATAACATATTCATTACATCTGGATGAGCTTTTTCAATTTCATCAAAAAGAATTACTGCATATGGTTTTCTTCTTATTTTTTCTGTTAATTGTCCTCCTTCTTCAAATCCAACATATCCTGGAGGTGAACCAATTAATTTAGATACAGAATGTGCTTCCATATATTCAGACATATCTAATCTTATCATTGCATTTTCATCACCAAACAATACTTCTGCTAATGCTTTTGAAAGTTCTGTTTTACCAACACCTGTAGGTCCTAAAAATAAGAATGAACCTATTGGACGATTTGGATCTTTTAACCCTACTCTTCCCCTTCTTATTGCTTTAGCAACCGCTTCTACAGCCTCATTTTGTCCAACAACTCTTTCATGTAAATTTTTCTCCAAATTTTTCAATCTTTTATTTTCGTCTTCTGTTAATTTTTTAGTAGGAATACCAGTCCAACTAGAAATTACATCTGCTATATTTTCTTCTGTAATGTTTGTTACAGATTTTGTATTTTTATTTTTCCACTTTTTAGTTTCTTCTTCAAATTTAGTTTTTAATTCTTTTTCTTTATCTCTTAATGATGCTGCTTTTTCAAATTTTTGATTTCTAACAGCTTCTTCTTTATCTTTTGTTATTGTTTCTAGTTCTTCTTGTAAATTCTTTAAGCTATCTGGTTCTGTATATGTTTTTAATCTTGCTTTTGATGCAGCTTCATCAATTAAATCTATTGCCTTATCTGGTAAAAATCTATCATTTATATATCTTACTGATAAGTTAACAGCAGCTTCAATTGCTTCATCTGTAATTTTTACATTATGATGAGCCTCATATTTATCTCTTATTCCTTTTAAAATTTTTATTGTATCTTTTTCACTTGGTTCTTTAACATTAACAGGACTAAATCTTCTTTCTAGTGCAGCATCTTTTTCTATATATTTTCTGTATTCATTTAAAGTAGTTGCACCAATTAATTGTAATTCTCCTCTTGCTAACATTGGTTTTAAAATATTAGCAGCATCTATTGCACCTTCTGCTGCTCCTGCTCCAACTATTGTATGAATTTCATCAATAAACAATATTATATCTCCTGCTTTTTTTACTTCTCCTAAAGCTTTTTTTATTCTTTCCTCGAAGTCTCCTCTATATTTAGCTCCAGCAACCATACCAGAAATATCAAGACTTACTACTCTTTTATTTTTTAATATTTCAGGTACATCTCCAGTAATTATTCTTTGTGCTAATCCTTCAATTATAGCTGTTTTACCAACACCTGGTTCACCTATTAAACAAGGATTATTTTTTGTTCTTCTTGATAATATTTGAATAACTCTTTCTATTTCTTCATTTCTTCCTACTACTGGATCTAATTTACCTTCTTCTGCTTTTTTAGTTAAATCATCACTAAATTGATTTAATGTTTGTGTAGAATTATAGCTTCCTCTTCTACTTACTGATTTACCTGATGTATTTTCGTCATCTTTTATAGATTCATCTTCATTTAATACTTTTATTATTTCATTATATAATTTAGGAATATTTACATTTAAATCTAATAAAATTCTAACAGCAACGCTGTCTCCTTCTTTTATTATACCTATTAATAAATGTTCTGTTCCTATATAGTTATATCCAAGTTTTCTAGCTTCAATATAAGAATTTTCTATTATTCTTTTTGTTCTTGGAGTAAATCCTAATGTTTCTTCTGTTGGTTCTTCTACTCCAATTAATTCTTCTATTTTGCTTTTAACATCTTCTGAATTTATTCCTTGATTTTCCAAAACTCTAGCAGCAACTCCCGCTCCTTCTTCTGTTAAACCATATAGTATATGTTCTGTTCCTATATAGCTATGTCCTAACTCTTGAGCAATGTTATTTGCAATTTCCAAAGCTTTTTGAGCTCTACTTGTAAATTTATACATCATAATATCACCTTCCTTTTTATTATTTTTCATCAATAATTTGTTTTATAACTTCTGCTCTCTTTACATCTCTTTCTAACGAATCATATTCTTCTCCTAAATATTTTTGTAAATTAGCAGGTTTTGTATATAGATATAATTTTAGAACTTTTAAATCTGTCATTTCATCTATAATTCCTAGGTCTGTTCCTAATTTTACTATTGATAACAAATCTCTTGTTTCTTCACTTGAAATCTTTCTACAATTTTTTAAAATTCCAAAACTTCTATATACTTTATCTTCTAATTCTAGATTATCTTTAATCAAAAATTTTCTTGCTACTCTTTCTTGCTCTATAACCTTTTCTGTAATTATTTTTATATTTTTTGCAATTTCATCTTCTGTAATACCTAATGTTTGTTTATTAGAAATTTGGAACATATCACTTGATGATTTACTATTTTCGCCATATATTCCTCTTATATTAACACCAAAATTTGCAATTGCATCTAGTACATTTTGTATATTTTTAGTTTTACTAAGTGCTGGTAAATGTACCATTACAGAGACTCTTAGCCCCGTTCCTACATTTGTAGGACAACTTGTTAAATATCCATAATCTTCACTCATTGCATAATTTAATGCATTTCCTATTTTTTCATCTAATTCTTTTGCTAAGTTTAATGTATTTTCTATATCAAATCCTGAACTAAATACTTGAATTCTCAAGTGATCTTCTTCGTTTATCATTATGCAGATATTTTCATCATCATTTATTAATATTGAACCAAGTTCATTTTTATTTAAAGCAAATTCTGGGCTAATTAAATTTTTTTCAACTAAACTCATTTTAGTAATATCATCCATATCTTTTAGTTTAAAAAATTTAAGTCCATATCCAACAGTCCATGGAATATCCTTTATCTTTTCTTCTAATAGTTTTACACTTTCTTTATCTTTCAAATTAAATTTAAATTCGCTTAAGTTTCTAGCAAGTCTAACTCTTGTACTTATTGCAACATCTGCATCTTTTCCACTTTGTAAATACCAGTTCATATAATTTTCCTTCCTTTCTACTTAAAACTTTTATTTATTTTCTTGTTTTTTTATTTCATCTCTTATTTTTGCAGCATCTTCATATCTTTCTTCTTTTATTGCTTGTTTTAAATCTCTTTTTAATTTTTGCAATTCACTTTTTTCCTCTTTTTCTTTTACTTCAACTTCTGTCTTTTCATCTCCTGCAAATAATTTCTTACTTTCTTTAATATTTCCAATTCTTCCAGTATGTCTATTACTTCCATGTATCTTTTTTAATATTGGATCTATTTTACTATGAAATGCGTCATAACAATGTCCACATCCAAATTTTCCTGTATTCATAAAATCTTCAAAACTTGTATTACAATAATCACATCTTATATCTTTTTTAGTATCTAATGTTGGAAGGAAATCTGTATTATCAAAATCTTCTAAAAAGTCCCCAAAGAAACTTGAAAAACTAATTGGAAAATCAAATTTCATTTCATCTTCTAATCCAAGTTTTTTACTACATTCTTCACATAAAAATACTTGTTTTTTCTTTCCGTTTATAACCTCCGTATATTGTACATTTGCTTCTTTTTTACCACAATTTTCACACAACATATTAATTACCTCCTCTTTCTTTTTATTTATAAATTTAAAAGCATATTCTTAAAAATTCTTGCTCTTAATTTGTCTTTTATATCTTTTGATACATTTAATACATTATCACTAGTTGCTACTTTTAAAAGCTTAGCTTCTTTTTCATCAACAATGTTATATGATAAAAAATCACTTATATATATACTTGCTTCGTGATTTGTTAAAGTATCTCCTATGTTTTTTATTATATGCATTAAATAATCTGATTTTGTTACATTTAGTTTTTTAATCTTTATACTTCCTCCTCCACCTCTTTTGCTTTCTACATAATATCCTTGTGATGGTTTAAATCTTGTGGATATTACATAGTTTATTTGTGACGGAACACATTTAAAATGCTCTGCTAAGTCATTTCTTTGTATTTCTATATATTCTTCTTCATCATTAAACATATCTTTTATAAAGTCTTCTATTATATCTGATATATTCATATTATCACCTCTTATTTTTACTTTGACTTTCTTTGACCTATAATAATATTATACAAGGTTTTTATTTTTTTTCAAAGTGTTTTTTATTTTTTCTTTGTTAATTTATAGCCATTTTTATTTATTTTTTTATAATTTTCACACTTTTTCTTATTTTTTTAAACTTTTTCTTTATTTTTTATCATTTTTATTATTTGTTATATTTTCTAATCTCTCTACATTTTTCTTTTGCTGTGGTAAAGATACCCAAGCAAAATATGAAGACACAAATTCACCATATTTTGTTGTATCCTCTATATATTCACGCATATTTTTTTTATTTTTCATACTAGCACCTCTTTTATTGTTATGTGCATTTTTTTTCAATTTATTCAATATATTTTATTGAGGTGTATATTTTGAAATCAATATCTATTCCAAAATTTAATTTTTATATTATAAAGATTAGAAAATATATTATTCCATTTATTTTTTTATTATTTACATTATGTTTAATTATATTTTCTAACAACAATTTAGTTGCCGCAAAATCAGGATTAAAACTATGGGCAAATTCTGTTGTCCCCTCTCTTTTTCCATTTTTTGTTGCAACAGAATTACTTTCTAGAACAAATATTATTAACATACTTGGTAAATTACTAAATAAAATAATGAAACCTTTATTTAATGTTAGAGGTGAAGGTAGTTTTGCATTTATTATGGGAATAATAAGTGGATATCCTATTGGAGCAAAAATAGCATCGCAATTTAGACAAGACAATATCTGTTCAAAAGAAGAATGTGAACGTTTACTTAGTTTTACAAATAATTCTGGTCCTTTGTTTATTATAGGTACTGTTGGTATTAGCATGTTTGGAAATTCTACTATAGGTTTATTATTATTTATTACTCATCTATTATCTTGTATTACTGTAGGAATAATTTTTAGATTTTGGAAATATAAAAAAAGCACTTTTAATAATGCTTCATTTAATAACTATAAAAAAACTAATAAAAATAATAATGTAAGCTTTTCTAGTTTAGGGGAAATAATTGGAACTAGTATTTCTAATTCCATATCCACAATTATGATGATTGGTGGATTTGTTGTATTATTTTCTGTTGTTATATCAATATTAAATTCTAGTAAAATATTAAATATTCTTGTTGTATTTTTAGCACCTATATTTAGCTTTTTGCATATACCTATATCTTTTATCTCTCCACTTTTAACTGGAATTATTGAAATAACAAATGGTATTAATTTAATCTCTAATATACATATAAAAGTTATTTCTATAAATATTATAATTACATCATTTTTATTAGGGTTTGGTGGAATTTCTATATTATTACAAGTTTTTAGTGTTATTTCTAAAACTGATTTATCTATAAAGCCTTATATTATAGGCAAACTATTACAGGGAACTATTGCTGCAATATATACATTTGCTTTTATTTCTACTATTCCCATGTTTAATTTTAATTTATAAAATATATTGACGTGAAAAATTATTAAATAGTTTTTCACGTCAATATATTTAAACAAAAAAATTCCCCGCCTTAGCCGCAAGATGTCTTGAATTTTTAAGGACCTGTTCTGCAACAGGTGGGTGCCTACCTAAATACTCCTGGGCTTCTTACTATAAAATGTAAGCTTGCACGCCATATTTTAGAGATCGGCCCCTCTTAATAGGTGTTGGTTCTAAAAATTCTGTCTACACGTACTATGCAGGGGTTTTATTTACTTTTTATTTTGTACCTATATATTAGCACATATAAATTATAATTACAACTATTTTTTTCTTTAAATTTTTCTTTTTTTGTTTTCTTTTATTATTTTATCTATTTAATTCATATATTATTCTCTTTTTATTTAATTCTTTTAAAATTTGTATCTCTATTATTTTTATGATAAAATATAAATAGTGTGTTACAAAAATAACACATTTTTTTGTGCCAACAAATCTTTATATTTCTTCCAGCTTTTTATTATAATATAGAAAAAAACTCACAAAGTGAAATTTGTTTTTTCATAATTTTTTTTAAATTGTTAATAATAATTTTAAGGAGGATTTTTTTATGGAAAACAATAATTTAAATGTGCTTGATGAAGTTAATAAAGGTGCAACAATTGGAATGGATGCAATTAATTTTGTTATAGATAAAGTTGGAGATTCAGAATTTAAAAAAACTTTAGATTTAGAATATAATAAATATAAAGATATATCAAGAAGAGTTAATAACTTGTATTCTAATTATAGTGATAAAGAACCACATGAAACTAATACCATGAACAAAATGATGACATGGTATGGTGTTGAAATGAAAACAATGTCTGACAAAAGTAATTCTAATATTTCTGAATTACTAATGAACGGTACTAATATGGGAATTATTGAAGGTCGTAGATTACTTAACCAAAATAAACAACTTGCTCCTGATGTTGAAAAAATTCTTAATGATTTTGTAACAATGCAAGAAGATAGTATTGAAAAATTAAAAACATTTTTATAATGTTATATTAAATAAGAAAAAGAAAACAAAGAGAACTACATGTAATTCACTTTATTTTCTTTTTCTTTATTCTTCTATTTCTTTACTTAACTTTCCAATTGCTTTTGTTTCTATTCTAGAAACATAGGATCTAGAAATTCCCATCATATCTGCAATTTCATTTTGGGTCTTTGGCTTATGACCATCTAAACCAAATCTTAACTCTATAATTGTTTTTTCTCTATCTTTTAAAACATCTTTCATTTTCTCATATAAATGTTTAATTTTAATTTTTAAATCAACTTCATCTTCAATACTTCTTTCATCATTTTCTAACACTTCTTGTAATGTAACTATATTATCATCTTTATCCTTTCCTATCGGTTCATTTAAATATACTTCAGCATTTAATTTTTTTATTGATCTTAAGTGCATTAAAATTTCATTATCTATACATCTTGAAACATATGTAGAAAGTCTTGCCCCTTTTTCTATATTAAAGCTATTTATTCCCTTAATAAGACCTATTGTTCCTATTGATATTAAATCATCTTGTTCTACATTGGTATTTGCATATTTTTTACATACATGTGCAACTAATCTTAGGTTTCGCTCTATTAAAATATTTCGTGCATCTTCATCTCCTTCTTTTAACTTTTCTAAATATTTCTTTTCTTCTTCTGAACTTAAAGGTTCTGGAAATAAGTTACTTCCGTGAAATATATCCAACAACAAATACCGCTGTCTTTAAAAATTCAAGAAAGCCTATAATTCCAGTCATACATAATGACAACATAAATGCACCTCCATTTTCTCTATACAAAATTATATGTATTAAAAAAACAAAAGTGCATGACCTTATAAAAAAGTACATCCTTATTTTTATATTAATATTTTTGTAAATTGTGAATACATTTATATAGGTGATTTTATGCAATTTATAAAAGATTATTTTAAGGGATTATCAATCGGTTCTGGAGCTATTTTACCTGGAATTAGTAGTGGTGTACTTTGTGTTATTTTTGGTATATACGAAAAGTTATTAGATAGCATATTAAATTTTTTTAAAAATATACAAGAAAATTTTAAATTTCTTTTACCTATAATGCTAGGAATTGGTTCAGGGATTATATTGTTCAGCAATATTTTGAATTACTTATTTTATTCATATCCTATTCAAATAAAATCAATTTTTATTGGTTTAATTTTAGGTTCAATTCCTTCCCTTTTAAAAAGTGTTAATTCAAAATATAAATTTAAACTTAGTTATATTTTGTATTTACTTATTTCATTTGGAATAGGCATATTTTTAATATATTTAGAAAATAAGTTATCAATTAATTCTTATTCTGAATATAGTTTCTTTTATCTTATTTTGTGTGGAATATTAATGTCTATTGGAGTTGTTATACCTGGAATTAGTAGTACAATAATTTTAATGCTTATGGGAGTTTACTCAACATATTTATATTCTATTTCAACATTATATTTTCCTATATTAATTCCACTTGGAATTGGCTTAGTTATTGGTTCATTTATTTGTATGAAATTAGTAAAAATCTTATTTGATAAATTTTATGCACAAACATTTTATTTAATCATTGGTTTTACATTAGGTTCTATATTTATATTGTTTCCCCATCTTACTGGTGGAATTGATAATATTATTTGTATTTTATGTATAAGCATTGGTTTTTTAACAATTAATTTAATAAATTAAAATTATAAAACAATCTCTCTATGTAGTATTTAACATGCCCTATAAGTGCATATAACATTACAGCACCTTAAGGTGCTGACTTTTCACTCCGTTCAAGCCTTTACGCATTTACTACTGTAGCAAACCTTTAAAAGGATTATGGCTTTCCTTGTATCTTAAATTTGCATGGTCTTTAAATATCATCATTGAGCTTTTTTCTTTCAAATATACCATAAATGATGAAACACTTAATTTCGGTGATATACTTACATACATATGTATATGATCTTGACATGCCTTTGCACTTATTACTTCTACTTCTTTTCTTCTACATAATTCTCTTAATATCATTCCTATTTTTCTCTTTAGTGTTTCATATATTTCTTTTATTCTGAATTTTGGTGCAAACACTATAAGTTATCCGAAGCCCCAGCATAGCTTGGGGATTACTCTAAAGTTATTAAAACAAAAAACATCCCAATTGGGACGCTTTTTGTTTTCTTGCTTTTAATTATAACTTTTTTTGATTAATTCACTAAATACTTCTATACCTTCATACGCAATTTCTAAGCATTTTACATCTTCATCTTTTATCTCTAACATAGATTTATCTAGATGAGAAGGCGATATAAAAATATCATGGAAATAAGATTTTTGTATAAAGATATTTTCTTGGCTTTCAATTTTTTCTTTTGGAATTTCTATCAATGTAGCACAAAATTCCCCATTAGGAAATTGTTCCTTGATTAGATATATAATTCCTTTTTCTTCCTTGCCTATTGCAATACTTTTTGGTGGGGACCATATACTATTAGATGATAAAAATATATAATAATTTTCATCTCTTTTAGTATATTTTATTCCCAAACAAAATTTACCCTTAACAATACTGTTATCACAATTGCAGTATCTTATATTTTCATTTGGAAATATTTTTTTTATATTACTGGTCTCGTCTCTATAAAAACAATCTTTTATTTCATCGCTTCTTAGAGTTTTTTTCCAAGTAATAAAATACCGTTTTTTGCTTTTGAATTCAACAATTTGTTGTTTCGTGAATCTTTTCATTTTTCTTCTCCTTTACAAGTTATTTAAAAGCATCAATTTTAATTTTCTTCCTTTAAATATTAATTTTACATTTTGATTAATAAAAATAGGAATTTAAAAAAATTTTCACATTATTATATCATATTTTTTATAAAAATAACAATAATTACATCTTAATTTTTATTAACAACTAAAAATATTATAAATTTATGATTAAATATTAGCTTTCATATTATATATTCAATTTTGCTTTTACTTCATCTAATAATTAGCTAAGTACAATTTTTCTATTTTCATATATATACCTCACTTTGTAATTTTTGAAAATAAGTCATTATATATTTCATTACTATTAAGTCTTTAAACAAATTTTATTTTGCTTCTTAATTATCTCCCCATTTTTTTATTACATATTTTAAATATTTTTAGCAATTTCATAACTTTTACTAATTGATGTTTTAGTATAATACAATTACTAATCAATTTATTTAATTATACCATATTAAGGCATAGTTGTATTACTTTATTTAATATTTCCTCCACGCTTACATTATTTTCAATTATAGACTGTATATAAATTTTAAAATATAATGTATATTTCTTAACAAAAAATTTAAAATTTATTATATAAAATATTTGATAAATCACTTGTAATTAAACATATACCTAAAACTAACAATTTTCTTTTCCTATTTCAAAATTACGCAATAAATAAATATAGAGTAGAAATTTCTACTCTATATCTAATCTCTTTATTTTCGGAAACTACAAGTGGTTCGACGAAAATCGTTTATGGCTGGGCTGGCTAGATTCGAACTAGCGCATGCCAGAGTCAAAGTCTGGTGCCTTACCGCTTGGCTACAGCCCAATATAAAATTTGATTAAAATTAATTTTACCGCATACTGATGTTGTAACTCACTTCTTTCGAACAACCTCAGCAGCTACAACCCAATATAAATTTAATTTTAATTAATGGGGTGGAAGATGGGACTCGAACCCACGGTCTCCAGTGCCACAAACTGGCGCGTTAACCAACTACGCTACATCCACCATTTTTTGTAGCTCATTTGTGAGCACATATAATATTTTAAACATTTTTTATTATTTTGTCAATATTTTTTTATATATTTGTTCAATATTTTTTTCATTTAAAATTTTATTAATTATATTTTTATATTTAATTTTTATTATAAAATTAAAACCAAGCTTAATCTTAATTTAGGCTTGGCTTTAATTAATTTATATTTTTAGGTTGTCAAAAAACTATTTTCCCGTTGACAACTATTGATATTTTATTCTGTTGTTGTAAATGAACTTGGGTCTATTCCATATAATTTGTATAACCATGATGTGTAATCAAATGGTGTTAATGTTTTTGGCATTCCATAATCAACACCTTTTGTGTCTACTGTAATAGATTTTATTACTGGTGGAGTTACTGGTGTACTTTTTTCTGATGATGCAGAATCTTCTTTTCCTTCATCTGCTGTTTTTACTTCTACTGCTTCTATTTTATGAACAATGTCCATACCTTCTATTACTTTTCCAAATCCAGCATAATTACCATCTAAAGATGTGTTTGTAGCTGTCATTATAAAAAATTGTGAACCTGCTGAATTATAAGATTCTTCTTTTAATGTTGATGAATAAGAGGTATAATCAGATCTTGCCATAGATATAACTCCCTCTTCATGTTTCAAATTATTATTAGTATACCCATTTGCAATAAATTCTCCTGTTATAGAATATTTAGAATCATCTCCATTTTGTTTTAAATCATTTATTGTTGGAGAACCAGTTCCATCTCCATTTGGATCTCCACCTTGAATCATAAATCCACTTACTATCCTATGAAATGTTAAGTTATTATAAAATCCATTGTTTGCAAGTTTTATAAAGTTTGCAACTGTATCTGGAGCTATATCTGGATACAATTCTACTTTTATTGTACCAAAATTTTCTACTTCTATTGTTGCAATTGGATTTTCCACTTTCATTGTATTTTTTCTATAATACCCATAGCATAATGTTATTATTAAAACTATTAGTATTAATATTACTAAACCTAAACCTAATTTTTCAAATTTTTTCATTATTTCTCCTCCGTATTATAAATTAATATTTTCAAAAACAAATTGTTCTTGCATTCTTTTTAAAGATTGTTTTATTGTCATAGCTCTTACCTCTCCAATTCCATCAACACGGTCTAATTTTTCTATATCTGCATCTAATATATGTTGGAAAGATTTAAATGATTTAACCAGATTTTCTACTATATTACTTGGCATTCTTGGTACTTTATTAAGTATTCTATATCCTTTTGTATAAACACCAACTTCTTCATAGTTATCAAAATTTTCATATCCAAGTAATTTTGCAATTGTTTGTGGTCTCATCAATTCTTCATAAGATAATCTTAATAATCCATCTAACACTTTATCTGGTGTTATTTTCTTTCTTGGTGCTATATAATCTTTTATAATTAACAATTCTTCTTTTTCCAGTCCACCAATTAACTCTTCTAATTGCATACTAACTAATCTTCCATCTTGTCCGTAATTCATAAATCTGAGTTTGGATTTCTTCTACTATTTTCATAACCATCTCTGCTCTTTGAATTGCAGTTATTACATTATCTAAAGTTACTATATCATTAAATTCATATTCATTCAATAAATTCAATTTATTATCAAATACTTTTTTATATTTTTCTAATGTTTGTATTGCTTGATTTGCTTTATTTAATACTATTTCTGTATTTTCCAAAACATGCCTATCATTTCCTTTAAATACTGTTATTATACTTCTTCTTTGAGAAATACTAATTACTAATTCACCTGTTTGTTTAGCTGTTCTTTCTGCTGTTCTATGCCTTGTTCCAGTTTCTACAGTTGGAATTGAATATGAAGGAACTAATTGTGCATTTGCAAATAATATTTTTTTCATATCACCGCTTAACACTATTGCCCCATCCATTTTAGCAAGTTCATATAATTTTGATGAATTATAATCTTCATTTATAGAAAATCCACCATCTACAACTTCTTGAATAACATCTTTATTGTCTGTAATCAATAGTAATGCTCCTGTTTTGGCTTTTAAGATATTTTCTAGTCCATCTCTTATAGGTGTTCCTGGAGCAATCATTTTTAATATTTCTGTTATTGTATCTGTCTTTTTTTGTCTCAAGTTGCTACACCTCTTTCTGAATAATTATAAACCTAAATATTTCATCATATCTCTTATGTTTTTCACACCTATTATATCTAATTTATATTGTTCTTTCAAGAGTTTTTTATTACTTTCTGGTATTATGCATGTTTTAAAACCTAATTTTTCTGCTTCTTTTATTCTTTTTTCTATTAAATTAATTCTTCTTACTTCTCCTGTTAGACCAACTTCTCCCATTATAACAGTATCTTTTGCAATAGGAACATTTTTATAACTTGATGCTGCAACAGCAATTATTCCTAAATCTATTGCTGGTTCATTTATTTTTATTCCTCCAACAACATTTAAATAAACATCTTGTCCACCTAATGGTACCCCAATCTTTTTTTCTAATACAGCAATTAACAATGCTAATCTATTATAATCAATTCCATTTGCTGTTCTTTTTGGAATACCAAAAACACTTTGTGAAGTTAATGCTTGTAATTCTATTAATATTGGTCTTGTTCCCTCTACACTTGATACTATGCAAGAACCAGCTGGATTATTTTCTCTTTCAGATATTAAAACTTCTGATGGGTTAGTTATCTCAACCATTCCTTCTTCTTGCATTTCAAACATTCCTATTTCATTTGTAGAACCAAATCTATTTTTTACACCTCTTAATATTCTATAAGAAAAATATCTTTCTCCTTCTAAATACAAAACAGTATCTACCATATGTTCCAAAACTCTCGGACCAGCTATATTTCCATCTTTAGTTACATGTCCTATTATAATAGTTGTTATTGCTTGAGTTTTACAAACTCTCATTACATGTGATGTTATCTCTCTTACCTGACTTACACTACCTGCAGCTGCTGGTACATCGTCAGAATACATTGTTTGAATAGAATCAATTATTACCAATTTTGGATTAAGTTCTGTTATCGCATTGCTTACAATATCAATATCAGTTTCTCCTAAAAATAATATATCATCATTTTTTATGCCTAATCTATCTGCTCTTAACTTTATCTGCTCTGCTGACTCTTCACCAGATACATATAGAACTTTTCCTTCTCCTTTAATTTTGTCACATATTTGTAGAATTAATGTTGATTTTCCTATTCCGTGGTTCTCCACCAAGTAATACTAATGAACCTTTTACTAATCCTCCACCAAGTACTCTATCTAATTCATTAAATCCTGTTTGCATTCTAACACATTCTTTTCCTTGATATGAATTTAGTGATTTAGGTGTATTACTAACAAGTCCTTTTTCCTTTATACCAGATTTCTTTTCAACAATTTTTTGTTCAAAAAAAGTATTCCAGCTGTTACAAGCTGGACATTTTCCAAGCCATTTTGGTGACTCATATCCACATTCGTTACACACAAATACTGTTTTATTTTTTGCCATATTTTCCTCCTTTTGTTGTACAAAAAAAGTATAGCATAAACAATAAGTTTATGCTATACTTTTTTCATTTTTTCTATTTATCTTTTTTTCCAAATGTTATTTCTTGAAATAAAAAGTCATGAAATTTTTGCCATGTAATTTCTTGATGTAAAAATTCATTTATTTCATCTTCAACTTTTTGTTGATGTGGTGTTAATTCAACTTTTATTTCTTTATTCCAATCTATTTCTTGGAATAAAAATTTTTTTACTTTTGACCAAACACTTACTTTTGCTGGTAAATTTGATTCATTTTGAACTGGTCTAAAAACTCCTGCTTGTTCTGTTGGCTCAGCTTGTTCAAATTCTACTCCACCAAAAGCTCCTGAAACTTTTACTTCTTCATTTATATCTGCCATTTTGTTTCCTCCTTTGTATCTCATACTTACATATATATTTTATACTATATAATTTTAAATTTATCAATAGTTATAGTGTTAAATATTCATTACAGTTTTGTTACAAAAATATTACATAGTTATTTTTCCAACTACATCTTCCACATCTGCATCTTCTATTTTTACATTTACTATTTTATTATCTAAATTTTCCTCTGATTTTGTTTTTACTAATATGTAATTATTTGTATGTCCTCTATAAAATCCTTCATGATCTTTTTCTTCAAATAAAACTTCCACTGTCTTTCCTATATAACTTTTATTATATTTTAACTGATTTTCATTCGATAAATTAATTAATGTTTTACTTCTTTTTTCTTTTACTGTTCCATCTATTTGATTATCCATTATAGCTGCCTTTGTACCTTTTCTTTGTGAATATTTAAAAACATGCATTTTATAAAATGCTATTTCTTTTAAAAATTCATAAGTTTTTTCAAATTCTTCATCCGTTTCTTTTGGAAATCCAACTATAACATCAGCTGTTAATATACAATCTTGATATTTTTCTCTAAGTAAATTAACAGCATTTCTAAATATTTTAGTGTCATATCTTCTATTCATTCTTTTTAAAGTTTCATCACATCCACTTTGTAAAGATAAATGAAATTGATGACATATTTTATCTAGCTTTGATAATCTTTCTATAAATTCTTCATCAATTAATAATGGTTCAATTGATCCTAATCTAATTCTTTTAATTTTTTCTATTTTATTAATTTCTTCTAATAAATCAATAAGCTTATAGTCATCTTTAAAATCTTTTCCGTATGAAGCTATATGAATTCCAGTTATTACAACTTCTTTTATTCCTTCTTCTGAAATATCAGTTATTTCTTTAATTATACTTTGTGGATTTCTGCTTCTTACTCTCCCCCTTGCATATGGAATAATACAATATGAACAAAACCTGTCACAACCATCTTGTATTTTTATAACAGCTCTTGTTTTTTCTGTATATGTAATATCTCCAAAATCTAAATATTCTTTTTGATGTAAAACATCAGTAATCTCACATATTTTCTTTCTATCTTTTTCATATTCTTCTACATATGATACAATATTATTTTTTTCATTATTACCTAATACCATATCTATTTCTTCCATTTTTTCTAGTTCATCTTTTGCAACTTGTGCATAACATCCAACTGCTACTACTATTGCTTTATGATTTTTTTCTTTAACTTTTCTTAAAACTTGTCTAGACTTTCTATCAGATATATTTGTTACAGTACAAGTATTTATAATACATATGTCTGGTGTATCTTCTACACTAACTATTTCATATCCTTCATTTTCAAATTTTTGAGTCATAGCATTTGTTTCATATTGATTTACTTTACACCCCAATGTATAAAAAGCAACTCTTTTTTTATTATGATTTTCTTGCATTTTCTAACCTCTTTCGTTTTATATTTATTACTTACTCTATAATACAACAAAATCTTCGACTTTTCTACATTTTTTCAATATAAAAAATCGAAGATTTTTATTATATTATCTACTTGATTTTCCTTCTAATGCATCTAAATTGTCTAATGCTTTTCCTGTTCCCAATGCTACACATGATACAGTATCTTGTGCTATCATTACATTTATTCCTGTTTTTTCTTGTAGAAGTTTATCTAATCCATCTACTAAGCATCCTCCACCAGTCATATAAATACCCTTATCACTTATATCTGCAGCAAGTTCTGGTGGTGTTCTTTCTAATACAGAATGTACAGCATCTACTATCATCATTGCTGGTTCTATTAATGCTTCTAACATTTCACTTGAATGAATTGTTATTGTCTTTGGAAGTCCAGATATTAAATCTCTTCCTCTTACATCCATTTCTGTGTCTTGAATTTTTGGATAAACACATCCTATATTTATTTTTAAATCTTCTGCTGTTCTTTCACCAATCATAATATTGTGTTTTTTCTTAATATATTTAACAATATATTCATCAAATTTGTCACCTGCAACTTTTAAAGAAGTATTTACAACAGATCCTCCTAAAGAAATAACAGCTATATCTGTTGTTCCTCCACCAATATCAACTACCATATTTCCACATGGTTTAGATATATCAATTCCTGCACCAATAGCAGCTGCAATTGGTTCTTCTATTAAATAAACTTTTCTTGCTCCTGCTTGTGATGCTGCATCTATTACAGCCTTTTTTTCAACTTCTGTTACTCTTGATGGAATACAAATCATTATTCTTGGTGCAAATAAAGATTTACCTCCAACTTTATTTATAAAATATTTAAGCATTTTTTCAGTTACTGTATAATCTGATATTACACCTTCTCTTAATGGTCTTGTAGCAACTATGTTTCCTGGTGTTCTACCAAGCATTCTTCTTGCTTCTCCACCTACTGCTAAAACATCTCCTGTGTTATTATCAACAGCAACTACTGATGGTTCTCTTAAAACAATCCCTTTTCCTTTTACATATGCAATTACTGTAGCAGTACCTAAATCTATTCCTATATCTTGTCCAAAACCAAACTTAAACATTGCAATCTTTCCTTTCAATATAAGCTAAAACTAATTTGTTACATTCTTATTTCAATTGTGTTACGATTATATTACATTTTGATAAATTTATCAATAGAATTTATGAATTTAATTCATTTTTTTATAAAACTTGCACTTTTAGGAAACGTTTAATTAATATAAGGAAAAACTGAGCAATTTTGCTCAATTTTACTTGAGAACTTTTGCTCAGTTTTATTATACAATTTACAACAATTAGTTATTAAATTTCATAAAAAGTAAAATCAATTTACACAAAAATATTTACAGTCTCCTTACAGTCTCGATTAATAAAGTGAGGGACGCAAGCACGTGTTTAACCATGTTTCACTCTCAGTAGAGTAACAGAAGCGCATAGAGACACGACACGCAAAACCAGGGTTGTAGAATGTTCCTCCTCTATATATAGCACTATAGCCAACAGGCGGCTCTTCTAATGTCACTTCATATGCATTTCCTGCCAAATCATATATATTCATTTTATTTGTATACTCACTAGCTCCTGTTGTTAATAACATAGACATATGGCTTGTTTTTTCTCCTGTTATGTCATCATATGATGTATTACTACTATTATATTTTTTTGCTTTTGTACTATTTATCGTAAATGTACTATCATCATAATTTCCCCAACTTGTACAGTTCCTATTTATATAGTATTGTGCTGGATATCTACTTGTATCCCAATTACCTCTTACTTCTAAAAACTTACATACTAAATCCCATTGTATTCCAAACATTAAACTACTTGTTTTATTTCCTGTACTCATT
>CAKPIA010000008.1 GCA_934162205.1 uncultured Clostridia bacterium
CCATTTTTTTCTGTTTTTATTACAGTTAATTTTTCTGCAAATTGTAAAGTTTGTAACTTTTTAGAATTATCTGTTGCCTTTCTTCTTACTACTACACTTTTTATTGCATATGCTTTATAAGGTTTTTGTTCTGATACTTTTTCTTCTGCAATGTATCCAATTGTTCCTGATGATGTCTTTACTTTTATCCATCCATTTTTTTCTGTTTTTATTACAGTTAATTTTTCTGCAAATTGTAAAGTTTGTAACTTTTTAGAATTATCTGTTGCTCTTTTCCTTATTATTACATTTTTTATTGTATATGCCTTATATAATGTTTTTTCTGTTCCTGCATAAGAATTTGGTATTTGAATATTAAAGAATATTCCCAATACTACTAACATACATATTGATAAGATTGTTAATTTTCTTGTTTTCATATTAATCCCCCAATTAAATTTATATTCTTATTTAACGCCTTTTATTATATATTTAATTTTTTTCTATTGCAATCTTTTTTTATAAATTGTAAAAAAAGATTCAAAAAGTATATTACTTTTTGAACCTTTTTATTATGCACTTTTTAATTCTAATCTTAATTTATCTGCAATCATAGCTATAAATTCACTATTTGTTGGTTTTCCTTTACTTGCAGAAATTGTATATCCAAATATACTTTCAACAGCTTCTTGTTGTCCTCTTCCCCAAGCGACTTCTATTGCATGACGAATTGCACGTTCTACTCTTGATGGTGTAGTAGAAAACTTTTGTGCTATTTGAGGATATAAACTTTTTGTTATTTGATTAATCACATCTATATCTTTTACAACCATCATAATTGCTTCTCTTAAATATTGATATCCTTTTATATGAGCTGGAACTCCAACTTCATGAATTAAATTTGTAACTAAAGCTTCTAAATTTTCTTCATCTTTTTCATTTTCTACAGTTATATATTGTGTCTTTATTTCTCTTGACACATAATTCATATTTTTTAAAGGTTTATAATTTTTAAGTTCTTTTATTCTTTTTATTAATAACTCAATATCAAATGGTTTTACCATGTAATATTCTGCTCCTAAAGAAACAGCTCTTTGAGTAATTTTATCTTGTCCTACTGCTGACAACATAATGCATATTGGTTTTTTTGTTCCTTTTAATTCATTAACTTTTTCTAGTACTCCTATTCCGTCTAAGTGTGGCATTATAACATCTAATATTGCTATATCTGGTTCTTTACTTTCTATCATATTTACTGCTTCCAATCCATCTCTTGCCATTCCTACAACTTCCATATCATTTTCTTTTCTTAAGTATGATGCTAATGTATTTGCAAATTCTTGATTATCATCTGCAATTAGCACTCTAAGTTTTTCATTCACTATCTTTTCCTCCTAAAAATTTTTTTATATTTTCTACGGTCCAAATTATATTGCAATTTTTAGGATTTTGCAATTTATTTTTGGAAATTTTTTCCAATTTTTTATAAAAGTTTTATTTTTCTACACTTTTATTAATTAATTTTTCATATAAAACTTTTATATTATTTATTTTTATATTTTTTGTATTAATATCAGCTAATAATTCCTCATAAACTGCGGTTTCTAACTCTATTTTACAATTAACAACATCTAAAAATTGAGTCCTTGTTATATTAATACCTTTATTTTTACAATAATATTTAAAAAGTTCTAAATTGTTATACTCTATATTTACCTCTGCTTCTATTCCTTCTATTTTTAACACTTTTTCACTCTGATCTATTGCTAGCATAGTTGCACCAGAATATGCTCTGACTAAACCACCAGTACCTAATAATATTCCTCCGAAATATCTTGTTACAATAACCAAAATATTACATAAATTATTTTTTTGTAGTATATTTAACATAGGTGCTCCCGCTGTTCCAGAAGGCTCGCCGTCATCACTTGATTTTTCTATAATTGAATCTCCATCTATAACCCTATATGCAATACAATTATGTCTTGCATCATAATATTTCTTTTTTGTTTGTTTTATAATATCTTCTGCCTGTTTTTGATTTTCTATATAAAATAAATTTGCTATAAACTTTGACTTTTTTTCTACTAATTCAGCTTCAATATTATGTTTTATAGTTAAAAACTCTTGCATAAAATTGTCCTTTCTATATTTTAACTTATTCCAGCAGTATATCCTGTACTATAAGCAATTTGTAAATTAAATCCCCCTGTATAACTATCTACATCTATAATTTCTCCTGCAAAATACAATCCATTTACTATTTTAGATTCCATAGTTTTAGGATTAATTTCCTTTATATTTATTCCTCCACTTGTTATTATAGCTTCATCAATTGGTCTAAATCCTTTTATTGTTACCTCAAAATTTTTAAGTAATTTTACTAAATTTCTTCTTTCTTCTTTTTTTATCTCGTTTACTTGTTTTTGTGGATTTATTCCACTTTTTTCTATAATAATATTTATTAATTTTTGTGGTAATAATTTATCTAGTGAATTTTTAAATTGTTTATTTTTTATTTCATTAAAGTCTCTTAAAATTCTTTCATCTAATTTTTCTTCTGATAATGCAGGTTTTAAATCTATGCTTAACTTTATTTTCTTGTTTTTTAGCAGTTCATCTATATTTTTATATCTTACCAAATGTGCTGAGGAACTAAGAATTGTTGGGCCAGATACACCAAAATGTGTAAATAGCATCTCTCCAAAGTCTTCATATATTATTTTATTTTTTTCTATATCTTTTAATTTAATTTCTACATTTCTTAAACTTAATCCTTGCATTTCTTTACAAGTATCTTTTTCAAATGTTTCTAATGGTACTAATGATGGTTTTATTTTTGTTACAGTATGTCCTAATTTTTCTACCATTTTATATCCATCACCTGTAGAACCTGTTAATGGATAACTTTCTCCACCTGTTGCTAATATTATTTTATCTGCATTTATTATTTTATCTTGTAGCTTTACTCCTATAACCTCTTCATCTTTTACAAGAATTTCACTAACTTTTTGATTTAACAATATTTCTACATTTAGTTCTTTTAATCTTTTTGTAAAACATTTTAATACATCTTGCGATTTATCTGTTATAGGAAAAATTCTATTTCCTCTTTCTTCTTTAACTTCTAGTCCTTGTTTTTTTAGAAAATCTATAATATCAGTATTTGTATAATTTTTGTATACACTATATAAAAACATTCCATTACCTGGTGTATTTTTTATAAATTCATCCATACTTAAAGAAGATGTTATATTACATCTTCCCTTTCCTGTTATTAATAATTTTCTTCCAAGTGATTGCATCTTTTCAATTAAAATTACTTTATTACCATTTTCTGCAGAAGCTATTGCTGACATCATGCCAGCAGGACCTCCTCCAATTACTATTACCTTCATTTTTTCCCCTTATTAACTATTTTTCCATTTCAGCTATTGCTTTTAAAATACCAAATTTTCCATATTCATATGTAAGTCCTCCCTGCATATATGCTAAATATGGTTCTCTTATAGGCCCATCACAAGATAACTCTATTGTTGATCCTTCTGTAAATGTTCCTGCTGCCATTATAACTTTGTCCTCATATCCTCCCATATAACTTGGTTCTGGCACAACATGTGAATCTATTGGTGATCCTTTTTGTATTCCTTGACAGAATTTTACTAATTTTTCTTCTGAACCTAATGCTATTGTTTGAACAATATCCGCTCTTTCTTCATTATATTTAGGAGAAACATCATATCCTAATTTTTCTAAAATTCTACTTGAAAATACAGCTGTTTTTAGACTACTTGCAACAACGCTTGGTGCAAAAAACAACCCTTTTAATAATAATGTATTTTGATTTAATGATGGACCAATTTCTTTTCCAATACCTGGTGCTGTTAATCTTTCTGCACATAGTTCTACTAAATCTTTTTTCCCTGCAATATATGCCCCACTTGTTGCAATACCTGCACCTAAATTTTTCATTAAAGAACCAACAATTATATCTGCTCCAACATCTGTTGGTTCTCTTGTTTCTACAAACTCTCCATAACAATTATCTACCATTATAATAACATCTTTATTAACTTCTCTTATTTTTTTTATAACATTTTCTATTTTTGATATAACTATACTTTTTCTTGTTGAATATCCTCTTGATTTTTGAATTTCTACTAATTTAATATCATTTTTAGATAATCTATTTTGTATTTTATCTATATCAAATTCATCATTTACTAAATCAATTTGTTCATATTTTATTCCATATGATTTTAAAGAACTTTTTGATTCTTCTTTTCCTATTCCTATAATTGTTTGAAGTGTATCATATGGCACACCTGTTATACTTAACATTGTATCTCCTGGTCTTAATAAACCAGATAATGTTACAGCTAATGCATGTGAACCAGATATTAATTGAGTTCTTACTAATGCATCTTCTGTATTAAATATATCTGCATATATCTCTTCTATTTTATTTCTTCCAGGTTCATCAATTCCATATCCTGTAGATGTATTTAAATGCATTTCTGCTAAATTATTTTTTTGAAATGCATTAATTACTTTTAGTGAATTTATTTCACATGTTTTATCTATTTGTTTAAAAATATCTTTTAATTCTTCTTCAACTTCATTTGATAGATTTATTATTTTTTCACTTATTTCTAAATTATTATACATCTTATTTCTCCTTTATTTAACCTCTATATTATATAATAACACAAAACACTTATTTGAACAATAACAAGTTTAAAAACTCTTAATTCCAATTATAGAATTAAGAGTTTTTTATTTTATTCTTCTATTATTTTATCTATAGAATTTAATCTCATTTCTTTAATTAATTTGCAACTTTCATTTAATTTACTTTGTTCTTCTTCATTTAAATCTAAATCAACAATTTCTCTAATACCTTTACTATTAATAATAGCAGGAACTCCAATATAAATATCATCTTGTCCATATTTGTTTTGCAAATAAGTAGAAACTGTTAATATACAATTTTCGTTATCTAATACTGCTCTTACAATTTTATTTAATGCCATACCTATACCATAATATGTTGCTTTTTTCTTGTTAATTATTTCATATGCGGCATTTACAACATCTTTGTGTATCTTATCTAAATCATCCATAGGATGACTATTATCTTGCATTACATTATATATTTTTTTACATCCAACATAAGCATGTTCCCATGGTACAAAAGAAGAATCTCCATGTTCTCCCATTATATATGCATGTACATTTTTTGATGATATATTTAAATAATCTGCAATAAGATATCTTAATCTTGCTGTATCTAATACAGTACCTGATCCAATTATTTGATTCTTTGGTAATCCAGAAACTTTTGCTACAACATATGTCATTAAATCTACTGGATTTGTTGCAACAATTATTATTCCATTAAATCCACTTGCCATAATACTTTTTGTTATACTTTTTATAATTTTTGTATTAACTTCTGCAAGTTCCAATCTAGTTTGACCCGGTTTTTGAGCAGCCCCTGCTGTTATTACTACAACTTCAGCATCTTTACAATCATCATAATCCCCTGCTTTTATAACCATTTTTTGAGGAGCAAAAGGTAGTCCATGTGATAAGTCCATTTCTTCCCCTTCTGTCTTTTCTTTGTCTATATCTATTAATACAAGTTCTGATATTCCACCTCTATTTAACATAGAATATGCCATACTCATTCCTACAAAACCTGTTCCAATTAATGCTACTTTACCTTTTTTCATAATAATTCCTCCGTTCCATTTATAAAAAATTTTCCCACTTAATTATTATACTACTTTTTTTTAATCTTATAAATATTTTTTTGATATTATATTAATTTTATTTAAAAATTTCCAGAAATCTGTCAATGGGGACGTGTCAATGGGGACGTAGATTTTTGACAACTTATTGATAATCCGTTTACAAAGTTGTCAAAAAACTACGTCCCCATTGACAACCTCAGATAATTATTGGTAGTTATTGACACAAAAAAACTGAAACTTTCGTTTCAGCTTTTTTTAGTCTTTTGCTGCATATGGTAATACAGCTATATGTCTTGCTCTTTTTACAGCAAGTGTTATGTCTCTTTGATGTTTTGCACAACATCCTGTTGTTCTTCTAGGTAATATTTTACCTTTATCATTAATAAATTTTCTTAATTGTTCTGGATTTTTATAATCTAAAACAAAGTTTTTGTCACTGCATAATACGCAAACTTTTTTTCTTTGTTTTCTAAATCTTGGATTATAATCTTCATCCATGTTTCTATTATTTCTTTTATTATTCTTTTTATCTGCCATTTTATTTTACCCCCTTACGACATTAGAATGGTAGGTCATCACTTGAAGATACTTCAAAGTCTGTTGCTCCTGGCATTGTGCTTCCGAATGTGTTTTCGAAAGATGCACTTGAATCTGAATCTCTTTTGCTATCTGCAAAATATGCTTCTTCTGCAACAACTTCTGTTATATAATGTTTTTGTCCTTGGTCATCATCCCAAGTTCTTGTTTGTATTCTTCCAATAATTCCTACTTGTTGACCTTTCTTAAAGTATTTACTACAAAATTCTCCTAGTTTACTCCAAGCTACTATGTTAATAAAATCAGCTTGTCTTTCTTCTCCTGGTCTTGCAAATCTTCTATTTACAGCTAAAGAAAAAGATGCAACTAGTGTATTATTTGTTTGTGTATATCTTACTTCTGGATCTCTTGTTAATCTTCCCATTAAAATTACTTTATTCATATTATACCTTACCTTCCTTTAAATAAAGGCCCCTAAAATTTCTTTATTTAATTTTAAAAATTAGTCTTCTTCTCTTACTACGATAAATTTTATAACTTCATCAGTAATTCTATAAATTCTTTCTAATTCAGCTATAAAGCTTGGTTCTGCTTCAAATTTAAAAACAAAATATGTAGCTTCTTTATTTTTCTTTATTTCGTAAGCTAATTTTTTCTTTCCAAGATTTTCTACAGATTCTACTTTTCCATTTTCATTTATTAATCCTGTGAATTTTGTTTCTAAAGCTTTTAAACCTTCTTCATCAACATTTGGATTAACAATGACAACACTTTCGTATTTATTCATTATCTTTCACCTCCTTATGGATTTGTAACCCACTAAAATAGTGAGTAAGGATGTTAAAAAATAGCTATGTATTTTTTAACATAGCTATTTTAACATATATTCAACTATTTTTCAAGCATTTTTAGAAATAAAATCTATCACACTAATTTTTAGACTCTTTATTATAAAAAACTACTCTTCCAAATTTTACTTCGTTTAGTTTCTTTTGAAGTTCTATAATAGGTATTGGTAAAATTGAAATTATTATTGTATATATCCATTGAGTCATATTTAATGGAACTAAACTAAATATTTGAGCTAAACTTGGAATTATTACAACTATTGTTTGAACTATAACACCTAAAATAAAGCTTCCTACTAAATATTTATTCTCAAAAATTCCCACTTTGAATATTGATTCGTCACTTTTAATATTAAAACTGTGTACTAATTCTAGTAAGCCAATTGCTACAAATGCCATTGTTCTTCCAACTTCTAATCCATATAAATTATTTCCTAAACTAAATGCAAATAATGTTAACATTCCTATCATTGCACCCTCAACAATAATCTTATTCCATAATCCATCTGAAAATAATCCTTTTTTAGAACTTCTTGGTTTTCTTTTCATAATATCTTTTTCTGGTGGCTCTAGTCCTATTGCAATTGCTGGAAGTGAGTCTGTAACTAAATTAACCCATAACAATTGAATTGCAAGTAATGGAGATTTAAATCCTAATATTAACCCCATAAATATTGTTACAATTTCTCCAATATTTGTTGCAATTAAAAAATGTACAGCTTTTTTTATATTATCATATATATTTCTTCCTTGTTTTACAGCTTCTACTATTGTTATAAAATTATCATCAGCCAATATCATATCAGAAGCATTTTTTGCAACATCTGTACCATTTTTTCCCATTGCTATTCCTATATCTGCATTTTTTAATGCTGGACTATCATTTACTCCATCTCCAGTCATGGCAACAACTGCTCCTGTTTTCTGCCATGCTTTTACTATTCTTACTTTATGTTCTGGTGTAACTCTTGCAAAAACAGAATATGATTTAATGTCTCTCTCTAATTGAGTTTGTGTCATTTTGTCCAATTCTGCTCCTGTTATCGCCTTATCTCCTGCTTTTAATATATCTAATTCTTTTGCAATTGCTTTTGCAGTATAAATATGATCTCCTGTTATCATAACTGTTTTTATTCCTGCATTTCTACAATCTCTTACCGCTTCTTTTACTCCTTCTCTAGGCGGATCAATCATTCCTATAAGTCCAACAAAAACAAGATCTTTCTCTATTGTTTCTGAATCAATTTTTTCTGGCAAACTATCAACATCTAAAAAACTAACTGCAATTACTCTTAATGCCTTATTTGCCATGTTTAAATTATCATTTTTAATTTTACTTATTTCTGCTTGTGCTAAACTACTTACATTCTCATTTCTATATATTTTGGTACATTTATTTAAAAGTATATCTGGTGCTCCTTTTGTTATGATTCTATACTTATTACCAAATTTATGTATTGTTGTCATCATTTTTCTATTTGAATCAAATGGAATTTCATTTATTCTTTCCATATTTAAATATAATTCTTCCTTGTTTTTTCCTTTTGCTAATGCTTCATTTACAATTGCAACTTCTGTTGGTTCTCCAACTGCAAATTTCTTTCCATTTTCACTTGATATATCACAATTTGTACACATTGAAGCTAATTCTATACACAAATCATTATTATAACTTTTTATATTTACAACTTTCATTTTATTTTGAGTTAAAGTTCCTGTTTTATCAGAACATATTACACTACTACTTCCTAATGTTTCTACTGCTGGCAATTTTCTTATTATACTATTTTTCTTTGCCATTTTTGTAACACCTATTGATAACATTATTGTTACAATTGCTGGCAATCCTTCTGGAATTGCTGCAACCGCAAGTCCTACAGATGTCATAAACATTTCTACTGGCTCTATCTTTTTAAATATTCCTATTACAAATATCGCTATACAAATAACTAAGCAAGCTATTCCTAATATTTTTCCTACTTCTCCTAATTTTTTTTGTATTGGAGTCTCTGGTGCTTCTTCATCTATTATCATATTTGCTATTTTTCCTACTTTTGTATCCATTCCTGTTTCTGTAACAATTGCTTTTCCATGACCATTTACTGCAATTGTAGCCATAAATACCATATTTAACATATCACCTGTTGGAATATCTTTTTTTAAAACACTATTACTATTTTTTAGAACAGGCTCTGTTTCTCCAGTTAAACTTGATTCTTCAACCTTTAAATTAAAATCCTCTATTAATCTACAATCTGCTGGTATATAGTTTCCAGCTTCTATTATTACAATATCTCCTGGTACTAATTCCTCTGCATTTATTTCATATGTTTTTCTATTTCTAATAACCTTTGCAATTGGTGGAGTCATCTTTTTTAAAGCTTCTATTGATTTCTCTGCTTTTGCTTCTTGAACTAGTCCCATAATTGCATTTAAGATTACTATTGCTATTATAATAATTGAATCAATATAATCATTTTCTCCTTGCATTTTTGATACTACTGCTGAAATAATTGATGCAATTATTAGTATAATAATCATAAAATCATTAAATTGTTTTATAAATTTTACTATTATACTTTCTTTTTTCTTATCTTTTAATTTGTTTTTACCATATTTTTCTTGCCTTTTTTTAACCTCTTCTTCTGTTAGACCATTGCCCAAATTTGTCCTAAAGTTTCTAATAACTTCATTTATCTTATAAGTATGCCACATAAAATCCTCTCCTTTGTATATAATCTAAAATAAATATATGTGCTTGTACTAAAAATATGATAAAATTTAATATTTTCACGTTTGTCGTTTTTAATCATATTATGTATCAGAGGTGTTTTTATGTTTATAAGTTGTTTTATTTTAGCACTTTCTGTTAGTATTGATTCACTAAGTATTGGAATTACATATGGATTAAAAGATACAAAAATATCATATATAGGAAAAGTTACTTTATTTATAACATCATTTATTATCTCTATTATTTCAATATGGTTTGGTGATAATATAAAAAACATTTTTCCAGATATTATAACAAAAATGATTGGAACATTTATTTTAATATTTATGGGACTATTTATTATTTATCAATCTGTATGTAAAAATAATTTAAAAAATAATGAAATTAAAAGTAATTCAGAAGAAAAAATATATAGTTTTTTTATAAAATTTTTAGGCATAACAATTAAAATTATAAAAAACCCAATTTCTTCTGATTTTGATAATTCAAAAAAAATTGATGGAAAGGAAGCTTTATTTTTAGGTTTAGCATTATCTTTGGATGCGTTTTGTGTAGGAATAGGTAGTGGAATTATTGGGATTAATTCATTTATTTTTCCATTTTTAACCTCACTATTTCAATTAATATTTTTAAATACTGGTATATTATTTGGAAAAAAGATTAATTCCCTATCAAAATTACCCGATAATATTTGGTCTATTATTTCTGGTACATTATTAATATTAATAGGTATTATCAAGTTTCTTTTTTAATTTAAATAAATATATTGTAATATTTTGTCGAATTATGTATAATACTATTATCAACTTTTAGGAGGTATTTTTTATGACAAAACAAGTAGTATTACGGTATCCTGATGGGGAAGATGTGCTAACAACAGATAAAATTGGGGTTATGCAAGATTTTATCACTTGGATAATTGCTTGCAATCATTTTTCAGATCACTCACATAACGCAGATACAGGGGATATTTTTATATTTCCAAAATCCACTTATGGAATTGTATGTAGAATTAAATGGAAACGTTTAAATATACTTAAGTCATAAGACCAATGTAATGTATTATTTACAATTTTCGTAAAAGGAAAATATCCTAAAGTTAAACAGAGTAGCAAATGCTACTCTGTTTTGTTTTAATATCTTTTATTTTAATTTCATAGATAACAATTTTGAAATACCATTCTCTTCCATAGTAATCCCATAAACTGTATCCGCCGCTTCCATTGTTCCTTTTCTATGAGTTATTACTAAAAATTGAGTATCTTTTGAAAATTTCTTTAAATATTCGGCATATCTAAATACATTTACATCATCTAATGCTGCTTCTATTTCATCTAGCACGCAGAAAGGTGCAGGATTAATTTTTAATATTGCAAATAATAATGCTATTGCAGTAAATGCTTTCTCTCCTCCTGATAGAAGCATCATATTTTGTAATTTCTTTCCTGGTGGTTGAACAGTTATATCTATTCCACATTCTAAAATATTTTCTTCATCAGCTAATGTTAGCTCTGCTTTTCCTCCACCAAATAACTCTCTAAATACTTCTCCAAAATTTTTATTAATAATTTCAAATTGTGTTTTAAATTGTTCTTTCATTACTTCTGTCATTTCTTGAATCATTTTTCTTAATTTTGACATAGTATTTTCTAGATCTAATCTTTGTTCACACATAAAGTCATATCTTTCTTTTAATGTCTTATATTCTTCTATTGAATCTACATTAACACTACCTAAATCTCTAATATCTGCTCTTAAATTATTTACTTTCTTTTGTGTTAATGCAATATTATCTGGTTTTTGGTATTCTTTTATTGTGTTTGGAGTTAATTCATATTCTTCCCATAGTTTATTTATAACTGCATTTAAATCTTCTTCTGTTTTAGATTTTTTAACTTCCATTTTTGCCATTTGTGATTTAAGATCTTCAATAATTTTAAATTGATCATTTAATTCTGTTTCTTTATTAGCAAGCTTTTCGTTTTTTTGAGTTCTTTCTTCTTTTAAGTTATTTATTGTTTGTCCGCTTGTCTGAACTTGTTTTTTTACTTCTTCAATTTTTTGTTTTGTTTCTTCTATATTTTTTTCTAGTTCTTTATTATCTTCTTCTATTTGATGTATTTGTTTTTCTTTATTTTCCATGCTTTTCTTGTTATTTTCAATATCATTATTTATCATATCAGATATTTCATTTATTGATGTTTCACTTTCATCAAATGAAGATACAGAAATTTTTAAATTTGTTATATCAAAATTTAAATCATCTATATATTTTTGGTCATCTTTATTTAATTCTGCAAATTCATTTATTATATTTGTAAGTTTTTCGTTTTCTTCATTAATAGTTGATATTTGTTCTTCATCAGCTTTTTTCTTTTCTTCTATTTCAATTTTTTGATTATCTATATTTACAGTTTCTTCTTTTAATTTTGATAATCTTTTTTCTATTCTTTCTATGTTTTCATTTATTGCTACAACTTTTTGCTTTTCCGTTGCATATGTTATATCTATTTCTTGTAAAGCCTTCTCTAAGCTTGAAACTTCTTCTAGTAAATCTTCTTGAGAATTAACATATTCTTCTTTTTCTTTTTCTAATTTTTCTATTTTTTGTTTTATTTTCTTTATTTCTTTTTCTAGGCTTTCAATTTCTCTTCCTCTACCTAAAATATTTACAGTCTTTTTAGCAACAGATCCACCAGTAATTGCACCTGAAGGATTTATTAAATCTCCTTCTATTGTAATTATTCTAAAAGAATAGTTATTTTGTTTAGCGACTTTAATTGCTGTTTCCATATTATCTACAATTACAGTTCTACCTAGTAAATTTAAAATAATTGGTTCATATTTTTTATTAAATTGAACTAAATCAGAAGCAATACCAATAATTCCTTTTTCTTTTGCCTTAAAGTTTTCTAATTTTTTACCTTTTACTGATGTTATTGGTAAAAATGATGCTCTTCCTAAGTTGTTTTTTCTTAAATGTTCTATTAATCTTTTTGCATCTTCTTCTGTTTCTGTAACAACATTTTGCAAGCTTGCTCCCAAACACATTTCAATTGCTGTTTCATACTCTTTTGGAACTGAAATTATATTTGCAAGAACTCCATGCATTCCTTTTCCTAAATCTTTGATATTTTCACAATCATTTAATAATGATTTTACACTCTTTATATACCCTTCTTTTTCTTTTTCTGTTTCTACTAAAAATTTGCGTCTTGAATCTTTTATACGCATTTCACTATATAAATTATTAATATTTGTATCATATTCTTTAATTTTTGTAGAAGCTTCTTCTTTTTGTTTTTCTATTTTTTCTAAACTAGAAAAAATAGAATTTCTTTTACTTTCTGCTTCATAAAAACCTTTTGATATGTCATCTTTTCTTAATCTAGCAGAATCTAATTCTGATATATTTGTTGTTATCTCTTGTTTTATTTGTTGTTTCCTTTTTTCTAAACTTTCTGCATTTGCATTTTGAGTACTTATATCTGATTGCAATTCATATCTTTTATCTGTATTTTCTTCTACTTTCTTTTTGTGTTCTTCTATTTCTATTTCTTTTTTAGATAATTTGCTTGTTAATTTATCTAATTCAGCCTGTTTCTCTTCTAACTCTTTTTCAAATTTCTTTCTATTTTCTTTTAAATTATCTTTTTTAGCTTGTTTTTGTTTTATCTCTTCTTCAAGGCTTGTTATTTTAGTTTTTATTTCTTCTATCTCTTTTTCAAATCTTACTCTATTTTCTTTATTGTTTTCTATTCTAGTATTACATACACTTATATTTGAATTTAATTGTTCTATTTCTTTTTGGCTTTCAAATCCAATATTTTGCATAGATTCAATCTTTTCTGTAATTTCATCTATTTGTGTTTTTAGTTCTTCCTTTAAAGCTTTTATTCTTTCAAGTTTACCTTCTTCTTGATTACAAGTAGATTTCATTATATCTTCATCATTTATTATTTCTTCTAAAGTTTGTTTATATTTTTCAATATTATATACAAATAATCCTATTTCTATTGACTTTAATTCTTCTTTTAAATTCAAATATTTTTTAGCCTTTTCTGCTTGTTGTTGTAGTGGTTCAATGTTTGATTCTATTTCTGTTAATATATCATTAATTCTAAGTAAGTTTAATTTTGTATGTTCTAATTTTTTCTCTGATTCTGCTTTTCTTGTTCTGTATTTTACAATCCCCGCAGCTTCTTCAAAAATATGTCTTCTATCTTCTGATTTATTACTTAAAATTTCATCTATTTTTCCTTGACCAATTATAGAATATCCATCTTTTCCTATACCTGTATCCATAAACAATTCTAATATATCTTTTAATCTACATGGTACTTTATTTATATAATAACCAGTTTCACCACTTCTATATATTTTTCTTGTTACTGTTACTTCTGCATACTCTATTGGTAAAGTTCCATCTTCATTATCAAATACCAATGACGCTTCTGCAAAACCTAATGATTTTCTATTTTGAGTTCCAGCAAATATAATATCATTAGATTTTGCTCCTCTTAATGATTTCATACTTTGCTCTCCTAAAACCCATCTTATAGCATCTGAAATATTACTTTTTCCTGAGCCATTAGGTCCTATAACACTTGTTATTCCTGGCATAAATTCTAATACTGTTTTATCTGCAAATGACTTAAATCCTTGTAATTCTAATCTTTTTAAATACATTTAGACCACCTTTATTTTTTCTTCTCTTCTTATTTATATATCATTTTTCGACTTTTGTAAAGTTGAGCTATATTTATTGCTATAGAATTAATTGTTAGTCAAAATAACTACTTATTTCCTCTAAATTCTCAAAACCTTTTTGTCTTAAAACATCATAAACAACTATAGCTACTGAGTTAGACAAATTTAATGATCTTAATGTTTCTCTCATTGGGATTCTTATTGTTTTATCTATATACTTCATTAAAATATCTTCTGGTAAACCTTTTGTTTCTTTACCAAAAAGAAGAAATACTTCATCCATATTTTTATAATCTGGTTCTGAGTATACATGTTTTCCTTTTGTTGTTACAAAAAACATGTTATTTTCTTCTGGTTTATATTTTTCTAAAAACTCCTCAAATGATGTGTGTTCTTCTATTTCTAATTTATCCCAATAATCTAATCCAGCTCTTTTTACTTGTTTTTCCGAAATACTAAATCCTAGAGGATATACTAAATGCAATTTACCTCCTGTTGCTGCACATGTTCTTGCAATATTTCCAGTATTTTGTGGTATTTCTGGTTCTACTAATACAACATTTAATTTCATTTTTATTCGCCTCTCTATTATAAAACTTATATTTTTAACTACAATAGCTAGATTGTATCATAAATTTAAATAAAAATAAAGGCTTACTTAAAAGTAAGCCCTCTATATTTTTTTATTATTTTGCAACAACTTTAAAATCATAAGCATTTGCATAATCTAATGTCATACTTGTATTAAATTGTGTTGATGCTCCATTTTCTAATGGTGCTATAATTCCGCCAACTGTTACAATTTCTTTTCCTTCTTTGTCTAATAATGTAACATCTACTAATTGCATTTCTGTTGCTTTTCCAGTATTATTTTTTACATCTGCTAATAATACTGACATTCCATCTTTCATTGTTAATTGAATGTTTCCAAATTCTAGTCCATTAACTATTTTTGTTTCACTTAATTTTGAACTAGTATTTAATTTTGTTCCATCTTCTAATACTTTAACAAATTCTTCTTTTACAGTATTATTTTCTTCTGTATTTGAATCTGTATTTGTTTTTTTACCTCTTGTAGCAAAGAATATTACTGCAATTATGATTATAGCTACTACAATTAAAATAATTATTCCTTTTTTTTCATTAGCTTTCATAACTTTCTTCCTTTCTTTTGTTTAATTTATATTTATTAGTATATATTATACTTAAATTTTTTTCAATAGTTTTTTATTATTTTTTATATTATTTTTATATTAACATAATTAGTTGATTTCTATGATTATATATGTTATAATACTTCTTATAACCGTACCTTTTTTATATTTAGCAATTATTTTTGCTAAAATGGAGGATTTAAAATGGAAAATGTAACCGAAGTAGTAAGAGGCAAAAAGATCTATGAAGGAAAGGCCAACACGCTGTATGAAACAAATAATCCAAATCTTTTAGAGATGGAATCCACAGATCGTATTTCAGCAGGAAACGGTGAAAAGCGGGATGTAGTTGAAGGTAAAGGACTTACCAATAACACAATCTCAACTGCACTGTTCAGACTTTTTGAAAAAGAAGGCGTCCCTACGCACTTTGTTTGCAATGGAAGTAATAAACATTCCAAAATTGTGAAGAAAGCAAATATGATTAAGCTGGAAGTAATTGGAAGATTCATTTCAGCCGGCAGTTTTTGCAAACGTTATGGAATTAATCCTGGTATTCATTTTCAAGGCATGACATATGAATTATGCTTAAAAGATGATGTATTAGGAGATCCATTCGTCTCAGAATCGGCTGCAGCTTATGCTCTTGGAGTAGCAACAAACGATCAACTTAGAGAAATTAAAAATTATACTTACATTATAGGCATTATTGCTCAAAAATTCTTTAAGCAGTTTGATTTAACGTTAGTGGATTTCAAGGTTGAGTTCGGTCTTGATAAAGACGGCAAAATTATCCTGTGTGATGAATTTTCACCAGATACATGCCGACTTTGGGATAAGGATGGAAAATCATTTGATAAGGATGTTTTCAGGAAGGGTCTTGGAAATGTTGAAGAAACGTATAAGGCTATTCTGGAAAAAATCCAGAAATAATTTGTCACTATTAACTAGGTTACGGTTATTTAAAAGGAGTTCATATTGAGCTCCTTTTCTTTTATTTTTTAATTTTTTGTCTTACATATTCGTATAAAACTACACCTGTTGCTACAGAAGCATTTAAGCTCTCTGTTTTACCTAACATTGGAATTTTTACTTTTTTATCTGACATTTCTTGAATTTCTTTAGAAACTCCATTTGCTTCATTTCCTATAACTATAACTTTTTTGTTATATTCTATATCATATATACTTTCATTTGTTTGAAGTGATGTTACTACAATTTCATATTTATGTTTTTTTATTTCTTTTAATGTTTTTTCTAAATCTTCACATTCTATTACTTTTACTCTAAATATAGCTCCCATTGTAGATCTAACAACTTTAGGATTATAAACATCAGCGGTTTCTTTTGAAACTAAAATTTGCTTTAAACCAATACTGTCTACAGTTCTTAATATTGTTCCTAAATTTCCTGGATCTTGAATTCCATCTAATGCAACAATTATATCTTCATTATAATTTATTTCATTTTCACTATTTTTTCTTTCTATAACAGCTAAAATTCCCTGAGGATTTTTTACTTCTGTTATATTATTGAAAACATTTTCTGTTACATATATACAATCAAAACTTGCAATTTCATACATTAGTTTTTTAGAAATTTCTTGTGTTTTAGTACATTCTTCACATATTACAATTTGTTTTATTTTAGCATTTTCATTAATTGCTTCTTCTACAAGTTTTATTCCTTCTATAACATATTCATTTGATTGTTCTCTATACTTTTTATCTTTTAATTTTTTTACGTGTTTTATAAACTCATTATCTTTACTTGAAATTCTTTGCATTAAAACTCTCCTTACTTGGAATATTTTATTATATCCTAACTTTTTAGTTATATTATTTATTAATTGCATTTTTTATATCTTTAATAAATTCTTTTATTTCTTCAAATAATTCTTTGTCTGTTTTTCCAGTTGCTTTTAAAGTTAATGCTGGTTTTATACCAGGTGAAAATCTTATTTTATCTTGATATTTTTTTACTAATTCATTTACATCAACATTAAAGTTTGACTGCTCAAAGTTAAATACTATACCATTAATTTTACTTGCAATTTTTATAATATCGGTATTTTGACAAAGTATTTTTACTCTTGCAATTTCTATAAGATTTTCAACTTCTTTTGGCATGTTACCAAATCTGTCTATTATTTCATCTATTATATCTTGAATATCCTCTTCTGTTTTACATAGTGCAATATCTTGATATATTTCTATTTTTTGTTTTTTATCTGATATATATTCTTCCGGTATGTAACTTGTAATATTCAATTCTATTTGTAATTCCTGAACTTCTTCTATTTTCTTTCCTTGCATTTCTTTTACTACTTGATCTAATAATTCACAATATGTATCATATCCAACTTGATCTAAATGTCCATGTTGAATCTCTCCAAGCAAACTTCCTGCTCCTCTTATCTCCAAATCTCTCATTGCAATTTTAAATCCAGATCCAAATTCTGTAAATTCTTTTATTGCTTTTAATCTTTTATCTGCATCTTCATTTAAAATCTTATCTCTTTTATATGTTATATATGCATATGCTTGTTTATTTGATCTTCCAACTCTTCCCCTTATTTGATACAACTGAGCTAAGCCCATTCTATCTGCATTTTCTACTATTATTGTGTTTGCATTTGGAATATCAATACCAGATTCTAATATTGTTGTACAAACAAGTACATCTGTTTTTCCATCTACAAATTCTTGCATTATATCTTCTATTTCTTTTCCTGTCATTCTTCCATGTGCAAAAGAAACTCTAGCTTCTGGAACTAATTCTGATATTTCTTCAACTTTTTTAATAATATTTTCAATATTATTAAATATATAAAATACTTGCCCATTTCTTTCTATTTCTCTTGTAATTGCCTCTTTTATTACTTCTTTATCATACTCTAACACATAAGTTTGAACTGGTTTTCTATTTTGAGGTGGTTCGTATATTACAGACATATCTCTTACACCTACAATAGACATATGTAATGTTCTTGGTATAGGAGTTGCCGTCATTGTTAATACATCTACATTTGTTTTATATTGTTTAATTTTTTCTTTATCTTTAACTCCAAATCTATGCTCTTCATCTATTATTAATAATCCCAAATCTCTAAATTCTACATCTTTACTAAGAAGTCTATGTGTTCCAATTACCACATCTACTTCTCCTAATTTTAATTTTTTTATTGTTTCGTTTTGTTCTTTAGCAGTTTTGAATCTATTTAATAGTTCAACTTTTATAGGAAAGTCTTTCATTCTTTCTTTAAAGCCTTGATATTGTTGATCTGCTAAAACTGTTGTTGGAACTAAATAAGCAACTTGTTTTCCATCCATTACAGCCTTAAAAGCAGCTCTAATTGCAACTTCTGTTTTACCATATCCAACATCACCACATAGTAGTCTATCCATTGGTTTATCTTTTTCCATATCTTTTTTTACTTCTTCTATACATCTTAATTGATCATCTGTTTCTACATATGGAAAACTATCTTCAAATTGTTTTTGCCATGTAGTATCAGGAGAAAATGCAAATCCCTTTGCTTTTTCCCTTTTAGCATATAATTCTATTAATTCTTTTGCGACTTCTCTTAAATTATTTTTGACTTTTGTTTTTGTATTTTCCCAATCTTTTCCGCCAAATTTATTTATCTTAGGCTCTTTTTCTCCGCCACCTATATATTTTCTTATGCTATCTAATTGGTTTGTAGGAACATATAAAATGTCATTTCCTTTATATTTTATTTTTATATAATCTTTTGTTACTTTATCTGATGTTATTGTATTTACTCCTACAAACATACCAATTCCGTGGTGTCTATGTACAACATAATCACCAACTTCTAGATCAGCAAATACTACCTTTTCTCCTTCTTTAAATGCTGATGTTGCCTTTTTTCTTTTCTTTTTTTCTCCTTGAACTAAATCATCAGCAACAATTACTAATTGATTTAATTCATAATTTTCAAATCCAGTTGAAAGTTTTCCTACTGTTACTAAAATGCTTTCTAATTTTTCTGTTATAATCTTTTTGTCAATACTTTTTTCATATATATTTTGAATTTCATTTTCACTTAATAATTTTGATATTTTTTTTGATTTCTCTTCTGTTGAAGTTAATATATATACTTTTTTATTTTTTTCTTTTGCCTTTTTTACTTCATTTAATAGTATTTCTATTTCACTATTAAAATAATTTACTTGTCTATATTCAAATTTATATTTTTCTGCCTGTTTTTGAATAAAATCTTGTTCTTCTATATATAATATTTTTTTGTTTCGTATTTCTTCATCTATTTCAGAAAAATCATACATATTTTCAATTGCCTGAGGAACAATTTTATCTTTTTCAATTAAAGATTGCACTAAATTTTTATTATCATTTTTTATATTTTCTGCTCTTATATTAACTTTACTTTCTTCATCAATACAAATTAGACAATTATTATCTAAATATCCTAAAATATTTGTTTTATCATTATAAAAATCATCAAAGTATTTATCAATTTTACTTATATAATCTCCATTTTTTATAACTTCAATATCATTTTCCAATATCTCTTGTTGTTTCTCATTATATATTTTCTCTTCTATTTTTTTACATACTTTATCTATTGTATCTTCTAAAACATATTCATGTGCTGGATATATTATTGCTTTTTGAAGTGTGCTTGTTGACCTTTGTGATGATATGTTAAAACTTCTAATTGAATCAACTTCATCTCCCCAAAATTCAATTCTTATACCTGAATTCTCATCTGTAGAAATATCAACAATTCCACCTCTTATACTGAATTGTCCTTTTCCTTCTATTAAATCATATCTTACATATCCCATATTTATTAATTGTTGCTTTAATTCTTCTAAATCGTATGTATTTCCCACTTTAAAATTAAGCACACTTTTATATAAAATTTCTTTGGCTGGTAATTTTTGCATAACAGCTTCTATTGTTGTAACTAATATAATATTCTTATTTTGATATAATTTATTTAATGTTTCTATTCTTTGATATGGCAATTCTTTACTTTCTGCAATATAATCATATGTTACAATATCCTTTTTAGGAAAAAATTCAACACTATCTATAAAATATTTTAAATCATCATAAATTTTTTTTGCTTGAATTTCATTATATGTTATTAGACATATAGGCATTTCTGCAAATTTATTTATTCCAGATAGTATTTGCGTTTTTGCCACGTCAGTTAAGCCCGATATAGCTATCGGACCATTTTCATTTTTTAGTTGATTTACTAATGTTACAAATTTTTGAGAATTTCCAAGTTCTCCTAATATTGTATTCATGTTCTTTTCCTCTATTCAATTGTTTTGCTTTTATTATTTTAATATTTTATACATTTATATATTATACTACTTTTTTTATAATATATAAACATTTTATTTATAATTTTATGTTTTATAAAAAATATATTTATATACTAGCACATTTTTGACTTTTTATGTTAATTGTAGTATAATAGTAATTATAAAAATTATTTAGGAGGGCTCATATTATGAGAAAAGAAACTCAAAGATTTATTAGCACTACTATGGAGAAAACAGCCGTTGATTTATTTCTTCGGCAAATTGGCATAATGCCTGAATCAAAATATTTCGATTCAGAAGCATTAAGACAAATAATATCGGCTTACATTGCTGCCAGATTCAAAGTAACACATTGTTGTGTTCTTTGGTACAAAACAATGGAAGACCCGGATAATCCGATAGTGATGTATCTTAAGAAAAACAAGATTGATACTAAGCATGAAAGATTTAGTATTATAATCACTCCAACAATTTTACGTTTCTCACAGAAGCAGTCCGCTGATGTACGTAAGGTATTTGAAGATCCGCATCCAGTGCACCCAAGATTCAACACATCAGCACCAGCAATATTATATTAGCCCCAAAAAGGAAGACAGATTGTCTTCCTTTTTACATTTTTATTACCAATTTATCAAATTTTGAATTAATATAATTATTAAGTTTTGTCATAAATATTTCTGGCTCAATTTCTTTATTTGCGACCATTTCTAATCCCTTTTCCCAACTAGCTGTTAATTTAGGATTTAACATATCTGGCATCGAACTACTTACAACATCATAAATAACTTCACCTTTTTTAGTTGGTGTTACTATTTGTGTTTTTGTATTTATTTCTATGTATTTAATTTTTTCTAATTTCTTGATTATCTCTCCTCTTGTTGCACTTGTACCAATTCCTGCACCTTTTATTTGTTCTCTTAATTCCTCATCTTCTATTAATTTTCCTGCATTTTCCATAGCTAATATTAGTGTACCAGAATTATATCTTGTTGGAGGATTTGTTTCTGATTCTTTTGTTTCAAATCCTTTTGTATCTATTTCTTGTCCTTTTTTTAGATCTTTTAAAATATCTATATTTACATTATCTTCTTTTTCTTGATTTTTATTATCTTTTTCCACATTTTCTGCATCATCTGTGGATTTTTTTTGTGTATTATTTGATTTTAATACTTCTAAAAATCCTTTTTTTATACATACTCTTCCGCTTGCATAAAATGTTTCATTTTCTATATTCACAATAACATTTACTTTGTTATATTCTGCTTGAGGATAAAAAATTGCAATAAATCTTTTGGCAATTAACTTATATACTTGTTTGTGCAAATCTGGTAATTTATCAAAGTTTTCATACCCTTGTCCTGTTGGAATTATAGCATAGTGATCTGTTATTTTACTATCATTTACATATTTTGTCTTTACCAAATTAGTAGAATATTTTTCTTCCACCATTTTCTTTATATATCCTTGAACCTCTTCATCTTTATATCCTTTTGCTATTCCATTTAAATTTTTAGAAATTTCTTTTGCAACAGCTGTAGATAAAACTCTTGCATCTGTTCTTGGATATGTTACTAATTTTTTCTCATATAAATTTTGTATTATTTCCAAAGTTTGGTCTGGCTTAATCTTAAAATTCTTTGTACATTGATTTTGCACTTCAGCTAAATTAAATAAAAGTGGTGCATTTTCTTTTTGTTTTGATTTTTTTAATTCTGTAATTATTGCCTTTTTTCCTTTTAAACTTTCTATAAATTGTTTTGCATCATCTTCTTTTTTGAATCCTGATTCATTATATAATTTTGGAGATTCAAACATATCTGATTTTTCATTTACTTTCCATTCTGCTTTAAATGAACTTTCTTCGTTCCCAAATTCTCCATTAATTTTATAATATTTTGTCTTTTTAAAATTTCGTATTTCTCTTTCTCTTGAAACAATCATACCTAACACACATGTCATAACACGTCCAACTGATATTGATGCTTTTTCTTCATTAATTTCATTTGCTAATTTTCTTCCATAAATAATAGAAAGTAATCTAGAAAAATTTATTCCTATTAAATAATCTTCTTTTGCTCTTAAATATGCAGAATCTGATAAGCTATCATACTCAGATAAATCTTTTGCTTCTCTTATTCCTCTTAGTATTTCTTCTTCTGTTTGTGAATCAATCCATACTCTTTTTATTTTTGCATTTGGATTTGTTTTTGCCATCATAAATACTAATCTTTGAATATATTCTCCTTCACGCCCAGAGTCACCTGCATTATAAATTACTTCTACATCTTCTCTATTTAATAATTCTTTTACAATATTAAATTGATTTGCAACAGCTGGAATTATTTCGTATTTCCATTCTTGTGGTATAAATGGAAGTGTATCTAATCTCCAATATTTTAATTTTTCGTCATATTTTTCTGGATAACTCATTGTTACTAAATGTCCAACACACCATGTTATAATCCAGTCCTGAGACTCCAAATACCCATTTTTTCTAGTAGTATTTACTTTAAGGGCTTTGGCAAATTCCATTGCTACTGATGGTTTTTCTGTTATTATTAATTTTTTTGCCATTTCATCTTTCCTTTTATTATTTTTTCAGTCTTTCATCTATGTAATTGTTTACATCTTCTTTTATTAATTCTATTTGTTTTTTTGTATTTTCATCTTTAAATTCAAAACTATTTAAGATTCTATTTATATAATTCTCTTGCTCTATAATAGTTAAACTTGTATCAAAGTTTATGTCAAATACAAAAGCAACTGTACACAATAATTTTACTAAGTCGTCATCACCCTTTTTTCTCCTTACAGGTTCTCTGTTTAAAATTTGTTCCATTACTTCATCTGGTATCTTACTATATTCTACATTTGGCTTATCTTTATCTTCTTTCCAGAATATTTCCAATATTTCATATAATATATCTAATTTATCTGCATCTCTGACTATTTTACAAAATAACTCCTCTTTTTCGTTCAAATCATTTTCAATTTTATATTTATTATGATTTTTTACTGCACATTTTATTATTTTATCATATTCATCTGTATCTATATAATTTCTTATATCTTTATTTAATATCTTAACTCCATAATCTCCATGGTCAAAGCTATCAACATCTCTATATGTTTTATATTGAGTATATTGTTCAAACCTTGCAATGTCATGCAATAATCCAATTAATGTTGCAAGATTTATTTCGTCTTGACTTAATTTTAATTCTGTTGCTATTTTTTTTGATATTTCCATTACTCTTAATGAATGTTTTTGTTTTCTTTCAATAGCTTCCGCTTTCAAGTCATAATTTTCTGTATATTTTATAAATTCCTTTATTGCTTTTTCTATATCTATCATTTTTATCACCTTTCAAATTGTATCACTTATGTAATTACATTTCAAGATAGATATTTTTATTATCTTTTCTATTTTAATGTTTAATAAAACTTTTTCTCATAAAATAAACAAGGAGTTAATTGCCTCCTTGTTTATCTTATTTTATTTATATACTAAAAACATACTATAAATATATGTATCTGCTGTATATGCTAAATTTACTTTCAAGTCATGTTTTGTAGTAACTTTTACATAATACTCACCTGAAATATTACTTACATCTAATATTAATTTTTTATCTGATAATGTAAGTGGCGATGAACCATTTTGTGATACAGTTACTGATTTATTAAATGCATCATAATCACTAGATGAAGATGAAGAATTAGAACTTGATATTCCTAATGTAGTATAATTTATTCCAGATGGATGATTATCTCCTATAGTACAATTCATTATAATTTTATCTACATTTGTTAAATCTATTTTATTTTTTGATATCAACATTCCAACATTTCCACCTTGACTATAATCACCAGTTGAACCATTCCAATTAGCCACCCATGAAACAGACATATGTATTGAACCATTCTTATTAGCATCTGTAGTAATAACATTTTTATTACATTTTGTACTATACATATGTTTTGCTGTAAAGTTCCATTGTTCATTTAATTGTTCTGTACCAATCAGTTTATCTCCACCACCACAAATTGAACAAGTACCTTTAATATCGTTTTCATTATTGTGTTTTTGCCATACCGCATATAATATTTCACTTTTATTTAAATTATATGTTCCTCCCGCCATATATTCCGCAGTTGAACTTGTTTTATTTGTTGACCATCCTAAGAAATGATATCCATTTCTTGTTGGAACTGTGGTACTTAATGTTAATGCAGAATCTTTTCTTTTTGTTTGCATATTAGGTATTCCTGTTCCACCATTAGCATTATAATAAACTGTATAATTTTTATCTGTACTACCTGTAAAGTACCTAGTTGCTAATTCTTTTCCAATATCTGGCCATTGATGCATTTCTAAAGTATTTCCTATTGATAAATAATCTGTTTTATATACAGATCTATCAGTTTCAAAAAAATAGTCATGTCCTGATACATAAAAAGTTACTCCATTATATTCAAAACTACTTCCATATGGAAATGATTCTGGATGTTCTGATGTATAGTATTTTACTGCATCAGGATTTGTAGAAACTAATATAGGACCAAAATAATCATATTCTCCTAAATTATCCATTGTCGACCATACTACTATCGCTGGCTTGTCATTAGTTTTATAATATTTTCTGTTAACAGAATAATTATAATCAACTTCTCCAATAAGCGTATTTGCTTTATCTACATAATAATCATTATCTTTTGTTGTATATACCTCTTTTGTAGATGATGTAACATTTCCAGAGTTATCTTTTGTTTCTACATAAATATTATATTTTTCTCCTGAAACACTTCCAATTAAATTTGAAAAACTATAAGTTCCACTTGTTTGATAATTAGTCCAATTTCCATTATTTAATTTAAATCTATATCCTGCTATTCCACTACTTCCACTTGTACTTGTTGCATCTGCATCTGTTGTATTTGCAGTTACTGTTATAGTACCTGTTGAACTTGTTGTTGTTATATTAAAGTCTTTTGGCGATAATGTATCTATATTTGTTACATTTCCTGTACTGTATCCTCCGGCATTTGTTCCGTCCCATAATCTAGCATATATTTTTCCGTTCTCTGTAAATTCTTGACTTGCTGTACTTGACCATGTTTGTGCGTCTTTACTTGTTTGTATTGTATATCCGCTTACATTTGTACTTGCTGTCATTGTTACTTTTCCATTTGTCCATCCTGTTGGACTTGCTGTAAATGTTGTATTTGCTGTTGTTAGCCCTGCTACTGTTCCTAATTTTATTTCTAATGGTTTATCACTACTGTTTGCATTTGTTATATTTCCTGCTACATCATATATTTCTGCATATACATTATATGTTCCACTTGTTAAGTTATCATATGTTTTACTCTTTGTTACTGCAGTTGTTTCTCCTGCTTGTATACTGTGCAATTCTTTATAAATTACCTCTTCACTTGTATAACTTGTTGCATCTGATTTTTTATAATACCATACTATTTTTCCTAATCCTGAGTTTTCGTCTTTTACTCCTACATTTACTGTAAATCCTTTTGTTGTTACATTACTTGAATTCATTGCTGTACTTATTTCTGCTTCTTTTTTATCTATATTTGTTATATTTCCTGTTGCATATTTATCACTTATTGATAATCCATTTGCTAGCCTTGCATATATCTTTTTATTTTCTGTTATTTTTATTTTTTCTGTATCTTTATAATCTCTCCATGTTTTTAAGTCATATGAATATTGTATTTTATTTTCTTTGTATTCTTCATTTTGTACTTTTATACTTACTACTTCTACATCTTCATTTGTCCAGCCTGTTGGCTCTATCTCTATTTTTATATCCGCTTTTTCTAAATCTATTGATGGTATTTCTCCTTCTATTATTCCATCTACTGTTACTGTATATTTCCACCCTTCTTTTGTTTTTATTACTATTCTTGGTTCTAATTCATCATTATCTATTAACTCCATACTTGCTTTACTACTATCTACATCTTTTTTGAATTTTTCACCATTTCTTAGTATATTATATATTCCTTCTAGTTTTTCTTTTTTGGTTCTATTTAATTTTTTATTTACTCCTTCTTCTATTTTTGATAATTCTATTGTTTCTCTATAATCTGCTTTTTGTGATTCTATTTTCGCCTTTTGTGCTGTCTTAAATATTCCATTTTCTCCTGTTAACATTGCAACACTTACTGCTGATAATATTAGTAATACTATTATTGTTACAACTAACGATACTAATGTTATTCCTCTTTTTTCTTTTATTTTTCTCTTCATATTTTCCTCTCTTTTGTTAATATACTTCAAGTATATTATTACACCCTTTTTCTGTCAATATTGCTTTTAAATTTATATTTATATTTTTTACTAGTCAGTTTCAATAATAAAAAATATTATTTAAATTATAAATATAATATTTTCCTTGAAAACAATACTATTTTGGTATATAATTACTACATTAACACGAAAGGGGCAATTTAGATGGGATATAACTTTAAAAATATTGAAAAAAAATGGCAAGAATATTGGGATGAACATGAAACTTTTAAGACAGATGTATGGGATTTCTCTAAACCTAAATATTATGCATTAGATATGTTTCCTTATCCATCAGGACAAGGTCTTCATGTTGGTCATCCTGAAGGATATACCGCAACAGATATATTATCTAGAATGAAAAGAATGCAAGGATATAATGTATTACACCCAATGGGATGGGATGCTTTTGGTCTTCCTGCAGAACAGTATGCAATAAAAACTGGTAATCATCCAGATGGATTTACTAAAAATAATATAAATACTTTTAAAAGACAATTAAAAATGCTTGGTCTTTCATTTGATTGGAGCAAAGAAATTTCTACTTGTGATCCTAGTTATTATAAATGGACTCAATGGATTTTTAAACAATTATTTAATGATGGATTAGCAAAATTAGTTGATATGCCAGTTAACTGGTGTGAAGAATTAGGCACAGTTTTAGCAAATGATGAGATTATTAATGGAAAGAGTGAAAGAGGTGGCTTTCCTGTTGTTCGTAAAAACATGAAACAATGGGTACTAGACATACCAAAATATGCAGAAACTTTGCTTTCTGGATTAGATGAACTTGACTGGCCTGAATCAACTAAAGAAATTCAACGTAATTGGATAGGAAAATCTGAAGGAGCAGAAGTTAAATTCAAAATTGCAGATTCAAATAATTTAGAATTTACTGTATTTACTACAAGACCTGATACCCTATTTGGAGCTACATATTGTGTATTAGCACCAGAACTTGAATTAGTTGATATAATAACTACACCTGAACAAAAATCTGCTGTAGATGAATACAAAAAAATAGCAGCTTCAAAATCCGACCTAGAAAGAACAGAATTAAATAAAACTAAAACAGGTGTATTCACAGGAAGTTATGCTATTAATCCTGTAAATGGTAAAAAGATTCCTATTTGGATATCTGATTATGTTTTATCAACATATGGAACTGGATGTATTATGGCAGTCCCAGCACATGATCAAAGAGATTACGAATTTGCCACAAAATTTGGAATTGATATTATTCCAGTATTATCTGGTGGAGACATTTCAAAAGAAGCTTTTGTAGGTGATGGAAAACACATTAATTCAGAATTTTTAAATGATTTAGGAAAACAAGATGCTATAAATAAAATGATTAATTGGCTTGAAGAAAAAGGTATTGGTAAGAAAAAGATTAATTACAAACTTCGTGAATGGATATTTGCTAGACAACGTTATTGGGGTGAACCAATTCCTATAGTTTATGATAATGATAATAATATGATTGTATTAAAAGATTCTGATTTACCATTAATACTACCTGAACTTGAAGATTACGCACCATCAAAAACTGGATCTTCTCCTCTTGACAAAGCTACAAATTGGGTAAACACAGTAATTGATGGAAAACAAGTAAGAAGAGAAACAAGTACAATGCCAGGAAGTGCTGGCTCTAGCTGGTATTTTTTAAGATATATAGATCCAAACAATAATAATGAAATAGCTGACAAGAAATTATTAGAACATTGGCTTCCAGTAGATATATATATGGGAGGGCCAGAACATGCAGTTGGTCACTTATTATATTCTAGATTCTGGAATAATTATTTATACAATAAAGGAGTTGTTCCTGTTAAAGAACCATTTGCTAAATTACGTCATCAAGGTATGATTTTAGGTAGTAATGGTGAAAAAATGAGCAAATCAAAAGGAAACGTTGTAAACCCTGATGATATGGTTAATCAATATGGTGCAGACAGCTTAAGAGTTTATGAGATGTTTATGGGACCAATAGATAGCAGTAAGCCTTGGGATCCTAATGGAATTGAGGGTTCTAAAAAATTCTTAGATAAAGTTTGGAGATTATATGCAGAATCTAATAAAATTCAAAACAAAGAAAATACTTCCCTTGAGAAAGCATATAATTATACTGTAAAAAAAGTCTCAAACGATTATGAGACAATGAATTATAATACTGCTATTAGTCAAATGATGATATTTATAAATACTATAAACAAAGAAAATGTATTTCCTAAAGAATACGCAGAAGGATTTTTAAAATTATTAAATCCTGTTGCACCACATATTACAGAAGAACTTTGGAACACAGTTCTTGGTCACTCTAATACAATTGCATATGAAAAATGGCCAACATATGATGAATCAAAAACTATAAATGATACATTTAATTTACCTATTCAAGTTAATGGAAAATTAAGAAATTCTATAGATATAGAATTTGATTTGCCAGAAGAAGAAGTAAAAAAATTAGTTCATGAAAAAATGGATGAATATTTAAAAGATAAAAATATTGTAAAAGAAATTTATGTAAAAAATAGAATTTATAATATAGTTGTAAAATAAGAACGCAAAAAGCTAGTAACATTAAAGTTACTAGCTTTTAATTAATATTTACTAAATCTTTTCCTATTTGATATGATGACCTTTCAACAGCTTCTATTACAACTATATCTGGTTTTATTTTCTCAATTAAATCATATGTGTATTTATCTCTGTGTAGATATACTACCCTTTTATATAATTTTGAAAAAGTAGGCTTCATATTTGTTCTAAAAGAATCTCCTATAAACATTACTGTTTGATTATTTTGTGAGTTAGAAATATATTCTTCATATACATCATTTTTGTCTTCTTTGTATTCTATATTATCATAAAAATTTTTAATATTAGTCTTATTTTCAAATAATTTATCTTGTAAATTTATAAATGTAGAAAGATCTCTTTTATCTATTTCGTCTGTTTTTTCAAATTCTATATTATTAACATCATAATCAAAATTGTTATTAATTTCTTTTTGGAGACTTACAGTTCCTATTAATGCTCCTATTGTATTCCAATGAGTGTCATATTTTCTATATAACTGATATTTATCTTTTATATTTAATAAATTTTCTTTTGGATACACTACGTTAATATTTGAGTTTTTTTTCACATAACTTATAAGTTCTTCTGTTGCTGTATTTTCTGCCTTTTTTATAGATTTAGGCAATTTTTCTGAATATATATTTTCTTTATCTGGAGCAATCATAACATAAGTTTTTATATTTTGTTCTTTAAACTTATTAATATTATTTTTTAATGTGTTTAATATATTTTCTTTTTCATCTTCTGTATATTTTTGTGAAGCTGTTAGTTTTTCTATTGTATTATCTCCTCTATAAAAAAGCCATCCGTCTTTTCCTATAATTACACTGCTATCTATAGATGTATTAAATAACTTATAATTTATTGAAGACCAATATTTTCTTAAATTATTCCTAAATGGTAAATGATCATTATAATAATCATCAAATTGTTTTGGATAATCTACAATATTTGATAATTCAAATTTAGGTTTACTTTTTAGTACTCTATTTTCTGTATTTGAAACCTCTTCATTATTACCAAATATCCAAAACAAAAGCTGTGGTAAAAAAATTATTAATAAAAAGACTATAATTATAATAATATTTGCTGTTTTGTTTTTCTTCAATTAAACCTCTCCTTAAAATCTAAAATAAATAAATGGATTATATGTATTACTTGCTAACATCATTATGCTTATAAACATTAATAAACATATAACAATAACTTCAAAATATCTATGGTATATTTCTTTTATTTTTTCTCTGTTTTTTAATTTACTAAAAATAGTCTGTAAAATTCCTGAGAATAGTATAACAACAATAATCATCATTATATTTCTATTATTTATTATTAAGCTTGTATCAAAATTAACTAATTGTTTTGATGGGCTAATCATAATTTTCATATATTGCAATGCGGATTTTAAAGTATCTGCTCTAAATAATACCCATCCAAAAATAATTACTAATAATGCATATATGTGGTTTACAAATTTTAGTTTATTTTTATCTAATAATTCTTTTAATTTTATTCTTTCAATAACTAAAAAGAATCCATTAAATAATCCCCAAATAACAAAGTTCCATGAAGCTCCATGCCATATTCCTGTTGATAAAAATACTATTAATAAGTTTATATATGTTCTAATTTTTCCTTTTCTATTTCCTCCAAGTGGAATATATAAATATTCTTTAAACCATGTTGATAAAGATATATGCCATCTTCTCCAAAATTCTGTAATTGACTCAGAAATATATGGTAAGTTAAAGTTTTCCATAAATTCAAATCCAAACATTTTGCCTAATCCAATTGCCATATCACTATATCCTGAGAAATCAAAATAAATTTGCAATGTATAGCATATTGCTCCAAGCCATGCTATTGGCATATTTAAAAATTCTATATTAGAATTAAAAATTGTATCTACAATATAAGCTAATGTATTTGCAAATATTACTTTTTTAGCTAACCCATATACAAACCTTTTTATTCCATTCGAAAATTTTTCTATAGTTACAGTTCTTTTTTGTAATTGCTCATCAATATCTTTATATTTTACAATTGGTCCTGCTATTAACTGAGGGAAAAATGATATATATAATGCTAAATTTAATAAGTTTTTTTGAACTTTTATATTTCCTCTATATAAATCAATTATATATGACATTATTTGAAATGTGTAAAATGAAATTCCTATTGGTAATACTATATTTTTATTTGGTATAACATTATGTCCTATAATGTTATCAATATTTGTTGCAATAAAATTAAAATATTTAAAATAAACTAATAATCCTAAATTAAATATAATTGAAAAAATTAACACAATTGTTTTATTTTTCTTTTTATTACATTTATCTAAGATTCTTCCAAATATATAATTTACTAATATAGAAATAAGCATTAATATGATATATTTAGGCTCTCCCCAACTATAAAATATCAAACTAAATATAAGTAATATAATATTTCTATATTTTTCTTTTGATATATAATAAACAAATAACAATATTGGTAAAAAAATCCATATAAATGTCATTGAACTAAAAAGCATTATTTTCCTCCATTTTTATAAAAACGTTTTATTTTTCTTGTGATAATTATATAAACAATTTAATTTTGTAACACAATTGTAACACATATTTAATAATAATGAAATGTATTTTTTTGTTTTATATTGTATAATAGTTGTGATAAACAAAGGAGTAATGTAATGAGTATTGAATCAGAATTAAAAAAAGATGGAATTGAAGTAACTGAAAAATTAGATACATTAACTGTAAATACAATTGCTAAGAGCATTGCACATAGGCTATGTTCTACTTTTCCTGAGTTTAACTTAAATGAACAAGATTTATTTATAAAATTATCAAGAATAAATATGTATAGAGCTAAAGTTCCAAATGGTATGTCTGAAGCTAATTATTTTTATAAAAATTCTTCAATATATTTTAATCAAGAAATACCAAACGAGGACTTAGAAGAATTTGCTATACATGAGTGTATACATTATTTACAAGAAAAAAAAGATAATAAAAACAATCTTTTAAAATTAGGTCAATGTAATTTTGCAGAATTTAAAGCATATGGTATGGGATTAAATGAAGCTGCTGTTCAACTTATGACATCAAAAATTCTTGGTATACCAAACGATTCTGTTAAATATTACGGAATTGAATTTTCAACTACTAGTCCTTCTTACTATCCAATGGAATGTGCATTAGTTGCACAAATGGCATTTTTGACTGGAACTACTGTGCTTTATGAGAGTACACTTTTTAGTACAGATAAATTCAAAGAGGCATTCAGTTCTTTAACATCAGAAAAAGTATTTTTAGCAATTCAAAATGCTATTGATACAATTTTATATGCAGAAGAAAATATCATTAAGTTAAATAACAAACTTCAAGAAATAGATGATAGAAATAAAAAAACAGATAATATTATTAAAAAGATTGGTGTAGAAAAGAAAAAAATATCTTTAACATTTATGAGAACTCAAAATCTAATTATATCTAGTTATTTTGATACTGAATTTAATAAAATATATAGTTTGGAAAAATTAGAAAACTATAGAAAAAAATTAAGTGAATTTAAAAAATATTTAGGAATAGCTGAAGGTTATACTTTCTATAACGAATACTATTTTAATAAAATGACAGATTTAGAAAAAAAATATAATGCATTAGAAAATGGTGGTTTGGAAACTGCACTTTACAGCATTGCTAAAAAAGAAAATAAATTTATAACTTTGTTAAAGGCTATTAAAAAATTATTTAGTAAATCTGCAACAAATGATGAATATGATTATATACAAAACAGAAAATAAATGAACCTAAGATATCTTAGATTCATTTATTTTTTCTTCTAATACTAATTTTAAATCTTTTATAAAATCTATTTTTTTATTTTCATCTCTTAATAGTGCTGCAGGATGCCATGTTGGCATATATTTTATGCCCTTTTTTTCTACCCATTTTCCCCTACTTGCAGTAATTCCATATTCTTTGCCAAGTATATTTTTTAGAGCTACACTTCCAAGTAGTACGATTATTTTAGGTTTTACTAATATTACTTGATTTCTTAAATAATTCAAACAAGCTCCAGCTTCATCTTCTTCTGGATTTCTATTTGATGGTGGTCTGCACTTTACTACATTTGCTATATATACTTCTTCTCTTTTTATTCCTAATGCTTCAAATGCCATATTCATTAATTTACCCGCTTTTCCAACAAAAGGTTCTCCTTGTGCATCCTCATCTGCTCCAGGTCCTTCTCCAATAAACATTATATCTGCATTTTTATTTCCGGTTCCAAATACTATATTAGTTCTTGTTTTGCATAATTTACATTTATTACAATTTTTTATTGAGTTTTCTAATTCTTCCCATGTTTCAAACATTTTAATTCCTTCTTACTTTACACATTTTTCTAATAATTCTATTTTTACTTCTTTTGTTGTATCTATTCTTGCTTTTATTCCTATAGGAATAACTGTTTTGGTTTCTATATGTCCAAAATTGTTAGATTTTATAATTGGAAAATTATAATCATCTCCGATTACATCTAATAATATTTTTTCTAGTTCAATATTACTTTCATGCTCATAATTTCCTAGCCATAAACCTTTTATTTTGTCAAATACACCATTTTGTTTCATATAATATAAATTATTACTAACAAGAACTGGAGAAGATTCAAATCCTAATTCTTCTATAAATAAGATTTTATCTTTAAAATTTATTTTATATTTACCAGAGACTAATTGAGTAGTTAAACTTAAATTACCACCTACTAGTTCTCCTTCTGCAATTCCTTCTCTTATAGTTTTATATCTAGATTCTTCTTTTCCAAACTCTAAACTGCAATTAACAAATCTATTAATTGCTTCTTTGTAACTATAATCTGTTTCATCTGTGGCAATTGTTTTAAAATTTGTTGCACTAAAAGTTACTAGTCCTGTTTTTTCATGAATAATATTTGTAAGTGATGTTATATCACTATAACCACATATTATTTTAGGATTTTGCTTTATTAATTCAAAATCTAAATATTCAAAAACAGAATTAGAATTATTTCCTCCTTTTGCACACCAAATCATTTTTACATCTTTATTTCTAAACATGTCATTTATATCGTCTGCTTTTTCTTTGGCAGTAGCTGTATATTGATTTGTATTTGAAAATAAATTTTTGGAAAACAATACTCTAAATTCATCATTTTCTACAATCTCTTTTGCTTTTTTAACTTCTTCTATATTTTCATCTATCACTGGATTTGATGGAGCTACTACTCCTATTATATCTCCTCTTTTTAGTCTTTTTGGTAATATCATAAAAATCTCCTTTATATTATTTTAATTCTATTAATGCTGTTGCTAAACCATATCCTTCTTTTTCTACTCTAAAAGAGTGAATTATATCAGAGTTACATACACTACAAATTCCACAATCTATAATATTTTCATCTTTTAGTCCCTGCTCTTTTAAAATTACTCTATTAATTAAAACAGTATCTATATTCCATTTATTTTCTTTTTCTGATTTTTCTATAATTTCATTAATTTCTTCTAAATCTTTAAATTCATTATAAAACATATCTTTTACATCTTCTTCAACTTCAAAATGGCATTTTCTTATACTTGGTGCAACACAACAAATAATATTTTCTGGTTTGCAATTAAATTCTTCTTTCATTTTTTTAACCGCTTCAACAGATATTCTTTGTAATGTTCCTCTCCAACCTGAATGAACATTTGCAATAACTTTATTTACTGGGTCAAAAAACAATAACAATATACAATCAGCATTTGTAGTTGCTAATATTAAATTTTTCTTATCTGTTACAAGTCCATCTGTTTGATTGTATTTTTCCACTCCAAAATCAGGTTCATTTTCATTTACTTTTTTATCTACATATTTTACATTTTTAGTATGAGCCTGATTTGTTTTTACAATATCTATATAGTTTGTATCTATGCTATCACATAAATTCTTATAATCATTTATTGCTTTATCATATTCTTCCTTTGGAAGAGGTTCTTTATTTGCTCTTGCTGTTCTAAAATTTGTATTTATTCCTAAACTATAAGCATGTTTTAAAATATCTTTATATTCTAACAATTTTCTAAATTGTAAATACTCAATTCCATCTTTTTTTACATGAATAACATTTTCATTTGATAACTCCATAGCTACCTCCTATTTACTAACTTTTTTCTTTATATCTTTCATAACATCATCCTTTGTTCTTTTATCTATGTAATTGTATTTATTATTACAAAATCCTGGGTTAAAAGAACATATTGCTTTATAATGACAATAATCACAAGGTTTTACTCCATCTTTATTATATGGTTTTAGATCTATTTTTCCAGAATATATCTCTTTAGCAATTTGCTTTATTGTATAATTCATATATTTTTGTAAATCTTCAAATTCTTCTTTAGTCACTCCATTTGTCCTTTTAGGACTTACATTACCCGATTTATCTATATATGCTGGAACTAAATTTGAAGCACCTGTATCTAATTTTTTATCATGCATTTTTATTACTTTTACATCAGCCAAAATTAAACCTTTCATTTTAAAATTAGATTTGATTTTTTCTTCTATTTCTTCTTCTGTCATCTTCTTATCTGCTTTTATTATTTGTTCTAATAAACTAAAATACAAAATTCCAGCAGGCATCAAATCTTCTACTTTGCAAACAGCATCCATATATGTAAGTAATTGAATTTGCAAACCTGCATATACTTCGTTTAAGTCTATATTTTTAGCAGATGATTTATAATCTATTATCCTTAAATAATTTCCATCTGTACCTTTTGCAATATCAATTCTATCTATTTTGCCTGTTATCTCTACTTTTTTGCCATCATCTAGCTCTAACAAAATTGGTTTGTATTTCCCTTTTTCTCCAAATTCTAATTCTGTACCTAAAACATTAAAATCACTTTCATTTAATGTTTGTAAAATATATTTCATTGCTTTTGTTAAGATTCTTTTTAATCTAATAACTAATGTTTTATACTTAGCAGTAGATGTAAATATATAATTTTTAGACAGTTGTAATTTTTCTTTAACTATTTTATCTATTATATTTTTTATATCTTCATCTGTTAATTCATTTAAATCCAATTTTGAGTCTTTTGTATATGTAAAAAACTCATCTATTACTTCATGCATAAATGTTCCTGTATTTAAACTTTGAATTTTTAATTCTTCTTTTTCTTTTAAATTTAATCCATATTTTAGATAATAAGAAAATGGACACTTTCTATATTGTTCTAGTTTAGATATGCTTGTTTTTAAATTATTTCCATATAATTTATTTATATTTTCTTCATTTATATCTTCTGGCATATTTGTATATTGCAATCCTCTTAAATCTTCTTGCAATTTAATATTATATTCTTTATCTTTTTTATAATACTGATAAATTTCATACCAAACGTCATCAATGTTTTGCTCTGTTTTTAACTGATATATATTTGCTAAAAGATCTTCATATGTTTGTTTTTTATTTATAATTTCATATTCTTTATATATAACATCACTTTTTTCCTGTATTTTAGGGAATATTTTTTTAACCTTTGTTATTAAAACTGACGGTCTTAAAGATTTTCCTTCTAAATCTGATGATGTATATGACAAATAAATTTTTTCTTCTGCTGTTGTAAATGTTTTGTATATATTAAAATTATCTTCGTATAATATTTCTAATGTAGTCTTTGCAAGTTCTATTCCATCTTGTTTTAATTTTTGTCTGTCTTTGTCATTTAAAAATCCTTCATCTCTTTTTACGTTTTGAAAAACTCCATCATTTAATCCTATAATAAATGTAGCCTTTACCTTATGACTTCTTGACCTATCTACATCTCCTACAATTATCTGATCTTGTACTTCTGGTATTTTGCCTAATTCACTATTTTTTAAACCTATTTTAAAAATCTGGATAAATTTATCTATTGTTATTTTATCATCTTTAAATACAATAACCATATCATCTAATATATTTATTATTATATTTAGTGTTAAAGCATATTCGTTTGCATATTCTAATAAATTATTATCTTCAAATTCAAAAATTTTTTGCTTAACTTTTTCTTCTATATTTTGTTCAAGTAGAAAATTATATATTTGCATACAAATATTTTTTACTGTTTTTTCTTTATCTATATTTTCTTTTAGCTTGTCTAATGGTTTTACTATTTGTTTTCTTAAACTATTTAAATTATCTATTTCTTCCTTATCTTGTTCTTTATCGTATCCATATATAAAATCTTTATGCCATTTATTTTTTTGAATTCCATATTTAATACAGTAATTTTCTAATTCAAATATTTTATCTTGGTCTATATCTAAAAATCCAGATTTTATATAATTAAACATTGCTTTATATGACCAATTTTTTGAAAATATATCCAACACGGATAATATATATTTTACAATTATATTTTGGTTTAAATCTTTTTTTTCATCAATAAATACAGGTATATCAAATTTACTAAATATCGCTTTTATTAAATTTGAATATGTATCTATATTTTTAGTAATAACTGATATATCTTTATATCTATATTCTTCATTTTTTACTAATTTTACTATATTTCTAGCAACTTCTTCTATCTCTGTGTATGGATCCTTTGCTAAAAATAATTGTATATTTTTTATCTCATTTTCATATTTTTTATAATTATTTTTATATAAATTATCTTCCAAATGTTTTAACTCTGGTGTTTTAAATCTTTTGGTTTCATTTAGATTAATTTTTTCTACTTCTATATTTTCAATTTCTGCAATTTCTAGTAATTTTGACATTGTTATTTTATTTGTATAATATATATCTGTTTCTGAAATAGTATTAAAATCTAAATTATTTGAACCGATAGTTATATTTACCTGTTTTGCAATTTTCATTAATTTTTGTATAATGTCATATTCTTGGCTTGTAAACCCAGAAAATTCATCTATATAAATACAACTATCTTTAAACATATCTGTTTTGTCTATCTTTTCTGTAAGCATTGTTAATAAATCTGTTTCATCAATATATTTATTTTCAATATGTTCTTGAAATTTTTGGTATACTAAATTTATATCTTCAAGCTTTGTTTTTAAATATGTATCATCTATATCATCAATTTCATTTTGTAATATTTCTTTATTAACTCCATGTTTTTTTAATTCAGTTATTGCATTACCAACTAATTCTACATTATCATCAGATTTTCCTAAAAATTTTAGTTTTGATTTGTTATTATTTAAAATACTGTATATAAGCATTGCTTTACCAGTTTTTGATAATGTTTCTTTTTTTAATCCTCCAACTTCACTTAAAATTCTATATGCCATTCTATTAAATGTTATAACTTCCGCATTTACAACTGCATCATCTTGTGTTATATCCATTAACTTTTTTTCGGCTGTAAATGAAAACTGTTCTGGAGTAATTACATATATGTTCTTTTCTTTTTTTATTAAATTTGATATTTCATTAAAACAAAAACTACTTTTTCCTGTTCCTGACTTTCCATATATTATTTTTAAACTCATTATTAGTTTATGCTCCTTCTTCTCTTCTCCAATAAAATAGATATTGTTGTGCAAGTCCTGCTAAGTTTCCAAATTTATTTTGTGCTAATTTTTCTATTTCTTTCTTATTTACTTTTGTTTCATCTGGATTTTTTATATATAAATCATTCATTACTCTTCTTACCCAAACATCAATTGGGAAAACCTCAAATCTTTTTAGTGTAGAGAATAATAAAATACAATCCGCAACTTTTGGGCCAACACCTGATAATGTTAATAATTCTTCTCTTACTTTTGATGTATCTTTTTCATTTTGTAGCTTTTGTAAATCTACTTTTTTATCTAGAATCATATGTGTTGTTTCAAAAAGCCTTATATCTCTAAATCCCAAACCTAAATTTCTATAATCTTCTACTGTTACATCCTTCAATTCTTTAGGAGTTGGAAATAAATAATATTTTTTTCCATTCCAATCCACACATTTTCCATATTTTGTTGAAAGTCTTTCTATTATTCCTTTTATTCTTGGTATATTATTATTTGCTGATATTATAAAAGATATAATTGTCTCCCATAAGTCTTGATTTAATATTCTTATTCCATTTCCATAATTAACACTTTTACTAACATTTAAGTCTATTTTTGAAAGTTGTTCCTTTATTTTTTCATAATCTCTATCAAGGTCAAAATATTCTGTTACAACATCTTTTATATTTACACTACATATCCCTTTAAAAATTACTGTATCTTTTTCTTTTTGCACATTTAGTACACCATTCTTTATAACTCCTGTATAGCTTCCATCAACTTGTTTATTCCATCTAAAACATTGCCCACATTCAAAAATGTGTGGCAATTCAAATGATGTACAATTTTCTAATTTATATTGTTGTTCTTTCATATTATTCACCTTATCTTCTCTATGCATATTTTATCATATAGCACCTCTTTTTTCAATGTAATTTTTATGTAACTATCATTTTATATGTATGATTTACTTATATATTTTTACTCTAATATCTTCAGTTTTTTGTAACATTTTTTGCATGAACAATTATCTATTTGAGGAAACTTTTTTATAATATAAAAAAGTGCATACATTATTTTTCAAATGTACACACTATAAAATACAATCTCTTTTTTCTACTAAAATATAAATCCTTTAGTAACTATTATTCAATTACTCTATTTAGAGTACAGTTCTACTAATAAAGTGAAGAACGGAATCCATAGACGCAGCTGTAGGCGGCAGCCGTAGTGGCGCCTTCACGAATCGCTGGATTATCGTTGCCGCTTATATTGAAACTGCCTCCCCTAAAGCTACAAGAATTGTCCGTGTCGGTAGTTTTCTCTAATGTCCATTCATATTCGTTTCCTGCAAAATCATATATATTCATTTTGTTTGTTTCTTCACTTGCTCCTGTTGTTAATAATAGTTTATATGATGTACTACTATTGGTTTTATTTGATGTCACATAATTTTCTGTATCTGTACTAAATGGTGTCCATGTACTTGGTGATGATGGTGGTGAATTTGGACTTATATTATATTTTCCTCTTGCTAAGGTTACACTACTATTTTTATAATTTCCCCAACTTGAACTATTTGATTTTATATAATATTGTGCTGTATTCGTAGTTGTGTCCCAATTACCTTTTACTTCTAAAAACTTACATACTAAATCCCATTGAATTCCAAATAATAAACTACTTGTTTTATTTCCTGTACTCATTCCATTTGCTAATTGTTGTGCATCACTACAAGTCACAAAATTATATGGTATCATATCTTTTTTACTTACTGCTTTTGGTAAACCACTTGTTATTCCTGTTCTACTATATCTTGCTAAACTTGTATCTGTGTCACTACCTTCTATTCCTGCTTCATATCTTCCTATATAAAATCCTTTATTTGTATATATACTACTTAACATTGTTTGATATTTTGTTGTATATTCAGCATATGTTAACCCGCATCCATTATTTAAGGCTTTTTGTACATCTGTTAATCCTTCTGTACTTGCTGTTACTAATGTGCTGCCATCTTTTGCATACCATTCATCTGTATAACTACTTCTATAATCTTTTGCATATGTTATTAAGTCTGTTTTTATATTGTCATAATCTGTACTGTTTTTTGCATTTGTAAATACTGTACTTGGCACTTCTACCCATACCCATTCATTTCCATTGCTATCTATCATTACTATTCCTGTATCTTCATTTGTATTTGGGTCTATTGTTGAACCTTCTGGCTTTGCAGCCTTTGCTTGTTTCATAACTTCTGATTCAACAACTGGCTCATCTTTTTTCCCGTCATCTTTTCCTGTTGTATTTGTTGTTATTGTTCCATCTTCTGTTATTGTTACTTCATAACTTCCTTTTTTTACTGTCCATGGCAATTTATCATCTGCTGATTTTGTTATTGTTGTTCCACTTATTTTATTTATTTCATCTTCTAATATTTCTATATTTATACTTGCTGTATCATTTACTTTTGATGCCATTACTGCTAATTTTACTTGTTCTTCAAGTTCTGCTTTTGTATTTGTTTCTCTTGCATTTGTTGCCTGTTTTAATATCCCATTATCTCCTGTTATCATTGTTATTGTTACTCCTGCAAGTATTAACAGTATTATTATTGTTATTATTAATGCTATTAATGTAATACCTTTTTCTAATTTTTTGTTCTTTCGTTTCATAAAATTTCCTCCTCTTATTTATTACTTATATATTTTTAAATTTAATAACATAAAAAAATACAAAAAGATAGCAACAAAAACCTATATGTTTATAGGCTTTGTTACTATCTTGTTTTCTACATTTATTATTTTATTTTCTAAACTACGTGTGTGTGCGCGCGTGTGTACTCCTGCAAGGGTTACAGCTATTGTTTTCATTTTTATTACTCCTCATTTGTATATATTAACATATAGTTTTATTTTAACTTGTTACTATAAAAAATATTTTACACTATTATTTTTTCTTTTTCAATACTTTTTATAATTTTTATTTTAACTAACAATATACTAAAATTAATTATTCTGTTTTAAATCCTTCTCCAAATACTTCTCTAGCATTTGATAATATTATAAAGCAATGTGGGTCAATATTTCTTGCGAGTTCTTTTATTTTAGTAATATCACCTCTTGGTGCAGCACATACCAATATTAATTTATCTTCATTTGAGTACATACCTTTTCCATATAATCCTGTCGATCCTTTTTTTATTTCTTTTCCTATTGTCTTAGCAATTTGTTCATTTTTATCTGATATTATAAATAATAATTTTGTAAAATATATACCTTCGAAAATTATATCTATCATCTTTCCATCTAAATATATTGCAATTGCAGAATATAAACCTATTTCAAGTTTCTTAAAAAAGATTACATTTAATGCAATTATTATTGTATCTACAATTACAATAACTGTTCCCATTCTTATTTTATGATTATATTCTCTAATTATATTTGAAATTAAATCTGTTCCTCCTGAAGATGCTTTCGACCTTAATACTACTGCTGTTCCTATTCCTATTATTGTACCTCCATAAATACATGCTAAAAATCTGTCTTGTGTTAATGGAGTAAATTTCTCAAAAAAATCTATAAAAACAGATAAACTTATTGTTCCCAATAATGATTTAAAAAAGAAACTCTTTCCTATTTTAAAAAATGCTATTATAAATAATGGTATATTTAAAACAAGTACCATTGTACCAACTGATATGTTTAATAAATAATATGTTATTGTTGCAATACCAGAAAAACCACCTGAAGATAATTGGTTTGGTAATAAAAATAATGATATTCCAATTGCCATTATCGCTGTTCCTATAATAGTTTCTATACATTCAATTAAAATTTCTTTTATTTTATTTATATTTAATTTCATAAAAATCACCTATATTACAATTATTTGTAATTATAGGTGATTTTATTCTTTTTAAACATTATTATTAACTGTTGTTTCTATTGTTGAATTAATATTATTTAAAGCATTACTATTTATTTCATCTTTATTAATTTTGTTTTCTTTATTTGTTATATTTTCTTTTTCAGTTTTATTAGATGTAGTATTTTTCATTGATGTGTCAGTTGTATTTGTTACATTATCTGTATAGTTAATATAGTTTGAATTGATGGTATTAGTAATATTCTTTACTTCATAATTTAAGTCTTCTTTAAGTATAACATATTTATATACATATATACCAACTGCAATTACCACTAATATTACTAATGTTAACAATAATAAAGCTGTATCTTTTTTCATTTTATTCCTCCAAAAAATCATTATAAGTTTTTGTTATTTCTATTTTTGATTTTCCTTGTTTAATATCTTCATCTTGTTTAACTATTAAATCAACATCATATATATCTTTTAATTTATGAACATTTTCTTTTTTATGTCCTATTACATTATTTACATCTATTGGATTTATTGTAACTTCTACTTCTTTAACTTTTACATTTAGTTTTTTAATTTTACTAACTATTGCATCATACCACAATGCTGATTCTACTAATTGTCTAAAGGCAGGATGAAATGGTCCAGCAACAACTTCGCTCGCATCATTTTCTGGATCTGATATTGTATCTGTATTTTGAAGTCCAATTCTTATTACTTCTATATTCTTTTTAGTAAACATTGCTACTAAATCTTTACAGATTTCAACTGCTTGTGTAACTGTTATAGGTTGATATTCACCATTTTTGTATTCTTCTTCTAATTTTGTATTTTTTATAACTAATACTGGATATATTCTAACCATTTTAGGTTTTAGTTTAATTAAGGCTTTTGCTGTATTTATTTCATCAATTCTTGTACTTTCTGGAAGTCCTACCATCATTTGATGACCTAATTTAAATCCGTGCCATCTTATCATTTTTGATGCTTTTTTTACATCTGCAAATGTATGACCTCTATTGCTTCTTTTTAATATATAATCATTTGCTGATTGTACTCCAAGTTCTATTGTTTCTACTTTATACTTTTTAAGCATTTTTAATATTTCTTTATTAATATAATCAGGTCTTGTAGAAATTCTTATACTGTCTATTTTTTCATTTTTTATGTACTCATATGCCGTACTTAATAATTCTTCTTGTACAGATATATCTATTCCTGTAAAACTTCCTCCGAAAAAGGCTACTTCTTTATATGCTCTATCATCATTTATTTCTTTAAGAAATTCTTCTATTGTATTTTTTACATCTTCTTTTGTTATCATTTTTGTTTGCCCACTAATAGATTTTTGATTGCAAAATATACAATCATTTGGACAACCTAAATGTGGTACAAAAATTGGTATTACATATTGTTTTTTCATATTTTCACCTCTTTTAAACTTTACAAATTATGAGTTTAGTTTTTCTAATGCCTTTTGAGCAGCTTGCATTTCTGCCTGTTTTTTACTTTTTCCGCTTCCTGTTGCTAGAACTTTTCCATTGCATTTTACTTCTGATTCAAATGATTTATCATGGTCTGGACCTTTTTCATTTATTATGTTGTATTGTATTAATACTTCTCCATGTTCTTGTAATTTTTCTTGTAATACTGTTTTATAATCTTTAACTCCAACATGTTTTGTAGCAATTTCTATATCATTTTTTAAATTTTCTATAATAAATTTTTTAGCAGGTTCTAATCCACCATCTAAAAACATTGCTGCAATAATAGCCTCTACGCTGTCTGCCAATATTGCAGGTCTTGTTTTTCCTCCAGACATTTTTTCTGATTTTCCAAGATACAAGAAATCACTAAAATTATGCATTTTTGCAACTTTATATAAGCTTTTTTCGCATACAACTGTTGCTCTAACTTTAGTCATTTCTCCTTCTTTTAATTTAGTATAATTTTCGTATAAATACTCACTAGATATAAACTCTAAAATACTATCTCCCAAAAATTCAAGTTTCTCGTTACTTTCCACTTTATTTTCATATGCATATGAAGTATGTGTTAAAGCTTTTTTTAATAATTTTACATCTTTAAATTTATATCCAAGTTCTTTTTCTAATAATTCTAAATCCAACTCTTTCACCTCCTCTAACTGCATATAATTATATACTATTTAACAATATTTGAAAAGTGTTAATCTAAAATTTTACAAAAAATAACAATATAGCTAAATACTATATTGTTATTTTTTATTTAAATTTTTCTCATATTCTTTATTCTTACACCAATATGTACACATACTCCAAATGCTACAACTACTAAAACAATTATAATTATTATATTATTTGTATTTGAGACTATGCTAGGAGTTGTTGAAACTATTTCAGATTTTCCAGGGTCTATTTTTACATCTTCATCAATGCCTTCTCCATTTGAAACTTCTCTTAATATTTCTCCATTTTCACAAGTTACAACTTCTCCATTTGTATTATTATAATTATATATAAATGTAGAAATATTTCCATTTGCATCTTTCGCTATTATTTCATAGTCCACATTTTTATATATTTTTGTTTCTATTTCATTGTATTTATTAAGATTTTTAGTACAGTCAATATCATTTATTACTAAACTTTTTATTGGATTTTCTCTGTCTGTGACAGAAATTCTAACTTTAGCAAATTCATCTTGATCTTCTAAAACTTCTATTGTTATAACTGGTCCGTAATAATCTTCTGATAAACTTACAACCATTACTTGGCATGATGTTGTACATTTTCCATCTTCTGTAGTAGCTGTTATATTTGTTGAACCTATGTTAACACCTTTTACTACTCCATTTTCATTTACTGTTACAATATTTTCATCTTCACTTTTCCATATTACTTTTTGTGATGCAATATCTTCTGGAGTTATTGTTGCCAAAAATTTTAACGTACCATTAATATCTAAAGTTCCATTTTCTTTATTTAATACTATTTTGGGTTCTTCTTTTGGTTCTTCATCTTCTACATTTAAGGCACATCTTAATTTAAGTGTCACATCATTTTCTGTATAACTTAAAGTTATTATATTTTTATCCTTTTTTAATCCTTCTCCATCTATAATTTCATAATTATCTATATTTTTTGTAGTACCATCATTATAAGTTACTTGTAAAATCATGCCTGTCTTGTCAAAGTTTTCTCCATCTTTATATACAACTTTATTAGGTATTTGCACTATTGATAATTTTCTTGGGGCATCTTGTAATATATAGTCAATATTATTTTCTTTAGCATAACTACTTACTTTGGATCCGCTCTTACAATAAATTTTCAAATTATTGCATTTATTAAAAACTCCTTCTCCTATTTCTATAATATTATTAGAAATTGTCATATTACTTAAAGAAGTACAATCAGCAAATGCTTTATTATCTATTTTAGTTACACTTTCTGGTATTTCTACTGTAGTTAATTGAGTACATTTATAAAACATTTTCTGTGATATTGTTTTTAATTTTTTTGGAATACTAATACTACTTAAGTTACTACATCCTTCAAATGCTTGTACATCTACATCTGTAACACTATCTGGTATCGTTACAGATTTTAAATTTACGCAATTCAAAAATGCTTTTTTCCCTATTTTTGTAATACTTTGTGCTATTGTTACATTCTGTATATTCTCATCTTCGGCAAATACTTTTTCATCTATTGCTATTACTTTTTTTCCATCTAATTCGCTCGGAATAGTTATATTAGAATTTGTTCCTAAATATTCTTTTATAGAAATATTAGAAGAATTACTTACAGAATATACATAGTCTTCTGATTTTATCAAATATTGAATATTATTTGATTTTGCATAATCGATTGCATCAGAATTATATGGAGCATATAGTGTCAATTTAGAAGAACATTTTTTAAAAGCGTCATTTCCTATTGTCATTACACTTTCTGGAATTATTACTTTTGTTAGTTTTGTATTTCCATAAAATGCGTTTTCTCCTATTGATATTACTTCATAATTTTTTGTTCCTATTGTAATGGTACTTGGTATTGTTATTTCTTTATCATTACCTAAATATCCTGTGATTGTTGCTGTACTATTATCACTATTTATTTGATATTCATAATTTTGATAGTTTGCAGCAAATACACTATTAAAATTACATACACAGTATAATATCCCAATATTTAATATTATAAATAATACTTTTTTTACTATATTTTTTATCATAATAATATTCTCCTATTATTTTAATAAATTTTTTACTTCTTTTATAGTAAGATATCTCCAATCTCCAATTTTTAAATCTTTTACATTAATATTTCCTATTTTTGATCTATGTAATGCAAGAACCTTTTTATTTATTGCTTCACACATTTTTCTTACTTGCCTATTTTTTCCTTCATGTATTTTTATCTCTATTCGAGAAATATCTTTTTCTTTATCAATTTTTAAAATTCTTGCATTTGCTTCTTTTGTAGTATAATTTTCGTCTATTACTACACCTTTTTGTAAATTTTCAATATCTTCTTTTGTTACAATTCCTTTTACAGTAACATTATATGTTTTGTCTATTTCATGTTTTGGATGAGTTACTTTGTACACAAATTCCCCATCATTTGTTAGTATTATTGCACCAGATGTATACATATCTAGTCTTCCTACTGGCACAACTCTTTTATTTGTTTTTATTAAGTCTAAAACTGTATCTCTAGAAAATTGATCTTTTACAGTAGTTACATATCCAATTGGTTTGTTTAGTAAAATATACACTTTTTCGTCATCTTCATGTTTTAAAGTTTTTCCATTAAAAACTACTTCGTCTTTATTTGGATTAATTTTTGTTCCAAGTTCTGTTACTATTTTTCCATTTACTTTAACTTTTCCTTGACTTATTAATTCTTCACATTTTCTCCTTGATGCTACACCACATTCTGCCATATATTTTTGAAGTCTTATTTCTTCCATTTTTTCTCCTTTTAATTTTGAACTTTACTTGTTTCCTCTAGTTTCTTTATTACATTCTTAAAATATTGTGGCAATTCAGCTTCCAAGTACATCTCCTCATTTGTAATTGGATGTCTAAATTTCAAAGATTTTGCATGCAAACATTGTCCCACAATTCCAAATTCATTTTTTCCATTTGAGTATGTATAATCTCCCACAATAGGATAACCAATTTCTGATAAGTGAACTCTTATTTGATGTGTTCTACCTGTTTCTATATTTACTTGTAATAATGTATAATTATTAAATCTTTCTAAAACTTTTATATGTGTTATTGCATTTTTTCCATTTTTAACAACAGCCATTTTCTTTCTATCTTTTTGACTTCTCCCAATTGGCATATTTATTGTTGCTTCATTTTCTTTTACAAATCCTCTTACTAATGCAATGTATGTTTTTTTAACTTCTCTATTTTTTATTTGTTCACTTAAATTTATATGTGCTTCATCATTTTTAGCAATTATAATTATTCCTGATGTATCCTTATCTAGTCTATGTACTATTCCAGGACGTATTTCTCCACCAATTCCAGATAAAGATCCTTTACATATTGACATTATTGCATTTACCAATGTACCATCAGGATTTCCATTTGCTGGGTGAACTACTAATCCTTTTGGTTTATTTACAACTATTATATCTTTATCTTCATATATTATATCTACTGCTATATCTTGAGCCTTTAATGATATTTCTTTAGGTTCTATTTCTTCTAATGTTATTTTATCTCCTTCTGAAACTTTGTAAGATGCCTTTGGATTTTTTCCATTTACTAAAATATTTCCTTCTTCTATTAATTTTTGCACCATTGTTCTAGAAATTTTTTCATTTTTTACACTAAGATATGCATCAAGTCTTTTTCCTATTTCTTCTCTTTCTACAATAAATTCTTTCAAAATTTACTCCTTTTCATCTTTATTTCTTTTTTCTTTAACTGTAAATATTGTAAATATAACAACAAATCCAATCCAACCTATTAAAACATATAAATCTGCCAGATTAAATACTGGTAAATTTTTTATATTTATAAAATCTAGCACATATCCCCTGCAAATTCTATCAATCAAATTACTTATACCACCAGCTAATACTAAAGATAAGACTACTTTTGTTTTTATATCTATTAATTTATTACCATTTGTCATAAATTTTATTATTATTCCTAATACTATTACATTTGTTACTATATATGAAAAAGTTGAATTTTGTCCAACTCCAAATGCTCCACCTTTATTCTCGGTTAATTTAATTTCAACAACATTCGGAATTATTGTTTTTGTAGAATTATTTATTATAACTAATTTAATTAATTGATCCAGTACTAATAATACAATTATTAAAACTATTATTGATACTGTTGTTTTACTTATCTTTTTCATTTTTATTCTCCTTAGTTATTTAAGACCTCATAAATAACAAATTTATCATCTGAATATAACTTTTTGTAATTTTCACCATCTGTCTTTTTTATTATCATATTTATTTTTGAATTTTTCATTGTTATCAAATGAGTTATACCATATTTTTCAAAAGTATCTCCATAAAATTTAGATAATCCAGATGTTTCTATATAATCCATAAAAATATCTTGTCCATCTTCTGCTTTTCCAGTTGGTGAATTAAATTCTGGTGAATACAAATCACATCTAGAATCTATAAATACTGGAATTCCTCTATATAACATATAACTTCCATAATTATAATCATTAAATATCTTTATGTTTTTTACATCTAAATTTTCTAACATCCAGTCACAAGCAGATACTGGATACGAAGATTCATCTATATATTTATCATTTATTTTTGGTTTATATATATACATACTTAATATTATAACTAACCCTGCTAATATAAACATTCCTACTTTTGTAGTTAAAATATTTTGTATTTTTTCTACTGCCCCTTTAAAATATTTTTCCATTAATTGCATTAAAAATCTATTTAATATTATTGAACATACTATTATAAATACTGATCTTTGTCTTCTTGAATAAAACATTAAAAACACAAGTCCACCAAGCATAAATAAGTCACTTAGTCTTATTTTTGAATCTGAAAATATTAATATTGCCAAAAAGATTATTATTACACATAGTATATCTGCATGGTTAATTAATGTTAAAGGTAAATGCTCATTAATATTTTGTGTTGTATTTCCACTCATTAATTTAAATATATGTGTATATGGTTCAAATGTAGTTTGAGGTGTTAAAAGTCCAGTAAATACGCATATAATCATTACTATTATAAGTAATTTAACATTATTATTTTTATTAATTTTTATTTTATATGGATGTTCCTTTTCTTCTTCTCTTTTAATTTTTATTCTTTCATTTTTTTCTTCTAGATTTTTTAATTCTTCTTTTAATTCTTTTAATTTTTCTTCATTTATTTTTTTATTTTCTAATCTTTTTATTTTTCTATTTAAAATTTTAATTCTTATTTTTTGATATATAACAACATCAGATAATATAGCAAAAACATATTCTCCTATATATGGCAAAAATAGTACAAAATAAAATGGCCATACTGCAGCATGGAAATTAGCAATTATAATTGGTAAAATAATTAAACCTATTGCATATCTTTTCTTTTTAGTTTCTAATAATCTTTCTATAAAATAAATTTCCCAAGCAAATAATATAAATGTTACAAGTTGTGCTCTTGCAGCAACATACCCTTCCAACAAATACATAGCCCCTATTGTTATAAAAAATGAGATCACTTTATTTTTTACTAATTTACTATTTGCTTTATATATACTTATTCCTAATATTACAGACAGTACACATGTAGATACATATATTCCATTTAGTCCAAATAAGAAATATATAAAATAAATACATACATCATATGCCCAATGAGGATATGTGTATGGTAATCCTTCATGCCATGAAAATGGGTCTTTCATATCTATTCCGTTTTGGATTATATTTTCCCCAACTTTTATAGTATAAAATGTATCATTTTGAAGTGATACTGGTGCTATTGCTATACAAAATATAGTAATTAATACTATTGCTAATATTTCAAATCTTATATTTGATAACTTAAATTGCTTTTTTTCCATTTATATTCTCCTCTTTTTGTTTTACTTATTATACCAAAAAGAGTTTGAAAAGACTATACTTTTCAAACTCTTTTTACATATTTTTATATTTTTTTATACAGCTTCTTGATTTTCTGTTTTTTCTTCACTTGCATCATCTTGATTTATTATCTCTAAACTTCCTATTGAAACTTCATATGCTACTCTTGTTTGTGATGTTCCATCTTCAAACTTCTTCTCATAAGTTCTTGATTGAACTCTTCCTACAATTTTAACTTGAGTTCCAACTTCTATATTTTGACAAAATCTTGCATTTCTTCCCCATGCAATTGATGGTATGTAATCAGATTTATTATATGCTCTATTTACTGCTAATAATATATCTGCAATTTCTCTTCCAAATGGTGTTTGTCTATATATAGGTTTTTTACATATATATCCTATTAATACAACTTCGTTTGTTACTTGATCTTTTTTTGTTAACTCATTTTCTTCTTGTTCTTCATTTTCTTCTAATTCAACAATATCTTTTGCAAACACTGTTAATATTAATCTGTTTTTTTCATTTTCATAACTATTATAAGATCTAAATTGACCTTTAACTAATAATTTTTTACCAATTGCTAACATATCGTCATTAACTATTCTTTCTGAAACAGTTATTGGTATGATATCTGCATTTCCACTTAAACGTGGTATTGATAAATCAAATACGTAAAATTTTTCTCCATAAATTTCATGACTATATTTTTTTTCTCCTGTAACTTTTCCTACTAATGTTAAGTAGTTATTTTCTAAATAATTTGTATCCAAATTGATTTCCTCCCTATTTTTTATATTTTATCAATTGTACTTTTTTCCTTAAGAATTTTACTTACAAACTCTATTATACACCATTTTTTTGGTTTTGTCTACATAAACAGTTAAATTTATACAAAAAAGTTATTTATTGCTAATCTTGTATTGCATTATACAGTAGCAATATAGAAAAATAAGCCAAACAATTGTAAGCATTATTATCTATATTTTCATTGAATTTTATGTTGAATTCATTTGGTTCTATTAATTCTTGATATGCATTTTTTATATTTCTCTGTAGGCAAATAATCATATTGTTATCGCCTATACTCGAAGCTGTTATAGTAGATTTTTGGTTTAACCCAAATGTTAAAATATCAAATTGCAATTCTTCTATTAATGTTTTGTTTATATCAATATCATCATTTATTATTAAATATTTACAATTTTCTAATGTTTTTCTTATTTCATATACCTTATTATTCAATTTATTTGGAAAAGATAATATAACTATTGTATCAAACTTTACATTCTTTAAATTATCTATACTTTTATCATCTATATCTATTAATTCTAATTTTTCTTTAAATTTACTAATTTTTTTCTTTATTCTTTTATTTAGTAATCTATAATCTTTGTTTTCACCAATTACCCCAACAAATAACATTGATATCTCCTTATATTTAGCTATTTATAATATTATTGCATATATTATAAATTTTATTCTTATTTATTTTTTTGTTGAGTTCCATTAACATCAATTTTATAATTATCTTTATATATAATGTCAGATACTTTTACTATTTCGTATCCTTCTTTTTTTATATTTTTAATTAGCATATCTAAACTATTTGCTGTATTTTTAGTTCCATTGTGACTTAATATAATTGACCCTTTCGATAATTTATTTTTTATCCTATTCCACATTTCTTCACCTGTTAAATCTTTATAATCTAATGTATCTAAATTCCATTGTATTGAGTAATATCTTTTATCTTCTGCAGATTTAATCACAGTATTATTATATTCTCCATATGGTGTTCTATATAAGTTTGTTCTCTTTCCTATTAATTTTTCTATTTTTTCATTACTTTTCTCTAATTCCTCTATGTTTTGTTCATAGCTTAGTTTATTTACATGTGGATGAGTATTGCTATGTGTTCCGTATTTCATGTCCTGCTTCGTATATTTTCTTTACCTCTTCTGGATATTTATCCATCCAATCTCCTACAATAAAAAATGTTATATGTACATCATTTTCTTTTAGAACTTCTAATATTTTATCTATATCGTCTGCATTCCATGCACAATTCATTGTAAATGCAATTTTATTTTCTTCTATATTCACATTATATATTGGAAGCCTTTTTTCTACCGTACTTGATGTTTCTATTACATCTTGTTTATTTAATGCACCAGCTGTAAAAAAAAGAACTATAACAGTTAAAATAGATACAATATATGCATATATCTTTTCTTTATTAAATACTAAAAACATAAAAAAATCACCTAACATATATATATGTTAAAATAATTTTTTTATTCTTGTTATAAAACTAATAACATTGAATTATTATTTTCCTTCTATATTTTCTTATAATATAAAAATACCACAGAAAGAATTACTTTCTGTGGCAAACTTTTTTAGGAAATGTATTGCATCAATTCTCCAAATGAATTGATATTTCTAACTGTCAATTCATCTCCAAAATAATTCTGTAAAAATTCAAACAATTTTGCTTCATTCATAAAAATGTAAGCTCCACCTCTGGATTTTGTTGCAACACTTTTGGCTCTGGAAAGATACGCTTTCATTCCCTTTTCTGTACCTCGGATTCTGGTATAAATCACTCTTAAGTCTGACATGTTTAGATAAGCTCTCATGATTACCCTCCTGCAATTGCTGCTGGTTAAAAAATTAATGAGTTACAATTAATATTATGCCATATTTTTTATAAAATGTCAAAAGTGAGTAATTTAATACTCACTTTTTCTATCTTTTATTCGTTGTATTTGTTTTTCTAGTTGTATTTGTTGTAGAATTATATGTCGTCTTATTTGTAGTGTTCGTTTTATTGATACTACTATTACTTGTTGTAGTTGTAGTCGTAGTATTAGTATTAACAGCATTATTATTTGTATTTTCATTTATATTATTTGTTTGACTAGCTTCCTTCTTTGTCAAAATAAATCCTGTTGATATAAATCTTGTTTTATGTGCTCCTGTACTATCAACTGGGTCATTTATTATTTTACCATTTACGTACATAACACTTGATGTTCCTCCATCTAAGTTTGCTGCATTATATGCTCCATATCTTTGCATTATTTCTATTAAATCATTCATATCAGCACCTGGTTTTTTTACTGTTCTACCATCTATTACTAAAAATAAAACTATTCCATCTTTTCTTTGACCTATTGCTGTACGAGGAGCAGTTCCCCATCCACCATTTCCAAGAACTTCTGATGCTTTACCATTTACTATTAAAAATGGTCCAAATGTAACTGCATCACGCACATTCATATTTTTTGCTTCTTGTACTGACATTTTTCCTAAAACTAATTTATTTTCTTGTGTAAATCCAATTAATCCTCCTGCACCATTATAAACATTAGATGTAATTAATCTTCCATCTGCAAATGTTATACCTAATGGGTTTGCACCATTACTATTATAGTTAGGATCTATAAACCCTCCTCCATTAATAGCTATTAGTGCATCATTATCATCTGCCATTGTTTTTAAATATTGACCACATTTTCCTAGTTTTTTAGTTACAACTGTTTTTATTCTAGATGGATCATATATAGCTGCAAGATAACCTGAATATCCTTTTCCTTCTATATTTATAATTTTATAATCATCATTTCCAGGGTCTTTTTCTAGTATTGCTCTTTCATACTCATTCGCATATTCAATTGGTTTATCATCATCTACAATTACTGTAAGTGTAGGATCTGTTTTTTCATCTGATTCTGCTACTCTATTTTTATTTAATACTTCTTGAATTGTATCATCACTATAAAACCATGTAGCTAAATATTGATGTGTCATTGTTGTCATAGCTGTAGTAATAAGCCACTCCCTAAAATTAGGGTATGGACCATATAATAAAAATGCAAATGAACTAATTCCTAATATAAATAAAATTAATATTGTAATCAAAACCTTTTTTAATTTTGATTTTTTCTTTCTTTTTTCTCTTCTTGGTCTATATTCATTATTATTTTCATTATAATTAATTTCTTCTCTTTCTAATACTTGATTTCTCATATTAATCTTCCTTTTTTTATTCTTATTTAATTATATAATATTTAAATCTTTATGTATATGTTAAAATCTTCCTTTATATATCAAAGAAATATGTTGCTTCTAAATCTGCCTCATGTAACAATAATGCTAAAGGATATTTTTTATATGCATTTCCTATTGTAGTATATAATTCCTTTGGTTCTGTAAATCCCATATGCCAACGTATACAATACTTTTCTTCTGGAGTTAATTTTATATATTCACTTATCATCATTACTGATTTTTCTCCATGCCCATAAGGAATTTGGTCATCAACAGTATAATATGGAACTTTTTCCCATTCTCCTAAGCTATTTTTTGCATTTCTATAATCAACTTTATAAAAATTTGCTTTACATATATCATGTAATAATGCAATTATTTTTATTGTATCTTCTTTTATATTCATATCTATAAAACAATTTTTTACTTTATAATCTAAAATTTCATATACCTTCATACTATGTTCTAATAAACCACCTTCAAATGCCCCATGAAATCTTGTACTTGCAGGTGCTTTAAAAAAGTCACTCTTTTCAATAAATCTTATTAAATCTTCCATTCCTTCTCTATTTGTACTTCTTAATAATTCAATAAACTTATCTTTCATTTTTTTCTCCTTTTCGACATATTTTATATTTTAACATATTAATTATTATATTAAAAGTCTATTTATAACAAATCTAAAAAAATTTAATTTTTTACTAAATTCGTTTGTGTGCAAAAATTTATCTAATCAATTTTCTGTGTAGTGTAGTTTTATATATTAAAAAAGTTAAATTTCCTTACTAATACATAAAAAATAACTTTTCATATTAAATGAAAAGTTATTTTTTATTATCATCTATTTCCATATTTAATTTAATTTTTAACGCTTTTTTCCTTATTCTTTGAATTGCTGTATCTATTGATTTTACTTTGCTTCCCAAGTTTTCAGCAATAAGTGCATATGATTTACCTTGTTTGTATTGTTCTAATACCTTTTTTTCAAAATCACTTAAGCTTTCATCAATTTTTCTTTCTATTAAAGAATAATATTCTTTTTTTGCTATTATTTCTGAAGGATCATCTTCTGTTTTTGTATTTAATACTTCCATTATACTAGTATCTTCATTATCATCATATGCAGACGCATTTAAAGATACAGAAGAATTTAATGGTATATGTTTTTGTCTATTGGAGTTTTTAACAGCTGTAATAAGCTGTCTTTCAATACACAAATTTGCAAATGTTTTAAATGAATTTTGTTTGTCAGAGTCAAATGATTTTACTGCTTTATATAGTCCGAATATACCCTTCTTGTATCATATCTTCCTTTTCAGCACCTATCATAAAAAACTTATTTGCCTTCATATTTACAATATCATCATATCTATGTATTAAATAATCTAATGCTATATTATCATTAGACTGAACTACTTGTACTAATTTTTCATCTGTCATGTCTATATAATTATTTTCTAAAGGATTTAATCCCTCATTAGCCATTTTGTTCCTCCTATAGTGTGTAATTTATATGTATTATATTAACAAAACGGCTATATGTCAATATTTATAAGCACATTTATTGTATTTTATTTATATAATTTCTATATTTATGTTGCAATTTAGGATATTTTTGGCAATATCTTTAAAATTATCTTCTGATTTAGTTAAATAAACTATTTCTTTATTTTTTATTTCTTTATTTTCCATATTATTATCTGCCAAATATTTTTTTAAATATTTAGCAACTGTATATCCTGTATCAATTAATTCAACTTCATATGGCATTTCTTCTTTTATTATTGTTTGATAAATTGGATAGTGTGTACACCCTAATATTATTGTTTTTATATTTTTATTAATAAACGGCTTTGTATACTCTCTAATAGCTTCTCTTCCTTCTTGGCTCAAAGCTCTTCCTTTTTCTGCAATTGTAGCCATAACTGGACATGCCTTATTTTCAACTTCTATATCTAAAATATCTTTTTTTAAATATCTTTCCCATGCTCCATTTTTTATTGTTCCTTCTGTTGCCATTACTCCTATTTTATTTATATTTTTTTCTTTTATATATTTTACAGTTGGCTCTATTATTCCTATTATTGGTACATCAAATTCATTTTTTAATTCTTCTATAGCTTGACTTGTAGCTGTGCCACAAGCTACAACAATTACTTTTACTCCCTTTTCTAATAATTTTTTTGTATTATTTTTTGAACATTCTATTATTTCTTCTTTACTTTTGGTACCATATGGAAAATTTTTAGTATCCCCCAAATATATTATATTTTCATTTGGTAATTCTTTTCTTATTTGCTCTAATACAGTTAATCCTCCAACTCCCGAATCAAAAATTCCTATTGCTTTACTACTTGTCATTTTATCTCTCCTATATTTTTTTATATTATATATTATACTCCATATATTTTGATATACTACTTTTTTATCGTCAACTTTATACTTTTTTCTACATATTATATATTAAGCAATTTGAAATTGCAAAAAAAAGAAAGGAACGATTTTTATGGAAATGGATGAAAGAAGACCAATATGTCCAAAATTAGATATTGATGGATTTATGGAAAAAGGTAAACAATTTGATCTTGATATTACTTTACCAGAAGATAATAGAGAAGTAATTTACGGAGTTGTAAAAAATTGTTACAAAGAGCCAGTTGAAGATGCTGTTGTAAAATTAATAGAAATAGTATATGAATGTGGTAGAAAAGAAAGAAAACCTGTAACTCATACTTTTACTGATGAAAAAGGTGAATTTGTTTTTGGACCTCTTTGCCCAGGAAAAGAATATGCTATTGAAATATTTGTAAATGAAGTAAAACATGTTAAAGTTTGTGCAAAATGCCATCATGAAGGAAGATGTTTAAAAGCTATGAAATGTGATAAATGTGATTGCATAATTGATAAAAAACCATGTGATGATAAGCCTTGCTGTGACAAACCTTGTTGTGATAAGCCTTGCTTCGATAAACCAGATTGCAATAGATAAAAAAACCAAAAATTGAAGTGAATTATAAAGATTCACTTCAATTTTTATTTTCACTTTTATTTATTTTTAATTACATTATCCCCATTTTTTTAGCAATTTGTTTACCCTTTTTCATTATTTTCTTTTTATTCATCATTTCAGTTCCCTCTGCATACATCATTAAAACTCCAGCTGATATTAAAGTTCCTAGCATCATACCTTTTACAAATTTCATCTTTATTCCTCCTAAAACAATATTTCTAATAACTATTATGTCTTTTTTTGTAGTTTATATACTCTCGTATTAAATTATATATTTCATGTAAAGCTACAATTGCTAAAAAATAGCCAAAATATTTTCTTAATGTTTCAACATTGGTATTTACTGACAATTTTGCTCCCAAAATAGCACCTATAACACCACATATAGATATTACAAATGCCAATTTAAAATTTATTTTTTTGTTTTTTATATTTACAATTATTGCAGATATTGATGTTGGTATAAAAAAGATTAAATTTATAGCTTGGACAATATGTTGCTCTAAACCACAAATAGTTGTTAGAAGAAAAATTAATATAGTTCCTCCTCCCATTCCTATACCACTTATAATTCCTGCAAGCAATCCTATAAGTATTTGAACCATATCATTCTCCATTTTTAAAATATCATTTTAAAAGCAACATATATTAAAAATCCAGTAAAAACTATTTTAAATATATAATCTGGTAATTTTTTTAATAACTTTGCTCCTATATACCCACCAATAATTCCTCCAGATGCACATAATAATCCAACCTTCCAGTCAATATAGTTATTTTTATAGTAAAAAAAACTACTTGTTATGACCATTGGCAATATGCAAAAAACAGAAGTTGCTCTAGAAACATCTGCTTTTTCATTTAAAATATAAATAAATGATGGAACCAATATCATTCCTCCACCTGTTGAGAAAAATCCACTTATAAAACCAGCTAATAAACCAATAATTATTTTTTTTAACATTACTTTCTCGCTTTACCTTTTTTAGTAGTTTTTCCCCTTTTTTTTAATTTATTACTTTATTTATTATTTTTCATATTTTTTTCAAAAATTTCTGTTAACACCTTATCACATTTTAACATCTGATATATCATTCTCTTTTTTAAATCTTCATTTGATATATTATCAGCTAAATCAAGAAATCTTTGTAATTCTTCTAAATATTTTTCATCTTTAATCTTTATATTCTCAAAAAGTTTATTCTCATTTGAAGCCTTACTTTCTTTTTTCATTTTCAACCTTCCTTCTGTTATTGTTTCTTATTATATATTATCTTACATTTTTCCTTAATTATTTATTTTTATTTACAAAAAGCCTAAATTATTATACAAATTAATTTATTAACTTATAAGTTAACTTTATTATATATAAAAAACTGGCTTTTAGCCAGTTTTTTCATATATTTTATTCTATATTTTCATCTTTTATAAAATATTTTGTTCCAATCATTACATCTGGTAAATATTGTTGTTCAACGTAATGCCCTGGAAAATCATGTGGATACAAGTATCCTTTACCATAATCTAAGTTCTTCATTCCTTCTATTGGAGCATTTCTTATATGCATTGGAACTTCTCCTGTTTCTTTATTTTTCACATCCTCTAAAGCTTTATTTATTGCTAAATATGTAGCATTTGATTTTTTTGAATTTGCAACATATACAGCAGATTCTGATAATAATATTCTTGCTTCTGGCATTCCTATCATATGTACAGCTTGCATTGCAGATGTTGCAACAACTAATGCATTAGGATTTGCAAGTCCTACATCTTCTGATGCGCATATTACAATTCTTCTTGCCAAAAACATTGGATCTTCTCCACCATTTAAAGCTCTTGCTAAATAAAATACCGCCGCATCTGGATCTGATCCTCTCATAGATTTTATAAATGCACTTATATTGTCATAATGGCTTTCTCCGTTTTTATCAAATATTGCCTTTCTTGTTTGTATACTATTTTTTATAATCTCATCTGTTATTGTTATACAACCATCTTTATCCATATTTGTTGTAAGTACTGCAACCTCTAGTCCGTTTAATGCTGTTCTTACATCACCATTTGAAATTTGTGCGAGTTTTTTTAATGTATCATCTTCTATTTTTAAATTATACTCACCAAGTCCATCTTTTCTTGTTACAGCATTTTTTAAAATATTAAATATATTTTCTTCTGTTAGTGGATTTAGTTTTATTACCATTGATCTAGATATTAGAGCTTTATTAACTTCAAAATAAGGATTTTCTGTAGTTGCTCCTATTAATATAATTGTTCCATTTTCTACATATGGTAATAATGCATCTTGTTGTAATTTATTAAATCTATGAATTTCGTCTATAAATAATATACTTTTTCCCGTTGGATTAAGCATAAAATTTTTTGTTTCTTCTACTACTTTTTTTATATCTGCCACACCTGCTGTTACTGCATTTATTTTATAAAATTTATATTTAGTTGTTTCACTTATAACTCTTGCAAGTGACGTTTTTCCACACCCGTGGAGGGCCAAATAATATTATACTAGATAATCTATCTGCTTTTATTGTTCTATATAATATTTGGTCTTTACCTAAAACATGTTCTTGCCCTACATATTCTTCTAGTGTTCTAGGTCTTACTCTATATGCTAATGGTTCATTACTATTCATATTTTTACCTTCTTTTTATTTTGATAATAATGATAATCCTTTTTTTATCATTTCTTCTACTGTTAAATTGTTTTTATCTATTTTTTCAAATACTTTTTCTATTTCTTTTTTAGAATATCCTAATACTTGTAATGCATTAATTGCATCTATTATCTGCTCTGTATTGTCTTGTTCTTGTTTAATAACATCTTTTGATGACTTACTTAATTTTTCTTCTTTCTTTAATTTATCTTTTAATTCTAATATAATTCTTTGGGCAGATTTTGCACCAACCCCTTGTATTTGAGTTAATTTTGATACATCATTTGTTATTACTGCCATTGCAAACTCTGATGGTGATATACATGCAAGCATTGCAACTGCTGTTTTAGCTCCTACACCACTTACAGATAATAATAACTCAAACATTCTTAATTCTTCTGAGGTATTAAAACCAAATAAACTAATATCATCTTCTCTTACTCTATAATATGTATGTATTTTTACTGTATCTCCTATTTCTCCTAGTTTTTCTATAGATGCATCTGACATATAAATTTTATAACCAATTCCTTGCACATCTACTATTACATAATCTACCGATTTATTTTCTAATATTCCTTTTACATATGCTATCATAATATTCTCCTAAAATTTATTTATTTGAATTATATTGTATTTATTATTCTTTTGTCAATATTATTCAAACATTTTTTCGTATTTTTCTTTTGCTTTTCTATCTCTTTCTAAAAACTTTTTAAATCTTCTTACATCACGATCATTGTTGTTCATACCTAACACTAATCCATCTTTTTCTAATTCTTCAATTTTAGGTATTTCTACTTGCATAAATCTATTTTCCTTTTTTGAGAAAATGTATAAATCAATTCCTTCTTTTTCTACTGAATATAAACACAAACTATATTCTTTCTCTCCATCATCATTTTGTTTATAACAATTCATTGAAAATATTTTTTTGTTTAAAAGTTTTCTATCAAGATAATTTAATATCGCTTTATAGTATTTAACTATTTCTACATATTCTAGCTTATTATCAAAATTATTTACTTCATCATCTGTTAAAACTATTTTTAATAATTCACTTGCATTTTTCCCATTTGTTTTTTCTTTTAGTCTATCTATCGCATTATTTCTATAGTCTTGTTCATCTTTTATATATCCTATTTTTTTGTCTAATTCTATATTTTCTTTACTAGTTAAAGCATCTACTGCATCGAATCCATAATTCTCTTTAGTTCCAAAGAATTGCATTTTTGATTTTGTTTGAATATTATATAAGTCCAACTGCAAATCCGCTCTTATACTTCTACCATCCTTTAAAAAAATCACTGGAAATTTATGTTCCATTTCTTGTTCAATTACAGTTGTTATCCCAAATTCTTTTAGAATATCTCTATATAAATAAGATAATGAAACACATATTATTTTTTTACTTTTTCCCGCTTCTTCAGAATTTATCCTATTTCTTTCTGCTAATTTATAAATTTTATTTCTAACTTTACTATTTCCAAAATAATATTTTTCATCAAATGATTTTTCTTTTCCTAATTGAACATATATGTATTTTGCTATTTCTAGTTCAGAAAAATCTTTTGATATTTCTTCCTTCATTCTCTGTATAAATTCTTGCTTGTTCATTTTATCATCCTACCTTATATGCTATTTTAGCAAATTTTTATCTATTTTTAAAGAGGTAAACAAAAGATTGCAAAATTATATTTGCAATCTTTTGTTTATTATTATTTTACTTTCCAATTTTTTATTCTTTCAATAGCTTCTTTTGTGTTTTCCTTTGTTCCAAATGCAGTTAATCTAAAATATCCTTCTCCATGTGGTCCAAATCCGCTACCTGGTGTTCCTACTACATTTACTTCTTCTAAAAGTTTATCAAAGAATTCCCAAGATGTTATTCCATCTGGTACTTTAAGCCATACATATGGAGAATTTGTACCTCCAAAAACAGTATAGCCTGCATCTTCTAATCCATTTTTTATAGTTTTGGCATTTTCCATATAATAAGCTATGTTTTCTTTTATTTGTTTTTTGCCTTCTTCTGTAAATGTTGCTTCTGCTGCCCTTTGTACTACATATGATACACCATTAAACTTAGTACATGTTCTTCTATTCCATAATTTATTTAAACTTACCTTTTCTCCATTTTCAGAATATCCCATTACTGTTTGAGGTATAACAACATATGCACATCTAACTCCTGTAAATCCTGCTGTTTTAGAAAAACTTCTAAATTCTATTGCAACATCTTTTGCCCCTTCTATTTCAAATATACTATGTGGAACATCCTCTTCTGTAATAAATGCTTCATATGCTGAATCATATAATATTATAGAATTATTTTCTTTTGCATATTTAACCCATTTTTCTAATTCTTCTTTTGAAAGTACTGTTCCTGTTGGGTTATTTGGAAAACATAAATAAATCATATCAACTTTTTCTTTTGGTAATTCTGGTTTAAAATCATTTTCTGCTGTAACTGGTAGGTAAACTATATTTTTATATGTACCTTTTTCATTATCAAATTTTCCACTTCTTCCAGACATAACATTTGTGTCTAGATATACTGGATATACTGGATCTGTTATTGCAACAATATTATCTTGAGCAAATATATCTACAATGTTTCCACAGTCACATTTTGCTCCATCTGATACAAATATTTCGCTAGTTTGTATTTCTACTCCTAATTTTTTGTAATCATTTGATATTGCTTCTCTTAAAAATTCATATCCTTGTTCTGGTCCATATCCTTTAAACCCTTCTTGTGTTCCTATTTCATCAACTGCTTTATGCATTGCTTCTAAACAAGCCGGAACTATTGGTCTTGTTACATCTCCAATTCCTAATTTAATTATTTTTTTATTAGGATTATTTTTGCTGTATTCAGCAACTTTTTTTGCTATTGTTGAAAATAAATAGCTGTCTTGTAAATTTAAAAAATCTTGGTTAATTTTTATCATTTCTATCACCTTTTATATTTATATACACTAAAAAAATAAATTATTATTTTTTATTATTTATATCATTTTATTTTTTGTTTTTCAATATAAACTAATCAAAATCTTATATTAATTTTGTATATTTTTCTAATGAATTCTATGAATTTGTTAATGTCAATTTGAGGTTGTCAAAAATCTACGTCCCGATTGACACCGATTGACAATTTGAGGTTGTCCCCATTGACAACTTAAAATTTTATATTGTTTAGTAATTTAATTTTCTTTACTTTTCATTTTAAAAGATATATAATTGTTCCGAAATAAGGAAAAATAATAATTTATTTTCTTTTTGGTTTCTAAAAGAAGGGAATTTTTTATATGAAACTATTAAATTTATTAAATAATGTAGAAATTTTAAACACAAATGGAAATCTAGAGATTGATATTACAAATATCCATTCAGATTCTAGAAAAATTAAAGAAGGAGGACTTTTTGTTGCAATAAATGGCTTTTCTAAAAATGGAATAGAATTTATTCCAAGTGCTATAGAAAATGGTGCAATTGCAGTTATTGTTGAACCAGATGTTGATGTTAATTCTTTAAACTATAATATACCTGTTATATCTGTAAAAGATACAAGAAAAGCACTAGCAATTTTAGCTTGCAATTTTTATGATAATCCTTCAAAAAAATTAAAATTAATTGGAGTAACTGGTACAAAAGGAAAAACAACTTCAACTTTTATGATAAAATCCATTTTAGAAAAACATGGATTAAATGTTGGGTTAATTGGCAGTATTGCTGTATATATAAATGATGAAAAAATTGAAGATACAGATAGAACAACTCCAGAAAGCATAGAAATTCAAAAATATTTAGCAATGATGGTAGAAAAAAATGTAGATGTTGCTATTATAGAAGTTTCTTCTCAAGCTATGAAACTTAATAGAGTATTAGGTTGTGACTTTGATGTAGCATTATTTACAAATCTTTCAGAAGATCATATTAGTAAAAATGAACATCCTAATATGGAAGATTATTTTAATTGTAAACTTGCACTTTTAAAACTTGCAAAAACAATTGTTATAAATAATGATGACGAAAAGGTAAAAACTATTTCTTCTTTACTTCCAGAGAAAAACATTATTACTTTTTCCATAGATAATGAATCAAATTTTAAAGTAAATTCAGATAAAATAAAAATAACAGATTCTTATATAGATTTTGAATTGCCTATAAACGGTAAGCCAGAACAAATAGAAGCATCAATTCCTGGTAAATTTAGTATTTATAATGCAATTGGTGCAATTGCTTCAACATCTGTTTTTAACGTACCTGCTAACGAAATAAAAGATGCATTAAAAGATCTTAAAGTTCTTGGCAGAAGTGAATTAGTTCCTAATAAATTAGGATTAACTATAATGATAGATTATGCTCACACTCCATCTAGTTTAGAAAGCATTTTAACAGCTGTTAGATCTTATGCAAAAGGTAGAGTTATTTGTGCTTGGGGTGTTGGAGGAGATCGTGATAAAGCTAAAAGACCTATAATGGGTGAGATTTCTGGAAGACTTGCAGACTTTACTGTTTTAATGTCAGATCAAGTTAGAACTGAAGATCCTTTATCTATTTTAAAAGATATTGAAAAAGGTATTATTCCAACAGGAAAACCTTATAAAATTATTGTTGATAGAACAGAAGGAATTAAATACGCTATTGAAATAGCTAAAAAAGGTGATATAATTGTTATTCCTGGTTTAGGACATGATTTATATTTAGAAAGAAATGGTGTTAAACATCCATATAATGAAAGAGTTGTTATTTCACAAATTATTGATGAAATGATAAAAAATGGTGTAAAAAAATAATTGTTTAAAGGCATGAATAAAAAACTTCATGCCTTTATTTATATTAACTTTTATTTTATAAATCTAGTATCTTTCCTTCATATACAAATTTTGCATCACCTATTAAATACATTTCATTATTAATTTCTTTTATTTCTAGTTTTCCTCCCTCTAAATCCACAATTACATCACTTTCTGTGAATTTATTTTTAATTGCTGCTGTTGCAGATGCAATCGCTCCTGTCCCACATCCTAATGTCCTTCCTACTCCTCTTTCCCATACTTTAACAATTATACTATTTTTATTTTTAATTTGAACAAATTCAACATTTGTTTTACTTGGAAAATATTTATAATTTTCAATAAATTTTCCTACTTCTTCAAAATTAAAAGAATTAAAATCATTTACAAAACAAACACTATGTGGATTTCCTACAGATACTAAATAAAGTTTAAATATTTCTTCATTATATTTTACCTCTACAAAATCACTATTTTCGAACCCTCGTGGCAAGTATGCAATTCTTGACTTTGTTCCAAAAAGAACTTCTCCCATATTTATTTCTATTTTTTCATTTTGAGTTTCAGATATGTACATTTTTACTTTTTTTATACCTGCTAAAGTTTCTATACTAAATTCCTTTTTATTAATATATTTGTGGTTATATAGTTTTTTTGCCAAACATCTTATTCCATTACCACACATCTCTGCTTCTGTTCCATCACTATTAAAAATTCTCATCTTAAAATCTGCTATTTTACTATGTTCAAAAAATATTACTCCATCTGCTCCAATTCCAATATGTCTATCACAAAGAAATCTAGTTAATACTTTTAAATTATATATAGGTAATCCTTTAGTTGCATCTATAACCACAAAATCATTGCCTACAGCTTGCATCTTATCAAAAACTATCATATAAATACCTCTCTTTCTATTAGTAAATTATATGAATAATACGTCTGCTATGGTTACACTGTTTAATATACATTTTATGACAAAATAGTCATTTACAAAATCAAAAAAAATTATATAATATATATGGGTGATGTTATGAAAATATTAAAAAATATATTATTTAAAATTATAGTTTTCATATTTATTTTACTAATTATAGGTACCTCTATACTTTTATTTTTAGGATATAATTATTATTCTAATGCTTTAAAAGATAACAGTTTATCCAACAGAGTTAATACTATAAAGAATGATGATAATTTTGTTAATTTTGATAATTTAAATGAAGATTATATAAATGCAGTTATCGCAACAGAAGATCATAGATTTTATGAACATGGTGCAATTGATCCTATTGCAATTGCTAGAGCTATTTATATAAATATTAGACATATGGAATTACAAGAAGGTGGAAGCACTATAACTCAACAAGTTGCTAAAAATGTATGTTTTGATCAAAGTAAAAATGCCATAAGAAAAATAGCAGAATTTTTTGTTGCATATGATTTGGAAAAAAATTATAATAAAAAAGAAATTTTTGAATTATATGTTAATACTGCTTATTTTGGTAATGGTTATTATGGGATAAAACAAGCAAGTGAAGGATATTATAATAAAGAACCTAAAGAGTTAAATCTTTCTGAAGCTTCTATGTTAGCTGGTGTGCCTAATGCTCCTTCTGTGTATGCTCCTACTAAAAATCCAGATTTAGCTGAACAAAGACAAGCACAAGTTCTTAAAAGAATGTTGGAATATGGGTATATTTCTCAAGAAGATTTTGATTCTGTTATAGATAATTAAAATTATGTAAAACTCTATATATATTGTTTTGTAATACCGCGTAGCGATCAACCGGAGCATAGCGAAGGGCGAATGAAGCATCCTTCCTTGAAAAGGAATCCGAAGGATGCGACAACAAGGTATAAAAAACAATATATATAGAGTTAAATAAAATATTAAAACAAAAAATAGAGTTTACTAAAGCAAACTCTATTTTCTTATTTTATTACACATTTTCTTTTATGTAGTCTACTACATCTCCTACAGTAACTACTTTTTCTGCATCGCTATCAGGAATTTCTATATCAAATTCTTCTTCTAAAGCCATTATTAATTCAACTATATCTAAAGAATCTGCTCCTAAATCATCTATAAATGATGCTTCTAATGTAACAGATGCTTCTGCTACTCCTAATTGTTCTACAATTATCTCTTTTACTTTTTCAAAAACTTCTTCTGAACTCATTATTATAAGTTCACCTCCTCTCAAGTATCTCTGTTATATTTCTTTTTATTTTGTTTATTATATGTAACATTTATATTATATGTTTGCATATTTGTCAAGTAATGTTTATAATTATTTTATTTTTATACTACTTATTCAGTTTTATTCTCTTTTTGAAACTTTTCTATCATTTTATCTACTGCTTTGTTTTCTACAAATTGTTCTGCTTGTTTTATTGTGAATTCAAATAATTTTTCATCACTACTTCCATGTGCTTTTACAACTGGTTTTTTTACTCCTAAAAATAATGCTCCACCATATTCTTTATAATCCATTGCTTTTGAAAGTGCATTTATTGATGGCATTGCAGGAAGTGCTCCAAGCATTGTAAACACATTCTTTTTAATACTTTCTGATAATGTTCTTTTTACTAATTTTCCAACACCTTCGACTGTTTTTAAAAATACATTTCCTGTAAATCCATCTGCAACTAAAATATCTATTTTTCCTGAAAAAGCATCTCTTCCCTCTACATTTCCTACAAATTCAATATCTAATTCATTCGCTTTTTCTTTTATTAATTTATATGATTCTTTTATTAGTTCGTTTCCCTTTGTTTCTTCTGTTCCTATGTTTAGCAATCCTACTTTTGGTCTTTCATTTCCAAATGTATTTCTTAAATATATACTAGACATTTGTGCAAACTGCAATAAATTAATTGGCTTACAATTTGTATTTGAACCGCAATCTATTAACAATAATCTACTTTTGTATGCTGGTAAAATTCCTGCTAATGCTGGTCTATCTATTCCTTTTATTCTTCCGACTAATAATGTTGCTCCTGTTAGTAATGCTCCTGAATTTCCAGCAGAAATAAATACATCTCCTTCACCTTGTTTTAACATATTAAACCCAACTACCATTGATGAATCTTTTTTATGTTTTATTGCAAGTGTTGGTGTATCTTCCATTTCTATTGTTTCTGTTGCATTTTTTATTTTTAATCTGTCAGAAATTTCTTCAATTTCTTTTCCATAAAATTCTTTTATTTTACTTCTTATTATTTCTTCTTTTCCAATTAATATTACTTCTGCCTTTATTTGGTTAATAGCTTTAACAGCGCCTTTTATATTAGCATCAGGTGCTTTATCTCCACCCATAGCATCTAAAAGTATTTTCACTTTAAGTCCTCCTAATTGTTTATTATTTATATAGTATTTATAATATATCCATTTTATTATTCTTTTTATAAAAAAGCAAGTATTTAATGATGATTTGACAAAAAAAATAGAGCTCTAAAGCTCTATTTTTATTATATTATTCGATTATGTCAGCAACAACACCTGAACCAACTGTTCTACCACCTTCACGAATAGCGAATCTTAATCCTTTTTCGATAGCGATAGGAGTGATTAATTCGATTGTCATTGAAACGTTATCTCCTGGCATTACCATTTCTGTTCCTTCTGGTAAGTCGATAACACCTGTAACGTCTGTTGTTCTGAAATAGAATTGTGGTCTATATCCGTTGAAGAATGGAGTATGTCTTCCACCTTCTTCTTTAGTTAATACATAAACTTCTGATGTGAATTTTGTATGTGGATGTATTGTTCCTGGTTTACAAAGAACTTGACCTCTTTCGATGTCTTTTCTATCTATACCTCTTAATAGAACACCAATGTTATCTCCAGCTTCTGCTTGATCTAATAATTTTCTGAACATTTCTACACCAGTAACAACTGTTTTTCTTCTTTCTGTAGAAAGACCGATAATTTCAACTTCGTCAGAAAGTTTAACTATACCTCTTTCTACTCTACCTGTAGCAACTGTTCCTCTACCTGTAATTGTGAATACGTCTTCAACAGGCATTAGGAATGGTTGGTCGATTGGTCTTTCTGGTGTTGGGATGTAGCTATCAACTGCATCCATTAATTCTTTCATAGGTGCATATACAGGATCGTTAGGATCTGTAGATGTACTTTCTAATACTTTTAGAGATGATCCTTTTATAACTGGGATTTCGTCTCCTGGGAAATCATAGCTTGATAATAAGTCTCTAACTTCCATTTCAACTAATTCTAATAATTCTGGATCGTCTACCATATCACATTTGTTTAAGTAAACAACTATATATTTAACACCAACTTGTCTAGCTAGTAATATATGCTCTCTTGTTTGAGGCATTGGTCCATCAGCTGCAGAAACAACTAATATAGCACCATCCATTTGAGCAGCACCTGTGATCATGTTTTTAACATAGTCAGCGTGACCTGGACAGTCAACGTGTGCATAGTGTCTGTTATCTGTTTCATATTCAACGTGTGCTGTATTGATTGTGATTCCTCTTGCTTTTTCTTCTGGAGCGCTATCAATTGAAGCATAATCTTCGAATTGAGCTTTTCCTAATAATCCTAAATATTTTGTAATAGCTGCTGTTGTTGTTGTTTTACCATGGTCTACGTGACCGATTGTTCCGATGTTAACGTGTGGTTTTGTTCTTTCAAATTTTGCTTTTGCCATTTTAAAATTTCCTCCTTTAATTTAAGTTAGTTTATCAATTTATTTGATAACTACTTTTAATTTATTTTTTAAATTTAATGACTAAATTATAATTGCTTGAATTTTATAACATATTACATAAAAAATCAAGTATTTTTGTTATTTTTAGTAATCGCTATATTATTCAGCTTTAGCTCTTGATGCTACGATTGCATCATGAACTGATTTTGGAACTTCTTCATAATGAGATGGTTCCATAGAGTAGCTTCCTCTACCTTGTGTTTTTGAACGTAAATCTGTTGCATATCCAAACATTTCTGAAAGTGGAATAAATGCGTGTATTTCTTGCATTCCATCGTTTGCATCCATACCTTCCATTTTACCACGTCTTGCGTTGATATCTCCAATAACATCTCCCATGTATTCTTCTGGAACTGTTATTTCAACTTTCATAATTGGTTCTAAGATTACAGCTTTTGCTTGTTTACATCCTTCTTTAAATGCCATAGATGCTGCTATTTTGAAGGCCATTTCTGAAGAGTCAACTTCGTGATATGAACCATCAACTAATGTTACTTTAAAGTCTATAACTGGGTAACCAGCTAATACACCTGTTTCAGCAGCTTCTCTCATACCTTGTTCAATTGGTTTTATATATTCTTTTGGAACTGCTCCTCCAACGATTTTGCTTTCGAATTCAATTCCTTTTCCTGGCTCTAATGGTTCCATTTCAAACCATACATGACCATATTGTCCTTTACCACCAGATTGACGTATGAATTTTCCTTCAACTCTTACTGCATTTTTAATAGTTTCTTTGTATGCAACTTGTGGTTTACCAACGTTACATTCAACTTTGAATTCTCTTTTTAATCTATCAACGATGATATCTAAGTGTAATTCACCCATACCTGCAATAATTGTTTGACCTGTTTCTTGGTTTGTATATGCTTTAAATGTTGGATCTTCTTCAGCTAGTTTTGTTAAAGCTATACCCATTTTTTCTTGAGCTGCTTTATCTTTTGGTTCGATAGCTATATCAATAACTGGCTCTGGGAATTCCATTGATTCAAGAATTATTGGATGATCAGGATCACATAATGTATTTCCTGTTGTAACATCTTTTAATCCAACTGCAGCTGCAATATCACCAGCATATACTTTATCTATATCTTCCCTGTGATTTGAGTGCATTTGTAGAATTCTTCCAACTCTTTCTTTTTTATCTTTGCTTGAATTTAAAACTGTTGATCCTGATTCTAATGTTCCAGAGTAAACTCTAAAGAAACATAATTTTCCAACAAATGGATCTGTTGCAATTTTAAATGCTAATGCAGCAAATGGTTCTGAATCTGAAGTTTTAGCTTCTGTTTCTTCTCCATCTAATGTTTCACCTTTGATATGTGGTATATCTAATGGTGATGGCATATAATCAACTATTGCATTTAATAGTTCTTGTACACCTTTGTTTTTATATGAAGAACCACATGTAACTGGTACTATAGCGTTAGCTAATGTTCCCATTCTTAAACCTTTTTTTATTTCTTCGTCTGTTAATTCTTCTCCTTCAAGGTATTTCATCATTAATTCTTCATCTTGTTCACATGCAGCTTCGATCATTTCTGATCTGAATTTTTCTGCATCTGCTTTCATATCTTCAGGAATATCTGTTTCTTCAATTTCTTTTCCTAAATCATCTTTGTGTATAAAAGCTTTCATTTTTACTAAGTCAACTATTCCTTTGAAGTTGTCTTCTGCTCCTATTGGTAATTGGATTGGAACAGCATTAGCTTTTAATCTATTTTTTAATTGATCAACACAAAGCATGAAGTTAGCTCCTGTGATATCCATTTTGTTTACATATACCATTCTTGGTACACTGTATTTGTCAGCTTGTCTCCAAACTGTTTCTGTTTGTGGTTGAACTCCACCTTTTGCAGCTAAAACTGTTACTGCACCGTCAAGAACTTTTAAAGATCTTTGTACTTCAACTGTAAAGTCAACGTGACCTGGAGTATCAATAATATTAATTCTGTTATTGTTCCAGAAACATGTTGTACAAGCAGAAGTAATTGTTATACCTCTTTCTTGTTCTTGTTCCATCCAGTCCATTGTAGCAGCACCTTCGTGAACTTCACCAATTTTATGTGTTTTTCCTGTATAGAAAAGAATTCTTTCTGTTGTTGTTGTTTTTCCGGCATCAATATGTGCCATTATTCCTATATTTCTTGTTCTTTCTAATGGATAAGCTCTTCCTGCCATTTATATATTTCCCCCTTTCGCTATTTTAAACGAATTTATCTTATATTTTGTTATGCTTTATTTTAATGTTTATTTGTGCTTTTAAGCAACAAATTTAATTTTACCATTTATAATGAGCAAATGCTTTGTTAGCTTCTGCCATTCTATGTGTATCTTCTTTCTTCTTAAATGCTCCACCATTTCCGTTTACAGCATCTATTAATTCTCCTGCTAATTTTTCAGCCATTGTTTTTTCATGTCTGTTTCTAGCATATGATACTATCCATCTTAATCCTAAAGTTTGTCTTCTTTCTGGTCTAATTTCTAATGGAACTTGGTATGTAGCTCCACCAACTCTTCTTGCTTTAACTTCAAGAACTGGCATAACATTTTCTAAAGCTGCTTCAAAAACTTCTAAAGGATTTTTTCCTTCTTTTTCTTTTATGATATCAAATGCATCATATACTATTTTTTGAGCAACTGATTTTTTACCATCTAACATTATGTTGTTTACTAATTTTGTAACAACTTTGCTATTGTATATTGGATCTGGTAACACATCTCTTTTTGCTATATATCCTTTTCTTGGCACTATTCTTCCCTCCTTAATATTTTATTGATGATTTATAAAATCATCTCGGTACTCTGATAGGTTTTCCTATCCGCATAGTGCATTATAATCTATTCTAAATTTAAGTACCTTAATTTAGATAATTACAAGCACTATTCTTTTTATTTTAAGCTCATACTAAAAGAAATTTTATTTCTTTGGTCTTTTTGCTCCATATTTAGAACGTCCTTGCATTCTATCTTTAACACCTGCTGTATCTAATGTTCCTCTGATGATATGATATCTAACACCTGGAAGGTCTTTTACCCTACCACCTCTAATTAATACAACACTGTGTTCTTGTAAGTTATGTCCTATACCTGGGATATAAGATGTAACTTCATAACCATTAGAAAGTCTAACTCTGGCAACTTTTCTTAAAGCTGAGTTTGGCTTTTTAGGTGTAACTGTTTTTACTACAGTACAAACTCCTCTTTTTTGTGGAGATTTAGCATTTGTTGGTCTATTTTTCTTTGAGTTAAATCCATGTTGTAATGCTGGTGAGTTTGATTTTGTAACACCTGTTTTTCTTCCTTTTCTTACTAATTGATTAATTGTTGGCACTTAAATTTCACCTCCTACTT
>CAKPIA010000009.1 GCA_934162205.1 uncultured Clostridia bacterium
TAAACATCCCCTTTTTATTATACATATATTCTATATTATGTGCTATCTTTTTTCAAGTTCATTTTATTATTTTCGATAAAAAACTGTAAAACTTTTCTATACAATATAAAAGAGTTAACACATTTCAGTTAACTCTTTGAAAATTTTATTAAATCTTCGAAATTTATTCCGTCCTTAAAGCATCAACTGCGTCTTTTTTAGCAGCAATTTTTGCTGGAATCCATCCACCAATCATTGTAATTATAGTACTTATCAAAACTAAAATTACAGCATGATTTATTTGTAAATTTGCAACATTTTCTAATTCTGTCATCTTAAAAATAACTTTATTAATAGGAATTGTAAGCAAATATGCTATTCCTATTCCTAATGTGCCCGAAAAAATTCCAAGTATAAATGTTTCTGCATTAAATACTCTTGTAATATCTTTCTTTCTAGCACCTAATGCTTTTAATATTCCAATTTCTTTGGTTCTTTCTAAAACTGATGTATACGTTATTATACAAATCATTATTAAGCTTACAATTAATGATATTGCAGCAAATGCTATTAATACAACAGTTATACCATCCATTATTCCTGATGTCATTTTAGTAATTGTTTCAGATAAATCTTGATAAATAATTTTATCATCATCTATTTTCCCTTCATTATATTTATCCAAATACTCACATAATTTATTTTTATTATCAAAAGAAGTCGGATATAAAATCGCAAATAATGGAATATCACTTCCTCCCAAATATGATACCATTTGATCTTTATAAGCTTCGTTTTCAAAATCTTGTTTTGTTAAAATATTATAATTTACTTCTTTTTGATCCTTAACTATATCTGAATTTCTAGCACGTTCCTCTATTATATCATTTAATTTACTACTATATGCAATTCCATCTGCTAATAATGATATTTTTACACTTTCTTTAGCTCTAATAACTGCAGAAATTTTTAATGTAATTGAATTTTTTGAATTATACATTTTTTCATAATCAGTATTAAAAGTATAAGTACCATATTGAGTTCTAACATAATAGTCATTATTATCAACTAATTTAAGTTCTGTTCCAACAATATCCTTAAATTTCATGTTTTTCATATTTTCAGTATCATATCCTAAATTTTTCATTGTATCTATTGATATTCTATTTTTATAGTCAACCACTAAAACTACATCTGTAGGTTCAGTTGGATACTCTCCTTCTAAAACATCATAATATTCTTTTAGGTAATTTCTATTCTCATCTAACATTTTTGGATATGTTGTTGCATTTATAGAAGTCATCCCTCTACTGTCTGTACTTGCTGATTGATTTACTCCACCTTCTACTTTTACAGGTATTATTTTATCTCCATCTTTTCTTACCAAATTGGGAGAAGCTAATCCAATATATCCAATTGTATTACATATTTCTTTATCTGTTTTTGCTAAATATTCCATATATTCATTAGTCAATTTATTAACATGCATTTTACTTGTTAAACTAGTATCATATAAATACATTTCATCAGTATCTGCATATTCTCTAGTTCCTTTAACTAATTCTGACATCTCATTTTGAGTATCAGTCATTTGCTCTTCATCCATTTCCATTGATGATTGATTTATAATTATAGGAAATTGATCCATTGTATCTTTTATATATCCATCTATTTTTGTTTGAAAGCCAGTTGACAAACTTAATATTACCGCTATCCCAATAATTCCTATACTTGATGCAAATGCAGTTAAAAATGTTCTACCCTTTTTAGTTTTTATATTATTAAAAGATAAATTAAGTGCAGTAAAAAAATTCATACTTGTTTTCTTTAACTTAAACTCTTGTTTTTTATCCTCTTCATTATTTGGATTCGAATCTGATAAAATTTTTCCATCTTTAAATTCTATAATTCTATCTGAATATTTTTGTGCTAATTCTGGATTGTGTGTAACCATAATAACTAGTTTGTCTTTAGATATTTCTTTTATTAAGTCCATTATTTGTATACTTGTAACCGTATCTAATGCACCTGTTGGTTCATCACACAAAAGAATTTCAGGGTCATTTACTAAAGCTCTTGCTATTGCAACTCTTTGCATTTGCCCACCAGATAATTGATTTGGCTTTTTATGTATATGTTCTTTTAATCCAACTTTTTCTAGAACTTCTATCGCTCTTTTCTTTTTTTCTTTTGATTTAACTCCACTTAAAGTCATACCCAATTCAACATTTGCTACAATACTAATATGTGATATTAAATTATAATTTTGAAATATAAAACCTATTGAATTATTTCTATATGCATCCCAATCTTTATCTTTAAAGTCTTTCGTTTTCTTTCCTTTTATAATTAAATCACCTGAATCATATCTATCTAGTCCTCCAATTATGTTAAGGCAAGTACTTTTTCCTGATCCACTTGGTCCCAAAATAGATACAAATTCTTTTTCTCTAAAAGATACACTTACATCGTCTAAAGCTTTTGTTTCTATATCACCAATTTTATAACTTTTTTTAATGTTTTTTAATTCTAACATTTTTCCTCCTTGTTTATTATATCTTTTACAACTTCTCCAGCAATCATTAATCCAGCAACAGATGGAACAAATGATATACTTCCTGGCACTTGATTTCTTTCTGCACATTTTCTTTTTGTTCCTGGAGGACATATACAATTTGTTTTACAACTACATTCTAATGTTTCATCTGGTTTTATTGGTTCTTCTTCTGAATAAATAACTTTTAAACTATCTATATTTCTTTTTCTTAATTCTTTTCTCATCACTTTAGCTAATGGGCAGATATTTGTTTTATAAATATCTGTAATTTCAAATCTTGATGGATCTAATTTATTTCCTGTTCCCATTGCTGATATTACAGGAACATTTAATTTTTTACATTGTGTTATTATTTCAATCTTAGCAGTAACTGTATCTACACAATCAACAACATAAGATAATTCATTATTTATTATATTACTTTCTGAATTTGGCATATAAAATTCTTGATGTGTTTCAACATTAGCATTTGGATTTATTTCTAATATTCTTTCTTTCATTACATCAACCTTGTACTTTCCTATTGTTTTCCTTGTTGCAATTATTTGTCTATTTAAATTTGTCAAGCAAACTTTATCATCATCAATTAGTACAAAGTTTTCTACTCCAGCTCTAACTAATCCTTCTACAACAAATGAGCCTACTCCACCTATTCCAAATACTGCAACTTTTGAATTTTTTAATTTATCTATTCCCTCTTTTCCTATTAATAATTCTGTTCTTGAAAATTGATTTAACATTTTATTCCTCTTTCATATATTTCTTATAATTTTATCTATAAATTTTACACCTGCAATAGTTGTATTGTCAACAATATTCAATTTTGTATCTTACATCTTTAAAATTTAAAGTTGTCAAAAAACTACATCCCCATTGACAACTTTTAAATGTTTCTTTTATTGTTTATCATTTTATTAAATTCTGCACCTAAAAATACAGTATAAAAACAAGAATATGTCCACATCATAATAAGCATTAATGTTGTTAAACTTCCATATGTTAAAGAAAATCCTTTAAATATATATAAATATTTAGAAAATACAAATGAAACAACATTAAGAGCTATTGCACCAAATATTGCTCCTAAAATTTGACTTTTGAATGTAACTTTATGTTTTGGCATAAATTTATATAATAGTAAGAAAATTATAAATGTTGCAAAAATAATTCCACAATTAGTTATTATAACTAATAATGTATTATAGTTTTCAAATCCTCCAAATCTTTCATGTATAATGTTTCTTAAACTATCTCCAAATACCAAAATTGTTAATCCAAATACTATTAGGAAAATAAATATTATTGTTTCTACCAAAGCTTTTATTCTCAAATAAATATACGAAGCAGCTTTTTCTTCACTAGTATGATAAACTCTTTGTAATCCTTTTGTTAAGGCAAATAATCCTTTTCCTGCTGACCATATTGTAACTACAATAGAAATTGAAATTGTCCCTATTGATTTTGAGTATATTTCTTGTACTATATTTAAGACCATTTCACTCATACTTGATGGTATTATTTTTGATATAACATCAAATAAAGTTTGAGGTTCTAATCCTGTATATTGAATTAATGTTATTAGCAAAATTATAAATGGTATAAAAGATAATATTGTATAATATGCACACTGAGCACATGATTCACCTATATGATCTTTTTCCATATTAATAAATAATTTTTCTATTTTTTTATACTTTTCAATTAATTTTTTTGTATTCATATTTTCCTTTCTTAATCGTTATATTACTATATTATCCTTATAATCAAATTTTATCACCATTATTTTAATATTAATATAATAAAAAAACAAGAAAATTTTCATACTTTAATAAATCAATAATTAAAAATACATCTTAAATGTTACATTTTTTATAACATTTAAGATGCACTTTATTTCACAATCTAGTTATTATTATTCAATTCTAGAATTTTCTTTTAAAGTAATACCTTTTTTCTTAAATTCTTGAATCTTTTCTTTACTTTTTTCTTGCCATTCTTTAGACGAAATTGTTTCAAATCTAATTAATGCAGTTCCTATATTTTTATCCTTGCCGAAAATATCACTAGCTAATTTTGCTTCTGAATGTTCTTGTATAAACTTTTCATCACTTAATTCTCTTCTACTATATTTTTGTGTTTGAAAATCCAAACTATCTAGAAATTCAAGTTCTCTTCCTTTTAATATATGAGATATCATAAATATACTATCTTTTCCCTGAAATTTATAAAAACCACTATCTTTTAATTGTTTTATTTTATTTATTGCGTCCAATAATTGTAAATTAACAGTATCCATTGTACCTAAAAATCCTTTTTCAGCCAACATTTCATGTAAATCTGCTGGCAAATGAAGATGAATACAATCACCAGATATACCATATGTAAACATATCATTGATTGAATATGTTACTTTATTTTGACTTTCTTGTCTTTCATCTATTTTATTTTGAAGAAATTCTCTAACACTTTCTTCATTATTTTCTATCTTTTCTAATGCTGTTTGAAGTGTATGTTCATCCATAATATCAATTTTTCCTAATAAATTATTAATTAACAAATCATTTTCTTCGTTTCTCATTGAGATCAATATATTTTTGATTTCTTGTTTTTTCATTAATATCACCTCTATTATATTATAGCATACATACTAAAAGAACAAAAGCAAACATTAATAATTTTTGTACTTATTAAAACATTTTGAAGTCCGCGTCTTTGCTCGTGCATGAAATTCGCAAAGCAAATTTCTGTGCAATATATTTATATTATAAGAACTTCAGAAAATTTTCCTATAATATAATAAAATCCCCTTGTACTCAATGTACTTGGGGATTTTTTTATTTACAATTATTCATATAAAATTTCTTTTCTGCTAATTTATCTTGAACTCCACGAAGAGCTTCTCCAAATCTTTGGAAGTGAACTATTTCTCTTTCTCTTAAGAATTTTAAAGGATCTAATACATCTGGATTATCTCTGCATAAATCTATTAATTTTTCATATGTCGCTCTAGCTTTTTGTTCTGCTGCTAAATCTTCTTGTAAATTTGCAATTGGATCTCCTTTACATGCTAAACAATTTGCACTAAATGGTACACCTGCTGCAGATTGTGGATATACGTCAACCCCATGGTCTGTATAATATGCACTTAATCCTGCTTTTTCTATTTCTTCTATTGACGCATTTTTTGTTAATTGATGCACAATTGTCCCAACCATTTCCAAATGTGCTAATTCTTCTGTACCTATATCATTTAATATAGCTTTTGCTTTTTGGTCCGGCATACCAAATCTTTGAGATAAATATCTTAAAGAAGCAGCTAACTCTCCATCAGGTCCACCATATTGAGATATTATTACTTTTGCAAGTCTGGGATCAGTACATTTTATATTAATAGGATATTCTAACATTTTATTATAAGTCCACATTTAAAAATTCCCCCTTTCCCATGGCCATGGTTCTTCTAACCATCTCCATTTATTACATGGATAATTTATTGTTAGAGGTCCATAAACCTTTTGATATTTATCTTTTAATTCTTTACATTCTTTGCAATATTTATTGTGTAAACACAATGCTTTTTCATCATCAGGATGTGTATCTAAATAAAGCGCTAATTCTATAATTGCAAAATTATAACTTTTAATTTTTTGCATCATTTCACTTCTAGCATTATTACAGCTATTATTTTCATTTACAACATTATCTACATTATTATTTTCACAAGGGCAATTTCTATTTTCTTCTACTGACATTTGTTACATCCCTCCCCTATATTATTTGTAGCTTCAATATAAGCAATTTCTTCCATTGATTGACCTGGGGCATAAGGACTCACAAGTTCTGGAAATATTGTTCCCATTTTTAATCCAACACATGGTTTAAATGTTTTATCCATATATTGAACTGGAACATAACTTTGGGCTAACATTGGATTTGTAGGAAATACATCATTATATTCATCATCAAATCCACAACCACAATTATTGTTATAAGACTCATTACATGAACAACAATTGTTTTGGCATCTATCTTCTAATACTTCTTCATTAGAATTAGTTGAATAATTATTATTCATACAAAAACATCTTCTGTATCTAAAATTATACATCTTTCTTCCTCCTTTATAATTTATTATATGACCTTATTTGACAATTGTGATTATTTTTATACATGTAAATTAATATTTTATAAGCTCAAAAAAAAGACGTATAAAATACGTCTTTTTTAATAATTATAATTAGATTTTTAAGATTCCACCAATTATTTTATTATCATGTCCGTAAACTTGATTGTTTTTTCCTCCTGATAAAACAACTGTATCTCCTGATTCTAATATTCCTTTATCTTCTAATTTTTTAATACCAGCTTTTAATGTTTCTTCTACTGTTTCTTTTGCATCAATATATACTGGTGTAACATTCCAAGCTAAAGCTAATTGGTTAAATGTTCTTCTATTATCTGTAACTGCTAAAATTGGGCATCCAGCTCCTAATCCTGCTAATCTTCTTGCAGAATCTCCTGAATGTGTATATGCAACTATTGCATCAGCTTCTAAGTTTTTAGCTGTAACACATGCTGTATAAGCTATTTTATCTTCTTCAGTTGCTAAATCTATATTATCATTTTGATCAAATCTTTTCCAATAATTGATTTCTGGTTCTACTCTTTTAGCTATTTTATCCATTGTTTGAACACATTCTACTGGATAATCACCTTGAGCACATTCACCAGATAACATTATTGCACTTGTTCTGTCATAAATAGCATTTGCAACGTCACTAGCTTCTGCTCTTGTTGGTAATGGTTGATGAGTCATTGATTCTAACATTTGTGTAGCTGTTATAGCTGGTTTATGAATTTTGTTAGAAATTTTTATTATTTTCTTTTGAATTACAGGTGGTTCTGTAAAGTCAGTTTCTGTAGCCATATCACCTCTAGCTATCATTTGACCATCAGCTGCATTTAATATATCTTCTAGATTTGATAATCCTTCAACATTTTCTATTTTTGTTATTATTTGGATATCTTTTCCACCATTTTCATCTAATACTTTTCTTACTTGTTTTATATCATCTAAATTTCTTGCAAATGAGATTGCAACAAAATCATATTCGTGTTCACAAGCTGTTTTTAAGTCAGCTATATCTTTTTCTGCTAAACCTGGTAATCTAATTACTGTTCCAGGTAAATTCATAGTTTTTCTACTTCCTAATCCATTTCCATGAACTACTGTACAAACTATATCTTTTCCTACAACTTCATCAACTTTTAATTCAATTGCACCATCATCTATTAATATTTTTGTTCCTGGTTTAACATCATTATATAATCCTTTATATGTTACAGAAACTTTTTCTTCGTCTCCTGTAATATCATCATTTACTAATGTAAATTTTTGACCATCTTTTAATTGTATTTTTGTGTTCTTTCCTGTATATAACATTCCTGTTCTAATTTCAGGACCTTTCATATCTAAAAGTAAAGCTACTGGTATGTCTAATTCTTTTCTTAATCTTATGATATTTTCTGTTTTTTCTGATTGTTCATCCCAGCTACCATGAGAATAATTTATTCTTGTTACATTTAATCCAGCTTCGAATAATTCTTCTAATTTATTTTCACTAGCTGGTCCTATTGTACCTACAATTTTTGTTTTTCTTAAATCTTTTTTCATTTTTATTCCTCCCTTTACAATAACAAAATTTATTATAACACATATATATTTATGTATTCAAGACATTTTTCACTTTTTTTTGACATTTTTTATTTTGTTCCAAAAATTCTGTCTCCTGCATCACCTAGTCCTGGAACTATATATTTAGTTTCATTTAAACATTCATCAATTTTTGCACAGAAAATTTCAACATCAGGATATTCTTTATTAACTCTTTCAATCCCTTCTGGTGCAGCAATTATTGATAAAAATTTAATTTTTTTAACTCCTTTTTCTTTTAATAATTGAATTGCATCAATCGCTGATCCTCCTGTTGCTAACATAGGATCTAATATCATTACTTCTCTTTTTTCTATATCTTTTGGCACTTTAAAGAAATAATTAACTGGTATAAATGTTTTTTCATCTCTATACATACCAATATGCCCTATTTTTGCATTAGGTATTACAGATATTACACCATCTAGCATACCTGTTCCAGCTCTTAATATAGGAACAAAAGCATATTTATCTTCATCTAATATTCCTGCCTTTGTTTCTGTTATTGGTGTTTTAATGGTTGTTTCCTTTAATTCTGCATCTTTCATAGCTTCATAACATAAAAACATTGCAATTTCACTTATTACTTCTCTAAATTCTTTTGTTCCTGTTTTTTCATTTCTTAAAATTGATATTTTGTGTTCTATTAATGGATGTTTTAATTCGTTTACTTTCATAATTTTATCCCCCCTATATTATTTTAATTCTACAATAGCATGTAGTTTTGTTTCATCTTCATTTTTTATAGCTACTACACATCTTCCATTTTCATTACTATATAAACATTTAATAGTATCACCATATTTTAACTCATGCTTATAATTAATTCTTACATTTTTTAATTCTTCTTTTTCATAAATTTCTTTTGGTAATGCCTCATAAGCAAAATCTAAATAGTTTAAATTATGAACATGTTTATTTACATCTATATCTGATCTTTTTACAGTATATATTATATTTGAAACATATTCAGTTGGTTCTTTTATTTTTTCCAATTTTTCTTCATTAAATACATTTTTATTATATTCCGGCTTATATTTTTCACCTAATTCATCATCAATTTTTGTAATATGCTTTGTATTCATATCTATCAAAACCCACTTTGAAGTTCCTACAGCAATCAAATTATTCTTTGAATCATATGCTTCAAAATCTCTATATGAATAAAATTTATTATTTTCTCTTACCCATGTTTTTACTGTAACCACTTCGCCATATCCACATCTACTAAAAACTTGAAGTTTCCAATCTAATATAACCCAAGCAGTTCCATTTTTTTCTAAATCATCTACGCCTTGTCCAACTGTACTAGAATGTAGACTTGCTATTTCTTCCATATAGCCTAATATTGCCTTATTAGATACCTTATTATTTTTTCCTAAATCTTTAACTACTACTTCATATTTATGTTCAAAAATCATTTTATTACTTCCTTTTTTATATTTAAATATTCTAAAAAGAACTAGTAATCTTTACAAAAATATTACAACAATATAAAGATTACTAGTTTAGCTAAATTATATTAATATCCAGGTTTTTCTAATAATTTAAACATATTTTTCTTATATTCTTCTACTCCTGGTTGGTTAAATGGGTTTACTCCTAAAATAAGTCCAGACATTGCACATGCCTTTTCAAAGAAATATATTAATTGTCCAATTACTGTTTCGTCTAATCTTTCTAAATTAACTACTATATTAGGAACATCACCTGATACGTGTGCTTCTATAGTACCTTCCATTGCTTTTTTGTTTACAAAATCTAATTGTTTACCAGCTAAATAATTTAATCCATCTAAATTATCATCATCTGGATTTATTGTTATATTTGAGTTTGGTGTATTTATTGCTATAACTGTCTCAAATAAATTTCTTCTTCCTTCTTGTATATATTGTCCCATTGAGTGTAAATCTGTAGTAAAATCTACTCCTGCTGGAAAGATTCCCTTTTGTTCTTTTCCTTCACTCTCACCATATAATTGTTTCCACCATTCTGTAAAATAATGCATTTTAGGTTCATAATTAACTAATATTTCTGTATTTTTATTTAATTTATATAAAATATTTCTAACAACAGCATATTGATAACATTCATTATATTTTAGACTGCTATCAGCATATCTTTCTTGTGCTATTCTTGCACCTTCCATTAATTTATCTATATCTATTCCAGCAACTGCAATTGGTAATAATCCAACTGCTGTAAGAACAGAATATCTTCCTCCTATATTATCTGGAATAACAAATTCTTCATAGCCTTCTCCGTCTGCTAATGTCTTTAAAGCTCCTTTTTGTTTATCAGTAGTAACATATATTCTACTTCTTGCTTCTTCTATTCCATATTTATTCTCTAGAATTTCTCTAAAAATTCTAAATGCAATTGCAGGTTCTGTAGTTGTTCCTGATTTAGAAATAACATTTACAGAAAAATCTTTATCTCCTATTAATTCCACTAATTCATTTATATAATTAGGGCTTAAGTTATTTCCTGCATATAATATTTGAGGTGTTTTTCTTGTTTTATCTGGTAACATATTATAAAAAGTGCTTGTTAATGCTTCTATAACAGCTCTTGCTCCTAAATAAGAGCCTCCTATACCTATTACTACTAATATATCTGAGTCATTTTGAATTCTTTCTGCTGATTTTTTTATTCTTTCAAATTCCTCTTTGTCATAATTTGTAGGTAATTCTAACCATCCTACAAAATCATTTTCACTGTTTGCTCTATCATGTAATTCTTTATGAATATTTTCTACTATTTCTGTATATTCCATTATATTTTTCTTGTTTATTCCAGTGTTGTCTAAATTTAATTTTAAATCAACCATTTTTTTCCCTCTCTTTTCACAATTTGATATAATTATATATAAGATGTATTTTAAATTCAAGAGTTTTTTATTTATTTTAGTACTTCACTAAATACTTTTGATAAATATTTCATACTAGTCAAACATTGTTCTAGCGTATTTCCAGTAGCTCCAACTTCTATAATATTTGCAGCCTTACCTAAATGTTGATTATATCTAGAGTTCCTTAAAATAATAGGCTTAAATAAATCTGGATACATTTCTTGTGCTTTATTTTGCACTTTTATTGCAAATTTTAAATTTTGATTCCAATTTGGATGCCACAAACCTCCTCCATTTGAACCAATAACAAACATTAGCTGTGCTGCTTTATCTTCACCTATTTTTACTGTAGGAGCATAATCACTATTACTACCGATTGCATCTCTATGTAAATCTATTATAATATCTGATTTATTTGTTTTTAATAAATTCTCTACTGTTGAAAGAGATCTATTATATGATCCTGTGTAAGCTGGATAATCATGGTAAGTAGTATCATGTGTTACATTGTATCCATATTTTTGTAAATAATCTGTTAATTCTTCTCCAACTTTAGCAACAGTATAATTCAAATCTGTTGTTCTATAAGTTCCTGTTGGCTCATATTGATATTTATCACTTGCAGTATAACTTTCACAAGTATGTGTATGAAAAATCAATATATTTTTTGTATCTATATCTATATCAGGTTTTAACATATCTTCCGTCAATTCATAATTAGTTTCATTTTTTATTTTTACATCATTATATTGATTTGTAAATTTATTAGCTAATGGCTTTTCTGTTATTACCTCAGTATTAACATCTGTTTTTGCATCTTCTTTTTCCTGTTTTGCAACTTCTGTACTTTCCTCTAGATTTTTCATTGTTTTCTTTTCTAATTCTAATTGACTTAATTCTACACCTAGAAGTTTTTTTAGATATCCGCTTTCTACTTGATCATCTTCTTCTGCAATTTTATTTATTTCTTTATTTACATTCTTTATGCAGGGAATTGTAGTATCTAAGCATATTGTATAATTATTATTCAATATAAGTGATAATTTATCATTTAACAATAATTTAAAATCATTATTATCTTTTACACCAGAAAAATATCTAGTAAGTATAAAAAGCAATATTATTACAAGTGTTATACTTACTAGATATTTTATTATATCTTTTATGTTTATAATTGTAACATTAAACATATATATACTCCTTATCTTGTCCTTATATGTATATATATGTTTTAAGTTTTAAAAATATTCTTAATATTAAAATACTTAATATAATTTTGGCTTTAATTCTAAATAAATAGGCTTTTCATCACCAATCATTGTAGATTTTCCGTGTCCTGGATATACAATTGTATCATCTGGTAATATTAAAAGTTTATTTGTTATTGAGTTCATTATATCTTCTATACTTCCTGTTGGTAAATCTGTTCTTCCCCATGTTCCTCTAAATAATGTATCACCAGAAAATAATAGTTTTTCTTCTTCACAATACAAACTTGTTCCACCTATTGTGTGACCAGGTGTATGAATTATTTTAAACTCTAAATCTCCTAAGTGTAATAAATCTCCATCATCAACTCTTGAATCAGCTTCTAATTCAATTTTGTCCATACCAATATATGTGGTTAAATTAATTTTTTCATCATTTAGTCCTTCTGCATCATATCTATGAATTAAAATTTTTCCACCACATCTATTTTTTAATTCATTCACTCCCCCTATGTGGTCACCATGACAATGTGTAATATAAATATATTTTAATTTTCCTTTTAAAATGTCAATCATTTCTACTATTTTATCAACGTCACCAGCAGGGTCAATAACCATAGTTTCGGTTGATTTTTCATCAAAAACAATATAACAATTAGTTGGATCTCCAATCCAAGTTTCTATCTTTAGTTCTTTTAAAATCATTTTTATCATTCCCTTATTTTTTTCTTTTTACTTCATATACACTTTCAACTTTTCTTACAGCTCTTATTAATTTATTCATTTCGTCTAAATTTTCTATTTCAACATTTATGTTTATTACAGCTATATTTTGTTTTGTTGTTTTTGTATTAACTCCCATAAGTTTAGCTTTTGTTGTTCCTATTTCTTTTAATATATCTGCTAATAGACCTGCCCTATCATTTGAATAAATTTCAATATCTGCTGTATATGCAGCTTTTTGCTGATTATACCATTCAACATCTATCATTCTATTTTCTTCTGATAACAAGTCTTTAACATTTACACAATCTTTTCTATGAACAGATACTCCTCTTCCCTTTGTTATATATCCAACAATTTCATCACCTGGAAGAGGGTTACAACATTTAGAAAGTTTTACTAAACAATTATCTATTCCTTTTACTATAATTCCAGAATTTGAAATACTAGGCTTTTTAGGTTTTTGTTTTGATAATTCTTCTATTTTTTGTTCAATGTTTTCTTCGTTATGCTCTTTTCTATATTCTATAAGCATTCTAGCAATAATTTTTACAGGAGAAATTGCACCAAATCCAACAGATGCATACATTTCTTCTAAATTCTTATATTTATATCTTTCAAGCATTGGCTCAATATACTCGCCTTTAAACAATTCAACATAAGGAATCCCTATTCTTTTAATTTCTTTTTCTATTAAGTCTTTTCCTCTTTCAATATTCTCTGATTTTTCAGCTTTTTTAAACCAAGATAATATTTTATTTTTTGCACTACTACTTTTTACAAACTTAAGCCAATCTCTACTTGGTCCCTTTGAATTGTCAGATGTTATTATTTCTACTATATCTCCTGTCTTTAAAGGTGTTATTATAGGCATCATTTTACTATTTATTTTACATCCTGTCATATGATGTCCAATTTCTGCATGTATACTATATGCAAAATCTATTGATGTTGCACCTCTTGGCAATACTTTTATTGCTCCTTTAGGTGTAAATACATAAACTTCATCTTCAAAAAGTTCAGTTTTTAATGTTTCTAAAAATTGTTGAGGGTCTTGCATATCTTTTTGCCATTCTAATGTTTCTCTAAGCCATGCTAATTTATCTTCTTCTACTTTTACTGATTGTTTTTTACCAAAATAACTCGCTTCCTTATATGCCCAATGTGCAGCAATACCAAATTCTGCAATTCTATGCATATCCCATGTACGTATTTGAACTTCAAATGGCGTACCTTTTTCACCTAGTAATGTTGTATGAATCGATTGATACATATTAGGTTTTGGAACAGCAATATAATCTTTAAATCTTCCTGGCATAGGACTATATAATTCATGAACCACTCCTAATGCAGCATAACAATCTTTTACAGAATTAACTAAAATTCTTAATGCAAATAAATCATATATTTGATCTAATGTTTTATTATCTCTTTGCATTTTTCTATATATACTATATAAATGTTTTGCTCTTCCTGTAACTTCAGCATCAATTCTTTGTTTTTTTAGTTCTACTCTTATATCTGCCATTATTTTTTCTATAAATTTTAGTCTTTCTTCTCTCTTTTTATTTATACCTTCTACTAACTCTCTATATTCTTCTGGATATAAATATTTAAAAGATAAATCTTCTAATTCCCATTTTATAGAATAAACCCCGTAATCTATTTGCAAGTGGTGCATATAATTCCATAGTTTCTTTTGCATTAGCTATTTGTCTATCTCTTTTTAAATATTTTAATGTTCTCATATTATGAAGTCTATCAGCTAATTTTATTAATATTACTCTTATATCTTTTCCCATTGCAAGAAACATTTTTCTATAATCTTCAACTTGTTTTTCTTCAACTGTTTCAAATTGCATTTCTCCAAGTTTAGTAACACCTGCAACCATTTCTGCAATTTCGTCACCAAATTCTTTTCTTAAATCCGCATCTGTAACATCTGTATCTTCTACAACATCATGTAAAAGTGCTGCACAAATTGTGCTATCATCTAATCCTATATCTGCTAAAATATATGCAACGTTTAAAGGATGAATTATATATGGTTCTCCTGATCTTCTGCATTGATCTCCATGATGTCCTAAAGCATAATTGTATGCTTTCATTATTAATTTTGTATCCACTCTTTTTGTTTTTTCTTTCTTTTTTGCTATAACATCTCCAATTGTAATCTCTTTGTTTTCTTCTTGCATTAAACCACCCCTTTATTGACACTTTTCTATATTGATTTCATAATATCTTTTAAATTAATTTGTAAATTATCAACACCGTTGAATGTATTAATTTCTAATACTCCAACAACATCAACTTTATCTCCAATTAAATAATCATTAACTAAATATCCCATATTAAATCCTATTGCATTTATTATATTATTATTGTCTTTTAATGTTAATTTTAAATGCTTTCCTTCTGATAATGCACGTATAGAATTTATTTTTAAATTTCTATATGCAAATAATGGCATTTTATTACCTTCCCCAAAAGGTTCTAAAGCACTTAAGCTTTCAACAATATCTTTATTAATATTATTTAAATCTATTTCTGCATCTATATTAATAATTGGAACTATATCTTTTATATTACTTTCTTCTGCTATTTTTTCTATATCATTTTCAAATTTATCCAAATTATCCTTTTTTACAGTAACACCAATTGCCATAGCATGTCCACCAAATTTTTCTAGGCTGTTACTACATTTATTTAAAGCCTCATGTAAATCAAATCCAGGTATACTTCTTCCTGATCCCTTTCCAATATCATCTTCGAAACATAATAAAATACTTGGTTTAAAGTATAAATCTGTTATTTTAGATGCAACAATACCAATCACACCATGATGCCATCCATTACCACCAACTACTATAACATTATTATTATCTAAATGCTCATTTTCTATTTTCGCTAGTGCTTCATTATATATGTTTCTTTCAATTTCTTGTCTTTTTGTATTATACCCATTTAGTTTTTTTACTAAATCATTTACTTCCACTATGTTTTTAGATAAAAACAATGCCAATGCATCTTCTTGATATCCCATTCTTCCAGATGCATTAATTCTTGGTGCTATACCAAAAGAAACAGTATTTGAATCTATTTTATTATAGCCAGATGCTTGTAATAATGCTTTTAATCCTATATTTTTAGTTTGTTGTACTAATCTTAATCCTAATTTTGTAATAACTCTATTTTCGTCTACTAATGGAACTATATCTGATATTGTACCAACGCAAACAATATCTAAAAATTTTAAATATTCTTTTTCTTCTAATCCTAATCTAATTGAAATTGCTTGTGATAATTTGAATGCAACACCTACACCAGCCAATTCTCTGAATGGATATTTGTTATCTTTTCTTTTTGCATCAATTACAGCAAATGCTTTTGGTAGTTCTTCTACTGGTTCATGGTGATCTGTTATTATTGTTTGTATTCCTAAACTATTTGCATAATCAATTTCCTCTATTGCAGAAATACCACAATCTACTGTTATCATTAAATCATATTTTTTACTTGCAATTTCTTCTAATGCAGGTTTATTTAATCCATATCCTTCTTCAAGTCTATTTGGAATATATTGATCAACTTGTAAACCTCTTTCTTCTAAAAAGCTTTTTAATACAGTTATACTTGTTATTCCATCAACATCATAATCTCCATATATTACTATTTTTTCTTTATTTTTTATTGCAGTTACTATTCTATCTACAGCTTTTTCCATATCTGGCAACAAATATGGATCATGGAAGTCATTTCTAGTTGGATTTAAAAATATACGTATATCTTCATCTTTAATGATATTTCTATTTACTAATATAGTAGCTAATAATTTGCTTATATTATATTTATTTGATAATTCTTCTACTTTTTCCTCGTCGCACTCACAAAATTGCCATTTTTTATTCATTTTTCTCTCCTATTATTACATTTTCTACATTGTATAATAAATTTTTTGCTTTTTAAATACTTTTTTAGTATTTTTATAAAATTTATTAAAAAAACTTTATAAAAAAATTGAGCAAATTTACTCAATTTTATTCGAGAATTTTTGCTCAATTTCTTTATATTATTTAAACTATTTTTATGTTGTCAAAAAACTACGTCCCCATTGACAACCTAATTATATAATTGTTTGTAAATTTTATAGTCTCTTAGTATTTTTCTAACATAATTATTTGTTTCTTTGTAAGGTATGTTTTCTACGTCTGATCCGTCTTTTTTTATAATTCCTTTTTCTATCCAATTGTCTACATTTCCTGTACCAGCATTATATGCAGATAATGCAACCTCTATATTATTGTATTTTTCTATTAAATTTGAAATATATTTGACACCTAAATTAATATTAATATCAATATTTTTTAAGTTTTCTTCATTACAATCTACATTTATTGTTTTTCCAAGTTGTATTGCAGTTGTTGGCATAAGTTGCATTAATCCAGTTGCACCTTTATTAGAAACTGCATTTTCATTAAAATTACTCTCTGCTTTTATTATTGCATATATTAAATTTTTATCTACACTATATTGCTCTGAATATTTCGAAACATATTCCTCATATTTTATTGGATAAATATTTTTTAAAATTCTATCTTGAACTTTAAATACTCCAAATAAAATATAAGATATTATTATTAATATTACTAATATAAATAATAATTTTTTTAATATTTTTAGCACAATTATTCTCTCCTTCTTGCTTAATCTGTTGTACAATTTTTATTTACATTCATACCAGTTATCCGCTTCTGAAATTTCTGCAATCAATGGTACTTCTAGTTTAGCAGCATTTTCCATACTTTCTTTTAATATTTTTTTAACTTGTTCTTTTTCTTCTTTTACAGTTTCTATCATCATTTCATCATGAACTTGTAAAACTATTTTAGATTTTAAATTATTTTCTTTTAATTTATTATATACATTTATCATTGCTATTTTCATAATATCTGCTGCTGTTCCTTGTATAGGAGTATTCATTGCAGCTCTAGTACCAAATTGTCTAACCATATAATTGTTAGACTTTAATTCTGGAATATATCTTCTTCTATGGAATAGTGTTTCTACATATCCATTTTCTTTTGCTTCTTCTGTTATATTTGTCATAAAATTTTTTATTCCAGAATATTTTTCTAGATATTGTTCTATATATTCTTTAGCTTTTTTTCTTGATATTCCTAATTGCTCTCCTAATCCAAAATCGCTTATTCCATATACAATACCAAAATTAACAGCTTTTGCATCACTTCTTTGTTCTTTGGTAACTTCATCTATTGGAATATTAAACACTTTAGAAGCTGCTTGTCTGTGTATGTCTTCATTATTATTAAATGCTTCTATCATGTGTTCATCTTTTGACATATGTGCTAAAACTCTTAATTCTATTTGAGAATAATCAGCATCTAAATATATACTTCCTTCAGCTGGTTTAAATACTTTTCTTAATCTTTTTCCAAGTTCTATTCTTGTAGGTATATTTTGTAAATTTGGCTCAGTTGAACTTATTCTTCCTGTTGCAGTTATTGTTTGATGGAAAAATGAATGTATTCTATTTGTTTTTGGATTAATATATGGTTTTAATCCTTCAACATATGTCGAATTTAATTTCATTAATTGTCTATATTCTAATATTTTTTCTATTATAGGATGCTTTGCTTTTAATTTTTCTAAAACATCAACATCAGTTGAATAACCGTTTTTGGTTTTCTTTACTATTGGTAATTCTAATTTTTCAAATAAAATTTCTCCCAATTGTTTAGTAGAGTTTATATTAAACTCTTCTCCTGCTAATTCATAAATATCCTTTGTAAGTATTTCTAAGTTTTGTTTTAATTCATCACCGAATACATTTAATTCTTCTTTATCTGCATACATACCATTCCATTGCATATTTGATAACACTTCTACTGTTGGCATATCTATATTATTAAATAAATCTATTGCGTTTATTTCTTTTAATTTTTCTGTAAACACTTCATCTAATTTGTATATACTATAACAGTATGCTGAATTTTTATATTTATTTATATCATCCTTACCATTTTCATCACTTGTATCAAATAAAGTTATTTGCTCTTGATTTTTTTCTTGTATTCCTTGTTTTAATAAATATTCTTCTATGTTAAATCCTATATATTCATTTGACAATATTTCTATATCATATTTGTTATTTGTAGGATTTAATATATATGCAGCTACTTTTGCATCAAATTTTAAATTTGTTAGATTTATACCTATTTGTTTTAATAAAATATAATCTCTTGTTAATCTATGTCCATATTTTTCTATATTATTATTTTCAAATATAGTTTTAAAGTTATCTATAAATTTATTTATATTATCTTTAAAATCTATATAATATACTTTATTACTTTCTTTATCAAATATACTAATTTGCGCTATTTTTTCTTTTATTATTAATTCTTCATTATTATCTTCTTCTGTTGCAAAATGATATATTATTTGTTTTTTATTATTTATCATTTCTATAATTTTTGCAACATCATTTACGTCTTCTATTGTAAACAGTTCTTCTTGTGTTTGACTTAATTTTTCTGTTTCTCCATCTAATAAATTAAATTTTTCTATATATCTTTTAAAATTTAGCTTTTTAAATAATTCTAATACTTCTTCTTTATTCCATTCTTCAACTTTAAAGTCACTTAAATCATCATCTATTGGCACTTCTAAGTTTATTGTTCCTAAAGTTTTTGAAAGAAAAGCTAAATCTTTATTAGCAACTATTTTTTCTCTTTGTTTACCTTTTAAGTCATCCTCATTTTTTTCTATTTTTTCGTATAAATTTTCTATAGAATTATATCTTTGTACTAAAGATATTGCTGTTTTTTCACCTACGCCTGGTACACCTGGTATATTGTCAGATGTATCCCCTTGTAATCCTTTAACATCTATCAATTGTTTTGGAACTAATCCATAAACTTCTTTTATTTTTTCTTCATCATATAATTCTGTTTCTGTTTTTCCCATTTTTGTTCTTGGTATTCTTATTGTTATATGATTACTTGCAAGTTGAAATGTATCTCTATCTCCTGATAATATAGTAACATCTAATCCTTGTTTTTCTCCATATTTAGATAATGTCCCTAAAATATCATCTGCTTCGTATCCTTCTTTTTGTATAACATCTATATTCATAGCTTTTAATATTTCTTTTATAACTGGCATTTGCTCTGCAAGTTCATCTGGCATTCCATGACGATTTGCTTTATAACCTTCATATAATTTGTGTCTTGCTGTAGGAGCTTTTAAGTCAAATGCAACAACTAAATATTCTGGATTAATATCTTCCATTATTTTAAATAATATTGCTAAAAAGCCATATATAGCATTTGTATATTTTCCATCACTTGTCATAAGGGTTTTGCTTCCCATTATTCCATAAAAAGCTCTATTCATTATGCTATTTCCATCTATTAAAACTAGTTTTTCCAATTCTATTTTCCTCCTGTTTTATTCTTCTTATTATTTTATTTTTATTATTATATAAAGTAAACAATATCATACATGTTGTTAAAATCAAATAAAAATATACTCCATATCTCCACTGTTCTCCGTTTATTAAAAATACTGAATTTGCATACATACTTATTAATCCCGTTTGTACTATTAATTTTATATTACTTGCTTTTTGCCAAATCATTAATGGAAATAACCACATTATATACCACGGTTGAAAACTTGTTATTAGTACAAATAAGAAGATCATAATAAAGTATAAATTATGTGTCATTTCTTTTTTTATTTTTATGTTAGGATTAAATAAAAGGCATAAATTTTTGATAGAAAATATATAAGCAAAACCAACTAATAAATATTGAGTTATTTTATAATTTACATTTTTAAATGTTTGACTTAATACTAAATATAAGCTTTTAGTAACTTTACTTTGTTGTTCCCATAAACCTGCAAATACATTTATATCTCTAATATATATAAAATATGGAACTACAAAGATTATTGAAAATATAATACCATATTCTATGCACTTTATAAATCTAAATATAGGTTTTTCTTTTCTATAATAATAAATTATAAAAAATGGCAATAATAAAACTGTAAAGTATTTTATTCCTGTTGCTATTGCTAAAAATAATATACTAAAAAGTAATTTTTTCTTTTTTATTAAACAGTATAATGCTATTAATAAAAGCAGTACAACAAAAATATCATTGTGAACATTTACAATTCCTTCCAATATTATAAAAGGGTTTAATCCATATAATAAAACAAATATATTCTTTTTTGATAATTTATATATAAAATAACAATTTAGCATATGAATTGTTAAATTTACCATTTTGAATACAAACAATCCAAAATCTATATTACCCAATGATAATTTTGCAACTACCGCACAAATTATTGTCCATATTGGTCCATAAACAACCGTTGTTTTCGCCCAATAGCTATTATATCCTTGTAACATTACTGTATCTGAATTAATATTAATATCATTATCATCTACATATTGTTTCATAGAAATATAGTATGGATTTTGACCATATTCGCTATTTAGTCTACCTATACCTAAATAATAAAATACATCTGAACTAAACATTGGTACTGTAAATACAAATATTAGCGAAACTATTAATATAAATTTCATAACTGATTTTGTATCTTTAAATAATTGTTTTCGTTTTTTTATTATTAAAAAATATATTGTAATTAACAGACTTATTATTATTAAATAAATTATGGTTTGTTTTACAGTATCTATATTGTTTAGTAAAAACTTAAATTCTTTATTAAATCCAAAAATTGTTTTATTTTTTAATATATATACTATTGACGGAGTTATAAATGCAAACGATAAAACTATATACATAATTTTAATTAAGTTTATATTTTTGTCTTTTTCAGTTATTTTTGTCTTCTCCACTTGTTTCTCCTATGTTTTTTTCACACTATATCACAGTTTGTACTTTTTTTCTATATATAATCATTAATTTTTGTATATAATATTAATTTTTATTTTAAATTTCAGTGTTACATTCTTAGGTTGTCAAAGAACTACGTCCCCATTGACAAGTAATTTTACTTTTTATTATTATATTTTAAATCTCAAAAAGAGAAAGATTTTATATAAAACCTTTCTCTTTTTTAATTACTGTGAACTATTATTTTTCACTTAATACTCTAGCTAACTGTACTCCTGAAACTGAGGCCATCATCAACCCACGTGTTAATCCACAACCATCTCCAATTGCATATAATCCATTAATACTTGTTTCAAAATCTTTTGTCAATTCTACCTTGTTACTATAGAATTTGATTTCAGGTCCGTATAACAAGTTGTCTGGATTTGCAAATCCTGGTGCTACATTATTCATAAGCTCAATGAATTCCCAGATATCTTTATATATTCTGTATGGAATAGCAAGTCCAATATCTCCGGCTTTCGCTGCTTTCAAGGTTGGAACTACTGAATTGTTTTCTAATTCTTCCTGCCATGTTCTTTTTCCTGATTTAAAATCAATCAGCCTCTGAACAATAATGTTGCCACCTGTTAAGGCATTAACATTTTTTGCAATATTTATTGCATAATCCATTGGGTTTATGTCCTCAAGATTGAGGGTTACCAATAATGCTAAATTAGTATTTTCACTCTTAGTATCTTTGCAAGAATGTCCATTTACTAATGTGATACCATCATTGTAAACTTCTGTTGTCACAAATCCGCCTGGATTCTGGCAAAATGTTCTAACCTTGTCATTGAAAGGATTTGGTTTTCCAATTAATTTTCCTTCGTAGAGGTATTTGTTAATATCTTCCATAACCTCATTTGGCAATTCATAACGAATTCCAATATCAATTGGCCCTGGATTGGTTCTAATATTATGCTTATTGCACATTCCAAGCATCCAGTTTGCACCAACTCTTCCAACTGCTAAAACAACAATTGAGCAAAAAATACTTTTTTCTATTCCTTTGTAACTAAAAATTACTCCTTTGATCTTATTATCTTTAACAATAAGATCTGTGACCGTAGTTTCAAAAAGAATTGTGACACCTGCATCTTCCAAATATTTCTCAATCTTCAAATAAAGTTCATGAGATTTATCTGTTCCAAGATGTCTAATTGGAATATTTATTAATTCCAACCCTGTATTTTCTGCCTTTTTACGAATTTTAGCAATTTCCAATCTGTTTCCAACGCCTTCAAGTTCTTCTGTTGCACCAAAGTTAAGATAAATATCATCAGTGTAATCGATGAGTTTTTTTGTATCATCAACACCAATGTATTTATGTACATTTCCCCCTACATAAATATCATCATCTTCCGGATTATACAAAGACAACTTTCCATCGGAAAATGCTCCTGCTCCTGAAAATCCACATGTGATATTACAACAAGGTTTACATTTGGTACATTTTCCTACTTCTGATTCTGGACAATTACGGTTTTCTACCCGTTTTCCCTGTTCAATAAGTAAGATTTTTTTGTTTGGATTTTTCTGCAACATTTCATATGCAAAAAATACACCTGCTGGACCTCCACCTACTACTACTACATCATAATTACCATTCTGCTCCATATTTTTTCCTCCTTGCTCATTATGACTTTATAGTTGTTAACTAGCTACCTATTAACATATAAATAAATATGTTAATAATTAAAATATAAGACATTGTCTACTATATACTATTTTAAGCATTTTGTCAATATTATGTCAATTCTATTCGAATTCAATTATTTTTTCCCATGATAAATTTTCTTTTCCAAAATGTCCATAATTTGTTGTTAATTTATATATTGGTTTTTGTAAATCCAAATAGTTGATTATTCCTCTTGGAGTTAAATCAAATTTTTCTTCTATTTTTTTAGAAATTTCTTCCTCTGGAATTTTTGCTGTTCCAAATGTCTCTACATATATAGAAACTGGTTTTGCAACTCCTATAGCATATGAAAGTTGAATTTCACATTTATCTGCCATTCCATTTGCAACAACATTTTTAGCTATATGTCTTGCCATATATGAAGCAGATCTATCAACTTTTGTTGCATCTTTACCAGAAAATGCTCCTCCACCATGTCTAGAATAACCACCATATGTATCAACAATTATTTTTCTTCCAGTTAATCCACTATCACCTAAAGGTCCACCTATTACAAATCTTCCTGTTGGATTTATAAAGTATTTTGTATTTTCATCTAATAATTCGTTAGAAACTACTTCATTAATAACTTTTTCTTTTATATCTTTTTTTAATACATCTAAATCAACATCTGAATTATGTTGGGTAGATACTACTATTGTATCAACTCTTACAGGTTTATTTCCTTCATATTCAACTGTTACTTGAACTTTTCCGTCTGGCCTTAAATAATTAATAATATTATTTTTTCTTACTTCTGTTAATCTTTTAGATAATTTATGTGCTAAATAGATTGGCATAGGCATATATGTATCTGTTTCGTTACAAGCAAAACCGAACATTATTCCCTGGTCCCCTGCACCTTCTGAAATTACTTCTGTACCTGTTTTTGTTTCTAATGATTTATCAACGCCTAATGCTATATCAGGTGATTGTTTAGAAATATTAAGATGTATTTTGCAAGTTCTATAATCAATATCTGTATTTTCATTATCATAACCAACTTCTTTAATTGTATTTCTTACTATTTCTTCTATATCAATATTTGCAGTTGATGTAATTTCTCCTGTTACTAAAATTTCTCCTTTTCCTGCAACTGTTTCACACGCTACTCTTGCATTTTTATCCTTTTCTAAATAACTATCTAATACACTATCTGATATATAATCACATAGTTTATCTGGATGTCCTTCTGTTACACTTTCTGATGTAAATAATTTTCTCATTTTTATTTTCCTTTCTATGCTATATTTATTTATATATTAAAATACAATACTAATGCACCTATTATAGATATAATAAATCCTAGTATTTTTAATCCGCTTGTTGCTTCATTTTGATCTCCAAAACCAAAATTTTTCTTTGTTATTATACGAGCATCATATATTAATGTTACTCCTGCTAAAATTACTAATAAAGCTATAATTTTTATTATTATTTTTACCATATTATCAACATCCTTTTTTATATTTCTATTCTTGATGTAAACTTTTCTTCTATTTGCTTTTTAAATAATTTGTTTTTTTCTAATTCTAATTTAGGATCTTCGTTTATTATTTGTAAAGCTTCTGCTTGTGCTATTTTTAGTGTTTTCATATCTTCAAATAAATTTGCTATTTTAAATTCTGGTAAACCATGTTGTTCTGTTCCAAAGAAATCTCCTGAGCCTCTTAATTCTAAGTCTTTCTCAGAAATTACAAATCCATCGTTTGTTTCACACATTACTTTCATTCTTTCTTTTGTGTTTTGTCCTTTTGTTTCGTACTTCAACACACAATATGATTTGTACTCTCCTCTTCCAACTCTACCTCTTAATTGATGAAGTTGAGCTAGTCCAAATCTTTCTGCATTTTCTATAACCATTAAGTTTGCATTAGGCACATCTACACCAACTTCTATTACAGTTGTTGAAATTAATATATCAATTTCTCCATTTTTAAATTTATTCATTATTTCATCTTTTTCTTTTGCCTTCATTTTTCCATGTAAGTATTCAACTCTATATTCTTTAAAAACATCTTCTTTATATTTTTCAGCTAATTTTGTAACAGAATTCAAATTAAGTTCTTCACTTTCTTCTACTAATGGACACACAATATATGCTTGTCTACCTTCATCTATTTGTTTCTTTATAAAATTAAAAACCCTTTGTTCCATTGCATCTGTTTTTGGTATAGCAAATGTATCTATTGGTTTTCTATTTGGTGGAAGCTCATCTATTATAGATATATCCAAATCACCATATAATATTAATGCCAATGTTCTTGGAATTGGCGTTGCTGTCATAACTAATACATCTGGATTTTTTCCTTTCTGAGCTATTGTTGTTCTTTGCTTTACTCCAAATCTATGTTGTTCATCTGTAACAACTAATCCTAAATTTTTAAATTCTACATTTTCTTCTAAAATTGCATGTGTTCCAATTAATATATCAATTTTACCATTTTTTAAATTTTGTAGAATTTCTTCTTTTTTCTTTTTAGTAATACTTGATACTAATAATTCACAATTAATATCAAATTTTTCTAATATATTTTTAAAATTTTGCAAATGCTGTGTTGCTAATATTGCTGTTGGTGCCATAATTGCTGCCTGATAACCACATTTTACTGCTTTATATGCAGAAATCATTGCAACTACTGTTTTTCCTGATCCAACATCACCTTGCAACAATCTATTCATAGACTTTGAAGATTCCATATCTTTATCTATATCTTCCAAAACTCTTAATTGTGCATGTGTTAAATTAAATAGAAGAGAATTTATAACATCTGACATTTTTGCATCTTTGCTAAATTGGATTCCATTATTATTAGCTATATAATTATTTTTTAAAGTTAATAAAGCTAATTGCATAGCTAATAACTCTTCAAAAACTAATCTATTTCTTGCATTTTGAAAATCTAAAAAATCTTTTGGAAAATGTATATAATCTATTGCTTTATTTATTTCTATTAAACTGTATTTTTTTAATATATATTCTGGTAAAGTCTCAAACAAACTATCATTTACTTCGGCTAAACCATTTTCTATAATCTTTCTTATTACATTTTGTGATAAATTATATGTAAGTGGATATATAGGGATTATTTTTCCTGTATTGTTATTTTTTCCTTCAATATCATACACAGGCGAAGTCATTTCATATCTTCCATTTTTTATGTGTATTTTTCCAAAAAAACTATATTTATTTCCAAGATGAAAATTTCTTTTCAAATAATCTTGATTAAACCATGTTATTAAGCAGCTTCCAGTCTCATCTTTTATTGTCAATCTCTGCATTGTTTTTCCTCTAATTCTTGTACTTACTAAATTAGTTGCAGAAATCCCTTCTATTAAAACTTCTTCTCCATCAAGACATTCACATATATTTTTTGGTTTACTTCTATCTTCATATGTTCTTGGATAATATGTTATTAAATCTTTTAATGTATTTATATTTAATTTATTTAAAAGTTTTACTCTATTAGGTCCTACTCCTTTTATATATTTAACATCTTTATTTAAATCTACCATTAATCTCACCAATATTTTAAATTACTTTATATACTTTAAAATCTAGTCCATCTATACTAACTAATTTAAACTCAATTCCTTCTATTGTTCCTTCTACAGCATCTTTTATTGAACTTGCATGTAAATGTCCATATAAACATTTTTTTACATTGTATTTTTTCATTAAATTTACAAATTTTAATTCTTCATTATTATTTAATTTTTTGCTTATTATAGGTGGGTAGTGCATACAAACTATTATTTCTTTATCTTTACCGAATTTATTAATTCCATCTTCTAATGATAATTCTAACCTATTTAGTTCACGATTTATAAACTTTTCATCCTGAACTTCATCTGTAAGGCTCCATCCTCTAGCACCTGCTATTATATAGTCATTATATTCATAACTATTGTTATATAAAAAGTCAATATTTTCAAATCCTTGTTCTTTTATAAATTTTCTCATACTTGTAACAGTACTCCACCAATAGTCATGATTTCCTTTTAATAATATCTTTTTTCCTGGTAGATTATTTATAAATTCAAAATCTTTATATGTATTTTCTAAGTATGTTTCCCACGAAAAATCTCCTGGTAATAATACTAAATCATTATCAGTTATTTTTTCCATCCAATCTTTTTTTATTTTTTCTTCGTAACCAATCCAATTGTCTCCAAATACATACATTGGTTTATTTATATTAAAAGACAAATGTAGGTCTGCTACTGCAAATATTGACATTATTACTCCTTCTAATTTTTATAATTTTAAATTTGGTACCGCATTTAAATCTAATTTATTTGTATTTCCAGCTATATAATTATAATACCCTGCACATGCAATCATTGCTGCATTATCTGTGCATAATTTTATATCTGGAGTAAATATTTTTATTCCATCTTTTTCTAATTTTAAAAATTCTTCTCTTATATAACTATTTGCTGAAACCCCTCCGCCTAAAGCTATTGTTTTTAAATTTATAGACTTTAATGCTTTTAAAGTATTTTCAATTAATGTTTCTGTTACTGTTTTTTCAAAACTTGCACATAAATCTTCTCTTTTAATATTAGGATTATTATGGTTTAAATTAATAACTGCTGTTTTTATTCCACTAAAACTAAAATCTAAATTATCAAAATGTGTTTTAGGTAATTCTATTGTTGGATTACCTTGTTTTGCTAATTTATCAACTTTAGGTCCTCCTGGATATCCAAGTCCTACAACTCTTGCAACTTTATCAAAAGCCTCTCCTATTGCATCATCTCTTGTTTTTCCTAATATTTCAAATTCTGTATAATCTTTAACATGAACTAATTGAGTATTACCACCAGATATTAAAAGACACAAAAATGGTGGTTTTAATTCTTTATGTGTTATATAATTTGCAGCTATATGTCCTTGTATATGATTTACTCCTACTAATGGCTTGTTTATTGCAAAACTTAAGGCTTTTCCATAAGACAAACCAACTAATAAAGCACCAACTAATCCGTGGTCCATATGTTGCAGAAACAACATCTATATCATTAAAATTAATATTTGCTTCTTTTAGTGCTGTTTTTGTTACTCTAGAAATTGCTTCTATATGATTTCTAGATGCTATTTCTGGAACAACTCCTCCATATTTTTCATGTATTTTTATTTGTGAATCTATTACATTTGATAAAACTTCTCTACCATTTTTTACAACTGCAACAGAAGTTTCATCACAGCTTGATTCTATTCCAAGTGTTATTATATCTTTCATTTCATTTTCCTTTTATAATCCAAATATTTTCATTCCTAATTTTAATAAAGAACTTCCTAAAAAGTTAATTGCTGGTGAAATAATTGTACCTGCTATTCCTGTAATCCATATTACTAAAAATACTATATAAAATATATTTTCATTATTTGCAAACCATTGCTTAGCCTTATATGGTAAAAATATATTTATTATTTTTGATCCATCTAATGGAGGAAGTGGTATTAAATTAAATACACCTAATCCTATATTTATAACTATTGTATAAGATATTAAACTTAATATAACCATTCCATATGTTGATAATAAAAATGCAGTTGATGCAAATTTATATATTGCACAATAAACTAATGTAAAAATAATAGCCAACACAAAATTCATTGCAGGACCTGCAAATGATACAATTGCATCTGCTTTTTCCATTGATATGTTTCTATTGTAATTTCTAGGATTAACTTCTACTGGTTTTCCCCAACCAAATCCTGCAAACAATAGTAATACACATCCAATTGGATCTAAATGTGCAAATGGATTTAAACTTAATCTTCCTTGCCTTCTTGGTGTATCATCTCCTAATTTATCTGCTGCAAAAGCATGGGCATATTCGTGAAATGTTATTGCAATTAATACTCCTGGTATTGTTAACAATAAAGAAAGCAATGCACCTTCTTGAGTTGTATATTGTATCAATGTAGATACAACCATTATCCCAAGTACAACATATAAAATTCTTTTATCAAATGAAAAATTAAACATATCTTTCTCCTTTTCCCCTATGGTCGTTATTATATAACATTAACAGCATAAAGTAAAGAATTGCAAGTAATTTATTCACTTTATTTGCTTTTTTATTTTTTTTGTTGTATAATGATTTTTGTTACACATTAACTTTGTCGTAAAAAGAAAGGGAGATTGGCAAAAAAATGATTAAAACAAAAAGAAAAAGGCAACGGGAAATTGACAAGTTATTGGCACATTGTACAATTGCTAATGGCAACCAAAAATTAAGAAATGAATTGTTATATATATTAAAATATTATAACACAAGTTTCATTGATTTATTAGACCAAATTGGTGTTAAAATAAGTACTTTTAAAGAAAACAGTTTGTCTAATAAATTGGTTTTACCATTACAATTAACTGGAGAAATAAGTAAGATGTATGTAGAGGATTCCAATCACAAAAAATTTGTAATGAACATAAGTACAAATTTAATCTACTTAAAAGAAAACACTCCAGAGTTTGTTGGTCATTATATACTAAATATGAATAGTAATATGTTTGAAAAAATAGACGTTTACTATAAAAATGGTTGTATGTTTTCTTTAACAGATGCATTTATTCAATTGCAAGCTTTTGGAGATAACATTACAATTATTTTAAACAACGACGATGAGCCAAATTCATTATTTCCGAATTTAGCACAACAATGTGTTAATGTTTTGAATAATTATACAACTTCAGCCAATTATGATTTGACTGAATTAGAAGAATTTTTAGCGGAAAATAATTTCTTCGACTGTACTATTATTCATAAAAAGAAAGAATCAGCCTAAAACAAATACGGCAAAAAAGAAGAAAGCAAGTGCTTTCTTCTTTTTCTTTTTAATTTAATGGTTTCATTGTTGGGAATAATAATACATCTCTAATTGATGCTGCGTCTGTTAATAGCATTACTAATCTATCAACACCTATACCTAATCCACCTGTTGGAGGCATACCATATTCAAGAGCTTGTATAAAATCTTCATCCATCATACCAGCTTCTTCATCTCCAGCATTTCTTGCTTCAACTTGTTTTTTAAATCTTTCATATTGGTCAATTGGATCATTTAATTCTGAAAATGCATTTCCATATTCTCTACCACCTATAAATATTTCAAATCTTTCCGTTAATCTAGTGTCTTTTGAACTTCTTTTTGCAAGTGGTGAAATTTCTACTGGATAATCATATATAAATGTTGGTTGTATTAATGTTTTTTCAACATATTCATCAAAGAATAAACTAATTACATCTCCTCTTGTTTCCTTTGTTGAATCTGGAATTTCTAATCCTCTTTCTTTTGCAATTTTTACAGCTTCTTCGTCTGAATTTATTTCATTAAAATCAACTCCACAAGCTTCTTTAATACTATCAATCATAGTAATTCTTTTCCATCCAGGTGTTAAATCAATTTCTTGTCCTTGATATGTTATTTTTGTTGTTCCTAAAACTTTCATTGCACATTTTGTAAATATTTCTTCTGTTATATCCATCATATCATTATAATCTTCATATGCTGAATATAATTCTATTGATGTAAATTCTGGATTATGTCTTATATCCATTCCTTCATTTCTGAATATTCTTCCCATTTCATAAACTTTATCATATCCACCAACAATTAATCTTTTTAAATTTAATTCTGTTGCAATTCTTAAATACATTGGTAAATCTAATGCATTGTGATGTGTTATAAATGGCTTAGCTGTTGCTCCACCTGATATTGTATTTAATATTGGTGTTTCAACCTCTAAATATCCTTTTTCATCTAGTATTTTTCTTATCTCTGTAATTATTTTACTTCTTATTTCAAAAGTTTTCTTTACTTCTGGGTTCATTATTAAATCTACATATCTTTGTCTATATCTTAAATCTGGATCTTTTAATCCATGGAATTTTTCTGGTAATGGTCTTAAAGATTTAGAAAGTAAAGTAACTTCTTTTGCATGTACTGATATTTCTTCTGTTCTTGTTTTAAATACAAAACCTGTAATACCAATAATATCTCCTATATCAAATGTTTTAAAAGCTTTATAACTTTCTTCTCCTAAATCATTTATACTTACATAACTCTGAATTTTTTCATCACTGTCTTGTATTGTGCAGAATGATGCTTTTCCCATTATTCTTTTTGCTATAATTCTACCTGCAACAGTAACATCTTTTTGTTCAAATTCTTCATAATTTGCCTTTATTTGTCCTGCTGTATGTGTTCTATTAAATTTTGTTATTTCAAATGGATCCTTACCTTGTTCTTGTAATTCAGCTAATTTATCCCTTCTAATTTGCATTAATTGATTTATATCTAATTCTTGTTCTTGATTATTGTTTTGATTTTCTCCCATTATTATCTCTCCTTTATACATTAAATTTAAATAATACAATATCTCCGTCTTGCATTATATATTCTTTTCCCTCTGAACGAATTAATCCTTTTTCTCTAGCTGCTACCATTGAACCTTCTCTCATTAAATCATCATATGAAACAACTTCTGCCTTTATAAATCCTCTTTGTATATCTGAATGGATTTTTCCAGCAGCTTCTGGTGCTTTTGTTCCTTTTTTTATTGTCCAAGCTCTAACTTCTGGTTCTCCTGCTGTTAAAAATGACATAAGTCCTAATAAATCATAACTTTTCTTAATTAATTTATCTAATCCAGATTCTTCTAGTCCTAATGCTTCTAACATTTCTTTTTTATCTTCATCATCTAACCCTGATAATTCTTCTTCTACTTTAACACACAATGTCACAACATCTGCATTATCTCTTTTAGCATAATCTTTAACTTTTATTACCATTTCTTCTCTATCTGGTGCTTCTAATTGTGACTCTGATATATTTGCTATATATATTATTGGTTTTGTTGTTAATAAAAATAAGTCTTTTACTATTTCTTTTTCTTCATCTGAATATTCAAGTGCTCTTGCTGGCAATCCATCTTCTAGACCTTTTTTTATTTTTTCTAATAAATCTATTTCAAATTGGAATTTTTTATCTGCTTTTAATGATTTTCTTGCTTTATCTAATCTTTTATCAACAGTTTCTATATCTGCAAATATTAATTCTAAATTTATTGTTTCTATATCTCTAATTGGATCAACACTACCATCAACATGTACTACATTAGAATCTTCAAAACATCTAACAACTTGACATATTGCATCAACTTCTCTTATATGTGATAAGAATTTATTTCCTAAGCCTTCTCCTCTACTAGCACCTTTTACTAATCCAGCTATATCAACAAATTCAACAACTGCATGTGTTATTTTTTGTGGATTATACATCTTGGCTAAATTATCTATTCTTTCATCTGGAACTGGAACAACTCCAACATTTGGTTCTATTGTACAAAACGGATAATTAGCACATTCTGCTCCTGCTTTTGTTATGCTATTAAACATAGTACTTTTACCTACATTTGGAAGTCCAACTATACCAATTTTCATTTTTACCTCTCCCTTTATATTTTAATAATTTATATATTTCTTCTATTAAAAATTCATATTATAATATAGCACAAAATTGTTAGTTTGTCTATTAAAATTTGAAGATTAGCCATATTTGTGATATAATTAAATTAGTAACTTGTAAATTTAGGTAATAGATATTATATTACCCCACACAACAAAAGGAGAACATCATGAAAAAATTTAATCCATTGACAGTGCAAGAATTTAACAATCTTAACATGAAAGACAACAAAGCAAATTGTATGTTATTTGCTTTTGGAACCTTTAGAGATAAGTCTAAAAGTATTTTAGATTATAATCTTTATGGATTCCGGTCAACTCCAATAAAGGAAATTGTTGAAGAAGCAGGTAAAAAATTCGGAAACATCAAGCTCCGGAAAATCATATCAACAGATGAAGCACCTGAAAATTCATATATTATTGGCTTTTACCTAAAAAAGACCAATGATGAATATATTGGATATGATTATCACTTCATCCGGCGAGAACTGGATGGAACTTGGGTTGAAAAACCTGGCTGGATTGAACCAGCTTGCACAGCCAATCTGGCTGATTTACGAATAGAATATGGGATGGATCCAGTTTTATTTGTAGTAGAAGGAGTTCTGTAATACAGAACTCCTTCTATTTTATTATATAATTATCTTTCTTCACCATCATCTTTGTTTTCTTTATTTTGTTGTTTTGATTTTATATCAATGTTTCCAGTAAAATGTTTTTCTTTGTCTTCAATAGTAACCTGTCTTAGTTTCAGCTTTTTCTTATATGCAGTTGTTGACCTTTCTTGCATTTTTTTAGCATCTCTATCTGTATAAACAATCGTTAAATCATTTATATTCTTATAATCTTTTTCTAAATCTGATCCACATACTATTGTAGGAACTGTTCCATATCTAGCTTTTACCCAATCTGATGCTACATGTAAATCTCTTGTATAAAACTCATAAACTCCATCTATAAATTTAAAATGTCTTAATATTTCCATTCTTTCTTCTGCATTTATCTTAGGAAAATCTCCCTTTTGTTTTTTTACCAATTCATCAGATTTAACTCCCGCAACTATTTTATTTCCTAATTTTTGTGCTTCCATTAAATTTTCTAAATGTCCTGCATGAAATAAGTCATATGTACCTGGAACATAAACCGTTTCATATTTCTTTTCTTCTTCTTTTTTCTTTTCATTTTCTTCTTTTTTTCTCTCTTGATATTCTTCAAATGCAGTTAAAGCTTTATCTCTTATTTTTTGTTCCTCTAAAGAATCTATGATAAATGTAAAATCCACTCCTGTTATTTGTTCCATTATTTTTGCTCTATCTTCAGCAGATTTTAATGGTGTATCCATTCCTAATTCTTCGCATAACTCGTTTTGATATATTGCTACAGAAAAATATTTATTTCCTTTCTCTTTATTTTTTTGAATCATTTCATCTAATTTTCTTAAATCTTTAGATCTTAAAATATCATATTCACCTGATACATAACCTAACATATTAATTTCTCCTTTTTAAATTAAATTTTTATATGTTGTCCATTTTTCATTATCTTCTAATACTTCTTTTTGTATATCTTCCATTTTCAAATTTGATATTTCGTCTATAACCTTATAAGCAAGTTCTTCACTTAATATTTTAGTTGTTCCTTCTTTATTAAACACGTACTGTTTAACTTTTTCTGGTAATTGCACATTATATTTTTCTATAAGTCTTGCATTTAAAATATCATAATCATTATAAATATCTTCCCTTGAAAACTTATCTAAATAATGATTATAAAATAAATAATCTGTTATTAAATGTAAAAAAAATCCTTTTTGAAAACTTGTTTCAATTTCATTACTTTCTAAGAATTTTTTCAAATTAGTATATGCTGGAGATTTTCCATAATGTGATAATGATTTAGGTTTTATTAAATCTGGTTCTATAGTTCCCTTTACAAACTCTTCTTTATTTTCATTATTTTTATGTTTTTTTAAATATTCTTGTGCTACCGCAACATGAATTACATAACCTGGCATATATATTCTCCTTTTTTCCATTATAATTATATTTTACCATTTATAGCGTTTTATGTCAATTTTAATTCATTTAATATTTTTCTTTATTTTCTATTTACAATATAAATATATTTATATATAATATACTAAATTGCTTCTATAGCTCAGTTGGTAGAGTGCAGCCTTGGTAAGGCTGAGGTCACCAGTTCAATCCTGGTTAGAAGCCCCATAACAAAAAGGAAAGTTTTTAAACTTTCCTTTTTGTTTTTGAAATTATTTTACTACTTCGACATCTATATTTAATTTTTGATCATTTATACCTGTTTCTATGTAGCTATCTCTTGAAGCATTATAAATAATATTATTTGCTAAAGTATCATGTTTTATTGTATCTTCGAATTTTTTAATTACTTTTTCTATATCTTCATTTCCTTCTACATAAAGATTTATTCTATCTAAAACTTCAAATCCTTTATCTTTTCTCATATTTTGAACTTTAGAAAGAATTTCTCTTAAATATCCTTCTTCTTTTAGTTCTTCTGTTATATGAGTATCTAACACAACACCAATTTCGCCCTCTCCACTAAATGCAAATCCATCTTTTCCTTGCATTGTAACAAGTAGATTTTCTGAATTTAATCCAATTTGAGTATCATCTATTTCTATATATTCTACTCCGCCATTTTTAACAGTATTAGCTAAATCCATTTGATTTTTCTTAGCAATTTCTTCTTTTATTCTTGGTATTAACCTTCCATATTCTTTACCAAGCACTGGTAAATTTGGTTTAATTTCAAAATTAACATATTCAGACATTTCTGCTCCAAGTTCTATTTTCTTAACATTTAATTCCTCTTTTACTATATCTGAATAATATTCTGGTAAAGTATCTATAGAAATTAGCATTTCAGAAAGTGGTTGTCTGTTTTTAATATTTGCAGAATTTCTTGCACTTCTTCCTAATTTAACAATTTTATATGCTAAATCCATTTCTTTTTCTAATTTTTTGTCTATTGCAGTTTCGTCAACTTCTGGCCATAAACATAAATGTACACTTTCTGGTGCAGTTTTATCTAATCCTACAACTAAATTTTGATATATTTCATCTGCCATAAATGGTACAAATGGTGCTGAAATTTTGCTTAATGTAACTAATACTTTGTAAAGTGTTACATATGCACCTATTTTATCATCATTTAATTCAGTTAACCAGAATCTTTCTCTATTCCTACGAACATACCAATTTGAAAGTTCGTCTGTAAAATCTTCTATCATTAATGCTGCTGATGTAATATCATAATTATTTAATTTTTCATCTACATCTTTTACAAGTGTATTTAATTTAGAAATTATCCATTTATCCATTACATTTGTTATTTTAAAATCTTTGTATTCTAATGGATTAAATTGATCTATTTCTGCATAAAGTACATAGAATGAATATACATTCCATAAAGTACTTAAAAATCCTCTTTGTGTTTCTTGAACATTATTTAGTCCAAGTCTTGTTGGTAACCATGGAGCTGATACTGTATAAAAATGCCATCTTGTTGCATCTGCACCAACTTGATTTAATAATATCATTGGATCTACACCATTACCTTTTGATTTAGACATTTTTTGTCCTTTTTCATCTAATACATGGCCTAAAACTATACAGTTTTCAAATGGGGTTCTTCCAAATAAAGCTGTTCCAATTGCTGTTAATGTATAGAACCATCCTCTTGTTTGATCAATAGCTTCTGATATAAATCCTGCTGGGAAATTATTATCAAACATTTCTTTATTTTCAAATGGGTAATGCCATTGTGCAAAAGGCATTGATCCAGAGTCAAACCAACAATCTATAACTTCTTTTGCTCTTTTCATTTCTTTTCCACATTTTGGACATTTTAAATGTACATTGTCTATGTATGGCTTATGTAATTCTATTTCTTCTGGACAATCAATAGCTTTTTCTTTTAATTCTTCTATTGATCCAATACATTCTTGATGTCCACAATTTTCATCCTCACAAGTCCATACTGGAAGAGGTGTTCCCCAATATCTATCTCTTGAGATTCCCCAATCTATAACATTTTCTAGGAATTTTCCAAATCTTCCTGTTCTTATTGTATCTGGATACCAATTTACTTTGTTGTTATTTGCAACTAATTCATCTCTTAATTTACTCATAGCTACAAACCAACTCTCTTTTGGATAATAAAGAAGTGGTGTGTCACATCTCCAACAATGTGGATATGAGTGTAAATGTTTTTCTTTAGAGAATAATTTTCCTTGTTCTGCAAGCCACTTACAAATATCTTCATTACAATCTCTTACAAATCTTCCTGCCCATGGTTCTACTTCTTTAACGAATTTTCCAGATTTGTCTACTAAATTTACAAACGCAATTCCATTTTGTTTAGAAACTAAGCTATCATCTTCACCATATGCTGGTGCAATATGTACAATTCCTGTACCATCTTCTAAGTTAACATAGTCACCATGAATTACAACAAATGCTTTTCCATCAACTTGAGCAAATGGCATTAATTGTTCATACTCTGTTCCTAATAAATCTTCACCTTTAAATTCACTTACAATTTCATAAGGTGTTTCTTTTAATACAGTACCTAATAAATCTTTTGCTAATATATAATTTTCGTATACAGGTTCATCATCTGTACCAATATTTGCTTTAACTTCTACATAATCATATGTTTTATTTACACACAATGCTAAGTTTGATGGTAAAGTCCAAGGAGTTGTTGTCCAAGCTAAAATATAAGTATTATCTTTTCCTTTTACTTTAAATTTTGCAATACAAGTTAAATCTTTTACATCCTTATATCCTTGTGCGACTTCATGTGAAGATAATGCTGTTCCACATCTTGGGCAATATGGCATAACTTTATGTCCTTCATATAAAAGACCTTTATTCCACATTTGTTTTAATGCCCACCAAACAGACTCTATATAATCATTATGATATGTTACATATGGATTTTCCATATCAACCCAATATCCAACTTTGTTTGTCATTTCTTCCCACATATGAACATATGTGAAAACACTGTCTTTACATTCTTTAACGAATTTTTCTACTCCATAATCTTCAATTTGTTCTTTTCCAGAAATTCCAAGTTTTTTCTCTATTTCTAGTTCAACTGGAAGTCCATGTGTATCCCAACCAGCTTTTCTTATAACTTTATAACCTTTCATTACTTTGTATCTTGGAATAATATCTTTCATTACTCTTGTTTCGATGTGTCCAACATGTGGTTTTCCATTTGCTGTTGGAGGTCCATCATAAAATGTAAAATATCTTTTTCCTTCATTCATAGCAAAGTTTTTCTTTATAATATCTTTTTCTTTCCAAACTTTAGCTACTTCATTTTCCATACCAACAAATCCATTTGGTAATTCTACTTTTTTATACATATAAATTTCCCCTTCTATTTTTTGTTTACACTTTCTATATTTTGTAATTCAAATCTGTATTTTTGTTTAACATTTGGATATTTTTCGTGGTCTACTTCACTTAAAAACATATCAATTGGTCTTACATATAATTGTTTTCCATCACCATATAATGGTCTATATAAAACTAATTTTTCTCTTGTTTCACTGTGTATTACTACATCTTCTACAAAATAATAATCTCCTTTAAAATGTTTATAAACTCTTTTTAATTCTAGTTCTTGCATTTTATCCTCCTTTATACAAAAAATCCATTTCATCCTATATTTTAGGACGAAATGGATTTAACTTCCGCGGTACCACCTAATTTAGCAATTTATATTTTTATAAATTTACTCTCTCAAATATCTTTAACGCAGATATACGGCAAAACTTACTTTTATTTCAGTTTAGCAACTAACAAAGTGATAATAAATAGATTTTACTTACCAAATTTTCAGCTACCTTTGGCTCTCTAAAAGATATTTTTCTATTTATCTTGTCTTGTTTATGTATTTTTATATTGTTTAATATGATATCACTTTTATTTTTATTTTGCAATAATTTTTCTGATTTTTTTAAACAAAGTTGTCAGAAAACTACATTCTATTGACAGCCATTAAAATTAAAAAATATTACTCAAAAGTAAAAGCACTGATTTTCATCAGTGCTTGAGAGATACCTTGCATTTCTCTCCTGAAATTCAGATTACTAAATTAAGATTACAGCTTATATAAGTATACTTTTACTGCATCTTCCTGGTCCTGGATTGTTACCAAGAATCTTTCATCTTGTAACAAACATATTCCAGAATGAGGGTCTATGTTTTTCCATTTGTTGTTATTGTAAACAACGTCACCCAACAACAATGCTGGGTTTATTACATCTACACAGGAAATTTTCTTTCCTATGTTTTCCAGGTAATTGCACTCCGGAATAAGACATCTCAAATGAGCTGCAACCTCAATTCCTAGAGACCCTGATGTTTCAGCTATTACTGAAACAATATAGGATTTTTTATACGAAACCGAATTGGTTTCATATACCATGTATCCTATCCGATCCCCAAGAATCTCTAGGGCTCTCTTACCATTCTCTGTGGTCTTGCAAAAGCCAAATTCATTATTTGGGCAATAGCCCAATTCTTCATATTTTGCCATTTCTTTGTCCTCCTTATGTTTTTTTATTCATTGCTTTAATGGCAATACAAGGTTTACAGTTACTCCTTATATTATACTACTTTTTCTTTATATAGTCAAATTATGTAAATTTTGTCCCCTTTAAGTACATTAAATAAAAAAACACACCCTTAATCATATTGAATTTTAAGCTGTTTTGTGGCATAATATATAGAGTTTATTAATTAGGAGATTTTAAAAATGAAACAAACATATTTAAATAAATTAGAATATTTTAAAATAATAAATATACTTTCAGGTTATTGTAAAACATATGTAGGAAAAAATCTTGTAGCAAATTTAGTACCATCTAACAACAAAGATGAAGTATTAAAATTATTACAAGAAACTGAAGAAGCTGTAAATTTAACATATAGAATGTCAACTGCTCCAATGTCAGAGATAGCAAATATTTCAGAAAATTTACTAACATTAGAAAGTTTTGGAGTTCTATCTATAAAATCTATTTTAGAAATAAAAAACATTTTACAATTATCACAAGAATTAAAAAATTATTTTTACACAGAAACAATTGATACATCTTCTTTTACATTACTTGAACAATATTTTTCTAAATTATATACAAATAAAAATATTGTTGAAAAAATATCAAAAATAATAATTGACGAAAATACAATAGCAGACGACGCTTCTTCAAGTTTAAAAAGCATTAGAAGAAAGCAAAGAAATTTAGAACAAGATATTAAAGACAAATTAAACTCATTTATACATTCATCAAGTTACTCTAAATATATACAAGAAAATATAATAACAATTAAAAATGACAGATACGTAATTCCTGTAAAAGAAGAATACAGAAGTATGATAAAAGGATTTGTACATGATATATCAAGTAGTGGTTCAACTGTTTTTATAGAACCTATATCAATATTCGAAACAAATAATGATATAAATAACTTAAAAATTGAAGAACATCTTGAAATTGAAAAGATTCTTAAAGATTTATCTTTATTGCTATCTCCTATAACAAATGAGTTAAAAACAAATGTAGAAACTATAGGATATCTTGATTATATATTTGCAAAGTCAAGTTACTCTAAAGATATAAAAGGAATTACACCAAATATTAATGATAATAAAAATATAAAATTAATAAATGCTAAGCACCCATTAATAGATCAAAATAAAGTAGTACCAATTTCAGTAAATATTGGAGAAGATTTTTCTACTTTAGTAATAACTGGTCCTAATACAGGTGGAAAAACTGTTACTTTAAAAACAATTGGACTTTTAGTATGTATGGCTTGTAGTGGTTTAAACATTCCAGCTGATGAACAATCTAGCATATTTGTTTTTGATGAAATATTTGCAGATATTGGTGATGACCAAAGTATTTCAGAATCATTAAGTACTTTCTCTGCTCATATGACAAACATTGTAGATATTGTAAATACAGCAACTGATAAAAGTTTAATATTACTAGATGAATTAGCCTCTGGAACAGATCCTTTAGAAGGTGCAAATTTAGCAATTAGTATTTTAGATTATTTTAAAAACATTAATGCACTAACTATTTCAACTACACATTATCAAGAATTAAAAGAATATGCTTTAGTTACAAAAGGTGTTAAAAACGCAAGCGTTGAATTTAATCTAGAAACTTTAAGCCCTACTTACAAACTATTAATTGGAGTTCCAGGAAAAAGTAATGCATTTGAAATAAGCAAAAAATTAGGATTAAAACAAGAAATAATAACATATGCAAAAAGTATGTTAAACAGTGATGACGTAAGTATTGAAGAATTATTAAAAAATATATATGACAATAAAGCTAAAATTGAAGCTGAAAAGCAAGAAACTGAAAAATATTTAGAAGAAGTTAAAACTTTAAAAGCTAGTCTTATACAAGATAATAGTAATTTAGAAAAACAGAAAATTGATTTAATTAATAATGCAAAAATTGAAGCAAGAAAAATTCTTCTTAATGCAAAAGATGAAGCAAATGAAATTATAAAGAATTTAAATAATTCTAGTGATATAAAAACTCAAAATAATTTAAGAAACAAATTAAATAACGATATTAATAGTATTTCTTTACAAAACTATGAAACAAAATCAATATCAAATGCATTAAATATTTCACAAATAAAACAAAATGAAACAGTTTTTGTTACAACTTTAAAACAAAATGGAATTGTATTATCAAATATATCAAAATCAAATGAAGTTATTGTTCAAGTTGGTAGCATAAAAATGAATATTCCTATTAAATATTTAGAAAAAGCTCATAAGGAAACTACTACAAAAAAAGATACCAAAAATTATACTAGTATTTCTAAAACTAGAAATGTAAAAACAGAAATAAATGTTATTGGTTATACTGTTGAAGAAGCTACATTTGTAGTTGACAAGTTTTTAGATGATTGTGCTTTAGCTAAAATCAAAACAGCAAGAATTGTACATGGTAAAGGTACTGGAAAATTGAAAAATGGTATACATCAATTTTTAAAAAATCACCCTCATGTAGCATCATATAGAATGGGAACATATGGTGAAGGTGAAATGGGTGTAACTGTAGTAGAAGTTAAGTAAAGAAAAAATAAAATTTCTATATATTGTTTTTCTATGCCTTGTTGTCGCATCCCTCGAAATCCTTCGGGAAGGATGCTCCATTCGCCCTCCGCTAACGCTCCAGTTGGTCGCTACGCGGCATTTGAAAAACAATATATAGAAATTATTAAAACATAATATTTTATATAACTTTATTTAACTTCTACTACATTATCTTTGCATACATTTTTTAATCTATTCATTATAGCTACTGCTAGTCCTCTTTCCTCTATTCCTTTAATAAGTACTATTTCTGGATTTAATTGATTTATTTTTCTTAAATTTTTAAATAACTTTTTAGAAATTTCTTCTAAATTTTCTTTAGTTCCCATTGATATAACATTTTTAGAGTCAATTTTGTTAACATCTTCTTCTAAACAAAAAACTACTGCATTGTTATATTTTTTAATTTCATCATTTATTTTTGAAATTACTTTTTTGTTATCATTCCCATATATTAGAACACTTTCACAATTTAAAGAATAATGTTTTAGTTTTTGACTTGGTAATAATTTATTATTTTGTTCATAATCTTTCTCAATATTTGGAGTTATTTTTAATATATCGTCATAAGTTACAGCCCCTGGTCTTAATATATGCACAACATTATCAATTACTTCTACAATTGTTGATTCTAAACCTATTTTACATTCTCCTCCATCAACTATATAATCAATATCTTCTACAAAGTCTAATTTTATATCATCAAAATTTGTCCCACTTGGTCTACCAGATATATTAGCACTTGGTGCAGAAATTGGTACTCCTGCATTACTTATTATTTCTAATGCAATTTTATTATCTGGAACTCTAACTCCAACTTTATTTTTTCCAGCAGTTACAATATCTGGCACTATATCTTTTTTGTTTAATATAATTGTAAATGGACCCGGAAAAAATTTTTCCATTAATTTATATTCTAATTCTGTTATATTTTGTGTAATTTTTTCTATCATATTAATATTATTTACTAATAAATTTATTGGGTTTTTATAGTCTCTTTTTTTTATATCATATAATTTTTTTACAGCATTAGCATCTAATCCATTTGTTCCAATCGCGTATACTGTTTCTGTTGGAAATATTACTATTTTTCCTTCTTTTATTTTTTCTCCTACTTCTTCTAAATCCTTTTCATTGTTTATATATTTATACATAATTAGTACCTCAAAAACATATCCCTAATTAATATTAGGGATTTTTCTTTATTTTAAATCTATTATTATTTCTTTTTCTTTATCTAATTCTATTTTTGTATACTTAACACCACATTCATCAAATAATCTTCTTGATGCTATATTATTTTCAGAATTAGCATATTTATCAGATAAATAAATTACTTCTTTTATTCCTGATTGAATTATAATTTTTGCACATTCATTGCATGGAAATAAATCTACATATATTTTAGCATTTTCTAAATCTTTTTTACTTCCTCTATAATTCAATATTGCATTCATTTCAGCGTGACATACATATGGATATTTCGTATTTAAATTATCTCCTTCTCTAGCCCAAGGAAATTTTTCATCACTAAATCCATTAGGTGCTCCGTTATATCCTATAGATAATATTCTGTTGTCATTGCTTACAATACATGCTCCAACTTGTGTTGATGGATCTTTACTTCTCATTGCTGAAAGCTTTGCTATAGACATAAAATATTCATCCCAACTTATATAATTAGTTCTTTTTATATTTTTATTATCCATATATATTCCCCCTTAATTTATGCGATTATATCACATTTTGAGTATATATGACAATAAAAAACAGAGGAAATTCATTTGAATTCTCACATCTATATTAATAATTTTAATTATACTATATACATTATTTCATTATTTGGAAAATATTTTTTCATATTTTCTCTAAAAAATTGTTCTCCATCTTCTCTCAAACCATTTTTGTACATATATTTTCCTTTACCTCTTCCTGTCATCAATTCTTTATTATATAAGTTAATTGCATTAGGAAATGCCTCTTCATTAATTTTAGTATGGACAAAACTATAAGTCATAAATATTATTTCAAAAAATACATCATTTTTTACTTTTTCAGATAATTCTTCATTTAATCTTTGTATTAATTCTAAGTATAGCTCTTTCCAATTATCCACCATTATAACAGGCGCTATTAATATTCCTATTTTATATCCTGCTTCTTTTAGTTTATTTATTGCTTCTATTCTTCCTTTTAATCTAGAAGTTCCAAATTCTACTTTGTTTATAATTTCTTCTGGATTAACACTAACTCTAACAATAACTTTTCCATTATGATTTAAACTTAAAATATCATCAACCATATCAAATTTTGTTGGAAATGTTAAATATCCTTTTGGTGTATTTGCAAAATTTTCTATTGTCCATTTTAAATTACCAGTTATTGTGTTTTCTAATATTAAATCACTATTGCTTCCTATTTCAAATGTTAATTCTTTTTCAGATTTCTCTGCAGTTTTTATTATTTTTTGTAACATTTCTTCTCTATTTACAAACAATCTTAAGTATGCACATTTATTGTAATTACATACTAAATAACAATACATACACATTGCTGTACAACCTGAAGATGTATATGGTACTAAATAATCCGAAGTTTTATGATTCTCTACAAATTTGTGTGTTTTACGTACTCCAATTATTAAATTTCTTTTCATGTCTGCAAATTCAGAATTTTGTTTTTTCCTCATTTCTTCTATATTGTTATGATTTTCTATAATCACTTTTGGAACATCTTTATATTTTTCTAAAAGTTCTCTTCCTAACTGATAGTTTTCTATATTTTTTTCATAATAAATTGCTTTAGGTTTAAACATATTTTTCCTCCTAAAATTAGTTTAACCTAAATATTTTATAAAATTCAAAAACACACTTCAAATTTTAAACTTGAAATGTGTTTTTCCATTTTCGATTGTTGTCAAAAAACTACGTCCCCATTGACAACTTTTATTTTCATTTTTTAATAAAGTGATGAACGGAAACAATAACTATCCCATGTAACTTCATTACCACAATCTTCACGATAAGTAACCGGATAAAAATATCCATGGTAACTATACTTGCTTCCCGCTAAACTACAAGTAGCACTATCTCTTGTTGACTTTTCTAATGTAAACTCGCATCCATTTCCAGCGAAATCATATATATTCTTTTTTTTATTCTGTTCACTTGCTCCTGTTGTTAATAATCCACCTCCTGTTTCTCCTTCATTTATGTCATCATATGAATTTTTACTATAATTATATTTCTTTGCTTTTGTGCTATTTATTGTAAATGTACTGTTACTAAAATTTCCCCAACTTGTACTTTCTTCTTTTATATAGTATTGTGCTGTCTTTGTACTTGTATCCCAATCACCTTTTACTTCTAAAAACTTACATACTAAATCCCATTGTATTCCATACATTAAACTACTTGTTTTATTTCCTGTAGCCATTCCATTTGCTAATTGTTGTGCATCTCTACAATATACAAAATTATATGGTATCATATCTTTTTTACTTACTGCTTTTGGTGAACTACTTGTTATTTCTGTTCTCCAATATCTTGCTAAACTTGTGTCTTCATCACTACTTTCTATTCCCGCTTCATATCTTCCTATATAAAATCCTTTATTTGTATATATACTACTTAACATTTTATTATAATTTGTATTATATTCATTATATGTTAATCCACATCCATTATTTAATAATTTTTGTGTATCTGTTAACCCTTCTGTACTTGCTGTTACAATCCCTCTTTCTCCCATAGCATACCATTCATCTGTCCAATTTTTTCCTCTAGATTTTGATTCACCTTGTCTATAATCACTTGCATATGTTATTAAATCTGCTTTTATATTTGTATAATCTGTACTACTTGTTGCAGTTGCAAATGCTGTTGCCGGTACTTCTACCCATACCCATTCATTTTGATTACTATCTATCATTACTATTCCTGTTGTTTCATTTGTATTTGAATCTATTGTTGAACCTGTTGGTTTTGCCGCTGTTGCTTGTTCTATTACTGTTCTTGTATCTTCTTCTGGTTTCTTTGTTCCATAATCTATTTTTGTATCTTCATCTTTTTTACTGTCATCTTTTCCTGTTGTGTTTGATGTTATTATTCCATTCGCTGTTATTGTTACTTCATAACTTCCTTTTTTTACTATCCATGGTAAGTTATCATCTGCTGATTTTGTTATTGTTGTTCCACTTATTTTATTTAATTCTTCATCTAATGTTTTTAAATCTATACTTGCTGTATCATTTACTCTTGATGCCATTACTGCTAATTTTACTTGTTCTTCAAACTCTGCTTTACTATTTGTTTCTCTTGCATTTGTTGCTTGTTTTAGTATTCCATTATCTCCTGTTATCATTGTTATTGTTACTCCTGCAAGTATTAATAAGATTATTATTGTTATTATTAATGCTATTAATGTAATACCTTTCCTATTTTTTAAAACCTTCCCCATTTTTTCCTCCTTCGTATTTCTACTATTTGTTTCGTAGTTTTCTTTTTAATGGTTGTCAAAAAACTACGTCCCCATTGACAACTATTTATATTCTCTCATATGTTACATATTCATAATCAAATGGATTTTTTTCGTCTTTTAATCCTTTTTCTCTTTCAGTAACTTTCCATTCACTCATATTAATTTCTGGAAAAGATACATCTCCATCAAATTCTTGATTTATTTCTGTTATGTACATTTTTGTACAATATGTCATTAACAATCTGTACATTGTAGCTCCACCTATTACAAAATGCTCTTCTTCATCTTTTATGTATTTATCTAATAATGATATATCTTCTAATATTTCAACATTTTCATCATCTATTTCCATATTAGCATCATTACATAAAATAACATGATGTCTATTTGGTAAAACTCTTCCTAATGATTCAAATGTTTTTCTTCCCATTATTATTGTATGTCCTGTTGTTAATTTTTTAAATCTTTTTAAATCTTCTGGCAAGTGCCATATTAATTGATTATCTTTTCCTATGACATTATTTTTTGCTTTTGCTACTATTAAACTTAACATTTTATTCCTCCTAAATTATATAGCTACTGGTATTTTTCCTAATTTTATATCTTTATTGTAATCATAACCTTGTATTTCAAAATCTTCTACTTTAAAGTCATAGAAATTTTTTGTTGGATTATTTATTACTAGTTTTGGATTTACGTTCATTGATTCTGCTTGTATTAATTTTTCTATTAAAGGAACATGTCTATCATATATATGACAATCTCCTATATTGTGTGTTAGTGTTCCCACTTCTAATCCTGCAACTTGTGCAAACATACATAAAAGTGCCGCATATTGCATTGTATTCCATCCATTTGCAGCAAGCATATCTTGTGAACGTTGATTTAATATTAAATGTAATTTTCCTCCCTTTACTAACCATTGTGTTCCATATGCACATGGTTCTAAGTTCATATCTTTTAATTCTTCATGATTAAATATATTTGTCATTATTCTACGACTTGCTTGATCATTGTTTAATAAATATAAAACATAATCAACTTGATCCATTTCTTTTATTCCATCTTTTGTTTTAAATTTATATTTTTTTGCCATTTGATATCCATATGCTTTTCCTATTGATCCATCTGGATTTGCCCATTGATCCCATATGTGTGAATTTAAATCATTTACATTGTTTGATTTTTTTTGCCAAATCCACAAAATCTCGTCAATTGCTCTTTTTACTGTTCCTGAATTATTACGTAATGTAATCATAGGAAATTCTTTTCCTACATCATATTTATTTGTAACTCCAACTATTGAAAAATAATTTGCTTCTTCTCCATCTTCCCATCTTGTTCTTACACCTGTTCCTTTTGATGAATATCCATGTTCTAATATTTCTTTACATGTATCTATAAAATTCTTATCTGCTTCTGTCATAACAACCTCCAATTTATATTATTTTATGATAATATATCACATCAACAAAAAAAAGTATAGCATTTTTATACAAAATACTACACTTTTTTATTACTTTTTGTTAATAATATTTGTTGTTTATATTAGATTAATTTTCAACTGAGTTTATTAGTTTCATTTCTTCATTTCTTTTTACTTTTTTTGTTGTTGTTTTTATTAATTCTTTATCTGTTATAATCATGTTTTTTATGTATTTATATGGTGGAAATGTTTTATTTATTTCTTTTACTTTTTGCCATAAAATCTCTCTTATTTCTTCTTCGGTAATACTTGGATTTTCTTTTGATAAATAATCTTTGTTGTAAACTATTTTTACTGATAATTTTATATCATTTTTGTCCTTTTTATCTGGTATTCCATAAACCATACATTCTTCTACTTCTTCTAATTGATTAATTACAGCTTCTAATTCTTCTGGAAATACTTTTTTACCATTTTTTAATACTATCATATCTTTTTTTCTTCCAGTTATAAATACATATCCTTTTTTATCCATATATCCTAAGTCACCTGTATGGAACCATCCGTTTTTTATAACCGCTTCTGTAGCTTCTTCATTTTCATAATATCCAAGCATAACATTTGGACCTCTTGCAATTAACTCTCCAATTCCATTTTCATCTTTATTTTCAAATTTTATTTCTACATTTGTCATAGGAACACCTATTGAACCATATTTTTGTTTAAAACTATTTTCTGCACATATAACTGGTGCTGTTTCTGTTAATCCATATCCTTGAACTAATTCTATTCCTAATTCATTAAATCCTTTAGCAACTTCTTTTCTTAATGGTGCTCCACCAGATATAACAAATCTTAAACTTCCACCTAACTCGTCTATAATTGCTTTAAATAATTTTTTTCTAATATCTATATGGAATTTTAAAAGTACATTACTTAATTTTTTTGCAAATGCAATAGCTTTTGTTTTTCCCTTTTTTTCTATTCCTTTTTGTATATTCTTGTAAATTGCCTCAACTAACAAAGGAACACCTACAAATACAGATACTTTATATTCTTTTAAGTTTTGTGCTACATATCTTAAACCATCTGGAAATGCTGTTGCTACTCCACAAGCTAACATCATTATCATTTCTGTTGATCCAAATATATGGTGAAATGGTAAAAATGCTAAATTAACATCTGTTGGAAAAATTCCTTCTACTAATTGCATAGCATATATATTTGATGCTATATTCCTTTGTGATAACATTACTGCTTTTGATTTTGATGTTGTTCCTGATGTGAATAATAATATATTCATTTTATAGCAATCTATTGATGTGTTTATATATTCATCATTTCCAAAGTCTATTTCTTTTCTTCCTTGTTCTATTAATTTATGAATATCTAAATAATTTTCTTTTTCATTCATACAAATATATTCTTTAATACTTGTGTTATTTTTTTCTTTTATTTGTTCTATATTTTCTATATATTTTTCATCAAAAACTACAACTTCTGCTTTACTTCTTTTTAAACTATTTTCTAATTCTTCTAGTTGTAATTCTTTATCTATAGGAACAGATACTATTCCCCCTAATAAATTTGCTAAATGTGTTAATACCCATTCATATTTATTTCTACCAACTATTGCAATTCTTTTGTCTTTATAACCTAGTTTAAATAAAGCTGTTCCTAAACAGTTTACTTCTTGTAATAATCTTTCATATGAAATATTTTCATATTCTATTCCTTCTTTTGTTTTATGTTTTAATATAAATGCTGTATTATCTTTGTACTTTTCAACTGAATGGTACAGAATTTCTTTTACACTATTAAATTCTGTTGCTTCAAAATATTCTTTTTTCATAATTTTCTCCTTCTAATATATTAGATACTAAATTATCACAAAATATGCCTTTCTGTCAATTAACTGACCGCATCTTCTAAAAGCAAATCTTACTTTACAAAACTTTTATATCACAAATAAAAAACAGTTAATTTTATAACTGCTTTTTATTATACATCCCATTTTGGTACATATTCTTCTTCATGTTCTCCTAATTCTTGAATATAACCATTTTCTATATCAAGATCATATAAATAATTTTCTACTTTTTCATATTCTTCTTTTGTTAATTTTCTATTTATATCTCTTATTTGTTTTGCTTTATATGTTGGAAAATATTGTGCCATTACACTAACATAAACATCTTTATTCATATTTTCTTTTATCCATTTTAATACTTTTTTACTATTTTCTATGTTATTTGGTAATATTAAATGTCTTATTATTAAACCTTTTTCTATTATTCCATCATTATTTAATTTAGGACTCCCTACCTGTCTATACATTTCTTTTATAGCAGTAGTTGCTATTTCAAAATAGTTTTTAACTTTAGAATATTCTAAACCTAAATTATCTTCTGCATATTTTAAATCTGGTAAATATATATCTATATAACCTTCTAACATTTTTAGGGTTTCTACATTTTCATATCCATTTGTATTATAAATAATTGGAATTTTTAATCCGTTTACTCTTGCAATTTTTATTGCTTCTATTATTTGTGGTACATAGCTTGTTGGTGTTACTAAGTTTATATTATTTACATTTCTATTTTGTTGTTCTAAAAATATCTCCGCTAATCTTTCTATTGTTATTTCTTTTCCTTTTCCTTGCTGACTTATTTCATAATTTTGACAAAACACACAATTCATATTGCAATTAGAAAAAAATATTGTTCCTGAACCATTTTCTCCACTAACACATGGTTCTTCAAAATCATGCACTGAGTATAATGCAATTTTTACTTTATCGTTTGATTTACATCTTCCTACTTGTCCATTATTTCTATTTATTCCACACATATGTGGACATATACTACATTTTTCTAGTTCTTTACAATTTACCATTTTCTACCTCTTTTAATATTTTCTTATTCCATTTATATGTATAAATCTTATATTTTTAAAACTATAACTACTTACTCTTTTACTAAATGAATCATCCGTATGTGATGATGTATAAATGTTGTCTAAATCTTTATTATCTATATTAACAATAATTAATGAATGTGTAAAGTTATTTCCATCAAATGTTAATTGGATAATATCTCCTATTTGTATATTATTTATTTCAGTTTTTTCTCCAAATGGTCCTACACTTTTATTGTTTACTAAAAATTTATATAAAAATTCTACTCCTGTCCATGATGGTGACTTCTTATTTCCATTTATATAATACCATCCATTGTTTTTATTATAATTCATTATTTGACTTCCTGCAAATATACATTGTGAAATAAAATTTGTACAATCTCCTCCAATATCATCAAAATTATAGTATCTTGGATTTCTATCATATGCCCATTTTTCAGCATATTTTATCGCTAATGTTCTATTATAAATAATCTCTTTCATATTTCCTCCAAAAATATTAATAATGTATAATTATATAATATTAAAAAGTGTAGATTATTCTACACTTTTTAATGAATCTATCATATTAATATTTTTTATTTTCTTTTTCATTAATAAGTTTGTTATTAATGTAAATGAAATTGTTACTATTGCAGATATAAATAGATTTACTATATTTATATCTTTAGCTAAAAAAATAGTTTCAACTTCTGCACTTTGTATTATTATTCCTAATATTCCCATTCCTAATCCTAAGCCTAATATTGTTCCAAATATTGTTAAAATAATATTTTCTCTAAATACATAGCTTTCTAATTCTTTTTTGTAAAATCCTAGTAATTTTATTGTTGCTAATTCTCTTTTTCTTTCTTCTATGTTTATATTATTTAAATTTACAAGTACTGTAAAAGAAAGTAAACTTGCACATCCTATAAATAAAATAACTATACTCATTAAACTTCCTAAACTTGTTTGGAATTCATTGTTTAAGTTTTTCTCTAAAATTACACTTGCAACTTTATCATTTTCTTTTAATTTATCACTTAATTTTATTTCATCATCATTTGATAAATTGTCATCTGTAAGATTTACAAATATTTCATTATATTTTATATCTTTACCATGTATTCTTTTATAAACTCCTGGTGTTAAATAAACATAATTATATAGATAATTTTCAGATATTCCTGTTACTTTTACAGAAGCAGTTGCATCCCCATCAATTATTTTTATTTTTTCTCCTACTTTTACATCTAGTATATTTGCTAATTTTTCTGTAATTATTACTCCATCATCATTAAGTTTTAATTTATCTTGAGATTTTCTTTCTTGAAGTCCAATATATTTATCTGCATCTTCTCCTGACATTACAATATAAAATACGTCTTTTGTATTATCATTTGCTTCTACTGTAAAAGTTTGTTGATTTACAGGAGTTAATTCTTTTACATGTTCTTGATCTTTAATATATTTTTCTACTTCTTTTATTTCTTCTTCACTTAATTCTTTTTGTAAATATACTTCCATTGATAATTTTTTAATGTCTTTAAATTGTTTTTCACCTATACCATTTATTGCACTTTGCAAACCTAATCCCGCATAAATAAGAGCTGTACATCCTGCAATTCCTACAAGTGTCATTAACAATCTTCTTTTATATCTAAATATATTTCTAAAACAAATTTTAAATAAGAAATCTAGCCTTTTCCATATAAAAGGAATTTTTTCTAATAAAATATTTTTTCCTTCTTTTGTGGCTTTTGGTCTCATCAAACTTGCTGCATTTTCTTTTAATGATTTTGATGTTATTATTAAAGTAACTAATACTGTTGATAATAACGAAATAATTGTAGCAATTAATGTATATTTCCAATCAATTCTTGTTGATAAATTTGGTAAGTCATATAAACTACTATATGACACAAATAATATTTGCACTATTAATGTAGTTCCTATTATTGTACCTAATAAAACTCCTATAACTGCTGTTGCTAAAGCAAATTTTATGTATCTAGAAATTATAGTTTGTTTACTATATCCTAAAGCTTTTAATGTTCCTATATTTTTTCTATCTTCTTCTATCATTCTTGTTATTGTTGTTATTGTAACTAATGCAGCTACAACAAAGAACATTACTGGGAATATTTTTCCCATTATTGCAATTTTTTCTAAGTCATCTTTTAATGACTTAAATCCACTATTTTTATATAATGGTGTTTCTTCTGTTACATATTTAAATTGATTTAACTCATCTTTTTTGTCATTTAATTTTTCTCTTGCTTCTGCGACCTTTTGCTCAATATTTTTATTTTTTAATTCTTCTTTTGATTTTTCTATTTTTTCTCTTGACTCTTTTATTGTTTGATATTTAGCATTAAGTTCATTGCTGTTTATTCCATATGTTAAGTCTTCTAAAGAAGAAAACAAGTTATATAACTCTGTTTGAGAAGAATTTATATTTTCTTTTATTTCAGTTACTTGTTTTTTTGTATTTTCTAATTGAGTATTTTTTTCTTGGTAACTTTTATCTATTTCTTCGTATTCTTCATTTTTCTTATTATAATCATAATACATTGAATTTGTTTTTTTACTTAATTCAACAAATTCACTTTCTTCATCTAAAGAATATATTTCATATAAATTTTTATCTATATTATTTTCTAATTCTTCTAATTCACTTTTTAAGTTAATTGTTTTGGGTTTTAACTCTGTACAATCATCTTCTAATTTTTTTTGTTCTTCTTCATATTTATTTAATTGTTCATATAAATTTGCTATTGTATTTTTCTTTTCTAAAACTCTTTGATATAAAGAATTTGATTTATAATAATTTGCAACAACATATAAAATATCAGTAATTCCAGAGTTAACTTGTAATTGAAATTGTTTTATTTGATTATTTACTGTATCTACATAATTTTCAACTTTTTTTATTGTTTCTTCGTTTTCTGAAATTTTATCAGCTGATTCTTTATATATATTGTCATATTTTTCTTTTGCAATGTTTTCGTTTATTTTTTCTATATCTGGTACTATATCATCTAATTTATCTTTATATTCATCTGAAAATCTACTAATATTTTTGTCTATATCTGTTTTTATATATACAGCTGTGTATTCTTCCATTTTAAATACTGATTCTTTAAGCATTATATACCCATTTAACTCTCCTGTTAGAAGAGATGTATTTCCATAGAACTTTGATAAATATATAGGTGTTTTAGTAACACCTACTATTTCAAATTCTTTATAGTTTAAATAATCATCTAAATTAGTATCGTCTTTTCTATATACTTTTATTTTTTCCCCAATTTTATATCCATACATATCTATAATTCTTGAACTTACTAGACATTCATAATCTTTTTCTATATCTCTACCTTCAGATATATCATTTTTATTCATATTAGAATTTTCTTTTAAAGATGCTAATCTAATAGCAATATCTTTTTCACCAAATTCTGCTAACACATCACATGTATGAATTCCTTGTACTTCTTTTACATGTTCATTTTCTTTGAATTTATCTACATCCTCATTTTTATATCCAAGATTTGATTGCAATGCAATATCAAAAACATCTTTTTCTTTCATATATTCTTCTGCTGTTGATTTCATTGCTGGAGAAACTGAATTCATTCCAATAAAGAAAGCTGTTCCTAGCATTATGATAAGTACTATTGAAACAAATCTACCAAAATTATTTTTGAACATTTTTTTACTATCTTTTAAATATGCTTGTTTCATTTTTACCATTCTACCTCTTCTATTGATACTGGTTTATCATTTACTAAGTTTTCTTCTATTTTTCCACTTCTCATTTTTATAATTCTATCTGCCATTGGCGCAATCGCTTGATTATGTGTAATTATTAATACTGTCATATTGTTTTTTCTAGCAGTATCTTGAAGTAATTTTAAAACTTCTTTTCCTGTTTTATAATCTAATGCTCCTGTTGGTTCGTCGCATAATAATATTTTAGGATTTTTTGCAATTGCTCTAGCAATTGCGACTCTTTGTTGCTCTCCACCTGATAATTGTGATGGAAAGTTTCTCATTCTGTTTGACAATCCTACTTGATCTAAAACCATTTCTGGTCTTAATGTATTTCTACATATTTGAGTTGCAAGTTCAACATTTTCTAAAGCATTTAAATTTTGAACTAAATTATAAAATTGGAATACAAATCCTATATCATTTCTTCTATATTCTGTAAGTTGAACTTCATTATAATTTGATATATCTCTTCCATCTATAATAACTCTTCCATATGTTAAGTTGTCCATACCACCTAGTATATTAAGTAATGTCGTTTTGCCAGCACCACTTGCTCCAACTATTACAACTATTTCCCCTTTATTTATTTCAAAAGAAATATCATCTACTGCTGTTACTTCTATGTCACCTGTTTTATATTTTTTTGTTAATCCATTTACTTCTATAAAACTCATTTTTATTCTCCTTATTAAAAAAAGACAACAAAAAATATTTTATTATTTTTTGTTATCTTTTGTAAATTTTAATCATTTTACCATTTTTACAAAATATAATCAATATTTTTATTAAATTTAAACAATTTTGTGATAAAAAGTTCATAATTTACACTAAAAAACCAAGCACGCACGAAAGCTATTAGCAAAGTATGGACCGCCTGCACGATTGAAAGCAAATGCACCTGCATTAGAACTATTATTGTAATAGCATCCACGTTCGAAAAACGGTTTATCCGTATGAACAAAGTAAGAGTAATCGCCATTCCAGCTTGTAGTGCCACTTCCAGCTGTTGATGTTTCTAATATTGCATCTCCATATCCATATGTTGCTGTTTTTAAATTATTATATTCTGTCCAGTTATTTGCATCAGTATCATTTATAGAATTATATGGATATACAGTTACATATTTTGTACTTAACGTTTTATAGCCTTCTGAATTTGCTGTTGTATTTGCAAATGATGAACCATATGTACTTAAGCTTGGATTACCATTTGTTATATATCCTGCTACTCTTTCCCATACACATCCCCTTATATCAAATACTCCACTCATATTATTTGTACTACTTGCATTTACTCCTAATGCTGTACTTTCTGCATATCCTGTTACTGCATAAATATATTTTGAATTTAAATTATTTAAATTTTTACTATTTATCGTTACTTCTGTTCTATTTCTTCCACAACTACTTTGTGTTAAATATGCTACTGCTCCCCATTCACTATTTTTCATTAAATGACTTGCATTAGTATTTCCACTTAATCCATAAAATGCTGTTGCACTATCTATCTCTTGTGATATTGTGTAACTATCACCAATGCTTATATTGTTATATGCATATGTTAATGGTTTAAATACTGGATATGATAGTTTCTCTTTTCCTTCTGCAGTTAATGTTTGGCTTAACGCATTTGTTGCATAAGAGCTATTAAAACTTGTATAACTTGAATTTGAATATACAACTTTACTTACATCTGTTGTAGGCTCTGTTGCTGTTCCATTACTATTTAATGTTTGGCTGCATTGTTGAAATCCTGCTGAATACTTTGCCACCCAAAATCCTGGTATTTCGCTATCCCATTCTCCATTCATAAAATGAGTTAAGCTTCCATCTATAAATGCAGGATGAATATATGTATATCCTGTATCTACTGTTGTTTTAGTTGTTGGTATAAATTTTACATTTATTGTTTTTGTATCTGTTTCTATACAATATTCATATCTTGGTATCCATACCCAATAACTTCCATCTTTTGTTACTGCATTTGCCCATTTTTGATTTTCGTAATCATACCACTTGTCTTTATTATCCTCTGTTACTTTTATTTCATTTCCGTTTTCATCCCAATATATTGCTGTCATTCCTTCTGCTAGTTTTGGAGTATTTACCTTTCCATTCCAACTTCCGTCTGATGTAAAGACTTCATCTTTTTTATCATCATCTTTTCCTATTGTATTTGTTGTTATTGTTCCATCTGCTGTTATTGTTATTTCATAACTTTCTTTTTTTACTGTCCATGGTAAGTTATCATCTGTTGATTTTGTTATTGTTGTTCCATTTATTTTATTTATTTCTTCATCTAATGTTTTTAAATCTATATTTGCTGTATCATTTATTCTTGACGCTATTACCGCTAATTTTACTTGTTCTTCAAATTCTGCTTTAGAATTTGCTTCTTTGGCATTTGTTGCTTGTTTTAGTATTCCATTATTTCCTGTTAACATATTTATTGTTACTCCTGCAAGTATCAATAAAATTATTATGGTTATTACTAAAGCTATTAATGTAATACCTTTCTCTAATCTTTCGTTCCTTTGTTTCATAAAAAGATTTCCTCCTCTTATTTTATCATCTATATATTTTTAAATTTAATAACTTATTTTACTTTTAATTAAAAAACAAAAAAGATAGCAATAAAAACCTATACACTTATAGGCTTTATTGCTATCTTTTTTATATTTATTATATTTATCAAATTACTTGTGTGTGTGTGTGTGTGTACTCCCGCAAGGGTTTCATCTATTGTTTGCATTTATATTGTTCCTCTTTTGTTTTTATATTAATAAGTATATTATTTTCAATACTATTTGTCAATATCGCTTTTTATATTTTCTAACTCTTCTATACTTAACTCAGTTATTTCTCTTATTTGTTTTAATTCCATTCCCATTTTTATTAATTTCTTGGCTATTTCAATTTTTCCAGCCTTTTCTCCATCTGCTCTTGCTGTTGCTATTCCACTATTATAATCTAATTCTGCCATAAATCTTGATTGATATTCTTCCCATTCTTTTTCATCCATACTCATTTCATCTAATATCTCTAACGCCTTTTTTATTTCTTTATTCTCTTTACTAGCCATTTCTATTTTTTCCTCCTCCCCTATGAGTAACCATAGCCATTGTTCTAGTTTTGTTTGTTTTTCCCCTTTTTTCTTTTTTAATTTTGGCATCTCTATAAAATGCATTTCTATATCTTCTGTTGCTATTTGGTCTTCTTCTGTATATCCTAAATCTACATATTCTTTTTCTTTTGTCTTCTCAAATTTCATATGTGCTATTTGATGATAACTATTTCTTTTATAATAATTAAAATTTAATAAATTTATTACTATTGTTTTCTTTAATTTACTATATTCTTCTCTTTTATTTAATTGTTCTGCTACTAGCTTTCCCATATAGTATACACTTCTATGTTCTATATTTTTTTGATTAGCTACTTGTAATTCTACATCACATATTTGATTTTCATTTATTTCTACTTTTATATCTAGTATTCCTGCTTTTTTGTCTAATATATCCTTTGGTAATTCTGGGTTTTTTACCTCTACTTTTTGTATTTTTATTTCTAATACACTTTCTAATAAATCTTTTAGTATCTCTTCATTTCCTGATTTTGCAAATACTTTCTTAAATATATAGTCATTTGTTAATGGCAATCTCTTCTCTGGTCTTATTTTATTTATCATCCAATTCCTTTCTATTTTACCAAAAGCTTTTTTGTTTTTCAACACTTAGGTAAAATTTTATGTATATATTTAGTGCTATAAATTTTCTACTTTTTTTTATTAACTTCTTCACCTCCAATTTATTTATTTTTGTATAATCTTGCTTTTGATTTTTATAGATTAAAAATTAATGATTTTTGGCTAATTTGCCTTTGAATTAAATTATTTTGATTTAAACTAACATTATACTTAAATTTTAATTTTTATTTTAATATAAAATTTATACCACTATAGATTTATGATAAATTAAAATGCCGAAATTTGCAATTACTTTTAAATTACAAATTTCGACATTAAAAATGAATTTTTGAAAAACAAAAGTATATAAAATATTTTTTATTCTTTTATGTGATTATTATTTTTACAAGCTTTTATTTTAATTATTCTATTATCCTCAAATTTTTCGATCTTATAAGTAGCATCTTCTGTTTCTATAACTGCCTTTTCATTTTTCTTTGGCAATCTACCCAATTGTTCTATTAGATAACCAGAAACTGTATCATATTCTCCATCAGGTATTTTAATATTTAATATTTTCTCTAATTCATATACAGAAATACCTGCATCTATTATATATGTGTTTTCATCAATCTTTTCAAACTTCTTTTCTTCTTCGTCATATTCGTCATATATATCTCCAACAATTTCTTCTAGCATATCTTCCATTGTAACAATACCTGCTGTTCCGCCATATTCATCTATTATTATAGCAATTTGTTTTTTATTTTTTCTAAGCTCTTGAAACAATTCATTTACAAGCATATTCTCTGGTGCATAATATGCTTCTTTTACTAAACTTTTTATTTTAGTATTTTTATTTTTTTGAGATATTAATATATCTTTTATATATACAATACCTTTTATTTCATCAATAGTTTCATCATACACCGGTATTCTACTATATCTTGTATCTTCTGTTAATTCTTCTATAACCTCTGATATAGATAAATTAATATCTAACGCAAACACTTCTGTTCTTGGAACCATTATTTCTGACACATATTTATCATTAAATTCAAAAACATTATTTATCATCTCTTTTGCTTCTGAATCTATTGTTCCTTTTTCTTCTCCTACATCTACCATCATTCTAATTTCTTCTTCTGTAACAACTTCTTCATCTTTTCCTGTAACTCCAAATAACTTTGAAACAAAATTTGTTGAGACTGTTAAGAAATTAACAAATGGTAATGTTATTATTGATATCGCTCTTATAACTCCAATTGTTGCAAAAGATATCTTTTCTGCATTTTTCATAGCTATTCTTTTTGGAACTAATTCTCCAAAAATTAATGTAAAATATGAAAGAATAATTGTAATTATTATAATTGAAATATTTTTCCATGCATCAATACTAACTTGAGGTATCGCATTATTTAAAATAGGTGCTAACTTACTTGCAAAAGCATCAGATGCAAATGCACTTGATAAAAATCCTGCCAAAGTTATTCCTATTTGTATTGTCGCTAAAAACTTACTTGGATCTGTTAACATACTCTTTATACTTTTAGCTTTTTTGTTTCCTTCTTTTGCTTGTTTATCTATTTTAGCATCATTTAATGATATAAATGCAATTTCGGCCGCAGCAAAAAAAGCATTAAAAAGTATAAGTATTACTAATATTAATAATTGTGAAAACATATTATCTCCTTGTTTTAATATTATGCACAATAGAACCTTTAAAATTCTATTGTGCATATTTTATATAAAATAAAACCATTTTACTCATTATTTATTTCTTTTAATATAACATCATGTGCGCTTCCTTCTGAAATACTTACTTGTGAAACTAATGTAAGTCTTGCTTTTTCATGTAACTCTGGTATTGTTATAGCTCCACAGTTACACATTGTAGATTTTATTTTAGCAACTGTTATTGCTAAATTATCTTTTAATCTACCAGCATATGGTATGTAAGAATCTACACCTTCTTCAAATGAAAGTTTCTTTTCTCCTCCCATATCATATCTTTGCCAATTTCTTGCTCTATTTGATCCTTCTCCCCAATATTCTTTAACATAGCCATTTCCTTTTTTAACTATTCTTGTTGGGCTTTCATCAAATCCTGCAAAATATCTTCCCATCATTACAAAATCTGCTCCTAATGCTAAAGCTATTGTAATATGATGATCATGAACAATTCCACCATCTGAACATACTGGAATATAAATTCCTGTTTCTTCAAAATATTTATCTCTTTCTGCAACTACATCTATCAAAGCACTTCCTTGACCTCTACCAATACCTTTAGTTTCACGAGTGATACAAATAGATCCTCCGCCAACACCTACTTTAATAAAATCAGCTCCAGCTTCTGCTAAATATCTAAATCCTTCTGCATCTACAACATTTCCTGCTCCTATTTTAACAGTATCTCCATATTTTTCTCTTACATACTCAATAGTTTTCTTTTGCCATACAGAATATCCATCAGATGAATCCATACAAATTAAATCAACACCTGCTTCTACCAATGCTGGTATTCTTTCTTCATAATCTCTAGTATTAATTCCAGCTCCTACTATATATCTTTTATTTTCATCTAATAGAGAATTTGGATTATTTTTTCTATCTTCATAATCTTTTCTAAATACTAAATATTTTAAGTTACCTTCTTTAGTTAATATTGGTAAACAAGCTTTTTTATTTTCCCATATTATATCATTTGCTTCTGATAAACTAATACCATTTTCTGCCCATATTGCTTTATCTTTTGGAGTCATAAAATTATCAATTGGTGCATCCATATCATCTCTTGAAATTCTATAATCCTTATCTGTAACTAATCCTAAAAATTTTCCAGTTGCAGTACCATCTTCTGTAATCATTACAGTTGAATGTCCTGTTTCATTAATAAGAGCAATTACATCTCTTAATGGTGTTCCACTCTTTACATTTGAATCACTAACTATAAATCCTGCTTTATGTTTTTTTACATGTCTAACCATTTTTGCTTGTGATTCAATTGATTGAGAACCATATATAAATGCAACTCCACCTTCTCTTGCTAAAGCAATTCCCATTTCTTCACCAGAAACAGCTTGCATAATTGCAGAAACCATTGGTACATTTGCATAATATTTAGCTTCTTCACCTTTCTTAAATTTAACAAGTGGTGTTCTTAAAGACACATTTGATGGAATACATCTTTCATCTGTTAAATTTGGTAATAGTAAAAATTCATTAAATGTTCTTGAAATATCTCCTAAAACTTTTGACATATTTATTTTTCCCCCTAATTATTATTTTATTAATCTTAAAGTTTCTTTTGCTATCATTAATTCTTCGTTTGTTGGTATTATATAAATCTTTACTTTTGATGTAGGTTTAGAAATTAATTTTTCTTCACTTCTAACATTATTAGCCTCTTCATCAATTTCTACTCCCATAAATTCAAGTTGTTTGCATATACCTTTTCTTATATTTATTTGATTTTCTCCAACTCCACCTGTAAATACTATTGCATCAATTCCGTTCATTGCAACTGCATATTTAGCAATATAACTAGCTATTGAATATTTAAATATATCCATTGCAAGTTTTGCTCTTTCATTATCATTATAAGATTCTAATTCTATTACTCTAAAATCTGGAGCTAAACCAGAAATACCTTGAACTCCTGATTGTTTATTTAATAAGCTATCTACTTCATCAGTTGATAAATTTTCTTTTTTCATTAAAAATGTTACAACAGATGGATCTAAATCTCCTGATCTTGTTACCATTGGTATACCTGCAAGAGGTGTAAGTCCCATACTTGTATCAACAGATTTTCCACCTTGTACAGCACATATACTAGAACCTTGTCCTAAATGACATGTTACTATTTTTAAATCTTTAATATCTTTCTTTTCTATTTCTGCTAATCTATTTGAAACATACATATGAGATGTTCCGTGGAATCCATATTTTCTTATTCCATATTTTTTATAATATTCATATGGTATAGCATAAATATATCTTTCTTTTGGCATTGTTTGATGAAAAGCTGTATCAAATACACCAACCATTGGTTTACCTGGCATTACTTTTTTACAAGCTTCAATTCCCATAATACCTGCTGGATTATGAAGTGGTGCTAAATCTGTACATTCTTTTAGAACTTCAACAACATTATCATCTATAATTACAGATTCGCTAATTTTCTCTCCACCATGAACTAATCTATGTCCTATTGCATTTATTTCATCTAATGAATCTATAACTTTATATTCTGGATTTATTAATTGTTTTAAAGTAAAATCAATTGCTTCTGTATGATTATAAGCAGTATGTTTTATTTCTATTTTTTGTCCATTTACTTTATGAGTTATAAAAGCCTCTTCTTCTCCTATTCTTTCGTATTTTCCAGAAGCTAATACTTCTTCTGTTTCCATATTAATTAATTGATACTTTAGTGATGAACTACCACAGTTTAATACTAAAATTTTCATTTTGTTTTTTCCTTTCTTTTATTATTTATTATTTTAATACTAATATATAGTATAATAGTTAACTCAATTTTTTTCTAGTAGATATATATTATTTTTTGTAAAGTCGTGGGGACCGACAACTTATAGTCTGTTTAAAATTGAACATAGTGAAATTTTATTACAGACTATTAGGCAGTTGGGATAAGACAAAAAATAATATATATCTACTAGAAAATCATCTTATTATTTTTTGATTAACCTTAAAGTTTCCTTTGCAATCATTAACTCCTCATTTGTTGGAACAACATATACACTAATTTTAGACTCATTAGAAGAAATCTTTACCTCTTCTCCTCTAATCTTATTTTTCTCTTCATCTAATTTAACACCAAAAACTCCAAGTTGATCACAAATTGCCTTTCTAGAAATAGGACCCTTTTCTCCAACTCCTGCTGTAAAAGTAATAATATCTGTTCCACCCATTGCAACCATACACTTTGCAATATATGAAGCAACAGAATAATGAAATACATCTAATGCAAGTTGAGCATGATATCCACCAGCTAATGCCTCTGTTTCAATATCTCTAAAATCAACTGATACACTAGATATTCCATAAACACCAGACTCTTTGTTTAATATTTCTTCAATTTCATCAGCTGATAAATTTTCTTTTTTCATAAGATATGTAAGAATTGATGGATCCAAATCCCCAGATCTAGTTCCCATAACAATTCCACTTAATGGTGTAAGCCCCATACTTGTTTCTACTGATTTTCCATTTTGAATAGCACAAACACTTGCACCTTGCCCTAAATGACAATTTATTATTTTTAAATCTTTTATATCTTTGTTCTCTAATTCTGCAACTCTATTTGCAACATATTCATGTGAAGTACCATGAAATCCATATTTTCTTACTCCATATTTTTCATAATACTCATATGGAATAGGGTAAATATATCTTTCTTTAGGAATAGATTGATGGAAAGCCGTATCAAATACTGCTACCATTGGCATATTAGGTACAATCTTTTTACAAGCCTCTATTCCTAATATACACGATGGATTATGTATTGGAGCTAAACCATTGCAACCTTTTATTTCATTTATTACTTCATCTGTTATTAATACAGAACTATTAAATTTTTCTCCTCCATGTACAACTCTATGTCCTATTGCTGACAACTCATCCAAGCTTTTTAAAACTCCATAATGGTCATTTGTTAATCTATTCAAAACAAATGCTATTGCTTTTTCGTGATTTTTAGCAGGATGTTCAAATTTATGTTTTTCTCCATTTACCTTATGTGTTAAAAAAGCATTTGGTTGACCAATTCTTTCAAAATATCCTTTTGCTAAAACCTTTTCTGTTTCCATATCAATTACTTGATATTTTAAAGATGAACTCCCTGAATTTAATACTAAAATCTTCATTAAATTCCTCCTTTAACATACAATATTATTTTTGTGCTTGAACAGCAGTTATAGCAATTACACCAACTATGTCTTCACTACTACATCCTCTTGATAAATCATTTACAGGTCTTGCTATACCTTGGCAAAGAGGGCCATATGCCTCTGCCTTTGCTAATCTCTGTACTAATTTATATCCAATATTTCCAGCACCTAAATCTGGAAATATTAAAGTATTAGCTTTTCCTTCAACTGGACTTCCTGGCGCTTTCATTTTTGCAATTTCTGGAACTATTGCAGCATCTAATTGTAATTCTCCATCAATTATTAAATTTGGATCTTTTTGTTTTACTAATTCTGTTGCATTTATCATTTTTTCTGTATCTTCTGATTTTGCACTTCCATATGTAGAATATGAAAGCATTGCAATTTTTGCATCTTTTCCTATTAATTGTTTAAAACTTTTACTTGAAGATATTGCAATTTCTGATAAAGCTTCACTATCTGGTTTTTCATTTAATCCACTATCAGCAAATATAAATACTCCATTTTCTCCATATTCACAATTAGGAACAACCATTACAAAAAATGCTGATACAATTTTTGTTCCTTCTGCTGTTTTTAATATTTGTAATGCAGGTCTTAAAGTATCTGCTGTTGAATGTGCAGCACCTGATACTAAACCATCTGCTCCTTCTGAATTCAATTTTACCATAAGCATTCCATAATATACTGGATCTAACACTAATTTTTTAGCTTTTTCTATTGTCATTCCTTTTCTTTGTCTTAATTCGTATAAACAATTTACAAATTCTTCATATTTATCAGAATCAAAAGGATCTTCTATTTTTGCTTTTGATATATCTAAATTATTTTCTTCTGCTTTTTTTAATATTTCTTTTTTATTTCCTACTAAAATAATATTAGCAAAACCTTCCTTTAAAACTGTAGCAGTTGCTTTTAGTACTCTTACATCTGTTGCTTCTGGCAATACTATTGTTTTAACATCTGATTTTGCTCTTTGTTTTATTTCATCTATAAAAGCCATTTAACTTCCTCCTTAAAAATATGTTTATATTATATAAATAAAAAGCAAAAAGCACAAGGCTTTTTGCAAATTTTAAAAAAATAAGAAGTCCACTTTCAATGTGTACTTCTTATTTTTTAATTAACTAATTATAATATATCATTTTTTTATAACATTATATGGATCATCAATTAAATTTTTTAATTGCATTTTAGCACCATAAAATCTAGCGCCACCAATTATTTCTCCAGTAGTTGCATCTACGTAATAAACAAATCTTTCAGGAAAATCTTTATCATACTTATAATAATCATAATAAAGAGTTACTTCCCAAACCTTTCTAACACGATTGTCTACTTTATAAAATACAGCATCCTCTTTTATTTTATGTGTTCCATTTTCCTCTACAGTAAAATTAATTATTCCTTTTTCATATTCTTCTATATTATTTTCTCTATATACAACTTCTGTGTTCATTTTATCAATTCCAAGTTCCGCATCTGTAGATACTATATTATGTCTTGTTTCTATTTGCTTATCCTTTTCTACTGCTATTTTAATAGCTTCCTCTTTCGAAATTTTCTGTTCATTTTTTTCATATTTATAATTTTCAAAATCTAAACTATACAACCCATTTACTTTTGGAATCCATCCAATGCTTATCTTCTCACAGTTATTTAACAAATCATCATATTTCTTGTAAAAATCAGCATACCAAATATAAGCATCTTCATCTTTTTCAGCATTTCTCTTTAATGATACTAATTCATATTCATCATCATTATTATTAGGATTATATTTTGCTAACAATTCTTTTGCAGTCTTTCTGGCTTCTTCTCTAGTTATACCATAATTATAAGGAATCTTGTAATTACATGATGGAATATTTAGACTCTCAATTTCGCCTTTACTATTGATACTCATAACTCCACTTTCAAACTTTATACTCCATTGAATTTCATCTTTATAAGCATTTTTTGTTAAAACTAATCCGTTTATTTCTTTTTCTAATCCTATCTTTCTAAAATATTCAGTTGCTTTATTTTTGGCTTCTTCTTCACTAATTGCCTCTTTCTTTTCTTGTTCAGTTATTTCATAAGAAAATTTATAAGTTTCTGGTTGTTTCCATATATTTTCATAAGTTTTTGTTGCTGCAAATGCAACACCAGACCCTAATAATAAACTTATTGCAACTATAATTGATTTTTTTATTGCTTTAGCTTTCATTATCCATTTCCTACTTTCTTTTGATTTTGGAGAAAAATTCTTTATAGCATTAGTAAAAGAATTAGGAACTACTTGTTCATTATTTTTAAAACCATGTAAAAATTCATTCAAATTTTTCATTTTAATAAAATTCTCCTTCATACTTTTCTTTTATTTTTATTTTAGCTCGTGATATTTTACTACATATTGTTCCTTCTCTTTTGTTTAATATTTTTGAAATTTCTTTTGTTGTATAGCCTAAATAATAGTAAAGTGTTAAAATCGTTCTTTCTTCTTCATTTAAAAACGAAATAAAATCTTCAAATTCGATATTTGATAAATCAATTCCAACACTACTGATCTTTTTTATTTCTTCATTCTCATCAATAGATTTAAGTTTTTTCCTTTTATAAAATTTATTGCAATTATTAATAAGAATTCTTATTACCCATGTTTTAAAAAAATTATTATTTTTTAATTTTTTTATATTAAAAAATGCCATCATCATTGTTTCTTGAATTATATCATCAATATCATTTTCATCATTAATTTTACTTTTTGCTATACAATATAAATCTTTTTCAATATTTAATATTAAATTAGTAAATGCATCACTATCTCCATTTTTTGCTTTTTCTACAAGTTTCTCCACATTTTCCTCCATTATATCTATAGTACTTTAGACATCATATATTAGATATTATAACATACCTATTTTCTTGCATTAATCTTAATTTATTATTAGAACAAAAGCGGACACTAATAACTTTTGTACTTATTAAAACATTTTGAAGTCCGCGTCTTTGTTCGTGCGTGAAATTTGCAAAGCAAATTTCT
>CAKPIA010000010.1 GCA_934162205.1 uncultured Clostridia bacterium
ATTTTTTCATTTATTAAACTACATGTGTGTGTGTGTGTGTGTGTGTGTGTGTGTACTCCTGCAATGGTTACAGCTTCCGTTTTCATTTTCATTACTCCTCTTTTGTTATTATACTTATAAGTATATTATTACAAATACTATTTGTCAATATCATTATAATAGTTTTTAACATTATAAATTTGAAATAACTCAAAATATATTGTATAATGTATTTATTAAAAAATAAGGAGTTGTATAATGAATACATACACATTTACATCAAATTCAGAAAATGAAACAAAACAATTTGCAAAAAAATTAGCAAGTAAATTAAATATTGGTGATGTTATTGTTTTAACAGGAGACTTAGGTTCTGGAAAAACAAAATTCACAGAAGGCTTTTTACAACAATTTGGATTAGAAAATGAAATCTCTAGTCCTACTTTTAATATTGTAAATGAATATGTAAATGATAAAATTAAAATATTTCACTTTGATGTATACAGATTAGAAAGCATTGATGAATTCTATGAAATTGGCGGAGAAGAATATTTTTCTAATGGAATATGTATTGTAGAATGGGGAGAAATAATTAAAGAAGCCCTACCTCCTGAATACATACAAATAAGCTTTGATAGAAATAAAATAGATATAAATAAAAGAATTTTAAATATAAAAACATTTGGAAATAAATTTGACAATATTTTTAATTTTATGGAGGAAAACTAAATGAAAATTTTAAGTATAGATACAGCAAGTCCTATTTGTTCTGTAGGAATTTTAGAAGATAATAAATTAATAGAAGATATAAATACAAATAATGGATTAACACACTCTGAAAAACTTATGCCTATGATAAAACAACTTTTAGAAGAAACAAATTTAACCTTAAAAGACATTGATTTATTAGTATGTGATAAAGGTCCTGGGTCTTTTACAGGAATTCGTATAGGAGTTGCTACAATAAAAGCATTTGCAGATAGTTTAAACATTCCATCTGTTGGAATATCTTCTTTAGATGTTTTAGCATATAACATTAAAGAAGATGGATATATATGTTCTTTAATCGATGCAAAAAATTTTAATGTATATTTTGCTTTATATAAATTAGAAAATTCAAAATATACATTATTAGAAAATTATTTAGCTGATAGCTTAGAAAATATTTTTGAAATACTAAAAAAATATGATAATAAAATAACATTTGTTGGAGACGGATCTATTTCTTATAAAAATGAAATAACTTCAAATATACCAAATTGTAAATTTTCTGACTTTAATGAATTAAATAGTTACTCTTTAGGATTAGCAGGACTTAATTCATATTCAAATGGAAATAATAATGATGTTTTACCATTATATCTTCGTAAACCTCAAGCAGAAAGAATGTTGGAGGAAAAATTAAATGCAAATAAAAATAAGTAAAATGATTATTGATGACTTAAATAAAATTTCACCTGTACTTCTTACAGAATTTGATGACTTTTGGAATTACAATATATTTAAATCTGAATTAGAAAACGAAAATTCTAAATATGTTGTTGCAAAAAATAATGATGAGATTGTAGGATTTGCAGGAATTTGGATTTCAATTGATGAGGCACATGTAACAAATATTGTAACAAAAAAAGATTTAAGAAAAAATGGAATTGGCTCTACTCTTTTGGAAGAATTAATAAATTTGAGCAAAAATTTAAATCTTGTTAGCATCACTTTAGAAGTAAATGAGAATAATTTAGATGCTATTAAATTGTATGAAAAATTTGGTTTTGAAAAATTAGGAATTCGTAAAAAATATTATAACAACACTGACAATGCATTAATTATGACAAAAAAATTAAATTAAATATTAATTAACACTATATAAGGATTATATAGTGTTTTTTTATGCCTTGTTGTCGCAGCCCTCGGAATCCTTCGGGAAGGCTGCTCCATTCGCCCTTCGCTAACGCTCCGGTTGTTCGCTACGCGGCATTACAAAAACAATATATAATCCTTTTTTATAATCCTTATTATGTCTCTTATAATTTACTAATACTTCAATTTAATTTTTTTATACAAATTTTTCTACATTAATTATATATCTTCCACTTCGTGTATTACCAACAAAATCTTTTACTTCAAATCTTCCTTTTCCCCTAATTGTAATAATATCACCACTTTTAATTTGTTTAGTCTTTTTAGTTTCACATTGGCAATTAACAAAAACTCTTTCTGTATTTAATATTTGAGTTGCTTTATTACGTGAGCATTTAGCAAGTTCTGAAACTATATTATCTAATCTTAAAGAAGATACAATTATTTTTAATTCTTCTTTTTTAGTTTTAACTTCTTTTAAGTTTTTTATATCTTCCAAAGTTATTTTAGATTCAGAAAATCTAGTTAAGCTTCCTACATTTTGTAATAAAAACTCTGATATTTCATCACAAATTATAATATCAGCACCTTCTTTACTTACTAATATGTCTCCTACTTTTTCTCTTTTTATTCCAAGTTTTATAACTCCACCCAAATAATCTCTGTGAGTATATTTTCCAACTAAATCATTTGGTAATTCTATTCTTATAACTTTTATAATATTACTTAAATTCTTATTTATCATTTCTTGATTATATTTTTCTGGATATAGCACAAGAATTTTTCTTTCTGCATTGTCATATCCTCCAAAAAATAAATAATTAGAAATATTATTTTTATTTAAAAAACTTTGAACTAAATTTAATTGATACATATCTAAAAAGTCAGTACATTGTATTCTATTTTTTGAGTCCACAAATTCTATTTTATCTAACACCTGAGCTAATAACATTTTGTCTTCTGGCTTTTTATATTCACTTAAACTTTCTTGTTTTGTCATATTAGCTTCCTTTCTTAAAATTATTTATAACATAATTATATATACTTTCTGTATCTAATCCGTATTTCTTTTCTATATTCTCAACACTTCCGTGTTTTATAAATTTATTTGGATATCCAAATGTTTTTATATTAACATCTAACTTGTTATCTAGCAATAATTCTTTCACATTAGATGCAAGTCCTCCAAGTAGAATATTATCTTCTATTGTTATACAATTTTTAGTTTTCTTTACAGAATTTATAATTGTTTCTTTGTCTAATGGTTTTAAAAATCTAATATTTATAACTTCTGCATTAATATTATCTTCTTTTAATTTATTACATAAATCAATTGCTCTATCTACCATTTTGCCAATTGCTAATATAGATATATCATTGCCTTCTTGTAAGATTTCTGCTTTTCCATATTCTATTTTTGTATTTTCCTTAAAAACATTTTTACCTTCTCCACCTCTAGGATATCTTATAACAACTGGTTTGTTTAATTTTGTTGCGAATTCTAACATATCTTCTAATTCTTTAAAATTTTTTGGTGCCATAATTGTTAAATTAGGTATTATATTAAAAAATGATAAATCTAAAATTCCTTGATGTGTCTCTCCATCTGCTCCTACTATTCCAGCTCTGTCTACACACATAATTACAGGTAAATTTTGTATACATACATCATGTATAACTTGATCATATGCTCTTTGATAAAAAGACGAGTATATTGGCACAACTGGTATCATTCCATTTGATGCAAGTCCTGCTGAGAATCCTATTGCATGTTGTTCTGCAATTCCAACATCAAAAAATCTATTTGGAAATTTTTTTTGAAATTCTGTAAGTCCTGTTCCATCCTTCATAGATGCTGTTATTGCAACTATTTTGTTGTTTTTTTCTGCTAATTTTATTAACTTATTTCCAAAAATCTTTGAATAATCTGTTTGTTTTTCTTTTAATGTTTTTCCTGTTTCTATTTCAAATGCACTTGTTGAATGGAATTTATCCGGATTCTCTTCTGCTGGTTTATACCCTTTTCCTTTTTTAGTTAAAACATGTATTAATACTGGTCCATCTAATTCTTTACTTATTTTTAATAAACTTTCTAGTTTTTCTATGTCATGTCCATCTACAGGTCCTAAATATCTAAATCCTATATCTTCAAAATACATTTTTGGTATTATAAATTGTTTTATACTTCTTTTAGCTTTTTGAACAAATTTAACAAAAGGCGCTCCTACTACTGGTACCTTTTTAATAATTTTCTTAGCTGAAATGTTAGATTTTGTATATAGCCTTTTTGTTCTTAATTTACTTAAAAGCATATTAACTCCACCAACATTTTTAGATATACTCATTTCGTTATCATTTAAAATTACTGTTAATTTTGTATCACTACTTCCTGCGTCATTTAATGCTTCCAATGCCATTCCACCAGTTAGTGCCCCATCACCAATTACACATATAATTGAATTATTTTCTTTTTTTATGTCTCTTGCTTTTGCCATTCCTAATGCAATTGATATTGATGTACTACTATGTCCTGTGTTAAAGCAATCTGTTTCAGATTCTTCTAGTTTTGGAAATCCTGCTATTCCTCCAGATGTTCTTAAAGTTTTTAGTTTTTCTTTTCTTCCTGTTAAAATTTTATGAGTATATGTTTGATGTCCTACATCCCATATTATTTTATCAAATGGAACATTAAATATACTATGCAAACTAATTGTAAGTTCTACAACCCCCAAGTTTGACGCTAAATGTCCTCCATTTTTTGATACTATTTTTATTATATATTCTCTTATCTCTTGTGCTAATATTTTCTTTTCCTCTATATTTAATTTCTTTAAATCATCTATAGAATTTATTTCTTCTAACATTATTCCTCACCTTTATATTATACAAACATTAGCATTATTAAAGTTGCTATTGGTACTGTAATATTATCTGTTCCTTTTATAGAAATTGCTTCTAATACAGTTATTATTAAACTTATTATTATTCCTTTTAAATACCAAAATGGACTATTTATATATACTAAATAAATAGAAATAATTATAAATGATACTATAAACATTGTAAGTGAGCCTGCTATTGATTTTTCTGTATCATAAACTTTATATTTTTTACTTTTTATTAATTTACCGAATATAGCGGCTAATCCATCTCCGAACGCCATTACAAAAATTGGTACTAATCCCAAAATTGGTTTATTTAATACTCCGAATGTAATAATTACTAATATTAATAATGAACAAGCATAATATACTGTGCCTAATCCATCTTTTTTATCTTCTTCTCTTTCCATTACTTTTATAATATCTTTTTTATACGAAATGTAGTTAATTATTACAAATGTTAATGGAACAAATGCTGCAAACCAAACATTATTAAAAAAGTACATTGCTATTAGCCACCAGTTTCCAAGCATTATATGTATAAATTTTCTACTAGCTTCTTTTCCTATTTTTTCGAATAGTTTTCCACCTATTATCATCAAAAATATAAATATATATGATACTAATATTCCAATCCAATTTTGCATAATTTCACCTCTTTAATATTTTTATATAATAACATATTTTTTTCCTTTTTTCTACAAAATTGTATTATTTTAAATTATTTGTAATAATTAATCACTTTTTTGTGGTAATAATAACTACTATAAAAAAGATTGATACAAAATATCAATCTTTTGAAATATTATAAATTATTTAATCTAGTCCATTTAAAATATTGTGTTCTATATTTAGTAATCTATTATATTTAGCAACTCTGTCTGTTCTACATGGGGCACCAGTTTTTATTTGTCCTGCATTAACAGCAACTGCTAAATCTGCAATAGTTGTATCTTCTGTTTCTCCTGATCTGTGTGAAATTATAGTTTTATATCCATATTTTTTTGCTAACTCTATTGCTTCTAACGTTTCTGTTAATGTTCCTATTTGATTAGGTTTTATTAATATTGCATTTGCAACTTTTTTATTTATTCCTTTTTGCAATCTATCTATATTAGTTACAAATAAGTCATCACCAACTAGTTGTACTTTTTCTCCAATTCTATTGGTTAATATTTCCCATGTTTCCCAATCTTCTTCTGCCAATCCATCTTCTACAGAAATTATAGGATATTTTTGTGTTAAATATATAATGTATTCAACCATTTCTTCTTTTGTTTTTAATTCTTTAGTTTTCCAAAAATAATATCCTTCTTTTCCTATTTTCTTAGCTTCATCATACATTTCTGTACTTGCAATATCCAAACTTAAAGCAATATCTTTTCCGGGTACAAACCCTGCTTTTTCAATTGCCTTAACTATATATTTTAATGCTTCTTCTTCATCTTCTAAATTTGGCGCAAATCCACCTTCGTCGCCAATTGCCACTGAATATCCATTTTCTTTTAAAACTTTTTTTAAATTATGATATACTTCTACTCCTCTTTGCAATCTTTCTTTAAATGTTATATTTCCAATTGGCATAATCATGAATTCTTGTATATTTATATTATTATCTGAATGTTTTCCACCATTTAATATATTCATCATTGGTATTGGTAATTGTACTCCATTTATTCCACCTATATATTCATATAATTCTATACCTAAAGATTGTGCGGCAGCTTTTGCAACTGCAAGTGAAACTCCTAAAGTTGCATTTGCTCCTAAATTAGATTTATTTGGTGTATCATCTAAATCTAATAACATTTTATCTATTTCTCTTTGATTATAAACATTCATTCCTTCCAATTTTTTTGATATTTTTTTATTTATATTTTCTACTGCTTTTGTTACACCTTTTCCTAAATATCTTTTTTCATCACCATCTCTTAATTCAACAGCTTCAAAACTTCCTGTTGATGCTCCTGATGGTACCAATGCTTTTCCTATATATCCATTTTGAGTCATTACCTCTACTTGTACAGTGGGATTTCCTCTTGAATCTAACACTTCTAATGCACTAACTTCTTTAATTAATAATTCTCTTTTCATACCAAACCTCCTATGTAAATATTTTTTACATATTTTACATATTTATACATAAATTGGATTGTTTTATTTTTGTATATTATGAAGTTTAAAGAATTTTGATATTATATATAAAAATACATATACATATGTAAATTTTTATGCTGATTTCTTATTTCTTAATTCTAATGCATATTTAATTGTTATATCATTTACTTCTCCTGATGAAATTCTTGCAATTTCATTAATTACTTCATTTTCATTTAATAATTTTACTGTTGTTCTTGTTCTTTTATTTTCTACTTGTTTACTTATGTAATAATTATAATTTGCTGATGCTGCAATTGTAGGTAAATGTGATATACATAGTACTTGATGATTATTAGATATTGATTTTAATTTGTCTGCAACACTACTTCCTGCTTTTCCACTTATTCCTGTATCTATTTCGTCAAATATTAATATTGGTGTTTTATCTGTTTCTGCTAATACTTTTTTTATTGCAAGCATTATTCTTGACATTTCTCCACCTGATGCTATCTTATTTAATTCTTTTTCTTCTTCTCCCATATTTGTTTTTATATAAAATTCTACTTTATCTTTTCCAGTTTCAAAAAATTCATTTTCTATATATTCAACTTTTACGTTTATCTTAGCATTTTTCATTTCTAGCTCTTCTAATTCTTTATTAATATTTTGACTTAATTTAGTAGCTTTTTTATTTCTTAGTTCATGTATGTTTTCTGCAATTTGAGTCATTTCTTCTTCCAATTTTTTTAATTCTATTTTTAGTTTTTCGTTATTTTCTTCTAGATTTTCTATATATTTTATTTCTTCTTCTATTTGATTTTTGTAATTTAATATTTCTTTTATATTATTTCCATATTTTCTTTTTAAAGAAAATATTAAATCTAATCTACTTTCTATTTCTTCTTGTTCATTTTGATCAAAATATGTATCTTCATTATAAATACTAATATCTCTTGAAATTTCTTGTAATTCATAATATATACTTTTTAAATTACTAGTTACTTTTTCGTATTTTTCGTCTATTGTTTCTATTTTTTCTAATGCTCGTATTGCTTCACTTATAGTATCTACACTATTATCTCCTATTAATACATTTGCTTTATTTAAATTTTCTGATATTTTTTCAGAATTTAAAAATATTTTTCTTTTTTCTTCTAATTCTATCTCTTCGTTTTCTTTTAATTTAGCATCTTCTATTTCATTTAGTTGATATTTTAGTAAATCTAATTTTCTTTGTTTTTCTTTGTCATCACCATAGTTTTCTTTTAGTTCTTTTATTATTTCGTTACGTCTTTGATAATTTTCTTTATATTTTTTGGATATTTCTTGTAATTCTTCTCCTACAAAATTATCTAGATATTTAAGATGTGTTTTATTATCTAACAAATTTTGATTATCATTTTGACCATGTATTTCTATAAAATTATTCATTATTTTTTTTAATTCGTTTACAGTAATTAATCTTCCATTTATTTTACAAAGATTTCTTCCATTTTCATATATTTCTCTTGATACAATTATATTTCCATCAACAGAATATTCGCTTGTAGGATCATATATACATAGTTCAACAAATGATTGAGTCTCTCCTTTTCTAATCATTTCTTTTGAAAATCTTCCTCCACAAATTATTCCTAATGAATCTATTATTAATGTTTTTCCAGCTCCTGTTTCTCCTGTTAAAACATTAAAGCCCCTATTTAATTCTAAATTTAAATCATCTATTATTCCTATATTTTTTATATGTAAATTTGTTATCATAATAATATCCTCCAAAGAAAAAATGTTCGCTATTATTGTATTTAAACTTTTAAAATTTGTCAATACTTTTACGAACATTTTTTCTTTAAATTTTATTTAATTTCATTTTTAATTCATTAATTGCTTTTCTTCTATGACTAATTTTATTTTTTTCTTCTTCTGATATTTCTGCATAAGTTTTTCCATTTTCTAATTCAAATATTTCGTCATATCCAAATCCATTATTTCCTCTTTTATTTAATGCTATTTTTCCTTTTATAACTCCTGTACCTGTTATAAAATCAGTACCATTATAATAAGCAACAACACATTTCACTTCTGCTTTTCTTTCTTCATCTTTTAAATTTTTCATTTTTTCTAATATATAATTATTTATTTCTTCTTTAGTTGAATTAGGTCCAAGAAATCTTGCAGTATATATTCCTGGCCATCCATCAAAATAATCTATACACAATCCACTATCATCTGCAATACATGGAATCTTTGTTATATCATAAATTTCTTTTGCTTTCTTTTTAGCATTTTCTTCAAATGTTTTTCCATCTTCTACAACTTCTATATTACAATTTACATCCTTCATTGATAATATTTCATATTCTTTAAGTAAATTTTTTAATTCTTCTAATTTTCCCTTATTATTTGTTGCTATAAGTATCTTTTTCATAATTCTACCTCCAAAAATATTATAACATAAAAATATAGAAATAGTATAATGTATTATTGGCTTATTAGAACAAAAGCGGACATTAATAACTTTTGTACTTATTAAACCATTTTGAAGTCCGCGTCTTTGTTCGTGCGTGAAATTTGCAAAGCAAATTTCTGTGCAATATATTTATATTATAGGAAGTTCGAAGAACTTTCCTATAATGTAAAATAAGAAAGCCACTTAGAATTCTAAGTGACTTTCTTGGGTTTTAGTTTTTTTTCAAAGCAATTTCTTCTGCATATCCAATGTAATTATTAGGCTTAAGATTAAGCAAAGTTGCTTTATCTTCTTCTGATAAAACATCCAGACCATTTACAAAAGAATGAATATCTTCTTCTGTAATCTTCTTACCTCTTGTAAGCTCTTTAAGCTTTTCATATGCATCAGAGATGCCATACTTACGAAGCATGGTCTGGATTGGTTCTGCCAATACCTCCCAGTTGTCATCCAAATCCGCAGAAATAGCTGCTTCATTAACTTCACACCTCTTCAAGCCATTAATTGTTTCTTTTATGACCTGTAAGGTGTAACCAAAGGCTAATCCAACATTTCTCTGAACTGTTGAATCTGCCAAGTCTCTTTGCCATCTTGATCTTAAAAGTTTGTCAATGATGCCTGTCATGATTCCATTTGCCACATACACGTTACCCTCACTGTTCTCAAACTTTATCGGGTTAACCTTGTGCGGCATGGTTGAAGATCCAACCTCTCCCTTTACTACTTTCTGCTTAAAGTAGTTTATAGCTATGTACATCCACATATCTATATCAAGGTTTAACAGAATCATATTCAAATGCTGCAAATCCTGTAAAAATGTGGCTGTCGTGTCATGTGACTCAATTTGAGTCGTTATTGGATTGAAATCCAAATTAAGCCAACCAACAAACTCTTCCATTTTTCTTGGCCAGTTAATATTTGGAAATGCAACTTTAATTGCCGAATAATTTCCAGTAGCTCCGTTAAATTTTCCAGAATCTACAGAATTTTCCAATAATACTAACTGCTCTTTCAGCCTTTTTTCATACACTTTAAACTCTTTTCCAAGAGTAGTCGGTGTTGCCGGCTGTCCATGGGTTCTCGCCAACATAGGTACATCCATAAACTTTATACAAAGCTCACTTATTGTGCTAATCAGCTCATTAATAGCAGGTATCAATACCTCTTCTTTTGCATCCTGCATCATTGTCGCATATGCAATATTATTGATATCCTCTGATGTACATCCAATATGTACCAAGCTGATCAAATCATCCAGTCCCTTTTCCCGGAGTTTCTCTGCTATATAATACTCCACTGCCTTTACATCATGGTTTGTTAACTTTTCGATTTCTTTTACTTTCATTGCTTCATTAACATTGAAATCTTCATAAATCCCCATAATGTATTGACAGTTTTCATCAAACATCTCCTTTTTGGACTTAAGATCCGAATTTTCTTTTTCAACAGTTTCTAAAAAATACTGCAACCATAAAACTTCGACTCCAATTCGATATCTTATAAGAGCATATTCTGAAAAATATTCTCTTAACTGATCTGAAACGGCCGAATATCTCCCGTCCAATGGAGATAATGCTAATAAAGCAGTTTTTCCTGCAACCATCTTACCAAACTTAGCATTCACTTCTGAATCAGAAGCAAATATGTCGGCATATTCCTTCAGACTACCTGCTATTTCTGGATTCCGATCTTTTAAAGTGGCTAAGAATTCTTTGGTTACCTCCTTTAAGATGTCTTTTCCTAAAACCTCATTCAGTGTTATCATGTTAACACTCCTTTCTAAAAAATTAATTAATTAGTTGTAATTTTTCTAAAGCTGTCTTACCTTTTTAGAAAAATATATAAGTAACATTACTATTATACCATAATTTTACATAATATGCAACAAATTAAAGCCAGACTCAAATTGAATTTAAGTTTGGCTTTAGCTAATTTATATTTTTATTTAATTTAGTTTATTTATTAGATTTTTTTGTCTTTAAGTTGTCAAAAAACTACGTCCCCATTGACAACCTATTTGGGTTATATATTATCATTTCTTATTGTTTCAATAATATTTTGTTTATTTATTTTCTTTATTGCAAATCTCATTATAATTCCTATTATTACAAATACAAATATTATTGAAATTATAATTGATTTCATTGGCAAAATATATGCTGTTTGTATGCTATTAGAAAATGCATTATATATTAAATATGACATTCCTATTCCTATTGGAATTCCTATTATTAAAGCTTTTAAACCATAGAATATATTTTCTAGTCTTATCATTCTTTTAAACTCTTTTGATGTCATTCCAACAGATTTAAGCATTGCGAATTCTTTACTTCTTAAATTCATATTTGTTGTTATTGTATTAAATATATTTGTTATTCCAATTAAGGTTATTACAGCAATAAATCCATAAAGAAAAATTGAAATAACTAGTACCATTGAATTTAATTGCTTTTGCATTTGCTCTAAATTATCTATAAGTACTTCTTTTTTTCCTTCTACATTAATTAAATTTTTTATATCATTCTCTAATTGGGTAGCATTAGAAGAATTTATATACATACTTTTTACTGTTTCTTTTAAATTTAATTTCTGCATAAATTCATCACTAACAATTAAATATCCAGTATTTGAATATGAATAATCTAATCCCATAGGCTTTTTATTTGTTACATATACTATTTGTAATTCTTTTGTATTATTGTTTGAATCTTTTATATTTAATTTATCACCTGTTTTTATATTATAAATGTCTCCAAATACCTGCTTTCCATCATAATATGCTAAACCTTCATTAACTAAAATAGCACCATTTTTATATTTTTCTAAATTTCCTCCTAATTTCTTTACATATCTTTCATATTCTTCATTTCCAACTGAATGTATTGATATAGTTAATGTTTCATATTTACTATATTCATATCCAGCTTTATCTTTTGCAAAGTCTGTTAAATATTTATTTTCTTTATCAATAATTTCTATATCTCCTCTTATATGAATAGAATATTCTTTAATATTATTCATTTTCGAAATTTCTTTATAAAATTCTATATTTTTACTTCCGAATATTCCCATATTATATGATAGTTCTTGGTAATATAGCCCTGACATTTTAAATCCATATCCTATAAATGTTGATAATGAGATAAAAATAACTACACTAACTATTATTGAAATTATTGTTGTTCTATATTTTTTTCTATTTCTTTTTAAATTTTTATATGATATTTCTCCACCTATTCCAAAAATTTTACTAATTATTTTTGGGCATCTTATTTTTTTAGCTTTTATTTTTATATCTTGATTACTTCTAATTGCTTCTATTGGAGATATTTTAGAAGCCTTTCTTGCAGAAGAAATACTAGATAAATATATAGTAATAGCACTTAATATAACTGTAAGTAATATTGGAATAATAGGTACACAATATAAAAATTTTATTCCATTTAAAGAATCTTTTAAAAGAATATTAACAAGCCATAATAACACAGCTATTGCTATTATTCCTGAAATTATTCCAAGTGGAATTGCTATTATTCCTAAAATTGCACCTTCAAATAAAACACTTTTCTTAATTTGTTTTGAAGTTGCTCCAATACTTGAAAGCATACCATATTGTTTCATCTTTTCTGTTATAGAAATTGCAAAACTATTTCTTATTACAAAAACACTTGAGACTATAATTATTACAATAACAACTCCAGCTATTGAACACAATGTTGCTATAAGTCCATCATCTAAACTTGCTCCTTCATATGATAGTAATGTATTATTTACTCTTAAATCATATTTTTTTGATTTATATGTATTTCTCATACCATTAACTGTTATTTGTTCTTCTGATTTTATTGAATTATCAGCAATCTTCATTTCATTTATTTCTGCTGTATATTCTTCGAATTTATATTTATTTTTATATCTTATTGCAACATTTGCTTTATTTTTTACTTCATCCATTTTAGTAATAATAGTATAACCTGGTGCAGAAAAAGGTTCTATGTTTCTATTCGTTCTTTCTATTATGCCAACTATTGTATATTCCTTAGAAAATTCCGTTTCTATGTATTCTTTTTGTTCTTCATCATATGGATTTCTTTGATTTAATTCTTTTCCTTCTAAAATTCTTTTTCCTATATCTAATTTTAATTTTTGTCCAACTTTGTAATCAACTTTTCCATTTTGTATAATGCTTTCTTCTATAACAATTTCATTACTATTTTCTGGTAACCTTCCAGAAACAAGATTTATTCCTATATTTTTGAAATCGTTTACAGCCATCAAACTTAAATATGGTTTATATTCATTTTTACTTTCTTTTAAATAACTATAACCTAAACTCTCTAAAAGATATGTTTGCTCTACATTTCTGTTATTTTGTAAAACTTTTATATCATTTTTTGGTACATCATATAAAGTAACATGATAATTTCCATCATCTTTTTTGGCGTTTTCTACTAATGTTTTTTGAACACTTGTCACCATCCCTGCAACTGCACATATTAGTGCTGTAGAAAGTATAATACCAATTATAGTAACAATAGTTCTTTTTTTATTTAACTGTAAATCCTTAAAGATTAATTTTTTTATTATATCCATTATTATACATTCCTTTCATCTTTTATAATCTTTCCATCATCTATTGTTATAATTCTGTCTGCTTCTAATGCAATTTTTTCATCATGTGTTATTACTATAACTGTTTGATTAAATTTTTTATTTGAAAGTCTTAATAATGAAATTACTTCTTCTGATGCTTTACTATCTAAATTTCCTGTTGGTTCATCTGCAAGCATAATTGCTGGTTCATTTATAATAGCTCTTCCTATTGAAACTCTTTGCTGTTGTCCTCCTGATAATTGATTTGGTAAATGATTTTTTCTATTTGACAATTTTAAAGTATTTAAAACTTCTTCTAATCTTTTTTTATCTACTTCTTTGCCATCTAACCTACATGGCAAAGTTATATTTTCCTCTACATTTAAAGTTGGAATTAAATTATAAAATTGATATATTAATCCTATTTGTCTTCTTCTAAATATTGCTAAATTATCATTATTTAAAGTATATATATCTTTTCCATCTATATATACTTTTCCAGATGTTGGTCTATCTACACCTCCAAGTAAGTGTAATAATGTAGATTTTCCGCTTCCACTTGCTCCAATTATTGCAACAAATTCCCCTTTTTCAACTTTAAATGAAACATTATTTACAGCTTTTACTTCATTTTCTCCTTTTCCATATGTCTTACATAAATTTTCAACTTTTAAAATTTCCATATTTATTTTTGTATGATAAACATACTCTCCTTTCTTATTATTTGATTTTATTATATTTTATAAAAGTGACTATCAAGTGACTAAAAAACTATAAATTTAGTCACAAAAAAAACACTATATTTCTAGCACAATATTATTTTTATTGTATCTAAAAAAGTAGTGTTCTTTTGTATTCTTATTTCATATATTTTATAATAAATTCTGTACCTTTTCCCTTTTCTGACTTACAACTTATATAACCATTATCTTTTTCTATAATTGTTTTTGCTAAGGCAAGTCCAATACCTATACTATTTTCTGATGAGTCTTTTCCTTTATAAAATCTTTCAAAAATATGTTTAATGTCTTCTTTATCTATTCCATTTCCTTCATCTATAATTTGTATTTTTGTATACAAATTATTTTCTTCATAATTTATATAAATATTTTTGTTTTCGTCTGTATGTTCTATACAATTTTTCATTATATTTGTTATTGCTTCTGCTTGCCACTTGTAATCTCCAATAAAGAAAGAATCTTCTTTGCCTTTTATTACAATATTTTGATTTTTTATTTCTATTGGTATTTCTAATCTTTTTAAACATGCTAATATTAATTCTTTTACATTTATCTTTTCTTTTATAAAGTCTTCTACCCCCGCTTCTAATCTTGAGAATTTTAAAAGTGATATAATCAAAAAACTTATATTTTCTATTTGTTTATCTATTTCAAAAATAAATCTTTGCCTTGTTTTTTCATCCATTTTAGGATTATCTTTTAAATTATCTAACATTATAGATATAGAAGTTATTGGTGTTTTTAATTGATGTGATATATCTTGTACAGACACTTTTAGGCTTTCTTTATCTTGTTTTGATTTTTCCGCTTCTTCTTTTAACATTACCGTTATTTTATATAATTCATTTTTTAAATTACTTAACTCATCTTCGCTATTATCTTCTATTTTTAATTCATAATTTCTATTATTAATTTCATTTATATATTTTTTAATTTCATTAAGTTTTTTATTTCTACTTTTTATATATAAAATTGCTATAATAATCCATACTAAATTTATTATTACTACGAAGGCTACATTAATTTTTATATTATTATTCATTTGATTTTTTATAGTCAAAATACTATTTTCCTCATTTGAATACATACCATATCTTTTTAAAAGTTCTTTTCCTTCTATATTATTTGCATCATCTTTATTTAAAATTTCTATAATTTCATTTGTATCTACTTCTGGATAATTTTCTTTTATTTCTGATATTATTTGAGCCATCTTTATATTTATTTGTTCGTTAAAACTTTTATATTGTTTTATTGTATTTAATAACATTACAATTGATGTTGTTATAGTAATAATTATCATTGGTATAAGTATTTTCTTTAAATATTTTTTCAAATTAATCTCCTACTCTATATCCCAAACCTCTTACAGTTTTTATAATATTTTCATCTTCTAATTTTTCTCTTATTCTTTTTATATATACAGTTAATGTATTATCATTTACAAAATTTCCTGCTATATCCCATATTTTTTCTAATAGTTCATCTCTTGTAATCAATTTATTTACATTAGAAAATAACATCAAAACAATTCTATATTCTAAACTTGTAAATATTATCTCTTGTTCTCCTTTATATACCTTTGCTTGATTCATATCTATTTTTATATCTTTATATTTTATAATATTTGAATTTATATCAGCTTTATTGTATCTTCTAAAAACTGAATTTATTCTTGATATAAGTTCTCTTGTTCTAAATGGTTTTATTATATAATCATCTGCTCCCAAATCAAGCCCCATAACTACATTTGTTTCTTCATCTCTTGCTGTTAAAAATATTATTGGTATATCTTTTCTTTCTTTTACAAATTTACAAATATTAAATCCATTTCCATCTGGTAATGTTATATCTAATAATATTAAATCAAAATCTTCTGTTTCAATTATTTTTTTAGTATCTTCTTCTGTTTTGGTAACTTTCACATTAAAGTTTTCTTGTTCTAATGAATATTTTAATCCTAATATTATGCTGTCACTATCTTCCACTAATAAAATTTTTTTCATATTATCACCGATTATATTATACCTATTTTTTTACTTTTGTAAATGACTATTCTGTCATATTTATTGACTATTTATTAAAAAAGTTATAAAATATTTTTATTAACCACAAGGAGGTACATTTTATGAAAGAAAAACTAAAAACTCTAATTAGAGAAGTTTTCAACTCAAACGGAGAAATCCGACCATGTGGGCGGGAAAAATGCAAAGAATTAATTTCTTTAGCAAGCCAAATTTATCCTGGACTAAATTTTGGTGACCCGAATACGGGTATTATGAATATGGATGCAATGAAAGAATTGCTTGCAAAATTCATTTAATATCCGTATAAAAAGAAAGAGTTAATATTAAAATATTAACTCTTTCTAATTTTTTATAAACAGTAGTACTGTTTACAACTGTCCAGTCTGCTCATATCTTGCTCGAGCTTTGGCTGCTTTTTTTGCTTCCCATTTAGCCGGATCATGCTCCTGCCGTTTAGCCTTTTCCTGCTTTTTTTGTTGCTTAGCCGCTCTTTGTTTCTGCTGTAATGCTATTCTCTTTTTGCTATTGGACATAATTTTCGCTCCTTTTTATAAAAAATGCAATTTACAAGTTACAAACTATATTATACTACTTTATTTACAACATGTAAAGCTATGTTTACTTTTTTCTTCTTATTATCCAATTATCTTGTGCATTAATTGGTATATTCATTTTTACTGTTTGACCTTGTTTTCCTGGATTTACAGCACTTATTTCTTCATCTGTTTCAGAATCCCATAATTTTTCTATTTTAAATTTAACTGGTTCTATTTGATATGGAACTAATAATTCTAATTCATCTCCAACTTGTAATCTATTTCTTATTTCAATTATTGATTTTTCCTTATCATATTTTAATATTTTACCACCAAATTCATATTTTTCATTATATTGTTTTCCACTATATTCTTGTATATCTTTATTCTTTCTATCATTAAAATAAAATGTTGTAAGTCCTCTTGTTTTTACTTTCTCTATTTCTTTTAAATATTTTGTATAATCATAATGCTCTGGATCTTTTTTATAATCATCTATTGCATTTCTATATGCGTTTACTACACTTGCAACATAATATTCTGTTTTTAATCTTCCTTCTATTTTTAAACTATCTACACCCATTTCAATTATTTCTGGTATTTCTTTTATTAAACATAAATCTTTTGATGAAAATATACTTGTACCATATTCATTAGTTTCTATTGGCATTAAATTTCCAGGATTATTTGCTTCTTCTGCATACAAATTATATGACCATCTACAGCTTTGTGCACAATCACCTAAGTTTGCACTTCTACAAGCTAGAAAATCACTTAAGAAACATCTACCAGAAAATGCAAAACATATTGCTCCATGAATAAATATTTCTACTTCCATATCTTTTGGTTTATTTTCCATTATATATTTTAATTGTTCTTTATTCATTTCTCTTGCCATTATCATTCTTTTTCCACCATTTTTGTACCAAAAATTACAATCATGTAAACTAACTATATTAGCTTGAGTACTAACATTTATTGGCACATTTGGAGCATATTGTTTTAATACTTCTATAACTCCACCATCTGCTGCAATTATTCCATCTGGTTTTAATTCTTCCAATTTTTTTGCCATTTCTATTATTTCTTCATATTTTTCATCCCATGCAAATATATTTAGTGTAACATATATTTTTTTATTTATTTCATGTGCATACTTTATTGTCTTTTCTAAATCATCATCTTGCATATCTGCTCTTGTTCTTAGTGACAATGATGATGTACCGCAATAAACCGCATCTGCTCCATATAAATATGCTATTTTTGCTTTTTCAAAACTTCCTGCTGGTGCTAATAATTCTACTTCTTTCATTTTTACTCTCCATCCTATAATTAATTTAACTATATTATTAATAATAGCATAAATTTATATTATTTACAATTATTATTTACTTTTTAGATTTTTTTTGATAGTATTAACTTAATTACAATAATTTGGGGGATGTTATGAAAGAACTTGTAATAACCAACAACAAGAAAAAGCTTAATACTTTTAGCTATTTATTATTGCTATTTATAATTTATGGAGCTATAGGTTGGATTTTAGAAACCTGTTATGCTATATATAATTTTGGATACTTTGTAAAACGAGGTTTTCTGTATGGTCCATTTTGCCCAATATATGGATATGGGGCTGTAATACTTTTAGTTTTTATGGATAAATATAAAAATAATTCTTTTAAGCTTTTTATTTATTCAATTATAGTATTTTCTATTTTTGAATATGTAGCAGGTTTTGCATTAGATGCTTTATTTGCAACAAAATGGTGGGATTATACAAATAACTTTTTTAATTTGAATGGTAGAATTAGTATATTTTATTCTTTTGTATGGGGAATTTTTGCTATTTTATTCGTAAACCACATTAACCCTTTTATTGAAAAATATACAAATAAAATATTAAAATATATTCCTTATTACGTTCAAGTTTTTATTATATATTTATTAACATCTATTTATTTAATTGATACTGCATTTTCAACTATTAGATATTTATTATAAGTCTCTAAAAAGAGGCTTATTTTTTTATAACATTTTTTCTTATGACATAAACTTATTCCATTATATACACAAAATTGACCATTTTACAAAAAAATGGTATAATTATATTATGTAACATGTAGTTAAGGTTTTTTTATTATTAGACAAAAGGAGAAAAAAATGAGTGAAGAAAAGAAACCTACATTAACAGATGCCCTTTATAAAGGACATAGTGTACCTGAAGTCTTAAGTCTCTATGAAGATGCTTTGAGAAAAACAGGAGATTTGCTTGATATGCAACATGCAACTTTTATCAATCAATATAAGAATGTTGTTATGGATAAAAAGTTTCTTGCTACTTTGCGGAGACACTTTAACAATATTTATAAATTGATAGATAAAGAATTTCCAGATACGCGTTTCCATTTGGAAGGCAGACGTAAGTCTCTTCTAAGTACTGAAAAGAAGATTATTAAATGTCTTGAAGAAAATAAATCTTTAGATACTTTAAGAGATTTAATAGCATTTAGACTTATTATCTTTGATGATAAAAGTCAAAAAGAAACCGTAGATATCTGCTATTCTATTATGCAACGAATTATAGAATACGGTATTGAAAATGGATTTATGCTTTGTGAAGCAAATCCAGTAGAACAGACAAAAGGTTTTGATAATACTAAACATAATCTTTATATTCCTGAAACCTCTGGGATTCCAAAAGAATTTCAAGTCGGAGTAAAAGACTATATTATGAAACCAAAGAAAAATGGCTACCAGTCTTTACATGCTGTATTCAGACTGTCCTCTGGACATTGTTTTGAAATTCAGATTCGGACCTTCTCTATGCATACACATGCAGAAAGTGGAGATGCTAATCATGAAAACTATAAACAAACTGAATACAAAAAACTTGATATTGACAAAAATAGGATTAAAATTCCTGGATATTCAGTTACTCAAGATGGAATTGTATATGATATGGTAGGCATTGAAAAAGCATTACTAGTTTTGCAACGGCAAAAAACCTATTAGTAATCTGGTACACAAAAAAAGAACAAGTGCAAATTATTTTTTGCACTTGTTTCTTTTTATATTTTAATATTATAATGTTTTTGTAACAATTTATTTTACTATACTTATTGCTAATCCATCTCCTACTTCTAATATTTCTGTTTCTATATTAGGATTTTCTGTTACTTCTTTTATATATTCTCTTAAATTTCTCACGGCTGTACGTTGTTTATGTTTATTATAATCACTCATTACATATCCTTTGTACAAAATATTATCAGCAAATATAATTCCATTTTGTTTTATCATTCTCATTGATTCTTTTAAGAAAAATGGATATTTTCCTTTTGCAGCATCTATAAATACAACATCATATTTATCATCTAAAGTTGGTAATATTTCTACTGCATCACCTTCATAGATATTTATTTTATCTTCTACTCCAACCTTTTTTATATTTTCTTTTGCCTCTATAATTCTGTCTGTATCTCTTTCTATTGTATCAATTTTTCCACTTTCTGATAAATATTCTGAAAAACACATTGCAGAATATCCAACAGCTGTACCTATTTCTAAAATTTTTTCAGGTTTAATTTTAGTTAAATATTTTGCTATAACTTCTAATGTATCATCCATAATTATAGGAATATGTTCTTCTAATGCTTTTTGTTTTATTTTATTTAATTCTTCTTTATTCATATATACCTCACATACAATAAAAAGGTGACTAAAAGCCACCCTTTATTTTTATTGTTTATTCATACTTCTTGCAACTCTTTCTCTTTCTTTACTGTCTAATATTTTCTTTCTTAATCTTATTGATTTTGGAGTTACTTCAACTAGTTCATCATCTTGAATAAATTCTATAGCTTTTTCTAATGACATTTGGATAGGTGGAACTAATCTTAATGCTTCATCTGATCCAGATGCTCTTGTATTTGTTAAATGTTTTTCTTTACATACATTTATAGATAAGTCTTCTCCTCTTGAGTTTAGACCAACTATCATACCTTCATATACATCTACACCAGGTCCTATGAATAAATCACCTTTATCTTGTGCATTGTATAATCCATATGTTACAGATTTTCCAGCTTCAAATGCTACTATTGTTCCTCTAACACGAGCAACAACTTCTCCTTTAAATGGTTCATATGAATCAAATATATGGTTCATAACACCTTCACCTTTTGTATCTGTTAAGAATTCTGTTCTATATCCAATTAATCCTCTAGCTGGTATTTTAAATTCTATTTTTGTATGTCCAGCTTCAGCTGGTTCCATATTTACCATTTCAGCTTTTCTTTTTCCTAATTTTTCAATAACATTTCCAACACAATCATCAGGAACATTTACAACTAGTCTTTCGATTGGTTCACATTTTACACCATCAATTTCTTTATATATAACTTTTGGACGAGATACTAAAAGTTCAAATCCTTCTCTTCTCATTGTTTCTATAAGAACTGATAAATGTAATTCTCCTCTTCCTGATACTTCAAAAGAATCTGGTGATTCTGTTTCTTTTACTCTTAAACTTACATTTCTTTCTAATTCTTTAAATAATCTATCTCTTATATGTCTTGATGTTATAAATTGTCCTTCTTTTCCAGCAAATGGTCCATTATTTACACTAAATGTCATAGAAACTGTTGGTTCATCTATATCTACAAATGGTATTTTTTCTGGATTATTAAAATCACATATTGTATCACCAATATTTATACCTGCTAAACCTGCAATTTCAATTATATCTCCAGCTTTTCCTTCTTCTACTTCTACTTTATTTAATCCAACATGTGTATAAACTTTTGCTATTCTTCCTTGTGTAATTTGGTCTTCTTTACCACATATTGAAACAGGCATTCCAACTTTCATAACACCACGTTCTACTCTACCAACTGCTATTCTTCCAACATAATCATCATAATCGATATTTGAAACTAACATTTGTGCTGGTCCGTCTTCATCACAATCTGGTGCTTTTATTGTATTTATAATTGTATCAAATAAACAACTTAAATCTGTTGTTTCATCTGCTAAATCCATTTTTGCAATTCCGTTTTTAGCTGATGCAAATACAACTGGAAAATCTAATTGGTCATCTGATGCATCTAATTCTATAAATAATTCTATTATTTGATCAACAACTTTTAATGGTTCAGCTCCTGGTCTGTCTATTTTGTTTATTACAACTATTGGTTTTAAATTAAGCGCTAAAGATTTTTTCAAAACTTCTCTTGTTTGAGGCATTGCACCTTCAAAAGCATCAACTAATAGTAAAACACCATCAACTGTTTTTAAAACTCTTTCTACTTCTCCACCAAAATCAGCATGTCCAGGAGTATCAACTATATTTATTTTTACATCTCCATGCATTACTGAAGTGTTTTTAGAAAGTATTGTTATTCCTCTTTCTTTTTCTTGATCATTTGAATCCATTACTCTTTCTTGTACTTGTTCGTTATCTCTGAATATGTGACTTTGTCTTAACATGGCATCAACTAAAGTTGTTTTTCCATGGTCAACGTGTGCAATTATTGCTATATTTCTAATATTTTTGTTATTCATTTTTATTACTCCTTTATTTATTTAATTTTGCTATTTCTTCAGCATATTCTGGATCATAGCTTGTTCCTTCTAATTCTTTAATAGATAACCCTATCTTTTTATTTTCTGTATCTATATCTATTATTTTAGCATTTAATATTTGTCCAATATGTAATTTATCTTCTGGTTTTGATATTCTTTCTTCTGATATTTGTGATATATGAATTAATCCTTCAATTCCTGGTTCTAATTCTACAAAAGCACCAAATTGCATAAATTTAACAACCTTTACTTCAACAATATCATTAACATTGTATTTTTCTTTTACAATGTCCCATGGATTTTCTCCCTTTAAGTTAGAAGATAATTTTATTCTTTTATTTTCTCTATCTAATTCTTTTATTGTTACTTGTATTTTTTGTCCCTCTTTTAAAATATCATGAACATCTACATTTCTTTCCCAAGAAAGTTCAGAAACATGAAGTAAACCTTGAATTCCATTTTCAATTTCAACAAATGCTCCATAAGAGCTTATGCTTTTAACTGTTCCTTCATATTCTTTTCCAAGTTCAACACTTTGCCAAAATTCATTTTCTACTTTTTTCTTTTCTTGATCTTTAATTTCTTTTATTGATCCTATAATTTTTCTATTTTTAAAATCATATTCAATTATCAAAAATTCAACTTCTTTTCCTTTATATTCATTTATGTCTTCATTTTTAGAAATTCCTGATAATGACATTGGAATAAATATTCTAATTCCTTTGTATTCAGTTATAAGTCCATTGTTATTAACTTCTATAATCTTTTCTTTAAAAATTTCTTTATTTTCTATTTTCTTTTCTAATTCTTCTCTTGCTAATCTTGATTTTATCTTTTTATATGATAATAAAACATTTCCTAGACCATCATTCATTTTTAAAACATCAGCAGTAATTTCATCCCCTATTTTAAATTCATCTCTAGGATCTTTACCTTCTTCAGAAGAATATTCTTGGTAAGGTATTATTCCGTCTGCCTTATATCCTAAATCAACTATTATTTCATTTTTGCTTGTTATTTCTATTACTTTTCCTGTGACAATTTTGCCTAATTTAACATTTTTTATAGATTTATTAAATAATTCTTCGAAATTTTCTTCCATATTTTCACCTACTTATCATTAATCAAGACGCTTTTCATATTGAAAAACGTCTAGCACTTTAAAACATTAAAATTATACACCTTTTTTACTATTTTGTCAAACTTAATATACTACTCATAATCTCATCTGTAATTTTATCTAAAATCTCTTTATCTTTTGAATTTTTATATTCACTAAAATCTAATGGTTTACCATATTTTATATATACTTTTTTAAATGGTTTTTCTCCTCCACTTATTCCTACTGGAAGTACTTTAACTCCTGTTCTAACAGCAAAAAATGCAGCTCCGTCTTTTACTTTTTCTCCCTTTGCTAATCCATTTCTTGTTCCTTCTGGAAATAGTGCTAAACATTTTCCATCTTTTAATGTTTGTAATGAATCTTTTAATGCTTTTACTTCTTTAGAATCTCTTCTTACCAATATAACATCAAATACAAAACCTAAAAATGCAAGAAATTTGCTTTTGGTTAGTTCTTCTTTTGCTAAAAATCTAGCATCTCTTCCACATGTTACTTCTATTAATGGTGGATCCAAAAAACTTCTATGATTTCCACAAATTATAATTGGTCCTTCCTTTGGTATATTTTCTTTACCTATAATTTTCATTCTATATACTATTTTACAATATGCATATATAGCACCTTTTACTATCGCTTTTAATATATCTCTAAAAAAATTTTTCATATTTACCTCTTCTTTAATTTTATTATCTGCCTTTTTCTATTATTTCTATAATTTTATTAACAACTTCTTCTATTGTCATGTTGCTTGAATCAATATAAACAGCATCATCAGCTTGTTTTAATGGAGATATTTCTCTTGTTCTATCTTGTTCATCCCTTGATTTTATACTTTTTAATATTTCTTCATAATCTGATGGCAAATTATTTTCTTCGTTTTGCTTTGTTCTTCTTCTAGCTCTTTCTTCTGCACTTGCATCTAAATATATTTTTACATTTGCATTAGGAAATACAGTTGTTCCAATATCTCTACCTTCCATTATCACATCTTTACCTTCTGCCATTTTTCTTTGTAAGTTTAATAAATTTTGTCTAACTATTGGTAATCTTGAAACAGGAGATACAAAATCTGTAACTCTTTTTGTTCTTATTTCTAAAGTTACATCTTCACCATTTAAAAATACTTTTTGTTCTCCATTTTCTTTTATTAATTCTATTTTTATATTATTTAATAATTCAATAATTTTATCTTCTTCACTTAATTCTATATTTTTATTTAACATATCTAACGCAACACATCTAAATGTTGCACCTGTATCTATATTAATTAATTTTAATTTTTCTCCTACTAACTTTGTTACTGTTCCTTTTCCACTTCCTGATGGTCCATCTATTGCTACTACAAATGACATTATAATTCCTCCTTATTTTCTTCTGGTATATAAACACTTTTTGCTACAACTTCTAATGAAACAACATTCATTGCTGTTAAGTTTTCTATTTCTCTTTTTGCTTCATTTTTAAATTGTTTTAAAGCATCTATAACATTATATCCATATGTAACCATTACTTCCATATAAATAATTGGCCCTTCTGCTGATTTATCTACTCTTGTTTTTAATACTTTATATATTGCTGGTTCTTTTGATGCCAAAACTTCTGCAATTTGTCTAAATACTAAATCTGAAATTGTAAAATTTCCTAAGTAACTGAATGTTGGTCTTATTATTGATTTTTCTGATATATATGGTTTTTCCCCTTTTCCTTTTGATTTAAATATTTGCAACGGATCTAATAAATATCCTGAAAAATCTTTTTTTATTTCAAATGTTGGAACTGGTATAACATGTTTTCCTTCTGTAACTCTAATTCTTCTTGCTGTTTGCATTTCTTGTTCTGTTGCAACATCACTTATATAAATTGTCTCAGAAATATTTGGTAACCCTAAATTTTTAGCAATTTTTTCTACCATTCCATCTGATGTACCCAAAATTAAAATACTGCTAGGTTTATATTTTTTTAATGCCTTATGCATTTCTTCTTGTTCTTGTTCACTTAAAAATAATGCATGTTTTACTGTTTCTATTTTTGTTGCTGCTTTTTTTGCAGATTCTCCAGCTATAACTTCATTATCTTTTATTAATAAACCGTCATCTATTATAAAATTAACACCTTTTTCACTTGCAACCATTTGTGCTCTATAACTTTTTCCTGTTCCAGATGGTCCCACAAATGCGTATACTTTTATCTTTTTTGTATTTAATGTATCTAATAGCATATTTTTCTCCTATAACAAATTTCTTTAATATTATATATCAAGTTTTTTATTTATGCAAATTAATATTCAAATATGTTAACTATTTTCTTTTGTTATTTTTTGCATAAATATCAATTGTTTTGATAGGATTTTATTTAAAAATAGAAAGTTTTGAGAATTTTTTTGTAATATAAAAAGAGTTCTGGATAAATTTTTCAAAACTCTTTTTTAAATAATATTTACTTTAATTATAATTGCTTAATTTAATATGAGATTTTTGTTAATTTTTGCTTGACAATTTACGTCACAATTGACTCTCCCATATTATATCATAAAAGGTATTTTCATTTTACACAAAATTCTTTACACACTCACTTTAGAGTACAGACCTACATTAATAAAGTGAGATGCGGAAGCCAACTCCTTCATTGTTACCAGTTGTAGTGCCTACACTTCGATAAGAAGCCGGACTCGAAGAGCCATCATTACCATATCGCCCTCCTCTACCACTACAAGGGGCTTCACTGCTAGTTGTAGCATATTCTAATGTCCATTCCCATTCGTTTCCTGCAAAATCATATATGTTTATTTTTTTATTTTGTTCACTTGCTCCTGTTGATAGAAATACTTTTTCTGTTTTTTCCCCTGTTATATCATCATATGATTTATTACTAAAATTATATTTTTTTGCTTTTGTACTATTTATTGTAAATGTACTATCTTTATAATTTCCCCAGCCTGTACTATTCTCTTTTATATCTGCTTGTGGTGTTCCTTTTACTTCTAAAAATCTACATACTAAATCCCACTGTATTCCATACATTAAACTACTTGTTTTACTTCCTGTGCTCATTCCAGTTGCTAATTGTTGTGCATCACTACAAGTTACAAAATTATATGGTACCATATCTTTTTTACTTACTGCTTTTGATGAACTACTTGTTATTTCTGTTCTACTATATCTCGCTAAACTTGTATCTGTATCACTACCTTTTATTCCTGCCTCATATCTTCCTATATAAAATCCTTTATTTGTATATATACTACTTAACATTTTATTATAATTTGTATTGTATTCATTATATGTTAATCCACATCCGTTATTTAATAATTTTTGTTCATCTGTTAATCCTTCTGGACTTGCCGTTACTAATGTTCCTCCATCCATAGCATACCACTCATCTGTCCAATTACATCCTTGTCCTTTTTTCCCTTCTCTATAATCTTTTGCATATTCTATTAAATCTGCTTTTATATTATTATAATCTGTACTACTTGTTGCTGTTGTAAATACTGTACTTGGTACTTCTACCCATACCCATTCATTTTGATTACTATCTATCATTACTATTCCTGTATTTTCATTTGTAGTTCTATCTATATGTGCTCCTTCTGGCATTGCTACTGTTGCTTGTTCTATTACTGTTCTTTTATCTTCTTCTGGTGTTTTTGTTCCATAATCTATTCCCGCTATTTCTCCATCTGCTGTTATTGTTACTTCATAACTTTCTTTTTTTACTATCCATGGTAAATTATCTTCTGCTGACTTTGTTATCTTTATTCCACTTATTTTATTTAATTCTGTATACAATGTCTCCAAATTTATACTTGCTGTACTATTTACTCTTGATGCCATTACTGCTAATTTTACTTGTTCCTCAAATTCTGCTTTTGTATTTGTTTCTTTTGCCTTTGTTGCTTGTTTTAATATTCCATTATCTCCTGTTAACATATTTATTGTTACTCCTGCAAGTATTAAAAGCACTATTATTGTTATTACTAACGCTATTAATGTAATACCTTTCTCTAGTTTTTTGTTCTTTTGTTTCATAAACATCTCCCTTTCTTTTTTATTTATATACTTTTAAAACTATTATGTTATTAAATTTATTAATACTCAAATTTTTTGAATGCGAATGTGCCGTGGAGTAGCCGTATAGCTTCTTAAAAAAAGCAAATGAGGAAGCAGATTTTCTTGAGAGGCTCGTTTGTTTTTTTCTAGAAGCTATAGGATACGTATCAAGCCGAGCAAGAAAAAAATTTTAGTATTAATAAATAATATTACTTGACTTGAAGTGAATTTGCTAAACAAGCACAAAAAGATAGCAACAAAAACCTATATTTCTATAGGTTCTATTGCTATCTTCTTATTTATATTTATTATTTTTTTATTTACTAAACTACTTGTGTGTGTGTGTGTGTACTCCTGCAAGGATTCTAGCTAATTTTTTCATTTGTATTCTCCTATTTTGTTGTACTTTTAGTATATGATTATTTTTCTACTACATCATTAACTTCTGCTATTTTTATACTTCTAACATGGTTAATTTTCTCCCATGTTGTTTCTCTTTTAAATAAGCATTTAAAGTTTATTAATAACCATGAACCTATAAACATTGGATAACAAAGTAATCCTTTAAGCATTGGTTTAATAGGTCTTTTATCTAACAACATTATTAATACAGCAGTTGCAACTGGTGCTAAAAATGTTGGTATTAAATACATTAATATATTATATATTAATTCTGACCCTGTCATTGCATCTCCTGCATACATAAAGAAGTTTGTTGCAACTAATAAAAGTGAAATTATAAACATTGGAATACTTCCTACAATATATAAAAGTCCATCAAAGTTCATTAAAGTTTTATGTTCTTTAACTGCTAATGCTAAATCCTTTGTGTAACGACCAATACATTGAATGTGTCCAACTGTCCATCTACTTCTTTGTGACCAAGATTGTTTAAATCCTACTGGTTGTTCATCATATACTATTGCATCTGTTGCCCAACCTAGTTTTTTACCTTTTATTATTCTTTTTAAAGAAAATTCTATATCTTCTGTTAATGTTTCTGTATCCCATCCATTTGGTTTTACAACATCAAATCTTACCATAAATCCTGTTCCATTTAATAATGGTGATAATCCTAAATTATATCTTGCTAAATGATAAAATCTATGCATTGTCCAGTAGAATAGTGCATATCCTGCTGTTACCCAACTATCTGTTGGATTTTTTATATCTCTATATCCTTGAACTACGTCTTCACCTTGGCATAATTTTTTATTCATATTTTTTATAAAGTTTTTATCTACTATATTGTCAGCATCAAATATAAAGAATGCATCATATGGAGCATCTTCTTTAATTTTTTGTGCTAAAAACCAATTTAAAGCATAACCTTTTGTTTTATTAACTGTATCAAATCTTTCATATACTATTGCTCCTGCTTTTTTTGCAACTTTTGCAGTATTATCTGTACAGTTATCTGCTATTACATATATGTCATATAAATCTTTATTGTATGTTTGATTTTTTAAACTTTCTACTAAATTTGCTACAACAGCTTCTTCATTATGTGCTGGTATTATAGCCATAAATCTGTGATCTTTATTTACTAATAGTGGTTTGTCTTTTAATTTAACTAATGAGCATAAACTAACCATTAATTGATATAACCAAAATATTGTTACAGTCCATACTAAAGCTTCTCTTAGTATATATAAATATTCCATTTTTTTACCTCTCTTTTTTATAAAATAACCTATTCTTTTATATGTTATTTTGCCACCTTTTATATTATACTATCATTAAAATTTTTTTGCAACTTTTTTAACAAATTTTTCTTCTTTTTTCTTGTTATTTCCGTAAAAAATTTTAAAGAATTACTTTTAAAGAAATTTATTTATTTTATTTTTTATCAACTTATAGACATTTTTTACATATATAGCATATAATATAAAAAAATTTTAAAGAGGTGTTCTTATGAGTAAAACATATAAATTAGCAATTGTTGGTGCCACTGGATTGGTTGGTAGAACTGCATTAAAGGTTTTAGAAGAAAAAAATTTTTCTAATTTCGAGTATACTCTATTTTGTTCTAAAAAATCAGCTGGAACAAAAATTAATTTTTTAGGAAAAGAATATATAACAAAAGAATTAACAGAATCATCTTTTGATGAAGGATTTGATTTTGCAATATTTTCTGCTGGTGGAGATACATCTAAAAAATATTCACCTATTGCAGCTTCAAAAGGATGCATTGTGGTAGATAATAGTAGTGCTTTTAGAATGGATGAAAATGTTCCTCTTGTAGTCCCTGAAGTTAATCCAGAAAAGATTTACGAAAATCATGGAATTATTGCAAATCCAAATTGTTCTACAATTCAAGCTGTTGTTCCTTTAAAACCTCTTGATGATAAATATAATATAAAAAGAATAGTTTATTCTACTTATCAGGCTGTTTCTGGTGCTGGAAGATATGGAATTGAGGATTTAGAAAATGGTCAAAAAGGATTACCTCCTCAAAAATTTTCTCATCCTATTTATAATAATTGTTTACCACATATAGATGTATTTTTAGATGATGGATACACAAAAGAAGAACATAAAATGATAAATGAAACTAGAAAAATTTTAGGAAAACCTGACTTAAAAATAACTGCAACAACAGTTAGAGTTCCTGTTATTAATTCACATAGCGAATCTATTAACATAGAATTTGAAAAAAGTTTTGATATTAATGATGTAATAAATCTATTAAAAAATTCCCCTGGTATTGTTGTAGTTGATGATGTAAAAAATGATGTATATCCACTTGCAACTAATGCAACTGGTCATGATGAAGTTTTTGTTGGAAGAATTAGAAGAGATTATAGTATTGAAAATGGTTTAAATCTATGGGTAGTGGCTGATAATATTAGAAAAGGTGCTGCAAGTAATGCTATTCAAATTGTAGAAAAATTAATAGAAAAATAACTAAACAAGGTAAATAGATCAACATGCTATTTACCTTGTTTTTACTAATTATTTTTTATATTTAAAATTTTATAATAAATATCATACCAACTATAACACCTAATAACATTCTCTTTTTCTATATCTCTATTATATAATGCATCAAAACATATAACTTTGGTCAACACTTCTGATAATTCAATTATATTTTTAGGTGCATCTTCAATCATAATATCTACATTATTTTCCTTACATATATCTCTTTTATCTTCTTTGCTAAAAATTATTTTATCATAAATAATTTTATTATTTTTTAACCATTTTTTTACAATTGCTCTCATTTTTTTGCCCAAATAATCATCTCTGTCAGTTAAAAATCGAGCTGTTATTATATATATTTTATGTCCATCATCTTTTAATTTTTTTATAATTTCACTAGAAAATCTTCTTGCAGGCTCTTTTTTTGCATAAAACTTCAAATATTTTTTCCAAAACTCATCATCTTTTTCTGTATTAGTATTAAATATATCTATTATTTCATATTTATTAGAATTTATATTTATGCTATTTTCATTTTCAAAAAAATATTTGCTTCCGTAATCTAACTGAAATCTCTCTATGTTTGTTAACACTCCATCTATATCTATACCTATAATCATTTTTTCTCCTTTTACTTAAAATTCTATATCTTCTTTTTTATACTGATTTGGTTTTAATCCAAACCTAGTTCTCATATAATCTAAAATCAAAATTATCATAATTAAAAATGCTAAAGATACTAAAATAAATGCATTTTTTATTTCAAATATATCTAAAACTATAGATCCTATAACTGACATTATACTTGCAACAATTCCCCCAATAAATTCATATGCAAATATTATTTTATTTCTACTTTCTTCCTTAGTAAAGTTGTTTAAATATTTATATTCAATAATATACCAAATTGAATCACAAGTTCTTAAAACTGTATATAATATTAAAATAATTGGTATTGCTATATTATTTGTAAATTTCAAAGATATTATTGATATTAGTAAACATGATCCAATATATGATAAAGATATAAATGTTAAAGTTTTATTTCTAAACTTTTGGTGTATTTTTTTGCTAAATGACGCAGAAATTCCTGCAATTAAAGATAATGCAGCCAAAATTATAGAATACTGTTCTTCAGGAATTCCCTTTACTACTAATAATTCTGATTTATATGTATCAATAACTTCTATTATTCCATAAAAAATTGCACCAAACATTATATAAGATTTAAGTCTATTAGAATGAAGTATAAACTTCATTGATTGTTTTAAATCCGATTTATATTCTTTAAATGTATTCTTAAAACTTTTTGTTTTAGTATGTTCTTTTGGATAAATTTCTTTAAAACCAAATGATAATATTGTTGATATTATTGCAAATACAAGACATATTATTATCGGTAAATAATTATTAAAAACAAATAAGTAACCAGTTGCTAAACCACATATCCCATTTAAATAATAGTAACAACTAGCTCCTTTTGAATCAATTTTTGTATATAATCCTTCCCCTCCTTTTGTTGCAACAGAATCATATAATAAATTGGTTTCTGAAAGTGCTTTTATATCATAACCTAATGCACAAATAAAATTTGCTATTATAATTCCAATCATCCCTGGTGCAAAAATTAAAATAAGTAAATAAATGCACACTAATATATTTCCTAATATTATACTATTTCTTTTTCCTAAAAAATCAGATATTGTAACAGCAGGTATTTGTAATAAAATTTTAAATATTATATAAAATGCTGTTATTATAAGAATTTGGCTTGCAGTTACTTGTTTTGTTATAGTATAAAATAAAAATTCTATTGAATAAAAACATAACAAGTCCCATGCAAACATTTTATATACTGGATATAATTTGGCATTTTTTCTTCTTATCTTTTTTAGATTTAATGTGTCTTTAGTTAATTCTTTTTCTTTTATCATTAGAAATCTCCTATTTTTATTTTTAAAAATTCTATCATATTCGATTTATTTTTACAATAAATTTATATCATTACTTTAAATATTTTCAATATACTTATATAGGTGATATAATGCGAAAATTTAAAATAGTTATTATGAATGGAATCGTTATTACATTAAGTTCATTAATAATGCAATCTGTTGGTTTTTATTTTATGATATACATATCAAACAAAATTGGAAGTGAGACATTAGGTATTTTTAATATTGTAATGGCTATTTATATGTTCTTTATAACACTAGCAACTTCAGGAATAAACATTGCAACAACAAGATTAGTAGTTAAGACAAAATCAGGAAATTATAATTCTTCTACAAAAGAAGTTATGAAAAGATGCATATGTTACAGCTTATTTTTTGGAATATTATCTTGTATTATATTAATAGGATTAGCCCCATATATTTCAAAATTATTTTTACATAATAAAATTTCTTTTAAATTACTCTATATTGTTGCAATAAGTTTGCCATTTATATCTGTTTCATCTTCTATTAATGGCTATTTTTGTGCTATAAGAAAAAATATTAAAAATGTATCTACCAAAATTTTTGAACAAATTATTAAAATACTTTCAACAGCATACATATTATCTTTATTATTTTCGAGCGATGTAAACAATATGTGTTTGGCTTTAGTTTTGGGTGAAACAATTTGTGAAATATGTTCATGTATTTTATGTATAATTTTATATGTATACGAAGAAAAAAAATATTATTTTACTAGAGCAAAAGAGAACTATTTAAAATCAATATTAAAAATTTCAATACCAATATCTATAACATCATATATAAGATCAATATTATCTACTTTAAAACAAGCATTAATTCCTATACGATTAGAAAAAAGTGGTTTAAGTTACGAAAATTCTTTATCTCAATATGGTTTAATAAGTGGTATGGCATTACCTGTATTAATGTTTCCAAGTGTAATAATATCATCTTTTAGTACACTTCTTTTACCAGAATTTTCTTATTACAATGACCAAAGATCTTATAATTCAATAAATGTTGTAATTTCTAAAGTATTTAAACTAACATTTATATTTTCTATTGGAATTATGGGACTTTTCCTTTTTTATGGTAATGAAATAAGTAATATTATTTTTAAAAAAGAAGGAATTGGTTTTTATTTAATGATACTCTCACCTTTAATTATCCCAATGTACTTAGACAATGTAATTGATAACATTTTAAAAGGATTAGACAAACAGGTTGGTGTAATGAAATGTAATATTATAGATTTATTTACAAGTATTTTAGGAATATTTATTTTACTCCCTATTTTAGGAATTAAAGGTTATATTTTAATAACATTTTTTAGTATTTTGCTTAATTTTTCTATTAGCTTTATACAATTAAAAAAATGTACAGATTTTAAATTTGATATTGATAATTTTATTGTAAAACCTTTATTATTAATGTTTATAACTTATATACTATTATTGGTTATTTTTAATAGCAAAACTTATTTGCAAATAATTTTATATATAATAATTTATTTTACTTTTTCATATTTTAATTTTAAATTATATAATATTTTCAAATAAATATTTATTTTTTCATTTTTTTAGAATATAATGAATAACATATAAAATATAACTATATTTTATATTGTTATTATAAACTCTTTAAGGAGTGATTATTTTATGAAAAAAATTTTATTTACTGGCTGCGGAACAGCTATTGCAACACCATTTACAAAAAATGGCGTTAATTTAGAAGAATTCAAAAAATTAGTTGAATTTCAAATTAAAGAAGGAGTCGATGCAATTATAGTATGTGGAACTACTGGTGAAGCATCCACTATGACTGAAGATGAAAAAATAGCAACTATAAAATGTGCTGTTGAAACATCTAATGATAGAGTTCCTATAATTGCTGGAACTGGTGGTAACAATACATCTTCTGCAATTAAAATGTCAAAAATAGCAGAGGAACTTGGAGTAGATGGATTACTTGTTGTTACCCCTTACTATAACAAAACTACTCAAACTGGTCTTATAGAACACTATAAAGCAATTGCAAAAGAAGTATCTTTGCCAATAATTGTTTATAATGTACCTAGTAGAACAGGTTTAAACATATTACCTACAACTTGTTTAGAACTTTCTAAAATTGAAAATATTGTAGCAATTAAAGAAGCAAGTGGAAATCTTTCACAAGTTGCCGAAATTGCTAATCTTTGTGGTGACAACCTTACTATATATTCTGGAAATGATGACCAAATATTACCTGTTTTATCTTTAGGTGGAAAAGGTGTAATTTCTGTTTTATCTAATATTAAGCCAAAACTAACACACGATATGGTTGAATTATTTTTACAAGGAAAAATAAATGAAGCTAAAGAATTACAATTAAAGTCAATTCCATTAATAAAGGCTCTATTTTCTGAAGTAAACCCTATTCCTATTAAAGAAGCATTAAATATAGTTGGTTATAATTTTGGAATTCCAAGACTTCCTTTGGTTCCTATGTCTGAAAAAGGTAAAGAAAAATTAAAAGAAGAAATTAATAAATTAAAATAACTAAATACATTTAACATAGAAAAAGCAGGATTTAATCCTGTTTTTTCTTATTCTGTCTTTTTAGTTTTCACTATATTATGTTTTTTGGTTGTCAAAAAACTACGTCCCCATTGACAACCTTTAATAACTACTTAAATTTTAGTATTGCTTACTAAAAAACAATATGCTATAATCAAATTAGATTTTATTACATAAGATATATAAAGAGGTTTTTAATAAATGGAAAACGAAATAACAAAAATATATGAAGATAAAGAGTTTATCTCTATTATAGATGATATTATAAATAATGAAACTGTTCAAAAAATGAAAGATTTTAGACAACACTATAATGTTTCTTGTTTTGAACATTGTTTATGTGTTTCATATTATAGCTATCTAATATGTAAAAAACTACATTTAGATTATAAATCAGTTGCAAGAGCTGGTATGCTCCATGACTTATTTTTATATGATTGGAGAAAAAAAGTTAATGGAAGAAAAGGTCTACATGCATTTACTCATCCAAAAACAGCTTTGGAAAATTCTTTAAAACTTTTTAATTTGAATAATAAAGAAAAAGACATTATTTTAAAACATATGTGGCCTGTTACAATAATTCCACCAAAATATCTTGAAAGTTTTGTTATTACTTTTGTTGATAAACATTGTGCAATGTCAGAAACATTTAATTCATTTGCACAAATTTGTAGCAAAAAAACCGTTTTCAGATATGCATATGTTTTCTTATGCTTATTATTTATAAGATTTTAATTTTATTAGAACAATACTGAAAAAATTAAAGATTTTTTCAGTAAATTTAAAGAGGTGAGATTTTTACTCCCTCTTCTATTATATTGGAGGTATGTATTTATGTTAGAAGTATTAGTAAATGGTTGTAATGGTAAAATGGGACAAGTTGTTTGTGATTTAGTAGAAAAGGATGAAGAGCTTTTATTAAAATGTGGTTTTGATAAAGAAAATACTGGAGAATTTGCATTTCCTGTATATACTAATATAAATGAAATTACAGAAAAACCTGATGTTATTATTGATTTTTCTATTCCTATTGCAACTTTTAATATTCTTGAATATGCTAAGGAAAACAAAGTGCCTGTTGTAATTGCAACAACTGGTTTTACAGAAGAACAAGAAAATTTAATTAAAGAATATTCAAAAGATCTTCCTATTTTTAAATCTGCGAATATGTCTTATGATATTAATATTATGAAAAGAATTGTAATGGAACTTGCTCCTCTTTTAAAAGGTACAGATATCGAAATTACAGAAGTTCATCATAATAGAAAAATTGATAGTCCTAGTGGTACTGCTCAAATGCTTGCAGATGCAATTAATTCTAGTTTAGGAAATACATATCATTGTGAATATAATAGACATGATAAAAGAGAAAAAAGAGATAAAAAAGAAATCGGTATGTCTTCTATAAGAGGTGGAAATATCGTTGGTGAACATACAGTTCAATTTTTTGGAGAATATGAAACTTTTGAAATAAAACATACATCTTATTCTAGAAATGTTTTTGCAGAAGGTGCTATAAAAGCTGCTAAATTTATTTCGAATAAAGAATCTGGTTTTTATAATATGGATAATATGAATTAAAGTGGACTTTTATAATGTCCACTTTTTTAAAATATATTAACCAATTCAAATTTATATTTATCTTCTATATGTTGTAACACATATACAGACTTATCTAATTCACTAACTGCCATTTCATATTCTTTTACATTTACGCTTCCTTTTAATGCTACCATATCTGTCTCTGCTTTTTCTAATTCATCATGTTCTATAAAATATGCTAATTTTTCATGATACCCAAGCCATTCATTATATATTTTTTCCATATCTTTAAGCAATTTTTCATTATCTTTATCTTCTTTTATTAATTCTTCTCTTAATGTTTCTAGTTTTCTAGTTATATCTTCTATTGTTTTTTCTGTATATTCTTGAGTTTTAAAATCAAAAGTAAAAATTGATATAAAAATTACTACACAAACCGCCATTTCTTTAAGCATCTTTTCCTCCTTTTCCCTGGCAGAACATTTGACCTCTACCATCTATGGTCACTAGTAATGCATCTTGTGGATTTATTTTAAATTTATTTACTTCTTTCTTTAGCCAATTGTAATCTTTTCCAAGTTTTTGTAGGTTGTCTTCCATTATTTTACCATCAACTACTAAATCATATGGTATTCCTTCATATTCTGGCATTATATTAAAATCTTCTGGTATTGTATTTCTTTTATTTGGTTTTTGTATTACAGTAACTTGTCCACTTGTTTCTAATATTGCATATTCTACATCTGATATATTTACTACATTACTTGATCTTAGTCTTTCTTGTAATTCATTTACTGTAAATCTTTCTTTTCTTAATACTTTTTCATCAATTCTTCCTCTATATATTAAAATACTTGGTTTACCGCAAATAATCTCTCTTGCTTTAACACTTTTTAGATTTATTACAGAAATTATTAAATGCATTAATAATAAACCTAATATTGGAACTATACCATTACTTATTGGTATTCCTATTTCTGTCATTGGAATTGACGCCAAATCTGCAATCATTATTGCAATTGCGAGCTCAAATGGTTGAAGTTGTCCTATTTCTCTCTTTCCCATTAATCTCATTACAATTAATACTATTATGTATAAAACAATTGATCTAAAAAAAGTTATAAGCATATCTTTCTCCTTTTACTTAAATTATTTTAAACTTATTTTTTACAATAAAAAGATATTTATTCATTATTTGAATAAATAAAATTAATTTGTTAATAATAATTTTATAACCTTATTTTATATGCATTAAATTTTTAAAACTTTTAAGGAGGTTTAAGATATGTCAAATACTCAAAGTAATAGTACTAGTGGTACTTCCATAGTATGGCAAATAGTTGGTAGATTAGTGGGTGCAGCTATAGTCTTGGCAATTACTGCATTCTTTACACCTGGATTTACAATAAATAATTTTTGGGCTTTAGCTATTGCAGCTGTAGTGCTTACAGTAATTGATTATTTAATAATCAAATTCACAGGATTACATGCAACTCCTTTTGGTAAAGGATTTGTTGGATTTGCATTAGCAGCTGTTGTATTATATGCAACTCAATTTTTTGTAGCAGGTTATACTATTTCTTGGATGGCCGCAATAATAGGTGCTTTAATTTATGGTGTAATTGATTACTTCATCCCTGGAAATCAAAATATGTAGTTTTTAGAGATGATTAAAACAGTAAAATGGAGTTTTAGTTTAAATAAATTTTAAACTAAAACTCCATTTTTTATTTTTTATTCCAATCTTTTTTATTTGTTTGTCTTTCTCTTGCAATTGCTAAACTGTTTTCTGGTACATCTTCTGTTATTGTAGATCCTGCTCCTACAAAAACATTATCTCCTAATGTAACAGGTGCTACAAAATTTGAATTTGAACCAATAAAACAATTTTCTCCTATAATAGTTTTACTTTTATTTAATCCATCATAATTACATGTTATAGTTCCACATCCTATATTTGTATGTGCCCCTATTTGGCAATCTCCCATGTATGATAAATGAGGTACTTTTGTTCCTTCACCTATAATTGCTTTTTTTATTTCAACAAAGCTTCCTATTTTTACTTTACTCGCTAATCTACATCCTTCTCTTATATATGAGTTAGGTCCTATCTCACAATCTTCTCCAATTTGTACATCTGACTTTATAGTTGTATTTGGATGAATAACTGTGTCCATTCCAATTTTAACATCATCATATATATATGTACTATTAATATCTTCTATTGTTACACCATTATTCATATGTTCTGTATTTATACGATGTTGAAGAATTTTTGTAAGCATTTGTAATTGCATTCTATCATTTACACCTAATATTTCTGTGTTATCTTTTACTATAAATGCTCCTGTTCTTAAACCTTTATCTCCTATAATTTTTATTACATCTGTTAAGTAATATTCTCCTTGTGAGTTATTTGGTCTTATTTCTTTTAGTGCTTCTAGTAACATTTCTATATCAAAACAATATATACCACCATTTATTTCTTGAATTTCTCTTTGTTCATCTGTTGCATCTTTTTCTTCTACTATTGCTTTAATGTTTCCACCTTCATCACGAATTATTCTTCCATATCCTTTTGGATCATCATATATTGCTGTTAATACTGTTGCATATTCATTATTATCAATAGATTTTTTTAAAAGTCTGTTAATTGTTTCTGGTCTTAATATCGGAACATCTCCATTTAGTACTAATACTTTTCCTTTTTTCCCTTCTAGATATTTAGTTGCTTGCATTACCGCATGACCTGTTCCTAGCATTTCTTTTTGTTCTACATATTTTACATCTTCCCCAAGAACTCCCTGTACTTGTTCTTTCATGTATCCAACAACTGCAACTATGTCTTCTATTCCTGCTTTTTTAGCATTTTCTACTGCTCTTTTTACTATTTCTTTTCCATATATTTTTTGTACTAATTTTGAATTTTTTGATTTCATTCTTGTTCCTTTTCCTGCTGCCATAACTATAGCCATAACATCTTGCATATTATTCACCTATTCCTTTCAATTTTATATACTTTATTTTATTTATTTTTCTAATATTTTGTTACCTTTATTACTAAACTTACTGCATATTTTAACACAATCGAAATCTAAAATCAATTTTTTTTGAATTTTTAAGCATATTTATATAAATATTTCAATATACATTAATTAAAGTAATTGTACAAACATTTTACAAGGAGGTATATTTATAGATGGAAAATCTAGGATTGTATCAAGATATAGCAAAAAGAACTGATGGTGACATTTATGTTGGAGTTGTTGGTCCTGTTAGGACTGGTAAATCTACTTTTATAAAAAAATTTATGGATTTACTTGTTATACCTAATATAGAAAACGAGTATAAAAAAGAAAGAGCTAAAGACGAACTTCCTCAAAGTGCCGGTGGTCGTACTATAATGACTACAGAGCCAAAATTTGTTCCTAATGAAGCTATTGAAATTACAGTAGATAAAAATTTAAAATTAAAAACACGTTTAGTAGATTGTGTTGGTTATTTAGTTGACAATGCAATTGGCTATTTAGAAGACGACATGCCAAGAATGGTAAAAACACCCTGGTCTGACGAGGAAATGCCATTTGAAACAGCTGCTGAAATTGGAACTAAAAAAGTTATTCAAGAACATTCTACAATAGGAATATTAGTAACAACTGATGGTTCAATTACAGATATTCCAAGGGAAGACTATGTTAAAGCTGAAGAAAGAGTTGCAAATGAACTACATGAACTTAATAAGCCATTTATTGTTGTTCTTAATTCTAGTAATCCAACTTCTCCTTCTACTCAAGAATTAGCACAAAGTTTAAGTGAAAAATATAACACTTCTGTTATACCTACAAATTGCGAAAACTTATCTTTAGAAGATATTAATAATATGTTCTCTAAAATTTTATATGAATTTCCTGTTGAACAAGTTAATATTTCATTCCCTAAATGGATAGATGGTTTAGATTTTTCACATCCATTAAAAATTGAACTATTTAATGAAATTCAAACAAGCTTTAGTAAAATTTCTGTTTTAAAAGATGTAAATCCTTGTGTTAATTCTATTAACCAAACTGATATAATATCAAAATGTTATGTTGAAAACATTATGTTAGGAACTGGAAAAGTAAACGTCTCTATTGTTTTAAAAGATGAATTATTTTACAATGTTCTTACAGAAATGACTGGCGTAGAAATTAGTAATGAAGGCGATTTATTTGCAATTATTAGTGAACTTTCTAAAACAAAAAAAGAATATGATAAAATTGCTTATGCATTAGAAGAAGTTAAAGCAAAAGGTTATGGAATTGTTACACCTTCTATGGATGAATTAATACTAGAAGAACCAGAAATGGTAAAACAAGGCTCTAGATTTGGAGTAAAACTTCGTGCTACTGCCCCTAGTTTGCATTTAATTCGTGCAAATATAGAAACAGAAGTCTCTCCTATTGTTGGATCTGAAAAACAATCAGAAGAACTTGTAAATTATCTTTTATCTGAATTTGAAAATGATCCTAAGAAAATATGGGAATCTAATATATTCGGAAAAAGTTTACACGAACTTGTTAATGAAGGACTTCAAACTAAATTAAATAAAATGCCAGAAGATGCCCAACTTAAATTACAAGAAACATTAGAAAGAATAGTAAATGAAGGCAGTGGTGGACTAATTTGTATAATTTTATAATAAAAATCAATATATAAAAAAATCCAATGAGAAATTATCTCATTGGATTTTTTTATTCATAATCTTCTATACTTAATGTTGGATATGTAAAAACTTTTCCATTAGTTGTAAATTGTCCGTTTGGTATATGATCTTTATTTATTGTATTTGATCCTTTTAGAAAATACTTATATCTGGATTTATTAGTTAATTTTCCCCCACCTCTAATTACAGGATCATCCCAAGTTACATCTATTGCATACCACTTATTATTTAATAAAACACAATTCCAAGAATGATTTTCTGTTTTTCCTTCCGAATTTGTTCCTTTTCCTATTATAATAACATTTTGTATTCCCGCTTCATCTATCAAATATTTAAAAGCTTTTGAATATCCTTCACACACACATTCTTTATTAATTAACGCACCATATACATTATATATATTACTTTTAGAAAGTGTTGAATCATATGATGTATTATTTACTAAATAATCATGTATTTTTTTTATCTTATCATAGTCATTTCCAGATAAGCTTGAAATAACTTGAGTTTTTATTTCTTGTAGTTGCTTTTCATATTCTTTAATTTGTTCCTTTGAATAGAAACCATCTGCTAAATAATTTGTTTCATTTCCATTACTTACATATACATTATATGTTGTTTTAGTTGAATATTTTTTGCTTTCTATATTTAAATACATTTTATTTACATTTATATAAAAAATTTGTGGATTATCATACATAAATGCTTCTATTGCTGATTGATAATATTCTCCTAATAATTGTTGACCATTTGATTGAGAAAGCAATTTACTAAATGAATTTCCAAATTCTATGCTATACGTTCCTGTTTTTAAATTTTCTATATTACTTTGTAATCCATTATATATTGTTTTAGAATACTCGTTTAATTGATTATAAAAATGATTATTTTTTGTATTACTGTTATTACTATATGTTATATTTTTATCTTCTAAAGAATCAACAGATTTAATATTTGTTAATGGACTTTCTATACTGCTTATTTCATTATCACTTGATGGTTCTTCAGCAATAGATGTTATATCTGACACAAAATTTTGTACAGTATCTCCTACTTCATATATATTAAAATCTTTATATATATTTATTCCTAAAATTCCAACTCCTGCAATTATAAGAATTATTACTATTGTTAAAATAATCGTAATAAAAAAATCCTTCATAAAATCCTCCACATCTTTTGTTAATATAATTTCATTATAACATCTTTTTATATTAAAAGATAGATTTTAGAATAATTTTCTATTTTTTGAAAATAATATTAAAAATTAATTTTGAAAATGGAGAAATTATGAGTTTTAAAGATTATTTTTCTAACTTATTTAAATATCAACCAGACAATAAGTATGATTTTTTATTATTAGGTAATGTAAATTCTTCTATGTCTAACAATACAACTATTAAAGAAGATCCTAACAAAAATATATATCCTAGTTTAGATGTAAATATGGAAACAATGAAAATTAAATATAATGCTTTAATAAATAGTGACATTATTATAAGAGATTTTACATTAACAGCAAGAAATAAACAATACAATGCTTTTATTATATATATTGATGGAATGGTAGATTCAGAATTAATAAATAACTTCGTTTTAGATCCTTTAATGTTAAGAAATAGATCAAATATATTTGATGGAAATGAAAACAAGATTATTTCAGAAGCAGTTACCAATAATATAACAATTAGAAAAGTAAAAAAATTCAATTTAACTGATTATATTTACAACAGCCTAATTCCTCAAAACAGTGTAGAAAAAAATGAAAAATTTAACGATATCATATCAGGAATTAATTCTGGTAATTGTGCATTATTTGTGGATACTATAAATGTTGCATTTAATATAGATGTAAAAGGATTTAAACAAAGAAGTGTTGACACTCCTAGTAATGAAATTGTTATTAAAGGACCACAAGAAGGCTTTGTCGAAAACATTAGAACTAACACTTCTTTATTAAGAAGAATTATAAACAATGAAAATCTTATAATTGAAAACATCGAAGTCGGAGATATTACTAAAACCAAATGTGGAGTTTGTTATATGAAAAATATAACAAATTCAGATTTAATTGCAGAAGTTAAATATAGATTAAATAATTTATCTGTTGATTCTATTTTATCTACTGGGCAATTAGAACAACTAATAGAAGATGATGATAAACTAGGAGTTCCTCAAGTTTTATCAACAGAAAGACCTGATAAATGTACAAAATATTTAATGCAAGGCAGAGTAATTGTACTAGTTAATGGTAATCCTTATGCACTTATTATGCCAGCTACATTAATTGATTTTATGTCTTCTCCAGAGGACACAAATTTAAGAACATTATTTGCAAACTTTTTAAAAGTAATTAGAATAATAGCTGTTTTTTTAACTTTATTATTACCAGGATTATATATATCTGTCACAAGTTTTCATCAAGAAATTCTCCCCACAGAACTATTATTTTCAATACTATCTGCGAGAGAAAATGTTCCGTTTCCTGTAATATTTGAATTATTATTAATGGAAATATCGTTTGAACTTATACGTGAAGCTGGACTTAGAGTTCCCTCTCCTATTGGTCCAACAATTGGAATCGTTGGTGCATTAATACTTGGAGAAGCTACCGTAAATGCTAATATTGTTAGTCCAATATTAATTATAATAGTTGCAATAACAGGTATCTCTTCTTTTGCAATTCCAGATTTTTCTTTTGGATTTCATTTAAGAGTATTTAGATTTTTGTTCATAATATTAGGATTTATTGCAGGATTTTTAGGTATTGGACTTGGAATATTTGTATATATTAGTATTTTATCTGATATAAAATCATTTGGAGTACCTTATACAGTACCTTTTGCTCCACCTGCTAATAGTGAAGGAAATGGATATTTTATTCCACCTATATGGAAACAAGAATATAGAGCAAATTTCTTATCGCCTAAAAAAATTAAGGCTCAGGAAAAAATTAGTATGAATTGGAAATATGGAGGTAAAAATGAACAAAAATAAATTAGGAACTTTAGAAACTATAGCACTTATTTTTACTGTAATGATTAATCATACAATATTAACTTTATCAAGAGATATTGTATCAAGCATAAAAACTTCTGCAATATTAAATGTGTTGTTTGTAGGTATTATTGCTATATTTATTGGCTTTATAATATATAAATTATTAAAAAAGTTTCCTGGATTAGATATATTAGATATCTCAAATTTTCTTGGTGGAAAAATTTTAAAAACAATTATTGGTATTTTATTTTTTGTATATTTTTCATTTACTGCAGCAATCCTACTAAATCAATTTAGCCATACTTTACAAATAATTTATTATCCTCTTACAAATATATTTTTTATAATTTTAACCTTTATCATTGCTATTTGTATTGTAAGTTGTCTTAACTTCAATTCTGTAATAAGAACAAATTTATTGATTTTACCAATTGTTCTTATTAGTATGTTTTTCCTTTTTATTGCAAATAGTAAAAATTTTGATTTAAATAGAATATACCCTATTTTAGGTGATGGTATAAATTCTACATTTTTAGCTGGATCTAGCAACTTATTTGCTTTTGGCGGATTATCACTATTATACTTTTTGCCACCTCATTTAAAAGATTCTACTAAATATAAAAAAATAACACTTATATCTATATTACTATCTTTAATATACCTTTTACTAAATATATCATCAACTTTACTTATGTTTGATACTTTTGTAGAAACAGATGAACTAATGCCTTTATATTCAGCGGTAAGATATATAGAATTTGGAACATTCTTCCAAAGACTTGATTCTATATTTTTATTAATATGGATAATATCTTTTTCATGTTATTTATCTATTATTATGAATTTTTGTATTGATATATTTAAAAAATTAACAAATATTAAAAATTCAAAATTTGTAGTTATGCCATTAGGCTTATTACTAATTGGAATTAGTCTTATTCCTAATAATATAGCAATGTCTAATTTTTTGGGTTCTATTATATATAAATATGCGTTTTTCATACTAGTCTTAGGTATTAGCATACCTGTGTTAATATTAGCAAATTTGAAAAATAACTTAAATTTATCTAAACAATAAAAGTGGTGATTATAATGTTAAAAAATAATTTTATTAAACTAATAATTATATTTATTATTTTATCAATTTTTATATATGCTTTTTCTTCGTCATATGTATCTCATAATATAACAAATTTAGCATATGTTGTAGCTATTGGATTAGATGTTATAGACGATAATAGTATAAATAACAATTCTAATTCTTCAGACATTTCTAATTCCACTAGTTATAAAAACATTAATAAAATAAAAGTAAGTTTTCAATTTATTAACACTTCTGCACTTGGTAAACAAGGAGCATCTTCTGGTGAATCAACTTCTGTTGTAAATAGTGTTGAAAGCAGTTCTATAAGTACCGCAATAAATATGATGAACTCATATATTGGAAAAGAATTAAATTTATCTCATTGTAAAGTAATAGTTTTTTCCGAAAAATTTGCAGAAAATGATATTTCAGAAGAAATTTATACTTTAATAAACAATACTCAAATTAGACCAACTACCAATATTGTAGTAAGTAAATGTGATGCAAATTATTATATAGAAAATTCAAAACCAAGTTTGGAACAATTAGTTACAAAATATTATGATATCTTTCCAAATTCAGGTAAATATAGCGGATATACAGAAAATATAACAATTGGTGATTTTTTCAATGATTTAGTATGTACTTCTTGTAATCCTTCTGCAATTTTAGGTGGGCTTAATATCAATAGTTATAACCAAAATGATTTTGATAATGTAAATGATTCTATATCTAACAATTCAAATATTATTGGAAAAAGAGCAACTGAAAATATAGGTTTAGCATTATTTGATGGAGGAAAATTAGTTGGCGAATTAACTGGATTAGAAACACTTTGGCATTCAATAATTCAAAATAATATTAATACATTTATAGTTTCTATACCAGATCCAAAAAACACTAATGAATATCTAGATTTATCTTTAACTCAAAAAAGAAAAACAAAAATTAAAGTAGATGTATCCACTGGTTCTCCATATATAACAGTAAATATATCATTAACTGGGAAAGTCTTTACTATTGATGGAAATTCAACCTACAAAAACGAAGCTTATTTAAAAGAAATTTCTTCGTATGCCAATAGTTATATTCAATCAAGTATATCTCAATATCTATATAAAACTTCTAAAGACTACAAATGTGATATAGATAAGTTTGGAAAAATTGCAACAAAACATTTTCTAACTACAGATGAATGGAATAATTATAATTGGCTTAATAGTTATCAAAATGCATTCTTTACAGTAAATGTAGATACAAATGTAGAATCTGGTGTTTTAATTAGTGAAACTTAATTTTAAGGTGGTATTTTATGAATACAATTTTTATTAATTTTATATTTTTTATATTTACACTTATTATATTTGTAAAAACAATTGGTTATGCAATGTATGAAATTAGGCATGAAAATAATTTATATGGAGGTATTGCAATTATCGTATTTTGTTTTATTAGTATAATATTTTATAACATCGTTGTTTTAACACATTAATTTTTTATAATTTTAAACAATATATCTTAAAATATTACAAAAAAATCATTTACTTTTTTTTCTAACTAATATAAAATATATTTGAAAATTTAAACAAGTTAGAAATATTAAAAATTATATTTTGGAGGATACAAATGAAGAAAAAGAATGAATTAAATTATAGAGATTTAAAAATGACATGCAATACAAATTTATTTCACTTTGAAACAACAGAAGAATTAGAATCAATCAATACAGGAATTGGTCAAGACCGTGGAATAAAAGCATTAGAATTTGGTATAAATGTAAATGTAAAAGGTTATAATCTTTATCTAGAAGGTCCTAGTGGTGTTGGTAAAACTATGTATACTAAAAACTACTTAGATAAAATATCAAAAAAACAAAAAACACCTTGTGACTGGTGTTACATCTATAATTTTGATAATCCAAATGAGCCTATTGCTGTTTCTTTACCAGCAGGACAAGGTAAAGAATTTAAAGACTCTATGGATGGATTTATTAAAGAAATTAAAAAAGATATAAAAAATACTTTTAATGCTGATGATTTTGAAAAAGAAAAATCTTTAATAAAAAAAGAATTTGAAGAAAAAAGAGAAATCTTAATGAACAGTTTAAATGAAGAAGCTTCAAAATATGGATTTCATGTAAAATCAGCACAAAATGGTATTTATATGATGCCTGTTTTTAATGGAAAAACAATTGAAGAAGAAGAATTTGAAAAATTAGATGAAAATATAAAACAAGAATATGAACAAAAATCTGTTATTGTACAAGATTTAATAATGAATGTAATTGGTCAAATAAAAGAAATAGAAAGACAATCAGATAAAAGAATTTCAGAATGGCAATCTAATATAGCTTTACTTACTGTAAATGTTCATGTTAATTACATTAAATCAAAATATAAAAGAAATAAAAAAATAAATAAATTTTTAAATGATATAAAACAAGATATATTAAAAAATATACCTGCATTTTTAGAAGAAGATAAGCCTTCTAATCAACAAGCTCAAAATCAAAATCCTATGACTAAAAAACTTGACCCATGTTTAAATTATAGAGTTAACTTATTTGTTGATAATAGTAATTTAGAAGGTGCTCCTGTAATAATGGATTCAAATTATTCTTATCAAAATATCTTTGGAAAATTAGAATATGAAAATTACTATGGTTCTTTTAAAACAGATCACACAATGTTAAAACCTGGTCTATTACAACAAGCAAATGGTGGATATATAATTTTCCAAGCTAAAGATTTATTAGCAAATGGAATTTGTTACGAAGCTCTAAAAAAAGCATTAAGAGTAAAAGAACTAAGTATAGAAAACACTGCTGACCAACGTTCTTCTATGGTTATGGTTTCTTTAAAACCCGAACCTATTCCACTAGATTTAAAAGTTATATTAATTGGTAACAATCAGATATATCATACACTTTTAGCAATGGATTCAGACTTTAGAAAACTATTTAAAATAAAAGTTGAATTTGAAGATGACGCACCAATTAACGAAGAAAATGTTAATAAACTTGCTAGATTTGTTCATGGTTTCTGTGAGCAAGAAGAACTACCTCAATTAGATAAATATGCAATGGCAAAAATAGTTGAATATGCTTCAAGAATTGCTGGTGACAATACAAAACTTTCAACAAGATTTAATGATTTAGCTCAAATAATTGGTGAAGCTGGAACTTGGGCTCGTTTATCTAAATCAAAAATTGTAACAGAAGAATTTATAAATAAAGCATTAAAAGAAAGAATTGAAAGAGTAAAAAAATATGATACAAAATATCTTGAAATGATTAAAGATAATTCTCTTTTAATATCAACTTCTGGTAATGAAGTAGGACAAATAAATGGTCTTACAGTTTTAACTATTGGAGACTATACATTTGGAAAACCTGCAAAAATAACTGTAAATACTTATACTGGAAAAACCGGTATTGTTAATATAGAAAGAGAAGTTGAACTTTCTGGTTCTACTCACTCTAAGGGTGTACTTATTTTATCTGGATATTTAGGAGAAATGTTTGCACAAGATATGCCTTTATGTTTAACTGCAAGTATATGTTTTGAACAATTATATAATGGTGTTGATGGAGATAGTGCTTCAAGTACAGAGCTATATGCCCTACTTTCTAGTCTTTCTGGAATACCTATTAATCAATCAATTGCTGTTACAGGATCTGTTAATCAAAAAGGTCAAATACAACCAATTGGTGGTGTAAATGAAAAAATAGAAGGATTTTTCCAAATATGTAAAATGCGTGGATTAGACGGGTCTCATGGTGTTATGATACCTGTTCAAAATGTTAAAAATCTTCAACTTTCAGATGAAATAGTTGATGCAGTTAAAAATAAACAATTCCATATTTATTCAGTTTCTACTATTGAAGAAGGAATTGAAGTTTTAACTGGTGTACCTGCTGGTAAAAAAGATAAAGATGGTCACTTCCCTGCCGGTACTGTAAATTATTTAGTTTATGAAAAATTAAAAAAATATGCAAAAATAAGTGAAAAATAAAACCTTAAAGAACTCTAGCATAAAGCTAGAGTTCTTTATTAAATCCATTATTACGTTTTTTAATTTATTATAAATAATAAACAATAATTCCACTCAATATAAGTAAATTACCTATAATCTTTTTCTTAGTTATTTTTTCTCCTAATATTAAATTACTTAAAACCATAACAAAAATATAACCCAATGATTCTATAATTGGCTCATTTTTATATGGCACTCCTTTTAATCCAAGTATAACTAATACAGTTGAAACAACCATTAAACCATATCCTGTTATTACATACAAATTAAAATATTCTCTAAATATAGAATTATAAGTTTTGGAAGCACTTTTCTTTAATATTATTTGAGAAATAGAACTTACCAATACTGCTAACACTAATAAAATAATATACTTACTCATTTTCACTATTTACTATAATTGTACCTATTGTTACAATTACTACTCCTATTACATTTTTAATTGTTATTGATTCATTAAATATTAATATTGCCCAAATAATTGACCAAAACAATCCCATAGCTTTATTTGCATATGCAACTGAAATATCAAATTTTTTAATAAGTTGTTGCCATACAATTGCATATACTCCTAGTATTAATATTTCTATACCATAAAATAATATGAATTTAAAAGATAAAAATTCCTCTCCTGAAGCAAATTTAGCAAAGACTGTTGATAACGTATATATTGCTATAACTACTTGAAGTATAAATATATCTTTAAACTTAAATTTTTTCTTTATTTTTTCTTTATCCATATTTAGAAACCTTCCTATATTGCCAAAATATAATATCCATATCTTGTTGAACTATCAATAATATCATGTGAATTTATTTTATCAATTGGACTAACATAATATATATATTCTGGATGTTCTTTTTTTATTTTCTCTAACTCTTCAATATCTTCATTTGAAAAAATAAATTTTATAATTGCCTTTTTAGCTTCTGTTACTTTTGTAAAATCAGGTTTATTTCCTAATGCCACATCAATTACCATCTTTAGAAAATCATAACCAGTTGAGATTTGAACTAAATCAGATCCTATGCAGTCTCCTCCCATTCTTGCTCCAATTTCTATAATTTTAATTTCTCCATTTGGTGTAATTTTAAATTCTGCATGTGATGCACTATTTTCTATTTTTAAACTATTAAGACCTAAAAAAATTTCTTTTTTTATTTTTTCTATAATCTCATCACTAAGCCCTGATGGTTGAACATGACCTGTTTCAATAAAGTGAGGTGCTCCTGTAGTTTGTTTTTTTGTAATAGTCAATAAAGTATGTTCTCCTTTATATGAAATACTTTCTGCACTAAATTCTTCACCTTCTATATATTCTTCCAGTATAGCTTTTTTTTCAAATGAATCTTTTATTGCATTTTTTATTGCTATTTTTAATTTATCTATTTCTTTTAAATTTTCTATTTTTGTAATAGACCTACTTCCAGATCTATCTGTTGGCTTTACTATTATGGGAAATTGTAATTTATCTATTCCTAATATATTTTCATTATCTGTTACTTCTATGAAATTAGGAACAGCTACACCATAATCTTTAAATGCTTTTCTCATTTCATATTTGTTTGTAGATATTTTTGTACATTCTAAACTGTTTCCAACAAGTCCTAGTTTGTCTGCCAAATAATTTACAGTTAATGTAGCTAAATCAGATGCTACAGAAACTATAGCATCTGGTTTTATTTTTTTACACTTTTCTAATATTTGTTCTTTTTCTATTATGCTAATTGGATAAAAAAAGTCTGCATATTCAGCTCCAACTGCTCCATCTGCCCATGCAAATACATGAACTTCATAACCTAGTTTTTTAGCCTTTTTTATTAATGGCATTTGAAAATTATTTGCACCTATTACTACAATTTTTTTCATCTATATTACCTTCTTGAAATTATTTATTATAAAAATCTTTTATATTTTTAATAACTACATCTTGATCTTTTTTGGTTAATCCATAATACATTGGTAATCTAACTAATTTTTCACTTTCAGAAGTTGTATATTTGTCTTCTCCATTAAATCTTCCAAATTTTTTTCCAGCAGGTGCATCATGTAATGGTATATAATGAAAAACAGCTTGTACACCATTTTGTTTTAAATATTTTAATAACTCTGTTCTTTCTTCTAAATCTCTTGCTTTTATGTAAAACATATGAGCATTGTGTTTACTGTATTCAGGAACACTTTGAATTTTTATAAGCCCATTTTCTTCTAAATCTCTTAAATTATCTCTATAATAATTCCACAAATCTATTCTTGCATTATTAATTTCTTCTGCTTTTTCTAATTGAGGATATAAATATGCACAATTAAGTTCACTTGGTAAATATGATGAACCATAATCTACCCAAGTATATTTATCTATTTCTCCTCTAAAAAATTTACTTCTATTTGTTCCTTTTTCTCTTATTATTTCAGCTCTTTCTATTAATTTAGGATCATTTATTACTAATGCTCCACCTTCACCCATACTATAATTTTTAGTTTCGTGAAAACTATAACAACCTAAATCTCCTATTGTTCCAAGATATTTGTCTTTATATGTTGCCATAAATCCTTGAGCAGCATCTTCTACAACTTTTAGATTATGCTTTTTTGCAATTTCAATTATTTTATCCATATCTGGTGAAATTCCAGCATAATGGACTACTGCTATTGCTTTAGTTTTATCAGTAATTGCTGCTTCTATTTTATTTTCATCTATATTCATTGTATCTGGATTTACATCTACAAAAACAACTTTTGCTCCAACCATTACAAATGCATCGGCTGTTGATACAAAAGTATAAGATGGCATTATAACTTCGTCACCTTGCTTTATATCTAATAATATTGCAGCCATTTCTAATGCAGAAGTACATGATGTTGTTAATAATACTTTTGGTACATTAAACTTTTTTTCCATCCAATTGCTACATTTTTTTGTAAACTCTCCATCACCACATATTTTTCTATCTTTTATTGCTTGTTTCATACAATTAATTGATTTATCTAAAAAAATTGGCACATTAAATCCTACCATACTTATTACCTCTTAACTTTCTTATTTATATGAAGGTATTACATAATTAAATAATGCCTTTAATGTTATTACAATTAATAACATTATTAATAGAACAATAATAATTCTTCTAATATTTTTATTTTTTACAAATTTATCTAAAATTCCTTTTATACCACTTACAATAAAATATGTAAAAGGAACTATAATTCCTACTATATATCTTCCCTGTGGTTGAAAATCACTCATATATGAATAAATAATGCTTAATAATATTGGTATAATTATTGATAATACCAATATATAATTTAAAATATATTTATTTTTTTCTTCTTTATTATATATAAATAATTTCTTGAACTGTATTATACACCCAATTATTGAAATTAGCCATACAAAAAAATAAATATTATAAATTTTATATGACATTACAATTGAATTATATCCAAAAATACCTATAAAACTCCTCAATGTTGTAGCTAACCAACTATATTTAAATATCATATTAAATATACCTATATTTTGTTTTTGAAAAGTTAATCTTGTTGAAGGTTTATATTCATCTAAAGCATATTTATCTCCATATTCATTTTGAGTTTGAACTCCTAAAAAATCACCATCATATATTACTGCATTTCTTATAAACCACCATCCAGCTATTAAAAATGCACAAATAGCTACTATTAATACTTTTTGAATAATATCTTTTAATTTCATTTTGTTAGATATTACAGAAACTAAGCAAAGTATTATACTACATAATATGTATCCATATGCATTAAAATATGTAAGTGCACAAAATCCCAGTGTAATTCCTAATAGTATACAATGTTTATTTTTCCAATTACTTTCTAATCCTAAAATCCATAAATAAATAATTATTGTAGTCGCAAGTAATGCCGTCGAATCATTATTTATATATGAAGCTAAAAATGGCATAATTGGTTGAAATGCAATAAATGCAACAAATAAATATTTATAAATACCTTTAAATAATTTTTCCGATATTTTCATTGCAAAATATATTACCGCAGTCATACTTATTGTACTAACAAGCCTTGCTGCTACAACTAGTGCAAATTCATTTGTTGTAAATATTGCCATTATTTTCATAAAAACAGCACCAATCATATATGTAAGAATTGGTTGAAATGCGTATGATATTCCCCATACTTCATTTCTAATTGCTTCATCTCCGCCATGTGGTATTGCATTATTTTCATAAATATATTTACATATATCCCATTTCATAAATTCATCTGGACACGAATTATATGGTTGTGAAACAGTCCAACTTAAATAATATGCAAATATACAAATTAAAAATATAGTTTTTAATAGTGTTTTATGTTTTTTACACATATCTAAAACTTTATTCATTTTCAGATTTATCCCCTTTTTCTATAATGTATGGAGGTCTATTTCTTGCTGCATCATATGTTCTCCATAAATATTCTCCTAATATTCCAATTGAAAGCATTATTATTCCAAATCCCATAAGCATAATCATTATTATTGAAGTATATCCTTCAACATCTATTATTCCTGTCATTCTTTTATAAACTATTACTATTAATAAAATTATTGCTATAAGAAAACTTAAAAATCCTGCTGTTGTTATTAATTTTATTGGAAAATATGAAAAGCTTAATAATGAATCATAAACTAATTTTATTTTTTTAGATAATGTCCATCTTGATTTTCCTATTTCTCTCTTTTTCCTTACATATGGAACTGTTGCAGTTTCAAATCCTGCCCATAAAATTTGACTCATTAAAGATGTGTTACTTTCTTGCATTTTTACTACAACATCTATAACTTGTCTATCTATTAAAAATGTATCAAATCCACCTTTTGGCATATTGTGTAATGCTAATTTTCTCATTAAAAATGCATATAAATTTGAAAAAGCCTTTTGAGTAACTGGCTCTTCTCTATCCGCTCTAGTTGCTAATACAACTTTCGCTCCTTCTTTATATTTTTTTATCATATCTAAAATTACTTCAGAAGGTTCTTGTAAATCTGCTGCTTTTCTTACTGCACAATCTCCTGTACATTGCGATAAACCAGCTAATAGTGCTGAATGTTCTCCAAAGTTTCTTGATAATTTTACTAATTTTATATTTTTATCTACTTTTGCTAAGTCTTTCATAACTTCATATGATTTATCTTTTGAACCATCATCAACAAATATTAATTCATATTCTGTATCTAATTTTGTAAGCACTTTTTCTTTTAAATCTGCATATAGTGGCAATAAATTGTCTTGATTATAATATACCGGTACTATTATTGAAATCTTTTTCATTTTATTTTCCCTCTTTTTTCTTTTATAATTGTTTTTTATTTTCAAGAGCATTGTAGCACATTAGAATATATAAGTCAATTTTATAAAACAAAAATAAAGAAATACAATAAAAATCATATTTCTTTATTCTTTTAGTTTATGTTATATCTTTGATTATCAAATTTATAATTATAAGAAACTTCATCTGCACTTAACACTCTATTATAAATTCTTATTGATTTTAAATATCCATAAAAATAATTATTTCCTTCTTGTCCACTAAGATCTCCTGTATTATAATATGCTCTCCAATCTCTTCCTAACATAAGAATATTAGTAAACCATTTGGGTTGAACATCACCTTTTCCTGTAAAATCATTTAATATATTTCTAGAATTCAAATATCCAAATGATTTTTTCCCTTCTTTTATTCCAAATGATATAGCATTTAATGTATTATGTTTTAATGTTGATGGTGGTATATTATAAGTTATAGCGTTTTCTCCTTTACTATCATAATATGAATATATACAATAAGTTCTGTTTGTTCCATCATTATATGCATTCCATAGAACTAATGTTCCTTTTACATTAGTTACAGAGCCCATATCTATTATAGAACCATATCTCACTCCTGAATATTCCTTGCTTTGTGAAATAACTTCTACTGTAACATTTTGTAAATATCTAGAATCTTCTGTATATAACGGATTAGATCTAGCTGCATAATCATCTACTCCATCAAATACTAAAGCATCTTTTGTCCAACCACTATTAGAATCATAATTAAAATTACTTAATTTTATGTCATTTCCATTTCCACTAATATCCTTCCATACATCAGTTGTATTACTGTGTCCTGTTCCTGTATTATTTATAGCATCATAATGTAATACTAATCCTTCTTTTATATATCCAGGATATTTTTCTACTGTTTCTGTTACAATTTCATTTTCTGCATCATCTATTGCTTTCATCTTTATTTTATATGTCTGACCTGTAGTTAAGTTTTCAAAAACATATGAATTAGTATTATTAGTTACCCAATTTGCTCCATTGTCTATACTAAAATAATATTTTTTTACACTGCTAGTCTTATCAGTTGTACTTCCTGTTACTTTTAATGTTGTAATTGTTGTTGCTTCTATTGTAGGCACAAATTGATTTGGTTTATCTTTATCTATGTTTGTTATATTTAAAGTTCCTGCTCCTCCAATATTTGTTCCATCTGTATAAATATATGTTATTGTACAATTACTACTTACAGTAAATTTATCAGTATATTCTGTACTACTTGTTGTTGGCATTGTTTTATCTGTTGTATACCTTGTTGTAAATCCTGATTTTGTTGGTAATGTTACTGTTACATTTCCATTGGTCCAGCCTGTTGGATTATAACTTCCTCCACTTGCTGTTTCTATTGTTCCTGTTCCTTTACTTACTGTTCCTTGTTTTGTATTTCCTGCATTATCTTTTGCTTCTACTGTTATTGTATGGTTTGTTGTTTGTGTTAAGTTACTCCATTTATATGTTCCACTTGTTTGATATCCTGTCCAACTTCCACTATCTAGTTTAAATCTATATCCTGCTATTCCACTCTTTCCATTATCACTTGTTGCTTCTGCATCTGTTGTACTTGCTCTTACTTTTATACTATTTGTTGTACTCTCTGCTGTTGGTGTAAAGGCTATTGGTTCTAACTTATCTATATTTGTTACATTTCCTGTTGCATATACTGTTGCTGATTGTCCTGTTGTATCTATTACTCTTGCATATATTGCTTCATTTCTTGTTAATGTTATTGCTCCTGTATAATCCTTCCAACTACTTGTTTCTCCACTTCCACTTGTTCCTGTTTTTGATGTCTTATATTGTAACTTATATTCTGTTACATCTGTTGTTATTGTTACTGCTACATTTCCATTTGTAGCACTTGATGGATTATATGCAAACCTTGTATTCGCTGTTGTTAATCCTGCTACTGTTCCTGTTCCTTTTGTTGCTATTCCTTGTTTCGTATTTCCAGCATTATCTTTTGCCTCTACTGTTATTGTATGGTTTGTTGTTTGTGTTAAGTTACTCCATTTATATGTTCCACTTGTTTGATATGCACTCCAACTTCCACTATCTAACTTAAATCTATATCCTGCTATTCCACTGCTTGCATAATCATCTGTTGCTGTTGCATCTGTTGTACTTGCTGTTACTGTTATGCTATTTGTTGTACTTGTTGCTGTTGGGGTAAAGCTATTTGGTGCTAACTTATCTATATTTGTTACATTTCCTACACTATATCCTCCTGCGTTTGTTCCATCCCATAACCTAGCATATACTTTTCCGTTTGTCTCAAATTCTTG
>CAKPIA010000011.1 GCA_934162205.1 uncultured Clostridia bacterium
CCAACAGGATGGACAAATGGAAAAGTAACAATGACAGCAAGCACAAATGTAAGTGGATATACAATCCAAACAACAAAGACTCCAACGGTGGAATCAAGTTGGAAAGATACAGCAAGTCAAGAATTCACAGAGAACGGAAAAGTATATGCTAGGTTATGGGATGGAACAAACGCAGGAGGATATAGTGTAGGAAATGTAACAAATATAGATACATTAGCACCAAAAGGATTTACACCAACAGCAACAAGCACAACAAAAAGCATAACAGTAACTGCAAATACAACAGATGCAGATGCTACTTCAACTAGTGCAAGCAGTGGAATAGCAGGATATAGATTTAAATTAGATAGTGGAACCTGGACCGAATATCAAGCAAGTGGAACATATAAATGGGATAACTTAGCTCAAACCACAAACCATACAATAACAGTAGAAACAAAAGATAATGCAGGAAATACAAAACAAGGAACAGTAAGTAAAGGAACAGGAACAGTAGAAACAGCAGGAACAGCAAGTTATACACCAACAGGATGGACAAATAGAAATGTAACAGTAACATTACCACAAAAAGATGGATTTACAACAAGATACACAACAAATGGAACAGTTCCAACAACAAATAGTACAGCATATTCAAATCCATTTACAGTAAGTAGTAATTGTACAATAACCTATATTTATACAGATGGAACAAATATAGGCGGAGCAGGAACAGCAAATATAGGCAATATAGATAAAACAAATCCAACAATAAGTACAGCATTAAAATCAACCTCAGCAGGAATAGATAATATATCTTTAAGTGTAGGAATAACAGATACAAATTCTGGACTAGGAAAAGTAGAGTGGTATTATGGAACAACAAATAATTTATCAACGCCAATGGCAATAGAACCAGTAACAACAATAAATGGAAGTACAGCAGGGCCAACAACAGCACAAATAAAAACGTTTAAGGCAACAGGATTAAAATCAGGAACAACTTATTACTTTAAAGTAATAGCATATGATGTAGCAGGAAACAAAATAACTTCATCAGTAATAAGTGCATCTACATTAAATCCAACAGCAGAAGATGTTTCATATACACCTAGTGATTCAAGTTGGAATGTAGAGAATGTAAAACAAGCATTAGATTCTTTATATAATAGGTAATTATGATAGAGTAGGAAGAGATTTATTATAATAAAACATAAAAATAAATCTCTTTCCTTAAATAAAAATAAAAACAGGAGGAATGAGATGAAAAAGAATAAAGTTAAAATAATATTAATAATAGGTATAATATTAATATTGTGTTTAAATATTGGAGTGTATGCTGCATATCTTTTTTCTTCAACAGATGTAAGTTATACAAAAGCGGATGGAACAACTATAAGTGTAAAATCTGCTTTAGATGAATTAAAGACAATATTACCAGAACATGAAATTGGAAGTACAGTGACAGTAGGCGGAGAACAATTTTATGTATTAAAATGGGATGAAAATAGTGATACAGTGGATTTAATTTCAAAATATAATTTAAATACAGCAGGTAATGCACAACAAAATGCAGATTATAGTACAACTGCATGTGTTTTTTCCAGTACAAATTATTGGAAAAGCAGTTTTACAAGTGACCCATTTAATTTAAATGATTTTATAGGATTTACAGAAACAGATGCATTGGGAAAAGCAAAAAGTTATGGAAGAAGTAAAGGAGCGGTTTCAAGTAGATTATTATCTTATGAAGAAGCAAATGCACTAAAAACCAAAGCAAGTTCAAATACAAAAATAGCAACAATGTTATGGGGAAAAGAAAGTACAGATGGTTATTTATATTATTGGTCGGGGTCTGCTCTCAGCACTAGCATCGTGTGGAATGTGAATGGCAACGACAGCGACTTGCGCTACGACAACTTCAGCTTCAGCAGCCCCTACGGGGTTCGCCCAGTTATAACAGTCTTAAAATCTCAAATATCTTAAGGCTCCGTAGGAGCTTTGCTAGGTGCTAATTTCTGGAAGAAATAGCACCTGCTCCATAAATTAATATTTTCAAATTAAAGAAGTGCATGTATAAAATATTACATTTACAAAAGTAGATGTATATGAATGGCAATAATTTTAAGGAGGAACAAAATGAAAAAAAGTAAAGTTAAAATAATATTAATAATAGGTATAATATTAATATTGTGTTTAAATATTGGAGTATATGCGGCATATGTTTTATCATCTACTCAAGTAAGTTATACCAAACCAAGTGGAACAGCAACAGATGTAAAATCAGCTTTGGATGAATTATACACAAAGGTACCAACTAAAGAAATAGGAGATACAGTAACAGTAGGAGGAGAAGAATTTTATGTATTAGAATGGGACAATAGAAGTGACAAAGTGGATTTGATTTCAAAATATAATTTAAATACAGCAGGTACTGCACAACAAAATGCAACTTATAGTACAACTGCATGTGTTTTTTCCAGTACAAATTATTGGAAAAGCAGTTTTACAAGTTCACCATTTAATTTAAATGATTTTATGGGATTTACAGAAACAGATGCATTAGGAAAAGCAAAAAGTTATGGAAGAAGTAAAGGAGCAGTTGCAAGTAGATTGTTATCTTATGAAGAAGCAAAAGCGTTGCAAACAAAAGCAAGTTCAAATACAAAAATAGCAACAATGTTATGGGGAAAAGAAAGTACAGATGGTTCTTTATATTATTGGTTGGGGTCTGCTATCGTCACTGACGGCGTGTGGACTGTGTATGGCAGCGACAGCTATTTGGGCGGCTACGGCTACTACGGCCGCAGCACCTCGCGGGGTTCGCCCAGTTATAACAGTCTTAAAATCTAGTATATCTTAAAGCTCGGTAGGAGCTTTGCTAGGTGCTAATTTCTGGAAGAAATAGCACCTGCTCCATAAATTGTGTTAAAGCTAGTTGATGTATATGAATGTCACTAATATATAAGATGTAAATATCAAGAAAAACTCTTGGCATTTACATCTTGTTTTTTTTGGAGATTTGAAGTATAATTTTAAAAGTAAAATTAGATTTTAAAGGAGAATTTAAATGAAAGCAATTGATATAAGAAATAAATATGTCAATCGGGACGTAGATTTTTGACAACCTAAATAATTATTTATTATTATATAGTCAATTGTTGCAACTAAGGTTAGGTTATAGATTGTAAATTAAAAATAGTAAAACTATAAAATGTCGAAATTTGTAAATGAAAAGTAATTGCAAAATTCGGCATTTTAAATTATTATAATTCTATAGTGGTATAGATTTAAACCAAATAAAAAATAAAAACTTAATTATAAAATTATTTTAAATCAAATGAATTTAATTCAAAGGCAATTTAGCCAAAAAATCATTAATTTTTTGATCTATAAAAATCAAAAGCAAATTATGAAAATTTAAAAGTTAAGATGGAGGTGAGAAAACTAACAAAATAAAAAGGAAAAATTTATAGCACTAAATATATACATAAAATTTTACCTAAGTGTTGAAAAAATAAAAAGCTTTTGGTAAAATAGAAAGGAATTGAATGATAAATAAAGTAAAACCAAACAAGAGATTACCATTAACAAATGACTATATATTCAAGAAAGTATTTGCAAAATCAGGAAATGAAGAAATACTAAAAGATTTATTAGAAAGTGTATTAGAAATAAAAATACAAAAAGTAGAGGTAAAAAATCCAGAATTACCCAAAGATATATTAGACAAAAAAGCAGGAATACTAGATATAAAAGTAGAAATAAATGAAAATCAAATATGTGATGTAGAATTACAAGTAGCAAATGAAAGAAATATAGAACATAGAAGTGTATACTATATGGGAAAATTAGTAGCAGAGCAATTGAATAAAAGAGAAGAATATAGTAAATTAAAGAAAACAATAGTAATAAATTTATTAAACTTTAATTATTATAAAAGAAATAGTTATCATCAAATAGCACATATGAAATTTGAAAAAACAAAAGAGGAAGAATATGTAGATTTAGGATATATGGAAGAAGACCAAATAGCAACAGAAGATATAGAAATGCATTTTATAGAGATGCCAAAATTAAGAAAGAAAAAAGGGGAAAATAAAACAAAACTAGAACAATGGCTATGGTTACTCATAGGGGAGGAGGAAAAAATAAAAATGGCTAGTAAAGAAAATAAAGAGATAAAAAAAGCATTAGAGATATTAGACGAAATGAGTATGAATGAAAAAGAATGGGAAGAATATCAATCAAGATTTATGGCAGAGTTAGATTATAATAGTGGAATTGCAACAGCAAGAGCAGATGGAGAAAAAGAAGGAGCAAAAAATGAAAAAATCGAAATAGCCAAAAAATTACTAAAAATTGGAATGAAATTAAAACAAATAGAAGAAGTGACTGGAGTAACTGTGGAAGAATTAGAAAATATGAAAAGTGATATTGACAAATAGAATTATATGAAATGAACCTAAATTAGATAATTAGGTTCATTTTTATATAAAAAAATAATAAAACAGAGAAAAGATTGGTATATATTCAAATTCACATAATTTCTTGATTTTTTTAAATATTTGAAGTATAATTTATGAGTAAAATATTAGATGATATTTAAGATAAGGAGAAAAACTATGAAAGCAATTGATATAAGAAATAAATATTTAAAATTTTTTGAAAATCATGGACATAAAGTAATTCCAAGTGCACCACTAATACCAGAAAATGATCCATCTGTATTATTTAATACAGCTGGAATGCAACCACTTGTACCTTATTTATTAGGACAAAAGCATCCAGAAGGATCAAGACTTACAGATTATCAAAAATGTATAAGAACAAATGATATTGATGAAGTTGGAGACAATAGACATTTAACATATTTTGAAATGTTAGGAAACTGGTCTTTAGGAGATTATTTTAAAGAAGAATCAATAAAAATGAGTTTTGATTTTTTAACACAAGAATTACAAATACCAGTAGAAAAATTATCTGTAACATGTTTTGCAGGGAATGAAGTTTTAGGAAAAGACGAAGAATCAGCAAAATATTGGGAACAAGCAGGAATACCAAAAGAAAGAATATATTTCTTAAAAGATAATTGGTGGATTGCAGGAGAAACAGGACCATGTGGATCTGATACAGAAATGTTCTATGATACAGGAAAACCAAAATGTTCACCAGAATGTAATCCGGATTGTGATTGTGGTAAATATGTAGAAATATGGAATAATGTGTTTATGGAATTCTTTAAACATGAAGATGGAAGTTTAACTCCTCTAAAACAAAAAAATGTAGATACAGGTTTAGGATTAGAAAGAGTAAATATGTTATTACAAGGAAAAGAAACACCATATGATACAGAAATATTTAAGCCAATTATGGAAAAATTAGAAGAATTACAAAAAATAGATAATATAAACAGTAGAAGAATTGTAGCAGAACATCTTCGTTCAAGTATGATGATAATATGTGATGGTGGTAGACCAAGTAACATAGATAGAGGATATGTTTTAAGAAGATTAATTCGTAGAATGATAAGACACTTAAATAAATTACAAATATCATTAGAAGAATTAGCAAGTTTAATTGATTTAAATATAGAAAACTTAAAAGAAATGTATCCAGATTTAGAAAAAAATAAAGATATTATAAAATCAGTTATTATTGAAGAAAAAGACAAATTTGTAAAAACATTAACACATGGTGAAAAAGAATTTAACAAAGAAATGAATAAAGCAAGTCAAAATGGACAAAAAATAATAGATGGAAAAGTTGTATTTAAACTATATGACACATATGGATTTCCACCAGAAGTTACAAAAGAATTAGCAGAAGAAAATGGTTATAGTGTTGACATAGATGAATTTAATAAATTATTTAAAGAACATCAAGAAAAATCAAGAGTAGGAGCAGAACAAAAATTTAAAGGTGGACTAGCATCAACAGGTGAAATGGAAACAAAATATCATACAGCAACACATCTTTTAAATGCTGCATTAAAGAAAGTTTTAGGACCTCATGTTCATCAAAAAGGAAGCAATATAACACATGAAAGAATGAGATTTGACTTTTCACATGATAGTAAATTAACAGACGAAGAAAAGAAAAAAGTTGAAGATTTAGTAAATGAATATATTCAAATGGCGATACCAGTAGAAAGATTAGAAATGAAAAAAGAAGATGCTATAAAAATGGGAGCAGAAGCAATGTTTTTAGATAAATATGGAGATATTGTTACTGTATATAAAATAGGTGATGTTTCTATAGAATTATGTGGTGGACCTCATGTTAAAAATACATCAGAATTAGGAAAATTTAAAATCAAAAAAGAAGAGTCAAGTTCATCAGGAGTTAGAAGAATAAAAGCTATTTTAGAATAATAAAAATCAAAGGAGAAAATTAATGGAAGATTGTTTATTTTGTAAAATAATAAAAGGAGAAATTCCTTCACAAAAAGTATATGAGGATGATGAGATATTAGCATTTAAAGATATTAATCCAGCAGCTCCAATTCATATATTAGTAATACCTAAAAAACATATAAGTTCTTTAGCAGATATGAAAGATGGAGATGAACAAATAATAGCAAAAATATATAAAAAGATAAATGAAATTGCAGAACAACAAGGATTTAAAGAAAATGGATATAGAGTAATTGTAAATTGTGGTAAAGATGGTGGACAAGAAGTTATGCATTTACATTTTCACTTATTAGCAGGAAAAGAACTAGGCGAGAAAATTGTTGGATAATTAATTTTTATTATATACAATTTAAAATTGATATGTTATAATTAAATTAGTTAGTATACAAAAGTGGAGGTAAATAGAGATGTTTGAAAATAAATATGGAAAAATTTTAACAGTGTTATTAATTGTTGTAATAGTTGCTATTATAGGATTACTTGGATATTTAGGATATGATTATTATGAAAAATATTTTATAACAAAGGATACTGCTGAATTTGTTGATTCATTTGGAGCAGAAAATGCAAATACAACAAACGAAACTAATACAAATAATACAGATTCTAATAGTAATGTAGATGAAAATATATTAGATGGAATTCAATCATCAGATAATTCAGGAAATTCATCATCTAATACAACTAAAAGAAAAACATATAAAGGATTTAATGTTGTAGGGACAATAGAAATTCCAAAAACTAATTTAAAATATCCAATACTTGAAAAAGTTACAAAAAGTTCAATAGAAACAGCTGTTGCTGTTATGTATGGACCTGGACCAAATCAAGTTGGAAATACAACAATAATGGGACACAATTATAGAAATGGATTATTCTTCTCAAATAATAAAAAATTGGAAGTTGGAGATAAAATATATATAACAGATTTAGACGGTAAAAAGCTAACATATACAATATATAATAAATATGAAACAACTCCAGAAGATGCCGAATATATGACAAGAAATACAAATGGAGCGATAGAGGTTTCATTGTCAACATGTACTGATGATAGTAAAGCAAGACTTATTATTTGGGCAAAAGCAGATTAATATAAAATATGAATTTTAATAAAGGAATTTCAAAAATTCCTTTATTTTTTTGGCATTATTGTATATAATAATACCAAAATATAAACAGTTTTAAGAGGAGAATACTATGAATAAGGAACAAGCAAAAAATAGAATAGAAGAATTAAGAAAAACTGTAGAATATCATGCAAAAAGATATTATGATGATGATAAACCAGAAATATCAGATTTCGAATATGATATGTTAATGGTAGAATTAAGAAATTTAGAAAAACAATATCCAGAATTTCAATCAAAAGATTCATTAACACAAAAGGTTGGAGGACATGTAAAAGAAGGATTTAAAAAGGTAGAACATGAAGTTCCACTTCAAAGTTTGCAAGATGTATTTGATTTAGAAGAAGTTAGAGAATTTGATGAAAGAGTAAGAAAAGTTGCCGAAGAAAATAATATAGAACTTAAATATGTGGTAGAAACTAAAATAGACGGATTATCTGCTGCAATAGAATATAAAGATGGAATATTAGTTAGAGGAGCAACAAGAGGAAATGGACTAGTTGGAGAAGATGTAACAGAAAATTTAAAGACAATAAAAACTATTCCTCATACTTTAAATGATAAAATTGATATAACAGTTCGTGGAGAAGTATTTATTTCTAAAGAAGATTTTGAAAATTTAAACAAATCAAGAGAAGAAAATGAAGAAGAATTATTTGCAAATTCTAGAAATGCGGCAGCTGGTTCTTTAAGACAATTAGATAGTAATATAACTAAAACTAGACCATTAGATATTTATATATTTAATGTTCAAAAAATAGAAGGAAAAGAATTTAGCTCACATTATGATGAATTAAATTATTTAGAAGGGTTAGGATTTAATGTTAATCCTGTTAGAATTTATTGTAAAAATATAGAAGAAGTATTTTCTGCAATTAATAAAATTGGAGAAGATAGAGAAAAGTTAACATTTGGAATAGATGGGGCAGTTGTAAAAGTAGATGATCTAAATTTAAGAAAAATTTTAGGAACAACAACTAAAGTTCCTAAATGGGCAGTAGCTTATAAATACCCACCAGAAACAAAAGAAACAATAGTAAAAGATATTGTTTGTAATGTAGGAAGAACTGGTGTAATTACCCCAATGGCTATATTAGAACCAGTAAAAGTTGCAGGGTCTACAATATCAAAAACAACACTTCATAATGAAGATTTTATAAAAGAAAAAGACATAATGATAGGTGATACAGTAGTAATTCAAAAAGCAGGAGATGTAATACCAGAAATTGCAAGAGTTATAAAAGAAAAAAGAACTGGGAATGAAACCAAATTTGAAATTCCACGTATATGTCCCGTTTGTGGAGCAACAGCTGTAAGAGAAGAAGGTGAGTCTGCTGTTAGATGTACAGGAGTAGAATGTCCAGCAAAATTATATAGAAATTTAGTACATTTTGTTTCTAGAGAAGCAATGAATATTGATGGACTTGGAGAAAATATAATAGGACAATTGTTAGATAATAAATTAATAGAAAATATTGCAGATATATATACTCTAAAATTTGAAGATATAGCATCTTTAAAGAAAAACGGTAAGAAATTTGCACAAAATTTAATAGATTCTATAAATAAAAGTAAAGAAAATGATTTATATAGATTAATTACAGCATTGGGAATAAGACATGTTGGAGTAAAGGCTGCGAAAACATTAGCAAGAAGATATAAAAATATAGATAATCTTGCTAATGCAAGTTTTGAGTCATTAAGTATGATAGAAGATATTGGACCAATTGTTGCAAATAGTATAAGAGAATTTTTTATGGAAGAACAAACATTAGATTTAATAAAAAGATTAAAAGAATCTGGGGTTAATACACAAGCAATAGAAGATGAAAATGCAGATAACAGATTTGAAGGAAAAACTTTTGTATTAACAGGAACATTAGAAAAATACACAAGAGAAGAAGCTAGTAATATTATAGAAAAATTTAGAGGAAAGACTTCAAGTTCTGTTTCTAAAAAAACAGCTTTTGTACTAGCAGGAGAAGAAGCGGGAAGTAAATTAACAAAAGCCCAAAACTTAGGAGTAACTATAATATCAGAAGATGAATTTGCAGAAATGATTAAATAATATAAAACAAGGAGAAATGTAATGGATGAAAAATATACATTTGAAAGAATGTGGGTAGATTTAAGTAATGGATATCAAATATATTATACTTATGTAAGAAATAGATATGTTTTATTTAAAACAGCAAAAAATTGTTACACTCAAAAATTATTAAGTACTGATCCAAAAAATCCTCAACCTAAAATGTCTATGTTAACATTAAAAAGAGTAAAAGAAATTTTTCCTTTTATGGAAGACATAGAGTACAAGATTGAAAGTAATTAAAAAAAGTGGTATAATAAAGTTATAAACTTTTTAGGAGGATAGTGATTATGACAAAACAAGAGCGGATAGACATTATAAAAAAACAAGTCCAGTCTCCAATAAATATAGATGCATATAATAATGATACAAGTATTAGAGATAATACCAATTGCATGGCATATGCAATTGGAGCAACATTTCCATATTGGCAAATGTATCGGTTAGGAGCAATATCTGATTCAAAATCTTTAGATGAGCCATATTTTTCAACTCAAGAGCTTATAAAACTTTTATATAAAGATTTAGATGCTTTGGAATTGAAATATGAAAAAATCTTTGAAGATGAAGAAATTGATTCTAACCAATATCTAATAAAATTATATGCATTAGTATATGCGGATGGACGGATTGGAGATTTCCATTTCATTAGATATGATAATGGAACTTGGACAGAAAAAAGAAAAAGGCAAAATGTTAGCAAAATCTATGATTGTCATAGATATGACAGAGATTGGATGTATCATCATCTACTAACTTTAAAAATCACTAGAAAAGGATAGTCATTAATTGGCTATCTTTTTTATTATTATTCAAAGTTTTTTTGAAAATACTATAATAAAAAAAGTTAAAAGTTAAATCTGTTTTTTCTTTGAATAATGTATTGCAAAATAAAAAATAATAGTATAAACTTTAAATGCAAACTATTAAATAGATAGTAGGAATACAAAGGAGGAAAATGTATGAAAATAAAGCAAACTAAAGGTATTACATTAATAGCATTAGTAATAACAATTATAATATTATTAATACTTGCAGGAGTAACAATAACAATGTTAACAGGAGATAATGGAATACTAAAACAGGCAACAAATGCAAGAGAAACAAATAGTAAAGCAGAATTTGAAGAAAAAGTAAAATTAGCAGTAATAGCATCAAGAGTAAATGATACAGCAAATATAGATTTAAAAATATTAGATGAAGAAATAAATAAAATAAGTGGAACAACAATAACAAAATCAGCAGATGATAACTTACCTTGGACAGTAAAAAAAGGAAGTTATGAAGTAACAATAACTGCAGATGGAACAATAACAACAAACACAACAGGAAAAGATGATGGAAAAAAAGATGAAGACACAAAAATAGACTATGGAACAAAAACACCAGCAGAAGATAAAAGAACAGTAATAGAACAAGCAACAGCAGCAAAGCCAGAAGAATCAACAATAGATTCAACAACAAATGAAAATACAGGAATAGTAATGATAGACAGTAATGATAATGAATGGGTATGGGTAGAAGTACCAGCAACAGTATTTACAAGTGCAACAAATAGTACAGATTATGATAATATAAAGGCAGATTTAATATCATATGCAAGTGATTATAGAGAAGGAGCTAAGGGACAAGGATGCAATTGGACAGATGAGTGGTATGCTATTGATGGAGGAACATTAGAAACATTAGTAACAGCAAGTACAGAAGGATTAACAGAAGCACAAAAGTTATTAAATAATGGATGTGGATTAACATATAATGAATATAATACAAATTATAATAAAATGTTAAGTAGTATATATAAGAATAAGGGATTTTATATAGGAAGATATGAAGCTGGAATAGCAGGTAGTGATGAAAATACAAGTTTAGCAAGATATAGTGGAACAGAAATAACAAGTAGTTCACCAAAAGCAGTAAGTAAAAAAGATATGATACCATATAATTATGTGAGATGTAGTGATGCACAGCAATTAGCAAATGGAATGAGTACAGGAAATAAAACAAGTAGTTTAATGTATGGAATACAATGGGATTTAGTATGTAAGTTTTTAGAAGTAAAAGGTAATTGGGACGCAACTACGAATACAGCACAATATTATATAAAACAAAATAGTACAAGTTGGGGAAATTGTGCTAATAGTAGTATAACATTATCAAGAGGAAAGTATAATACAAATCCAAGTTCATCATCAAGCACATGGACACCATTTAGTACAGATACAGAAAATTATGTAACATCAAGTAAAACAAATAGTAGTACATCATATTACCAATTATTAACAACAGGAACAAGTGGAGATACTAACAAAATGAATATATATGATTTTGCAGGAAATGAATACGAGTGGACATTAGAAAAAACAACCAATACCAACAATCCTTGTAGCAGTAGGGGAGGCGGTTACAACAACAACGGCTACAACTATCCAGCTTCTTACCGCAGTAACCACAATTACTTCGGCGGCGGCCGCGACGGTGGATTGCGCCCCTCACTTTATTAGTAGAACTGTACTCTAAATAAAATAGCTTTAAATAGAGTAATTGAATAAGAGTTGCTAACGGATTTATAATTTAATAGAAAAAAGAGATTTATTTTATAGTGTATACATTAAAAAAATAATGTATGCACTATTTTTTATATCAAGGTTGGCAACGGGGACGTGTTTTTTGACACCTCCAAATATATCAGAGATTGTAAGTATTGAACAAAAAATTGTCCAGTTTTATTATATAATTTATGAAATCAAAAATTAAAAATAAAAATTAAGACTTTGTTCAAAAATTTCAATAAAGAACTAGTAAAAAAGATTATAATGATATATAATATGAAAAGTAAAAAATATAAATAAAAGGAGAAAATATGGCAGTAATAATAGATGGAAAAGAATTAGCAAGAAAAACAAGAAGTAATCTAAAAATAGATTGTGAAGAACTAAAGAAAAAAGGAATAACACCTAAATTGGCTGTTATATTAGTTGGAGATGATAAAGCTTCAAAAGTATATGTAAGAAACAAAAATAAAGCATGCGAGGATGTTGGAATTGAATTTGAAGAACATATATTAGAAGCAGAAATAACACAAAAACAATTAATAGACTTAATAGAAGAATTAAATAATAGAAAAGATATAAATGGAATATTATTGCAAAGTCCAATACCTTCACATTTAGATATAAATGAGGCATTTAGAAAAATTGCACCAGAAAAAGATGTTGATGGATTTAATCCTGTAAATGTAGGAAAGCTTTCATTAAATCAAGATACATTTGTATCTTGTACACCATATGGAATAATGAAAATGTTTGAAGAATACAAAATAGATTTAGAAGGAAAAGATGTTGTAATAATAGGAAGAAGCAATATTGTTGGAAAACCATTAATTCAATGCTGTTTAAACAAAAATGCAACAGTTACAGTATGCCATTCAAGAACAAAAAATTTAAAAGAACATGTAAAAAGAGCAGATGTAGTTATTGCTGCAATAGGAAAATCTAAATTTATTACAGAAGATATGATTAAAGATGGTGCTGTTGTAATAGATGTAGGAATAAATAGAGGAGAAGATGGAAAATTAACAGGAGATGTTGATTTTGAAAATGTTGAAAAAAAGGTAAGCTATATAACACCGGTTCCAGGGGGAGTTGGACCAATGACAATAGCAATGCTTATGAATAATGTTATTAAAGCTACACAAAATCAAATATAATTAAATAAAAATTAGGGGCATTTATTATAGTTAAATTTAGACTATAATAAGTGTCTTTTTATGTTTTTAGAAAGGGTGATTAATATAGAAAATAAAAAGTATTGGGTATGGCTTACATTAATAAAAATTAATGTAAGAAAAAAGTTAGAATTATTAGAAAAATATAAAACTCCAGAGGTTATATATAATTTAAGTAAAAGTAAATTAAATAAAAATAATTTAAAGGATAAAGACATAGAAAAAATATTAAATAAAGAAATTAGAATGGATTTACAAAGACATTTAGAATATATGAAATTAAATAATATAAAAATTATAAATATATTTGATGAAAATTATCCTAAAATATTAAAACAAATATATGATCCACCTATAAGTTTATATGTAATAGGAAATGATAAAATATTAAATGAAAATAATATTGCAATAATAGGTTGTAGAGAATGTACTAAATATGGAGAAAAACAAGCAAAAGTATTTTCTTATAAATTAGCAAAAGAAAATATTAATATAGTAAGTGGACTTGCAAAAGGTGTGGATAGTTATGCACATATTGGAACTTTATATGCAAATGGAAAAACAATTGCAGTTCTAGGAAATGGATTAGATACAATTTATCCAAAAGAAAATGTAGATTTAGCAAAACAAATAATAAAAAACAAAGGATGTATAGTTTCAGAATATCCATTAGGAACAAAGCCAGAAAAACAAAACTTTCCTCAAAGAAATAGAATTATTAGTGGAATAAGTAAAGGAGTATTAGTTATAGAAGCTAAAGAACAAAGTGGAACATTAATTACTGTAGATTTCGCATTAGAACAAGGAAGAGATGTTTTTGTATTGCCAGGAAATATAGATTCCATTAATTCAATAGGAACAAATAGGTTAATTCAAGAGGGAGCAAAACTGGTTACAACATATGAAGAAATTTTAAAATAGTAAAATTATATATACAGTTAAGTTTATATATGATAAGATTTTAATATAAAAATTTAATAATTTTGAAACCAAATGCTAGTTTAAATTGTATTCTTAGTATAAGGGGGTAAATATGCAAAACGAAAATAAAATAAAAGAAGTAATAGAAAAATATTCAGATACAGTATATAGAATTGCACTAACAAGATGTGGAATTGTTGAAAACGCTGAAGACATATATCAAGAAGTATTTTTGAAATTCAGTGAAAAAATGCCTAAATTTAAAAATAATGAACATGAAAAAGCATGGTTTATTAGAGTTACAATCAATTTAACTAAAAACTTAAAAAGATCATCTTGGAATAGGAAAGTAGTAACTTTAGATGAAAATATTGTGTTTGAAAATAAAGAAGAAAATGAAGTGTTTTCAGTAGTTTGTGGATTACCTCAAAATTATAAAACAGTAATATATTTATTGTATTATGAAGGTTACAAGGTAAAAGAAATAGCTAATTTGATGGGAACAAAAGAAGGAACTATAAAAAGTTGGTTATTTAGAGCAAGAGAGATGCTAAAAGAAAAATTAGAAGGAGGTTTTGAAGATGAATAAAGATAATTATAAAAAAGCAATAGACCAAATTCATGTAAAAGAAAGTTTAAAGCAAAATACATTTGAAAAAGTTTTAGAACAAAAAAATTCAAAAAAGAAAACTTATATAAAATATTTTATTAGTTGTGCAGCAATGTTTTTAATAATTTTTTCTACTGGTATTATATATATAAAAAATGAAGAGAAAGTAAACAACAATAATAATATACAAATATCAAAGAAAACAGATGATTTACCAAGATTTGAAAATATTGAACAATTAAAAAGAGTTATAAAGAAAAATCAAAAAGATAATGAAAAGAAAAATTATTTTCAAAAAGAATCTATTATAACAGATACAACAACTGCTACTGATTCTAATAGAGAGACAGTAAAGGAAGAAAGTGATTATTCTAAAACAAATGTGCAAGTAGAAAATGTTGATGAAGCGGATATTGTAAAAACAGATGGAAATTATATCTATTATGTTTCTAATGAAACTGTATATATAGTAAAAGCAGATGAATTAAAGATAGTATCAAAAATAAAAAAAGAAGATAAAAATGATAGATTTGCACCTAATGAAATATTTATAAATAATGATAAATTAGTAATATTAGGAATGGAAAATAGTTATCAAACTACAATAACACAAAGTACATCAGATGTTGCTAGAGATTATGTTGGAACAACTTCAAGTTATCAAACAAAAGCATATGTATATGATATATCAAACAAAGAAAATCCTAAACAAATAAGAGAAGTTGCATTAGATGGAAATTATAATAATTCAAGAATGATAGGAGATAATGTTTATTTTATTACAACAAAAGGAATGAGATATTTTTATAACCAAATAAAAGATGAAGATATATTACCAAAATTTAAAGATACAGTTGTATCATATGATATGCAAACAATGAAATGTACAGATATAGCTTATTTTAACAATACCGAATCTAGTAATTATTTATTAGTTGCAGGATTTAATATTAATAATAATGAAAAAGTCAATATAGAAACATTCTTTGGAGCAAGTGATATTGTATATGCAAGTGAAAAGAATTTATATATAACAGAAACAGTATATGATAATTATTATGATGAAAAAGAAAATACAATTTATAAGTTTAATTTAGATAATTCAAAAGTAAAATTACAATGCAAAGGAAAAGTAAATGGATATTTAAATAGTCAATTTTCAATGGACGAATATGACGGAAAATTAAGAATTGCAACAACATCAGATTATAGTAAAGACTCAACAAATGCTGTATATGTTTTTGATGAAAATTTAAATCAAATTGGTAAATTAGAAGATTTAGCAAAAGGAGAAAAAATATATTCTGTAAGATTTATAGGTAAAGTAGGGTATGTAGTAACTTTTAAACAAGTAGATCCACTTTTTGTAATAGATTTATCAGATCCTAAAAATCCAGAAGTAAAAGGACAATTAAAAATTCCTGGTTATAGTAGTTATTTACACCCATATGATGAAAATCATATAATTGGAATAGGATATAATACTAAATCAAATGGATATGGAGGAATTACAAATTCATCAATGAAAATGTCTATGTTTGATGTTTCAAATTTAGAAGATCCAAAAGAATTATTTAATATAAACATTGGAGATGATTATGCATACTCAGAAGTTTTATCAGAGCATAAAGCATTATTTTACAATAAAGAAAAGGATTTAATAGGATTTCCTATAACTTATAGAGGCAAAAGAACATCAAACGATAAAAATGGATTTGTAATATATAAAATAGATTTGAATAAAGGTTTTGAAAAATATGGAGAAATAACACAAGAAATAAATTATAAGACAAATTTTGATAGAGCAATATATATAGGGAATACATTTTATACATTATCAGAAAGTAAAATAATAGCATATGATTTAAATACAATAAATAAATTAAATGAATTAAATTTAGATTAAAATAAAAGTAAGAAATACTCTTAAAGTATAGAGTATTTCTTATTTTTATGATATATTATAGAAAAAATTGAAAGAGTGATACAAAATGGAAAATAAAGTGCCAGATTTTTTATATAATATGCTAATAGAACAATATGGTGAAGAAGTAAGTAACAAAATAATAGAGGGCTTTAGTCAAAATAGAAAATTAACATTAAGAATAAATAAATTAAAAACAACTGTAGAAAATGTAAAAAAAGTTTTAACTGATTTAAATATAAAATTTAGTGAAGTTTCTTGGAGTGAAGAGGCACTTATAATAGAGGGAACAACAAAACAAGAAATATTAGAATTAGAAATATATAAAAATGGAGAAATATATTTACAAAGTTTATCTTCTATGATTCCAGCATTAATATTAAATCCTCAAGCTAATGAAAATATACTAGATATGGCTGCAGCTCCTGGTGGTAAAACAACACAGATGTCAGCAATTTCAAATAATCTAGCATTAATTACAGCATGTGAAAAAAATAAAATAAGAGCAGAAAGATTAAAATATAACATACAAAAGCAAGGAGCTAATAGGGTTAATGTATTAGTTGAAGATTCAAGAAAACTTGATGATAATTTTTCATTTGATAAAATCTTGTTGGATGCACCTTGTAGTGGAAGCGGAACAATAAACATTTTTGATGAAAAGTTAAATAAATATTTTACTAAAGAATTAGTAGATAGATCAATAAAAACACAAAAGGAATTATTACAAAAAGCTATAAAGGTATTAAAAAAGGGTGGAGAAATGGTCTATTCTACATGTTCCATATTAAAGCAGGAAAATGAAGAAAATATAGAAAAATTTTTAAAAAATAATCAACTAGAAATAGTGCCAATTGATATAGAACTTTTAAAAGATATACCTATATTACCATCAAAAATAGAAGGTGTAATCACAGTATGTCCAAATGAATTATATGAAGGATTTTTTGTAGCAAAATTAAGAAAAAAATAGTATACAAAATAGTTTTAATATACTATAATTTAACAAAATGCAAAAATAAGGAGTAATGTAATGGTAAAAAGTAAAGAAAAATTAAGAAATATATTAATAGTTGTATTAATTATTATAATGAGCATAATAATGTTATTTTATCAAAGTAAAAAAATTGGATTTCATGAAGACGAAATGTATACAATAGCATCTTCTATTAATCCATATGATGGTGTAATGTCAGCATATGGAGAAAAAGATAATCAAACAATAATGTTAGAAAAATATGTTTCAAATGATAATATTTTTATAGAAATAAAAAATGCTATACATTATGTGTTACACCAAGATGAATATAGTGAAGAAATGGGAGAGTTATATAAAAACCAAAAACCAGAATGGAAAACAAGAGATGATGTTCAAAAATATATGACATTATCAAAAGACAATTACTTGAACTTTAAATCAATATATTATAATCAAACAAAAGACAATCATCCTCCATTTTTTTATACATTAGTACATATATCAAGTATATTTTTTAATGGACAATTTACAAAATACACAGTTTTTGTTGTAAATATAATTGCTTTTATATTGAGTTGTTTTGTAATTAAAGGTATTTTTAAAGTAATTAATAAAGAAAATTTGACTATACCAACATTAATATTTTTTGGATTGGCTATAGGAACAATAACTATGGTTATATACCAAAGAATGTATATGTTATTAACATTTTTTATTTTGTTATATTTCTATTTAAGTTTAAAAATATACAAAAACAATTTTAAACTTACGCCAAAAATGAATATTGCATTGGGAGTTACAACAGTTTTAGGATTTTTAACACAATACTTTTTTGCAATTTATGCATTCTTTATATGTTTGATTATGATAGTAAAAATGGCAAAAGATAAAAAATATAAAGAAATAATAAAATATATAGGTTTCCATATAGTATATGCAATAATAGGAGTACTTTTATTTGTACCATGTATAGATCATTTATTATTTTCAGATAGAGGAGTATCAAATTTAGGAAATTCAGAATATTTTAAACATGCTAAGCAATATATAGAATTTTTACTATTTTCTTTTACAATAAAAAATAATATGATAATTGCAAGTGTTTTATTGATATTATTATCTGCTGGAATAGTATATATGTATAAAAAATCAAATCAAAAGTTTATTATATTAATATCAACTATTCCAAGTATATGCTATTTCTTTATTGCAGTAAAATTAACATCATTCCAAGAATTAAGATATGTAATGCCTATGCTACCATTTATATCAATTACATTATTCTTAATATTAGATAATATATTTAAATTTAAATACAAAGATATAGTTTTTATAGCTATGGCAACATTAGTAATTATAAATGGAATTGTGTTTTCAAATCCAAAATTCTTATTTAGTGAATATAAAGAATCATTAGATATAGCAGAACAAAATAAGGATAAATGTTTTGTTTTTGTATATGATAATTTCTTTAATCACATACAAGATATACCAGAAATGATGATTTACAAAAAATCAATTATAATAAATACAAGTAGACAAGAAGAAAAGTATTTTATAGAAGATAAAGATTTAAATAATGAAGATTCATTTATTTTATGCATAAAAACTTATATGGATAATGATAAAATTATAAATGAATTAAAAGAAAAAACAGAATTTAAGAATTTTACAAGACTTTATTCAGGTGGTAATTCACATGAGGTTATAAGTAATAACTTGTATATGGTGTCAAAGTAAAACAAAAAAATAAATAGTTATAATACAACCTTCATACGAATACAATTAAACAAAAGTATTCATATGGAGGTTTTCTTTATGAAAAATTATTCAATAGAAGAGCGTGCCATAAATTTAGCACATTATATTATAGATTCAAAAGATACAGTAAGGGGAACAGCTAAAAAATTTGGAATAAGCAAAAGTACAGTACACAAAGATGTATCTGAAAGGCTACAAAAAATTAATCCAGCATTAGCACATGAAGTGAGATTAATATTAGATGAAAATAAAGCAGAAAGGCATATTAGAGGAGGGATGGCAACAAAATTAAAATATAGCAGTATTAAATAAAATTAAGACAAAGGAATAGGAAAACCTAAACCTTTGTCTTATAAAAATTTAACATTCTTTTTTCCATTTGCTCCAACTCCATCAATACCTTTTTTACCATCTCTTAGTTCATTTTCAATATCCTTTATTGTTATATATTTATATTTATCTGTTATAGCAACTTTTTCGGCTACTATTAAAGGATCTAAAAAATCTATTAAAATTCGTGCTGGAGAAGATGCAAAATTGGCACCAGCAGTAATTAAAGCTTCAAAATAACTCTGACATGCACCTGCAAATATAACTAAATTTTTATTAGTTTCTTTATCATATCTTCTAGCTTCTTTTACAGTTCGTATAAAATATCTAGAATTTCTATAATTATATATATCATTGTAACCTGACTCTTTTTTTATCATACCATCATGTCCGGTAATAACTAATATATCAGGATTATAATATTTTAATAAATTGTATACTACCTTAGGTTGTTTACTTTCGGGAATATTTTTTACAATTGCATTTAATCCCATTTCTTTATAATATCTTAGAGATTTTTGACTGTATTTTCTATCTCCATCAAGATGTAAAATCTTACCAGTAATAACTTTTTCAGTATTTCTATGATCTTTTTTTATTAATAATTTTTCTTTTGAATTTATAAATTTATTTATAGATATTCTTTCTTCTAATTTTGTATCAAAAGACCTTAAATTATTTTCAATCATTTCTTTTTTTACTAGAGATAAATCTTCAATATAACTATCTGCTTCGATTCTTTCAGTAAGACCTTTTAGTAAAACTATTTTTTTTCCATTTGATAGTTTTATTATTTTTGTTACTATAAACAATATGTCATTATTATATGAATTTCTACTTACTATAGTGCCTTTTCTTATTTTTTCCAATGTAATCACCTCATAATAAAAGGTTATTATATAATATGTCGATGTTTGTCAAAATGTTAACTAAAACCTATAATTTGATGTGAAAGTACTGAAAAATACTTTTGTAATATTTCTGTAACAATAATGTAATATAAATGTAATAGATGTTTGCTTAAATGATGGAAACGTTGAAAACACTTAAATACAGCGTTTTACAAAAAAAATCTTCTTTTGACATTTTTTGGTATAAATGGTATAATCGGCTCAGTTTTAAGGAGTAGGTGAGATTATGATTTGCAAAAATGATATCTTAAATTTAAAGAGTGACATCACAGACAAAGTAGGTCAAAAGATAATTGTCAAAGGATCTTTAGGAAGAAGTAAAGCCTTTGAAAAAGAAGCCACAATAGAAAAAGCATATCCTAATATTTTTGTAGTAAAATATGAGGAAAATGATAGAAATGTAACTTATAGTTATACAGATGTATTAACTAGAACAGTTGAAGTGGAAGTATTTGATGGGAATTCATATAGTCCATTAATACCACCAATAATGGATACAAAAGAAAAGAGAGAAATATTATAAATTTTATATTAAGAAAAGAAATGAAAAGTTAAAAACTTTCATTTCTTTTTTTATATAACAGTAAAGTTTTTCAAGTATTTTAGTCTATAAAAAGTTTGTTAAGCAATGCACATAAATTTACTATTAAATTATAAAATAAAAACAATAATATACTTGACAAACTAATTTTTTTATCATAAAATACGAACAAAAGTTCACAAAATAAAAGATGAAATTTAATATATAGTAATAAATGTATCTAGAACTTAATAAAAGAAAGGGAGTGTTCTTATGGATGAAAAAAAGAATGAAATTATTTTATTTGAAAATCAGGGAGTAAAATTGGAAGTAAGTTTGAAGGATGAAACTGTATGGCTTACACAATCCCAGATGGAGGAATTGTTTAATGTAAAACATGCAACAATAAGTGAACATATTAGTAATATTTTTAGTGAGGGTGAACTTAATGAGCAGACTTCTGTCGGAATTTCCGACAGAAGTACAGGAGGAAGAAAATCAAAAATATATAATTTGGATGTTGTTATATCTGTTGGATATAGAGTCAAATCTAAAAACGGTGTAATTTTTAGAAGGTGGGCAACTAATGTTTTAAAAGATTACATGTTAAAAGGTTATGCGGTAAATCAAAAAAGATTAGAATATTTGGAAAAAACAATACAATTGATTGATATTGCAAATAGAATGGATGAAAGACTAGAGGGCAATGATGCTAAAGAAATATTAAAAGTTATAGGAGAATATTCTAAAGCATTAGATTTATTAGATGATTATGATCATAGAACATTAAAAAAAATAAAAGGAAATACAGATGAAAGAAAAATAAAATATGTTGAATGTATAGAAATTATAAATAAATTAAAATTTAATGAAGAAAGTTCATTATTTGCATTAGAAAGAGATAAGGGATTAGAATCTATTATTGGAAATATATATCAAAGTTTTGGAGGACATGACATATACAAAAGTATAGAAGAAAAAGGAGCTAATTTTTTATATTTAATAGTGAAAAATCATGTTTTTGCAGATGGAAATAAAAGAATTGCAGCAACATTATTTATATACTTTCTAAATTTTTATAATATACTATATAGAAATGGAAAACAGACAATAGATAATAATACGTTGGCAGCATTAACATTGTTAATTGCAGAATCAAATCCAAAAGAAAAAGAGGTTATAATAGATTTGGTCATGAATTTTTTAAGTAACGATTAACAAAAAAATAATCAAAAAAGTAGGTTTTTCCTACTTTTTTTAATTGATTGTCATAAAAATAACTTATCCTAAATATATATGAATAAAAGTATATTAAGGAGGTATAAAAGATGATGGTCGAAACAACAAATGAAAATTTATCAGTAAATAGATTAGTTTCAGAAAAAAATGAAGTCGTATTCGTAGAAGGAGATATGATTGTTCCAGACTCAAAACCAGATATATTAAACACAATAAATACAAGTGGAAATGTGTGTATATATAAAAAAGAAATTATGGACGAGAAAATGAGACTGGATGGGTGTATAAATGCTTATATAATGTATATGGCTGATAATAGCGAAGAATCTGTAAGAGGTCTTAATACAAATCTTGATTTTTCTGAAAATATAAATATTCCTAATTGTACATCAGATATGATGGCAAGCACAAATATTAATATAAAATCAATTGAATGTAAAATATTAAATGGTAGAAAAATTAATGTAAAAGTTGGATTAGAAGTAAATATAAAAGTGTATTCAAATGAAGATATAGAGATAATAAATAAAATAAATAATAATGATGATATTCAAGTATTAGAGGAAAACTTAGATGTTAATTCTTTAGTTGGATGTGGAAATACAAAAGTATATGCGAAAGATACAATATCAATAGACAATACAGATAATTTAGCTGAAATATTAAAAGCAAATGTGAATTTAGTAGATAGAGATATAAAAATAAGTTATAATAAAGTTTTAGCCAAAGCAGAAGCAGAAGTAAGAATTATGTATTTAACAGAAGAAAATACAATAAATACTATAGTTAATAAAATACCAGTTGTAAGTTTTATAGATATTCAAAATGTAAATGAAGGAAATCTATGTGATACAAATTATGAGATTAAAAATATGATAATTAAGCCTAACAATGTAGAGGAACATTCTATATACATAGAGTTAGAAGTAGAAGTAAGTTGTATGGTATATGAAGAAAAACAAATAAATTTAATACAAGATTTATATAGTCCAACAGAAATGGTAGCGTTTGATACAAGAAATGTGAAAACAATTTCAAATAAAAACAATATTCAAAAAACATGTCAAATAAGAGAAAAAGTAAATATTCCAGAAATGGAAAATAAAAATTTAGTTGATGTAGAAATTATACCTAAAATTAATAAAGAAACCAAAATGGGTTCAAAAATAACATATGAAGGTGAATTACAATTTAATTTTATATTTATGTCAGCATCAATAAATGATATGAGTAGTAAAAAAGTAGACTTACCATTTCAATTTGATGTAAATGATATTGAAAATGTGGAAAATGCAAATATAATAACAAATATGGAAATTACATCACAAGATTTTGTTGTTCAATCTGGAGGAGATATAAACTGTAATGTAGATATTTTATTTGCATTAAGTGTATCACAAAGTATTAATATAAATGTTATACAAGGATTAAATATAGAAGAAAATAGAGATTTAGAAGATTATAGTCTAATATTATATATTGTAAAAAAAGATGATACTTTGTGGAAAATAGCTAAGAAGTTTAATAGTACAATCGACGATATTGTAAGAACAAATGGAATAGAAAATCCTGATAAAATAGAAATAGGACAAAAATTGTTTATTCCTAAATATGTAAAAGCTGGAGGTAAAACAAATGTAGAATCTCCTACTATGATGAATTATGTATAAAATTTATTCACGTAAGAGAATAAGAATACCAAATATTAAGTTTACATTCAACAAAGGGGTTAAAAGTAAAGAGCGTATTAGAAAAATATCCAAAATTTCTTTAATATTGTTAATTGCATTTAGTATTGTTGAAATTACTTTAAAATCTGTAACTCCTATATATGAAACTTTGTGTGAGGATGAAGCAAAATCCATAGCTACAATAATTGCTAATGAACAAGCAACAGTTGTTATGAGACAGCACAATTATGATGAGTTATTTACAGTGGAAAAAGATAGTGCGGGAAATATAACTATGATAAAATCTAACATATTTCCTATAAATGAAATTACTTCAGATATAGCAGTAAAAATACAAGAAGAGATAAATAAAAAGGAAAATGACGATATTGAGATAGCTTTACGGAAGTTTTACAGGAATTCATTTATTAGCAGGAAGAGGTCCGCGGAGTAAAAATAAGGATTTCTTCTATTGGAAATGTTGAGACAGATTTAAGAAGTGAATTTATATCTCAAGGAATTAATCAAACATTACATAGAGTGTATTTGCAAGTAAAATGTGAAGTGAATATATTAACTCCGTTTCAAAATATTAATAGAGAAATAACAAATCAAGTGTTACTTGCTGAAAATGTAATAGTTGGTAAAATCCCTTCTACTTACTATAATTTAGAAGGATTACAAAGTACCTCACAAGCATTGGAAATAATTGAGTAAATAAAAATAATCAAGAATTTATAATAAAAAATTCTTGATTATTTTTTATCTTCTACAGAAATTAAATTTTGTAGCAGTTTGTACTGATACAAAATCTTAATACTGTTTTTTTGTATAAATATGTAGAAAAATGTAGATTTTTTTGTTTTTATGATGTATAAATATAAAAAAGATAAAAGAAGAAAAGGATAATTATTATATGGAAAAAAATAAAGTAGAAGAAAGAGAAAAAGTAAATAGAGACAAAGAGGAGATACATGCAAAGAAAAAATTTACGATTTTTGGAATAAGTATTTGGAGAATACTTGCATATTTTATTATTTACAGTATAGCAGGATATATAATAGAAACAATTTTTGGATTATTAACAAAAGGAGTAATAGAAAGTAGAAAAAGTTTCCTATATGGACCGTTTTGTTCAATCTATGGAGTAGGAGCTGTTATAATGATTGTTTCTTTACAATACTTTAAGAAAAATAATTATACATTGTTTTTTGGAGGTTTTGTAGTAGGTTCAATTGTAGAATACTTAGTTAGTTTAATTGGAGAATTTATATTTCATGTAAAATGGTGGGACTATTCAAATGAACCTTTTAATATTAATGGTAGAATTTGTGTAATGTTTTCATTGTTTTGGGGTGTGCTTGCAATATATTTAATGTCGCATTTTAATATAAAGGTTGATAAATTAATTGACAAGATTAAAGAAAAAGTGTCATCAAAAATACTAAATTCTGCAGTGATTATAATAGTAATTTTTATGTTTTTAGACTGTGTTGTAACAGGAGCAGCATTAAAAATGTTTTTTGCAGATTTGGTTCATGATTATAATTTACCAGTACAGAATTCTGAAATATATTTAAAACAATATGAAGAAAAAGAAAATGATGAGATTCAAAAGAAGTTAAGAAATAAATATTTTACAAATGAAAAGATGATAAAAACATTTCCTAATTTAAAAATTATATCAAAAAATGGAGAGATAATTTTTATAAGAGATGTATTAAAAGATATACAACCATATTATTTTAAGGTATTTGATAAAAAAATTTAATAAAAGTATTACATAAAAATAAAAACATTGATATTTCAATGCCTTTAGACATTTATAGTAAAAACTACCGAATAGCAACAAAAAACCTCGGAAGTATTGAAACTTCTGAGGTTGAATTGATTTTGATAAAAGCTCTTTTTATCTCTTGCTAAATTGTGGAGCTTTTCTAGCTTTTTTAAGACCGTATTTTTTTCTTTCTTTCATTCTTGGATCTCTTGTTAAGAATCCATTAGATTTTAATTCTGGTCTATATTCACTATTAGCTTCATTTAATGCTCTTGCTATACCATGTCTGATAGCTCCAGCTTGACCTGTAAATCCTCCACCTTGAACTTTACAAATAACATCAAATTTTGATAATGTATTTGTAACTGTAAGAGGTTGTCTAACGATAACTTTTAATGTTTCTAATCCTAAATATTCATCAATATCTTTTCCGTTTATTGTTATTTTTCCATTTCCTTCAACTAGTCTAACTCTAGCTATAGAACTTTTTCTTCTACCTGTACCATAGAAAACTATTTTTTCATTTTTATCTGCTTTTTTAGGCATTTTTATATATCCTCCTTAATTAAAATTCCCAAATTTCTGGTTTTTGTGCTTGATTTTCATGTTCGCTACCTGCATATACTCTTAATTTTTTAAGACTTTGTCTACCTAAAGAATTGTGTGGTAACATTCCTTTAACAGCTAAAGTTAAAGCTTTTTCTGGATTTTTTTCAAGCATTACTTTTGCAGGAACTTCTTTCATTCCTCCAATGTAACCTGAATGATGTCTGTAAACTTTTTGGTTTATTTTATTTCCTGTTAAAATAACATCTTTTGCATTAATTATAATAACGTGATCACCTGTATCAATATTTGGTGAAAAAGTTGGTTTGTGTTTTCCTCTTAATAATTTAGCAGCTTCTGTAGCAACTCTACCTAATGGTTTTTCAGCTGCATCAATTATATACCATTTTCTTTCTATTTCACTTTTTTTAGCACTATATGTAGTATTATTCATGGTAATAATTACCCTCCTATTTTATAAATTTTATATATATGAAATTTAAATTAAAGCTACCGGGGAGAAGCTTATATTTAAATCATATTCTAACATAATACTGAAATATTATATTGCAAAAAATAACTTTTGTCAATGGATAGCAAAAAAAATATTAAAATTATTGAGAAAACTTGATAAAAAAAGTAATTAAATTTATAATATAGAAGTAAAATTAATTAAGGAGTGATTACATGGCTGAAGATGCAATAAAAAAAACGACTAGAAAAGAAAGCTTTATGCAAGGTGTATTAACTCTTATGATATCACAAGTGTTAATAAAAGTCTTAGGACTTGTTTATACATTATATTTAACAAATAGACATGGATATGGAGATACTGGAAATGCTATTTCAAGTGGAGCATATCAAATATATGCGTTATTATTAACAGTATCTGCAATAGGAGTTCCAAATGCTATTTCAAAATTGGTTTCTGAAAGAAGTGCAATAGGTGATCATAAGGGAGCACATAGAATATTTAAAATAGGATTTGCTACATTTGCTGTAATTGGATTGATAGGAAGTTTATTATTATTTTTTGGAGCAGGATATATTTCTAAATATTGGTTACAAATACCAGAATCAGAAATGACATTAGTTGCTTTATCACCAGCAATATTTTTTGTTGCAATATCATCTGTAATGAGAGGATATTTTAATGGAAGACAAAGTATGAGAGTTACTGCTAGATCACAAAGTTTAGAACAAGTTTTTAAAACAGTTTTAACTATTATATTAGTAGAAGTAATTGCAATGATATCAGGAACTTCTACAGAATTTATGGCTGCAGGTGCAAATTTAGCAACAACAGGGGCAACATTTTTAAGTTTTTCATATATGTTTTTATATTATAGATCAATAAGAAGCGAAGTTGCAGAAGAAATTTCTCAAACTGTAAATTATAAATATGAAAGAGTTTGGACTATAATAAAAAGAATATTACAAGTATCTATTCCAATGGCACTAAGTTCAATAATGTCATCATTTAATAAGAATATAGATTCATTTACTGTTGTAAGGGGATTAAAAACTTTTATGTCAGATGCGGATGCTAAAATCCAATATGGTATTTTAAGTGGAAAGGTAGATACTTTAACAAGTTTACCATTATCAATAAATATAGCATTTGCAACAGCATTAGTACCTGCAATAGCAGCAGCTAAAGCAAAAAAAGATGTAAAAACTGCAACAAAAAGGACGTCATTTTCATTATTGGTTTCAATGCTAATAGGACTTCCTTGTACAATTGGTATGTTTATATTCTCAGAACAAATACTAAATTTATTGTTCCCAAACGCAAACCAAGGTGTATTAATATTACAAATAAGTTCATTTACAATTATATTTACGATTTTGGATCAAACAATAAATGGAGCTTTACAAGGTTTTGGAAAAGTAATGGTACCTGCAATAGCATTAGGATGTGGTGTACTCGCAAAATTAGTTTTGAATTTGGTATTAGTACCAATACCAGGAATTGGGGCTAATGGAGCTGCAATTGGTTCTGTAGTATGTCATTTAGTTGCATTTATAATTGCAATAAATGTTCTTAGAAAAAATGTAAAATTAGAGTTACCATTTTCAAAATTTATATTAAAACCAATTATTGCTACAATTATAATGGCAATTTGTTCATATTTTGCGTTTATGGTATTAAATGGAATAATGGCAGAAAAAATGGCAACAATATTAGCAATGATATTTGCTGTTATAATATATGCAATAGCAATAGTTGCATTAAAGATATTTACAAAAGAAGAAATATATATGATACCATATGGAAATAAAATATATGGCGTTTTAGAAAAAATAGGAGCATATAAATAGAAAAAATTTATAAAAAATGTATAAAATACTGAAAAAACAATAAAAATATAAAAAAATTAACAAAAAAAAGAAGGATTTTATCGAACGTTGGCGAATAAAATACAATAAGTAGCAATAATACTCAAGTTCAGGGTATTGCTATAATATATCATAATAAATCTTATTAGGAGGTAATTTAAATGAACAAAGCTGAATTAATCGCAGCAATAGCTGCAAAAACAGGAGACACAAAAAAAGCAGCTGAAGCATCAGTAAACGCTTTCGTTGAAGCTGTAACAGAATCTTTAGTAAAAGGAGACAAAGTTCAATTAGTTGGATTTGGATCTTTCGAAGTAAGAAAAAGAGCAGCTAGAAAAGGAAGAAACCCACAAACTAAAGAAGAAATCAAAATACCTGCATCAAAAGCTCCAGTATTCAAAGCTGGTAAAGCATTAAAAGATTTAGTAAACAAAAAATAAGAATTATATATAAAAAATATAAATATATGAATTCATATGAAAAGAGGCTATGTATATAGCCTCTTTTACGTATTATAAGAAAAAATATTTATTCTACATTTAATTAAGACCAGATTTTAATCTGGTCTTAATTGTTATTATAATATATTGTACAGAAATTTGCTTTGCAAATTTCACTCACGAACAAAGACGCGGACTTTAAAATGTTTTAATAAGTACAAAAGTTATTAATGTCCGCTTTTGTTCTTTTATATCAATGTTAATATGAACATCTCTTAATTGTTCTCTTGTTACATTTCCTGGAGCGCCCATCATTAAATCTTGAGCTTTACTATTTAGAGGGAATGCAATAACTTCTCTTATAGATTCTGAATCTGTTAAAAGCATAAGCATTCTATCTAATCCAGGAGCAACACCAGCATGTGGAGGAGCACCAAATTGGAATGCATTAAATAAAGCACCAAATTTTTCTTCAATATGTTCTTTTGAATATCCAACTAAATCAAATGCTTTAATCATAATATCTATATCATGATTTCTAACAGCACCAGAAGAAAGTTCTATACCATTACAAACAATGTCATATTGATATGCTAAAATGTCTAATGGATCTTTAGTATTTAAAGCTTCTAATCCACCTTGTGGCATTGAGAATGGGTTGTGGCTGAATTGTAATTGATTTCTTTCATCTAATTCATACATTGGAAAATCATTTATCCAACAAAATTCAAAAGTATCTTCATTTATTAAATTTAATCTTTTTCCAAGTTCTGTTCTTATTTGACCAGCAAGTTCTGTAGCTCTTTTTTCATTATCTGCTATAAAGAATATTGTATCTTCTTTATCTAAGTCAGCCAATTTTAATAAATCTTTCTTTAATTCATCTGGAATAAATTTATCAATAGGTCCTTTAAATGTTAAATCTTCTTGAACTTCTAAATAACCAAGTCCACCCATACCAATACTCATAGCATAAGCTAACATTTTTTCATGGAATCCTTTAGACAAGTGACCTTTTACTTTTATAGCTCTTACAGTTCTATCAATAAATGGTTTAAATGTACATTTTTTAAAGAAATCTGATAAATCTATAATAAATAAAGGATTTCTTAAATCTGGTTTATCTGTACCATATTTTAGCATAGATTCTCTATAAGAGATTCTAGGGAATGGGTAATTTGTTACTTTTTTATTTGAAAATTTAGTAAATGTATTATATATAACTGGTTCTATTACAGCAAATACATCTTCTTGAGTAGCGTAACTCATTTCTATATCTAATTGATAAAATTCACCAGGAGCTCTATCTGCTCTAGCATCTTCATCTCTAAAACATGGTGCTATTTGAAAATATTTATCAATTCCAGAAACCATAAGTAATTGCTTAAATTGTTGTGGTGCTTGAGGAAGTGCATAAAATTTTCCTGCATGTAATCTACTTGGTACTAAGTAATCTCTTGCACCTTCTGGTGATGAACTTGTAAGTATAGGCGTTTGAACTTCTAAAAATCCTTGTTCAATCATTTGAGTTCTTAAAAATTGTAATACTTGTGCACGTAATATTAAGTTATCTTTTAATTTTTGATTTCTTAAATCTAAGAATCTATATTGTAATCTTAAGTCTTCTCTTATTTCTTGATCAGAATTGATTTCAAAAGGAAGATTTTTTGTTCTTTTTCCTAATATTTTTATTTTTTCAATAAATACTTCAACTTCACCAGTTTTTAATTTTAAATTTACTGTTTCAGGATCTCTTTTTCTAACAGTTCCTTCAACAAAAACACTTGATTCAATTGGAATATGTGATGCAAAGTCAACATCTTCGTCTTTTCCAGATGTAACAACTTGTGTAATTCCATACATATCTCTAATATCTAGAAATACTACACCTCCAAGATCACGAATTGTTTCAACAAATCCTGAAATTCTAACTTTTTTTCCAACATCTTCTAATGTGATTTCATTACAAGTATGAGTTCTGTACTCGTTTGCTTTCATTTTAATAACCTCCTAAAATTTAATAAAAAAAACGCCCCTCTGCAAATGCAGGGACGAAAATATTTCCGCGGTGCCACCCAGCTTGAAAATTAAAATAATTTTCCACTTTATAAAAATTGCTCCAATGTGTTTCACAAATTACGTTTTTCTAAAAGGGTTTTCAGCCTAGGACCCTAATTCTCTTATTAGTAACCTTTAATTGCTTTCATTGTACAAACGCAAATATATTTAAAAATATGTATAATATTTTATATAGTATACACTAAAAAGTCAATAGATATGTTAAAATTTAGTATTATTTTTTAACATCTTTTTTTTCTTCTGGTATAATGATATTCTTAGGTTTTTTGTCTTGGGGTTGTGGTCTAGCAACATTTATATCTTCATATACTGGAGAAATATTTAAATTTGATCCATCGCCAGTAACAACTTCTAAATCTTTTTTTTCTTTATCAGACATATTAAACCTCCTTAAAATTATATAATTTAATATTATCATATTATTTTTTTTTATGCAAGTAATATCAAATGTAATTATATAAATATAAGAAGAAAAATACATAAAAATACTTTAAGCAAGTATTTAAAAATATTGACATATTAGCTAATTCGTGTGATAATATAAATGTTAAATTTTAGTAAAGTAGGAAGATATATGGAAATTGATAAAGTGAAATCTATAATAGAAGCAATTTTATTTGCTGCTGGTAGAATAGTAAAAGAAGATGAATTAGTGTTAAGTTTAGAATTGCCAGCAGAAGATATAAAAAATATAATAGAATCAATGAAAACAGATTACGAAAATAGAGGAATTGAAATAATAAAAATAGAAAATGGATACCAAATGTGTTCTAAAAAAGAGTATGCAGAATACATTTATCCAGTAATAGATAAAAGAGTAAAACCGAATTTATCAAATGCAGCATTAGAAACATTAGCAATAATTGCATATAATCCTAAAATAACAAGAGCAGAAATTGAAGCAATAAGAGGAGTTAATGCAGATGCTGCTATATACAAATTGTTAGAATTTGGGTTGATAGAAGTTGCAGGAAAATTAGATGCTCCAGGACGTCCTACAATATATAAGACAACGAATGAATTTTTACGTATGTTTGGTTATAGTTCATTAGAAGAATTGCCGGAACTTCCGAAATATAAATTAGATGAAAATAAACAAATTGTTATAGATGAATTAATAGAGGAAAATTCTAATAAAGAAGAACAAGAAGAAAAAACAGAAAATACAGATAATGAAGAAATTAGCAATGAAAAAAATAAAAATAAAAATCAGGAGGAATAAAAGTGAGTAATAAAGATAAAGGATTTGTAAAAGAAATAACAGATATAGAAGAAGATTTTGCTAGATGGTATACAGATATAGTAATAAAAGCAGGATTAGCTGATTACACAGATACAAAAGGTTGTATAGCAATAAGACCATATGGATATGCAATATGGGAAAATATTCAAAATTATACAGATAAAAAGTTTAAAGAAACAGGAGTTAAAAATGCCTATTTTCCTGTTTTGATACCAGAAAATTTATTGCAAAAAGAAAAAGATCATGTTGAAGGATTTGCTCCAGAAGTTGCTTGGGTTACAGAAGCAGGTGGAGAAAAACTAGAAGAAAAATATTGTATAAGACCAACATCAGAAACTATTATATCAACAATGTACTCAAAATGGTTAAGCTCATGGAGAGATTTACCTTTTGTTTATAATCAATGGTGTAATGTGTTAAGATGGGAAAAAGAAACAAGACCATTTTTACGTTCTAGAGAATTCTTATGGCAAGAAGGACATACAATACATGAAACAGCAGAAGAAGCAAAAGAAAGAACAATACAAATGTTAAATATATATCAAGATGTTGTAGAAAATTTATTAGCAATTCCAACAGTAAAAGGAATAAAAACAGAATCAGAAAAGTTTGCAGGAGCAGAAGCTACATATACAATAGAAACTATGATGCATGATGGAAAAGCATTGCAATCAGCAACTTCACATTATTTTGGACAAAACTTTACAAAACCATTTGAGATAAAATTTCAAAATAGAGAAGGTAAAGAAGAATATGCATATCAAACATCTTGGGGATCTTCAACAAGGTTGTTAGGTGCAATTATAATGGCACATGGTGATAATAGAGGATTAAAATTACCACCAAAAGTCGCTCCAATACAAGTTGTTGTAGTACCAGTTGCACAAAATAAAGAAGGAGTTTTAGAAAAAGCTCACGAACTATATAATTCATTAAAATCAATGTTTAGAGCAGAAATAGATGATAGAGACAATGTATCACCAGGATTCAAATTTAACGATTGGGAAATGAAAGGTGTACCTGTTAGAATAGAATTAGGACCAAGAGATATAGAAAATGGAGTTTGTGTATTAGTTAGAAGAGATACATCAGAAAAAATAGTTGTAAAATTAGATGAGGTAGAAAAGGTAATTACAGAAACTCTAGAAAAAATACATAATAATATGTTTGAGGAATGTAAAAAAAGATTAGAAGAAAAAACTACAATTGCTACAACTTTAGATGAATTTGTAACAAGTATGAATGAACACCAAGGATTTATAAAAGCAATGTGGTGTGGTGATCCAGCATGTGAAGAAAAGATTAAAGAACTTACTGCAGCAAAATCAAGATGCATGCCATTTGAACAAGAAAAAATTTCAGATAAATGTGTATGTTGTGCTAAACCAGCAGATAAAATGGTTATATGGGGAAGACAATATTAAAATAAATTTGTAAAATACAATAAAATATGTTATTATTAACATAATGACAATAAGTCGAGTAGAAACCGTTATTAAATTATGACTTAAGGAGGTATAAAAACAATGAGGCGGTATGAAAAAATTGTGCTAGAAGCAGAAGATAAGGAAAAACTTGATGTACTTATAGAGGCAGAAAGTTGGGCAACATTTGAAGCAATAGATGGGGAAAATGGAGAGTTAATTCTTAGAAAGTTGAAATTAGATAGAGGATTTATTTATGATACAAGCTATAAAAATCCTCCGATTCCAAATGGATATAAGTATGTCTGTGGAAAATGGAACAATGGGTTGGTAATTGAAAGATGTTCTGATAGAAGCCAGTTTGTATGGGTTCCTGTTGGAAGTCTCGACTCTAATGGAACATTTGATGGAGATTTATTTATTGATAAATTTGGAAGGAGAAATTATTTAAATGAGGAATCATTTAAAAGAAAATTTCATGAGAAATTAACAGAAGAACTTTCCCTACAGCTTGAAAGTGTTAAGAAATATGGCGGGTTTTATATTTCTCGCTACAATATCTCAAAAAACAAGAAGACTGGTAAACCACAATCAATAAAAGGTGTTAGTCCATGGGTATTTATTGATTTTGATGAGGCCCAAAAGATTGCATCTCAAATGGAAGACAGCCAAGATGTTAAGAGTCATTTAACTTTTGGGGCGGAATATGATTCTGTTTTAGAATGGTTTATAAAATCAAAGGCAAGAACTCGTGGCGAGATAGAGGAGTCTTCTAACTGGGGAAGATATGATTGCTTTTTTGTAGAAGCAAGAAAAACAGGTAGTCAAGAAGAGAATATTACTAACAATATCTATGATTTTGCTGATAATGTAAGTGAATGGACACAGGAGCAAGCATTGTACAGCGATTACTTCCGTATCATTCGTGGATGTTATATTAGTGATAACAGAACTTTCAGAAAAAATATTGTCTGTATGAGGGAAGAGAAAAGTAGATCATATTTTAATGGTAAAATTGGTTTTAGAGTTGCACTTTATTTTAAGTAATAAATTAATTTCATAGCACAAAAATAGAGATTTTGAAATTTCAAAGTCTCTATTTTTATAGTATAGTAAATTTTTTGGAAATTCTTATAAAATAAGTTAAGATGGAAAAATTAGATAATACTTTATCTTTCACTTTTTACGTTAACAATACATAGAATATAGCATAATAAATAAGAAAGGGTGAACAAAATGTCAAGTTATGTTATAGAAGGGGGTAAAAAGTTAGAAGGAGAAGTAAAAATATCAGGTTCTAAAAATTCGTCTTTACCTATAATTGCGGCAACTATATTAAATGGAGGAATAAGCAAATTATATAATGTACCGAAAATACATGATACACAAATGATGTTTGAAATATTAAAAGAATTAGGATGTGAAGTGAAAAAGAGCTCAAACAAAATTGTTATAGATTCTTCCAAATTAAACAAACATGAAATATCAGAAAATCTTATGAGAGAGATGAGATCTTCTGTTATATTAGCTGGTGCATTAATAGGCAAGGTACATAAAGCAGTATTTTCTTATCCGGGTGGATGTGATATTGGAACAAGACCAATAGATTTACATTTAAAGGGATTTGAAAAATTAGGAATAAAAATTAACGAAAACTATGGAAATATTAGTTGCACTTGTGATAGAATAGAAAGTGCAAAAATAGATTTAGATTTTCCAAGTGTTGGAGCAACAGAAAATATTATATTGGCTTCGTGTTTGGCAGAAGGAACAACTATAATTTCAAATGCTGCTATGGAACCAGAAATTATTGATTTACAAAACTTCTTAAATAAAATGGGAGCAAAAATATCTGGTGCAGGAACAAATGTGATTGAGATTGAAGGAGTAAAAAGATTAAAAGACGTAAGTTATAATATTATGCCAGATAGAATAGAAGCAGGAACATATCTTTGTGCTGGAGCAATAACAGGAGGAAATATAAAAATAATAGATGTAGTACCAGAACACATTATACCAGCAATAACTAAATTAGAGGAAGCTGGATGCACAATTGGTATAGGTTTAAATAGTGTAGAGTTAAAAGCACCTAAAAGATTAAAACCAATAGATATAAAAACAATGCCATACCCAGGATTTCCGACAGATATGCAATCAGTTTTTACAGCTATAACAACAACAGCCAAAGGGACCTCTATAATTGTAGAGAATATATTTGAAAATAGATACAAATTTGTCCAAGAATTAGCTAGAATGGGAGCCAAAACTACAATAGAAGGAAGAACAGCGGTAGTAAAAGGTGTAAGAAAATTACATGGGGCAAATGTTAAAGCTACAGATTTAAGAGGTGGTGCTGCAATGGTAATAGGTGGTCTTGCTGCAAAAGGAAAAACTACAGTTGATGAAATAAAATATATATTAAGGGGATATGAAGATTTTGATAAAAAATTAAGAAATCTAGGAGCAAAAATATATATAAAAGAAGGAGAATAATATGCCTAAAAAAACAAAAGAAGGGAATATTGATTTGTTTTATATGAATAAAGTGGATGGGGCTAAAAATAAAAAGGCCCCAACCAAATCTAGAAAAAGGAATACAAAAGTAAATCAAAAAAATAAGGAAAAAAGTGATATCTTTAATTTTGATGATGAAATTGTAATTGGTATCTCTGACAAAAAAACAAAGCAAAAAAATAAAGAAAAAGTGAAAAATGAAATAAAAAATAATAATATTAAAATGAAGAAAAAAAGAAAACGTAAAAATCCTATTTTATTTTTAATAAAATGGACAAGCGTATTGTTATTATTAATTGGAACTATTATTTTTATTTTAACAACACCAATGTTTAATATTAAAAATATTAACATTAGTGGAATTGAACATTTAACAGAAGAACAAGTTGTAAGTTTATCAGAATTAAATAAAAATGAAAATCTGTTTAAAAATTCAAAATCAAAAATAACAAGTAATATAAAGCAAAATCCTTATGTAGAAAGTGTAATAATTAAGAGAAAATTACCTGATACAATAGATATTCAAATAAAAGAAAGAAAAAGATCATATATGCTTAAATTTGTTAATGGATATGTTTATATAGATACACAAGGGTATATTCTAGAAATATTAGAAGAAAAATTGAAATTACCTATAATAAGTGGATATAAAACAGAAGAAGATAAGATTTCAGAAGGAAACAGATTAATTACTGAAGATTTAGAAAATTTAAATAATGTATTAAAAATAACAAATTCATTAGAAGAAATAGATGTAGCAAAAGAAATTATAACAAATATTGATATTTCAAATAAAGAAGATTATACTGTATATTTAGAAAGCGAAAAGAAAACTATTCATTTTGGTGATGCAAGTAATTTAAGTAATAAAATATTGTATGTAAAAGCTATGATAGATTCAGAAAAAGATATAGAAGGAGAAATTTTTGTAAATGGTGATTTAAACAATAAATTTAGACCATTTTTTAGAGAGAAAGTTTAAAAAATAGGAGGTAAGTATGAATAAAAAACTTATAGGATTAATACTAGGAGTAATGTGTTTAATTTTAACATGTGGAATATGTATTCAAGTCAAAACAGTAAATAGTGCGAATTCTCCATTAAGTACAAGTTCAACAGAGAACGATTTAAGAGATAAAGTATTAAAGGCTAAGGAAAAATATGATAATAAATATAATGATTTAGAAAAAATAACAAACGAATTGGAACAAGAAAGAAAAAATGTAACAGAAAATAATTCTGAGCTAACAAGTTTAGAAGAACAAATTAATCAAGCTAATAAAACATTAGGACTTACAGAGGTTACAGGAACAGGAGTTATTGTTATATTAAAGGATAATGATACATTAAATTCTAATAGTAATATTGATTTAAGTAATTCTATTGTTCATGATGTTGATATTATAGCTATTGTTAATGAATTAAAAAATGCTGGTGCAGAAGCAATTTCGATTAATGATCATAGAGTAGTTCCGACTACATCAATAAGCTGTGATGGAAATGTAATAAAAATTAATGGCGAAAAGGTTGGGGCACCTTTTGAAATAAAAGCAATAGGTCTACCAGAACAATTAGCAGCCTTAAAGAGACCAGGAGGATATTTAGACTTGCTAGATGGTTGGGGTGTAATAACAGAATTTAAAAAAGTTAATACAGTGACAATACCTAAATACACAGGGGTTATAGATTTTAAATATGCACAAAATGTTAAATAGAAAGGCGTGAGATGATGAAAAAAGGTAAAATAGTAATGACTATAACAATTGGTTTAGTTTGTTTTATATTGGCATTAGTTATGTCTATGCAATTTAAGGTCGTAAAAGAAACAGATATAACATCTATAGAAACTATGAGAGAAAAAGAATTAAGAGATGAACTTGCAAATTGGAAAGAAAAATATAATGAAATAAATCAAAAATATGAAGAAGTTAGTACTAAAGTAAAAGAATATAAAGAGAAGAAACAATCAGATGGTGAAACATCAAAATTACTTCAGGAAGAATTAGATCAATTGAATAAAGCATTAGGAAAAACAGAGGTACAAGGAGAAGGGATAGAAATAACACTAACAGATACAGAAGAAAATAAACTAAGTGCTGATAATTTGCTTACAATTGTAAATGATTTAAAATTGGCAGGAGCGGAAGCTATTTCAATTAATAATGAGAGAGTAGTAAATATGACTGATATTGTTGATATAGGAAATACATTTATAAAGGTAAACGGTCAAAGAATATCATCACCATATGTTATTAAAGCAATAGGAAATCAAACATATTTAGAAAGTGGTGTGTCTGGAAATGGTGGTTCTGTTGACAAATTGCAAAAAGATGGATATGATGCAAAAATAGAAAAAAATAAAAAAATTAAAATATTAAAATATAATGATGAAATAAATACAAAATATATTAATTAGGAGGAAATAACGATGGTTTTATTATCAATTATAATTGGGTGTTTGTTAGGTGTTATTTTAGGAGTTAATGCACCAATAATATCTTATACATATTCTAGTTATTTAGCTATAGCAGTAATTGCTGCGTTGGATTCAGTTTTTGGTGGAATAACATCAGTATTAAAAGGAAACTTTGATTTAAAAATATTTATATCAGGATTTTTCTGTAATGCAATATTATCAATATTATTAACATATTTAGGACAAAAATTAAATGTTGATATATATTTGGCTGCAATAGTTGTATTTGTAGGAAGAATGTTTACAAATTTAACTATAATAAGAAGATATTATGTAGAAAAATGGTCAAAGACAATTATTGAATCAAAAAAGAAAAAAACAGAAGAAGTAAAAGAAAACAATAATTAAATGAAGAAAATAGCGGGAAAAAAGAAGATACTATTAAATAATGTAATAGATATTAAAGATATAATTTATATGTTGTTATTATACAATATATAAATTATATCTTTTTATATGATAGAAAAGTTATATAAAGTTTCTATTCTATAAAATATTTTATTAAATATTACATAGAAAAAAGTTGTAAACTTACGGTCGTATTGAGTAGAAAAAACATATTGCAAAAATATTACAAAAATATTACAAAAATATGACAAATTCTATTGACATTTTTCTAAAAATGTAATATATATAAAGCTAGAAAATTATACTAGTAAATGGAGGAAATAGTCTTGGCAATAGGTGATATAATAGTTGGCGTTGACATAGGCACTTCACGAGTTTGCACTGTTATAGGAAAAGTAAATAATTTTGGACAAATAGAGACTATATGCAGTACATCATATAAATGTAGTGGACTAAAAAAAGCCAAAATAATTAACGAAGATGAAATTAGTTTAAGTATAGCGAAAACTATTAAAGATGCAGAAGAAGAATCTGGACTAAAAATTAATTCAGCTTATGTAACAATACCTGGTAAATATGTAACTATAGTTCAAAATAGTATATTAAAAGAAGTAAAAGACAAATATGCAGGGGTTTCATTTAAAGATGTACAAAATGCAATAATGCAAGTTAAAGATATAGAAATACCTGAAGGAAAAACATTAATAGATATTGTACCTGATAAAATTATATTAGAAAATGGAGAGGTAGTATCAGATCCTATTGGTAGTTTATCTTCAAATTTTACAGTTAATGCACAAATAATATTAGCTGATAAAAACTTTGTTAGACAATTATCAAATATATTTAAAAAAGCAGGATTAGATATTGATGGAATTGTACCTGCAACATTAGCAGAGAGAAATTTAATATTAGATATTAATGAATTACATGATAATGTAATGTTATTAGATATAGGAGCTGGAAACACAGACATAGGAGTTTTTGAGGGATCAACATTTGTATATACAAACACAATTCCAGTAGGTGGAGATAATATAACAAATGATATTGCTGTTGTTTTAGGAATATCAGAAGAAGAAGCAGATAAATTGAAAAAACAATATGGTTTAGCATTAAAATCATTTATAGATAATGATAATGAAATAATGTTAAATACATGTAAAGATGAAACAAAAAGCAAAGTTATAAAAAGCTCAGAACTAATAGAAATTATAGAAGCTAGAATAGAAGAAATATTTTCAATTGTTAATAAAGACATAACAAATCAAGGAATAAAAAGTAAAATAAACAATGTAATATTAACAGGACAAGGAATTAGCAATATAAATAAAAGTGATGTTGCTGGAAAGATAATATTAAATATACCAGTAAAAATATCAACAGGAAGATTAATAAGTACAGTAAAACCACAATATAGAACTAGTTATGCTTTAGTACGTTATATAGCTTCAAGACCTTTTGCTAAAAATGTATCAAGTAGTATAGATACACAAACTAACGAAAATGTTTTCAAAAATATAGTTGAAAGAATAAAAGAGTTCTTTTATTCTTAATAATAAGTTTTTAATTTTAAAATATAAATTTAATAAAAAATAAGGGAGGAAAAAACTTTATGATGGACTTTAATGATGATAATAACAATATAACAATGATGGATGGAACTGCAACAATTAAAGTAATTGGTGTAGGAGGAGCTGGAAATAATGCTGTTAATAGAATGGTTGAATCAGGAATAAAAGGAGTAGATTTTATTGCTGTTAATACAGATAGACAAGCTCTTCAAAACTCAAAAGCAAACACAAAAATCCAAATAGGAGAAAAAATAACAAGAGGATTAGGAGCTGGAGCTAATCCAGATATAGGAGCACAATCTGCAGAAGAAAGTAAAGCAGAAGTTGCAGAAGTATTAAGAGGAGCAGATATGGTATTTGTTACAGCCGGAATGGGTGGTGGAACAGGTACAGGTGCTGCACCAATAGTTGCACAAGCAGCAAAAGAAATGGGAATATTAACAATTGGTGTTGTTACAAAACCATTTACATTTGAAGGTAAAAAAAGACTTTCTCAAGCAGAAAGAGGAATTGAAAGTTTAAAAGGAAAAGTTGATACATTAGTAGTTATACCAAATGATAAATTATTACAAATAATTGATAGAAAAACATCTATAATAGAAGCATTTAAAATGGCTGATGATGTTTTAAGACAAGGTGTACAAGGTATATCTGATTTAATTGCAGTACCAGGATTAGTAAATCTTGACTTTGCTGATGTTAAAACAATAATGTTAAATACAGGTATGGCTCATATGGGAATTGGTAGAGCTTCAGGAGAAAACAGAGCAGAAGATGCTGCAAAACAAGCTATACAAAGTCCATTACTAGAAACATCTATAGAAGGAGCAAGAGGAGTAATTATTAATATAACAGGTGGAGATGATTTAGGATTACATGAAGTAAACACAGCAGCAGAATTAGTTCAACGCAGTGTAGATCCAGAAGCAAATATTATATTTGGTACAGTTACAGATCCATCTATGGAAGATGAAATCCAAATAACAGTAATTGCTACTGGTTTTGAAAAAAATGATCCTTTAACAAGTATAGGGGTAGAAAATACAGTATCTAAAGCATGGGAAAAGAAAATAAATTCAATACCATCAAGTTCAGATGTTAGTTCATCACAAAATGATTTAGATATTCCTTCATTTTTAAGAAAAAACAAAAATAAAAATATGTAATAATTAAAGAGGCAATAATTATATTGCCTCTTTAAAAATGTAAAAAAAGCTTATAATTTATAAATAAAAATATAATAAAGAAAGAAATAATCTATAAATGTAGATTATTTCTTTTTTTCTACAATAAGAAATGACAGCTTTTTTAAAATATAAGTTATAGAATAGATGCACAGGTGATTAATATGACAATTTACATAGATATTGTACTTATAGAAAATCTTATAATGAATTATATTATATTGTTATCAGTAGCAGTAGTATTAAAAACAAAAATAAATTATGTAAGAATATTTATAAGTAGTCTTATAGGAGCTGTATATGCAATATTTGCATATGTATCGTCATTAGAAATATATTCTACAATATTCATAAAAATTTTATTATCAATAATAATGATATATATATCATTTAATCCACAGAATATTAAAAAAATGTGTAAACTTGTACTTATTTTTTACTTAACATCATTTGTTTTTGGAGGTGCTGCATTTTCGTTGTTATATTTTATAAGACCGCAAGATATTTTAATGAAAAATGGAGTGTTACTTGGAACATATCCTTTAAAAACAGTTATGCTGTCTGCAATAATTGGATTTATTATAATTGTTATAGCGTTTAAAATTGTAAAAAATAAAATATCTAAAAAAGATATGTACTGCGATATACATATAAGTTTAAATAATAAAAAAATAGAAACGAAGGCAATGATAGATACAGGAAATCTGCTAAAAGAACCAATAACAAATACACCTGTAATAGTTGTAGAACATACATTACTTTATGACGTGGTACCTAAAGAGATACTAAATAATTTAAATGAAATTCTAGGAGGTGATTTTAGTAAAGTTTCAGAAAAAATAAAAAATGAATATATGTTAAAATTAAAAGTTATACCTTTTGCATCATTAGGAAAACAAAATGGGATGTTGCTGGGAATAAGAGCTGATAATGTAAAGGTAGTAAAAGAAGATGAAACACATATAGTTAATAAAGCTATAGTTGGAATATATAATAAATCTTTAACAAAAAGAGGAGAGTATAGAGCTTTAATAGGTTTAGAAATGATTTAAAGGAGGCAAGATTATGGATTTAACAAAATTAATAAAATCTATAAATAATATTTGTGTAAAATACTTAAATAAAGATGATGAAGAAGAATACCTTCCTATATTTTATATAGCTGGTAGTCAAACATTACCACCACCATTACCACCAGAAGAGGAAGAAGAACTTATAAAACAATTATCAAATGAAGACAATTTACAAGCAAGGCAAACATTAGTAGAAAGAAATTTAAGACTTGTAGTTTATATAGCTAAAAAATTTGAAAACACAGGAATTGGAATTGAAGATTTAATATCAATAGGAACAATAGGATTAATGAAGGGGGTTAACACATTTAATTCTGAAAAGAAAATAAAGTTAGCTACATATGCTTCAAGATGTATAGAAAATGAGATTTTAATGTTTCTAAGAAGAAGTAATAAAACAAAAGGGGAAGTATCAATAGATGAACCATTAAATAAAGATTGCGACGGAAATGAATTACTTTTATCTGACATATTAGGAACAGATCCAGATGTTACATATAGAAAATTAGAAGATGAAGTTGATAAAACATTATTAAAAGCATCAATATCAAAACTAAATAGTAGAGAAAAAAATATAATGGAAATGAGATTTGGATTTATAACAGGGAATGAAAAAACTCAAAAAGAAGTTGCAGATGAGTTAGGAATATCACAAAGTTATATATCAAGACTTGAAAAAAAGATTATAAATAAAATGAAAAAAGATATTTCGAGCAAAATAGGATAAAGAATAAAAACCTTATATTTGGAAACAATAATATAAATTGTTTCCAAAGGAGGTTTATTTTGATTAATAAGGTTGAGATTTGCGGAATTAACACATCAAAATTACCCTTACTATCAAAAGAAGAAAAAGAAGAATTATTAAAAAAAATAAAAAATGGAGATGAAGAAGCAAGAGATAAATTTATAAATGGTAATTTAAGATTAGTTTTAAGCGTAATACAAAGGTTTTACGGCAGAGGGGAAAGCGCGGATGATTTGTTTCAAGTTGGATGTGTAGGTTTAATAAAAGCTATAGACAATTTTGATTTAGAACAAAATGTACAATTTAGTACGTATGCTGTTCCAATGATTATTGGTGAAGTTAGGAGATATTTAAGAGATAATAATAGTATAAGAGTAAGTAGATCTGTAAGAGATTTAGCATATAAAGCTATGCAATATAAAGAAAGATATACTAAAACTCATGGTAAAGAACCTACAATAGAAGAAATAGCAAAAGAATTAGGCGTAGAAAAGGAAGACGTTGCATTTAGCTTTGATGCTATACAAGATCCAATATCATTACAAGAACCAGTATATAATGATGGAAGTGAAAATATATATGTTATGGATCAAGTAAAAGATAGTAAAAATACAGATGAATTATGGGCCGAAAGTATGACAATAGCACAAGCAATGAAAAAACTAAATGATAAAGAAAAGATAGTTGTAACTAAAAGATTTTTTGATGGAAGAACTCAAATGGAAGTTGCAGAAGAAATTGGGATATCACAAGCACAAATATCTAGATTAGAAAAAAGTGCAATTAATCATATAAAAAGATTATATAAATAATAAATAGAAAAACATTACTAATTTAGAAAAGTTAGTAATGTTTTTGCATATAATTAAATATGAAGAAAGGAGTTACATATGGGAGATAAAGGGTTAGACTTTAGACATAAAGAAGTTATAAATATAAAAGATGGTAGGAGATTAGGATGTGTTCAAGATGTTTGTGCAGATCTTCAAACGGGAATAATTACATCTATAATAGTACCTGGTGGAAATAATAAATTACTTAATATATTTAGTTCTAATAATGATATTGTAATACCATGGCAAAATATAAAATGCATAAGTGATGATTTAATATTGGTGGAGATTTAATTTGTGTTAGAATATAATATAAATGAAATTTTTTATTACCCAAAAGCTTGATAATAAAGGGACCTACAAATTGGTAAAAAAATCTTTAAAAAATTTTCAAAAAGTCGTTGACAAATAACATCAAAATGTGCTATTATAATTAAGTACCAAATAGCAGAAGAAAATATTAAATAAAACAGAAGAATTAGTAATAAAAAAACAATCAAATGAATACAATAAAAAATGATTACTAGTTTTTTATTTTGCACTTTTTACTGGCAAATAAAAAAATAAAAAATATTTTCAAAAAAGTGTTGACATAGAAAAAAAGGTATAGTATAATACAAGACGTTCCGT
>CAKPIA010000012.1 GCA_934162205.1 uncultured Clostridia bacterium
TCTTTTCCTCTAAGTCTATCTGTTGTTATATTATCTTCTGCTTGTGCCATTTTTATTATTTCTTTATATTCTGCTTTTTCTGTGTTTTCTCTTGCTAGACGTGCTTTTTCAAATAATCCATTTTTGCCTGTTAACATTGCAACACTTACACCAGATAGTATTAATAATACTATTATTGTAATTACAAGCGCAATTAATGTTATACCTTTATTAATTTTCATATTTTCTCCTCTTTTGTTTTACTTCACTTTAAAGTATATATTATTTTTTAGTTACTTACAATACTTTTTATTTTATATTCTAATCCCGTATTTCTTTTTTTACTATCAATGTTTTGAATCATAAAATCAATAATCTTATCTGTACTTATAATTATTAAAAGTTTCTTAGCTCTTGTTATCCCTGTATATAAAAGATTTCTTGTAAGTAACATAGGAGCAGATTGTGCAATTGGCATTATAACAACATCAAATTCACTACCTTGTGCTTTATGAATTGTTATACTATAACTATGTTCAATTTGATCTAATTCAGAATACTCATACCAACTTGTTTTTTCATCATCAAATTTTATTTGAACACATTTATTTTTATCATCAATTTCTAGAATTGTTCCCATTTCTCCATTAAACACACCTGTTCCTAATTCTCCATTTGGCTTTTCCCATTGCATATCATAATTGTTTTTTATTTGCATTACCCTGTCTTGTATTCTATATACACTTCCCATGCTCGACTTTTCGTTTTCTCCATCTCTATGTGGATTTAAAACTTGTTGCAAAGCTTTGTTTAACTCTTTAGTTCCTAACATTCCTTTTTTAGTTGGTGTTAGAACTTGAATATTTGAGAAAAAATCATAATCTCCAAATTTCTTTAGTCTACCTGTACATAATGAAATTACTTGATTTAACATCGCTTCTTGTGAACTTTCTTTTATAAAGAAAAAATCTTCTTTAGTTTCTTCTGTATCCTCCTCTTTACTTAAAAATTTCATTCCACTATTTACTCTATGTGCATTTAAAATTATTTTACTTTTAGCAGCTTGTCTAAAAATCTTATCTAAATGTACAGTAGTAATTTTTTCAGATAATATTAAATCTTTTAAAACATTTCCTGGACCTACTGATGATAATTGGTCACTGTCTCCCACTAGTACTAATTTAGTTCCTGGATATATACATTTTAATAAATATCTCATTAAAAATATATCTACCATTGATAACTCATCTACAATTATTAAGTCTGCATCTATTGGCATTCCCTCATATTCATTATCTTGTTTTTTTAAATAATCATCATTTATTTTTCTTATTTCTAATAATCTATGTAATGTACTTGCCTCTTCTCCTGTAGTTTCTGTCATTCTTTTAGCAGCTCTTCCAGTAGGAGCACATAATACTGTTTTATATTTTTTTTGTTTATATATATCAATTATTGTCTTTATTACTGTTGTTTTACCAGTTCCTGGTCCTCCTGTTATTATTGTTACATTATTATCATTTATTGCCTTTATAGTATCTTTTTGTTTATCTGACAAATATATGTCTATATTTTTTTCCGCTTTATTTAGTTCCGCTTCTATATTTCTAATTTTCTTTACATTTTTATAATTATCTAATTTTAATATTAATCTTGCAACATCTTCTTCTGATTTGTAAAAATTATATAAATATATCCATTCTTGTCCATTATCTCTAGTCTCTATAACAATTTCATCATCAACTTTTAACTTTATTATATTATCATCTATTATATCTTCATCAACATTTAATAATTGTTTTACAAAATCCAATAAGTTTTGTTTTAAAACACAGCAGTGTCCATTATATGTTGAACGTATTAATGCATATTTAATACCACTTTTAACTCTTTTACTATTAGTGTAATCAATACCTAAATCTAATGCCATTTTATCTATTTGATTAAAATCCACTCCTCTTGCAATATCAATTAATATATATGGATTAGACTCTATTTCATCTATTGCATTTACTCCAAACATATCATAAACTTTTTTGGCATTTTCAGCACCTATTCCAAATTTTTCTAAAAATCCTACAATTTGCCATACTTCCCAATTTTCTACAAAGCTTTCTGATATTTCTTGTGCTTTTGCTTTTGATATTCCTTTAATTCTTGATAATTTATCAGGTTCAAATTTTAAAACATGTACAGTTTCTTTTCCAAATAGCTCAACAATTTTTTTGGCAGTTGCAGGACCTACTCCTTTTATATTTCCATTTGCTAGATATTTTTCTAAGCCTGCTACTGTTTCTGGCATTAATTTTTCAAACGTATCTACTTTAAATTGTAATCCATATTCTTTATGTTCTACATATTTTCCAACTACTTTTAACATATCTCCACTATTAATAAATGGAAGATATCCAACTATTGTTGTAATTTCATCCTCCATTTCGAATGTTGCTATCATATAACTATTAATTTCATTTTGATATATTATATCTACTACTTGTCCTTTTAGTTCCAAAATATGCCTCTTTTCCTTTATTTTATATTGTTTAATTTTATCATAAAACTATGCAAATTTAAAGCAAATTTATTTTTTTCTTATTGCTATAATTATAATTATTAATAATCCACATATAATTAACTAATGGTGATTATATGAAATTTATTTTTATAAAAAAGAAAAGCATTATAACTATTTCTCTAATAATTATTTTTTGCACTATATTAATTGTACTACTTTTTTTTAATGTAAATAAAACAATTCCAACATCTTCACAAACAATTATCTCTAATGATAATTTAAATAAAATTTCATCACTTACTAATGGTACCGAAAAAATAGCTTATTTAACTTTTGATGATGGACCTAATGATAATGTTACTCCTATTGTTTTAGATATATTGAGAGAAGAAAATGTAAAAGCAAGTTTTTTTGTTATTGGAAAATATGTAGAAAAATATCCTAATGTAGTAAAAAGAGCCTATGAAGAAGGTCATTATATAGCTAACCACGGATATGATCATAACAATAATAATTTATACAAAAGTAGTTCTAGTTTTATTGATGAAATTACAAAAACAGATTTAGCTATTTCTAATGCTATAGGAGCCCAAAATTATTGTTCTCATATTTTTAGATTTCCTAATGGTTATATGGCTCCTATTAATAAAAATGAAAAGAAACAAGCTGTAAAATTACTTAGTAATATGAATTATACTTATATAGATTGGAATTGTTTAAATAATGATTCAATGAAAAAATATAACAAATATGAATTATTGCAAAATTTAAAAAACACCTCAAAAAATAAAGGTACTCTTGTCATTTTAATGCATGATACAAAGGATGTAAGCAATTCTTCAACAGCATTAAAAGATTCAATTGAATATTTAAAATCAGATGGTTATACATTTGAAAATTTTTATAATGTATTTAGTTTTTAGTTTTCATCAATATTGTCTATAATATCCTTACATTCTTTCCAACTAATAACATCAATACATTTATAATCTTGTGATAACTTTTTAACAATTTCTTTAGTATTATCATTTGAATCTAAATCTGCTACAATTATATCTTTTATATATTCTTCCTTTCCATAAAGTACCTTAAATATTATTGAACGTAAAAATCCTTCTATTTTATTTTCTTGATTTTTTACTGCAATTATAAAATATATTCCATCTGATTTTAAATTTGTATATGTAAAAATATATATAATTGTTTTTATAATTTCAAATAAACCATATAAAGCCAATGTCCAAAGTATTGCATTAAATATAAAACTCGCCATCTTTTGCCTCCTATATGACATTATATGAAAAATATTTTTATTTGTGATTTATTACAATTTTTCAAAAACTTTCTTATTATACAAAAATAATAAAAACTTGAAAAACATTTTTAATGTATTTCAAGTTTTTGTTTTATTCTACACTTTTTAGACTTTCTATCATATCTATTTTTTTCAAGATAAAATGTATTATCATATTTACTGTTAAAGAAAATAGTATTGTTATTACTGCAGAATACACATAACTTAATGGATTTATATGTCTCATAAATTTTAACATATCTATCTCTATACTAGCAATTATACTATTAGTTAATATTACTCCAAATCCTAACCCCAAAATAACTCCTACTATTGTAAATATTATATTTTCTTTATTTATATAATTATCTACTTCTTTATTATAGAAACCTAACACTTTTAATGTAGCAATTTCTCTTTGTCTTTCACTAATGTTTACACTTGCCAAATTATATAATACTACAAATGCTAACAATGCTGATGATACAATTAGTACAACAACTACATAATTCATTGTATTTAGCATATCACTAACTGATTTTATAAGTGTTGGCATTACAGTAACAGAAACAACATTATCTATATCCAACATTTCTTTTGATATATTATCTTGAACCTGTTCACTTACATCTTTAGTATTTATATAAATCATATTTGTCTTATAATTTTTAATATTTTTTTCAAAATAATCCTTTGACATATAAATATAATGTGATACATAATTTCTAGCTATTGCATCTATTTTTACTTTATATTCTACATCTTCACTATCTATAAATGTTACTTCATCACCTGGTTCTACATTTAACATCTCAGCTATTTTGTCAGTTATAATTACTCCATTATTGCTTAATTTTAATTCTTCTTTTGTTTGTGCATTTGTCATATTACATATATTATTAAAAGTATCACTATCCTCTGGAACAATCATTGTAATATCATAATTATTATCATTTTGTTTTATTTTTCCAGTTGATGTATATGTTTTAGAATAATTTTCTATATTTTCATTGCTGTTTAAATATTCTTCTAATTTAGATATATGGTCTGTCTTTGATATAGCAACTGTTATTTCGTATTTAAAAATATCTTCAAATTGCACTGTTGGTATATCCATAACAGAATCTCTAATTCCAAATCCTGTGAGCATTAATCCTGTACAACCTGCAATTCCTACAATTGTCATTATAGCTCTTTTTTTATATCTAAATATATTTCTTATTGTAACTTTCTTAGAAAAGTTTAATTTTTTCCATATAAAAGTTATTCTTTCTAAAAGTATTTTCTTTCCGTTTTTTAGGTGCTTTTGGTCTCATTAATACTGATGGCATTTGTTTTAGTTCACCATACGCAACAAAAACAGTAACACCACATATACATATAAATGCAATTAATGTTCCCATTAATCCTATTCCTAATCTGTATGTTGTATAAAATTCTGGCATTGTATAAATCATCGAATATAATACCCAAACTATATTTGGCAATAAATAAAAGCCTACAGACATTCCAATAAATCCACCTAATACACATGCAAAAAACGCATAAATAACATATTTTGAAACAATTTGAATATTACTATATCCTAATGATTTTAATGTACCTATTTCTATTCTTTCTTCTTCTATCATTCTTGTCATTGATGTCAAACTTATAAGAACAGCAACTAAATAAAATATAACTGGGAACATTTTTGATATATTAGACATAGTTTTTATTGCATCAAATATATTAGAATATCCCGAATTGTCTAATCTATCTTGAATATACCATTTTGCTTTTTCTATTTTTCCAATTTCATCTTCTGCATCATTTAATTTTTCTTGAGCTTCATTTAATTTATTTTCTGCCTCATTTTTATTTTTTATAAATTTAGATTCTTTTTCTTCTAATTCTGTTTTTGATTTCTGTAATTTTTCTTTTCCAGATTTTATATCTGCTCTAGCTTTTTTTATTTTGCTATATGCATTTGTTTTTTCTGTTTGTAACGTGCTTTTTTGAGTTTTTAATGTTCCTTTTGCTACTATTATTTTATTTTCATTTTCTTCAATTTCTTTTTTAGCTTTTTTTAATTTTCCTTCTGATTCTATTTTTGTTTTATTTAAAGTTTTTAATGTTGTTTGTAATTTTACAATTTCTGTATCTATTTTTGTTGTATCTAAACCATTGGAACTCATTGTTTCTTTTTGTGTTTGTAATTTATTTATATTTGTAGTTAATGTTGTTATTTGTTCATTTAATTTTTTTAATGATTCATTTGCAGTTTTTTCATTTTTTTCAAATTCCTTTTGAGCCGTTTTTAATTTCTCTTCATTTTCATTAATTTGCTTTTCTGCCAATTTTAATTTATTTTCTGCATCTTTAAATTTCTTATTTGCATTTACTTCTTGTAAATTAAGTTCTTTTTCTGATTTATTTAATTTTTCTTCTGATTTTTGTATAACATCTTTAGCATCATTTATCTTTTTTTGAGCATCATTTAATTCATTTTCTATATCTAATTTGTTTTTATTATATTCTTCTTTAGCATCTAACAATTTTTGATTTGCTTTATCGACTAAACTATTATATCTAGCTTCTTCTCTTTTTTCTTTAATACTTTCAATTTCTTGTATTACTGGATTTACCTTTTCCAAATATTGTTCACTATTAGTAACTGTTTCTTCTGTATTTTCTACAATTACTCCAAGTTCTGTATAATAATCTAAATTTATTACATCATCTTTTACATAAATGTAAAAAGATAAATTTCCATTTCCTATTGATGTATTTCCTCTTTGACTTGATATATATAATGATGATTCTGCAATTCCTGTAATTTTAAATTCTTTTCTAGTAAATATCTCGTTATCATTTTCATCTTTATCTTCATTTTGTAGAACTATAGTTTTCCCTATATAATCTTCTATATTCCCACCATTTGCATATTTTTTATCTATTAAACATTCATTAGAATTTTTTGGTAATTCTCCTGCTATTACTGTTGGAATATTTATATTTTTATTATATTCTATAACTTTACATGGACTATCTTTTTCATCTATTATTGCCATTGAGTCTTTTGTTTGTAATCCATATACATCTTTTACTCCGTTTATTTCTTTTATTGCATTTACATCTTCATCTGTTAATCCTAAAGTTGAAATAATTTTTACATCATACATTTTACTTTTATCACAATATTTATCTAAACTATCTTCCATATCTGGACTTGTTGCAACTAAACCAGAGTAAAATCCTACACCTAAAAAAGCCATAATAAGCATAGAAATAAATCTTCTTCTTGTTTTTATAATTGCTTTTAAATTGTTTTTTATTAATGACTTTTTCATAAGAATTCCTTTCTAAGTATTTTTTATTTATACTTAATTTTTTTAGAATAATATCACAAAATATCAATATTTTCAACCAGATATACCAATTCTTCCATTGTTAACTATTACTTGTTAAATTTTTTATTAGAACAAAAGCGGACACTAATAACTTTTGTACTTATTAAAACATTTTGAAGTCCGCGTCTTTGTTCGTGTGTGAAATATATTTATATTATAGTAAGTTCGGAGAACTTTCCTATAATATAAAAAAAAGAAACCTAATTAATATAGGTTTACTTTTCTTTATTTTAAACTAATTGTAATATAGCAACTTCAGCTCCGTCTCCTCTTCTTGGACCAGCTTTAATTATTCTTGTATATCCTCCAACTCTACCTTCGTATTTTGGAGCTATTTCATTGAATAATTTTGATGGTAAATCTATTTTATTACCTTCGCTATCTACTACTTTGTTTGTCTTTCTCATTATTTTTCTTCTAGCATTTAATCTTGATGGCATATCTTTTTGTCTTTTTTCTGTAACTTCTTCTTTTACTACTTTTAAGTATTCTTTACCGTTTTTGCTTTTTACTAATTCTGTAACTTTATTACCTTTAGAATCTAGTTTAGCTTTAACGATTTTTTTATCTACCATTTCGAAATTATCTTTTTCTTTTATTGCTAATGCAATTATACTATCAGCTATTGATTTAACTTCTTTTGCTCTTGGTAAAGTTGTTTCAATTTTACCATGTACAAGTAAATCAGTAGTTAATGTTCTTAGCATAGCAAGTCTTATATCAGTAGTTCTACCTAATTTTCTATTTGTTGCCAATGTTTTCACCTTCCTTAATATTTTTCATTTAATTAATCTTCTTCTTGGGCAAAATCTAATCCTAAAGAATGTAATTTATTTGTTACTTCATCTAAAGATTTTTTACCTAAATTTCTAACTTTCATCATATCTGTTTCAGATTTATTTGCTAAATCTTCAACTGTAGCTATACCAGCTCTTTTTAAACAGTTAAATGATCTAACTGATAATTCTAATTCTTCTATAGACATTTCTAGAACTTTTTCTTTTTTAGATTCTTCTTTTTCAACCATAACTTGTGTATTTTTAGTTGTTTCTGATAAATCTATAAATAATTCTAAGTGACCTGTCATTACTTTTGCAGCTAAACTTAATGCTTCAAAAGCTTTTAGGCTTCCATCTGTCCATACTTCTATAACTAGTTTATCATAATCCACCATTTGACCAACTCTAGTATTTTCAACTTGATAATTTACTTTTTTAACTGGTGTATAAATTGAATCAATTGGAAGTACTGATATATCTTGATCTGGCTTTTTATTTTTTTCAGCTGAGTTATATCCTCTACCCATATCTGCTGTCATTTCCATTACAAGATGTCCATCATCAGATACTGTAGCTATATGTAAATCTGGATTTAATATTTCTACTGTTCCATCTGTTATGATGTCACCTGCAGTAACTTCTCCAGCACCTTTAAAGTCAATTCTTAATATTTTTTCTTCATTTTGATCAAATTTTAATCTTACACCTTTTAAATTAACTATTATCTCTGGTACATCTTCTACTACATTTGGTATGCATGAAAATTCGTGTAATGCTCCATCTATTTTTACGCTTGTTATAGCACAACCTGGAAGTGATGAAAGTAATATTCTTCTTAAAGAATTTCCTATTGTTACTCCATAACCTCTTTCTAATGGTTCACATACAAATTTTGCATAATTTTTAGCATCATCTACTTCTAGACATTCAATATTTGGCTTTTCAAATTCTATCATTTTTCCCTCCTAATATATATAAAAAATATATAAAATATATAAAAAATATTATTTTGAGTAAAGCTCTACTATTAAATGTTCTTCTATTGGAATATCAACATCTTCTCTAGATGCCAATCTAACAACTTTTCCACTCAAAGTTTCACTATTTTTTTCTAACCATTCTGGAACTGGTCTTGCTTTGTTTTCTTCAACATTTGCTTTTATTGTTGGATTATCTTTTTTGATTTCTCTTACAGAGATTTCATCTCCAGCTTTTACTAAGTATGATGCAATATCAACTCTTTTTCCATTAACAGCAAATAAACCATGGTTTACAAATTGTCTTGCTTGAGCTCTTGATGTTCCAAATCCTAATCTGTAAACAACATTATCTAATCTACTTTCTAATATTTGTAATAAGTTTTCACCAGTTACACCTTTTTTATTTGAAGCCATATCAAAGTATTTTCTAAATTGTTTTTCTCCAACTCCATAATATGATTTTGTTTTTTGTTTTTCTCTTAATTGAGTACCGTATTCAGATAATTTTGCTCTTTTTTGTCCATGTTGTCCTGGAGCGTAATTTCTTCTAGAGATACTACATTTATCAGAATAACATCTTGAACCTTTTAAAAACAATTTTTGTCCTTCTCTACGGCAAACACGACATTGTTCGTCTTTATATCTTGACATTTTTTTACTCCTTTCAATATTCTATCTTTCAATATTTCATAAGGCTTATTTAATGTTTGATTATTTTTATAATCTCACTATCACCCGTATTAAACTCTTCTTCTTTTTGGTGGTCTACAACCATTGTGTGGGATTGGTGTTACGTCTTTTATAGCACTTATTTCTAAACCAGCAGTTTGAAGTGCTCTTATTGCAGCTTCACGTCCTGCACCAGGTCCTTTAACAAATACTTCTACAGATTTTAAACCATGTTCCATTGCAGCTTTAGCAGCTGTTTCAGCAACTTGACCAGCAGCAAATGGTGTGCTTTTTCTTGAACCTTTAAATCCTAATTCACCAGCACTTCCCCATGATATACTGTTTCCTTGTGTATCTGTAATTGTAACTATTGTATTATTAAAACTAGAATGAATATGAGCTTCACCTTTTTCAATGTTTTTTCTATTTCTTCTAGCTACTGTTTTTCTTGTTACATTTTTATCAGCCATTTTTTAAATTTCCCTCCTCGTTATTTTGTTGTTTCAAAATTCTATGCATTTTTATTTTTTACTTTTGCTTACTAATTTTCTTGGACCTTTTCTTGTACGAGCATTAGTTTTTGTTCTTTGTCCTCTAACTGGTAAACCTTTTCTATGTCTTAGTCCTCTATAACATCCTATTTCTGTAAGTCTTTTAATATTTAAAGCGATTTCTCTTCTTAAATCACCTTCAACTTTGTATGATTCGTCAATAACTTTTCTTATGCTATTAACTTCGTCATCTGTTAAGTCTTTTACTCTAGTATCTGGATTTATTCCAGCTTTTTCTAAGATATTTCTAGAACTTGATACACCTATACCATATATATATGTAAGTCCTATTTCTACTCTCTTTTCTTTAGGTAAATCTACTCCTGCTATACGAGCCATATTTTTTTGCACCTCCAAAATAATTTAATTTACTATTTTTATAATTGTAATTGCTTGTCTTTATTTATAACCTAAAGGTGAAATGCACTAATTTAAAATTAGTCTTTAGATTTTTTTAAGACATATATATAAACACAAATTCGATAAAAAAACATTATATGTTTACAGCCGCTACCTAATTTGTGTTATTAACAAAACTATCCTTGTCTTTGTTTGTGTTTAGGGTTTTCACAAATAACTCTAATTACACCTTTTCTTTTTATTATTTTACATTTGTCACATATTTTCTTTACTGATGGTCTTACTTTCATTTTTTGCACCTCCTATTTATTACAGAAAATAACTATCTATAAAATTAGTTCTTATAGATTGTACTTAACTGTTTCTATATTTTATATAGTTTGGGTTAATTTCTAATATATAGAATACAAAATAATTAATATTATTTTGTATTTTTAACTATTTTATTTTGCTCTCCAAGTAATACGTCCTCTTGTTAAATCATATGGTGAAAGTTCTACTTTTACTTTATCACCTGGTAATATTTTTATATAATTCATTCTTAGTTTACCTGAAATATGAGCTAATATTTGATGTCCATTTTCAAGTTCAACTTTAAAGTTAGTATTTGGTAATGTTTCCACTACTGTTCCTTCTACTTCTATGATATCTTCTTTTGCCAAGATCTCGCCTCCTTATAGAACTTTACATATTTTTTCCAATTATAACATTATGACTTATATAGTATACACCTTTTTTAAAGCATTGTCAATATTTTTGGTTCGTTTTCTGTAATTAAAATTGTATTTTCGTAGTGTGCTGCCCAAGTTCCATCTTCTGTTACTATTGTCCATCCATCATCAAGTTCTAGTATGTTAGGTTTTCCTATTATTACCATAGGTTCTATTGCTAGAGTCATGCCAGGTTCAAGTCTTATTCCTCTACCTGCTTTTCCGTAATTTGGAATTCCTGGATCTTCATGCATTTCTCTTCCTATTCCATGTCCTTGAAATTCTCTAACAACAGAATATCCTTGTGATTTTACATATTCTCCAATTGCGTGAGAAATATCTCCAATTCTATTTCCTTTTTTAGCATACTTTATTCCTTCAAAAAAAGCTTGTTTTGTTACTTTTACTAATCTTTCTGCTTCTTTAGATACTTTTCCTACCATAAATGTTCTAGCTGCATCACCATTAAAACCGTTTTTTAATGCAACTGTATCAACACTAACAATGTCTCCTTCTTTTATTATTTTATTTTTTGATGGTATTCCATGTATAACTTCATCATTTACAGAAACACATGTAGATGCTGGATATGGTGGTACTCCTCTTATTCCAACATCATATCCTTTTTCTGCTGGTAATGCACCTAAGCTTCTCATTGTATCTTCTGCAATTTTATCAATTTCCCAAGTACTCATGCCTGGTTTTATACATTCTTCTAACTTTTTATATGTTAATGCTACAACTTTACAAGCTTCTTCCATATATTCAATTTCTTTTTTTGATTTTATAGTTACCATTTTTACTCTCCTTTTATTTCTTTAACTATATCTTCTGCTACTTCTGCTCCTAATTTTGTATTTTTGCTTACTGTTTCAGTGCTTAATATTCCTTCTTTTTCATAAAATTCTATTAAAGGAGATGTTGATTCTAAATATGTTTGTATTCTTTTCTTAATTGTTTCCGCATTGTCATCTTCTCTTTTTACTAATTCGCTTCCACATTTATCACAAATATTTTCTTGTTTTGGTGGATTTAAAACAATATTATATACTGCTTTACAATTTTGATTAGAGCATACTCTTCTATTTACTACTCTTTCTATAATTTCTTCTTCTGGTGTAACTAAATTTATAACCATATCTATTTTTTTGTTTTCTTTTTCAAGTATTTTATTCAATTCTTCTGCTTGAAATACAGTTCTTGGAAAACCATCTAAAATAATTCCATCTTTTACGTCATCTTGTTTTAGTCTATCTTCTACTATTCCTATTGTTATATCATCTGGTACCAATTTTCCCTCACTCATATATTTGCTTGCAATTTTTCCAAGTTCAGTTTGTTCTTTTATATTTTTTCTAAAAATATCTCCTGTAGATACTTGAGGAATACCTAATTTTTCTGATAATATCCCTGCTACTGTTCCTTTTCCAGTTCCTGGTGCTCCTAACATAATTATATTCATAAATCAACACTCCTTATTTATTTTATCTTTTGGTTTAATAACCTTTTTAATAATTACTTTAAAAAAACTAATTATTAAAAAAGATATTAAAACTCGAAAATGTGGCAGAGGCAAAATACCTCTGACACAATTTCTTTTATATATTATTCTAAGAATCCTTTATAATGTCTCATTACTAATTGAGATTCTAATTGTTGTACTGTTTCTAATGCAACTCCAACAACGATTAATATAGATGTACCACCAAATGCAACATTTAATGATGTAAATCTTAATAACATTGGTAATATTGCAATTACTGCTAAAAAGAAACCACCAAAAAGTGTTAATTTTGATATTATTGATGATAAATATTCTGTTGTTGGTTTTCCAGATCTAATACCTGGAATGAATCCACCATTTTTCTTAATATTATTAGATACTTCTGCTGGATTAAATGTAGCATATGTATAAAAATATGTAAATCCCATAATTAATAATAAGTACACAATTGCATTAGCTATTGAATAACCAATACCAACTTGTGATGAAGATGTAGCTAATGAGAATTTATATAATCCTGCTAAGAACCCTGTTCTTGTAGCTATATCTTTTACAAATATTTGTATTATCATTGCTGGAAATGTCATAAATGATGATGCAAATATTATTGGCATAACACCAGCCATAGCAAGTTTTAATGGTATATGTGTGCTTTGAGCTCCAACCATTTTTCTTCCCACTACTTTTTTAGAATATTGTACAGGCACTTTCCTTTCAGCTTGTTGTACAAATACAACTCCAGCTACTAATATAAGTGCACCTATTACTAATCCTAATGCTAATAATAAACCAGTAGTACTAAATCCATTATCTGTTATTATTAAGTTTCCTATAGTAGGTACTATTGATGGTAATCCTGAAATAATACCAATAAAGATTATTATAGAAATTCCATTTCCAATTCCTTTATTTGTTATTTGTTCACCTAACCACATAAGAATTGATGTTCCTGCTATTAGTGAAATAACAATTAATGCTCCTGTTAAGAAACCAGGATTAACAAATATTCCTGAAGCACTATAAGATAAATATATTCCTATAGATTCTACTAATGCTAAAACTATTGTTAATAGTTTAGTATATCTATTAATCTTTTTTCTACCTTCTTCTCCACCTTCTTTAGTTAATTTTTCTAATGAAGGTATTACCATTCCTAATAATTGAATAACTATAGAAGCAGTAATATATGGAGTAATTGACATAGCAAATAATGAAAATCTTGAGAAAGCTCCTCCTGAGATTAAATCTATTAATCCACTAATTCCATTACTTGATGACATTGCTTCGCTTAATTTAATTAAATCAACTCCTGGTACAGTTATAAAACATCCAAATCTAAATATTACAATTAGTAATAAAGTAAATAAAAGTTTTTTTCTAACTTCAGGTGTTGCTATAGCATTTTTTATTGTTTTAAACAACTAAATCACCTCAGCCTTTCCGCCTAGAGCTTCGATTTTTTCTTTAGCTGATGCTGTAAATCTTTTAGCTTTTACATTTACTTTTTTGTCTAATTTTCCTGTTCCTAAGATTACTATTCCATCATTTATTTTTCCAATTATTCCTTCTGCTAATAATGTTTCTGCTGTAACATCAGTATTTTCACATTTATTTAACATTGTTAATGTTACTTCTACATAATCTTTAGCATGAATATTTGTAAATCCTCTTTTTGGTAATCTTCTATATAATGGTGTTTGACCACCTTCGAATCCTCTTCTTACTCCTCCACCTGATCTAGCTTTTTGTCCTTTATGTCCTTTTCCAGAAGTTTTTCCTAATCCTGATCCAATTCCTCTTCCTCTTCTAGTTCTTGTTGCTTTTTTTACAGATGGTTTTAATTCGTCCATTTTCATTTATGCGTTGCACCTCCTTAATTTAATGTTGGCTGTTGGAAGCTTGAGATTAGCAATCTACTATTCTCTCTTTCAACTCCATTTTATATATCTTTGGTATAGAGTATTTAAAGTTATAAATTACCAACTTCAAACCTCCAACCGCGATTAAATAATATCTTCTACTTTTTTTCCTCTTTTTTTAGCTACTTGTTCAATTGTTTGCATTGATTTTAATCCTTCGATTGTAGCATAAACAACGTTTCTTGGATTGTTTGTTCCAATAACTTTTGTTCTTATATCTTTATATCCAGCAAGCTCTAATACTGGTCTAACACTTCCTCCAGCTATTACTCCAGTACCAACTGCAGCGGGTTTTAACATAACTTTTGCACTACCGAATTTTCCTATAAATTCATGTGGTACAGTTGTTCCTACTACTGGAACTTCTACTAAATTCTTTTTAGCTTCTTGTATAGCTTTTTTAATTGCATCTGGAACTTCAGCTGCTTTACCATTTCCAACACCTACGTGTCCGTTTTCGTCACCAACAACTACTACTGCACTAAATCTAAAAGTTCTACCACCTTTAACAACTTTAGCAACTCTGTTAATAGCAACTACTTTTTCTTTTAATTCTATTGTGTTATTTTCTTCCATCGGTCTTTGTTTTCCCTCCTTTTTACTACTTTGCATATAAATTTAAACCTTTATAATTTCTAAATATTAGTATTTTTAGTAAAAGATTTATTAGAATTTTAATCCACCTTCTCTAGCTGCTTCTGCTAATTCTTTTACTACACCATGATAAATATATCCACCACGGTCAAAAACTACTGTTTCAATATTTTTTTCTAATGCTTTTTTAGCAATTAATGCACCAAGTTCTTTTGCAGCTTCTTTATTAGCATGTTTTGTTTTTACTGATTTATCTAATGTTGAAGCACTAACTAAAGTATTTCCAGCTACATCATCAATAACTTGTACATATAAATTACTGTTGCTTCTATATACACATAATCTTGGTCTTTCAGCTGTACCAGATATTTTTGTTCTTACTCTTATATGTCTTCTAGTTCTTTCAGCTTTTCTATCTATTTTTTTGATCATTTTATTTCTCCTTTCATAAAATTTAATATTTATGATTATTATGATTTGATAAAATTAATTAGATTTATTTTATCTAGGTTTATTTACCTGTTTTTCCTTCTTTACGTCTAATAACTTCATCAGCATATTTAATTCCTTTTCCTCTATATACTTCTGGTGGTCTCTTTGATCTAACAACTGCTGCTGTTTGACCAACTAATTCTTTATCAATACCTCTTACTATTATTGTATTAGCATTTGGAACATCAAAAGTAATTCCTTCAGGTGCTTCAAATATTACTGGATGAGAATATCCTAATGTAAGATTTAAGTCATTTCCTTGTTTTTGAACTCTATATCCAACACCATTTATTTGAAGTTCTTTACTAAATTCTTGTGTTACACCTATTATCATATTATTAATTAAAGTTCTTGTTAAACCATGTAAACTTCTTGTTTTAGGTTCATTGTCTTTTCTTGTAACTTTAATAGTATTTTCATTGATTTCTAAAGAAATATCTTTATGTACATCTCTAGTTAATGTACCTTTTGGTCCTTTTACAGTAATGTTATGTCCGTCTACTTTTACTTCAACACCACTTGGTACTGTAATAGGGCTGTTTCCTATTCTTGACATTTTTTGTTTTCCTCCTTCACTTTATAATGAATACAATTTGCTCTGATTACCAAATATAAGCTAATACTTCTCCACCTATACCTGCTTCTCTTGCTTCTTTATCTGTTTTTAGACCTTGAGATGTAGAAATTATAGCTATTCCTAAACCATTTAATACTTTAGGTAATTCTTCTTTTCCAGCATATACTCTAAGTCCTGGTTTACTAATTCTTTTTAAACCATCTATTACTCTTTTTCCTTTTTCATCATATTTAAGAGTAATTCTTATAATTCCTTGATTTTCATTTTTTATTTCTTCAAAAGATTTTATATATCCTTCTCTAAATAAAATTTCTGCGATTGCTAACTTCATATTTGATGCAGGTACATCTACTGTTTTATGTTTTGAACTATTTGCATTTCTTATTCTTGTTAACATATCTGCTATTGGATCTGTTATATTCAACTTATTTTCCTCCTTTTTCATTCATATTTCAAATTGATTAAAGCACTCTTTTGCACTTTAAATCGATTTTACCAGCTAGCTTTCTTAACACCTGGAATTTCACCTTTATGTGCTAATTCTCTAAAGCATACACGGCAAATTCCATATTTTCTAATATAAGCATGTGGTCTACCACATAATTTACATCTATTATATTCTCTAGTTTTATATTTTTGTGGTCTTGCTTGTTTTATTTTCATTGACTTTTTAGCCATAATTTTTCTCCTTTCATAACTTCTATTCAATGAATACAAATGTTTAACATTTGCAAGTTATATAATTCAATTACTTAAAATTACAACTTATTTTTTAAAAGGCATTCCTAATTCAGTTAATAATTCTTTAGCTTCTTCGTCAGTATTTGCTGTTGTTACAAATATGATATCCATACCTCTTAATTTATCTATTTTGTCATATTCGATTTCTGGGAATATTAATTGTTCTTTTATACCCATTGAGTAATTTCCTCTACCGTCAAAAGAATTTGCTGAAACTCCTCTGAAATCTCTAACTCTAGGAAGAGCTACGTTAAATAGTTTATATGCAAAATCATACATTTTATCAGATCTTAAAGTTACTTTGCATCCTATATTAACACCTTCTCTTAATTTAAATGCTGCAATTGATTTTTTAGCTTTTGTTATTACTGGTCTTTGACCTGTAATTAATGCTAAGTCATTCATTGCATTTTCTAATGCTTTAGGATTTTCCTTAGTATCTCCTAAACCTATATTAATAACTATTTTTTCAAGTTTTGGAACTTGCATAATTGATTTATATTCAAATTTTTTCATTAATGCTGGGATTATTTCTTTTTCATATTGTTCTCTAAGTTTTTCCATTGTCTAGTAATCCTCCTTTCTATTCTATTATTTTAATTTTGATCCGCATTTTTTACAAACACGAACTTTTTCATCTTTTTCTATAATATATCCTACTTTTGCAGCTTTTCCACATTTTGGACAAACTACATTTACTTTACTACTGTTTATTGCGCACTCAACTGGAATAATTCCGCCTTCTTCACCTTGTTTTCTAGGTTTAACATGTTTTTTTCTAATGTTTACACCTTTTACAACAACTTTTGAAGTTTTTGGTATTACTTCTAATACTTCTCCTGTTTTACCTTTATCATTTCCTGATAAAACTTGAACTGTATCTCCTTTTTTTATTTTCATTGAGTTTGACCTCCTTTTCTTCATTTTATAAGTTATAAGGCATATAAAATTTAAATTTTATTGCTAGTATTGTTCATTGGCTCTTAATATTAAAGAACTTCTGGAGCTAATGATAATATTTTCATATATTCTTTATCTCTTAATTCTCTTGCAACTGGCCCAAAAATACGTGTTCCTTTTGGATTTCCGTCTTCTTTTATAATAACAGCTGCATTTTCATCAAATTTTATATATGAACCGTCTGCTCTTCTTAATCCTTTTTTTGTTCTTACTATAACAGCTTTTACAACTTCTCCTTTTTTAACAACGCCACCTGGTGTTGCTGTTTTAACAGAAGCTACTATAACATCACCTATATTTGCTGTTTTTCTGAAAGAACCACCTAAACATCTGATACACATAATTTCTTTAGCACCAGTATTATCTGCTACTTTTAATATTGTTTGTTGTTGTACCATGCTCATTTTCCTCCTTAATCGGTTTATTTATGTTTATTTAATAACTGCTTTTTCAACAATTTCAACTACTCTCCATCTTTTATCTTTAGAAAGTGGTCTTGTTTCCATTACTTTTACTTTATCACCTATTTGGCAACTATTTTCTTCATCATGTGCTTTTAATTTATATGTTCTTTTAACAGTTTTTCCATACACTTTATGGCTAACACTTGTTTCAACAGCAACTACTACTGTTTTATCCATTTTGTTAGATATTACAGTACCAACCATAACTTTACGAAGATTTCTTTCTTCCATTTAGATTTCTCCTTTCCTAATCTATAACTCTATTTCTTGCTTTCAGCTATTTTTCTTTCTGTTAATACAGTATTTATTTTAGCTATATCTTTTTTTACTTCTTTGATTTTCATAGGATTATCTAATCCGTTTGTAGCTAAACTAAATTTTAATTTGAATAACTCTGTTTTTAGTTCACCTAATTCTTTTTCTAAGTCTGGTGAAGACATTTCTCTTATTTTATTTATCTTCATCATTATCACCCACCTCATTTAAAGTTTCTCTTGCAATTATTTTTGTTTTTACAGATAATTTATTTTTTGCAAGTCTTAGGGCTTCTTTTGCTACATCTTCAGGTACACCTGCTATTTCGAACATAACTCTACCTGGTTTTACAACTGCAACCCAAGCTTCTGGAGCACCTTTACCTTTACCCATACGAGTACCAATTGGTTTTGCTGTGATTGGTTTATCTGGGAAAACTTTTATCCAAACTTTTCCACCTCTTTTTATATAACGAGTCATAGCAATACGTGCTGCTTCTATTTGATTACCTGTAATCCATCCAGCTTCTAGTGCTTGGATTCCATATTCTCCTTCTGAAACAGTATTTCCTCTTGTTGCTTTACCTCTGTTTCTACCTTTTTGCATTTTTCTAAATTTAGATCTTTTTGGCATTAATGGCATTATTTGTCTCCTCCTTCCACTTTCTTTGTTGGAAGAACTTCACCTTTATATATCCAAACTTTTACACCGATTTTTCCATATGTTGTATCTGCTTCTGCAAATCCATAATCTATATCAGCTCTTAAAGTTTGAAGTGGTATTGTACCTTCTTTATAGAATTCTGTTCTAGCCATGTCTGCTCCACCTAATCTTCCAGATACTGCAGTTTTTATACCTAAAGCACCTGCTTTCATAGATTTTTGCATACATTGTTTCATTGCTCTTCTAAATGAAATTCTTCTTTCTAGTTGACCAGCTATGTTTTCTGCAACTAATTGTGCATCAACATCTGCATTTTTAACCTCAACTATATTTAAGTTAACATCTTTTCCTATCATTTTTGATAATTCAGCTTTTACGCTTTCAACTCCTGCTCCACCTTTACCAATTATAATTCCTGGTTTAGCAGAAAGAACATTTACTTTTACAAATTTTGCTGTTCTTTCGATTTCTATTTTAGAAATACCTGCAGCATATAATTTCTTTTTTACATATTTACGGATTTTTTGGTCTTCTACTAAGTAATTTGCAAAATCTTTAGAATCTGCATACCATTTAGAACTCCAATCCTTTATTATACCAACTCTTACACCAGTTGGATGTACTTTTTGTCCCATCTTTTTAGGATCCTCCTTTTCTTCTAATGTCAGGGTTATCTCTTTTTAAATAATTTCCCTGCTAAATTTAATTTTTCTCCTTTAAGACAATTGTTATATGACTTGTTCTTTTTCTAATTCTTACAGCTGATCCTTTTGCAGCTGGTCTTATTCTTTTTAATGTTGGACCTTGATTTGCATAAATCTCAGCAACATATAAATTTTCATGTTTCATATCATGAATATTTTCAGCATTTGCTATAGCTGATTTTAATAATTTTTCTATTATTTCTGATGAAGCTTTTGGAGTAAATTTAACTATTGCTAATGCTTCATCTACGCCTTTTCCTCTTATTAAATCTGCAACAATTTTAACTTTTCTAGAAGATATTCTTGCATATTTAAGAGTAGCTCTTGCTTCATTTATTGTTGTTTCTTCCACGGATTTTCCCTCCTTATTTTACTATTTATTTATCTTACTTAACTTTAGTTGTTTTGTCTCCTGCATGACCTTTAAATGTTCTTGTAGGAGCAAATTCACCTAATTTATGACCGATCATTTCTTCTGTTATATAAATTGGAACATGTTTTCTTCCATCATGAACAGCTATTGTATGACCAACCATTTGTGGATATATTGTAGATGCTCTTGACCATGTTTTTAAAACATCTTTATTACCAGATTCATTCATAGCTTCAACTCTCTTTAATAATTCTGGAGCTACGAAAGGTATTTTTTTGCTTGATCTTGACATATTAAAATGTCCTCCTTTCAGAAAATTTGTATCTTTTAATCACATAATAAATATCATTTTATTATATATTATTTTCTTCTCTTAACTATAAATTTGTTAGATAATTTTTTCTTATTTCTTGTCTTATATCCTAGAGCTGGTTTACCCCAAGGTGTCATTGGTCCAGCGTGTCCTACAGGTGCTCTACCTTCACCACCACCATGAGGGTGATCTACTGGGTTCATTACAGAACCTCTAACTGTTGGTCTAATACCCATATGTCTTTTTCTTCCTGCTTTACCAATTTTCATATTTTCATAATCAGCATTTCCTATAGTTCCTATAGTAGCTCTACATCTAGCTAAGATTAATCTCATTTCTCCTGATGGTAATCTTACATGTGCATATTTACCTTCTTTAGCCATTAATTGTGCTTCTTGACCAGCACTTCTTACTAATTTTCCACCTTGACCTGGATTTAATTCTATATTGTGTATCATTGTACCTACTGGTATGTTTGATATAGGCATACAGTTTCCTGGTTTGATATCAGCTGTTTCTCCTGATACAACTTTATCTCCATCTGTTAATCCTTGTGGTGCTAATATATATGCTCTTTCTCCATCTGCATATTCTATTAATGCTATGTTAGCTGTTCTGTTTGGATCATATTCGATACCAATTACAGTTGCTTCCATATTATCCTTTTTACGTTTAAAATCTATAATTCTATATTTTTGTCTATTTCCTCCACCTTGATGACGTACTGTTATTCTACCATAAGAGTTTCTACCTGCATTTTTCTTTTTTGTTGCTAATAAAGATTTTTCAGGAGTTTTTTTAGTAACTTCTTCAAATGTAGAAACAGTCATATTTCTTCTTGATGGTGTATAGGCTTTGAAATGTTTCATTCCCATGATTTAATTCTCTCCTTTACTATGTTTACAATTTACTTAAAGTAATTGTATAAACTCGCGGTTATTTTTCCTGCCCCGCTATTAGCAGATATTCTTTATTGTCCTGGTATTTTCCAGATAATTCTTATTTAGCTTAAGCTCCCATAAATTCATCAATTGAATCTTTGTATTTTTTAGTAACTTTTGTTACTTTTCCACCTTTAGCTAAATATGATTTTTCTGATGGATTTGTATCTATTGTAACAATAGCTTTTTTCCAGTCAGATGTTTTTCCTTGATGATATCCTACTCTTTTTTTCTTTCCGTTTACCATCATTGTATTAACTTTTAATACTTTAACTTCAAAAAGTTTTTCAACAGCTTTTGCTATTTCAACTTTTGTTGCTTTTTTGTTTACTTCGAAAGTATACTTTCCTTCTTGTAATCCATCATTACTTTTTTCAGTAACTATTGGTCTTACTATTACTTCTTCTGGTAACATTATGCGTACACCTCCTCTAATTTTTTAACAGTATCTAAAGGTAAAACTAAATTATTGTATTTTAATAAATCAAATACATTAATATTGTTTATAGCTATAGCTTTTACACCTTCTATATTTCTTGCTGACATTAAAACATTTTCGTTTTTATCAGCTAATACTATTAATGTTTTTCCTTCTACTTTTAAATCTTTTAAAGCATTAACCATTGTTTTTGTTTTGATTTCTTTTAATTCTAATTTATCAACAACTGTTAATTCTTTTTCTAATACTTTAGAACTTAGTATAGATCTAATAGCAAGTCTTCTTTCTTTTTTATTAACTCTATATTTATATGAACGTGGTTTTGGACCTAAAGCTATACCACCTTTAATCCATTGTGGAGCACGAATACTTCCTTGTCTTGCTCTACCTGTTCCTTTTTGTCTCCATGGTTTTTTACCACCACCACTTACTTCGCTTCTTGTCTTAGTACTTTGTGTACCTTGTCTTTGATTAGCTAAGTAATTAAGTAATACTGTGTGTACTATTGTTTCATTTGGTTCAATTCCAAATACTGCTTCACTTAATTCAACATCACTAACTTTTTTACCTTTTATATCATATACGTCTACTTTTGGCATTTTCGTATTCCTCCTTCCTTCTATTTAGTAGCCTTTACAGCTGATTTTATTTTTAAGATAGCTCCTTTTGGTCCTGGAACACTACCTTTTATTAATAATACGTTTTTATCCATATCTACTCTAACAACATCTAAATTTTGTATTGTTACAGTAACTCTACCCATATGTCCTGGTAATTTTTTACCTTTGAATACTCTACCTGGTGTAGATGTTGGTCCCATAGATCCTGGTCTTCTATGATACATAGAACCATGTCCCATAGGTCCTCTGTGTTGTCCATGTCTTTTTATAACACCTTGGAATCCTTTTCCTTTAGATGTTCCTTGTACATCTATTTTGTCTCCAGCTTCAAAAACATCAGCTTTAACTTCATCTCCAACTTTAAAGTTTTCGATTGAGTCTACTCTAAATTCTCTTAAATGTTTTTTTGCTTCAACATTTGCTTTTGCAAAATGTCCTTTTTCTGGTTTTGTAAGATGTTTATCTTTAATATCTCCAAATCCTAATTGTACAGCATCATATCCATCTGTTTCTACAGTTTTTATTTGTGCAACTGTACATGGACCAGCTTCTATAACTGTTACTGGAATAACATTTCCTTTTTCATCAAATATTTGTGTCATTCCTATTTTCTTTCCTATTATTGCTTTTTTCATTTTTAAATTTTCCTCCTAACTATTGGCTGATTTTTATTTAATCAGCTTGGTTTAATGAATTGTTTCTTACATTTTTATTTCAATATCAACACCTGCTGGTAATTCTAGTTTTGTTAAACTATCAACAGTTTTTTGTGTTGGGTAAAGAATATCTATAACTCTTTTATGTGTTCTCATTTCAAATTGTTCTCTTGAATCTTTGTATTTGTGTGGAGAACGTAAGATTGTTACGATTTCTTTTTGTGTTGGTAGTGGAATAGGACCTGAAACTTTAGCTCCTGTCTTTTTAGCAGTATCTACTATTTTTTCAGCAGACTGATCTAAAATAACGTGATCATAAGCTTTTAATCTTATTCTAATTTTTTCGCTTCCTACAACTGTTTTTGCCATTGTAATTTTCCCTCCTCTTTAAAATATAATTACTTAGCTGGCAAGTTTAAACGCACCCTGGTGTTTTGTATAACTCCAATATAAAAACCCAAAACTCGCATGATAATCTTGGGATAAGTGCTTATTATATGTATAAAAAACTTTATACATAAATCTCTATGTAAATATGTTCATAAAGTTTACTAACTTACCGCCTGGTCTAAGCCAAGACATACTCCACTGAAGTTCCCTCCATTCTAGTTATCCGTAAGAATGTAGCCACATTCAGTTTCAACGCTAAAACTCATGCTCTATTATTATACACTGATTTCAAGCCTATGTCAACAGTATTTTGCATATTTTTACAATATTACAATATTGTTACATTATTCTTTGCTTAGGGGCGTAAGATTTTATTTATTTTTTTATTTCTAAAATTACCAATATATTACAAAATCTATTTTACATTTGTAATATTTTGTGATATAATACAAAAAAAATTAAGTAAGGAGTACAGTTTTATGAAATTAAATTCAGACAATACTAATTTAGCTGAAAATAAAGTTTTAATTTTATACATATTAGACAAACTTAATAAAGATATTACTAATACTGGTTTATTTAAGATAATATCTTCAATTAATAATATTAATTACTTTTATTTTCAACAAACACTAACTGATTTAGTAGATTCAAAACTAGTCGGAACTTACACAAAAGATGATGAAACTGTTTTTAAAATAACTTCTGAAGGAAAAAATAATTTTGCACTTACAAAAGATGTTTTACCTGGAATTATGAAACTAAAAGCAGACAATATATTTAAAAAAGAATTATATGAAATAGAAGAAGCTTCTTCTGTATCTGCAGAATATACACCAAAAAACGAAAAGGATTTCACAGTTAAATGCAAAATTGTGGAAAACAATGAGACTATTTTTGAAATAAAAACATTTGCTGGATCAGCAGATAGAGCAAAAAGAATTATAGATAATTGGAATAACAATGCAAGTTCTATTTATCCAAAAATTTTAAATCTATTATTAAATAACGAAAACCAATCAAATTAATGATTGGTTTTTTTATTTAATCTATTAAATGAATTTTATTTTCTTTTAAACTTTTCTGTACATCTATTACTCTTTGATTTGATGATCCTTTCCATTTTAATGTAGGATTATGCAATTCATCAACATATTGTCCATCAACTAAAACATCAATATATTTTGAAACTTCTTTATTTTTTAAATAATTATCAAATGTAAATCCTGTCCAAGCCCATAAATTTTTATTTGGAAATCTTTCCTTAAAGGCTTTTGCAAGCTTTGTTGTTCCTTCAATATTAGACGGATGCATAGGTTCTCCACCTAATATTGACAATCCTTCTACATTATCATTATTACATAATTCTAAAACTCTATTTATTGTATCTTCTGTGAATTCTTTTCCACCATTAAAATCATGTGTCTCTTTATTAAAACAATTTTTACAATTAAATGCACATCCTTGCATAAATATTGACACTCTGACACCTGGTCCATCTGAAATATCCATTTTTCTAATTTTGTTGTATCTCATCTTATCACCTTATTATTCGTCATCTTTATTATCTATATGAAGAACTCTTTCTTTTATTTCTTGTGTTCTTCCCTTGTTCCAGAAATTACTTCCTATATATCCGCATGTTCTTCTTGCTACATTTAATGTATTGTGATCTCTGTTTCCACAATTTGGACAATACCATTCTAAATTATCATCAATTAAAATTTCTCCATCATACCCGCATTTTTGACAATAATCTGATTTTGTATTTAATTCTGCATACATTATATTATCATATATAAATTTAATAATTTGAAGAACAACCTCTAAATTATTTTGTAAATTTGGAGTTTCTACATAAGATATTGCTCCTCCTGGGCTTAATGTTTGGAATTCACTTTCTAATTTCAATTTAGAAAATGCATCAATTTCTTCAAATACAGGTACATGGTAAGAATTTGTTATATAATCTCTATCTGTAATTCCTTCTATTACTCCAAATCTATTTTTTAAGCATTTTGCAAATTTGTATGTTGTTGATTCAATAGGAGTTCCATATACACTATAATCAATATTTTCTGCTTCTTTCCATTCATTGCATTTATCATTTAATTTTTGCATTACTTCTAAAGCAAATTCTTTTCCAACTCCATTATCTGTATGACTATGATCTGTCATATATTTTACACACTCATATAACCCTGCATATCCTAATGAAATTGTAGAATATCCATCATGAAGTAATTCGTGTATACTTGCTCCTTTTGGTAATCTTGCTAATGCACCATGTTGCCACAATATAGGTGCAACATCACTTGTTGCCTTTGCTAATCTTTCATGTCTTAATTGTAAAGCTCTATGGCACAATTCTAATCTTTCATCATATATTTTCCAGAATAATTCTTTATCTTTTCCTGAAGATAATGCAACATCAACTAAGTTTATTGTTACAACACCTTGGTTAAATCTTCCATAATATTTTGGTTTATTTGTTTTTGGATCAACATATGGTGTTAAGAATGAACGACATCCCATACAAGGATAACAATTTCCATTACCATTTTTATCAATTTTTAATTCTTTCATTTTCTTTTCTGATATATAATCAGGAACCATTCTTTTTGCAGTACATTTAGCTGCAAGTTCTGTAAGATACCAATATTTACTATCTTTATTGATATTATCTTCTTCTAATACATATAATAATTTTGGAAATGCAGGAGTTATATATACTCCTTTTTCATTTTTAAATCCAACTATTCTCTGTCTTAAAAATTCTTCTATTATCATAGCAAGTTCGTCTTTATATTCTTTTGTTTCTCCTAAATACATACAAACTGATAAAAATGGTGCTTGTCCATTTGTATTTGTCATAGAATTTACTTGATAATTGAATGTTTGTACTCCATCTTCTACTTCTTTTTTAGTATCTTGCATAGCATATTCTTTGCATAATTCATCACTTAATTTTCTAGATTTATATTTTGCATAATATTTATCATAACTATATTTTACAAATGGAGCTAAATGTGAAAGGGATACTGTTGCTCCACCATAACTTGAAGATGTAACTGCTAAAATTATTTGAGTAGCAATTGTAGCTGCAGTAATAAATCTATGAGGCTTTTCTATCATTACTCCATTTATTATTGTACCATTTTGTAACATATCTTCTAAATTAATTAATTCACAATTATGAAGTGCATTTTGAGCAAAGTAATCTGCATCATGAAAATGTATTATTCCTTCGTCATGTGCTTTTACTATATCCTCTGGTAATAAAAATCTTCTTGTTATATCTGTACTTGTTATTCCAGCTAAATAGTCTCTTTGTGTTGTTACAACAGTAGCATTTTTATTAGAGTTCTCATTATTCCAGTATTCGCTTTCACCTTCAATTAATTCTTTTATTGATTGATCTGTTGTATTTGATTTTCTTATTAATTCTCTTGTGTAACGATATGTTATATATTTTTTTGATAGTTGGTATTTTCCAAATGACATTAATTTTTCTTCTATTATATCTTGTATATCCTCAACAAGTATTCTTTGTTTTCTTAAATCTTGAATATACATTATTATTTCTTTAATTTGTTCTTCTGTAGCTCTTTCTTTTTTAGAAACTTCATTATTTGCTTTTTTTATTGCAACTCTTATTTTCTCTGGATCATAATCTGTTATTGTTCCATCTCTTTTTACAATTTTCATTTTTGTGCCCCCTCTTTTTATGTATTTATTATATATTATTTTTTATCTTTTACTGTTGCAAAAGCAACAGTTTTGAAAAAAGTTTTTTTTATCTGTTTTAAATCGCTTGTTTCTAAGAAAAAAAGTTTTATTACATTTTTGTTACAAAATGTAGAAATTTAAACCCTAATAAAATTTTAAATTCTCACCTTAGAAAAATTTTATTAGAGTATTAACAAAAAAATAAGATGTTTCATTTTGAAACATCTTATTTTGGTAGCGAAGGGGAGATTCGAACTCTCGACCTGCCGGGTATGAACCGGATGCTCTAGCCAACTGAGCTACTTCGCCATATTTAGAACAATATTTATTATAATAGTAGTTTTAACATTTGTCAAGTAAAACATACAAGAAAATTAATTTCTTGTATGTTTTTTATTTATATTACATTTCTCTTCCATCATCTTCTAATTGTTTTTGACTTTCTATTTTCTCTTTTGGTATATTTAAGTTCACTTCATTTTTTACTGACATCATTTTTTTGTTCTTTGTTTTTGAAGTATTTGTTGAAGAAATACTATTTTCCATTTTTTGTACTTCACTTAGAGCTTTTCTTAATTCTTTTTTTTGTTCATCTGTTAATGCCTCTTCTTTTAATGCATCTTCTATCTCAGGTATTTCTTGTGTATCTGATGATCCCCAAAAAGCTTTTAATAATTCACCAAAATGTAATTTTTCTCTTTCTTTTACCATATATATTTCTTAAGGATTTTTTCCTTAAGTTTCACCTCTCTTTTTAATCTATATTATATATATTAACATAAAAATACGAAAAAATCAATACTTATAGCGTTAAAAATTCATTTAGTAATGTTGCACACCTTTTTGAAGCTAATTTTAAATATTCTTCAAAAGTAATTTCATTGCTTCCATTTGGTGTGTCTGATATACTTCTTATTACTATAAATGGAATTTTATCTAAATAGCAAACTTGTGCTATTGCTGCACCTTCCATTTCTATAGCATCTGCATTAAATTTATATTTTATCTTTTCCTTCATCTTTATGTCTGTACAAAATATATCCCCTGATGCAATTGTACCAACTTTAATATTATATTCTTTTTTATCATTATTATTAATAATTTTCTCAAATTTTTTAATTAATTTATCATCACTGCTTATATTTTCACCAACATTACTTATATATCCCTTTTTATGCCCAAATGCTGTAATGTCAAAATCATGTTGAACAAGAATTTTTCCAATTACAATATCTCCTATATTCAAACTATTATTCGCAGAACCTGCAGAACCAACATTTACTACATATTCAATATCATAATTATCTATTAAAATTTGTGTACATCTTGATGCATTTACTTTTCCAACTCCTGCCTGAACTAATACACATTCTACATTTCCTATTTTTCCTTCAAAAAATTGTAATTCATATATATTATTTTCTGTTAATTCTGTCATAATATTTTTTATTTCATTCATTTCCTCTTGCATTGCTGCTATTATTCCTACTTTTTTCATATTTATCACCTTTTATTATTATATAAAAAAAAGAGTATTAGGTCAATCCCTAATACTCTAACTGATTAGTTTAAATTATTTTAATTCAACTACAGCTCCAACTTCTGCAAGTTTAGCTTTTAATTCTTCAGCTTCTTCTTTAGCTACACCTTCTTTTAATGTTTTAGGTGCTCCATCAACTAAATCTTTAGCATCTTTTAATCCTAAACCTAATGCATTTTTAACAGCTGTAATAACTTTTATTTTTTGATCTCCAGCTTCTACTAATACAACATCAAAAGATGTTTTTTCTTCAGCTGCTGCTGCTCCAGCTCCTGCTGCAGGTGCAGCTGCTGCTACTGCAGATACTCCAAATTCTTCTTCTATAGCTTTTACTAAATCAGCTAATTCAACTACTGTCATTTTTTTGATTTCTTCAATCATTTCTTCTTTACTCATTTTAATCCTCCTATAATTTTATTATTTTTTTAAGCGTTAAGCTTTATACTAAATTTTAACGATATAAGTTCGCTACTCTAATTATTTTTAATTTTGTTTTCTTAAAATTATTTTATATAATCTTAAGCATTTTCTTTTTGTACTTTAACTTGATCTAATGCAACTGCAAGTTTTGAAATATTTCCAAGTAAAGCACCAGCAAGCATTGATAATAATGTTTCTCTTGATGGTAATTTTGCTAAAGTAATTAATTCTTCTGTTGTCATTACTTTACCGTCTATTACTCCACCTTTGATTTTATAATAATCATTATCTTTGCTAAAATTATAAATTGCTTTTAATGGTTCTAAGTAATCTTCTGAACTCATTATAACTGCTGTAGGTCCTTCTAATTGTTCTTCTAAACCTTCAATTTTACATTCAGCTAATGCTCTTCTTGTTATATTATTTTTTATAACTTTGTATTCAGCATTACCTTTTCTTAGATCAGCTCTTAATGTTGTAACATCTTCAACATTTATTCCTCTGTAATCTGTTAAAAGTATTAATTTAGCTTCTTTCATTTTATCTGCTAATTTTGATACTTCTTCTTTCTTTTGGTTGATGATTGTTTCACTTGCCAATTTATTCACCTCCTGGTTTTGTATATATATTATTTAAAATAAATAACACTCTTTATTGCCTACAAGGCACATAAAGAGTGTTTAAATCTCTATTATATACCTCGGTAGGACTTATTGTTGCCTACTGTCTTTGGCTAATATTCTTATTTTTGGTTAATGAAAAGTCCAGGTCCCATTGTTTTAGAAACTGATACGCTTCTAATATATTGACCTTTAGCTGCAGCTGGTTTAGCTTTTATAATAGCATTTATAACTGTATCATAGTTTTCTAATAATTTGTCTGCACCAAATGATACTTTTCCAAATCCTAAGTGAATAATATTTGTTTTATCTAATCTATATTCAACTTTTCCTGATTTTATTTCGTTTATAGCTTTTGTAACATCCATTGTTACTGTTCCTGATTTAGGGTTTGGCATTAAACCTTTTGGTCCTAATACTTTACCTAATCTACCAACAACACCCATCATATCTGGAGTTGCAACTATAACATCATAGTCAAACCAGTTTTCATTTTGAATTTTTGGTATTAATTCTTCAGCTCCAACAAAATCTGCTCCAGCTTTTTCAGCTTCTTCAGCTTTTGGTCCTTTAGCAAATACTAAAACCTTTTGTGTTTTACCTGTACCATTTGGAAGTACTACTGTACCTCTAACTTGTTGATCAGCATGTTTTGAATCAACACCTAATTTAACATGTAATTCAACTGTTTCATCAAATTTTGCTTTTGGCATTTTTTCTATTAAATCTAAAGCTTCTTTGATATCATATTCTTTGTCTTTTTCAACTAATTTTAAACTTTCATCATATTTTTTTGATAATTTTTTCATTATTTAACCTCCCTTGGTACTAACGAGATTTTATCTCTCCCAATTAATATTTTAATTAATCAATAACTACTACACCCATAGATCTAGCAGTACCTTCAACCATGCTCATTGCTGTTTCTAATGAAGCAGCATTTAAGTCTGGCATTTTTTGTTCAGCAATTGCTTTAACTTGTTCTTTAGTTATTTTAGCAACTTTGTCTTTATTTGGTTTTCCTGAACCTTTTTCAATTTTTATTGCTTTTTTAATTAATACAGCAACAGGTGGTACTTTTGTTATAAATTCAAAAGATTTATCTTTGTATACTGTAATAACAACTGGTATTATCATACCTGGTTGATTTGCAGTTCTATCATTGAATTCTTTAACAAATTGCATAATGTTAACACCACTTGAACCTAAAGCTGGACCTACTGGTGGAGCTGGTGATGCTTTACCTGCCTCTATTTGTAATTTAATTATATTTGATATTTCTTTTTCTGCCATTTTAAATTGGCACCTCCTTAAATATGTTTAATTAATCTACTTTTTGAACTTGTGAAAATTCTAATTCAACTGGTGTTTCTCTACCAAACATTGAAACTAAAACTTTTACTTTATGTTTTTCTTTATTTATTTCTTGAACTGTACCTATAAAATTCTCAAATGGACCATTCATAACTTGTACAGAATCATTTACATCATAATCTACATTTATTGGTGTGTCTTCAAATCCCATATTTCTTATCTCTTCGTCTGTAAGAGGAATAGGATCTGTTCCAGAACCAACAAAACTTGTAACACCTCTTGTATTTCTCACTATATACCAAGATTCTTCAGTTACAATCATTTTAATTAAAACATAACCTGGAAAAACTTTTTTTAAATTAGTTTTTCTTTTTCCTTCTTTGATTTCAATTTGTTCTTCCATAGGAACAACAATATCAAAAAAGTAATCTTCTAATTCTCTGTTTTTTACTGTTTTTTCTAGATCTGTTTTTACTTTATTTTCATATCCAGAATAAGTATGAACAACATACCATCTTGGAACCATGTCATAATCTTTTTGAGACATTCCTTTAGCCTCCTTTATTCTTTGACCTTATTATTGGTTATCTGTATTTGTTTCACTATTAGCATTTGTTTCTTCTGTTGTATCTGAAGTTGTTTCATTATTTTCTGTAGCTGACTTTTCTGTTGCAGAATTATCATTTGAAGATTCAGTATTAGAAGTATTTTCTGTATTTGATTTATCTCCAAAATTTTCTTGTACTACAGTTTGTAATTTTGTTACTCCTGATTCATGCATAAAATTAAATGCTAAATCTAAAACAAAAACTATTAAAGCAGTTACAAGTACTATAACAACAACTACTGTTGTATTATTTAGTAATTGCTTTGGTGTTGGCCAACTAACTTTTTTTAGTTCTGCTTTAAAATCTTTAAAAAATTGTTTTTGCTTTTTATCTTGCTTTACTTCTTTTTTAGCCATTTTATATCCTCCTTAAAATAGCTTCTATTATTTTGTTTCTTTGTGTGTTGTACGTTTTTTACAGAATTTACAATACTTAACTATTTCTAATCTGTCAGTATTATTTCTTTTATTTTTTGAAGTCATATAATTTCTTCTTTTACATTCTGTACATTCCAATATAATATTTTCTCTTGGTCCTTTTGCTGCCATTTATATACACCTCCGAATTTATTAACCTTTTTTTAAAACGATGTGATCGTATGTTCTAAGTTACATACGCTAGAATATTTTACCACTTTTTTATACTTATGTCAATGAATTTGTTAAGTTTTTTACTAATTTTTTTTCTTTTTTTCAACTGAATATCCAAATTTGCCTAATTTTTTTCCCATTGAGTAATATCCACCATTGCAATATGATATTAAATCACATTTTGATATATCAAATGCACCTTTTTCATCTATATATTTTTCATCAGCATCTATTGATAAAACTTCTGCAACAAACATATGATGACTTCCTAATTCTCTTATTTCTTTTACTTTACATTCAATTGATACAGGACTTTCCTTTATTCTTGGACATTTAACAAATTCACATTTTTCTTTTGTTAAATTTGTTTCTTTAAATTTGTCATATTGTGCTCCACTTCTTACACCACACCAATCTGTTGCTCTAACTAAATCTTCATTTGTTAAGTTTATTACAAATTCCCCTTGTTCTTTTATTAAATTATATGAATATCTAGTTGGTCTAACAGATATATATACAAGTGCAGGATTAGTATTTAATATACCTGTCCATGCTATTGTTATAATATTAGATTTTTCCATTGTACCACATGTTACCATTACTGCTGGTATCGGATAAATAAATGTTCCTGGTTTCCAAATTGTTTTTGACATTTTATCTCCTCCTTTTTATGTCTTATAGTATATCATTTATATAAAAAAAAGAAAAGCACAAATCAAATAATTAGTAATTAATATCTGATTTCTACCTTACCTGTTTTTAATTTAAATAATAATTTTTTTATAATTAACTTATAACTATTAGTTCGAGTCTAACAATAGGAATCAATAAGTATATTATAACAAAAAAAATCTAGCGATAACCTATTTTCCCAACAGGGTAACCCGTAAGTATCTTCGGCACATTGGAGCTTGACTTCTGTGTTCGGTATGGGAACAGGTATTTCCTCCATGTAATCATCACTAGAAAATTATTAATGTAACTATTAAAATATATAGCACACTCAAAAATACATAGATGAATTTTTATAAACCTTTCCAATCCACTTTTGTGATTAAGCCCTCGATTTATTAGT
>CAKPIA010000013.1 GCA_934162205.1 uncultured Clostridia bacterium
TAAACATCCCCTTTTTATTATACATATATTCTATATTATGTGCTATCTTTTTTCAAGTTCATTTTATTATTTTCGATTAAAAAAACAGTGTACTATTTTAAGTACACTCACACAAAAAAAGAAACAAGTTTTATCTTGTTTCTTCATCTTTATTATTTGTTTCTGATTCAATATTTGCTATCTCATTAATTTGATCTTTTTTATAATTTTCAACAGAATCTATAAATCTACTTTTATAGGTATCTTTTTCTGCATCTGTAAAAGCACCATAATAATCAATTCCATTAAAAGTAATTCCCTTTAATTCAGCTAATGTATTTTCAGAATATTTATCTACTTTCTGATCTTTAGTATATACAGTCACATATTTTCCATTGTCATATGTCATGCTTTCCTTTGATATGTATTTTCCATCATTATTTTTAATTCTGGCAGTTACAATTCCAATTTCAGAATCTATTGTTGTTTTTTCAATTACATATTTTTCTGAAGTACTTCTAATTATTTCATCACCATTCTCAGCAGTATCTCTATATAATGTATCACCTCTGCCTTTATATAATTCTATATTATCAATAGTCAAATTTGTACCATTTTTTTCATTATATTCTTTTACATATGCTTCTTTCATATATGCTAAAACTTCATCTGAATTGTTTAAATTATTAACTTCTTTTTCTGCTTCACTTCTTATATTTTCATTAGCAGTAATTTCATTAACATCAACTTTGAGTGATTGTAAAAATCCATTTTTTTCTTCTTCAACAAAAATACCTGTGTTTTCTGTATCTTCAAGGCTATCCAATCCTTTAATAGTTACTTTATCTATTTCATTTAAATCTACTACCGCTTCTTTTCCGTCACTAGTTTTTTCTATTTGAATTCCTTTTTCATTTGCTGAATTTAATAAATTTTGTGTTTTCATTCCAGAAAATGCACCAATTGCAAACATACTAATTATTGCTGCTCTTCCTCTTGTTTTTTTAGCAACATTTTTTATTATAGTTTTTTTCTCTTCTCTTGTTAATTCTCTTTGGATTTTTTCTTGTTTTTCTTTTATTTTTTCTTTAGATTTATTTTTGGTAAGTTTTACAAAAACATTAAGTGTTTTTCTATCTATTGTCTTTCCTATTTTACTACTCATTATTTTCTCCTTTGAATTTTAAATATACATTTATAGTATATAGTAATAGTTTGGGTTTTGCAATAGTTGTAACACAAATGTAATAAACCTATTGAGGTAAATCTGATAAACTTAATTCAAAAAAGAATTCTACACCATTAACTTTGTTTTCTACTCCATATTCACTATTATAATTATTCATTATAGCTCTTACCAAAGCAAGACCTATCCCTGTTCCGCCATCATCTCTGTTTCTTGATTCATCAATTTTATAGAATCTATTCCAAATTCTAGTTTTATTTTCCTCTGAGATAATATCTCCTGTATTAAATACTCTTACAATTACTTTGTTTTTATTTTTATCTATTTCATTTTCTATTTTTATATATTTTTCTCCTGCAACCTCTTTAGTATGTTTTATTGCATTTGTTAAATAATTTGTAATTACTTGTTCAATATAAAAATCATCTGCAAAAACATTAATCTTTCCTTTTGTTTTTAATTCTACTTTTATATTCTTTTCATCTAACATAACTTTTGCTTTTCGCACAACTTCTTTTTCTAATTCTATTATATTAAATGTTGAATTATTAAATTCCCTTTTTCCATATTCCAGTTTAGAAAGTTCAAGTAATTGTTTTACTAGCTTATCCATTTTATTAGTTTCATCTAAAATAACTTCTGCATAAAATTTTCTACTTTCCTCATCTGTTGTTACATTTTCTAGTAAACCTTCACTATACCCTTGAATTAATGCTATTGGTGTTTTTAATTCATGTGATACGTCAGAAATAAATTTAGTTCTCATTTCATTTATTTTAGATTTTTCTTCTATATCTTTTTCTAATTCAAAATTTGTATTTCTTAACTGATTTATTGTTCCTTCTAATTTACTTGACATTTTATTAATACTTTTTCCAAGACTATCTATTTCGTCTTCTGCTTCTGTTGGCTTATATTTTTGGCTAAAATCTAAATCTGACATTTTCTTTGCTATATCATTTAATTCTAAAATTCTTTTTGTAAATTTTTTTGATATAAAAGATACTACTATTCCACCTATTATTATAGTAAATCCTCCAATTAAATATAAAAATCTATTTGAAATCCTTACACTTTCTTTTATAGATGTAAGTGGAATTCTTATACTTAAAAGATAACCATTATCTAATTTTGCAAGTAAAACTATGTAACTTATATCAGTACTTTTATCTTTTACTTTTTTTATTGTCATATTCTTATTTTGTTCTAATATTTCTTCAGATTTACGTATGTAGTTACTATTCCATTCTCCTAACATAAATAGGAAATCTTTGTTGGTTGTATATATGTTATCATTAGTACTATCTTTTATGGCTATGTCAAAATTATTATTTATTTCAATTTTTTCTAATTCTTCTTCTAAGTTAATTTTATTATCTGAATTATTGTAATATTCATTTATTTGAATATATACTGCTTTTAATGCATTTTTTTTGCTATATAAATAAAATGTTTCTAAAACTATATTATTCATAATTATCAAAAATGCTATTATCATTACAATTACAATAGCTAAAGATAAAAACAATTTTACTCTTACAGATTTTAATCTTTCTTTAATTTTTTTCATATCACTAATTCCTTATAATTATTTTATTTCGAATTTATATCCTATTCCTCTCATCGTCTTTATGTATTTTCCTTTTTTGCCTAATTTATGTCTTATTTTCTTTATATGACTATCTATTGTTCTTGAATCTCCATAATAATCATAGTTCCATACATTATTTAATATTTTATCTCTTGATAAAGCTATATTTTCATTATCAAGTAAATATTTTAATAATTCGTATTCTCTTAAACTTAATTCAATTTGTTTTCCATCTACTTTAACTGTTCTTCCTTCTTCATCTATAACAATTCCATCATAATCTCTTATTTGTTCTTTATCTCCTTGAACTCTTTTTAAAATTGCTTCTACTCTTGCTAATAGTATTTTAGGACTAAATGGTTTTGATATATATTCATCAACACCTAACTCAAATCCAAATAATTCATCTTGTTCTTCTCCTCTTGCAGTAAGCATAATAACTGGTACTCTTGATTCTTGTCTAACTTTTCTTAAAACAGACCAACCGTCAAGCTTTGGCATCATTACATCTAATAAAATAATACTAATTTTTTCTTTATTTTCTTCAAAAATTTCTATTGCTTTTTCTCCGTCTTCAGCCTCTAACACATTATATTCCTTTGTCAATAAAAAATCTTTTATTAATTTTCTCATTCTCTGTTCATCATCAACTACTAAAACAGTTATATCTTTCATTTGATATCTTCCTTTCTAAAACATTCTAGTATTAATTTATGGAATAATTATACATTATTTTTATGTCTATTTTGTGAAATTTTTATATAAATTAAAAAATTACACCATATTATTAAATAAGAGATTGAAAAATTTTTATTCTCAATCTCTTGTTTATTTTATCCCATATAATCTTTTAATTTTTTGCTTCTACTTGGATGTCTTAATTTTCTTAATGCTTTTGCTTCTATTTGACGTATTCTCTCTCTTGTTACTTGGAATTCTTTTCCTACTTCTTCTAATGTTCTTGCTTTTCCGTCTTCCAATCCAAATCTTAATTTTAGAACTTTTGCTTCTCTAGGTGTTAATGTATTCATTACTTCTTCTAATTGTTCTTTTAATAATGTATATGCTGCTGAATCTTGTGGTGCTGGACTATCATCATCTGGTATAAAATCACCTAAGTGACTGTCGTCTTCTTCACCAATAGGTGTTTCTAAAGATACAGGATCTTGAGCAATTTTTTGTATTTCCATTACTTTTTCTACTGGTATTTCCATTTCTTCAGCAATTTCCTCTGGGGTTGGTTCTCTACCTAATTGTTGTAATAAGTGTCTTGATGTTCTAATTAATTTATTTATTGTTTCTACCATGTGTACAGGAATTCTTATTGTTCTAGCTTGATCTGCTATAGCTCTTGTTATAGCTTGTCTAATCCACCATGTTGCATAAGTACTAAATTTAAATCCTTTTGTGTAATCAAATTTTTCTACTGCTTTTATTAATCCCATATTTCCTTCTTGAATCAAATCTAAGAATAACATTCCTCTACCTAAATATTTTTTAGCAATACTTACAACTAATCTTAAGTTTGATTCGGCAAGTTCTTGTCTTGCTTCTTCATCATTTTCTAGTATTCTTTTTGCTAAATCTAATTCTTGGTCATATGTTAATAATGGTATTCTTCCTATTTCTCTTAAATACATTCTTACAGGATCATCTACATTTATTCCTTCATAATCTGTATCTGTTATTTCATCTAATTTTAATTCTTCTACTTCTTTTAAATCTTCAACATCTGGTTCTTCATCGTCTAACTCTTCTTTTGATAAATCAATTCCCATTTCTTCAAAAGCATCAAATACTTTGTCTATTTGTTCAGGATTTGCATCATCTAATTGAGTTGCTAATTCACCATATGTTATTTTTCCACTTTCTTTAGCCTTTTTTATTATATTATTTACTTTTTCGGAATTTGTAATGTCTGTATCTTCTTTATTTTCTTTTATTTCTTCTTTTTCGTTTTCTTTTTTCTCGGTTTTTTTAGTTGTTTTTTTTGCAGTATCAACTTTTTCTTCTATTTTAGTCTCCTCTTTTTTTGCTTTAACTGCTTTTTTTATTTCTGGTTTTTCATTTTTATTTTTTTCTTCTTTGGCTTCTTTAACTTTTTTTGTTTTGTCTATTTTTTCTTCTTCAAGTATATTTTCTTCTTTTTTCTTAGCCATTTTAATTCACCTCTACTTAATTTTAACTAAATTTATAATTATATTATTTAATTCTTTTTCTAAATTTTTCTTTTCTTCTTCACTAATATTAGTTTCTAATAAATCTAAAATTTCTAATTTTCTAGAATTTAATTTTTCTTTTTCATATATTACTAATATATCTTCAATTGCCTTGTCTACATCTGTTATTTCAAAATCATAAGCCATTATCATTGTTATATGATTTTGTATTTCTTCATCAAATTCATCTATCATTGCATTTACATTTTTGTTACCTTTTTCAAATTGTTCATATATTTTTGTAACTATTTTATTATTTAAATCATATCTAAAATCTTCTGGTTTTAATTTATTCTTTATTTTTTCATAAGTATTTGTTTCTGGTGTTAATAGCAATGATATTATTGTATTCTCTCTTTTTTTAATTGCTTCTGTTATATTTGAATTATTACTCTCTTCTTTTTTATGTTTTACAATTGGTTTACTTTTATCCAATATTTTTTCAGTTTTTTGGCTTGAATATGTTAATTTATTTACTTGAGCATAAATAGCTTCTTTAGAAATATCATATTCTTTAGAAATCTTATCTATATAAATTTCTTTTTCCATGTCATTATCAACTTGTGAAAGTAATTTAGCAATTTCATTTAAAAATTTTATTTTATCATTTGTACTATCTAGATTTAATCCTTTTTTTAATACTTTAACTTTAAATTCCACTAATGATATAGCATTTTCAATTAATGTATTAAATCTAGCAACTCCATATTTTATAATATATTCATCTGGATCTTTCGCACCTTGCATTTGTAAAACTCTAATGTCACACCCCATATTTTTTAAAATTTCCAATGATCTTAATATTGCTGTTTGACCAGCTCCATCTGAATCAAAACTTAATATTATTTGCTCAGAATTTTTTCTTAATAACCAACCTTGTTGTTCTGTAAGTGCTGTACCAAGTGGTGCAACAACATTTGTAACACCTCTTTGATGTAGTGATATAACATCCATATAACCTTCAACAATTAGTATTTTTTTAGTATCTCCCTTTTTTGCAACATTTAAACCAAATAAATTTCTGCTTTTACTATAAACAACATTTTCGGGTGAATTTATATATTTAGGTTTAGAATCATCTAGTACTCTTCCACCAAAAGCAATAATTCTATTTCTTACATCACATATAGGAAACATTAGTCTGTTTCTATATCTGTCTATATACATGCCTTTTTCATTTTTGTTTACTAATCCTGATTCTAAAATTTCTTTTTCTCCAAAGCCTTCTTTTTTTAAAGCTCTATACAATTCATCAAATTTACCAGAAAATCCTATTTTAAAAGATTTTAAAGTTTCATTATTTATTTTTCTTTTTTTTATGTATTCTTGTGCAATCTTTGCTGTTGGTTTATATAAATTTTGATGATAATATTCTGCTGCAAATTCATTTACTTTAAATACTTTTGCTTTTAATTCTTCTTTTGCATTATCTATATTATTCTCTAAAGTTGGTAGTTGTATATTTGCTCTTTCTGCCAATTGTTCTACAGCTTCTTTAAATCCGATTCCTTCAATTCTGGTTAAAAAGCTATATACATTTCCTCCTACTCCACAACCAAAGCAGTGAAATATTTGCTTGTCTGGTGAAACTGAAAAAGAAGGTGATTTTTCGTTATGAAATGGACATAGTCCAAAGAAATTTCTACCACTTCTTTTTAAATGAACATATTGTGATATTATATCTACTATATCTGTGTTTTGTCTAACTTCTTCAATGATTTCATCACTATATCGTATCATTTTTGCCTCACTTTCTTCAAATTTATATACATAATTATATTATTCGACGAATTTTACATAAATCCCCCTTTAGCATTCAAAAAAACTTGCAGAAAACTTTTAGATCACACCAATATAACTGATAATTTTTGACTTTTAACTATTTTTATGCTATAATTAATTATCATTAATATTTAAGGAGGTCAACATCATGAGTGAATTTATCACGAAAAAATCCGGATTAACCCGGGCTTACTTTACCCCACAGGACTGGCAAGTACCACTTCCTACAATACAAGAGATCATCAATGATCCTGAGCAGTACACCGATTTAATGCAACATATCGCATTAAACCATAAAGGCTTAAATTGGAAGTTTTATAAGTTTCAATTAAGCAGACAAACTTACCAAATTTTTATATTTTCTTTGGCTTGGTGTTCAAAAAACTTGAAACCAACATTGGCTTACAGCTGGCAGTTTCAGAAAAATGCCAACAAGCTTCATAGCTTCTTGGAAAGAAATCATATTGTTCTAAGTAATCAAGAGGAATTCTTGGTTGAAACATGTAAGAATTTTGTCAACTGGTCAGACTATGAAGTAAATAGAAAAGAATTCATAAAAAGTATCATTGATGGACTAACTATTCTATATAGTTAAAAAGATAACCGCCAACAAGTTGTTGGCGGTTATCTTTTTTATTCTAAATATATTAGCATTCAACACAATTTTTTTTCAAAGCAACCTTTACTATTTATACTTCTTTTCCATAATAACTATCTAATAAAATTTGTTTTAATTCTTCTACTAATGGAAGTCTTGGATTTGCTGTTGTACATTGATCTTCAAATGCTCTATCAGCTAATAAATCTACTTTTGCTAAAAATTCTTTTTCATCAATACCTGCATCTTTAAAAGATTTTGGTATATTTAATTGTTCATTTAATTCTTGAATTTTAGAAATCAAAGAATTAATTCCTTCCTCAACTGTATCTGCTTTAAATCCCATTTTTCTAGCTATTTCTGCATATTTTTGATCTGCTATAAAATATTCATATTTAGGGAATGATACAAATTTTGTTGGTTTTGAACTATTATATCTTATTACATATGGAAGTAATATTGCATTTATTCTTCCATGTGGTAAATGAAATTCTGCTCCTATTTTATGTGCTAAAGAGTGATTTATTCCTAAAAACGCATTTGTAAATGCCATACCTGCAATTGTACTTGCATTATGCATTTTTTCTCTAGCAACTTTATTATCTCCATGCTCATATGCTTCTTTTATATTTTTAAATACTAATTCAATAGCTTTTTCTGCTAATCCATCTGTATAATCTGATGCCATATTTGAAACATATGATTCTATACCATGTGTTAAAACATCCATACCTGTATCTGCTGTAATTGTTTTTGGTAAACTCATTACTAAATCTGGATCAACAATTGCAACATCTGGTGTTAATTCATAATCTGCAAGTGGATATTTTTTATTTAATTTTTTGTCTGTTAATACTGCAAATGAAGTTACTTCTGATCCTGTACCTGATGTTGTAGGAATAGCTACCATCTTAGCTTTTACACCAAGTTTTGGAAATTTATATGCACGTTTTCTTATATCCATAAACTTTAATTTCATTCCTTCTGGGTCAGCATCTGGATGTTCATAGAATAACCACATACCTTTTGCTGCATCTATTGCACTACCTCCACCTAATGCAATAATTACATCAGGTTTAAAATTATTCATTAATTCTAATCCTTTGTTTACTGTATCAAAAGATGGATCTGACTCTACTTCACTAAATATTTCACAATGTACATGTTGTTCTCTTTTCCTCAAATGATATAATATTCTATCTACATATCCAAATTTAACCATTCCTGGATCTGTTACTATAAATGCTCTTTCAATATCTGGCATTTTTTCTAAGTAAGATATACATCCTGCTTCAAAATATATTTTTTCTGGAACTTTAAACCATTGCATATTAACTCTCCTCCTTGCTACTCTTTTGATATTTATTAAGTTAACACTAGATACATTTGCTGTTGTTGAATTTCCTCCAAATGATCCACATCCAAGTGTTAATGATGGCATATTTGTATTATATATGTCACCTATAGCTCCATGTGTTGATGGAGAGTTAACTATTATTCTTCCTGCTTTTAATGTTTCAGAAAATTTTAATATTGTTTCTCTATTTTCAGAATGAATTACTGCAGAATGACCAAGTCCACCAAATTCTAGTAATTTTTCTGCTTTGCTAATTCCCTCTTCTTCATTTTCAACTATATAATATGTTAAAACAGGACTTAATTTTTCTTTAGAAAATGGATAATCATGTCCTATTCCTTCTTCATATACTACTAAAACTTTAGTATCTTTTGGTACATCAAATCCAGCTTCTTTAGCTATTGTATATGGACTTTGACCTGGTACATGAGATTTTAATTTAAATCCATATTCTTCTGTATATTCAAACATGCTATTTTTTAACTTTTCTTTTTCTTCTTCACTTACAAAATAACATCCTGCATTTCTCATTAATTCTTCAAACTCTTGATAAATTTCTTTATCTACTAATACTGCTTGTTCAGAAGCACATATCATACCATTATCAAAAGATTTTGATAATACTAAATCATTTACAGATGTTTTTAATTTCGCTGTTTTATCTATATAACATGGAACATTACCTGGTCCAACACCTAATGCTGGTTTTCCACATGAATATGCAGATTTAACCATTCCTGTTCCTCCTGTTGCTAATATTAAATTAACATCAGGATGATTCATTAATAATTTTGTTGCTAAGATTGATGGTTCTTCTATCCATAATATACAGTTTTCTGGTGCACCTGCTTTTATTGCTGCGTCTCTTACAATTTTTGCAGCTTCAGAGCTACATTTTTGTGCAGATGGATGGAAACCAAATATTATAACATTTCTTGTCTTTGCAGATATTATAGATTTAAACATTGTTGTTGATGTTGGGTTAGTAACTGGTGTTACACCAGCTATAATTCCTATAGGTTCTGCAATTTCAACATAATCATCTTCATCATTTTCATTTATAATTCCAACTGTTTTTTCATATTTTATACTATGATAAATATATTCTGTTGCGAACATATTTTTTGTTATTTTATCTTCATATATTCCTCTACCAGTTTCTTCAACAGCCATCTTTGCAAGTTCCATATGATGTTCTAATCCAGCCATAGCCATTGCTTTTACTACATTATTTACTGTTTGTTGATCTAATTCCAAATATTGTTTTGATGCAACTTTAGCCTTTTCTACTAATTCATCAATCATTTGTTTTACTCTTGCTTCTTCTTCAAGATTTTGATCAGCCATAAACTTATTCCTCCTCTTTTTCTTTAGTTTATCCATTACATTATATAATATGACAAAAAAAAGTCAAGAATAAATCTTACTTAATATATAAGAACTTTTTGTACATTATTTATTAAGAATTTTTCTATAATAAAAAAATAAAGAATTTCTATACAGTTTAAACTGATAAAAATTCCTTATTTTCTCTAATTATACAAATAATTTTGTGGATTTACTGGTTCTCCATCTATTCTTATTTCTAAATGTAAATGTGGACCAGTGGAATTTCCTGTTGAACCTACTGCTGCAATTACATCTCCTGCATCAACTTTTTGACCTACTTTTGCATATATCTTACTGCAATGTGCATACCATGTTTCTATACCGTTGCCATGTTCTATTTTTACTAAATTACCATATGAACCTTTGCTTTCTGCAAATATAACAGTTCCGTCTGATACGGCCTCTATTGAAGTTCCAGTACTACATGCTATATCAAGTCCTGTATGAGTAGATTTTCTTATTCTACTACTCACTCCATATCTTGAAGTAATTATTCCTCCAACTGGTAGTTGTGATAATTTAATTCCATTTATAGTTGGAACACTATTTTCTTCTACTAATTGTTTTACTTTTTCTTCTAAATTATTTTGAGCTACTTCTATAGTATCTGTTTTTACTTCTTTCTCATTATTTGTAAATTTTTCTAATATTTGAATATCTAATTCTAAATCTTTTCCTTCTTCTTCTTTTATCTTACTTACTATTTCTTGTGCTTCTTCTAATGTGTCCACATATGCTTTTGTTTCATTTTCTAAAGCAACTTCATAAAATTTATATGTTATTGTAGTATTTTCTTTTAGTACAGATATAATATCATCTTCATTTGTATCTTCAAATCTTGATAATAAAACTATCTTATATTCAGGTTGCGCATTTATTGTTACAAAGTCTATATTATTTCCTGCACATTCTAAAATATCATCTTTTATTTTTGTTTCAAACAAATCTTTATTTTTAACATATCCTACTTCTTTATTATTTACAGTAACTGCATAAGAAATTTTAAATTTTGTAATTAATAAAATTAAAATTATTGCAAATGCTATAAATATTATACTAAAAATTTTAAGAAAGTTACTTTTATAGTAATTAATCTTATTCTTTAAAATATAAATTCACACTCCTTTTTTATGTGCAACAAAGTTTATTATACTATATATTCTTAACATTTGCAAATTATGTATACATCATTTTACATATTTAGTCAAAAAAATACAAAATTTTGTATCTTTTTAACAATTTTACATATATTTTCCTCTCTAATTCTTAATTTTACTAACTTTTTCTCTTTTTTTCTATTGTATCACATATATTTGTCGAAATTTGTCAAAAATAATAGCGAAAGTTTTACATATGTGTTACACATTTACTTATGTATTTCTTTTTAATTAATACTTTTAATGTTATATTTGCTCTATTGGAAGGTGGTAATTATGGCTTTAGATTATAATGTTATAGGCTCTAGAATAAAACAAGCTAGACTTGCAAAAAATTTAACTCAAGAAGATTTATCAGAACAATTAGATGTTTCTGTAGCTTTTTTAAGTAGAGTTGAAAGAGGTAGTTCTCACATAAATTTAAAAAGATTAAACCAAATCTGTAAAATTTTAGAGATTTCAGAAGGTTATGTTTTAAATGGAGCATCAAATAATTCTGAAAATTATTTAGACAGAGAATTTGCCGAATTATTAAAAAATTGTTCACCTGATACACAAAAATTAATTTATAATGTTGCAAAAACAATAATAGAAAATAATTCTAAAAAATAAAGAACAAATACATATATATTGTATTTGCTCTTTATTTTTTTATTTTAATAATGTAAAAATATATATAAATATAGAATTTTATAATTAAATATATTATAATTTCATTAAATTTAATTCTCGGAGGTAACTATGGCAATTATAGAAGTTAATAACTTAGTAAAAAAATACAAAATTATTGAAAAAGAAGAAGGTCTAAAAGGATATTTAAAACATTTAATAAAGCCTAAATATAAAGAACTTAAAGCTGTTAATGGAATAACTTTTAATATAGAAGAAGGTGAATTAGTAGGATACATTGGAGAAAATGGTGCTGGAAAATCAACTACTATAAAAATGCTTACAGGATTATTAACTCCAACTTCTGGTAATGTTGTTGTAAATGGATTAATTCCAAATGAAAAAAGAATACAAAATAACCAAAATATAGGTGCAGTATTTGGACAAAAAACACAATTATGGTGGGATTTACCAGTTATTGAATCATTTAGATTAATAAAAAAAATGTATAAAATTCCTGAAAACGAATATAGAAAAAATTTAAAAAAATTTACAGAAATATTAGAGTTAAATGACCTACTAGAAAAACAGGTAAAAAATTTAAGTTTGGGACAAAAAATGCGTTGTGAAATAGCAGCTACTTTTTTACACAATCCTAAAATAGTATATTTAGATGAACCAACTATAGGATTAGACGTTTTTGTCAAAGAAAATATAAGAAAATTCATTAAAGATATAAATAAAGAAAAGAAAACTACAGTTATACTTACAACACATGATTTAAATGATATAGAAGATGTTTGTAATAGAATAATATTATTAGATAAAGGTCAAATAATTTATGATGGTAGCAAACAGAAGTTTAAAGATACTTATGGAAAATATGTTTTTGCAGAATTTATTATTAGTAACAAATCAGAAGAAATAAGTAAAAGCATTGCTTTAAAAAATATTGAAATAATCGAAGAAAAAGAAAAAAAATTAAAAATTAAATTTAGCCATGATGAAACAACAATAGTTAAAATAATGGATGAAATATCAAAATATTGCACAATTGATGATATACATATGAAAGAAGCAGAACTCGAAGATATATTAAAAGAAATCTATAAAGGAGTACATACAAATGGTAAGAACAATGTTAGCATTAGCCAAAATGCAATTTAAAGATTATAATATATACAAATCTAATTTCTATTTGTTTACTTTAAATAGAATTGTTGAAGTTATTGTATATATCTTTGTATGGAAGGCAATATATGATCAAACAGGCAATGCTGGCGGCCTTTCCTTATCACAAATGGTAACATATTATATATTAGCAATATCATTTAGTTCAGTAGCTCTTTGGGGAGTAAACGAAATGATGGGAGATTCTATTAGAAATGGTCAAATTAATAAAGAATTATTAAATCCTATATCATATTTTAAATATTATTTTGGAATTGATTTGGGTGAAATTGCTTTTGCAACTGTAATAGGAATTGCTACTTTTATAATATGCTCAATATTTTGGAAATTAATATTACCTGCAAATATTATAGACTTTATTTTATGTTTTTTAGTAATCTTACTTGGTATTCCAATTACATTTTTTACTCAAATCATAGTAGGTACAATTGGATTTTATACTAATTCAATATGGGGAATGAAAATATTAAGAAAGGCTATAATAAAAATATTTTCAGGTATTATTGCACCAATTAGTTTGTTTCCTTTATGGTTTCAGGAATTATCAAAATTTTTACCATTTAAAGAATTAATATATACACCAATAAATATATGGTTAGGACAAGTTTCTTATAATCAAATAATTTTTATAATAATTAAGCAAATACTATGGGGAATTATTTTCTATATTATAGCAAAATTATTTTTTAATCATGCAGTAAAAAACTTAACTATAAATGGAGGATAAAATGAGAAATGTATTAGATAACATTAGTTTATATTTTTCATTCTTAAAGGTATCTTTAAAAGAAATACTTATATATAGAATAGATTGTATTGTTGGAATTTTTTCTCAACTTGTTGTGCAACTTGTTAGTTTAATATTTATGTTTGTAGTATTTCAACATACAGAAAGTATTGCGGGTTGGAACTTTTATCAGATACTATTATTATATGGAATTACTAGAATACCAATAGGTATTTCTGGCTATTGTTTTGATGGACTTTATGATATTGGACCAAGGTATATAAGAAATGGCGAATTTGATAAAATTCTTTTAAGACCTGTACACCCGCTAATATCAATAATTGGTACTTCAAGGGAATTTGAATCTCTAGCTGATCTACTTATTGGATTTGGAATAACAGTTTGGGTATTAGTTAAACTTTCTATTCCTATAACTGTATTGTTAATTATTAAAATAATATTTTTTAGTATAATAGGTGCATTTATAGTTGGTGCTATTAATACAATATTTAGTATCTCATCATTTTGGACTTATAGATCTAATGAAATAATATGGTCATTTTATAGGATGTATACTTTTACAGAATATCCAATAACTATATATAATAAATTTATAAGAATACTTATTACAGTAATTTTACCATTTGCATTTGTTGCATATTATCCAACTATGGCATATTTAGGTCTAAATAAATATATGATTTATCTATCACCTATAGTTGCTATTGTTTTATGGATAATTGCTATTAAACTATGGAATTTAGCACTAAATAAATACAGAAGTACAGGAACATAATATTTATAAAAATAAAGAACAAATACACATATATTGTATTTGTTCTTTATTTTTATATTTTATTTAACTACTAATTTTTCTACATTTTTTAATTTTATAAATGTTATTAAACATAATGGTATAAATATGATGCACACGCCTAGTAATGCAAATTCTAATTTAATATTTCCTAAATAGTTTATTACATATACTAAAAGAATATATAATAATCTAGCACCTGTCGAAGCTACTGACATTACACTAGTTTGAATTTCATTTTTTGTATTTTCTTGTAAAGATGTAACTAAATTTCCTTCTATTAATCCATGTACAAATCCATTTAATGCAAATAACCAAACTGTAACTACATTTGTATTTATAACTAAAATAATCATCCACACTATTTCTATTATTATTGGAATTGCAAATTTCTTAGAAGTTTTCATATTAATCATTTTTTCTGAAAATTTTGATCCTATTATTTGCATTGCATAATTTAGTATCCATCCTATACTAACAATTTCAATTGGAACTCCAACCATTATTAGAAGTGGTGTAAACACCCAAATTTGAGAATGTGTTATTTCTTTTCCTAAAATATAACTTATTAAATATATTCTAGATTCTTTTTCTTTTATAATTTCTTTTATAGCATATATCATATCTTTTAACGGATTTTTATGTTTAACCACCATCTTTTCATTATAATCTTTTATTCCTAAAGCTATTAATCCTCCTAAAAAATATGGCAAAAAAGAAATTCCTATACTTAATCGAATATTATATTTTGCAATTATTCCACCTAATGCGGTTACTATCAACAAAGCTATGTATCTTGCAGTATGAATTTTTATGTTTAATTTTTTAAATAATTTTCCTGTTGAATCTATTTTATCACAATTAAATTTAATAAAACTTTGATCTACCCCATTAGTCATTGCCATAAATAAACCTAATAAACATTCAGCTATAAGAGCCATATAAATATTTTGAGCAAATGCATAAAAAACAAAAGCCCCAGCTGCTCCAATATCTCCAATTATATTTAATAATTTTCTATTACATCTATCTGCTAAATATCCCATTGGAATATCCAAACAACATATAACAATTGTAAAAGCCATTTGTATAAAACCTATTGCTTTTTGATCCATACCTATAGAGTTCCAAAAAATAGTTATTGTTGCCACAGAAAATCCAGCTCCTATAGATGTTAATATTGTCTCTAAAATAATTTTAATTAAATTCTTCTTATACATTCTTTCATTAATATTATTTTCCATATGTTTCCTCATTCATTTAATTTATTTTTTATTTTAACATAATTTTATTATCTTATCAAAAAAGAAATCAACCAGTATGTTCTGATTGATTTCTTTTTATTTGGAGCAGGTAGTGGGAATCGAACCCACGTCATCAGCTTGGAAGGCTGAGGTTCTACCATTGAACTACACCTGCATTTCTCCTGACAGTTATAAATTATAATGGTAAAATTATAATTTGTCAATACTTTTTTAAAATTTTTTGAATTTTTTTGAATTTTATTTTTCATATTAACAAAATATGCTATAATATCAACATATGGAGGAATTTATGATAAGAATAAATAATATAAAAGTGACTGATGATTTATCTAATGAAAATTTAATTAAATATATATGTAAAAAATTTAATATAAATCATGAAAATATAATTAATTGGAATATATCCAAAAAATCAATTGATGCAAGAAAAAAAGATAATGTTCATTATGTTTATTCAATAGATATTAATTTAAAAAATGAAAAGAAATATAATAAATTTGAAAGAATTGAAAAATATACTTTTCCTACAATAAAAATCAAAAGAAAAAGTGCTTTTAATCCTGTAATAGTTGGTGCAGGCCCTTCTGGTCTTTTTGCAGCATTAACTTTAATTGATAATGGATTTAAACCATTTATAATAGAACAAGGTAAATGTGTAGAAGAACGTCAAAAAGATGTTTTAAATTTTACTCAAAATGGAATATTAAACATAAATTCCAATATCCAATTTGGTGAAGGTGGTGCCGGAACATTTTCTGATGGAAAACTTACAACTGGTATAAATAATCCTTTATGCAAAAAAGTATTAGAAGAATTCCATAAATTTGGTGCTCCTGAACAAATATTGTATTTATCTAAACCTCATATAGGTACAGATAATTTAATTAAAATAATACACAATATAAGAGAATATATAATATCAAAAGGTGGTACATTTTTATTTAATGAAAAAGTTATAGATTTTAATATTAAAGATAATAAGATTAAATCTGTAATTTACCAAAATGTAATAAATAAATCCATTTCAGAAATAGAAACAGATTCAGTGGTTTTAGCAATTGGACATAGTGCAAGAGATACATTTGAAAAATTATATTCAAAAGGTTTTTCAATGGAAAAGAAAAATTTTTCTGTAGGTGTCAGAATAGAACATTTACAAGAAATGATAAATATTTCTCAATATGGAACAATAACAAAATTACACCTTCCACCTGCTGACTATAAATTATCATGTCATCTTCCAAATGGTAGATCTTGTTATACTTTTTGTATGTGTCCTGGTGGAACTGTAATGGCTTCTTCAAGTGAGGAAAACACTATTGTTACAAATGGTATGAGCAAATTTTTAAGAGATGGACAAAACAGTAATAGTGCAGTACTTGTTAATATAGTTCCAGAAGATTTTAAAGATTCTTCTGTATTAGCTGGAATACATTTTCAAAAGGACTTAGAAGAAAAAGCATTCAAATTAGGTGGCTCTAATTACTATGCTCCTATACAAAGAGTAGAAGATTACCTAAAAAATAAAAAGTCTGAATTTATAGGAAAAATCAAACCAACTTATAATCCTGGAGTAACACTTTCTAATTTAAACACTATATTTCCAGACTTTGTAAATGATACATTAAAAGAAGGAATTTTAAACTTTGATAAAAAACTTAAAGGCTTTGCTAACCCTGATGCAATTTTAACAGGAGTTGAAACAAGAAGTTCTTCACCTGTTAGAATAATTAGAAATGAAAATTTAATATCAAATATAGATGGAGTATATCCTTGTGGTGAAGGTGCAGGTTATGCTGGTGGAATAATGTCTGCATCTGTTGATGGTATAAAATGTGCAATTGCTATATTAGAAAGAGGTTAATATGTTATATATAAATACAAATAAATTAGAAAAAATAAATTTTACAAAAAATAATTTTTATGTTGTTATAGATTTTGATAGAACTTTAACAAGCAATACTTCAGATGGTTCATGGACTGTATTTGAAAATCCTAAAACCTTTAATGAAAATTTTGTTAAAAGTGCTAAGAAGCTTACTGCCAAATATTATCCTTATGAATTGGATTATAATTTAGATATAAAAACAAAAGAAAAATATATTGAAGAATGGTATTATAAAAATATAAACTTATTATATGACTATAATTTAACTTATGATGCATTTTTAAATTGTATGAAAAATAGCAATTTAAAATTTAGAGATGGTGCAAAAGAATTTTTATCATTTTTAAATTCTAACAATATACCTGTTATTATATTATCTGCTGGAATTGGAAATGTTATAGAGGAATTTTTAAAAACAAATAATTGCTTTTTTGAAAATATTTTTGTTGAAAGCAATTTTATAAAATTTAAAGATGGAAAAATGCAACAATTTACTGACAAAATGATTCTTTCTCTAAACAAAAGCACAATAAATTTACCTGATAATATAAAAAATTCTTTAAAAGAAAAAGAATATATATTACTTTTAGGTGATTTAATTGATGATATTTGTATGGTCTCTAAAAATGACCTTTATAGAACACTAACTATAGGTTTTTTAGAAAATAAAGTTGAAGAAAATATGCAATTTTATAATGATAATTTTGATATTGTATTTACCAATAATACTTCTTTTGAAGAAGTACAAAAATTAATTTTCAAGAATTAGTAACAGTAAAAACCTTCTAAAATCTAAAATTTTAGAAGGTTTTATTATTATATTTTTAATTCATTAATTGATTTTTGAATAACATTTATTAAATAATCTACATCTTTTATTGTATTATCTTCTCCAAAGGTAACTCTAAGAGTTCCATTAGCCATATCTGAAGGTAATCCAATTGCAACCAATACATGTGAAGGTTCTTGACTTCCAGAATTACACGCAGACCCACTAGAAGCACATATTCCATATTGATCTAATTTTAATAGTAAAGAAACAGCATCTATATTTTTAAATGATATATTTGCATTTCCAGGAAGTCTTTTTTCTATATCCCCATTTATCTTTATATCTGGAAATTTATCTTTCATTTTATTTAAAAAATAATCTCTTAAATGACTTAAATATTGTTGATGTTTATCCATATTGAAATTAGCAATTTCACAAGCTTTGCCTAGTCCTACAATACCAGCCACATTTTCTGTTCCGCTTCTTTTTCCTTTTTCTTGATGTCCTCCATCAAGAAATCTATCAAATTCTATACCTTTTTTTACATACAATGCCCCAACACCTTTAGGTCCATATAATTTATGACCTGATAATGAAAGCATATCTATCCCCATTTTCTTTACATCTATTGGTACATTTCCCACAGCTTGCACAGCATCAGTGTGCAAAACTATATTATTACACTTTGCAATTTTAGAAATTTTTTCTATTGGTTCTATTGTTCCAATTTCATTATTTGCAAACATTATACTAATTAAAATTGTCTCATCTGTTATGCTATTTGTTAATTGTTGTAAGTCTATAACCCCACACTCGTCTACGTCTAAATAAGTCACCTTAAATCCTTGCTTTTCTAACGTTTTACAACTATTTAAAATTGCATGATGTTCTATTTTTGAAGTTATTATATGATTTCCTTTAGCTTTATTAGCATAACCAAAACCTTTTAATGCTGTATTATCACTTTCAGACCCACATCCTGTAAAGTATATTTCATTTGAATCTGCTGAAATTAATTTAGCAACTCTTTTTCTTGCTTGCTCTATCGCTCTTTTAGCATTTCTTCCTATACTATAAACAGATGATGGATTTCCATATTGAATAGAAAAATATGGAAACATCTCTTTTAAAACTTCATTTTTTACTTTTGTTGTAGCAGCATTATCAAAATATTTAATCTCCATAATTTTCTCCCCTTTTTTCTTTATATATTATTATATTCATTTGGAGATTAAAGTTTTACAATTCTATTCTAAAATTCTTTTTATTTCATCTATATTGCTCATTACTGCTTTATACCCATATTTATAACAACTATCTAATTTTTCTACATCTAGCAAACCTGTTTTATCAGTTTTTACAGTTAATACATAATCACTCATTTTTAAACTTTTTTCAGAAATTTTATTTCCCATTATATCAATTGTTTTCATTGCAATATCCATTATATTGCTTTCATCATTTACTGTATCTGCATCAAAATTTACTGCAATAACCTTATCTGCTCCTTGTTTTTTTACTTCATATACTGGGATATTATCTAATGCTCCTCCATCTAAAAATTTATGATTTTCAAAATCACAAGGACAAAATACAGCTGGAAAGCTACTACTTGCTCTTACTGCTTTTCCTATTGTTATATTTGTTATATATTTATTTTTTTCTGCATTTTCTGGAATACAATTTGTAAAAATATATTCTTTTGATTCTGTTACATCAACAGCTGGAATTACTATAGGCATTTGTATATCTCTAATTGTTTTTATTCCTTTTCTTAATGCAATTTCATTATACATACTTTCTATATTTTCACCAGATTTTAAACCAGATAATTTAAGTTTTTTGTTAATCATAAAATTGCTTATACCTGTTATTATAGGACTACTATTTATATTAACTATATCTTTTGAATATTTTTTAAATAATATGTAAATATAGTATGGAGAATATCCCATAGCATATAATGATGCAACTAAGCTTCCAGAACTTGTTCCTCCTATTACATCTATTTTTATATTATTATCTTCTAATGCTTTCAATACTCCTGCGTGAGCTATTCCTCTAATGCCTCCACCTGACAATGCTATACCAATTTTCAACTTACATCATCCTTTTTACTTTTATATATATTATTTACTATTTACTATGTGTTTAATCAATTTTTAGTTACAAAAAAATAGTAAATCCAAATTTAGATTTACTATTTTTTATATAATAAGAAAGTATTATAATTTCTTATAAAAAATACATTTATTTAATTGCTTCATCTGTATAATACATTTCTCCAAATTCATATTGCACTTTATAATATTTTCCTATAAAATCTGGTTCTTGATTATTTTTAAATTCATATGTTGGATTTAATACTACTTCTCCATTTTCATTTATAGAACCCCATTTTCCATTATCTTCTATTCCAGCATATCCATATTTATTAAAATCTGTTACTTTTTGATAATTTGCTTCTACTTTAATATTATTATTTTTGTCTACAAATAGCCATTTTCCTTCTTGTTTTGAAGCAAATAATTTGTTATTTAATATTTTTGTATTTTCTATTATATTTCCATCTTGATCTAAATATTTTAATTCTTTATCATTGTAAATTTTCAAGTAATTTTCTTCATTTTCTAATGTTGGGCTAGTTAATTCTATAGTTTTTTTCATGTTAGAAGAATACAAACTGGTTGTATTTGAATTTAAATCGGAAACTTGTATTATATTTTTACCTTGAACCTTTTCTACAACATCATTATTCAATTCTATTACTATATTGCCTTTATCATCTATAACACCTAATTTTCCATCTTCACCACATGCAATAAAATAATTTCCGTATACATATTCTATATATAAATATTTTTCTTCTACTATTTGTTTATTATTAGAATCTATTATTCCGTATAAACTTTTATCATTATTTACTGTAATAGTAATTTTATACTCATTATTATCTGTTTGTATTATACTTTTATTATAATCAATATTTACAGCTTTTCCACTTTTATCATATACATATTTATTTTCATCTTTTTTTACATATATATATTCGCCTTTTAATTCTAAATCTGTATATTCCACTGGAACAATAATTTTTCCTTCTGCATTAGCAATACCAAATTTTTTTGTTTTTTCTAAAACAAATATCTTACTATTTTCGTCATACTCGATTGCTTGATATTCATATCCTAACATTTCTTTACCATTTTTTAATAAACCATATTGTCCATTTTTTCTTGCAATTAAAAAGGTTTCATTTTCATTTTGAATTTCTGTAACTCTAGAAATTTCATTATACTCTATTGGTAGTTGTAATTTACCTTTATTATCTATATATCCATATTTGTATCCATCTTCTGATTTATTTGCAACTATATATCCTGCTGATTTATATCCATCTTTTTCATTTGAATAATCATCACTAGTTATATTATCATATTGTGTTTTAATCATAGTTTTTCCTTTTATGTTTATAACACCATATTTTTCTTCCTGTTTAACTAATAATTCTCCCTCTTTATAAGAAATACTATCTATATTATCATAAATAGCTTTAGTTAAAGCTTTTCCATCAAAATTTATAAGACCATATTTTTCGTTTGCTTTATATTTTAAAACACTTTTTTCATACATTAAATCACTTGCAATATTTTTTAATTTAATTGGTTCAACACTATCATATTCCTCAAATAGTTTTTCTTTTTTAGAATTTAATATAAATGTTTCTTCACCTTTATTACAAACAAATACATCTTTAGTTGGATTAGGTATAATTATTTTTTCATACTCTGCATCTATTATTGTATTTCCATTATTATCTATTACCCCATAATTATTATTTGTTTTTAAAACAAAATAATTATATTTATCTATTTTTTCTATAGTATAATTTCTATCATTTTCAGATTTCTTTAGTACCACAAATGTAGCTATTCCTGCAATAATTGCAATAATTAATATTACTGATAAAGTTATTAAAAATATTTTCTTTTTAGACATTTTATCTACCTACCTTTGTTTTTTGATAAATGAATTATATCACAATATATAATTATTTTTCAATTCCTTGGATACATCTTCTAAAATTTGGTTCGTTTTCTACACAAGTAATTAATGTAATCTTATTATCGTCTGTATTTTTTAACATACTCCAATCTGTATCTTTAATTATTTCTATTTTATCTACTATATATATTTTTTTAAAATTATTATATGTATAAATTATTTCATCATCTAATTTTAACTTTTTTAAATTTTCAAAATAATTCACTGGATATCCTCTATTATGGGCCGCTAACCCTATATTTCCTTTCTTTTTAGAAGTATTTTCAAAATGCCCAACATATTTATTCATAACATCACTACTTGTTCCTTCTGCTATTGGAGCAGATAAAGATATTGATTTTATTTCTATTTTCCATTCTTTATTTTGTTTTTTATTTGAATTTGTTTTATTTTCTTTTATTGGGTTTTGGAAACTATCTGTTTTATTTAATACATTATCACTTTTCTCTGTGTTTTCGGTGGTGTTTATTTTGTTTCCTACTTCTATTAAATTTTCATTATAATTTGAAATTGATTTTAATGATAAAGAATAAATATAATTTAGACTAAAAAATATTATTATTGAAATAATTAAAGAAACCAGATTTATATTTAGTTTTGTATAACTAATAATAAATTCCTTCTTTCTTTTTTGATTTAATTTTGTTGAAATAAATATTTCTACATTATATTAATATCAAATACATTTAAAGTAAAGCTTTTTTCATCTACAAATTTCGACATTGATTAGTATATGTAGGTAAAAAAATATATATTTATTCTTATTAACAAAATAATAGAACTATGTTTTTTACATAGTTCTATTATTTTAATTAATAGTCAAAACCACATACGAACTGTGCTCCTGTGCTTGGGAAAATATAAGCATGATGTGATCTAGCTGCATTAACACCTCCATGTCGGCTATAATAAATCACAAAATCTTTCCAAGAAGACGTTTTTCTAGATGCATCATACCATATTAAATCATCTTGTCCACCATCTATAGACCAAACCGCAACCTTAGTTTCATTGTTCATAACCTCACTTCCATATAGTCTTAGATTATAGGCATCATTCGTACCACCAACACCATTAATACAAGCTACATTACCACTAACTTTACTTTCCTGGTAACCACAATGTATAAGGATAAGTCTTCCATTTAATCCGCCGTTCATCAAGCAATATCCCACTCCATTCTGGGTAATTGTTGAACCTATAAACCTTGCATAGCCATTACTTCTAACTAAAACCGCTACATCATTTGAATTACAAGTAATACTTCCTCCTGTAACATTTGACACTCCATCTCCATCTGTTACTAATCCATATTGATCTGACGATATAGTTCCAGCAGACATATTAAATTTTCCCTGATTAAATACACATGTATGTGGATCTCCTCCAGTAAGACTAAATGTTCCTCCAGACATATTTAATGTTCCATAATTTCTAGCAGCATATCCTCCATAACTCTTTATTGTTCCATTTAAGAAATATGCTGTACCATTATTTAATAATGCCCATCTTATATCTCCACCATCACTTGCATTTCCATTACTACTTATCGTTCCTCCATAAATTGAAACTGTACCATTATTTGTAAGTGGTGTTCCTGTATAACTTAATGTTTTACCATTAAGATTTAAAGCTATATTCTTTCCAGCCGGAATTGTTACTGATTCATTAGTATTAGCTAATAATACTATTTCTGTCTGTACATTATTGGCCGCAACTGCATTAACAGCATTTCCTAGACTTGTAAAATATGTACCGCCAATTCTTGCCACAGCAGACGCCACATACACAGTACAAGATTTGGCTGCTGATACATTTCCTGCATTATCTTTAGCATATATATAATATGTTCCTGCCGTTGTTACTGCTTGGGAGAAACTACTTGATGAACTTGATACCCATTGTCCTACTGTATTTACATAGTATCCTGCTATTCCACTTCCTCCTGTATCTGTTACATTACTTACTGTAATATATCCTGTATTTCCTGAAACAATTGTAAATGCTGAACTTATATTTCCTATAGTTGGTGCTGTCGTATCCATATGAATATGTTGTGCGCCTGTCCATGCTCCTCTGTTGCCTGCATTATCTACTGCTCTAAATTTAGTACCACATGAATGGTATCCGTCCCAAGGTATAAAATTAGAATTTGTCGTACTATTATAGCCACCATCTCCATCCCAATCAATTTCGTAATATGCAATACCAGATTGACTATCACTTGCTGATAATGTTAAATTGTAATTATTTTTCCAAGAGCATGTGTTAGCTCCTCCATTATAAGTTACAGTTACTGCTCCAGGGGCTGTTTTATCTATATTAGTTATGTTTAAAGTTCCTGCTCCTCCAATATTTGTTCCATCTGTATAAATATATGTTATTGTACAATTACTGCTTACTGTAAAAGCTTTTGAATATTCTGTACTACTTGTTGTTGGAGCTGTTCCATTTGTTGTGTATCTTGTTGTAAATCCACTCTTTGTTGGTAATGTTACTGTTACATTTCCATTTGTCCATCCAGTTGGTGTATACGTAGCTCCACTTGCTGTTTCTACTGTTCCTGTTCCTTTTGTTGCTGTTGCTTGTTTTGTATTTCCTGCATTATCTTTTACTTCTACTGTTATCGTATGATTTGTTGTTTGTGTTAAGTTATCCCATTTATATGTTCCACTTGCTTGATATTCTGTCCAACTTCCACTATCTAATTTAAATCTATATCCTGCTAT
>CAKPIA010000014.1 GCA_934162205.1 uncultured Clostridia bacterium
ACTAATAAATCGAGGGCTTAATCACAAAAGTGGATTGGAAAGGTTTATAAAAATTCATCTATGTATTTTTGAGTGTGAAAAAATAATTAAAAAATTTGAATAAAATACTTGCAAAAATATAAACTATATTATATAATTGCAAAGTAAACAAAATTAGTAATTAATTTTCTAGTGATGATTACATGGAGGAAATACCTGTTCCCATACCGAACACAGAAGTCAAGCTCTAATGTGCCGAAGATACTTACGGGTTACCCTGTTGGGAAAATAGGTTGTCGCTAGATTTATATATTCCTCTTTAGCTCAGTTGGTAGAGCGCTCGGCTGTTAACCGATAGGTCGTTGGTTCGAGTCCAACAAGAGGAGCCATAAAAAAAACTCTAAATTATTGATATTTCAATAGTTTAGAGTTTTTTTTATTATTTTAATGCAATACTATGGTTGTATGAGTCAAGAAATTATAGAAAGATCAATAGATTGTAAATTGGAGCCACCTAAAAGAAAAAATTTAAGACAGGAATGTAATTGTCTTATGGGAAATGATATAGGAGCTTATAATACATGTGGTCATTTGTGTAAATATTGTTATGCAAATTCTAACAAAAGTTTAGTTATTGAAAACATGAAAAAACATAATGAAAAATCTCCGTTTTTAATTGGGGATAATGAGCTAGGAGATAAAATAACAGTTGCTAAACAGAAAAGTTGGATTGAAAATGAACAAATTAGTTTTATTTATGGTTAAAGTAAATGCTTAATTTTATTAATGTTAATGTATATAAGTATAAATTAGTTAAAAATAATAAAAAGCTAGAGAAAATTTTATGTTTTTCTCTAGTTTTTTTATGGCTGAACATCCTAAAATTATATTATACTGACTTATCAGTATAAAGAAAAAAGATAAAAAATATGGTATAAAATAAAAGGTTTAAATTTGTAACCGATACTATATAGAAAAGGATAGTGAAAAAATGAGCAAAAGATTATATAAAACTATAGAAATAGAAAATTTAAAAGATATGTTAAACAAAACAAAAGATATTTATAGTAACAAGCCAGCATATAAAATAAAAATTGAAGAAAATAAATATAAAATATATACACATGAACAAGTAAGAGAAATGATTGATTCGTTAGGAACATCATTAATAGATATGGGCTTAAAAGATAAAAGAATTGCTATTATTGGAGAAAATAGATATGAATGGGAAATTGCATATTTATCAATAGTATGTGGAACTGGAATAGTAGTTCCAATAGATAAGTCATTACCAGAACATGAATTAGAATCTGTTATAGAAAGATCAGAAGTAGAAGCAATATTTTATTCTAATAAATATGAAGAAATTTTAAATAAAATAAAATATAGTAAAAACAATAAATTAAAGCATCTTATATCAATGGATAATTTAGAAAATAAAGAAGGAATATATTCTCAAAAAGAACTTATACAAAAAGGAGAAGAATTAATCAAAAATGGAGATAAAAGATTTATAAATGCAGAAATAGATAACGAAAAAATGAGCATTATGTTGTTTACATCTGGTACAACATCAAAATCGAAAGTTGTAGCACTTTCACATAAAAATATTGCATCAAATTTAATGGATATAGGGAGTATTTTAGATATAACATCGGAAGATACATTACTTTCAATATTACCAATACATCATGTTTTTGAATGCACAGTAGGATTTTTGTTTTCACTATATAAAGGTGCTCAAACTGTATTTTGTGATGGGATAAGACATATCGTTGAAAATCTAAATGAATATAATGTAACAGTAATGGCATGTGTACCAGGTATTTATGAAAGAATTTTTTTAATGATAAGAAAACAATTAGAAAAGCAGGGAAAATTAGAAAAGATTTTAGAGAAAGAAGAAAACTTAAAAAAGGCATCTATGGAGGAGAGAAAAAAAGAATTCAAAGAAATTCATGATATGTTAGGTGGAAAAATAAAATTATTTATTTCTGGTGCAGCAGCATTAGATTATAAAATTGAAGAAAAATATAGATTATTAGGATTAAATTTAGTTCAAGGATATGGATTAACAGAAACATCACCTGTTATAGCAGTTGGAACAAAAGAAGAATATAGATTAGGTTCTGTTGGAAAAATTGTACCAAGTGCACAAGCTAAAATAGTAGATGTAAATTCCGAAGGAATAGGAGAACTTATTGTAAAAGGTCCTAATATTGCTTTGGGCTATTATAATGATAAGAAAGCAACAAGTGAATCATTTAAAGATGGTTGGTTTTACACAGGAGATTTAGCGAAAATAGACAAAGATGGATATATTTTTATTTGTGGTAGAAAGAAAAGTGTAATAGTTTTAAAAAATGGTAAAAACATATTTCCAGAAGAAATGGAAAATTTAGTAAATAAAATTGAAGGAGTAAAAGAATCTTTTATATTTGGAAAGAAACAGTCAAGTGATAAAAATAATATAAAAATAAATGTGAAAATTGTATATGACAAAGATATTGTAAAAGAAGTTTATAGGGCAGAGACAGAAGAAGAAATTTATAAAGCACTTTTTGAAAAAGTAAAAGAAGTGAATGCTCAAATGCCAAAATATAAAGCTATAAAGGGAATGATTATAACAGAAAATCCTTTGATAAAAACAACAACAAACAAAATAAAAAGGCAGGAAAATCTAGATGCAATTGAAAAATCTAAAAACTAATTATTTAGGAAAAATTAATACATTTTATAAAACAATAGATTCTACTCAAGCTGAGATATGGAGATTAATTGATAATAAAAATATACAAAATGGTACTTTAATTATGGCAGATATCCAAACAAAAGGAAAAGGTACACATGGAAGAATATGGCATACAGATGAGAGTGAAAATATAGCATTTTCATTTTTTGTAGAAACAAATTGTAAATCAAATTTATTAGATGGAATAACTATTGAAATTGCTGATATATTAATAAAAATTTTTAAGGAAAAATACAATGTGAATTTAAAAATAAAAGAACCAAATGATATTTTTTATAGTAATAAAAAAATAGGTGGAATTTTAACAGAAAGTAAGGTAAATTCAGGAATTGTAAAGTTTTTAGTAATTGGAATAGGATTAAATACAAACAAAACTAAATTTACTGAAGATATACAAAATATAGCAACATCATTAAAAAAAGAATTCAGTATAGATGTTAATAATCAAGAGATAATAGAAGAATTTTGCTATGAATTTGAAAAAATATTAAAAAGGAGAATTAATAAATGAAAATAAGTTTTCTATTTCCAGGACAGGGAACTCAAACAATAGGGATGGGAAAAGATTTATATAATAAATATAAAGAAGTTAAAAACATATATTCTAAAGTAGAAAAAATTACAGGGATAGATATAAAAGAAATATCTTTTAATGGACCAGAAGAAAAATTAAATGAAACCCAAAATACTCAATTAGCAGTTCTTACTGAAAGTTTGGCAATATTAGAAATTTTAAAAAAGAATAATATTAATGCTGATATGTCAGCTGGTTTAAGTTTAGGTGAATATACTGCATTAATTGAAGATAATATTTTTTCATTTGAAGATGGTGTGAAAATAGTGCAAAAAAGAGGAGATATAATGCAAAATTTAGCACCTAAAGGTAATTGGAAAATGGCTGCAATATTAGGATTAGATGATAAAAAAGTAGAAGAGATTTGCAAAAATGTAAGTAATGGATTTGTAGTTCCAGCAAATTACAATACTATTGGTCAAATTGTTATTTCTGGTGAAGAAGAAGCTGTAATAAAAGCAGGAGAACTAGCCAAAGAAAAAGGTGCAAAAAAAATAAGTTTGTTAAACACAGCTGGACCTTTTCATACAGAAAAATTACAAAAATGTTCAACAGCTTTAAAAGAAGAAATAGACAAAATAAAATTTAATTCTAAAAATTCAAAAGTTGTAAAAAACATTGATGGGAAATTATATAACAAAAATGATAATATTCAGGAAATTTTAGCAAAACATATAATGAATCCAGTAAGATTTAAAAATGTTTTACAAACTATGTATGATAATGGAACTGATTTATTTATAGAAATAGGTCCAGGAAAAACTTTGAGTAGTTTTGTAAAAAGAATGAAATTTGAAAGAAATATAAAAATTATGAATATTAATAATTGTAAAACACTAGAAGATGTAATAGAGGAGGTAAAAACTAATGAGTAAAGTTGCATTTATAACAGGAGCAACAAGAGGAATTGGTAGAGAAATATCCATTGTACTCGCAAAGGAACGGATATAATATTGCAATAAATTATAGAAAAGAAAATGAAGATTTAGAAATTACAAAAAAAGAAATAGAAAAATACAATGTAAAATGTTTAGCTGTTAAAGGCGATGTTTCAAACTTTGATGATGCCCAAAATATGATAGAAGAAATAATAAATAAATTTGGTAATATAGATGTTTTAGTTAATAATGCGGGAATAACAAAAGATATGTTACTTATGAGAATGAAAAAGGAAGATTTTGAACAAGTAATTGATGTGAATTTAATAGGAACATTCAATGTAACAAAAAATGTTGTTCCATATATGATGAAAAAAAGAAAAGGAAGAATAATAAATATTTCTTCTGTTGTAGGAATAAGTGGAAATGCAGGTCAAACAAATTATTCAGCATCAAAAGCGGGGATAATTGGATTTACTAAAAGTTTAGCAAAAGAAATTGGTAGTAGAAGTATATTAGTAAATGCAGTTGCACCTGGATTTATAGAAACAGAGATGACAGAAAATTTACCAGAAGAGGTTAAAGAAAATATAAATAAAAATATTCCTATAAAAAGAATGGGAAATGTTAAAGATGTTGCAAATGTAGTTAAATTTTTGGCATCAGAAGATAGTTCATATATAACAGGTCAAGTTATTAATGTAGATGGCGGAATGTTAATGTAGAAAGGAGAAATTTTAAATGGAGAAAAGAGTTGTAGTAACAGGGTTAGGAGCAATTACTCCAATTGGAAATAATGTTGATGAAACATGGACTGGAATAAAAGAAAGAAAGTGTGGAATTGATGAAATAACTTTATTTGATACAACTAATTTTAAAACGAAACTAGCAGCAGAAATAAAAGATTATGATCCATTAAAATATTTTGAAACAAAACAAGCAAAAAGATTAGATAGATCATCACAATTAGCTATCATTGCTGCAAGAGAAGCTGTTAAGATGAGTGGAATAACAAAAGAAAATACAAATTTTGATAGAGTTGGAATTTTTGTAAGTTCAGGTATTGGAGGACTAAAAACAATACAAGATCAATGTGAAATAAATTTTGAAAAAGGTAACAGAAGAGTTTCACCAATGTTTATACCAATGTCTATTGCAAATATGCCAGCAGGAAATATTTCTATAGAATTTGGATTTAAAGGAGAATCTATGGGAATAGTAACTGCATGTGCCTCTTCTACTCATGCAATAGGAGAAGCATATAAAACAATAAAACTAGGTGAAGAAGATGTTATTATCGCAGGAGGAACAGAAGCTGCTATATGTGAAGTTGGGATAGCAGGATTTGAAAATATGAAAGCATTATCAACAGAAATAAATAAAAATAGAGCAAGTATACCGTTTGATAAAGAAAGAAATGGATTTGTAATGGGAGAAGGTGCTGGAATAATAGTATTAGAAGAACTTGAACATGCATTAAAAAGAAATGCTAAAATATATGGAGAAATCATAGGTTTTGGTGCTACTACAGATGCTTATCATATTACTTCACCATGTCCAGATGGAGAATGTGGAGCAAAAGCAATGGTAAGAGCAATTGAAAATGCAAAAATTACACCAGATAAAATTGATTATATAAATGCTCATGGTACGTCTACACATTTAAATGATTTAACAGAAACAATGGCAATAAAAAAAGCATTTGGAAAAAGTGCAGATAGTGTTATGATAAGTTCAACAAAAGGAAATGTAGGTCATTTATTAGGAGCAGCTGGAGCTGTAGAAGCGATTTTTTGTATAAAAGCACTTGAAGAACAAATAGTTCCGCCAACAATTAATTATAAAGAGAAAGATGAAGAATGTAATTTAAATATAGTTTCAAATGATATAAAAAGGGCTAATTTAAAAATAGTAATGTCAAATTCTTTAGGGTTTGGCGGTCATAATAGCAGTATTATAATGAAAAAATGGGAGGAATAAATTATGGAATATGATAAGATCAAACAATTAATGGAAGACATGAGTAATTCTAACCTTTCAGCTATTGAAATAGATTTTCCTGATGGCACAAAAGTTAGTATGAAAAAAGAAGTATCAAATAAAGTTATTACAACAAACAATCCAGTAGAAAAAACAGAAAGTATGGATACTACAGAAGAGATGGGAAAAAAGATAAGAAAAGGAAATATAGTAAAATCTCCAATGGTTGGAACATTTTATTTAAAACCATCACCAACATCAGATCCATATGTTGAAATAGGAAAAACAGTAAGGAAAAATGATACGTTATGTATTATAGAAGCAATGAAATTAATGAATGAAATAGAATCAGAATATGAAGGAAAAATAACAGAAATATATGTAAAAGATGGTGAACCGGTAGAATATGGAACAGAATTATTTTGTATAGAATAGAAAGGAAAATAATAATGTTAGGAAAAGAAGAAATAGAAAAAATTATTCCACAAAGAGATCCTTTTTTAATGATAGATGAAGTTGAAGAATACAAACCAGGAAAAATGGCAATTGCATATAAAAATGTAAATGAAAGTGAATGGTATTTTAAAGGACATTTCCCAAAGAATCCAATAATGCCAGGGGTTTTAATTGTAGAATCATTAGCGCAAGCAGGTGCAATAGCAATATTATCTATGGAAGAAAATAAAGGTAAAAATGCCTTGTTTGGTGGAATAGAAAAAATGAAATTTAAAAAGATGGTAGTTCCAGGAGATAAATTAAAATTAGAAGTAAATATAATAAAAAGAAAAGGGCCTATAGGAATAGGAGAAGGAATAGCAACAGTAAATGGAAAAATAGTAGCTAAAGGAGAGTTAACTTTTGCAGTTGTTTAATAAGAAAGGACAGTGAAAAAAATTGAATAAAATATTAATTGCAAATAGAGGAGAAATTGCAGTTAGAATAATTAGAGCATGCAAAGAAATGAATATAAAAACAGTTGCTGTATATTCAGAAGCAGATAAAAATTCATTACATACCAGATTAGCAGATGAAGCAATTTGTATAGGACCAGCAAATTCCAAACAGAGTTATTTAAATATTAAAAATATTATAGAAGCTGCACAAATTACAAAAGCAGATAGTATACATCCAGGATTTGGATTTTTATCAGAAAACTCTCAATTTGCAAAAATCTGTGAAGAATCTAATATAAAGTTTATTGGACCCAAATCAGAGATTATAGATTTGTTAGGCAACAAATCTAATAGTAAAGAACTAATGAAAAAAGAAGGGATTCCAGTAATACCAGGATCGGATGGTAGTATAAAAAATTTAAAAGATGCTATTTTAATTTGTGAACAAATTGGATATCCAATTTTATTAAAAGCATCAGCAGGTGGTGGAGGAAAAGGAATTAGAATAGTTAATTCGTTTGAGGAATTAGAAACAAATTATAATATAGTAAAACAAGAAGCAAAAAACTCATTTAATAATGATGAAATTTATATAGAAAAATATATATTAGAGCCAAGACATGTAGAAATACAAATTTTAGCAGATGAATATGGAAATGCAATACATTTAGGAGAAAGAGATTGTTCTATACAAAGAAATCATCAAAAAATAATAGAAGAAACACCGTCAATGATTGTTGATGAAAAATTAAGAAATAAAATGGGAAATGTTGCTATAAAAGTTGCAAAGGCAGCTAATTATACAAGTTGTGGAACTGTGGAATTTTTGGTAGATTCTAATAGGAATTTTTATTTTATGGAAATGAATACAAGAATTCAGGTTGAACATCCAATAACAGAAATGAGAACAGGAATAGATTTAGTAAAAGAACAAATAAGAATAGCAGCAGGAGAAAAGTTAAAATATAAGCAAAAAGAAATTGAATTTAGGGGGCATTCAATTGAGTGCAGAATAAATGCAGAAAATCCAAATAAAAATTTTATGCCATCACCAGGAAAAATAAATGAAATCAATTTACCAGGTGGAAATGGGATAAGAATAGATACTGCAATATATAATGGATATGTCATTCCACCAAATTATGATTCTATGATTGCTAAAATAATAACTTTTGGAATTAATAGAAATGAAGCTATAAGTAAAATGAAAAGAGCATTAGAAGAACTAGTAATAGATGGAATTGAAACAAATAGGGATTTTCTTTTTGATATTATAAAAAATCCAAATTTTATAAGAGGAAAATTTGATACTTCATTTATTGAAAAAGAAATGTTAAAAGGAGAAACTAAAAATAGATGATTGTAGATAAAATAAAAAAAAGAGAAACAAAAAGTTTTGAAAATAAAAAATCACATATAGATATTCCAATAGGTAAATGGATGAAATGTGAAAATTGTAAAGAAATTGTTTATAAAGAAACAGTAAGAAGTAATTTTAATATTTGTCCTAATTGTGGTCATTATTTTAGAATGCATATAGGAAAAAGACTAGAGATGATAATAGATAAAGGTACATATAAAAGATTTGACTTAAATATAGATACAAGCAATCCATTAGAATTGGACGATTATCCTAAGAAATTACAAAAGTTAAGAGAAAAAACAGGACTTGAAGAAGCAGTAGCATGTGGAACTGGAAAGATCAAAGGTGAAGACGTTGTAATATGTATAATGGATAGTGGATTTTTAATGGGAAGTATGGGAGCTGTTGTTGGAGAAAAAATAACATATAGTATAGAAAAATCAATTGAATTAAAAATACCTTTAATAATATTTTGTGTTTCTGGTGGTGCAAGGATGCAAGAAGGAATAATTTCATTAATGCAAATGGCTAAGACTACAGCAGCACTTGCTAAATTAGACGAAGCAGGGGGATTATATATATCAGTTTTAACAGATCCAACATATGGAGGAGTAACTGCATCCTTTGCAAGTTTAGGGGATATTATACTTGCAGAACCTGGAGCGATGATTGGGTTTGCTGGACAAAGAGTAATAGAGCAAACAATTGGAGAAAGATTACCAGATGGGTTTCAAACAGCAGAATTTTTATTAGAACATGGTTTTATAGATAAAATAGTAAAAAGAGAAGATATGAAAGATACACTTTATAAATTGATAGGATATCACAAAGGAGGAATTTCATATGGAAAGTAATAAACAAACGGCATGGGAAAAGGTAGAAATAGCTAGAAATCCAAAAAGAAAAACAGCATTAGATTATATTAATAATATTTTTGATGAATTTATAGAACTTCATGGTGATAGAAATTTTAAAGATGATAAAGCTATTGTTTGTGGATTAGCAAGAATAAAAGAGCAAACATATACAGTAATAGGGGAACAAAAAGGTAGAACTACTAAAGAAAATATAGAAAGAAATTTTGGAATGCCAAATCCAGAAAGTTATAGAAAAGCTATAAGATTTATGAAACAAGCAGAAAAGTTTAAAAGACCAATAATAACTTTTATAGATACTAAAGGAGCATATCCAGGAGTTGAAGCAGAAGAAAGAGGCCAAGGAGAAGCAATTGCTAAATCTATGTTTGAAATGTCAAAATTAAAAGTTCCTATTATTGCTATAGTAATAGGAGAAGGTTCATCAGGAGGTGCTTTGGCAATAGGTGTTGCAAATAAAGTATATATGCTGGAAAATGCTATATATTCTATATTATCGCCAGAGGGTTATAGTAGTATACTATGGAAAGATTCAACAAGATATAAAGAAGCAGCAGAAAAAATGAAATTAACAGCTAAAGAATTATATAAATTAAATATTATAGATAAAATAATAAAAGAACCACTTGAAATAAATGATGAAAGTTTTATACAATTAACTCAAAAAATGAAAGAAGATATAAAAAATGAGATTATAAAAATGCAAAAACTTACTAAACAGGAAATTGTACAAGACAGATATAAGAAATTTAGAGAAATAAAAGAATTTAATATTATAAATTGAGGAGGATAAAATGTTATTAAAAGATAAGAAAATATTAATTATGGGAATAAGAAACAAATGGAGTATTGCTTTTGGAATAGCAAAATCTGCATATGAAAATGGGGCAAAATTAATTTTTACATATATGGGAGAAGATAACAAAGATAAAATCGAGGAATTAATATCAGAGTTTAAAGGAAGTAAAGCATATGTTTTAAATGATGCTTCAAAAGATGAACTAGTAGAAGAAGTATTTAAAAAGATAAAAGAAGAAAATGGAAAGATAGATGGAATTGTACATGCAATAGCACATGCAAATACAGAAGACTTGCATAATGATTTTATATATACAAGTAAAGAAGGATATTTACATGCAGTTGAAGTAAGTAGTTATTCATTTGTATTGGCAGGGAGAATTGCTAAAGAAATAGATTTATTAAATGATAATGCAAATTTATTAACATTAACATACCATGGATCAACAAAGGTATTAGATGGTTATAATGTAATGGGAATTGCAAAAGCAGCACTAGAATCAAGTGTTAGATATTTAGCAGAAAACTTAGGAAAAGAAGGGAAAAGAGTAAATGCAATTTCAGCAGGACCTATAAAAACATTGTCAGCTAAAGGAATAAAAGACTTTTCTTCTATATTAACTGTTGTAGAAGAAAAATCGCCTTTACATAGAAATGTAACAACAACTCAAGTTGGAAATGTTGCAACATTTTTATTAAGTGATATGTCAGATGCAATAACAGGTCAAGTAATTTATGCAGATAGTGGTTATAATATAATGGGAGTTTAAAAATAAAATTTTATTGATAATACATTTTTTTTATGATATTATACTTCAAAAGTAAAAACATAAGGAGGAAAAAATGTTTCATTCAATAGAAATATATATATTATTATTTTTCACATATGCAATATTAGGATGGCTAATGGAAGTAGGATGTAAATTAGTAGAAACAAAAAAATTTATAAATAGAGGATTTTTAATTGGACCATATTGCCCAATATATGGATGGGGAGCAATAATAATAACATTATTACTAAATAAATATCTAGCTGATCCAATTGCATTATTTATAATAGCAATTGTAATTTGTTCAATTATAGAATATGTAACAAGTTATTTTATGGAAAAAATATATCATGCAAGATGGTGGGATTACAGTAGAAGAAAATATAATATAAATGGAAGAATATGTTTAGAAACAATGATACCATTTGGGATATTAGGTGTTTTAATAATGTATTTTGCAAATCCATTTTTTACAGGAATATATGAAAAAATTCCAGAAATTGCATTAACAGTAATTTGTTCTTTCTTAGTAATAGTATTTTTAATAGATAATATAATTTCTTCACATATTATATCAACAATAAAAGTTGAAGGTATAAAGGCGGAAAAAGACAATACAAAAGAGATAACAGAGAAAGTAAAACAGATATTACAAAGCAAGTCTTTCTTACATAAGAGATTAATTAATGCCTTTCCAGATATTAAAAATATAAGAGGAAAATTAAAATTAAAAATTGAAGAAAAAAGAAGGAATGATTAGTATGAAAATTGCAATAATATCTGATGTACATGGAAATTTAGAAGCATTAAGAACGACATTAGAAGATATAAAAAAAAGAGATGTTGATAAAATTTTTTGTTTAGGTGACACCATAATGAAAGGTGTTCATAATAGTGAGTGCATAAGACTAATTAAAGAAAATTGTGATATTATTTTAAGAGGAAATACAGATAGACATTTTACAACTGACTTTGAAGATATAAGTATATATCCAGAATATGAACAAAAGAGAATAAAATGGATGCAGGAAAAACTTTCAAATGAAGAAAAAACTTTTTTACACCAACTACCATTTTCATATGAATTTTATATGAGTGGAAGTTTAGTTAGAATATTTCATGCAACGCCAAAAGCTGATGATGTACCAGTATTAAATCATAGTTCTATAAAAGAAAAATTAAATATGTTTTATCCATCAAAAAATACTATTTCACAAGAAATTGCTGATGTAGTAATATATGGACATATACATCATCCATATATGGATTCTTTATATAATAAAACATTAATAAATGTAGGTAGTATAGGGAACCCATTTGAAACAATACGAAACCCAGAAAAAGATAGTAATTGCTTAGAAATAACAAGAGCAACATATTTAATTCTTGAAGGAGAATATGGATCTAAAGAATATAAAAGTGATATATCATTTCAGTTAATAAAAGTTCCATATGATATAGATAAAGAACTTGTAGATGAAAATTTAAATATAGAAAAAGAAAATTATCATTACGAGTTAAAAAATGGAATGTATAGAAACATGGAAAAAGTAAATGGAAATTTTAGAAAAGCTGGTATTAATCCGGATGAATTTTAGATTAAAAGTATCTACGAATTGTCGAAATTTGTAGATGCTTTTTTGTTGACATTATATTTATACCAAATTATAATAATAACATATTTAATTAACTTTCTATATATTTTTTATCAAAAATAATTGATTCTTATATTTAATTCTAAAAAAATCAAAAAAAATTAATTTAATAAGGAAGGTAGATATGAAAAAAATAAATGTAAAAAAGGTGTTATTGGTATTTTTAACGCTATTAATATCATGTTGCCAAATTTCAATAGCAACAGATAACAAAGAAGTAACAAAAGATGGGAGTTATTTAATTAATTATACAGAAGATATATATGATTTAAAAGATGTATTAAAATCAGGAGAAATTAATGTATTAAAATCAGTAAAATATAATAAAGATTTATCATTTGATGTTTCTTTAAAAGCACAAGGATTAGGATTTTCAAAGGAAAAAATAAGTAAAAATAATTATAACATTGTATTTGCAATAGATAATAGTGGATCAATGTATGGAGACTCAGGAAGAATTCAAGCATGTGTTTCAGCAATAAATTCGGTCATAAAAGACTTATCAAGTAGTCCTAACATACAAATAGCAGTTGTAGCGTATAGCTCAGGGGCACATTTAGATTATTCGTCAGATGGTAGTCAAGAACAATATATTAGTTCTAATAATAGTTCCAGTGGAGTGCTTTTAGCACTTGATCATTATGATTCAAATGCATATATAGGATATACAGATAATTATGGAACTGATACTACAAAAGATTATAATAGTAGAAATACATTAAGATGGATGTATTCTTCAACAGGAAAAAAATTCTATGCAGGAAGAACTAATACACAAGCAGGAATAATAAAGTCATATGAAGTTTTACAAAATGCATCTAATAAAAATAATGCTACACCTGTAATTGTATTAATGAGTGATGGAGAGGCAACAAATTATGCATATAATGGAAACAATTTAACAGGATATAAATATGAAATAGATACAATATCTGCTTTAGATAAATATAAGAGTGCGTTTAGTAATGTTTATAGTCAAAATCAATTACCAGCATATAATGCTATTTTAAGTGCAAATTACGTCAAAAACAAATTAGAAAAATCATATAATAAAAAATGTAAATTTTATACATTAGGTTATTCATTAGAACAGAATTATGAATATTCATTAGCAACTTTAAATCCAACAAATTCAAATCTAAAAAAATCACAAAACTATATGGAAAATAGTTATAAAAACTATGGTTTATATTCTTTAATAAATTCAACAGAAAGTACAAATTTTAAAAATAAATATGGATTAAGCAGTTTAAAATATAATGACAAATATTATGAAGGTAGTGTTCAAAATATAAAATCTGTATATAGCCAAATTGTAAATGATTCTATAACAGAATATGAAGATTTTGGTCCAGTAAAAGAAGGAACAAATTTAACAATAGAAGATGCAATTGATAAAGGGTTTAAAATAAATATAGATACAGATAATATAGAAATGACTCTTAGTAAATCAGTTATAGGAAGTGATAAAAAAGAGCAAATAAAAATAAATTTAACAAAAAAATCTGAAAATAAATATGAATATACAGATGAAGGTATAAGTGTAATTTATAATGTAATAAATAACAAAGTAACATTTAAAATATCTGCAAAAAATATTAATGGAAATATTTATGATTTAACATATAAATTAAATTTACTAGAAGAAGCTACAGGAACTGAAGAAGGAAAAACATATTACACAAATGATACCAAAAATACATATTATGAATTTGAACCAGAAAATGAAAATCTATATTATGAAATAAATAATGTTAATGAAAAAATAGAAACAACTGGTTCAATAACATTAAAAAAAGACAAAGAACCGGAAAAAGAAAATGTAGTAGAAAAAAATACTGTTATAGAAAATACAACAATTAACAATACAACAGAAAATAATAAAAATGTTACAAATGAAAATATAATAAATAAAAATACTATTAATGAAAATGTAACTAATAAAAACATTACTAATGAAGATATAGTTAACAAAAATATAACAAATGAAACTATAAATAATAAAGTAGTAAATAATGAAACGGAAAATAATAATAAAACTAATAATAAAATAGTTACAAACAATGAAATAAAATTACCTAAGACAGGATATTAATTGAGAAAAAAATCATAAAACCTTGCACAATTAATATATTTGTGCTAATATATATAGTATAGTAAAAAATAAAGCCAAATAGAAAGCAAAGTAAAATAAAGGTCATATATTAAAAGAGAATTAGGTTATAGCTGAAAGCCTATAATATATATTTATTTGAAATTTCACTTTTTAAAGGTCTTCTTCTGAAACAATAGTAGGTAGAAGCGGTTGAACCGTTAAAACAGTAATAAGGTTAATTATTTTAATTAATAAAATTAGGTGGTACCACGAATATTATCCATTTCGTCCTATGTCTAGGATGAAATGGATTTTTTATATTATAGGAAAGTTCTTCGAACTTCCTATAATATAAATACATTGCGCAGAAATTTGCAAAGCAAATTTCACGCACGAACAAAGACGCAGACTTTAAAATATTTTGATAAGTGCCAATGTTATTAATGTCTGCTTTTGTTCTTTATAAAAAGGAGTGAATAGAATATGCAAGAGCAAATTAAAAAAATTAAAGAACTTACATTAGAAAAAGTAAAAGATGCAAAAGACTTAAAACTATTAAATGATGTAAAAGTACAAATTTTAGGAAAAAAAGGTGAGTTAACTCAAGTATTAAGAGGAATGGGAGCTTTATCACCAGAAGAAAGACCAAAAATTGGTGAACTTGTAAATAAAGTTAGAGATGAAATAGAAACAAAAATAAAAGAAAGAGAAGAAGAATTTAAGCAAAAAGAACTACAAGAAAAATTACAAAAAGAAACTATAGACATTACACTTCCAAGTACAAAAATTAAAAGAGGAAGTAAACATCCTGTAAATAGAGTTATAGAAGAAATCGAAGATTTATTTGTTTCAATGGGATATGATGTTGTAGAAGGACCAGAATTGGAAACTGATGAATATTGTTTTGAAAGATTAAATTTACCAAAAGGTCATCCAGCAAGAGATATGCAAGATAGTTTTTATATAACAAATGAATACTTATTAAGAACTCAAACATCAGCAGTTCAAGCAAGAACAATGTTAGAAAAAGGTGGAAAAGAACCAATAAGAATGATATGTGCAGGAAAAACATATAGAAGAGAAGATGACGCAACACATTCACATCAATTTGGGCAAGTTGAAGGATTAGTAATAGACAAAAAAGATAAAAATGTTTCACTTGCAGATTTAAAAGGAACATTAGAAGTTTTTGTTAAGAAATTAATAGGAAAAAATTGTGAATTAAGATTTAGACCAAGTTATTTCCCATTTACAGAACCATCATACGAAGTAGATGTAAGTTGTTTTAAATGTGGAGGAAAAGGATGTAATCTTTGTAAACAAACAGGATGGATAGAAGTATTAGGAGCAGGAATTGTTCATCCAAATGTTTTAAAAATGAATGGATATGATCCAGAAGAATATGGAGGATTTGCATTTGGAACTGGATTAGAGAGATTAGCAATGTTTAAATATGGAATTCCAGATATGAGATATTTATATGCAAATGATATTAGATTTTTAAAACAATTTGATAGAATGGATTAATTGTTAGAAAGGAAGAATAATATGAAATTAAGTACAAATTTTGTAAAAGATTATATAGATATAGATGTTGATGTAAAAACATTAGCAGAAGATATGACAAGAGTTGGAAATGAATATGATTCTGCAGAAAAACTTATAAATGCAACTAAATTAGTAATTGGTCAAATAAAAGAATGTGTTGATCATCCAGATTCTGACCATCTACATTTATGCAAAGTAGATATAGGAGATAAAATATTAAATATAGTATGTGGGGCTCCAAATGCAAGAACTGGTATAAAAGTAATTGTTGCACAAGATGGAGCAGAACTTCCAGGTGGGACTATAAGAAAAGGCAAAATAAGAGGTCAAGATTCAGAAGGTATGATGTGTTCAATTGCTGAACTTGGACTAGAAAATAAATTTTTAACTACAGCAGATAAAGAAGGAATTGCAGAATTAGGAGAAGATGCAGTTGTTGGAGAAGATCCTATAAAATATTTAGGATTAGATGATGAGGTTATAGATTTTGAGTTAACAGCAAATAGAGGTGACTTATTAAGTATATTAGGAATGGCACAAGAAATTGGAGCAATTTATGATAAAGTTCCAAAAAATATAGAAATAGGCTACAAAGAAAATGGAGAAGATATAAACAAAAAATTTACAGTAGATGTTCAAACTGAAAACTGTAGTTTATTCTTAGCTAAAAAAGTGGAAAATGTAACAATAAAAGAAAGTCCTAAATTTATAAAAAATAGATTAATAGCATCAGGAATAAGACCTATAAATAATGTTGTAGATATAAGTAACTATGTTATGTTAGAGGTTGGTCAACCATTACATTTTTATGATGCAGATAGACTAGGTGATAAAATAATTGTAAGAATGGCAAATGACAATGAAAAATTAACAACATTAGATAATATCGAAAGAGAATTAGACAAACAAGATATAGTAATTGCAACAGATAAAGAATCAATTGGTTTAGCTGGTGTTATGGGAGGATTAACAACAGAAGTAGAAGAAACAACAAAAAATGTAATAATAGAATCAGCAATATTTGATTCTGTAAAAGTAAGAAAAACATCTAAAAAGGTTGTAAGAAGTGAAGCAAGTAATAGATTTGAAAAAGGACTAGATCCAAAAAGAACATATTTGGCAATGGAAAGAGCATGTACACTATTAGAAAAATATGCAGATGCTACTATTGTTGCAGGAAAAGTTGTATATGACAAAACAAATGTAACAGACAAAAAAATTGAAATTGAATACAAAAATATAAATGATGTTTTAGGAACAGAAATACCAAAAGAAGATATTTTAAATGTATTTAGAAAATTAGGATTTACATACACAGAAAAAGAAAAAAGTGTAATTGTAGATGTTCCAAGTAGAAGATTAGATATATCTATAAAAGAAGATTTAATAGAAGAAGTAAGTCGTATATATGGAGTTGACAACATAGAAGGAAAACTTCCTGTTGTAAATATGAAACAAGGAAGTTATAACAAGCAAATGCGTGAATTAAGAAATAAAATGATAGCATTAGGATTAAACGAAACATTATCTTATATTTTAATAAATGATAGTGATGTAAAAAAATACACAACAGATAGTTTTGAAGAATTGAAATTATTAGATCCTATAACAGAAGAAAGAAACACATTAAGATATAGTATAATACCATCATTATACAAAATATATGAATATAATAAAGCTAGATATCAAAAAGATATATCAATTTTTGAAATAGGAAAAGGATTCTATAAAAAAGAAGATATATATGGAGAAGATACAAAATTATGTGTATTAGCAACAGGAGAATACTATTTAGGACTAAATAATAAAAAGAATGTAGATTTTTATATTGTAAAAGGAATTGCAGAAGAAGTATTAAATTATTTAGGGTATGAAGGAAGATATTCTTTTGAAAGGAATGCAGAAATACCACAAGAAATGCACCCAGGTCAAACTGCATATATAAATGTAAATGGTACAATTGTTGGAATAATGGGAAAAATACATCCAACAATTACAAGTGATGATGTATTTGTATTAGAAATAAATTTAGATAAATTATTTGAGAAAAAAGTTGGAAAAATGAAATATAAAGAAATCTCTAAATTCCCAGGAGTTAAAAAAGATATTGCATTCATGGTAGATAAAGAATTACCATCTAAAGAAATAGAAAAGGCAATAAAAAACGGAGGAGGATCATTACTAACAGATATAGAAGTATTTGATGTTTATACAGGAATAAATATAGACAAAGATAAAAAATCAATAGCATATTCATTAAGTTTTGAAGATCCAAAGAAAACATTAACAGATGAGGAAATAAATGCTGTAATGGAAAAAATAATACAAACAGTTAGCAAAAAATGTAATGCAGAATTAAGAAAATAAAATGTAAAAGAACACTTTAAATTAAGTGTTCTTTTCAACTATTCCATAAGAATTTGTTACAGGATCTTTAAACAATCCAATTTTAACAGGAAAATATGTAAAAAGTATAAAGCATAATAATAAAATTAATAGAAGTATAGTGGATATGATTGTATTACATTTATAATTATTGTTAATAGTTTTAAATGTAATAAATTCACCAATTAATACAGCTATAAAGAAACTAAGTATATCTAAAAAAGCAAAATTTGTTCCGATTATTCCTGTGTATGTATAAAAGAAAATAACTATAAATGATATTGATGCAACGATTGATAATAATCTGCTACAAATATAATTTGGATAGATTTTTCTAATAAAAAATAAGCCTATAATTGTTGTTAAAAACATTGGGAAAAATACTAATTTTAAATGTTCCCAAGTACTTTCATTAACACTACTAAATGCTCCAACAATTACATTATTATTTGACCACTCAAATGTAAAATGAAGTAAAGTACCTAAAACAAATTCAATTAAAGTATTAATAATTAAAATCCTTAGTAAAAATTTGTTATCCTTTTTCATAAAAACCCCCTTTAATATTTATATATGTAGAATAAAAAATTAAATGAGTTATTTATTGAAAAATAAATTTTTTTATGATTAAATTAGAATTGATATAACAAAAAATAAAGTATATGAGGAGGAAAATATGAAAAATATTAAAATATTTGCTTGTAACTCTGCAGAGAAATTTACAAAAGAAATATGTGATTATTTAGAGCTAGAAATGGGACAAATTAAGTTTATGAAATTTAAAAATGATAATACATTTGTACAAGTTTTAGAAACAGTAAGAGATCAAGATGTATATTTAATTCAAACTATAAAACCACCAGTAAATGAAAGAATAATGGAATTGTTAATTGCGATAGATGCATTGAAAAGAGCATCAGCCGCTAGAATAAATGTAGTATTACCATATTTTCCTTATTCTAGATCAGACAAAAAAGATCAACCAAGAGTTCCAATAACAGCTAAATTAATGGCTTCATTAATAGAAACAGCTGGAGCAACAAGAGTTATAACTTGTGATTTACACAATCCAGCAATACAAGCATATTTTAATAATATAAACTGTGACAGATTAAGTGCTCAAAATTTATTGCAAGAATATGTTAAGGAAAAAAACTTAGAAGATATGGTAGTAGTTGCAACAGATGCAGGAAGTTCAAAAAAAGCCTATAAATATTCAGAATATTTACAATGTCCTTTAGCATTAATAGATAAAAGAAGAGATGGAAACAATGATCAAGCTATAGCAAGTAATGTTATAGGAAATGTTACAGGAAAAAGTGCAGTTATATTTGATGATGAAATAGATACTGCGGGATCTATAATGGAAACAGTAAAAGTGTTAGAAAAAAATGATGCAAAGCAAATTTTTGTTGGAGCAACTCATGGAATACTTTCAGGACCTGCAATAGATAGAATAAAAGAGTCAAATGTAACAGAAGTTATTTTAAGTAATACAGTTCCAATAACTGATGAAAAGAAAATAGACAAAATAACAATTTTATCTATAGCCCCATTATTCGCAGAAACAATAAAAAGATTAAACGAAGGAAAACCATTAGGAGAATTGTTAAAAAATAAATAGTACTTAGAGGAGAGAAAAATGTATTATACATATATGTTAAGATGTGTTGATAATTCTTTATATACTGGAATAACCACAGATTTAGAAAGAAGAATGGAAGAACATTTTAGTAAAAGTGATAAATGTGCCAAATATACTTTTAGACATAGTGCTAAAAAATTAGAAGCAGCATGGAGAAGTGAAGATAGAATGCTAGCGTCAAAATTAGAGTATAATATAAAAAAACTAACTAAAGATAAAAAAGAAGAATTATTAATAGATAATTCCAAGATGGAAAAATATTTATCTAAAAAAATTGATTGCAAATTATATGAAAGAATAAAATAAGGTTGTCAATCGGGACGTAGATTTTTGACAACTAAGATTATAACACAAACAACAAAGACACAAAGTAAAAAGTAAATTGTAAGAATATGCAATTTATTTTTTTTATTGAGTTTTTAAAGTAATCATTAAAAAATTAAGTAAATAATAACCAAAAACGTTAAATTTATTAAAAATTTAGCGTTTTTTTAGTCAAAACCCTTGACAAATAAAAAAAAATAGTGTAAAGTATATTAGCATTACAAATTAAAGAGGTAGTAGAATGGAAAAAAAAGTTGAAATAAGTATGTTATGCCAGTTGTATGGCAAACTTTTAACTGAAAAACAATTTGAATTTTTAAATGACTACTATAATAATGATTATTCTCTATCAGAAATAGCAGAAAACAACAATATTACAAGACAAGCTGTTAGAGATATAATAAAGAAGGGAGAGAAAAAACTTTTCGAATATGAAGAAAAGTTACTGTTTATGAAAAAGACACTAACACAAGAACAAAAAATCCAATCAGTATTGGAAGAACTTACTAAAATACAAAAAAATTCATCAGACAAAAAAATAGAACACATATTAGACAGTATAAAAAAAGAATTAAATTGTTTAGTTTAAAAAAGGAGAAAACTTATGGCTTTTGAAGGATTATCTTCTAGATTACAAGATATAACAAGAAAAATTAGAGGAAAGTCAAGAATTACAGAATCAGACTTAAAAGAAATGTTAAGAGAAGTAAAACTTGCACTTTTAGAAGCAGATGTAAATTATAAAATAGTAAAAGAATTTATATCTACTATACAAGAAAAAGCTTTAGGAGAAGAAGTACTAAAATCTTTAACACCAGGACAACAAGTAGTAAAAATAGTTAAAGATGAAATGATTGAACTATTAGGAGGAACAGAAAGTAAAATTAATTTTACACCAAACCCTCCAACAATAATAATGCTTGTTGGTTTACAAGGGTCTGGTAAAACTACTACAGCTGGAAAACTTGCTAATTTAATAAGAAAACAAGGTAAAAAGCCATTATTAGTTGCTTGTGATGTTTACAGACCAGCAGCTATAAAACAATTACAAGTAGTAGGAGCGCAACTTAATATACCAGTTTTTGCAAATGAACAATCAAAAGATGTTGTTCATATAGCAAAACAAGCAGTAAATGTTGCAATGTCAAAACTAAATGATGTAATTATAATAGATACAGCAGGTAGACTTCATATTGATGAAGAGTTAATGCAAGAACTTAAAAATCTAAAAGCAAATATAAAACCACATGAAATTTTACTTGTAGTAGATTCTATGACAGGTCAAGATGCAGTAAATGTTGCACAAAGTTTTAATGACAATCTAGGAATAGATGGAATAGTACTTACAAAATTAGATGGTGATACTCGTGGTGGTGCTGCATTATCTGTAAAAAAAGTAACAGGTAGACCAATAAAATTTGCAGCAACAGGAGAAAAACTAAGTGACATAGAAGTATTCCATCCAGATAGAATGACATCAAGAATACTTGGAATGGGAGATATGCTTTCTGTTATAGAAAAAGCTGAAGAGGCATTTGATTTAGAAGAAGCAGAAAAATTAGAAAAACAACTAAGAAAAAAAGAACTAGATTTAGATGATTATTTAGCACAATTAAGACAAGTAAAGAAAATGGGATCATTTTCATCATTATTAAAAATGATTCCAGGTATGAGTCAAATAAAAGATTTAAAAGTTGATGATAAAGAATTTGTAAAAATAGAAGCAATGATATGTTCTATGACTACTCAAGAAAAAAGAAATACCAAACTATTAAATGCAAGTAGAAGACAAAGAATAGCAAAAGGTAGTGGAACAACAGTACAAGATATTAATAAGTTTATAAAATCATTTGAAATGACACAAAAAATGATGAAACAAATGCAAAATAAAGGAACTATGAAAAAGTTAATGAAAGGCATGAATCCAGATGATTTAAAAAAATTTAAAATATAAATTGTTATTAATTTTAAAAATATAGATAGTATAGTTTAGGGAGGTGAATAAAATGGTAAAAATAAGATTACAAAGAGAAGGAAAGAAAAAAGCTCCTTTTTATCATATAGTAGTTGCTGATTCTAGATCTCCAAGAGATGGTAAAATTGTTGAACAAATTGGTACATATGATCCAATGACAAACCCATCTACAATAGTTTTAGATAAAGAAAAAGTAGAAAAATGGATAAAAAATGGTGCTAAGCCAACAGATACTGTTAAAGCTTTAATTGAACAAGCAAAATAGTATTTTCTAAATGCACTTATCATATAAGATAGAGTGGAGGAAAGACAATGAAAGAAATTCTAGAAACAATTATATTAAATTTAGTAGATAATAAAGATGCAGTAGAAATAAAACAAGTTGATGGAGAAAAATCTATTATATTTGAAGTAAGAGTTGATGAAGAAGACATGGGCAAAATAATAGGAAAACAAGGTAGACTTGCTAAATCAATAAGAACAGTATTAAAAGCAGTAGCAAGCAAAGAACAAAAGAAAGTATCAATTGAATTTATAGGATAGTTGGAGTAATTTATGCAAGAATTTTTAGAAATTGGTCAAATAGTTAATACATTTGGAATAAAAGGATTTGTAAAAGTAAATCCATTTACTGATAATATTAACAGATTTGATGATTTAAAAAAAGTATATATTAAAAACAAATCTCAAAAGTATGAACTTGAAATTGAAGAGGTTAAATATCATAAAAATATGGTACTTATTAAATTTAAAGGTATTGATAAAGTTGAAGATGCCGAAAGTTTAAGAAATAGCTATATTTTAGTAAATAGAAAAGATGAAAAAACTCTAAATAAAGATACTTATTATATAGTAGATTTATTAGGATTAGATGTTTATACAGATGAAGGTGAATTACTCGGAAAATTAGAAGATATCTATAATACAGGTAGTAATGATATATATGTTGTAAAAAATGAATTAGGAAAGCAAATTTTGCTTCCAGCTATAAAAGATGTCATAAAAGAAATAAATATAGAAAATAGAAAAATAATTGTACACATAATAAATGGATTATTATAATGGAGGAAAAAATGAAATTTGATGTTTTGACTCTTTTTCCAGAAATGTTTGCACCTGTAAAGGAAAGCATTTTAGGAAGAGCACAAGAGAAAGAACTAATAGATATTAATTTAATAAATATTAGAGATTTTTCAAAAGATAAACACAAAAAAGTAGATGATACTCCATATGGTGGCGGAGCAGGTATGGTAATAAGACCTGATGTAGTTTTGGATAGTTACAATTCTATAAAAGAAAATGAAAATGCCAAAGTTATATATATGTCGCCACAAGGAAAAGTTTTAAACCAACAAATGGTAGAAAATTTAAGCAAAGAACAACATTTAATAATTTTATGTGGACATTATGAGGGAATTGATCAAAGAGCAATTGATAAAATTGTTGATGAGGAAATTTCAATAGGTGATTATGTATTAACAGGTGGAGAGATTCCTGCAATGGTACTTATAGATTCTGTAAGTAGATATATTGATGGAATTATAAATAAAGAATCAATTGAAGAAGAATCTTTTTCTAATGGATTACTTGAATATCCACAATATACAAGACCAGAAATTTTTGAAAATGAAAAAGTTCCAGATGTATTAATTTCGGGACATCATAAAAATATTGAAGATTGGCGAAAATATCAATCTTTAAAAAATACTTTTCTAAAAAGACCAGAACTTTTGGAAAAAATAGAATTGTCTGAAGAAGATAAGGCAATATTAAATAAAATCAAAAATGAAGTGCTTTAAGTAGCACCGCTCAATAATAAAAGAAGGAGGATATTCTAAAATGGATATAATAAAATCTATTGAACATGAACAACTAAAAAATAAAATACCAGAATTAAAAGTTGGTAATACTGTTAAAGTTCATGTAAGAATAAAAGAAGGAAACAAAGAAAGAATTCAAGTATTTGAAGGAATTATAATTAAAAAACAAGGTGGAGGATTAAACGAAACATTTACTGTAAGAAAAACATCTTATGGTGTTGGTGTTGAAAAAACATTCTTAATTCACTCACCATTAGTAGAAAAAGTAGAATTAGTAAGAGTTGGTAAAGCTAGAAGAGCTAAATTATACTATCTAAGAGACAGAGTTGGTAAAGCTGCTAAAACTAAAGAATTAGTAGGAGCAAGAATTGAAAACAAAGAAATAGTTGTTAAAGAAGATTTAGTAGAAGAACCAGTTGAAGAAGTTGCTGAAACAGTTGAAACACCAGCTACAGAAGAAGTTATAGCACCAGTAGAAGAAGCAAAAGCTGAAGAAACAACAAAAGTTGAAGAAAAAAAAGAAGAAGCTAAAGATGCTGAATAATTTAAAGAAGAAGTTCAAAAATAAATTTGAGCTTCTTTTTTGGTTAATATGTCAGGGATAATATAAAACTAGATGTATTTATTATGCTAAATTATGGTCTTATGATATAAAATAAAATTGCTAATTTTTTAAAATAATATTTTACTATTAGCAAATTAATAAATATAGTTTTTAAATAGAAGATTGAGAAATATGAAAAGTAATATTGACAAATATAATTTGTAATAATATGTCAATCGGTGTCAATCGGGACGTAGATTTTTGACAACCTAAATAATTATTTATTATTATATAGTCAATTGTTGCAACTAAGGTTA
>CAKPIA010000015.1 GCA_934162205.1 uncultured Clostridia bacterium
TTACTTTCCAGAAACAAAAGAAGAGTAATATTTTTCTGAATAGTTTTACAAAAAGCAATATATAGAAAATCATAATATTTACACCAAATAAATCTTAATTATTAAAATCTTTTATAACGCATAAAAAGATATCAACAAAAACCTATATTTTTATAGGTCTTATTGCTATCTTCTTATTTATATTCATTTTTTATTTATTAAACTACCTGTGTGTGTGTGTGTGTGTGTGTGTACTCCCTCAAGGGTTCTAGCTACTATCCTCATTGTATTTTTCCTCTTTTGTTTTTATGATATAAGTATATTATTACAAATTCTATTTGTCAATATTTTGAGTAAAACTTACTCTATCTTAATATTGACTTTTTCTATTTTTTATTTTAATATTATTACAATTATAATTTTAGGAGGAATTAAAATGTCAGATATAATGTCATATCTTTTTAAAACAAATGCAGTAAGATTTTGTCCAGAAAACAAACCTTTTTGGTATACTTCTGGAAAAATAGGACCATATTTTATAAATACTCATTTTGTATATGGTAGTGAAGAAGAAGCAACTTCTTTATTAAAATTTATTGACGAAGCATTAAGCGATAAAATGACTTTACCAAAAAAAGTTTTTGAAAAAACTTTAGAACAATATAAAACAAATTCAATATATCAAGATGTTATAAATCATATGATATCTTATATTAAAGAAAATATTAATGTATCTGAAATTGATTATGTTTCAGGAGGAGAAAGAAGAGACTGGTTTTTCTCTAATGTTATAGCACATTTATTAAATAAACCACACATTTCTATTTACAAAGATTTATCAACTGTTGTAAGTGATTGTAATTTTGAAAATACAGAAAAAGTAACAGATTTATCTGGCAAAAAAGTTTTACATGTTGCAGATTTAATAACTATAGCTTCAAGCTATATTCGTGCATGGATTCCTGCAATTAAAAATCTAAATGCAAAAATATGTTGGTCATGTGTTGTTGTAGATAGAATGCAAGGCGGGCAAGAAAAACTTGCTAATGAAGGTGTAAAATCTTTATCTTTAGTTAATATTGACAAAGATTTATTTAAAAAAGCTTTAGATATGAATATAATTAATGAATCACAATTTGATATGTTAAATAAATTTTTTGAAAATCCCGATGATACAATGAAACAATTTTTAATTAATCATCCAGAATTTTTAGAAAATGCCTTAAATTCTGATGAAAAAACAAAAGGAAGAGCTAAATTATTAATAGATGGAAATTTATATGGCATTAATTAGAAAAAATCTATTAAGAACAAAAGCGGACATTAATAACTTTTGTACTTATTAAAACATTTTGAAGTCCGCGTCTTTGTTCGTGCGTGAAATTTGCAAAGCAAATTTCTGTGCAATATATTTATATTATAGGAAGTTCGAAGAACTTTCCTATAAAATAAAACAACTTAGGTAAAACCTAAGTTGTTTTATTTTATTTTGAAGAGATGTAATATCCTACACCTCTTTTAGTTATTAATATCTTTGGCATAGAAGTATCTTTTTCTATTTTTTCTCTAATTCTTCTTACAGTAACATCTACAGTTCTTATATCTCCATAATATTCGTAACCCCAAACTTTTTCTAGTAAAAGTTCCCTTGTTACTACTTGGCTTGGTTGCATAGCTAAAAATTTCAATACTTCAAATTCTCTTAAAGTTAAATCAATTACTTCTCCTCTAACTTTAACTTCGAATTTATCTAAATCTAATTCTAAATCTCCAACTACTATTTTATTATTTTTACTTTCTTCTTTCTTATCTTCTTTTACTTTTTCTGTATTAACATTTATTTCTGCTTTTCTTAAATTTGCTTTAATTCTTGCCATTAATTCTCTTACACTAAAAGGCTTTGTTACATAGTCATCTGCACCTAATTCTAGTCCTAAAATTTTATCAATTTCTTCATCTTTTGCTGTTAGCATTAATATAGGAACATTTAATGAATTTCTTATTCTTTTACAAACCGTTAATCCGTCCATTTTTGGAAGCATTATATCTAATAAAATCAAATCAGGTTTTTTATCTAATGCTATTTCTACTGCTGTAACACCATCATTAGCTTCTAATGTATTATATCCTTCTTTTTGTAAATTATATACTAAAATATCTACTATAGGTTTTTCATCATCAACAATTAAAATTGTTTTTGCTTGTCTTTCTAATTCTTCTTCCACTAGAATTCCCCTTTCATCTTTAAGGATTAATATATAATACTTATATCACAAAAGAAAATATTATACAAGATTTTTTTTCATTTTTATTACATTTTTGTTACATTATTATTTCTATATTAAATATTTTTCCTTTTTTGTCTAATAAGAATTTATTTTCTGTTTCTTCTCCATCTAATAAAACTTTTTCTACTCCTTTATTTTTGCCATTTGGATTTAATACTTTTATATTATAAATACTATTTCCATATTTATATCTTATAAAATATTCTTTCCAATCCTTCGGAATACATGGACTTATACTCATTATCTTATTTTTTACTTTTACACCTAGTAAATATTCTATTCCTGCTTTATAATACCAACCACTAGATCCCGTATACCATGTCCAACCACCTCTACCAGCTAAATTTCCTATGCCATAAACATCTGCTGAAATTACATATGGCTCTACTTTATATTTTTTAGCAGATTCTTTTGTTCTTGAATGTTCTATTGGATTTATCATTTTATATAATTCTAATGATTTGTCACCAAAACCTAATAAATTATAAGCAATTATAACCCAACATGCAGCATGTGTGTATTGACCGCCATTTTCTCTAACACCTGGTAAATATGCTTTTATATATCCTGGTTCTAATTTTCCTTTTTCAAATGGAGGATCCAGTAATTTTATTATTCCATTTTCTCTGTCAACTAAATGATTTTCTAAACTTTCCATCGCAATATATTTTTTATCATTATCTCCGGCATTAGAAATAACAGACCAACTTTGAGCAATACTATCAATTCTACATTCTTCATTTTCCATACTTCCTAATACATTTCCATCATCCATATAAGCTCTTCTATACCATCTACCATCCCAACCATTTTTATTTAAAGCTTTTCTTAAATCTTGCATTATTAATTGATACTTTTGAACATATTCTTCTAATTTTTTATTTTCTTCATTGTCTTCGCTAGTTATTCTTGATTTTATTAATTCTATAAATCTATCTAATATTGTATATAAGAAAAATCCAAGCCAAACACTTTCTCCTTTTCCTTTATTTCCTACTTCACTGAATCCATCGTTCCAATCTCCACTTCCTATTTTAGGCAAACCATTTTCCCCAAAATTTAGTGATTTGTTAATTGCCCTTATACAATGTTCAAATATAGTTTCTTTTATTTCTGATGGAATATATCTGTCATATTTTTCATCAATTCCATCTTCTAAAACTTTGCCATCTATATAGTTTGTTTCTATATCTAAAATAGATTTATCTCCTGTAAAATCTATATATTCTAGTGTTGCATATACAAGCCATAATAAGTCGTCCGAAAATCTTGTTCTTATTCCTTTATTGGTTTCTTCATGCCACCAATGTTCTACATCTCCTTCAATAAATTGATGTTTACTATGCTTTATTATCTGATTTTTCAAAATCTCTGGTTCTAAATATTTTGTAGATAATGCATCTTGCAGTTGATCTCTAAATCCAAATGCTCCACCAGATTGATAAAATCCGCTTCTTCCAATCATTCTTGATGCTATTGTTTGATACATAAGCCAACCATTTAATAAAATATTAACAGACTCTATTGGTGTATTTACATTTATTCTTCCGAAGTAAATCTTCCCAATATTTTTTTATACTATCTAATTCCAATTTACAATTGTTTATTTTACTATATTTATATGCTAAATCTTTTGCTTCCATTTTATTGTTTTGCATTCCTAAAACAATTGATATATCTTTAGAAGAAAAACTTTCTAATTCCACTTCTATTTCAATTGCAATACATGGCGACTTTCCAAGTGAATTACTATTATTTAAACTTATTTTATTTAATCCATCTGGATTTTGTATTCCTCCACTTCCTAAAAAGAATTTTTTATCTCCTGTATATGATTTTATTTCTTCACTACTTGATATAAATGTAAACTCTCCAGCAAATTCATTATTATATATTTTTTTGGCGTATATAATATTATTATTTTTTTCATATTCTAAATCAATATATTCATTTGATAATAATTCATCTTCTCCTAATGTTGGTTTTATATAATATATAATCTTATATTTTCTTTTATTTGGAGTTGTATTATCTAAATGTAAAATATTAATTTTTACTGGATCTTCTTTTGGAATAAAAACTGTGTTTTCTTGATTTATACCTGAATTACTATGAATATATTTTCCATATCCAAATCCATAAACAATGTTATAGTTGTGCTCATCAGGTTTTGGATTACACCCAATAGACCATGATTTGTTTGTTTTTTCATCTTTTATATATATTACTTCTGACGGTATATCCATACTAGGACTATTATTCCATGTTGTTATTCTATTTAATCTACTATTTTTACTCCAAGTATATCCTCCCATATTTTCTGTTATAACTGAACCAATTTTTTTATTTGCTATAATATGACTCCAAACAGTAGGTGTTCTATTATCTTTATTTATTTTTATCAAATATTCTTTTCCATCCTTCGAAAAAGCCCCATATTCATTATAATATTTTAAATTTTCTGTATCTGTTAATAAATCAATTTCTTCTGTATTATCTTCAAAAATATACGCTCCAGTTTCATTATTTATATTTTTATAATCTTTTAAATATTCTTCTTCTGCATCTTTTATAAGGTTTTCTAAACTACCTAAATGGCTATCTATATTTAACACAGATACAACTTCTAATAACCTTATATCATTTTCTTCCATTTGTTCTTTAGACAATATAAAAATTCCTGCTCTAATATTTTTTAAATATGATATATGATTATTTAAAATTGCTGTTTCTATTTCTTCTTTAACATAACTTTCGTAACTATATTTTTCCTCATCTAGTATTACTAATTCTGTTTGAATGTTTTTATTTTTTAGAAATTCATATACTTTTATTGCTTGTTTTACAACATATATATCATTAACATCTTTTATTTTTACTAAGATAATTGGAAAATCCCCTGATATTCCATATCTCCATAAATTTTCTTGTTTATAATCAAGCTTTGGTATATTTTCTATATACTGTTTTTTTATAGGATTATCAAATAATATATAAGAAAGAATTTTTTGACATATTTCTATATCTTTTCCTTTTATATTTAAATATCTATTTTCTTCTTCTACTTTAGCTTTTGATAAATCAAAAGTCATTTTAATTTTTTCTTTATTTTTATATTTATCTAAATTGTATATTGCTTTTTGTCTATCATATTCAATTGATAATATTAAATCTATATAAACTTTTTCTCCTGGGTTTATTTTTATTGTTTTTTTCATCGCTACAATTGGCTCTGTTACCAAACCTATTTTTTTAGAAAATGGAATTGATTGTTGTATCATTTTAGGTATTCCTAAATTTCCTCTTCCTATAAACTTTTCCTTATCTATTTCAAATTCATTTTCCCCAATAATCTCACAATCTGTGAATAATTGTGTTGCCAAATAAATATCGTTGGCATTTTTTCCTCTTGCTTTTCTTTTAATAATCAAATTATTTTTTTCATCATCATATTCAGTTATTAAAAATAAATTATTAAAAGCTTGATGTGCATAATCATCTTCTTTTTTTGAAAGTACTGGTTCAAAATAACTAGATACCTCTAATATTTCTTCATTTTTTCCGGTATTTTCTAATTCTAACCTTCTTATTTCAACCGAATCGTTTGGTGGTATTGTTATTTTTACTTTTGTTTTTATATCTCCATCTGTTCTTTCAATTTCATCTTGATCTGGCATGAATTTTATAGTATATGAATTTGTATTATCTATATATTTATTATAACTAGATGACCATATTTCTTTAGTTTTAATATTTTTAATATAGAAAAATATTCCTTGTGCATAATCATCTGTTTTTTTATATCTATTTATATAAATATCTTTATACTTACTAAAACCTTCTCCTTTTTGATTTAATGCTATTGTATAATTTTCATTTGATATTACATTTCCTCTAATTATTCTTTCGTCCATTTTATTAAACACTTGTACACTATAATTTTCGTAATCTTTGTATTTTAATTTTTCTACCTTTTCTTTATTTTCTTTTGTAATTATAGCTTTTTCCGGCATAGTTTCTTGTAATAATATACTTACTGCTTCAATTTCTGGATTTTCTATAAATCTTTTCTGTAAAACATTATTATTAAATAAATTATTTATAGAAAGTAATATTAACCCTTGATGATGTGCCATATAAGTTCTTATTGGAGTAAAATTCTCGCCTTTTCTTAATCTTGATGGTGTAAAATCAACTGACTCATAAAAACCATATTTATTATTCATTTGATATTTTTCAAGTTCTTTTAAATTCTTTATTACTTCATTTGGGACATCATTTATTGCAAGCACACTTCCATAACTTGAAACAACCATCTCGTCTGCTAATCCTCTTTTTAATCCCAACCATGGAATACCAAATGCTTTATATTGATAATTAGAATGTAAATCTTTTAAATTAAATGCAGATTCAGAAATTCCCCATGGTATACCTAATTTTTTACAGTATTCCATTTGGCTCATTATTAAAAATTTAGATGATTCATCTAATAAACTTCCTTTATATCTTGGAATATTTACATTTGGCATAAGATATTCAAATGCTGTTCCAGACCACGAAATTAATCCTTTATACTTTCCAAGTACTGTTAGTGTTCTACTTAAATTATTCCAATGTTTTGTTGGAATATCTTTTTTTGCAATTGCAATTAAACTTGCTTGTCTTGCCTCTGATGCCAACAAATCATAATATGAATCTGTTAATTTATTTTCTTCTATATTAAAACCTATAGAAAATAATCTTTGATCATAACTATATAAAACGCTAAAATCAGTGTTTTCAATTACTTTATCTATAATATTTATTAATAATTTTATATTTTCCTTATAATTAATTCTGCTTTGTTTTTTTCTAATGTCTTGTTTTCCATAAAATTTATTTTTATTATCTTTTAATATAAAATTAAATTTTATTCTATTCAATAAAAATTGTTTTGTAACATATAAATACCCAACAAAGTTCCCACTATCTACTGTTGAAACATATCTTGGAACTAGCGGTTCACATGTTTTTGTGTTATACCAATTATACAAATGTCCATTCCATTTTGGAAGACGATCCACTGTTGTTAATATATTTTTTAACAACTCAATTGTTTCTTTAAAATTGCTATACCCTAAGTCATAACTTGATACTACTACCAAGATTGAAAGACCTATATTCGTTGAAGATGTTCTATCAACAATTAAATTTTCCCTATTTTCTTGATAATTATCAGGTATAAGATAATTATTTTCTTTATTCAAATTATCTTTAAAAAATCCCCATGTTTTTTTACCTATTTCATAAACATATTTTTTATCATTTTTATTTATCAAATCTATTTTTAATTTTTCTTTTGTCTCCTTACTTATATAACACATTATGGATGGTATTATTATCCATAATGCACTAATTATTAAATCCATTATTTCTAATTTTTTTATTGAGCATACTAAAAAGATTATGCCTATAAGAACATTAAAAAACATAATTTTATAATATGAACTAATATCTGTTTTAGAAACCTTATCCGCTTCTTCTGATGTCATCCACTCTAACATATTTTTATGTGAAAATATTTTTCTATATAATGTTTTTACTATTGATATAAAAGATATATAAACTTTATATGGTAGACAACCTACAGTTATTATTGCTCTTAATATTACACCTTTTATACCATTTATTTTTGGAGTAAAATTCTTTTGTCTTTCTTCTCCTTCTCTTTTTAGAATAATTATATTTAAAAATTCTAAAACAAATGGAAAGATTAATATAAAATACATTAATAATTTAAACCATTGCAATTGAATATTTTGTTTATTTGCTACTAAGATAGAGTAAATAATTCCTATAAATATGCTTATTTCAAAAATACTTCTTCTTAAATTATCAAATATTTTATATCTTGATAAAAAGTTAAGTGGATTTTTTATTTTCTCTTTTGAAGTTTTTATTTTGCAATTAAGCCAATCTATTATTTGCCAATCTCCTCTAATCCATCTTGATAATCTATTTGTAAAACTAAGGTATTTTGTTGGATATCCATCCATAAGTAAAATATCAGTAGCTAGTCCACACCTTAAATAATTTCCTTCTAATAAATCATGACTTAAAACTGTGTTTTCAGGAAATGCATTTGACAATACTTTTGAAAATACTTCTAAATCGTAAATACCTTTTCCTGTAAAAATTCCCTCTTTAAAATTATCCTGATATACATCAGAAATAGCATTTGTATAAGAATCAATTCCTCCTGTTCCTGCAAATATTTTGGTAAATAAATTCTTATAGCTTATATCTAAATTAACACCTACTCTTGGCTGAATTATTCCATAGCCATCTATAACAATTTTTTTATTTTTATCAATTTCTGGCTTATTTAAAATATGTGCCATTGCTCCTATTAGTTCAAATGCAGAATTTAAAATTAAATTTGTATCACTATCTAAAGTAATTACATATTTTATTTTTGGTATCTTTTTTATTGTATTTACTCTAAAAGTATTTTTAGAGTTTCCTAACAAATATTCATTAAACTGATTTATTAATCCTCTTTTTCTCTCCCATCCTAAGTAAGAGTTTTCTCCTTCATTCCAAATTCTATTTCTATATAAAAAATAAAATATAGGATTATTCTCTTTATTGTATTTTTTATTTAAGTACTCAATTTGTTTCAATCCTTCATCAATTACATCTTCATCAAATGTTTCTATTTCTTTATCACTTTCACTACAATCTCCAAGTAATGCAAAATATAGGTTTTCACTTTTATTTGCTAAATAAAATACTTCCAATTTTTTTGTTAATTCTCTTACTTTTTCTCTTGATTTTATTATTGTTGGAATTATAACTATTGTTGAGTTTTTTTCATCTATTCCATTATAAAAATCTAATTTTGGAATAAGCTTTGGCTTTACTATTTTACCTAAAATATATTGAGCAAATTGTATTATAAGTTCAGATATTGGAACTATTAAAATTAAAAAAGATACTAAACATAGCCAATACTTATTTATATATTTATTTATACATTTTGCTAATATTGCAGAAAATATAAAAGATATAGCATAAATAGAAAATACATAGCATTTTGCTTTTAACTTTTCGTCTAATTTTTTCTTACTTTTATATCCTAACTTGTTATATAATTCGTTAATCCCTTTATCTATTAAATAATATCCAATATGTTTTTCTTTTTCACTTGTTTTGTTTTTACAAATTTCTAAAATTTTTTTAGCTATATATATTTCTGATACTTTAGTATCATTTGAAATTTCTTTAATTTTATTTCTATAATATTCTTTTGTTTTTTGGTCCATTTTATCATAAACATTTGCTGGATCTTTTTTTAGTATTTCTTCAACACCATTTATATTTTCAAATATTTCTAAAAAATTAATTCTTAAAATTGTTTTTAAGCTTGTTATACAATTTCCTATAGATACTTTTCTTACGGCAATATCAAAATGTTCTTTTTTTATTACTTCTGACACTGTTGTTCCTGTTTTTTCTACTTCCTCTTCTAATACTTTTAAATAACTATTAGCCTTTTTGCCATATCTTTTTAAAACATATGACATATATTCTATAAATGGGTATTTCATGTCTTTAAACACATTACCGTTATCTTTTAGTGTGTTTTTAGATTTAAATACTATTTCATTTTTGTCTTTTATTTCTACTAATCTTTCTACTATATTTTCTACTTTATATTTTTGTATTTGTGATACATAAATTCTTTCACATATTTCTCTTATTTTTTCTATAATAGCAATTTCTAGAAATATTCCTATATTCCAAATTTCATCCATACTTAAGTTTTTCTTAGTCTGATATGCTTTTAAATATTTTTCTAAATCTTCTTTTTCTATTTTTCCATCTGTATATGCTACAATTTCAGAAGCCACAACATAAACTCTTGCAAATCCTTTATTATACCCATTTTGAATACCTAAAAAATTAGTATATTTTTTTAGTGTTAATTCTTTTTGAATTGATTTTACTGTTTCTTCTATTATATAAAAATTATCTAATAACCATTCTCCTGCTGGATGTATGTTAATTCCTAATTTAACATGTTCATTTAGTAAATTATACACTTGTTTTATAACATCATAATTTTCTAACATTCTTGGTACAGGATAAGTATCTTTGTCAGATTTTAACTTTAAATTATGATTTGTTGCTACCTTTTCTAAATATTTTTCTAATTGATTTTTGTCTAATAATGCTCCATTTATATTTAAAGCTTTATATGTTTTCAAATCTTTCCACTCCTTGTAATTACTGTTTTAAGTTATTGTTTGCAAGTTGTGGAAATTTTATACAAAAAAATAAATACAAGTACTTATATACTTGTATTTATCCTTTTTTACTATTTTATAACCTCAAATTCTATATCTTTTATATTTGTGTAATCTCCCATTATCCCTGTACTTAATATTTTCTTTCTATTTGGCTCTAAATTTTCTACTATTTGTATCATATTTTGCACTTCTTGTCCTTGTTCATTTTTTAAGATTATTTTTACCGTAAAATCTTTTTTATTGTTTGTATTATTTATCATTTCTGCTCTTATTGTTGTTATTCCATTTTCGTATTTTTTAGTTATATTACTAAAAGTTACTTTTTGTATTTCTATTTCACTTGTTGCTACATTATTTTCTATTGTTGTGCTTTTATTTTTATTATTATTTAAAATATTCTTTAATCCTAATATTATTAATATAACAACAACTATTATCAATATTATTATAATTGCTTTTTTATTTTTCATTTTTACCACCTTATAATTCTATTTCGATATCATATATTTGTGAAATATCCATATTTACTGATGCATTTATTCCTCTTGTTTCATCTGCTTGCATCTTTCCTACATATGCTCCTACTTCTTGTATTGTTTCTCCTGATTGATTTAATACTCTTATTTTCATTGGAAATTCGTTTTTTGATACTCCTGAATTATTTTTTACTGATGCTGTTATTGTTGCTAATCCATCTTCTTCTGTTATTTGTATATCACTTATTTCTAAATCTCCTACTACTTTAGTTTCTTGTAGTTTTCCACTTGTTGCTTGTTTTACTCCATTTTCTGTTGTTTGTACTTGTTCGTTTTGTTTTGCTTCTTCATTATTTTTCTTATTTTTATTTCTTGTCGCTATAAATATTATGCTTATTATTAATATTGACACTATTATCAATATTATTATTCCTTTTTTCTCTGAATCTCTCATTTTTTCCTCCTTTGTTTAGTTAGTTGATGGTTGAATCTCATATATATTATACGCAGACAATCTCCACCCTTCTCCATATATGCCTATTTTGTAGCAATTATTAGGTATGGTATATTCAAAATTGTAGCTATAATTTCCGCTCAAAACAGATGTTGATGTTGTTGCCAATACAGTATTGTTTTTATCATAAAATGTATATTTTATACTTCCCTCTTGGTAGTTACTATTATATGAACTAATTACACTTATCTTTTTTCCATACATTAATGAATCTACATTTAAATACCTTGTTGTCTCATTTTCTTGTGTAGCACATGTACTTGTATCTCCATCATATGCTGCTACTCCCAAAGCATCACTTGGAAGCACTGAAGTATATGATGATGTTATTCTAGTTTCTTTACCGTTTCTATCTATTCCTTTTGCATATATTGTATCTCCTACTTCTAATTTTATTTCACCATCATAATTTTTCCAGCTACCATCATTTATTTTGTACAATCTTTTTAAGCTTGTATTATCATATGTTATTCTTACTACTGAGTAACTTCTTTCAATACCATCTACTGTTAGTAATGGATATTTATTTTCACTTATTATCCTTGGTTCATTTGCAGGTTGAATTTCGTATATATTATACGCAGACAATCTCCACCCTTCTCCATATATGCCTATTTTGTAGCAATTATTAGGTATGGTATATTCAAAATTGTAGCTATAATTTCCGCTGTAAACTCGTGTTGATGTTGTTGCCAATACACTATTGCTTTTATCATAAAATGTATATCTTATACTTCCATCTTGGTAGTTACTATTATATAAACTAATTACATTCATCTTTTTTCCATACATTAATGAGTCTACATATAAATATCTTGTTGTTGCATTTTCTTGTGTAGCACATGTACTTGTATCTCCATCATATGCTGCTGCTCCTAATGCATCACTTGGTAATTTTGCAGTATATGAGGATGTTATTCTAGTTTCATTACCACTTTTATCTATTCCTTTTGCATATATTGTATCTCCTATTTCTAACCTTATTGCACTATCATAATTTTTCCAGTTACCATCATTAATTTTGTACAACCTTTTTATACTGGTATTATCATATGTTATTCTTACTACTGAGTAACTTCTTTCAATACCATCTACTGTTAATAATGGATATTTATTTTCACTTATTATCATTGGTTCATTTGCAGGTTGAATTTCGTATATATTATACGCAGACAATCTCCACCCTTCTCCATATATGCCTATTTTGTAGCAATTATTAGGTATGGTATATTCAAAATTGTAGCTATAATTTCCGCTGTAAACTCGTGTTGATGTTGTTGCCAATACACTATTGCTTTTATCATAAAATGTATATCTTATACTTCCATCTTGGTAGTTACTATTATATAAACTAATTACATTCATCTTTTTTCCATACATTAATGAGTCTACATACAAATATCTTGTTGTTGCATTTCCTTGTGTAGCACATGTACTTGTATTTCTATCATATGCTGCTGCTCCTAATGCATTTGCAGACTGAGTTATCGTCTTTGTTGCTATCGTTTCTAATCCACTTTCTTTTACACTCTTTGCTATTATTGTTCCTGTTCCTGCTATTTCAAATTTTCCTTTATATTC
>CAKPIA010000016.1 GCA_934162205.1 uncultured Clostridia bacterium
ACCCAACCTTCTTTTGTTTTTACTACTAGCCTTGGATTTTCTTTATCTTGGTATTCTTTATTTATTTGTGTTCCTGTCCCTTGTCCTAAGTTTTTATCTTTATTTAATATTTCACTTATTCCATCTAATTTTTCGTTTTTTGTTCTTTCTCTATCTGTTGTTATCTCATTCTCATTTTTTGCTAACTCTATAATCTCTCTATATGTTCCTTTTTGTGATTCTAATTTTGCCTTTTGAGCTGTTTTAAATATCCCATTTTCTCCTGTTAGCATTGCTATACTTATACCTGCTAATATTAATAACAATATTATTGTTACAACTAATGATATTAATGTTATTCCTCTTTTTTCTTTTATTTTTATATTCATATTTTCCCCTCTTTTGTATTATTTTTTTAATTTCATATTATGATTTTCTATATATTGCTTAATGTTTTTTATTTTTTAGAAACAAAAGAAGAGTAATATTTTTTCTAAAAAATTTTTACAAAAAGCAATATATAGAAAATCATAATACTTACAACTCAAAAAAGATAGCAACAAAAACCTATATTTTTATAGGCTTTATTGCTATCTTTTTATTTATATTTGTATTTACATTTATTAAACCACCTGTGTGTGTGTACACTCCTGCAAGGGTTATAGCTTCTGTTTCCATTTTCATTACTCCTCTTTTGTTATTATACTTATAAGTATATTATTACAATTTATTTTTGTCAATATTTAAAGAATAAAAGAAAATAAAATTTTTATTTTTTTATAAGTCCTGCTATATCATCATCTTCAAATTCATAATCTAATTCTTTTTTATATGCTAATTCATATGCTTGTTTCTTTTGTTTGTAATCTCTTTCCATCATATATTTTGTATTTTCTCTCATTGTTTTATTTGGATCTGGATATATTGTTGGTAAAACATGTAGTCTATATTTTACTTTATAAAATTCGTCATTATCTTTTTCTTCTGTATCTATAATTTCTACAAAACAAGATATTATAGGTACATTACATTTAGTAGCATAATAATATGCTCCTCTTTTTAATGTTCTAGGTTTTCTATAGTTAAACCACATTTCTTCTTCTGGATAGATTAGTATTAAATTATTTTTATTTAATTTTTCTTCAATTATATCTTGAAATTCATTTCTTAAATAACTTACTTGATTACTTATTGGAATTATATCAGAAAAATTCATCATATATCCTACCATTCCTGGCATAGCAAGATTTGATTCTTGTCCAACTATATATAAGTTATTTTTTCCCATCTTTTTTACTAATTTTCTTATTATTGTATTATCAATTGGATTAAAATGATTACTAGTAATAATTGCCCCAGAGTTAAGATTTTCTATATTTTCAAGTCCAACTATTTCTGTGTCTTTATTTTGAGACCAAGTAACAAAATCTACAACTAATCTAGCTATTTCATTATTAAATTTATATCCTAATCCATTTCTAGTTTTTAAGTATTTTTCAATAATTTTTCTTTTTTGTTCTGTTGAAAGTTTTGGGTCATTTACTTCTACTTTTTTATTAAATTCTTTATTGTCTGCTGCTATTTTTATATTATTTATAACTTCCCTTTTATTATCCCCTATAATCATACTCGTACTTTTTCTCCACTTTCATATATCTTTTTAAATGTAATTTCTTCATTTGGTACAGTATCTGCTTTTTTTATTAATACTGCCAAACAATCACTATCTGATTTTTTTTGTTCATCAGAATATGTATTTTTAAAATCTACTATGTCATTATAATAATCTGATTTTTTTGCATATTTCCAAAAATAATCTTCGTATGGAATATTATCATAACACCATGGTTTAGAAAATAAATTATAGTGTATTAATTTTGGATTATCTAATTCATTTTTTCCTTCTATTGGCATAGCATCCCAACATTCGTCAAGATATAAAATACTTCCATTACACATAGCATTTAAGTAATCTTGATCAGGAGCAATAGAATCAAAATGATATTTATTAAGTAATTCTAGAAATCTTTGATCAAATTTTTCTTCTCTCATTTTCTTTAAGTTCATTAACAATACACCAGAATTAATATATTCATGTCTATTTACTCCAATAGCGTTTTCCATATAGTTTATAATTTCTGGAATATCTACAACAGAATGGTCTGGGCATGCTCCAATTAAATTATCTCCTAACTCAAAATTATATAATTCTGAAATATCTCCAGGAACAACAATATCACTATCAATATAAATTCCTTTATCATATTCTTTAAACATTTCTGGTATAAATAATCTAAAATATATTGTTAGTGTAAAATAGTCACATCTTAATCTATTTTCTACTCTATCTGTAATTGCATCTAATGTATCTTTCATATACACAAATTCTATTTTAAAATTATCATTTTGTAATCTTGAAATTTTTTCTATATTTTCGTTTGTCAATTCCTGATAAATTATTATTATTTTATAATTATACTCCTTTGACGCATTCTCTATAATTGAAGATATTGCTACACTTACATATGGTGCATACTTATCATCTATTGTAAAAAAAATTGGTATTTCCTTTTTCATATTTTCCTCCTAATTTTTTATTTGTTTTATTATTTTTTCATATTCTTCAAATAAGTCATCATATTCAAAAATTTTTAATTTTTTATGCACATTTTCTATATTCCAAGGTTTTATAGTAACTGAATGGAATATTGGAAATATTCTAAAACTTGTAGTGAAATGTTGTATTACAGTATCTTTTTTTAATATTCTTTGTTCATTATATTTTCTTGGTAATATTTTTTTATTAACTGACAATTTATTTAATGCAGATTGATCCGGCATAAACATTTTCTTTTCTATGCACATTTTTCTTGCTTTTTCAAATAACTTTGTTTCTTTTATTTTATTAATATTTAATAAAAGCACTCCTGAATTTATATAATCAAATTTTAAATGTTTTTTCTTAAAGAACCATTTACCGTAATGGTCTAAAACACCTACTAATTCTGTATCGTCTATATTTTGATTATAAAAGTTACTACAATCTTTTCTACATATTACATCATTGTCTAAATATAAAATTCTATCTTTAGGCAATTCTGGTATTTCATCTGCAAATAATCTTAACATACAACATGGTGTAAAACGTGTTTTTATATTCTTTAATGGTACTTCTTTTGCAAATTTTTCTGTAATATCTATTACTTTCACAAAATTATTAGCATTTTTTTCTTTTACTATTTTATCTAAAATAGTAATTTCTTTATTGGAAATTGCATTATATTCTTTTTCCTCTAATTTTATACTTGCAGTTAACACATATATATTTAGTATTTCATTTGTATTTTTTAGTAATGAAAGTATTGATATTATTAATCCATCTATTATATTTTTATCGCCACAATATAAAATATTCATTTAACATCTCCAATTAATCTTGTTCTATTTTCACATATTTTACATATTCATAATTACTGTTTTTACTTCTTTCTAGCATGCAATTATATATTTTATTTCTTAATTCTTCTTGTCTTTGTTTTTTATTTAATTGTTCATTTGAAAAAAATGGTCCATCTATATAAACTTTGATTCCTGGTTTCTTTGAAAATTTTCTTTTATAATACGTTGTTGTCATACAAAAAGCTGGTACATTACATTCCACTGGAAATTTAAAAGATGTATTTTCAAATTCACGTATTTTTGTATAATATGGCCATACGTGAGCTTCTGGATATATTATTACTGCTTTATTTTCTTTTATTCTGTATTTAATTGCATCTGTAAATTTTTTCATTTCTGTTATTGCCTTTGGAATTGGTAAAGCACCTAATTCTGGCAAAATTTTTCCAATTACTTTTACTCCAAAATTTGCTGGACTTACTATTGTATATATTCTTTTTGTTTTTGATATTTGTGATGGAATAAATACATCTCCTAAAATTTGCGTATGATTACCATATACAAAGTATCCTTGTTTTTTATAGTCTTTTAAAATTTTATTATTTACAAATTTAACATTTAATCCAACTTTACAATAAAAATATCCAAATATTTTTGCAATAAAGTATATTATTTTTGATTTCATTTTATAAATACTACTATTATTAATCCAAATATAATCTTTAGGTAATTCATAATTTTGATTTGAACTTTTTATAATATCTTCATTATAATTTTTGTAATAATATATTTTTTTTTTCTTTTTTTTCATATATTATCTCCAATTTTTACTTTTTTACAATCTGTTTATTTTAATATACTTAATCATTGTATAATTATACATTATTTCTAAAAATTTGACAAGTAGTATTAATTTGTTATGCAATTTTTATTTTTTCATCTATTGCCTTTTTTAAATACTAATGCTAGAATATAAAAAAAATAGGAGATAAAAATGGCAAACTTTTTAGATAAATTACAAGAATTTTTTAATAAAATATTTAAAAAAGAAAAAATTTACCAATTACCTACCCCTAATAATACAACACATACTGAAAACAATCGTAACTTTCTTAACTATAAATCTTCAAACGATTTTGTAAACCCAGAATTAGAATTAGGTATTATGCAATTTCTTTCTTCATATTATGAATTAGCAGATATTTCAGACAAGACTGGAATATATCCAAATGCTTATGATGCACTTATTAGAATTAATGGTAGTAATGAATCTTATGCTCAAAAAAATATTGCTGATAAAGATAATTTTACTGGATTAGATGGCAAAAAATATAACACAACATCTCATAGTCAAATGGTTTCGCTAGCTTTAGAAAGTAGTTATATGGAAACCGTAAAAGAAATTGCTAGACAAGATAGTCAACTAGGATTTTTACTATCACCAGATTATTCAAATGATAGTAAATTGTTTATACAAAACTTACCTTATTTAGATTCAAATTATCATAATTATCTAATTAACAGTATGGCTAATAAATTAGAATATTTATCTTATACGAATTCTATTACAATAAGAGGAATTGATCCTTCAAAATATCAATATGCAAATCAAAATATATCAAAAAATGCAAATGAATATTATAAATAAAAGAGTTTTAATAACAAATTAAAACTCTTTTATTTTATTATATTTCCATTTGGCTACCTAAAAACGTTGCTGCAGATTGTGCAACCTTTTTTTCTACATCATTCATTTTGGTATTAGCTTCTTTTGACATTAATATAACTGTACCTATTGTATCTCCATTTGAAATTATTGGATATACTACTTGTGAATTGTACTTTCTCTCTCTATTATCATTTTTTATAATTGGCATAGATATATCACTATTTTCTTTACTTGTATATATTTCTTTATCTTCCATAAGTTGTTCTAATTCATCACTAATACTTTGTTCTAAAAATTCTTTTTTAGAACCACCTGATACTGCTATTACTGTATCTTTATCTGTAATACATGCAATATGACCAGTTGTTTTCGATAATGTTTCTGCATAACCAGAAGCAAACTCTGAAAGTTCTCCTATTGGAGAATATTTTTTTAATATCACTTGTCCTTCTCTATCTGTAAAAATCTCTAATGGATCGCCTTCTTTTATTCTTAGTGTTTTTCTTATTTCTTTAGGAATTACTACTCTACCTAAATCATCTATTCTTCTTACAACTCCTGTTGCTTTCATAAACTTCCTCCTTTTGATTTTTTTGTCTTTTTTTAGTATGGCTAAAAAGGAAGTTTTTATACAAAATTTATTTATAAAAAATTAGAATTTCTATATAATTATTTGTTACATAGAAATTCTTTTTATTTATTCTTCTACTTGTTCTATTTCTTTTTTAGGTAAAAAACTTGTTTTATATTTATCTAAAATATATCCTAATTCTTTAGAGAAATCTTTTAACATAACTATTTTTATTGTTGTATCTTTACCTTTTATATAATCATCTGTTACTTGTTTTAGTAATTTTATATTTTTCATTTCTGGTTCTATTTCTTTAGTGTATTTTTCAGCTCTATTTACTAATTTTTCTTTAATAATAACTATATCCTCATTACTAGCACATGATATTCTTTGGAACATTTGATATACATCATAATACTTAAATATTGGTATATTCATACATTCTTTATCAAATCTTTCATAAAATTGTTCCATTTTCATTGGAATACATTTAAATATATCTTCTGCCTTTTCTTTATACATTTTATCTAATAATTGATCATTTAAATTATTAAAGTGTTTTAATATGTCATTCATATCTTCTGCCACTTCGTCTATTGCAATTTTTCCTAATTCTTCTTCTACATTAGGACAATATTCTGACGTTAATGCAGAAATATTCATTCCATTAAAGAATATAGTTTTTAAAGTTTTTAAGTCATAATTAATTAAATTTTTTCTTGAAAAATAACTAAAATATGCAAATAATTTAACTATTTCTATTAATTTTAATTTTCCTGCTTTTACATCTTCAATTACTTCATTTATAACATTATCAAATTGATCATCTGATATTTTCCAATATTCTTCTGTAAGCAATCTTTTATATCCTGGTAGATTTTCTGTATCTACTGTATTTCTTATTGTTTCCATATTATCTTTAAATATTTTCATATCAAATATTCTTGTTCTTACATAATATTCTATAAATTTAAAGAATCTATATTCAGCTTTAAAATTATAATAATAATTACTATCAAATTCTTTAATATAAAATTGTCTATTATCCATTAAAACTCTTGATGATACTAACAATGACTTGTATTCTTCATTATCTTTAATATTTACAAATTTGTCTTTTGTTATTTTTCCGGCTTTTATTTCGAATGAAACAGCTATTGTAAATATAAGCATTGTTTGCATTACTCTATGGTTTGTATTTGGATATGATTTACTTACCATTTCAAAAATTTTCTTAAAATCATTTAATGAATGTTTTAAAATTCTTAGGTTTCTTGTACCACTTTTATTAAATGTTGAAATAATTAATCCCGTATTTTCTCTTAAAAATCTTATTAAATCAGGATTATTCTCATATCTCATTAAAATACCATTTATTATATAATCAAATTTTGGTGCATACTCAAATGTCTCGCCTATTAATTTTTCTTTTATTCTTTCATAATCATTTGCTTTATCAAATACATATTCTATTTTATCTCTAATTTTTTCAACCATTGGCTTGTCGTTTTTGTCTAAGTCCCCTTGTTTATCTAACAAGTATGTTGCTATAAATGTTTTCATTTCTAGATTACTACTTTTTAATTTTGTTGATAATTCTTTTTCATTACATATAATTATTGTTTTTATATGATCATGTTCAACAAAGTTATTAATATATCCTAAAATATCTATAACATCTACATTTGCTCTTTCTAAGTCATCAAAACATAAAACTTTATCATCTGTTGAAAAGAATTCAGAATAATCTAATCTTTCACCATTTTGTGAAACTCCAAAAAAGTTTGCCATATCTATTCCAGTTTTTGCATATTCTGGTATACTTGATATTCCATTAGAGTTCATATATTTTCTTAAGTTTTTGTCCATTAGTTGAGTTGTTTCTATAAATATTTTTTTACTAATATCTTCTAGATTTGATATTCCATATAAAGACATGTATATAGTAGTGAATTTTTTTCCATTTAATTGCATTGATTCTATCTTATTTTTTATTTTGTGATTCCAAAAATGAGTTTTTCCAGAACCCCATTCACCATTTATCATTATTGCATAATCTGTATAATCTGATCTTACATAATCTAAAATACTTTCAACTAAATCTTCCATTAATTTTTTCTCCTTCGTTTTATTTTTAATCTTTTGCAATTGTCATTACTAAAATTTCTTTTACATTATTTTGTTTTAATAATTTACTACATTCATTTACTGTACTTCCGGTTGTATAAATATCATCAAGTATTATTGCTCTTTTATCTTTTATTATTTTTGAATTTTTAATTATATATGTATTTTTTACATTTTCAATTCTATCTTCTTTATTTAATGTACTTTGTGGTACATTGTTTCTTTCTTTATATACGCAATTTGTTACTAGTTCAATACCTGCTCTTTTGCTTATTTCCCTAGCAATTAACTCTGTTTGATTATACCCTCTTTGCTTATATCTTTTTTTGCTAATTGGTACTGGAAGTATTATATCATAAGTTTTTATAATTTCAAAAACTTTTTGTTGTTTTAACAAAAAATTTACAAAACTTCTATATAAATATGATTTTTCATTAAATTTATAATTTATTAACAATTTTCTTATACTTCCTTCATATTGAAAAAAATATATATGTTTATCATAATATGTACTAAAATCTTCATAATTATCTATTTTTATTTCAAAATGTTTTTTTAACTTAATTTCACATTTGTTACATAGTGAATTCGTATTTATTTTTCCACAAATTCCGCATACTTGTGGATATATTAAGTCTAAAATTTTATTTATTATATTTTTCACCTCTTTTAGTGAATGTATTTTATAATAAACATTTATTTTGTTCAATACTTTATTTTATATACATAAAAATTTTTCTCGACAATTTTCTATTTTTTATGCATAAAGTTTAAGATTAGTATATATTATATTTTTAATTTTTTAACATCAACAAACTTATCTACTTTATATAAATTTTTTAAACACTTCCATAATAAAAGAATAGAGATTTCTCTCTATTCTTTCTAATGTTAATTATCTCTTATACTATACATTCCAGAACACATAATATATGAATTTATAACATCTGTATAACTTACATTACTATCATTACTTGTACTTGATGCTCTTAATACTACTGTATAATTCGATTGATGATCACTTATTCCCCTATATATAGGAATTAAGTTTCCTGAGTTTTTGCTTGATGCAGGATCTAATGAACCAAGTATTGTTCCATTAAGTTGTATTCCAAATCCCACACTACTTGATGTATTATTTTCCACATAATACACTGCCGTTATTGTGTCATATCCCATGGTACTTACATTATTTTTATAATATGTTAATAATGCTCCCCATCCACTATGTGGTACTGACACTCCCCATAGTAGTAATCCATTTTGAACTCCATATGAATGATTTGTTATATTTCCAAATGATGAATAATAATAATTTGAGTTCCATCCACCATAATTATTTTGGGTTAATATCATTTGGATTCTCACAACTTTACTTGTTGAATTTCCAGCTTTATCTTTAACTATAACTGTATATGTTCCATTGCCTAGTTCTACATTTGTTAATGAATTTGTATAACTTGTACTACTAAAACTATTTGAGTATATAACACTATCTTTTATTATTTGTAATGTATCCAAATTACTATCACTTATTGATACTTTTGGATAATATCCCTTTGTATTTGTAAATAACTCAACTGACATAGATGGTTTAGTTGTGTCCATGTGAATATGATTATTTTCTGTCCATGCTCCTCTATTTCCAACATTATCTACAGCTCTAAATCTAGTATTGCATGAAGAATATCCATCCCAAGGTATAAAATTAGAATTTGTTGTTGTATTAGAATTTCCATCTCCATCCCAATCAATTTCGTAATATGCAACTCCTGATTGGCTATCACTTGCTGATAATGTCAAATTATAATTATTTTTCCAAGAGCAACTATTTGATCCTCCATTATATGTTACAGTTACTCCACCAGGAGGTTTTTTATCTATATTAGTTATACTTAAAGTTCCTACTCCTCCTATATTGGTTCCATCTGTATAAACATAATAAATAGTGCAATTTCCTGTTATTGTCAAAGCTCCATTATATTCTGTACTATTCGTTGTTGGCATTGTTCCATTTGTTGTATATCTTGTTGAATATCCACTCATTGTTGGTAATGTTACTGTTACATTTCCACTTGTCCATCCTGTTGGTGTATAACTTGCTGTTCCTGCTGTTTCTATTGTTCCTGTTCCTTTACTTACTGTTCCTTGTTTCGTATTTTCTGCATTATCTTTTGCCTCTACTGTTATTGTATGATTTGTTGTTTGTGTTAAGTTATCCCATTTATATGTTCCACTTGCTTGATATTCTGTCCAACTTCCACTATCTAATTTAAATCTATATCCTGCTATTCCACTACTTGCACTCGTATTTGTTGCTTCTGCATCTGTTGTATTTGCACTTACTGTTATACTTTTTGTTGTGCTTGTCGCTGT
>CAKPIA010000017.1 GCA_934162205.1 uncultured Clostridia bacterium
CTTTATATTCTGCTTTCTCTGTGTTTTCTCTTGCTAGACGTGCTTTTCCAAAAAATCCACTATCTCCCGTTAACATTGTAACACTCACAGCCGCCAATATTAATAACAATATTATGGTTATAACCAATGTTATTAATGTTATTCCTCTTTTTCCTTTTATTTTTATCTCCATATTTTCTCCTCTTTTATATCACTTGCATATCATAATAAAAAAAGATAGCTACAAAAACCTACTTTTTTATAGGTTTTCTCTATCTTTTTATCTTTGTTTTTTATTAAAACACCTATGTGTATCTGTGCATACATTTGCAAAAATCACAGCTACTATATTCATTTTTATTACTCCTCTTTTGTTTATATATGTTTTATTATATTATTTCAACTATTAATTGTCAACTTAATTTCTTTCAATTATTTCATATGCATTTATTATCTTTCTATGTATTTTATTTTCTCTTATAACTAATAACCACAAAAAAGATATTATAAGAAAAATTGCAATATTTTTAAAATAATATATAGCTATACTACTAATAATAGTTAATATAATTATAGATGCATTAGAAATACTATTACTATACTCTCTGGCCCTCTTTCTTCCAAATTCTAAGCTTAATAAGCTTTTTAAAATTCTTCCTCCATCTAATGGATATATAGGAATCAAATTAAATAACATTATAAGTAAATTGGCATATATAAAAATTTCATTATCCAAAAAAACTATTCTGCCAGTTTTACTTATTATAACTATAATAAAATTAGTTAATGGTCCAGCAACAGCTACTAATATTTTCTTTATTTCTAATAAATTACTTTTACCAATTTTTTTATTATAATCTTTTGGATACAATTTAAAAGATACTGATAATCCGAAAGGCATTAATTCTAATTTTTCTGGTTTCATCCCCAATAAAACTCCAGCAAATAAATGTCCTAATTCATGAATTATACAAAAAAACATAATAGTTGCATATAGTTCTATTTGTTTCATAAAATAAAATAAAATTAAAAAAATAAAGATTTTTAAATCAATTCTAAATCTCATAATAAGTTTTCCTCTATATATTTATAATTTTTTGAGGGTCTACAAATCTATCTGCTTTTCTAATTTCAAAATGAAGATGTGGTCCTGTAGAATTTCCAGTTGTTCCAACTTCGGCTATTTCTTGCCCTTGTGTCACTTTGTCACCTTCATTTACATATAATGTTTTACAATGTGCATATACCATTGTAACATCTCCAATTTTTATTTTTAGATGATTTCCGTAATCTCCTTGACTAGAATTTTGTATTACAACTCCATCTGTAGCAGATCTTATAACAGTTCCACTCATAGCTGCTATATCTAATCCTGTATGGTTTTTGGGAACAGTACTGGTTGTTGGATTTCTTATTCCAAATTTAGAACTAACATATCCTTCAACTGGAACAATAAAACTTGCTGTATTTTTCACATCAACTATATCTTGTTCCTCTTGTGATAAATTTGTTGTTTCTTCTACCTTTTCATTATTTTCTTCTACTGCTCCTCCAATATTTTCTTCTTTTAATGTTTCTTCCACATTAGCTATTTCTGTATTAGTATTAGTGTTAGCATTTTCTTGATTATTACTTTCTTCTAAATTCTCTTTTTTATCTTCGCCACTATTTTTATTTTCTTCTTCAACTTTATTTTTTTCATTAGGTGCTAAATTGTTATCCTCCAATTGCTTTTCATTAGTTAAATTAGTATACATACTATTTAATTTTGTATACACCTCTTGAAAATTTATATCGTAAGAAAGTATTTCTCTAACTTTACTTTTTAAATCTTCTGAAAAAACATAATTGTTCATAACGCAAAAATAAAATGCAAAGTAAATAAAAAGACATGTAATAATTTGCCAAATTAATCTTTTAAATAATTTAAAGTCTTTTTTATTATTTACACTAACTCTTGTAGTGTTACTATTATATCTAGTATTAATTTCTCTTCTTCTATTATAAATTTCTTCTGCTCTTCTGATTTTATCTTCAACAGACATTGTTCTTTCCATAAAAAAACACCTCTTCCTTAGTACATTACCTTTTTAATGTATATGTTTAGAAGATGTGTTTTATGTTTAATTTTAAAATATATTTAAAACTAAACTTATTAGTAGTAAAACTGTTACTACTATACTATATCTTTTCAAAATTTTAATTTTCTTTTTATCTTTTTTAGTGTTTTTTTCACCATTTTTATAATCTTGTGTTTTATCTATGTAGTTAGAAACCAGCATTTCTGCTTCTTTTAATATATATTCTTTATTTTTAAATTCTTCATTTTGCACATTTTTACTATTCTTTTTATCCGCAAGTTCAAGTTTTTTTATTTTTTTATTTCCTTTAAGTATAACTATTGCTTCTTCTACTATGTTAGATGGTAAATTTTTTAATACCACTATATTCTTCATATTACTTGTTTCCATTAAATATCACTCCTTAAAATATGTTCTATATTTTAAGTTTTTCCAAATTTTACAATGATATTCATTTTATTTAATTTTGTGTTATTGCTTCATAAATACCAAGAGATATTATATTAGACAAATCTACTATTAATTGTATTGGTATATGTTTTAAAGATTGTAGATTTCTATCTGTATCTTCTAAATCTTCACAAACACTGTACTTTATGCTTATATCTCCTAATTCTAATTTTTCTTTATTTTTTCCTTTATTTAATTTTATCTTACCTTCAGTAACAAAAATTTTTCCTACAAGCTCTTTTTTTGATATTGCGGAATCTATTACTACAATGCATTTATCCTTATATTTATTATTTATATATTTTATATTTTCTTCAATGTTTAATGCATGTATTGGATTTTCAAAATTTCCTATTACATCAATTTCTTTATTATTTATTAGTAATTTATTTAAATTTGATCCAATTAAAGCTCCTAAACTGTCGCCAATTATTTTATTTGTTCCTATACATACAAAAACAATTTTTTTATTATTACTTTTTAATTTTAATTTTAATTCATTAACAAATCTTTTATAATCTTCTTGTATAATCATTCTCCCTCCAAAATTATTTTTATTAAAAATATATGCTAAAAATTATTTTTAATTCTTTCTCCCTGGAGTAATGATTATTCTTATTTTATTATCAGTTTCATATTTACTTATCAAATCACTTGAAAAACTAGCTAATTCGTTTGTGATAACAATTGTATCATAATTTTTATTTTTTAGTTTTTTTAATTCTATATCTATTTGTTCTGGTTCTTCTAACTCAAAAACATCAAATCCCATCCCTTTAGCTAGTCTAAAATTTTTGTTATCTCCTTTAAATTTAACATATGAAATTTTCATAAAAAAATCACCCAATTTTATTTTGAGTGATTTTTTATTTTTTATTCTATTTAATTTTAATAAACTTTATATGCTACTGCAATTACTCTTCCATTAGCAGAATACATTTCAAGTTTTATTGTATCACATGTAGTATTTCTAAATTTAAAGTTTTTACTTCCATATGATACTGCTGCTTCAACTCCGTCACCATTTAAATAACTTACATGATTAGAATGTGGTCTAGCATATATATCTGTTGATCCCAATCTTTTTGCAACTCCACATAGAGTTGTTGCTACTTGGCATACGCCACCACCAAAATCTTGTTTATATATTCCATTTACAATAACAGTTGCTTGTTTATAACCATTTTGTCCTCCACATGATCCTACTACATTAAACCAGTTAAATTCTTCTCCTGGTCTTAATTTTTTACCTGTTATTTTTCCGCAAGCTCTTGCTATATTAAAGTTTCTATTTGATGGACTTCCTCTTGAATATGTTGTATATGTAACTAATAATTCTTCTTTTTTAGAACTTGATGTTCTTATATAATTTTTACTAACAAAACCTACATTTCCAGCATTTGTAGATACTTTATACCAATTATTTTTTTCAGAAAGTATATTTACAATCTCACCTGCATCTAAAGTCTCTTTAATTCCTGAATAACTACTAGCTGAATTTCTTAAAGATAATGTTGTTGTAACTGCCACAAATCCTTTTTTATTAATATATGGTTTATTTCTTGACAGATTTTCTTCTAATACATATCCAATTGTACCTGATGATATTCTTATTTTTGCCCATCCATTTTCTCTTTCAGCTACAGTTACTTTTTTACAAAAATCAATAGTTTCTAAATTTTTAGAATTGTCTGTTGCTTTTCTTCTGACTTTTAAAGTTTTTAATGTATATGCTTTATAAGGTTTTTGTTTTGATACTTTTTCTTTTGCTACATATCCTATTGTACCTGATGATGTTCTTACTTTTATCCATCCATTTTTTTCTGTTTTTATTACAGTTAATTTTTTTGCAAATTGTAAAGTTTGTAACTTTTTAGAATTATCCGTAGCTTTTCTTCTTATTATTACACTTTTTATTGTATATGCTTTATAAGGTTTTTGTTTTGATACTTTTTCTTTTGCTATATATCCAATTGTTCCTGATGATGTTCTTACTTTTATCCATCCATTTTTTTCTGTTTTTATTACAGTTAATTTTTCTGCAAATTGTAAAGTTTGTAACTTTTTA
>CAKPIA010000018.1 GCA_934162205.1 uncultured Clostridia bacterium
TGTAAAATTCATATTATCATGCTTAAATCGATTTTTTTCACTTTCTAAAGGATTTACAAAATAAATATCTTCTCCTGGTGCTGTAAGCAAAGCATACATTTCTTCTTCCCAATGACAACCTATACAAATAGAATGTTCTGTTGGCATTCCATAATGTTGAATATTTAAAATCTTTTTATCAATTAATCCATTAAAAGTTTTTTCTATAAAATATTCATTTCTTTTAGCATTAAAATTTTCTAGGAAATGAGCAATATCCCAAAATTTCTTGGCATATTCACCATCTAAATATCTTAAATATCTGCCCGTTTCTATGTCTGTATATGTTTTTATTGCATTATAATACCAATTATTTTTTTCAGGAAATAATCCTTTTTCCATATTTCCCTCTTTATACTCTGCAGCAGAAGCATGAACAACTATATAATAGCCTTCTTCTAGATTTTGTTTTCCATCACAATAGCATAAAGTACAAAAATGATTTCCCCTGTTATAATTCCAATCATAAGTAGAATCATTTTTAAAAGTATTTTCTACTCTCTCTCTAAATTCTTTAGGTGTAATTTTATTTTTTAGTTTATAAGCACAAACACCACAAACATTAACAGTTGCATCTATTGGAACAAAAGGAACATCACATTCCCAAGTTATACATGTTCCAACAAAAAATCCCCCCATCATTCTTACTGCATCTATTGATAATCCCAAATCTGACATAGCATATATATGTGCTTCTTTTTTCGAATTAGACAATTTGCTAGTTACACCTGAAATCATTTTCTCTGTTGTTCCTAAAAATTCTAATATTTTCATTTGTGTTTCATCATTAAAAGTTAAATTATACATATTAAAAACCTTTCTATAAAAAATTTGACTAGTGTCTATATTAATTATAAAAAGGTTTTATCATTATGTTAAATACATATTTGTCTACAAAGTATAACTTTAAGTTATATTTGAGAATTTTCTTTTAAAATTTCGATTAAATTATTTAATTCTTTAAATTTATTATTAACATTATAATATATTCCATATTCAGCTGGAGCAAGTGAAAATCCTACATCTAGTATATTTAATTCACTATTTTCTAATCTATCTTCTATATATTCTTTTGTAACAACTGCTATTACATCTCTAAATTTCAATAATTCCATAATTCCAGGAAAATCAACATTTGCTATATTTACTTTGTCATCTACTTTATATTCAAGTGCATTTACTAAATTTTTATATGCACTTGAAAATTTTTTTAATGTGTAAATTGTTGTATTTCTTAAATCACTTTTAGAAAGTTTTTTATTTAAATATTGAGAATTTTTATTTACAATAAATACATCATGTAATTTTCCTATATTTATAAATCTAATTTTATTTGTATCATACAATTCATCACTATATTTTTTAGAAAAAGCAAGATCAATTTCTTGTTTTTCTAAAGCAGAAAACATATTCTTTGCATCTAATCTATGTATATTAATAATATTGTTATTATTTTCTTTATAAAATTTCGAAATACCATTGTTATATAATCTATTTGGCATGTTTACATGCACACCAAATTTTATATCTTTATGAGAATTAAACATTAAATCTGCCTTTGAAAGAATGTCTATAGCATCCTTTATTTGCAAATATAGTTTTTTCCCATTTTCATTAAGTATCATTCCATACTTACTTCTTTTAAATAATTTAGTATTTAATTGGTTTTCTAAATTTTTAATATGCTTAGTTACTGCTGGTTGTGAAATGTGTAAAATTCCACTTGCTTTGGTTAAATTTTCTTCTTCTGCTACAATTTTAAATATTCTATATAGTTCTAGATTTACCATATGCTACCCCTTATCTATAACATTCACTTTATTTATTACCTAAAAAAGCAAGAACCTTTATTTATATTATCTATTATAAAGTTTCTTTTTTATTATGTTTTATTTATGAAAAATTAATTTTATTCTACCTATAATTTTACTAAAAAATGACTCTCTACAAGTTGACATTGATGTAGTATTTTGACTTTCTTTTTCTGTAGTTTTAATATTTTTTTGTCTCTTTTTAAAAATATTATCTATATCATATTTTTCTTTGAGTTCTTTTTGATATTTAATATCATTTTCACTTAAAGTTTTTTGAATTTTAATTCTTTCAATATCATCACATATATAATCTCTATATAATAGTGTTAATATTTCTTTTGTTGGTGTTAATAAATCTTGACTTTCTAAAGGTAATGATTTATCAATACTCCAACTATAATTTTTCGACTTATTATTTTCAAAGTAACTAATAATTCTTTTTGGTATTCTAGCTTTTAGATTTGGTGCCATATATTTTAATATTTCATTTACTTGATAAAGTGAATTTGAATATTCTATCTCTTCCATATTACTCTCCTTTTTCTTCTGATTTATCTTTGCTATTTTCCTTGTCATGCTTTAACCATTTTCCTATTTTATCTTTTAATGATAATGATCTTTTTTCTACTGTTTCAGTTCTTTGTTCTGATGCAATTTTTTCTAAAGATTCTTTATCAGCTAAATATCTTAAATCTTCAATCTCTTGTTTTTTTCTATACAATGCTAATTCTTCAATTAAATATTGTTCAACATTTTCTTTACTATGATTTTTAGCATATTCAGCATACTCTGGTGATTTAACAACTGGTACTAAAGCTTTAATTTCATCTCCTGTCAAACGACATAGTTTATGCATACAAAGATTATTTAAATCTTCTCTTCCTTTAGAAGTATCAATAATTTCTAAATAAAATTCAGGTACTATTTCTCCGTTTAATATTGGTTTCCAAATCACTTATTTGAACATTCCAAAATTCTGCGGGATATTTACCACCTTTTCCAATACAAATACTTTCATCTAATCCTTCTTTTTGTAAGTAATCTCTATATTCTTTTTGGAATTGTCTTGCCATTTCATCACGATGATCTACTAATTGTTTATTCATAAGGTCTTCTTGAGTTAATTGGTCTAATAATACAAAAGATAATCCTCTATCTTTAAACATAAAACTATAATCACTTGAAATTGCAACATTTCCTTTTTGCATTTCAGTATATAATGTTTTTATTAGTTCACTACTTTCTTCATTTGTAGATATTAAATCAAAGTTTCCATCAGAGCCATTAAATCCAGCATACCATAAAGCAACAACTTCAGGAGAATCTACTTCAAAACCAAATCTTGAAAAACTTTCTTCAGCATTCTTTCTATCGTCATTATTGATATATCTATCCATAACTTCATGTCTTTCTTCTTCAGTCTTTTGCATTAACATTGCATAATTCCATGTATCATTTGTTAACCAAACATTTCCATCACTAAATTCCATTAAATTCACATCTTCAGGATTTTTGACAATTTCTAAATAAAATGAGTTATCTTTATTTTTATCTTTACCTTTATTTTTTGATTTTTTAGGCTTAATTTGTTCAGTTCCAGAATATCTAGTTTCATGTTCAGCATAAAATCCATATCCTGCATTAAATCCAACTAATTTACCATTCCTTTTTAGTATTTCTTGTCCATGATAAGCATATCTACCCATATCTTTTTCTCTCCTATTTTTATACTACTAATTTATCTTATATTTATAATATATATATCATAATATACTTTTTTTGACAATAATTATGACAATAAAAATAACTTCTTTAATTTTTACATAAAAAATTTTTTTATTTTAAATAAGCTATAAAAATAAGACAAGAATTATTCATTCTCGTCTTATTTTTATAACACCTTATGCAGCACATTAATAATAATTGCAATATGTACTACAACTTAATATGACTGTAACAAAAATTCCATTTCCTTTGCCACACTCCGTCAATCCTTCCCCTGTTGTAGCAGTAATACCAATATTTTGTTCCTCTACAGACAACAAAGTTGCAATCTTACTCCTCATTTCTGATATCTTTGGAGTAAACTTTGGTTTTAAAGCTTCTATAGAAATTGAAACATGTTCAATTTTTATTCTATTCATCGCCTTTAAAGCCTCTTTTAAATACTCTTTGCTATCTGTAATTCCTTCTTTGCACATATTATCTGCTACTTTTCCAAGGACATTATAAGTTGTTGCTCCAGATATAGCATTAGTTAAAGCATGCAGAATTACATCTCCATCACTATTCGCCGAAAGCGAATAATCTGACTCAAATTCTACGCCACCTAAAACTAGTGGTTTAGTTTTGGGAGTTTCAATCCGATGACTGTCTTGCCCAATAGTTGTAAAATATTTTCTTTCCATCTTAATTTTCCTCCTTTTCCTTTTGGTGTTAGCACTTATAAAAAATTTTTACAAGTTTATTTAATATTTTTACTTATCTATAATATCATATTTTTATTACATTTTCAATACGACAGCAAAAAGATCAACTTATAATTAAATTAAACATTGATTATTAAAATATTAGAAAAAAACAACTTACAATACCATATTAGTTTATAAATTGTTTTTAAATGGCTGGGGTACTGTGATTCGAACACAGGAATGTCGGAGTCAGAGTCCGATGCCTTACCGCTTGGCGATACCCCAATATT